>NZ_DASPLU010000009.1:0-342696 GCF_035627415.1 Vitreimonas sp. | reverse complement strand
CATTCCCAATTCGCCGGTGCTGCGGGCAGAGCTTCCGCTGCTCTGGGCCCTTCGGTTTCACTCCCCGAAGGCAAATCCCGCCGACCGTGTCTTGCACCTCTCAAAGTTTCGGACGTCTTCGAAAGCTCCCGTGTGCGAGACGGGGAGCATTGTACGGCGGCTTGGACGCGGTCGGATAAGTTTTCGGAAATTAGCCGGATTGGAGCGCGGGCCTTCAGGCCCGCAATGGCGCTTTTGCTTGATAGATCAGCCCAAAGCGGGCCTGAAGGCCCGCGGTCCAACCTCCACGCGCCGGGCGAAATCGGAGGATAGAGTGCGGCTCTATCCACGCTGGACCCGGCCTTTCCGGCAGATTGACGAGTGGGCCGGCGGGGCCGGCGGACGTCGATAGTCTAGTCAACCGGTTTTGGGATGGCGACTCCGACGCATTGCGCGGAGATTGAAAGTCCGCTCCCGGTGAAAGCCGAACAGGATTATAAAGCTCGTTATGAAGACCTCGAAGTTTCTGCTGGCCTTCGCTGCCGTCGTGCTCCTTGTCGGCCTCGTCTACGTGTTCGCTTTCGTATTCTCCAGCGCGGCATGTGGCTGTGCAGATGGGCCGGATCCAGGCACTGCGGAGTGGCGTCACGCGAACGGGATGAAGGATTGAGCTAAGCGTTGCCTGAAGTCCGCTCGCGGCAAGTGCGTCCTACCCCCGCGCCCGTTTCGGCTTGCGATATTTCGCCGGCGGTTTTTCCAGCGGGGTGGGCCAGCGGGTGATGCGTTTGATGAGGCCGGCCATCTTGAGGCGGCCTTCGGGGCGGGTCTTGTTGCGGACGGAGGCCTTGGCGACGTGGACGGTGTTTTCGTCGCCCGAGATCAAAGGGTGCCACCAATAGAGGTCCTTGCCTTCGCTGACCAAGCGATAGGCGCACGTGCGCGGCAGCCAATCGAGCTTGGGCACGTTCTTCGGCGTCAACTTCACGCAATCGGGCACGTATTGCTTGCGGTTGGCGTAGTCGCTGCAGCCGCAGGTCTTTGTGTCGAACAGCTTACAGGAAACGTCGGTGAGGAAGAGCTGGCCGGTGTCGGCGTCCTCGATCGAGATGACGCAGCATTTGCTGCAGCGGTCGCAGAGCGCTTCCCATTCGCGCTCGTTCATTTCGGTGAGCGTTTTCTTGCGCCAATAGCCGGGTTCGAGCGGCTTGGCGTCGGCGTCCGCATCGCGCTTGCGGCGCGAGTTGCGATAATCGAGGAGCGTGGTTTTGCTCATGGCCTGCTCCCCCGCTTGCGGGGGAGCTGTCGAGCGCGCAGCGCGAGACTGAGGGGGGCGTTGGGCGGCGTCGCGCGCACTTCCCCCTCCCGCTCGCTTCGCTCGCGACCTCCCCCGCATGCGGGGGAGGAGTTTAGGGCCGCGCTCATCGTTCCATTGCTCCGACGACTTCGACGTGCGGGCTCCAGCGGAACTGGTCGACGGGGGTGATCTTCGTCAGCGTGAAGCCGTGTTCGATCAGCACTTTGACGTCGCGCGCGAACGAGGCGGGATCGCAGGAGACGTAAGCGAGCTTGCGGATCGGAGCGCGGGCGATCTGTTCGGCCTGCAGGCGCGCGCCGGAGCGCGGCGGATCGATGACGGCGGCGTCGAACTTCTTCATTTCGAGGCTGGAGAGCGGCGTGCGCAGGAGATCGCGGCGGAGCGTCGTGACTTCCTTCAGCGCGCCGCCGGCGCCGTCGGCGGCTTTCTTCAAGGCGGCGAGCATTTCGGCGTCGGACTCCGCCGCCAGCACTTCGGCGTGTTCGGCGATGCGCAGTGCGAACGTGCCGATGCCGGAGAAAAGATCGATGACGCGTGAGGCGCCCTGCAGCGCCTCGAGCGTGAGCGCGGCGAGGGTTTCTTCGCCGAGCGCCGTCGGCTGCAGGAATGCGCCGGGCGGCGGCGCGACGAGCGCTTTGCCCATGCGCAGAAGCGGCTTCTTGCGTTCGACGATCGGCTCGCCGTCGATCGAGAGGCGGGCGAGATCGAGCTGTTCGGCCATGGCGCTGAGCGATTCGAGCGCGGCTCGGTGCAAGAGGTCGGCGCGGCCGGCGCCCTTGATGGCGACATCGATGCCGGTGTCGGTGGCGAGGCAATGCATGGTGATCTCGCCGCGCGATGGCAATGTGAGCTCCGCCAGCGGGCCGAGCTTCAGCGCCAGCGCTTCCAATGATGGAACGAGCGCGGGGCATTGCGCGATCGGCGTGAGGCGCGCGCCGCCGCGTTCGATGAAGCCGACGCGCACCTGCCCGTTCTGGCGCGCAGCGTGGAAGGCGGCGCGGCGGCGGCCCTGCCCCCAGGCGGCTATTGTCGGTTCGACCGCGGCGCCGCCGAGCCCGCGTTTGGCGAGCGCGTCGGCGACTTGGGCGCGCTTCCATTCCAGGTACGGCGCTTCGCGCCAATGCTGGAGCTGGCAGCCGCCGCAGCGGCCGAATTGGCGGCAGGCCGCGTCCTGGCGCTCGGCGCTGGCCTCCAAGACTTCGATCAGCTCGGCGCGCCCGCCCGTGACCCGCGCCCGCACCCGTTCGCCCGGCAACGCGTATGGGGCGTAGATGACGCCGTCTTCGCCCGCGGCGGTTGAATCGCCGCGCGCGCCCATGGCCGTGACCGTGAGTTCGCGCTCCTCCGGGGGCGCGGCCGGAGGCCCTTTCTGGGCTTGCCGCGCCTGATAGGGGCGGCCCCGGGCGAGCCGGTTCATACGCTTCATGTGCCGTTCAGACTGATTTTGCTTCTCTGCGTCCCGACAGACAGGAGCGCATCATGAAAGGTCAAGCTTTCCTCGCCGCCGCGGCCATGGCGACCGCCTTGGTGAGCGTGCAGCCGGCGTCGGCGCAGCAGTATCGCACCTATCATGACGCGCATGTGGCCAACCAGCAGCAATGCCAGACTTCGCGCAACAACCGCACCGTAGGCGGCGCGGTGGTGGGCGGCATTGTCGGGGCCCTGCTCGGCCGGGAAGTGGCCGACCGCGGCGTCCGCGGCGAAGGCGCGCTGCTCGGCGCAGTGGTCGGCGCGACCGCCGGCGGCGCGATCGGCCGCAACACCGCCCAGTGCAACCAAGTGCCGCAAGGCGACTACGACCCCTATTACGGCCAGGCGCAATATCCCGAGTACGGCGACGACGACCTCTATGGCGGCCCGTACGAGAACGACGGCTATTACGGCGGCGGCGAGTACGACCGCGACTGCCGCATGGGCGAAATCGTCACCCGCGACCGGCGCGGCCGCGAGTATCGCGAAGAAGCCTGGCTCTGCCGCGGCCCGGACGGCCAGTGGCGGCCGGAGTAAGCCTGAACCCTCTCCATAGTACGAATCTTCGTACGCAAAGCAGAACTCGCCCCGGTGGAAACGCCGGGGCGATTTTTTTCATGCTCCCCCATACTGCTCCCCCGTTCACGGGGGAGCTGTCAGCGCGCGAGAGCGCGATGACTGAGGGGGCGGTGCAGGCGGCGCCTGACTTCCCCCTCCCCTCGCTTCGCTCGGACCTCCCCCGCAAGCGGGGGAGGAGTTAGATTCGGCGCGCGTGCAGCAGCAGTTCGAGATTGCCGTCGCCGCCGCGGATGGGGGAGTCGATGACGGCGATGCGGTGAAAGCCGGCGACGCCGTCGAGTGCAGCGACGGCTTGCTCCGCTGCAGCGCGGGCTGTGGCTTCGTCGAGCACCGCGGCCTTGTGCGGGCCGGCTTCGAATTGCGGTTTGATCAGGGCGATGAGGTCGGCCTGCTCGGCGGCGAGGGCGAGCGGCGTCGCCAGCGCTTTGGCTGCGCCGATGAAGCTCACATCGCAGACGATGAGGCTTGGCGGTTCGGGGATGAGATCGCGGGTGAGCGTGCGGGCGTCGGTGCGTTCTAGGCTGACGACGCGCGGATCGGCGCGCAGCTTCGGGTGCAGCTGGCCGCTGCCGACGTCGATGGCGTAGACTTTCGCGGCGCCGCGCGCGCGCAGCACGTCGGTGAAGCCGCCGGTGGAGGCGCCGACGTCGAGGCAGATGCGGCCGGCGGGATCGATTCCGAAGGCGTCGAGCGCCGCCGCGAGCTTGACGCCGCCGCGCGAGACCCACGGGTGCGGCGGCGTGACGTCGAGCGCGGCGTCTTCGCTCAGGAGTTCGGACGGTTTCTCCACACGCGCGCCGTCGGCGATGACGCCGCCCGCTTCGATCGCAGCGCGCGCCTTGGCGCGGCTTTCGACGAGGCCGCGAGACACAAGTAAAAGATCGGCGCGGACGCGGGCCATGGCGGATGCGTCTGGCGCGAGGCTGACGCAGAGGCAAGCATTTCCGCTTGCGGGACACTGGGGGCGTGCGCAAGTCTGCGCCCGCTACGGGCTGGGGAGACTTCCGATGACGATGCTTTCGCGCCGCGCCATGCTGGCGATGACGACCACCGCCGCTGTGCTGGCCGCGTGCCAGACGCGCGGCGAACCGCCCTGCTGCGCGCCATCCGACGCACTCGGCGATCTCGATGCGACCGGCGTGGCCGGCCGAATCCGTGCGGGCGAGATCAGTGCGGCCGAAGCGCTCGAAGCCGCCATCGCGCGGAGCGAGCGGGTGAACGGCGAACTCAATTTCGTCGCCACGCCGCTCTACGATTTGGGCCGCGCCCGCGCGGCGCAGCCGCTCTCCGGCCCGTTCGCGGGCGTGCCGACTTTGATCAAAGACCTGATGCCGATGGTCGGCCAGCCGACCAAGTACGGCAGCCGCGCGTTCGCGACCTACGTGCCGCAGGAGCAGCCGCCTTACATGGATGCGCTGCTGGCGGCGGGCCTGGTGCCGTTCGGCAAGTCGACGACGCCGGAATTCGGCCTCACCGCGACGACCGAGACGCTGCTCGGCGGCGAGACGCGCAATCCCTGGGACGTGACGCGCTCATGCGGCGGCTCGTCCGGCGGCGCGGCGGTGGCGGTGGCGGCGCGAGTCGTGCCGATCGCGCATGCGAGCGACGGCGGCGGCTCGATCCGCATCCCTGCTTCGTGCAACGGCCTGTTCGGCCTGAAGCCCTCGCGCGGGCGCAGCGTGGCGGCCGGGCGGCCGCAGCCGTTCGAAATTTCCGTCAATGGCTGCGTCAGCCGCAGCGTGCGCGACACCGCGGCTTGGCTTGCGGCGACGGAAGCGACAGGCGCCGGCGCGGCGTTTGCGCCGGTTGGCGTCGTGACTGGGCCGAATACGCGGCGGCTGCGCATCATCGTCGACATTCCCAATGCGCTCGGCAACGACCCCGATCCCGAAGTGCGCGCGGCGGTGGAAGCGGCGGCGGAGCTTTGCCGTTCGCTCGGGCACGACGTGCGCACGCAGCGCGCGCCGATCGACGGGCGCCAATTCAGCGACGATTTCATTCTGCTCTGGGCCGATGGCGCAGCCGAAGTGGTGGCGCTGGTGCAAAGCCAAGCGCCCGGCGCGCCGCTCGATGCGTTGCTGGAGCCGCTGACGATCGAACTCGGGGCGCATGCGCGTCAGCACGGGCCGGAGGCGTTGCGCGCGGCGCTGATGCGGCTGCGCCAGGTGGAGGCGCAATATGCAACCATGTTCGAGACGGCGGATGTCTATCTGACGCCGGTGCTGGCGAAGCCGCCGGTCCCGCTGGGGCAGATCTCCGGCGCGGGCGGCATGGCCATGTTCGCGACCTTGATGGATTATGTCGGCTACACGCCGCTGCAGAACGTCGCCGGGGCGCCGGCGATGAGCGTGCCGCTGGGCTGGTCGTCCACAGGGCTGCCGATCGGCGTCCACTTCTCGGCCGCTAAGGGCCAGGAGCGGACGCTGCTGGAACTCGCTTACGAACTGGAACAAGCCAGTCCCTGGGCCGCGCGCCGGCCGGGCGTGAACGCGGGCTGAAATTCAGTTCCACACTGCCGCCCAGTTTGACGGCTAACTCGCGCGCGCCATGAGGATTCGCGAAGCCGTCTGCGCCGTGTTGCTGGCCGCATTCATTGCGGCGCCGGCGGCCGCGCAGCCTCAGGCGCAGCCCTTGCCGGCAGAGCCGCTCGCGCCGCAGCGCGGCGAGGAATGGTACAGCGGCCAATTGATCGAGCTCTCCGAAATCCTCGGCGGCTCGCATTTTCTGCGCATCCTCTGCGAGGGGCGCGACGATCAGCGTTGGCGCGACTACATGCGCGGCGTCATCAGCCGCGAACCGGAATACAACGCGCTGCTGGTGGAAGGCTTCAATCGCGGCTATCGCAATGAAGAGGCGCGGTTCGACCGCTGCGACGACGCCGCGCGCCAGATGGAGGCCGAGCTGCGCGCACGCGGCCTGCGCGTTGCGCAAGGCCTGAGCGCACGGCACGCGAACTGAACATGACCGATACCGATCCCGACAAGAAAGCCCGCGCGCTCGCGCTCATCCTCGACGCCTGGGAGCAGGCTTTGGCCGACGGCGCCGATCCCGAAGTGGTGGCGTCGGTGGCGATCTATGCGGCGCTGGCGGACATGGTGGACCGCTACGGCGAAGAAGCGGTGGCGGACTTTTGCGCCACGCTGCCGGAGCGCGCGCGCAAGGGCGAGTTCACGCTGAAGCAGGAAACGTAGCGCCAGCGCCTCTTCCTCCCCCTCGATGGGGGAGGTGTCAGCGTGCGCAAGCACGCTGACGGAGGGGGTGCGCGCGCCAGCAGAAAAGAAGAAGCCTCACGCGGCTCACCTTCAAGAGTCGCGGGCCGCACCCCCTCAGTCAGCGCTGCGCGCTGACAGCTCCCCCATCGAGGGGGAGCAGGATAACAGGCTGACAACGCGCATTTCTCACCGCGTCGCCCACACCTCCTCCAGCCAAGCTCGCGGCGGCATGCCCGGTTCGCGGGCGTTGTTGCGGGCGAGGAAGAGGTGGCGCGCGATTTCGGCTTGGCGTTCGATGTTGTAGTCGCGGAGGCGCGCGCCGGGCTTGGAGGTGTAGAAATATGCGCCCTTGCCCAACGCGTTGAGTTTGGCGCCGGCGAGGAAGACGCCGCGCGCCGCCTGCCAGACGTGCATCAGCTCGTGCACGAACCAGCCCTGCTCGCCCAATGGCGCCTGCGCGAAATCCTCCACCGCGCGCCAGCGCGAGAACACAATGGTGCGCCCGCGCGGCACCATCGCGCCGAAGCCGAGCTGCGACGGCGCCTGCAGCACTTTCACGGCGCCCCAGGCGATATCGTCGCCGAACACGGTTTTGCCGAGCGCGATTTCGCCCGCCGTCAGCGGACGGCGGCGCCAGAGCGGCATGGGGACGGGCGTCGGTTTCACCGGACAAATATGACCTCCTCTGTTAAGCTGAGAAAGCCTGTGCGCGCTTCATGAAGCGGTCGAGAGGAGAGCAATGGCGGCGCCGTTCGAGATCATGGTCGCACGGATCGAGACATTGGCCCTCGACGCCATCGTCAATTCGGCCAAGCCGGATCTTTCGCCCAATGGCGCGCTCGACGCCGCGATCCGCCAGGCCGCCGGCCCCAGCCTCACCGCGCACACGAACGGCATGCCGGCGCTCGACCCCGGCGAAGCGACGCTGACGCCGGGCTTCAACCTGCCCGCGCGCCACATCATCCACACCGCGCCGCCGGAATGGGCCGAGGGCGGCGAGGAAGGCGCGAAGATCGCCGCGCTCGCCGGCTGCTACATGTCGGCGATCAAACTGGCGCAGCTGCAGGGGTTCGCGTCGATGGCGTTTCCGTGTTTGGGGACGGGCCGGCTGAAATGGCCGCGCGGGTTTGCGTGCGCAATTGCGGTGGCGGCATGCGAACAGGCGCTGACGGAAGCGCCGGGCGTGAAGCGTGTGATCTTCTGCTGTTTCACGGAAGACGACGCGCGGCTTTATCGGGCGGCGTTGAGTTGAGGTTGGAGTGGCTGCTGCACCCGGAAAAGAGTGTGTGTCACTCTTTCAGAACGTTAGTTCCGCCGCCAGCACCACCACCGAGTTTATGTGACCGGGCCCGGTGAGGAACCACTGACGTTCGTCGGGAGATCTCTGGTGTAATAGATCGACTGCAATGGTCGCCAATATATATGGCGATGCAAGCCTCGCTGATGCCTATTGGTCTTCTGTCAGCGAAACGACCCAGGCGATTGTCGCTCGACTTCAACGCAGCTCGCTGTCGCGAGGATTGCAGGGCTAGACTCTACATAGACCGAGATGGGATACTCTGGAGGAGGATTTGAAATAGAGATCAGCGCGTTCGATGAGGCGTGAATGCAGGCTGTGTTGCCGCCTCTTGGATCACCCGTTCGTAGTATCCCAGCCATTTCCGGTGCGTGTGGCTGACTTGTCAGGCGTCCATTAAGCTGGAGCTCGCGCCTGAATGCGTTGGTGATCCCTAGCCGATCGCCTCTTTGCTCAACTTCGAGCCGAACTGAACAATACTCTCCCTGATAGAGCGTCACCTCGGGAGCGCCGGGATAGTCTAGCCTGTACCTGATCACGTCTTTCCCGTGAACGACATAGCGCTGCTCGGACACCCCTGGCCGTTGAGTCAAGCTCGCTTCGCTCACTCCATCGACGACATAGGGAACGCAGAATTCACGCGTCGCGTAGATCAACGAGTCGCTGAGTGCTTGGATGTCAGCCTGATTGGAGCCATGAGGAGACTCGCAGCCCTGAAGCAAGAAGCTAAGCCCACTGACGCCAAGGGCACATAGCGTGATTCGAACGGAAGTGGTCACGTAACTAGTATACCACGAAAGGGACGTTGCGGCGAACCTCCTGCGCGAAAGGGCGATCACGGCCTGGAACGGCGGGTCGTACACAACTTCGCCCGAACTCTTCGGCGAGCAGTCCGGCGAGAAGCGCCGTAGCGAGCGCTTCTTACGACAGGAAAAAAAGCGTGACACACACCGAAAGGGTGACGGGCGCGTCTGGATACTTCAGGTAATCGAGCGAATCCGCCGCCGCGAGCGTAATCAGCGGGCCTGTGTCGGCGACGAAAATCTTGATCGGGTTAGACGGCATGAGGGAATAGCCATTCCCGCGCCGTCGCAATCTCGTTTTCCCTGCCTGCCGTTGGCGCACGTGGGAACGGCAAGTCGAGTTTTGCCAGCCCCACCAGGATATCTGCAAAGGTCGCGTTGAACTCTCTCTTTATGTCCAACGCGGACCTTGCGCCGGCGGAGTAAGCGCGCAGGGCGTCGTCGTCGATGGGGACGAATGCTGTTTGTACCATAGCCGCGTTATAGCTCATTTTGGGACAAATACACGCTTCCCGTACTCACCCCGCCCCCAGCGTCTCCAAAAACCGCAGCGGCTCGCCCGCGCTTGACGTCACCATCTCGCCGTCGCGCATCACCACTTTGCCGCGAATGATCGTCGCCATCGGCCAGCCTTTGGCTTCGAAGCCGTCGAACGGGGTCCAGCCGGCGCGGGTGGCTTGCTGCGCATGTGTGATGGTGCGGCGGGCTTTGAGATCGACGATGGTGAAATCGGCGTCGTAGCCGATGGCGATGCGCCCCTTGTTGGCGATGCCGAAGACGCGGTTGGGGCCGTGGCTGGTGAGATCGACGAAACGCGCGAGGCTCAAGCGCCCTTCCGCCACATGCGTCAGCATCACCGGCACCAAAGTCTGCACGCCGGGCATGCCGGAGGGCGATTTCGGATAGGGCTGCGCTTTCTCTTCGCGCGTGTGCGGGGCGTGATCGGTGCCGAGCACGTCGACGACGCCGCCTTCGATGCCGATCGACCACAATGCGAAGCGGTCCGTCGCGTAGCGGATCGGCGGGTTCATCTGGGCGAAGCCGTGGAGCCGCTCATAAACGCCCGGCGCTTCGAAGGTGAGAAATTGCGGCAGCGTCTCCACCGTCGCCACGTCCTTGGCGCTGGCGAGGAACGCCATCTCCTCTTTCGACGACACGTGCAGCACGTGCACGCGCTTGCCGTGGCGGCGCGCGGCGTCGATCAGGCGCGCGGTGGCCATGAGCGCGGTTTTGGAATCGCGCACTTCGGGGTGGCTGGTCCAATCGCCTTCGCGCGCGAGCGGCTTGCGCTCGTTGAGGCGCGCTTCGTCCTCGGCGTGAAAGGCGCCGCGGCGATTGATGTTCTTGAGGATGCGGTCGAGCCCTTCGTCGTCGCCGACCAGAAGCGAACCGGTCGAGGAGCCCATGAAGGTCTTGACGCCGCAGCAGCCGGGCGTGCGCTCGATGTCGCCCAGCTGATCGGCGTTTTCGTGCGTCGCGCCGGCATAGAAGGCGTGATCGACATGGGCGCGGCCCTTGGCGCGGGCGAGCTTGTCTTCAAGCGCCGCGACGCTCGTGGTCGGCGGCGCGGTGTTGGGCATTTCGAACACGGCGGTGACGCCGCCCAGCGCCGCCGCAAGGGTGCCGGTTTCCAGATCTTCCTTGTGCTCATTGCCCGGCTCGCGGAAGTGGACTTGCGTGTCGATAACGCCGGGCAGGATGTGGAGACCCGTGGCGTCGAACACCTCGCCGGCGGCCTCGTCGTCGATGCTGCCGCCGACGGTGACGATGCGCCCGTCCCTGACGCCAATCGTGGCCACGCCCTCGCCGGCGTGGCTGACCACGGTTCCGTTGCGGATCACGAGATCGAACAGCTTAGTCATCGCAATCCTCCGGCGTGCAGCAGATCGAGCGCGCCCGCCTCCACCGCGTCGATGCTGACATCGTCCATGGCTGCGCCGGCGTCCAGAGCGCCGGACGCGGCAATGTCTTCAAAACTCCGCCCGCGCAGCGTGCGCACGCGGGGGCCGAACGGCGCGCGCACGCGTTCGTCGGTCGGGCCGAACAGAGCAAGCGTCGGCGCGCCCATGGCGGCGGCGATGTGGCTCAGCGCATTGTCGTTGCCGATGACGAGCGTCGCGCGTTCCATCAAGGCGGCGGCGGCGAGCAGATCGACGCCTTCGCCGAGATCGAGCGCGGCGACGCCGTCAGCGTCCAAACTCGCGACCATCGCCCGCGTGATGCTCGCATCGCGCGCGGCAGCGCCAAGCGCCGCCACCCGCGCATTCGCCAGCGGCCCGCTCGCCAATCGCCGCGCCACCGCGGCGAAACGCTCCGCCGGCCAGCGTTTGGCGCGGCTGACGCCGCCTGGGGCCAACACCAGCAGCGCCGCGCCCGGCGCAATCGCCGCCGCCTGCGCGCGCGCGGCGTCATCGAGCCACAGCACCGGCGCCAAGCTGCGCCCGGCGCCCAGCGCCTCGGTCCACTCCTCGACCCGATGGCGCAGCATGGCCGCCGGCTTCAGCGCCACGCGCCGCCGGGCCGGCAAGGCGCTGCCGACAATGCCGCCGCGCCCGTCGAGCACGAGATCGAACCGCCTCTGCGCGAGCTGCATCCACACGCTCCAGCGCGCGGCGAGGCCAGCGTTCGCCGCCAGCGGATAGAGCGCCGCAAGCCCAGGCGCGGCGCGGAACAAAGGCGCTGCGTCCCGGGCGCAGACGATGGTCAGCGCATCGCCTTCCTTCAGCGCGTGCGCCAGCGCGCCCGTCGCGAGCACGGTCTCGCCGAGATCGGCGGGCGCGAGGAAAAGAACGGAGGCCATCTGGCGCAGGGGTTAGGCCCGCGGCGGGTAAACGCCAAGTCAACACGCCGGCGAAGGGTTGCGGGCGGCGGCGGGCGAGGCCAAGTGGTCGCCATGCCAGCCCGCCTCGACCGCACCCTGATCCGCGCCGCCGGACCCGACGCACGGAGCTTCCTGCAGAACGTCCTGACGCAGGATCTGGATAAGCTCGACGCGGCGGGCGTGCTTTACAGCGCCCTGCTCAGCCCGCAAGGCAAGGTGGTCGCCGACATGATGCTGTGGGCTGCGCCGGAGGGCGGCGTGCTGATCGAGGCCGATCCGATGCGTGGCGCCGAGCTGATGCGCCGGCTCACCATGTACAAGCTGCGCGCCAACGCGACGCTGGAGGACGTGAGCGCGCAGCACAGCGTGCTGGCGAGCGAGGCGGCGTTCGACGGCGCGCGGCCTGACCCGCGCTTGCCGGCGCTCGGCTGGCGCGCGATTGCGGCTTCGGGCGATGCGCCTGACGGCGCCGCGGCGTACGAGGCAAAGCGCATCGCCCTTGGCGTTCCCGATCTCGCCCGCGACGCCGCAGCAGAAGAAGTCTTTGCCGGCGAAGCGCTGCTCGACGAATTGAACGGCGTCGACTTCAGGAAGGGCTGCTTCATCGGCCAGGAGAACGTCAGCCGCATGAAGCGCCGCGCGACGACGCGGAAGAAGTTCTGCCCGATCGCGTTCGAAGGCGCGCCGCCTGCGCCTGGTTCGATCGTACGGGCCGGCGAAGCCGAACTGGGCACGGTCCGCACCGGCATGGAAGGGCGCGCGATCGCGCTGCTCCGGCTCGACCGGGCGCTCGCGGCGGACGCGCCGGTCAGTGTCGACGGCCGTGCGGTAGCGCTGGCGCCGCCGCCTTGGCTGATCCTGCCTACGGTAGAGGAAAGCCAATCCTGACGCAGGCTTACGCGCCGACATGGCAGCCATCTGGCGAGGCTCATTGACGGTTCCGGCCCCCCGGTTTAACGCCGAACGGAGCGCTTTCGCTGCGCGCGTTGGGGAGCCGCCTTGACCGTTGCCATCTCCGCGACCGGCCTGTGGACGCCGTCGGATTCCGTCACCAACGCCGAACTGGTCGCCTCCTTCAACGCCTACGTCGAGCGCTACAACGCCGAGCACGCGGACGAGATCGCCGCCGGCGCGCGCCAGGCGCTGCTGCCCTCGAGCGTCGAGTTCATCGAGAAGGCCTCGGGCATCAAGCACCGCTTCATGCTCGACAAAGAAGGCTCGCTCGATGTGAACCGCATGGTTCCGCGTATTCCTGAGAGGCCGAACGAGCAGCTTTCGCTGATGGCGGAAGTTTCGGTCAACGCCGGCAAGCAGGCGCTCGAACGCGCCGGGCGCGATCCGGGCGATGTCGGCGCCGTCATCTGCACCGCCTCCTCCTTGCAGCGGCCCTATCCCGCGCTCGCCATCGAAGTGCAGAACGCGCTGGGCGCGTCGGGTTTCGGCTATGACATGAACGTCGCCTGCTCCTCGGCCACGTTCGCGATCCAGAACGCGCACGACATCGTCAAGTCCGGCCATGCGCGCTCGGTGCTGGTGGTGAACCCGGAGCTGACCACCGGGCACCTCAATCTGCGCGATCGCGACACTCACTTCATTTTCGGCGACGCCGCCGTGGCGGTGTTGGTCGAGCGCGCCGACATCGCGCCGAAGGGCGCCTGGGCCATTCTCGGCACGAAGCTGAAGACCCAGTTCTCGAACAACATCCGCAACAATTTCGGCTTCCTCAACCGCGCCGACGAAGCCCACCGCGACGATCCCGACAAGCTGATCACGCAACAGGGCCGCAAGGTGTTCAAGGAAGTGGTGCCGCTGGTCTCCGAGATGATCCTGCAGCACATGCACGAACTGGGTTTGAAGCCCGCCGACATGCGCCGGCTTTGGCTGCACCAGGCCAATTCGAACATGAACCGGCTGATCGCCGAGCGCGTGCTGGGCCACGAAGCCAGCCAAGACGAGGCGCCGACCGTGCTCGACGTTTACGGCAACACCGCCGGCGCCGGCTCGATCATCGCCTTCCACCTCCACAGCGACGATCTCAAAACCGGCGACAAGGGCCTCATCTGCTCGTTCGGCGCGGGCTACAGCGCCGGCTCGATCTTCGTGCAGAAGGCGGCCTAGGACAGATCGCGCGCGACGCGAAAGCCGATGAAGCTGCAGCGGTCCGGCGCGCTGGCGCGGCCGCGGCTCGCCGAGCGCAAAAACCACGCCTCGTCCTGCCACGAACCGCCGCGCACGACGCGCATGGCGCTGTGGCCGCTGGTCCAAGGGATGCCGTCGCGCGGGGCGTCGACATAATTGTCGTGCCAGGAATCCTCGACCCACTCGCGCACATTGCCGTGCATGTCGTAAAGCCCGAAACGGTTCGGCGGATAAGAGCCGACCGGCGCCGACCGTTGCTGTTTGAACGCGGCCGTCTCTGGCGTCAGCGCGCCGTCGAAGGAGAAGGCGTCGTCCGAGGCGGCGCGGCACGCATACTCCCACTCCGCTTCGCTCGGCAGGCGATAGCGCTCGCCGGTGCGGCCGCAGAGCCAACGCGCATAGAGTTGCGCATCATTCCACGACACGTTGATCGCCGGCATGCGCCCGCGTCCCCAGCCTTGATCGTGCGGCTGATACGAAACTCCTCCCGCGCGGCGCGCCGCATCCCATTCATCCAACGTCACCGGATAAACGCCGATCGCGAACTTCGCGATATCCACGCGCCGCTGCGGATACTCGCTCTCGCGGCTCTCCGGCGCGCCGCGCGCCGAGCCCATGTTGAAGCCGCCCGCCCCGATCACGCACATGAGCGGGAGCTCGGCGCCGTCCTTGAACACGGTCCCCGTTTGCGCCGCTGTAGTGACGGTTTCGCCGATCAGGATTGGCTCGCCGTTCACGTGCTTGCCGAAGCCGCCGCGCCAGTCCTCGGCGCGCGCACTCTGCGCCGGCGCTGCGTCGCGCACGCGCGACGCGCCCTTCATGATGTCGTGCAGGTACGCCGTCACCTTGCGCCAGAGCGCATGGTCGACAGCGCCGTTCCAGCGCGAAAGGTTGATCGCCTGCACTAGGCTGAACGCCAGCGGCGGCGAGCACTCTTCCATCAGCAACGGCAAAAGCTTTCTGTGTTCAAGCGCGTATTGCGCCTCGCTGCGCACCCATTGCGACTTCGCCGAGGCTTTCGTCCAGAGCACCATCACCACGCGTGAAATGGCGATTTCGCCTTCGATCGTCGCGTCCCACTGTTCGGCCGGCACGATGCGATCGTCCCACCAGGTCGTGAAGCCTTGGCTCTCGAGCGCGCGGATCACGCGCTGCGCGATCGCCGCTTCTTCTTTCTTGTAGCTGATGAAGACGTCCGCCATGGCCGAACCGCTCCCGGTTCAACTTGTGGTGACACGACGGCGCTCGTCAACTATTCTCCAGCTCTGCGCACGACGGCTCATCAACGATGGCGGAGGGCGGCGCAATGAGATCCGACGAATTCCGGGCGTGCATCCATCCGCGCGAGTATCCGCGCTTCCTGTTAGCGCTTCTGTTCGCGCTGCCGATCACATTGGCGCTGCTTGCCGTCGTGGTCGTCACGTTTGGTTTAGCCTTGGCGTACGTGCTCTTGCTCGCCTTCCTCGTCTGGTTCGGCTTCGAGATCTTCTACGCGCACTTCCTGGCCAACTGCATTCTCGTCTCGGAGCACAATTATCCGCGCCTCAACGCGCTTCTGGAGGAATCGAAGCAGACTATCGGCGTCGACAAGCGCGTGGACATCTTCGTCTATCAGCAGGGCGAGTTTAACGCCTATTTCAGCATGCTGTTCGCGCGCCGCGCCATCTTCATCAATTCCGAATTGCTCGAACAGGGCGTCACCGACGACGAACTGCGCTGGATCATCGGGCGCTTCGTCGGACGCATCCGCGCCAAGCAGCGTATGGGTCCGCTGAGCTGGATCATCGCATTGGCCGAGCGGCTGATGATCTTCAATCTGTTCATCTATCCCTACATCCGCGCCACCGCCTACACGGGCGACCGCGTCGCGCTCGCCGCGATCGGCGGCGACATTTCGACCGCCGTCTCGGCGATGAACAAGCTGATGGTCGGGCGTCAGCTCGGCTATTCGGTGAATCCCGCCGGCATCGTGATGCAATACAAGCGGGTGAAAGGTTCACTGTTCGCGTTTCTGGCGCGGCTCTCATTGCCCCTGCCGCACACGCTGGCGCGCTATTTCGATCTGATCACGTTCGCCGAGAGGCGCTTTCCCGCGGCGTTCGATCAATTCGCGGCGATGAACCCGAGCTTTCAGACCGCCGGCGGAACATGGCGGCTGATGCGTTCGGCCGAGACCTCACATGCCGGCGGCGGCCTCTCCGCCGGCGCGGTGGGCGCGTTGCTGTTGATCGGCTTTGTCGGCACCGGCGCCGCCGGCGCCGGCTTGCTGGCGACGGTCGGGTATGGCGGCATGAGTTCGTTGCTGCCGGGGTCCGGCTATCTCGATCAAACCTATTATCCGATCGAAGAAACCTCGCCCTCTCTCTCGGAGCCTTACACCGATCCCTACGTAACGGTGGAAGCGCCCGTAGAGCCGTACTCTTCCGAAGCTGGCGCACCTGAGGTCTACGAAACCTACGCCGCCTACGCGATCTCCGAGTCCACGCTTACGTGGGGCGCGGCCTGGAATGCGGCGTCGCAAGCCGAGGCTGAGAGCACGGCGGTCAGCACGTGCGGATACGCCGACTGCCGCAGCGTGTTGTACGTCCGCAATTCCTGCGCCGCCATCGCCATCAGCCCGGACGGCGCCTGGGCGGCGGACGGCGGCGCCACCGCCGCGGAAGCAAGCGTCAACGCTCTCGCAGCATGCCGCAACTATGGCGGCGCGTCCTGCCAAGTCCAGAACGCCACCTGCTCGACGCAGTAGCGCTTCAGCTCAGCCCGAACGGCGTGGAGCGGAAGATGCGCTGTTCTTCGTCGGTCATGTCGGCAGCCACGTCTGCGAACAGCGGCGTCGAAAGATAGCGCTCGCCCGTGTCCGGCAGCATGGCGAGGATGTTGGCGCCGCGCTCGGCCTGACGGGCGATCTCCAGCGCGCCAGCAAAGGTCGCGCCCGACGTGATGCCGACGAAAACGCCCTCCTTGGCCGCCAATTCCTGGCTGCAGCGCATTGCGTCCGGGGTGGCGACAGTCAGGATCTTGTGCACCTTGGAGAGGTCCACTTCGCCGGTGAGCTTCGGGATGAAGTCCGGCGCCCAGCCTTGCATCGGGTGCGGCTTCCAGGCCGGATGCCCCGCCGCGGGCGTGCCGTCGGCGTTGCGCTCCTGCGGCGCGCCGCTCGACAGCATCGGCGCATCGACGGGCTCGCAGACGACGATCTTGGTCTGCGGCGATTCCCGCGTGAGCACGCGGGCGACGCCGTTCAACGTGCCGCCGGTGCCGTAGCCGGTGACGAAATAGTCGAGCCGGTCGCCGCGGAAATCTTCGATGATCTCCCGCGCCGTAGTGCGCTCGTGATACTCGGCGTTGGCCGGGTTCTCGAACTGGCGCGTCATGAACCAGCCGTGCGTCTTCGCCAACTCGATCGTCTTTTCGACGGCGCCCGTCGCCCGCAGCGCCGCCGGCGTCAGCACGACTTTGGCGCCGAGGAAGCGCATCAGCTTGCGCCGCTCGACGCTGAAGCTCTCCGGCATGACGAGCACGCAGGGATAGCCCTTGGCGGCGCACACCATGGCGAGGCCGATGCCGGTGTTGCCGCTGGTCATCTCGACCACGGTTTGGCCGGGCTTCAGCTCGCCGGATTTTTCCGCCGCTTCGATGACGCCGAGCGCGAGGCGGTCCTTCACCGAGCCGAGCGGGTTGAACGCCTCGACCTTGACCCAGAGGTTCACCCCCTCGGGCGCCAAGCGATTGATCCGCACGACCGGCGTGCGGCCGACGGTTTCGAGAATGTTGTTGTAACGAGCCATGCCGTCCTCCGGTGGAGACCTCTGCCCCGGTTCGACGTGTTTCACTGTGCCGAACGTCACACAAGTGTACTCGCGGTCAAGTCTGGCTTTAGCGCGACGTAGGCTCGACACGAAAAAGGGGCGAGCTGCCGCTCGCCCCTAATCCCTGTGCCGTTGGCCTGAGCCCGCTTACCAGCCGCACTGCTGCCCGCGGTTCTGCTCTTCCATCCACGTCATCAGCGGTTGGAAGTAGCGGACCATCGAGCCGCCATCCATCTGCCGCGTGCCGGTGAACGCTTCGAGCGCGTCCGGCCACGGGCGCGACTGGCCCATTTCCAGCATGCGGTTGAAGCGCTCGCCCACTTCGCGGTTGCCGTACACGGTGCAGCGGTGCAGCGGCCCTTCCCAGCCGGCTTGCTGACACGCCGCTTCGTAGAACTGGAACTGCAGCACGTACGAGAGGAAGTAGCGCAGGTACGGCACGTTGTTGGCGATGTGATACTTGGCGCCCGGATCGAACATGGTTTCGTCCCGCGCGTTCGGCGGGCGAATGCCCTGATAGCGCTCGCGCAGCTGCCACCAGGCGGCGTTGTAATTCTCCGGCGTCACGCGGCCGTCGAACACCTGCCAGCGCCATTGATCGACCGTCAGCGCGAACGGCAGGAACGAAATCTTGCCGAGCGCCTGCTCCAGCAGCAGCCGCGTATCCGCCGAAGCCGGCGGCACTTGATTGCGGCGCAAGAGCCCGATCTCGACCAGATATTCCGGCGTGATGTTGAGGGCGATGAAGTCGCCGATCGCTTCGTGGAAGCCGTCATGCGCGCCATTGCGGAACAGCAGCGGCTGCTGGTTATAGGCGCGCTGATAATAGTTGTGTCCCAGCTCGTGATGCACGGTCTGGAAGTGCTCGGCATTGATTTGGATGCACTGCTTGATGCGCAGATCTTCGACATTGTCGATGTCCCAGGCCGACGCGTGGCAGACGACGTCACGGTCTTCCGGGCGCACGAACAGCGAGCGCTCCCAGAATGTGTCCGGGAGCTCGGCGAGGCCGAGCGAGGTGTAGAAGCGCTCGGCCGTCTCCACCATCTGCCGCTCGTTGTAGCGCGCGCGCGTCAACAGCTGCGTCGTGTCGTAGGTGCGCTGGCCGCGCGGCGCGACGATCGGCATCAAGGCCGACCAATCCTGCGCCCACATATTGCCGAGAATGTCGGCGCGGATCGGGCCCGTCTCCGGCTGCACCGCATCGCCGTAATGATCGTTCAGCCGGCCGCGCACGTAGCAATGCAGCTGCTCATAGAACGGCTGCATCTGACCCCACAGCCGCTCGACTTCCGCCTCCATCTGGTCCGGCGGCATGTCGTAGTTCGACAGCCACATCTGCCCGACGTCGGCGAAGCCCAGATCGCGCGCGCCCTGGTTGGCGATCTCGACCATCTGCGCATAATCATTGCGCATCGGCGCGGCGACGGCGTGCCATTCGGTCCACATCTCTTCGAGCCGCGCCGGATTGCGCTCCGTGCCCATCAACGTCTCGAGCTCGTCGAGCGTCGTTTCTTCGCCTTGGTAGTCGATCTTGCCGGTCGAATAGATCGACGCCAGCCGGGTCGTGATCTGCGACAGCTGATCGGCCGCGCCCGGCGTCTGCGGCGCCGGCAGCACGAGGCTCAGGCGCAACAGATCAATCTTGCGCGCGGTGTCCGCCGGCAAGTCGAGATTGTCGTAGCGCGCCGCCCCGCTCGCGAGCCGCACCAGCGTTTCAGTGATGTCGGCGTCTGAGCGCTGCAGCAGCCATTCGGTGTCGTAATTGATGTTGGTGTTGTAGACCCAGGCGATGCGGCCGGCGTACTCGTACTTCTCGGTCAATTCGGCCTCGGCCGCCTGCACGTATTCCTGCGCCTGTTGGACCGTGGCCGGCCCTTGCGCCCCGGTTTGTCCGGGCGGCGTCGCGCACGCCGCGGCGAAAGCCGCGATGGCGATCCACGACGCGGCCGCCTTGAGCAACGGTTTCGCGATCATTCCAGTCCCCTTTTGTTGGGGAGTAGGGAATGGGGAGTAGGGAATAGGGCGCGCTGTTCGAGCGACACCATCGTTCCCCTATTCCCTACTCCCAACTCCCTATTCCCTCTTACAAACCTTCCGCGGCCAACCATTCGATGCCGTCGGCCGACATCATGAACACGGCCGCCTGACGCGGTTGCGCGCCGATCGCCGCGAAGAAGCGTTGGGCGACTTCATTATCGACCCCGGTCGTGATCGCCAACTCCCGCGCGCCAAGATCGCGACCGCGCCGAGCGATCGCAGACATCATCTTGCGCGCGAGGCCGCCGCGGCGATGTTCCGGAACTACGTAGAGTTCGCACAGCACCAGCGTCGGGCAAGCGCGGCGGACGTCATAGCTCTTCGTCACCATCGCGTGGGCGATGATCGGAGCGTTGGCCTTCGCCTGCGCGACCCAGGCCTCGAACAGCGCATTGGGGCCGAAGCCGTGCGCCCTGATCCGGTCGCTCTCGAGCGCCGAGACGCCGCCCGCTTCCGACGCCGCCGCGCCAGCCAGCTTGGCGATAGCGTCGCAATCGCGCGGAACCGCGCGGCGGATCAGGTAGGTCGCTCCCATGCCGAAACAATCATGCGCCGGATCGCGCGCCTGGCAAGCGAAAGACTTGCACCGGCGTTAGTGAAACGGGCCGTCGTCGTTCCAGCCTGGATCGCCGCGGGCGATGAAGGCCCCGAGCAGCGTCAGCCCCACGACGACGGCGACTGCGACCAGGAACCAAAAGAACATCGCACGCTCCGCGACCGGCGGGCTTCACCCGCCTGAAGGCTGCCTCGCCTCCCCAGTTGTGGTGTCCTTAAATCTACCATGCGTGGGACCGGCCTTCGAGGGCAAACCGATCCATACGCGCAAAGCGGGAACACGCCGCCCCAGATCGAAGAAAATCCAGCAGCCGAGCGCGGTCGTCCCGATCAGCAGCGGCGCCTCGATCCAGAGCGGCAGCGCGAGCGCATCAAGGTGATGGCCGGCGGCGACGATGATGGTCTGGTGGATCAGATAGAACGGGAAGATCGCTTGCGTCAGCAGCCGCCGCACCGGGCCGTCCGCTTCTTTGAGATGCCGATGCGCAAAGCCGATGGCGGCGACGATCGCGCACCAGGCGTCGAGTTCGCGCACCGCCCGCATGAGCATGCGCAGCCATTCCGCTGGCGCGACGCCGTCCGGGTGCGCGTTGAAATACACAATGAGCGCCGCCCAGCACGTCAGCGCAATCGCCAACGCCGCCCAGCGCCAACGCACGCAGGCCTCGAAAAATGGTTCGTGCTTGGCGATGGCGAAGCCGAACAGGAAGACGCCGAAATAGAGCGCGTGCAGGTACCAGTCCTCGCGGAAGTCGTGGCTCTCGCCGAAGATCGGAAACAGCGTGACGCGCAGCGCCGCCATGATCAGCCATGGCGTAACAATAAGAAGCGGACCGGCGATCAGCAGACCGACCGCCTTCGGGATGCGGCGCAACAGGGGCAGAAGCGGAACGAGCGCCAGCGTGTAGAGGATGAGGTAGGCGACGAACCACATGTGGTTGTAGGTCGGCGTCGTCAGGCAGCCATCGGCGTCGCACCAGGCGCCGGAGGCGGTGACGTATTTCAGATAGAAATTGTCGAGCGTCAGCGGATAGCGCGCCGCCTCCGCCGGCGGCATCGCTTGCAGCGCCTCAACGATTTCATAGTAGCTCTGCGGCGGCACGATCACGAACACGGCCAGCAGAAGCGGCGGCCAGAGCCGGCCCATCCGCGAACTCGTCAGCTTCCAGGCGCTCAGCTTGTCGGCCATGAACCGGGTCGCCGCGCCGGAGATCAGGAAGAGCAAAGTGAGCCGCCAGGGATTGCTGAGCAGCATCAGCGGCTCGATCGCCTCCGACGCCCGGCTCGATTTCACGTGCCAGTCCCAGGTCACGTAAAACATCCCCACGTGGTAGAGAATGAGCAGCCCGAAGGCGACGATGCGGAGCCAGTCGAGGTCGTAGCGGCGGTCGGTCATGGGGCGGTTCGTCTCCAATTTCGCGCCGCTTCTTCCGCCGCCCGGCCGCGGCCGCTAGTTTGGCGCCGCGCCCGGCGGCCTGCCGGGACGAACGGGGAGCCTCGGGTGGCGAACGGCGGCCAAAACGGGACGAGCGGCGTGGCCCGGCTGGGGCCCTGGGGCGTCGTCGTGCTTGTCGCCGTGGCTGTCGCCTTTGTCACCGCCAGCTCCGACCTGACTGAAATCCGGCGCTCCGAAGCCGACATCCACTGGGCCGAGCCTGTGCTCTGGGAGGTCACCAGCGCGCTCACCATCGTCGCCCTCGCGCCGCTGATCGGCCTCGCCATCCGTCGCTGGCCGCCGCGCGAAGAGAACCTCCTCCGCACCGGCGCGATCCACTTCGGGCTCACGCTGCCATTTTCGGCGCTCCACGTCGCGGCGATCTTTGCCCTGCGCGAGACCGCCTATTGGGCCGTCGGCGCCCACTACGGCTTCTTCGACGAAGATGGCGTGCTCGGCACCTTCATCTACGAGTGGCGAAAGGACGTCCTCATCTACGCCGCCATCGGGGCCGTCTATTGGTGGTTCCAGCGCCGCACCGAGCGGCCGCCCGCGCCCCAGGCCGGCGACGCCCGGATCGAGATCCGCGACGGCGCGAGCGCCGTCTTCCTCGCCCCGGCCGAGCTGCTGCTGCTGGAGGCCGCGGGCAATTACGTCGAATTCCACACCGCCGGCCGCACCCATCTCGTCCGCGGCACGCTCGCGGCCTGGGAGGCGCGCCTCGCCGGCCGCGGCTTCGTCCGCGTCCACCGCGCCCGCATTGTCAACCGGGGCCGCATCGCCGCGGTCAAACCGACGCCGTCCGGCGACATCGAGATCACGCTCGATAGCGGCCGCACCGTCGCCGGCAGCCGCCGCTATCGCGCCGCGCTTGAAGCCGCGCCAAACGAGGTCTCTGCTCGATGAAACAGCTCTTCGCCGCGCTCGCTCTCTTCGCCGGCGGATTGCCGACGAAGGCGGCGCGATGTTGGACGGTGTGAGCCGAGTCCACGACGCCGTCGCCGCTGCGCCCGCGTGGGCCAGTCTGCGTTTCGTTCAGCGCAACCCGCCGGCTTGCCATTGGCGTCAACCGGTCGGACGAGCGGAGGCGAGCAGGTCACCCAACGTGCCGCGAGCCCTGGCGAAGGCGACGTGATCAATGTAGTCGCGGGACTCGACGATGAGCCCAGCGCGAACACGCATAACGAACACGCATGGGACGGCGAACGGCTCGCCAGTGGCAAGGACCTCGCCCCGGTATTCGAACTCGGCCACGATGACTTCGGGGTCCGCCGTTTCATGCACGACGATCGCCTCGGGCTGGAAGCGCACCGTAGGCACATAGCCGGCCCTGCCGACGCCGAAGTGCCGCGCAAGATCGGCGCGGCTGGTCAGCGGTGGAATTCGGGCGGGGTGCATAGGATGACTCACATCCGTTGACTCTGCATAGAGCGCCGGGAGAGGCGAAGCATCGCCGTCGGACACGGCCTTCGCGACGCCATGGACTAACTGCAGGAAAACCTCGCGCGGGGTAGGTGCGGTCATGCTGGCCCTTCTCGCTCGCCAAGATCGGCGGTCGCGACAGAACATAGTGCGGCGGCGTCCGTGGCGTGAACTCGCTTCGCGGGTCGCTTTGGACCCTCTAGTGTGAGATTCGATGGCGCGATCACCTGCACCGAAAGCTGACGCCCCCCGTGCATGGCAGCGTATGCTGTCCGGCCGGCGCCTGGACCTGCTCGATCCCTCGCCGCTCGATGTTGAGATCGAAGATATCGCCCACGGCCTCGCCCGCGTCGCCCGTTGGAACGGGCAGACGGTCGGCGAACACGCCTTCTCGGTCGCCCAACACTCGCTCGTGGTCGAAGAGATTTGCCGCAAGCTCGCGCCCGAATGGGACAAGAAGCGCCGGCTGATGGCGCTGCTGCACGATGCGCCCGAATACGTCATCGGCGACATGATCAGCCCGTTCAAGGCAGCGCTCGGGCTCGACTACAAGGCGTTCGAGGCCAAGCTCGAGTCCGCGATCCACCTTCGCTTCGGCCTGCCGGCGCACATGCCGGCGGCGGTAAAGGGCGTGATCAAGCGCGCCGATATCATCTGCGCTTATTTCGAGGCCACGCAGCTTGCCGGATTCAGCGAAGCCGAAGCGAAGCGCTATTTCGGGGCGCCGCCGCGCGGGCTCGCGCTCAAATTGAAGCCGCAGGCCACGGCCCAGGTGCAGGAGGCCTTTCTCAAGCGCTTCCGCTCGCTGATCGATCCGGCGTAAACTCGCGCGCACATGACCATCATCGTCTGCCCCCTCTCCCGCGTGCCCGACGTGGCGCGCGAGCAGAAGCCGTCACATATCGTGAGCCTGCTCGATCCCGGTACGGCGTTCCCGGCGCTTGCCGGATTCGACCAGACGCGGCATTTGCGTCTCTCGGTGCATGACATCGAGGCAGAGACCGAAGGCCTCGACGCTTGCTGCGACGAGCGCATCCGCGCCATCCTCGACTTCGTCGGCGGCTGGGACCGGAGCGATCCGATCCTGGTTCACTGCTACGCCGGCATCTCGCGCTCCACCGCCACCGCCTTCATCACCGCCTGCGTCCAGAATCCGGGCGCCGATGAAGAAGCGATCGCGCTTGCGCTGCGCGCCGCCTCGCCCACAGCAAGCCCCAACCGCCGCTTCGTCGCTCTCGCCGACGCCGAACTCGGCCGCTCGGGCCGCATGTCGCGCGCCATCGAAGCGATCGGCCGCGGCGCGACCTGGCTCGAGATCGGCGAAGCGCAGCCGTTTGCGCTCGCCTCGCTGTATCCACGATGAGCCAGACGCCGCGCGTCGTCATCGGCCTTTCCGCCGTGATCGTCGCGGTCACGGAGGAGGCGCCGTTCGTGGTCGTCACGCGCGAAGCGAACGGCGGGGTCTCAGGTCTTCCGTTCGGCCCATTCGATCCGGCCGGCGACCGCACGCTCGAGCTTTCGCTGCGCGGCTGGGTGCATGAGCAAACCGGGTTCGACATCGGCTACGTCGAACAGCTCTACACTTTCGGCGACCGCGGCCGCGAAACACCCCTGGCGGAGATCGAATCGAGTCCCGACCGCGTCATCTCGATCTCCTATCTCGCGCTCACGCCCTCACGCGCCGTGCTCGACCGCGCCGGCGCCCGCTGGCGCACGTGGTACGACTTCTTTCCCTGGGAGGACTGGCGCGACGGCCGCCCGCCCGTCATCGACGAACTCATTGCCCCGCAGCTCAAAGCCTGGGCGCAGAGCGCGAGCGACGCCGACGTCGCCGCTCAGCGTCGAAGTCGCGCACGCCTCGCCTTCGCGCTCGACGGCGCAGTCTGGAACGAAGAGCGCGCGCTCGAACGTTACGAGCTTCTCTATGAAGCGGGGCTCGCACCCGAAGCTGCGCGCGACCGCGTCCGCTTCGACGGCGAGAAGTCGCCGGCAATGACGCCGACGCCCGGCCTGGGCGAGCCAATGGTTTCCGACCACCGCCGCATTCTCGCCACGGCGATCGGGCGCCTGCGCGCCAAGATCAAATATCGGCCGGTCATCTTCGAACTCGCGCCCGAACTCTTCACGCTGCTGCATCTGCAGCGTCTGGTCGAAGCCATCTCCGGGCTCGAGCTGCACAAGCAGAACTTCCGCCGGCTTTTGGACCGCACGGGCCTGGTCGAAGGCGCAGGCCAGTTCGACACGAGCGCCGGCGGCCGCCCGGCCGAACTCTTCCGCTGTCGCCGCGAAACCCTGAGTGAGCGCCCGGTCGGCGGCGTTCACGTGCCCGCGCCGCGGGGAGAGTGATCGCTAATTTGGCCGCTGCTCGTGCGCGCGTTCCGGGCGCGCCCACGGCAGCACGTCGCCCAGCACATGCCGCGCCTGCTTCAGCAGCGACGGGTTCGCCGCCCGCGGCGGCGGCTCGCGCGTCAGCTCCTCGATCCGCCATCGATAGCCGAAGCTTTCGGCGACCTCGCGCACTTCCGCTTCGAATTCGCGCCGCTCCACCTCGGTCCAGACATGCGGCGTGCGCATCGCCTCCGACGCGTTGGGACGCCGCGTCCGCACCAACGTGAACTCGGTCTCGGTCACGTTCTGCGGCGCATCGAGGAAGTCGGCTACTTGGCGGAAGCGGGCATAGTCGAGCTCTTCGAGCTTCTGCACCAAGACCGCACCGCGCGGCAGCTTCTCGGCCTGCTCGAGCAGCGCGCGGTTGAGCGTGCTCCAGTACCAGGCGAGCTTGCCGACCCGTGTCAGCCTCGACCAGCGCGCGAACTCCGCCCCACGCGGCATCGTGCGGCCGAGAAAGTGGTGCGGCATCGTCACGTCCTGCATCGTCGGCGGCTTATCGGGATCATCGAGATGCGGTTCGGAGGCGTACCAGCCTTTGCGCAGATAGCTCGCCACCACCTTGTCCGGGCGCCGCACCATGGCGACGACGTTGGCGCCGAGTTTTTCGTGCAGGACGTTGAGCGACAGCGAAAGAAACGCGCTTGCCTCGAATGAATAGAGGTGGGTGCGCAGGTCCTGCTCTATGGCGCTGCGCTTGGTCGCGACGAAGCCGGCCTCGTCCGCATCGATGCCGTACCAGCGGCAGTAGCGGTGGAAGGTGTCGCTGAAGGCGTGCCGCTCGTGATGCGACGCCACCGAGGGATCGCGGGCGAACACTTCGGCCAGGAATTTCGTCCCGCAACGGCCTGTGCCAACGGCGAATCCGACGTCTTGCATGGGCGCTCCGGCGGCTGCGGCTAGCGAGGGAGGAACAACCCGCCCGCGCAGCTCAAACTCGGCGGCGCCCTCCCTGTTCCGTGGCAAGAAACGTATTTCGCGCTCGTGCGTTGGCAGCGGGTTGGACGGAGGGTGTGCGTGCCCCAGAAAGCAAGGCTTGGTTCAGCCGCAAGGGGCCGAGCGCATTGGCGCTTGGCCGCGCACGCGTGATGGCCTCTCCCCTCAAACAGCGGGCGCTCAAAGGCGCCACATGGGCGGTGCTCGGCGGCAACGGCGCGCAGGTCATCGCCTTCGTCATGTTCGTGATCGTCTCGCGGATGGTCGGTCCGTCCGCGTTCGGCACGGTGGCCGTGGCGCTGCTGCTGATCGAAATCTGCCGCGCCTTCACCAGCGAGTGCTTCGGCGTCAACCTCGTTGCGCTCGGCAAGTTCAAGCGCGAGTGTTTCGACGCAGCGTTCGTTCAGGCCTTCGGCGCCGCGATCGTCACGGCCGCGCTGCTGAGCGTGCTCGCGCCTTTGTTCGCGATGCTGTTCAGCATTGCCGATCTCCGCGACGTGCTGCCCCTGCTGGCTCCGCTGCTGGTGGTGCATGCGCTCGGGCGCCTGTTCGAAGCGGAGCTGACCATTCGCATGGAGTTCCGCGCGCTAGCGTTCCGCTCGGTAGCGGCGGTGCTGGTCGGCGGCGCGACAGGGATCGCCGCCGCCGCCAATGGGCTCAATGTGGGCGCGCTGGTGCTGCAGCAATGGGCCTCGGCGCTGCTCTCGCTCGTGCTGCTGGCTTGGCCAGCGCTGTGGCGGCCGGGCCTCGCCTTCTCCCGCGAAAGCTTTCTCGCGATCGCCCGGCAGAGCTTCGCAATCGCGCCGGCGAACCTCATCACCACCACCCGGCAATCGATCGACGGCTTGGCGGTCGCCAGCTTCTCGGGCGCGGCGGCCGCCGGCGTCTACAATCTCGCAAAGCGCACCCGGCTTGCGCTGCAGCTGGGACTCACCGCCGCGATCGGGCGGGTGTCGCTGCCGACGTTCGCGCACGTGAGAGAGGACGCCGCCCGCCTCGCCAATGCGCTCGATCAGGCGCTGCGGCTCGCCGCCGTCGTCGCATTTCCAGTTTTTCTCGGCGTCGCCGCCGTTGCGCCGGAACTGATCGCCGTCTTCCTCGGCCCGGAATGGGCGGGCGCCGCGGGGCCGATGGCGCTGCTCATGATCGGCGGCGCGATCGCGATCGCCACCCGGCTTTGCGACAACATGCTGCTCGTGCTCGGCCGGCGCGCCACCATCGTCGGCCTGCACGCCTTCGCTCTCGCCGTGCTGCTGGCAGGCCTCGCCCTCGTCGGCCGCTTTGGCCCGATGGCCGCAGCGGGCGCGGTGCTGTTCGGGGGCATCGCGCACAACGTCGCCGTCTGGACCGTGACTCAACGCGCCATTCCGGGGCTGCGGCTGCGCACCTATCTCGCCAACGTATGGCTGCCGATGACGATCAGCGTCGCCATGCTCGCGTTGGTGGCGTTGCTGCGCGGCGGCCACGCCGCGGACGGATTGCCCGACATCGCCCGGCTCGCCGTGTTCATCGCCATCGGCGCGCTGTTCTACATCGGCGCGATCTGGGCGTTCGCGCGCCCCGCTTTCCGCTCCGCGCTCGGGGCCGCACGCACGATCCTTGCGCCATCCTCCGCCAAGCCTACATGATCGGCGCTGCCTCCGGCGGCGGGCCATAGTGCAACGGATCGACGGTGAGCCCGTCGATACTCACTTCGTAGTGCAAGTGAACGCCGGTCGCGTTGCCGGTTCGCCCCATCCGCGCCACCGGCTGCCCCGCAGATACGAACGCACCCGGACTCAAATTCGGATCGACGTCGCTCAGATGTGCGTAGAACGTCCGCACGCCGTTGCCGTGGTCGATCTCGAGCGAAATGCCGTAACCGCCGCGCCGATTGGCGAACGTGACCTGCCCATCGGCCGCGGCGTAGACGTAGCCCCCGCTTGGATTGGCGAGATCGAGCCCGTTGTGTTGGCGCTCGCCGCCGTCAGCCAGCCCGCGCCAGCCGAAGCCGGACGAGAGACACGCCGTTTCCGTTGGATTGCGCAGCAGCGGCCCCGCCGGGGTGTAGATGTAAGGCGAATAGGCGAGCGCTTCGCCGCGCGAGCCGATCTGGCCGATGTTCGAGCCGTAGCCGCTGCAGGCGAACAATTCGCTTTGCAGCGCCGCACGCGCCGCCGCCGAGTAGCGGTTGGGCCCGGAAGGCTCGCTGGCGATCGGCGCCGTGATCGCTGGAGATGGATAGCTCGTCGTGGTCGCCACGCAGCCGCCGAGCGCCGCAAGTGCAAGCAAGCCAAGTGCAAGGCCGCGCATCGCCGCCCTCCGCCTTTCTCAAGGCCCCTCGCTCGCGGCAAAGGTAGCGGAAGCTTCAGGCCACCGGAACCCCGCGCGGCAGTAATGTCCACCAGCGCGCCGGCGCGTTCATGCGCTCCGCCGCTTCGCCGGCCTGATCGCCGGAGCCGAAGAAGACGTCGCCGCGCATCGGCCCGCGCCGGATCGCGCCGCCCGTATCCTGCGCCACCAGCAGACGCCGGAACGGCTGGCCGTCGTACTGGCCGTCGACGAACACGATCGCGCCGTACGGGTGATACGCCGGATCGACCGCAATTGAGCCCAGCGGCGTCAGCGGCACGCCCGCGGCGCCGCGCGGTCCTGCCGCGGGGTCGGCAATCTGCTCTTCCTGGAAGAACACGAAGGACGGATCGGCCGCGAGCGCTTGGCGCGTCGCCTCGGGACCGCGCTGATCGCTCCAGGCGCGGAAGCTGTCCCACGTCGCGCTCGGCAACTCGCCGCTGTCGCGCAGCGCGCCCAGGGCCGAGCGCCAGCGATAGCCGTTCTGCGCCGCATAGGCCGCGCGCGCCTGCGTGCCGTCGGGAAAGGCGATGCGGCCGGAGCCTTGGATCTGAAGATTGTAGACGTCGACCGGATGCGCCCAGGCGAACGCCTGATCCGGCGACGGATTCATCTCGCTACGGCGCGGATAAGGCCGCACCTGGTTGCCGACGAGCTGACCCGTGAGCGCGCGCGGCGCGCCGCGCAGCGTCTCATTGTCGTGCGCCTCCGCGAACGCGGCGAGATCGACGCTGACCATGTCGCTTGGTCGACGCAGCAGCGGCGCCGAGAAGACAGCATCCGGCGTGCGTCGCGCCTGGATGATCGGCTCGTAGTAGGCCGTCAGCCGCGCTTCGCCACCGCCTTGGACGAGATGCGGGCTGAAGTGCGCTTCGAAGAACGCGCGCTCCTGGCCTGCCGCCACGCTCCCCGCCGCCGCGCACGCCGGCGCCCAATCTGCGACCGTCCCGCCATAGCGCCCGCCGCCCGGCAGCGCCGCCGCCGGATCGCGTTGCCTGCGCCCGTCACATGTACGGCGAAAGGCGCTGAGCGCCGGCGCCAGGTCAGCTTCGCGCCACCCGGGGATGTCCTCGAAGGCCGCTGCCTCTAGCGCGAACGCGGCCTCCTCGCGCGGCGTTTCGGGGGGCCGCGTTTCTGTGGTGGGCGTCGTCGCGCAGGCGGCGAGCGCCGCTGCCGCCGCTAGGCAGGTCAGCCGGCTGAGCTTCATCTCGTTTCTCCCGCTTCAAGACGCCGAGTTTAGGCGGTCGGTTCCGCTCCGGGTTAGAGCCAAGGAGCCGAATCAAGGCGAAGGAAATGTGACGACGTTTCGCTTGAACGGGTTACCCCTTGGGAGTAAGTTGCGCCTTGGACTTATGCTCCAGCGTAGCATAAGGGGTGCGGCCGGACCTTTACCGGCCTTCTTTCACACCCCACATATGCTCCGATTGAGCATAATAAGCTCATGCCGAGCTGAAGGAGGCCGCCCATGGCCCGTATCATTGACGCTCCTCTGACCGCCAGCGAAGGCTCGGGCTGCGACCCGCGCGCCGTGCACGGAACTTGGGGCGCGCTCGACGCCGCCGCCCGCCGCGGCCTTGCCTACACGCCGGACATCGCGGCCGAGACCGCGCCGCTCTACGCGCGCGTGAAGCACGTGATCCCGGCAGTCGAGTGGCCCGCCTATGCGCCGCTGATCAGCGCCATCAACAAGATGAAGCGCCAGAAGAACGCGGTGGTGCTCGCCCATAACTACATGACGAGCGAGATTTTCCACTGCGTGGGCGATTTTCGCGGCGACTCGCTGCAGCTCGCCCGCGAAGCGGCCGAGACGGACGCCGACGTCATCGTACAGGCCGGCGTTCACTTCATGGCCGAGACCTCGAAGATTCTCGCGCCGGAAAAGACCGTTCTCATCCCCGACATGCGCGCCGGCTGCTCGCTCGCCGCATCGATCACGGGCGCCGATGTGCGGCTGATCAAGCAGCGTTATCCCGGCGTTCCAGTCGTCACCTACGTCAACACGTCGGCCGACGTGAAAGCCGAGAGCGACATCTGCTGCACTTCGTCGAACGCCGCCGCCGTGGTCGAATGGGCGGCGCGCGAGTGGAAGACGGATCGCGTGATCCTGCTGCCGGACGAGTATCTGGCGAAAAATGTCGCCGCGCAGACCGGCATCAAGATCGTTTCCTGGCACGGCCGCTGCGAAGTGCACGAGCGCTTCACGCCCGAAGACGTCCGCGAATTGCGCGACGCGCATCCGGGCGTTGTCGTGCTGGCGCACCCCGAGTGCCCGCCGGACGTGATGAGCGCCGCCGACTTCGCCGGCTCGACCGCCGCGCTGCAGGACTACGTGGTCGAGAGGCGCCCTGGTAAGGTCGTGCTGCTGACCGAGTGTTCGATGAGCGACAACGTCGCCGCCGCCGCGCCGGATGTCGATTTCGTCCGTCCCTGCAATCTCTGCCCGCACATGAAGCGCATCACCGTCGAAGGCATCTACGATGCGCTCGCCGACATGCAGCACGAGGTGACGATCCCGGAGGACGTCCGCGTGCGCGCGAAGAAGGCGATCGACGCGATGCTGGCGCTGCCAAAGGAAAAGCCGCGCGCGTTCGAAGTGGGGCGGGAGCTTGTCGATGTGGAAATGGTGTAGCGCGACCGGCTTCGTCGCCGTTCTTTTCGCCTCGTCCGTCGCTCATGCGGAGATGGCGACGCTCGCCGGCGCCTGGTCGTTTCGCGCCGTCCACGCCGCGGCCGACTGCACCATCACCGGCGATGCGGTCGTGAGGGATACATCGACGCGAGACGTGTACGAAGTGAGTCTCGTGGCGACGGAAACCTGCGGCGGGCTCTCCAACACACCTGTCGAGCAGAGCTGCCGCGCAACGCGCAGCGGCGATAGCGTGCTCGTCGACTGCGTCGTGCTCTACCCCGATCGCGCGCCCGGCTATCTGCCGGACGACTTCGAACTCGTCGTTCAAGCTCCGAACGTGATGGTCGGCAGGCTCACCGCGAACTGGAACCAGCCGGCGGTTTGGCGGCGCGGCGTCAGTGATGCGCCTGTTGCCTGACGCGCTGCTCCCGCTGGCTTAGTCCGAATCCGGAAAAGAGAGAGAACGTGCGCCGCGACGGCATCCTTATCATCGGCACCGGGCTTGCGGGGCTTTTTCTTGCGCTGAAACTCGCGCCGCGGCGCGTGACGGTGCTGAGCCAGGCGCCGCTCGGCCAAGCGAGCGCGAGCGCCTGGGCGCAGGGCGGGCTCGCCGCAGCACTTGCGCCGGAAGACGATCCGCAGCTCCACGCGCAAGACACGGTCGCCGCCGGCGCGGGCCTCGTCGACCCCGCGGTGGCCGCGCTGATCGCGCACGAGGGCCCTGCCCGCGTCATCGATCTCGTGGCGCTCGGCGTGCCGTTCGACCGTACGCCGAACGGCAGACTGGCGCAGAGCTTGGAAGCCGCGCATTCGAAACCGCGCGTCGTTCGGGTTGCCGGCGACCTCGCCGGCAAGGCGATCATGGATGCGCTGATCGCCGCCGCGCGCGCCGCGCCGCACATCGACATCGTCGAGAACAAGCGCGCGCGCGTGCTGCTGCGCGACGCCAATGGCCGCGTCTGCGGCGCGTTGTGCGAAGACGGGACGCGCTTCGAAGCCGGAGAAACCATCCTCGCCACGGGCGGCGCAGGCGGGCTCTACGCAGTCACCACCAATCCGGTCGAAGCGCAGGGCCAGGGCCTCGCCATGTCGGCGCGCGCGGGCGCGCTGATCGGCGATCCCGAATTCGTGCAATTCCATCCGACCGCGATCGATATCGGACGCGACCCGGCCCCGCTCGCCACCGAGGCGCTGCGCGGAGAAGGCGCGCAGCTGATCAACGGCAAAGGCGAATCGTTCGTCGATGCGCTCGCGCCGCGCGATGTCGTCGCCCGCGCCATCCATCTCGAGCGGGCGGCGAGCCGCGGCGCGTTTCTCGATGCGCGCGAAGCTGTCGGGTCACATTTTCCACGCACCTTCCCCACCGTGTTCGCCGCTTGCATGAGTGCGGGCCTCGATCCGCGCCTTGCGCCCATACCCGTAGCCCCGGCCGCGCACTATCACATGGGCGGCGTCGTCACCGATGTCTGGGGCCGGACCACGCTCGACGGCCTCTGGGCTGTCGGCGAATGCGCCTCCACTGGCGCGCACGGGGCCAATCGCCTCGCCTCCAATTCGCTGCTGGAAGCCGTCGTGTTCGCGCACCGCATCGCCGATCGTCTCCGCGAAGCCGAGACCGCCGCGCCATTGCCGATCGAAAACGAACCGCCGCCGCCCGTGCTGCCGGATGCGCCGCGCACCGAGCTCCGCCAGCTCATGCAGGCGCACGCCGGCGTCGTTCGCGACGCCAAAGGCTTGACGCAAGCGCTCGACCGCGTGCGCGCGCTCTGCGAAACTCATGGCGAAGCGCATCCCCTCGTCGCCGCGCGCCTCATTCTCACCGCCGCGCTCTCCCGCAAGGAAAGCCGCGGCGCCCACTTCAGGAGCGATTTCCCGCATGCCGCAGACCCGCACCGCAGCTTCCTCACGCGGAACGACGCTGCCGCCGCTGCCTGACGTCGTGCTCGAACCGATCGTCAAGCTCGCGCTCGCCGAGGATTTGGGCGCGGCGGGCGATGTGACGACCGACGCACTGATCGATCCCGAGACGCAAGGCAAGTGGGCGCTGCGGGCGCGCGAAGCCGGCGTGATCGCCGGGCTCGACGCGGCGACGCTGGCGGCCTGGCTGATCGATCCGGACATCCAGTTCACGGTGAACGCGCCCGACGGCGCGCGCGTCAAAGCCGGCGATGCGATCATGACGCTGGAAGGGGCCGCGCGCTCCGTGCTTATGGCCGAGCGCACGATGCTCAATTTCATCGGCCGGCTCTCCGGCATCGCCACACTGACGCGGGTCTATGCCGATGCGGTCGAAGGCATGGGCGTGATCATCGCTTCGACGCGCAAGACGACGCCGGGCCTGCGCGCGCTGGAGAAGCGTGCGGTGAAGCTGGGCGGCGGCGGCGCGCATCGCTACGGCTTGGACGACGCGATGCTGATCAAGGACAACCATATCGCCGCCGCCGGTTCGATCGCCAACGCCATGCAGCGGGCGCGGGCGGCGGCGGGGCACCTCACCTGCATCGAGATCGAGGTCGATAATCTCGACCAGCTCAAGCAAGCGCTGCCGCATGCGCCGAGCGCGATCCTGCTCGACAACTTCTCGCAAGCCGACATGCGCGCGGCAGTGAAACTGGCGAAGGGTCAAACGCTGCTGGAAGCGTCCGGCGGGATCACGATCGAGAATGTGTTCGCGGTGGCGGAGACGGGCGTCGACGTGATTTCGATCGGCGCGCTGACGCATTCGGCGCGGTCGTTGGATGTTGGATTGGACGCGATTTAGGTGCTAGGCGTTAGGTGTTGGTTCAAACGCGAACCCGCCGCCTCTAACACCTAACACCTAACACCTAAAACCCGAGTTCACCCGGCGGCGTTCACTGTCGCGAACAGCAAATGATCCCGCCAGGCGCCGTTGATCTTCAGATAGGCGCGGGCCATGCCTTCGTGTTCGAAGCCGGCTTTCTCGAGCACGCGGCGCGAGGCGATGTTGTCCGGCTGGCACGCGGCTTCGACGCGGTGCAGCTCGAGATCCTCGAACGCATAACGCACCACCGCCCGCACCGCCGCCGTGATGTAGCCCTGGCCCGCATACATCTCGCCAGCCCAATAGCCGAGCGAGGCGGTCTGGGCGACGCCGCGGCGGATGTTCGAGAGCGTCACCCCGCCCAAGAGCTGATCGTCGTCCTCACGGAAGACGAACAGCGCGTACGCTTTGTCGTCGCGCGCGTCTTCCGTGTAACGGCGCAGCTTGTAGCGGTATGAGCCGCGCGAGGTCTCGTCTTGCGCCCAGGTCGGCTCCCAGGGGGTCAGAAAGTTGCGGCTGGCGTCGCGGACCTGCGCCCAGTCCTGATAGTCGCGCGCTTCGGGCGCACGCAGATAGACGCCCTCGCCGTCGATCCGGCGGCCGCCCTCGTTGTCCTTGCGCATCAGAGCCATGGCTCAGGATGATGCCTTAAACGCGTCGAGCGCGCCATGCCCCGCCTTCGGCCCAAGCGCAGTGGCGCACAGCGGCCCGGCCAGCGCCGCCCGCGCCGCTGCGCGCACGTCATCCGCCGTCACCGCATCGAGCTTTGCGCGGATTTCGGAAAAATCCATTAGCCGGTCGCGCAGGAACACCTGCCCCACCCGGGCCTCGGCGCGCGCCGACGGCGCCTCGAGCCCCATCAGCATCTGCGCCCGGGCCACCGCTTTCGCCCGCTCCAACTCCTCCGGGCGCGGACCTTGCTGCGCCAGTAAGGCGAGTTGGTCCCGCACGATCTCGGCGACGGTGGTCGCGTTCTGCGGCGCGCATCCGGCATAGATCGCAAGCCGGCCATCGTCCTCGAACGTATCGAGAAAGCTGTCGATCGCGTAGACCAGTCCACGCTGCTCGCGCACTTCCTGGAAAAGTCGCGAGGACATGCCGCCGCCAAAGATCTCGGAGAGCAGCCGCAGCGCGTAGATCCGATCCGATCCCGCCGCCGCGCCCGGCCACGAGAACACGAGGTGCGCCTGTTCGAGCTTGCGCGTCTCGACTGCGCGCCCGGCCGCCGGCCGCGCCGGCGTCATCAGCAAGGGCGGACGCGGCTTCAAGTGCGCGAACCGCCGCGCCGCCGTCTCCACGAACGCATCGCGATCGAACGCGCCGGCGATCGAGATGACGATGCGCTCGGGCGCCATGTGCGCATCGTGAAACGCGTGCAGTGTCTCGACGCTGACATGGGCCAGCGTTTCCTCTTCGCCGAGGATCGGCCGCCCCAGCGGCTGATCCGGATAGAGCGCGCCCTGGTGCAGTTCGAACACGCGGTCGTCGGGCACGTCGAAGCCTTCGCCGCGCTCCTGCGCGACGACGCCCTTCTCCTTCTCCAGATCGTCCGGTGCCCAGTGCGGCTCGAACAGGATGTCGGCGATCAGGTCGAGCGCGAACGGCGCATGCTCGGCGACGACGCGCGCATAATAGGCGGTGCGCTCATAGCTCGTCGCCGCGTTCACCACGCCGCCGACATTCTCGATCGCTTCCGCGAACTGGCGCGCATCGCGCGAGCCCGCGCCCTTGAACGCCATGTGCTCGAACAGATGCGCGATGCCGTTGATCTCGGCCGGCTCCCAGCGGGCGCCGACCCGCTGCCAGACGCCGAGCGCCGCGGTGCCTAGCTCCGGCATCGGGTCAAGTGCGACGCGGACGCCGTTCGGCAGCCGGATAAGGTCTAGCTCCACGCCCTGCTCCGCTCGCGAATGTACTGCTTCACCACTTCAACGTCAGCGGGGAGCGAGTCGAACCGCTCATCGCGCTGGAAAAGGTCAGCGCACTTCGCCGGCAGCGGCGGGCGGGCGCCTGTGGCGCGCTCGACCGTGCCCGGGAATTTCGCCGGATGCGCAGTCGCGAGAAAGACAACGGGCCCGCCGCTCAAACCGTGCGTCACCTTGGATCGCGCCACTAGGCCAACGGCCGTGTGTGGACAGACCGGCGCGTCGTCCTGCGCGGCCCAAGCCATGCTCTGCAACGTTTGCGCATCGTCGACTTCGGCGGCAGAGAAATCGGCGCGCAGACGTTCGAGCGCGTACTGTGGAATATCGAAGCCGCCGGATTGCGCCATTTGCGTATAAAGCCGTGTCACCGCTTCGCCGTCGCGATCGAGCGCCTCAAACAGGATGCGTTCGAAATTGGAGGCCACTTGAATGTCCATCGCCGGCGATAGCGTCTCTTGCGAGACGCCGCGCTCGTAACGCCCGGTGTTCAAGGCGCGCACGAGAATATCGTTGGCATTGGTCGCAAGCACGATACGTCCCACCGGAGCGCCCATCTGCTTGGCGACCCAGCCGGAGAATGCATCGCCGAAATTTCCCGTTGGCACGACGAAATCGACAGGTCCATGTGCGCTCAGAGTGTGCGCGGCGATCTGGTAGTAGACCGACTGCGCGACGATCCGCGCCCAGTTGATCGAATTCACGCCGGAGAGATGCGCCCGCGCGGCGAAGTCTCGATCGCCGAAGAGCGATTTCACGATCGCCTGACACGCGTCGAAATCGCCGTCGATCTCGATCGCGTATATGTTCGCCGCGCCAGACGTGGTCATGAAACGGCGCTGCACGTCGGAGACCCGCCCTTTTGGCGTCAGCACGAAGAGGTCGACGCGGCCGCTCCTCTTCAGCGCTTCAACCGCCGCGCCGCCGGTATCCCCAGAGGTCGCACAGACGACGCTGAGCCGCGCATCGCGGTTCGATAGCGCCAAATCGTAAAGCGGCCCGATCAGCTGCATCGCCACGTCTTTGAACGAGAGCGACGGCCCATGAAAAAGCTCGAGCAGCCAATCAGCGACGCGAATCTGGCGCAACGGAGTCACCGCTTCTGGCCACTTGCCGCGCCAGCTTCGATCATGCGGGTTCGCCGGGACGTCGATATAGGCGCTTGTGGCAATGTCTCCGGCCTCAGCGCCGAGGTCATCGCCGGCGAACGCCTCCAGCACGCGCGATGCGACATTGGCGTAATGACTGGTGACGATGCGGCGCGGCTTCAGCGGCAGCCCCGGCCAGCTCTCCGGCACATAGAGGCCGCCATCGGGCGCCATGCCGGCAAGCACCGCGTCCAGAAACGAAACCGGCGGCGCAAGACCGCGTGTCGAGATGTAGCGCATCACTCCTCGGGCCGGCGCGGCGGCGCAAAGGAAAGGCGCCCCACGCTCGCGTGATACGCAAAGTAGATCACGATCAGCACGATCGCGAGCCCGTACCAGGTGATGGCGTAGCCCATGTGCCGCTCGGGCGGCAGCGTGTCGGCCCCTGTCGCCAGTGCGAACGGGTTCGCCGTCGCCCGCCCGTCGGCGCCGACATAGGCGCTGGCGACGTAATAGTCGGCGACGTTCTCGAGCCCGGCGTTGCGGCCCATCGCCGGCAGATCGATCGCGAACCAGAGCCGCTGCAGCGGCCGCGGCGCAAGTGTGAACGGGCCCGCTTCCTCCGGCCGGATCGAAGCGCCGCTGATCGGCGCGCCGAGCCGCAGCAAGGCCGGAACGCGCACCTCGTCGGCGCTTGGCGGCTCGACGCCAGGAACGAAATCGGCATCGACGAACACGACCGTGTCGCCGTACTGCACCGGCGCGAACACACGCCAGCCTTGCTCGCGTGTGTCGGTGCGCACGCCGTGCACGAACTGCATGCCTTCGGCGATCGGCTGGTAGTTCGCGATCGTCATTTCCGGCACCGGCTCCTCGGCCAGAGCCTTCTTCAGCTCGTAACGCTCCCATTGCCAGCGCCCGAGCAGCAGCAGCGCGGCGAACGCCAGCACCGCCGCGACACTCATCAACAGAAGAGGACGAAAGCGGATCATGGGCGCGCGCTCCGCGGAGCGCCTATGACAGAAATCAGAAGCCGGAAATCAGAAGTCAGGTTGGCTTCGACTTCCGATTGCTGATTTCCGATTACTGACTTCTGACTCACTCGACATCCTCATGCGTGGCCTCGCGCGCCTTGTGCTTCCACTGGAACGCAAACAGCAGCGCCTTGAACGGGGGCAGGCACGCAAGGCACAGCGCGATCGCCGCGGCCATCGTGATCGCCAGCGCGAGCCAGCCCGGCAGATCGAGACCATATTGCAGGATGATCAGCAGCGGCGCCACGATCGCGCCGACGATCAGGATCACGAACACCGCGGGGCCATCGCCCGAGTCCGCCGCTTTGAAGTCGGCGCCGCAGGCGCGGCAATGGTCGCGAAACTTCAAATAGCCCTGAAACACCTCGCCCTTGCCGCACTGCGGGCAGCGGAGCTGAAGGCCGGTGACGAAGGGCGAATGGCGAGTAGCGGATGGGGAATGGGGATTGTCCTCACCCATCGCCTTTTCCCCTACTCACTATTCGCCATTCGCTATTCGCCATTCGCCATTCGCTATTCGCCATTCGCTAATTCTGCATCGTCAGATAGGGCGTCACGTAGACGAACGTGAACAGGAACAGCCACACAACGTCGACGAAGTGCCAGTACCACGCCGCGGCTTCGAGCCCGAAATGCTTCTGCGGCGTGAACTGCCCGGCCATCAGACGCAACAGGCACACGGCGAGGAAGATGGTGCCGATGACGACGTGTGCGCCATGGAAGCCAGTCGCCATGAAGAACGACGCGCCATACACGGTCGCGTTGCCGCCCACTTCCGGATTGCCGAAAGCAAAGCCGGCTTCGGGATACTCGACGCCGAATTGGATCCAGCTGAACAGGATGCCGAGCGCCACGGTGAGAATGAGGCCGAGGCGCGCGCCCTTGCGGTCGCCGGTTTGCAGCGCGTGGTGCGCCCACGTCACCGTCGTGCCCGAGAGCAGCAGGATCAAAGTGTTGATCAGCGGCAGGTGGAAGGGGTCAAAGGTTTCGACATGCGGCGGCGGCCAGTTGGCCCAGGCGGCGGCGGTGGCTTCGTCCCAAGTCGGCACCAGCCAATCGGCGCGATTGCCGTGGAAGATAGCCATCTCGAAGAACATCCAGAACCAGGCGACGAAGAACATCACTTCCGAAGCGATGAAGAGGATCATCCCGTAGCGGAGGCCGATATCGACCACCGGCGTATGATCGCCGGAGCGGCTTTCCTTGATCACGTCGCCCCACCAGCCGATGCAGGTGATGACAAGGATCGCCGCGCCGAGCAGGAACAGCGTCCATTGGCCGTGGCCGAAGAAGAAGTCGTTGTCGTTCGGCGACAGCCCGCGCATCAGCACGACCGCACCGACGGCGGCGACGAACGCGCCCACGGAGGCCACGAACGGCCAAGGGCTCGGATTGACCAAGTGGTAGTCGTGCTTGACGTCGCCGTGCGCCATTTTCCCCTCGTGCGCGTTGCCGGAGCGCGCTCCGGACTAAGTCCTAAAGTCTCAACTTGCCGTTTCCGCCGCCGACTGATCGGTGGAGCGGAAGAACGTATACGAAAGCGTCAGCGTGCCGATTTCGGCCGTGTTCAGGTCGCTCGCGATCTCCGGATCGACGAAGAACACGACGGGCAGTTCGGCCGCTTCGCCCGGTCCGATCAAGCGGTCCTGGAAGCAGAAGCATTCGAGCTTGGCGAAGTACTGCCCCGCCTCGTGCGGCGTGACGTTGTAGGTCGCGCGCGCCACCACCGGCTGGTCGGAAAGGTTGCGCACCGTGTAGAAGGCAAGCCCGGTTTCGCCGATGCGCAGCGTTTGGCTGATCTGCTTCGGCTCGAACTCGATCGGAAGGCCGGGCGCGACATTGGAATCGAACCGCACTTCGATGCGCCGATCGAGAACCTGACCCGGCGCCGCCGCCGCTTCCTGGGTCGTGCCGCCATAGCCCGTCAGCTTGCAGAACGCGTCGTAGAGCGGCGCGGCCGCCGCGGCGAGACCCGCCATGCCGGCGACCGCCGCGACGACGACGCCCGCCGTGATCGCCATGCGCTTCTTGTTCGGCGCCGCGCTCATAGGTGCAGCCCCTCCTGCAGCTTCGTCAGCGTGATCAGGAAGACGAGCGCCACGAACGCGCCGATCGCCAGCGCGATCCAGAGATTGCGGCGCTTGCGGGCTTGGAGTTCTTCGGGCGTCATGATCGCGCTCATGCCGCGACCCGCTCCGCCAGCACGGCGGCGAACAGCGCGAAAAGGTAGAGGATCGAAAAACCGAACAGATCGCGCGCCGGCTTGTTCTGCGCCCCTTCGCCTTCCCCCGCCTGCGAACGCAGCACGCGCCACGCGAGAAACACAAAGAAGAGTCCGCCCGCGGCGGCGATCGCGCCATAGGCCCACCCGACGAGGCCGGTGAACACCGGCGCCAAGCCCAGCGGCGCCAGCACCAGCGAATACGCGAAGATGTGCCGGCGCGTGGATCTTGCCCCGTGCGTCACCGGCAGCATCGGCACTTTCGCGGCTTCGTAGTCGCTCTTCTGCAGCAGCGACAGCGCCCAGAAGTGCGGCGGCGTCCACATGAAGATGATGGCGACCAGCAGGATCGGATCGATCGTGAGCGAGCCAGTCTTCGCCGCCCATGCGATCGCCGGCGGCAGCGCGCCGGCGAGGCCGCCAATGACGATGTTCTGCGGCGTCGAGCGCTTCAGCCACATCGTGTAGACGACGGCGTAGAAGAAGATCGTGAACGCCAAGAGGCCGGCCGCGAGCGGGCCGGCCGCCAACTGCATCGTCACGACGCTGAGCGCCGAAAGCGTCAGCCCCAGCATCAGGGCTTCGTCGCGGGCGACGCGGCCCGCCGGGATCGGCCGCATCCGCGTGCGGGTCATGGTCGCGTCGATGTCGGCGTCGAACCACATGTTGAGGGCGCCTGAAGCGCCCGCGGCGATGGCGATCGAGAGGATCGCCGCGAACCCCAGCACCCCATCGCCAGCGCCCGGCGCGGCGACGTAGCCGACGAGCCCGGTGAACACCACCAGGCTCATCACGCGCGGCTTCAGCAGCGCGACGTAATCGCTCGCGCTGCTGGGCCGATCGTGGGAGGCGGTGACATCAACCAAGCTTCAAGCCTCAGTGATGCGCGTCCGGCTTGATCACCGGCAGCTCGTTGAACTGGTGGAACGGCGGCGGCGACGAGAGGGTCCACTCCAGCGTCGTAGCGCCCTCACCCCACGGATTGGCGCCCGCCTTGCGGCGCGCCAGGAACATCTCGGCCAGCGTGACCAGGAAGACGAGCACGCCGATCGCGGTGATCGCGTAGCCGATCGAGCTGATGTGGTTCCAGTACGCGAACGCTTCCGGATAATCGATGTAGCGGCGCGGCATCCCCTGCAGCCCGAGGAAGTGCTGCGGGAAGAAGATAATGTTCACGCCAATGAACATGATCCAGAACTGCAGGCCCGCCAGGAAGCCGTTGTAGCGATAGCCGCTCATCTTCGGGATCCAGTAGAAGAAGCCGCCGAAGATCGCGAACACGGCGCCCAGCGAGAGCACGTAATGGAAGTGGGCGACGACGTAATAAGTGTCGTGCAGCGCCGTATCGACGCCCGAGTTCGCCAGCACGACGCCGGTGACGCCGCCGACCGTGAACAGGAAGATGAAGCCAATTGCCCAGAGCATCGGCACTTTGAAGTCGATCGAGCCGCCCCACATCGTGGCGATCCAGGAGAAGATCTTGATGCCCGTCGGCACGGCGATGACCATCGTCGCGGCCACGAAGTAGGCTTCGAGGTCGAGCCCCATGCCCACCGTGAACATGTGGTGCGCCCAAACGATGAAGCCGATGAAGCCGATCGCGACCATGGCGTAGGCCATGCCGAGATAGCCGAACACCGGCTTCCTCGAGAACGTCGAGACGATCTGGCTGACCATGCCGAAGCCCGGCAGGATCAGGATGTAGACTTCCGGGTGGCCGAAAAACCAGAACAGGTGCTGGTACATCACCGGATCGCCGCCGCCGGCCGCTTCGAAGAATTGCGTGCCGAAATTGCGGTCGGTCAGCAGCATGGTCAGGGCGCCGGCGAGCACCGGCAGCGACAGCACCAGCAGCCACACCGTGATCAGGATCGACCACACGAACAGCGGCATCCGGTGCATGGTCATGCCCGGCGCGCGCATGTTGAAGATCGTGGTGATGAAGTTGATGGCGCCGAGGATCGAACTCGCGCCGGCGATGTGCAGCGACAGGATCAGGAGATCCATCGAAGCTCCGCCATGGTGCGCGTCCGAGGTCGAGAGCGGCGCATAAAGCGTCCAGCCGCCGCCGAAACCCGAGAACTCGCCGTTGCCCGGCACGATCATCGACAGGATCGCCAGCCCGAACGAGGCCGGCAGCAGCCAGAACGAGATGTTGTTCATGCGCGGGAACGCCATGTCGGGCGCCCCGATCATCAGGGGCACGAACCAATTGCCGAAGCCGCCGATCATGGCCGGCATGACCATGAAGAAGATCATGATCAGCCCGTGCATGGTCACGGCCACGTTGTAGGAATGGTTCGAGTCCATCCCGAGCAGGTTCGCGAGCATGGAGCCTTCAGTGAACACCTGCACGCCCGGCTCGGCCAATTCCCACCGGATGAAGCCGGAGAGAGCGCCGCCGATCAGGCCGGCGATGATCGCGAACACAAGGTACATCGTGCCGATGTCCTTGTGGTTGGTCGAATAGATCCAGCGCTTCCAATCATAGAGGCTGGGGCGATGGTCCTCGTGACCATCACCTTCAGCGTGAGCGACTTCGTGCGTCATCTTCTAGCTCTCTAATCTCAGCGCGTCGGTTGGGCCGCGGGCGCAGCAGGTTGCGCGGGCGCGGCGGGTTCGCCTTGCGCCGGCGCCTCGGCGGGCGCGGCCGCGGGCGCTTCGGTTTCGGGCGCGGCCAGCGTGCCGCCCTGCGCGGTGATCCACGCCTCCCATTCGGCGCGGCTCACCGCACGGATCTCGATCGGCATGTAGGCGTGGTTGACGCCGCACAATTCCGAGCACTGGCCGTAATAGACGCCGGGACGGTCGACACGGAACCACGTCTCGTTCACCCGACCCTGGATCGCATCTTCCTTGACGCCGAACGCCGGCACCGCGAACGCGTGAATGACGTCGTTCGAGGTGACGAGCACGCGCACTGTCGTGTCGACCGGCACCAGCAGCGGCTCGGTTGTCGCCAGCAGGTACGGCCGGTTTTGCTCGCGCGCGTCCTCTTCAGGCAGCAGGTTCGCGGTGATGGCGACACCCTGATCCGGGTACTCGAGATTCCAGAACCAGGAATTGCCGGTCACCTTCAGCGTGATCTCGGCGTCCTGCGGCACGCGCTCCTGCGCATAGAGCAGCGGGAACGACTTCCAGGCGATGGCGACCAGGATCAGCACCGGCACTACCGTCCAGATCACTTCGACCAGCATGTTGTGCGTGAAGCGTTTCGGCGTCGGATTGGTACGCCGATTGAAACGGACGATCACCCACAGCAGCAGCGCCAGCACGAACATCGTGATCGCGACGATGATCGCGAGCAAAAAGCTGTGGAAATCGTGGATCTGCCGCATGATCTCGGTAGCGGCCGGCTGCAGATCGAGCCCCCCTGGCGTCGGCGCGCCAACGCTCGCGTGAGCCGCGCTCGTCATCGACAGCGCGGCCGCAGCCAAACTTGCGATCAAAGCCCCTCGCTTCACGCAATGATCCTCCTAGAGATTCAGCGCTCGGTATGGCGCGGGCGGGCGCCCCCGCCTATAGTCGCCGGGCGCGGCTTTTGACCGCGCCTTGCCTTTCTGTAAGTCTCCAAGGGTGGGGAGCTAGCATGATCCGCGCGCGGCTTCCAAGGCGCATCCGAGCCGCGATTCCAGCGCTTGCCGCGGGACTCGCGCTGACCGCGTCGCCGGCGGCCGCCACGCAGGACCCGCACGCCGACCCGCGCGCAATGACGATCCTCGGCAACGACGCCAATGCGCGCCGCTGCGGTCAGAACGTCGCCGGCGGCGACAGCTCGGACGCGACGATCGCGGCCTGCACGCGTGCGCTCGAATACAGGCGTCTCACCCGCGAGGCGCAGGTGCAGCTCCTGGTCAACCGCGGCGTCACCCACTTGCGCCGGCAGCAGAACGAACTGGCGGTGGCTGACTTCGACGCCGTGATCGTCATCGACGGCGAGAACGCCGAGGCCCACCTCAACCGCGGCGCAGCCCTGGTTCAGCTCCGGCGCTACGGCCCGGCCATCGCTTCGCTCACCGAGGCGCTCGGCCTGGGGGTGCAGGAGCCGCACAAGGCGTACTTCAACCGCGGCATCGCCCGCGAGGCGCTGGGCGATCTCCGCGGCGCGTTCGAGGACTATACGACGGCCCTCCAGATCGAGCCGGATTGGGGTCCGGCAAGCGCCGAACTCGCCCGCTTCGCCCGCGCGCGCCGCGAGCACCTGGCCACCGTGCTGGACGAGCCGACGACGCCCTGACGTTCCCATTGCGGAACTTTCTCAGGCCACGCGACGGCCCGACTCGCCTCCTATATTCTCCTCTCATCAGAAGGAGAGTTTCATGGCTGACGGCCAGCGCGCCCCCCACCCCGAACAAGCCGCCGAGATGGATTGGGACGCCGCCCGCCGCATCCTCGCTGAAGCCGCCCAGGGCGCGGACGACGGCGAGATCTTCGTCGAGGACAGCCGCACCGAGAGCTTCTACTGGGACGACGGCCGGCTGAAGTCGGCCTCGTTCGACGCCACCCAGGGCTTTGGTCTGCGCGTCGTCGCCGGCGACCGCGCCGGTTACGGCCACGCCAGCGTGCTCGAAACTGAAGCCGTCGAGCGCGCGGCCGAAGCCGCCGCCGCGGTGAAGCTCGGCCACCAGGGGACGCTCGACGTCAGCCCGGCCAAGGTGAACCGGCGCCTCTACGCTGACTTCGACCCGATCGAGTCGCCGACCTTCACCGCCAAGACCGACCTGCTGGCGGAGATCGACGCCTATTGCCGGGCCAAGGATCCGCGCGTCGTCCAAGTCGCCGCCAACCTCGCCGGCGCCTATCGCGGCCTCACCATTCTCCGCCCGGACGGCGCCAAGCTGAACGACCATCGCCCGCTCGTGCGGATCAACATCTCCGTCACCGTCGAGCGTGAAGGCCGCCGCGAGTCCGGCTCGGCCGGCGCCGGCGGACGCGAGCCGTACGAGGTCTTCATTGCGCCCGAGCGCTGGAGGGCGCTCGCCGATGAGGCGCTGCGCATCGCGCTCGTGAACCTCGACGCCATCCCCGCCCCCGCCGGCGAAATGGACGTCGTCCTCGGTCCCGGCTGGCCGGGCGTGCTGCTGCACGAGGCCGTCGGTCATGGGCTCGAAGGGGACTTCAACCGCAAAGGCACCTCCGCCTTCTCCGGCATGGTTGGGCAGCGCGTTGCGGCGCCGGGTGTTACGGTCGTCGACGATGGCACGCTCGAAAACCGCCGCGGTTCGCTCACCATCGACGACGAAGGCACGCCGACGCAGCGCACCGTGCTGATCGAAGACGGCATCCTCAAAGGCTATCTGCAGGATCGCCTCAACGCGCGCCTCACCGGCGTCGCGCCGACCGGTTCGGGCCGCCGCGAGAGCTACGCGCACCGGCCGATGCCGCGCATGACCAACACCTTCATGACCGCGGGCGACAAAGACCCGGCCGAGATCCTCGCCAGCCTGAAGCGCGGCGTTTACGCGGTTAATTTCGGAGGCGGACAGGTCGACATCACCTCCGGCAAGTTCGTCTTCCAGTGCACCGAGGCGTACTTGGTCGAGGACGGAAAGATCAAAGCGCCGATCAAAGGCGCAACGCTGATCGGCGATGGTCCCTCAGCGCTCACGCGCGTGACGATGATCGGCAACGATCTCAAACTGGACGAAGGCGTCGGCACTTGCGGCAAAGGCGGACAGAGTGTGCCCGTGGGTGTCGGCCAGCCGACGCTCTACATCCAAGGACTGACAGTCGGCGGGATGTAGGCCGAGCGTACTCATTTACAATTTAGAGAATCGAAGCAGAAGCTGTGTGCATCCCAATGTCTGGGGAGGTTGATAGCTATGGCTGCTAAAAAGAAGACCGCGACGAAAGTCGCCAAGGCCGCGCCGAAGGCGAAAGCCAAGAAGGCCGCCGGCAAGAAGAAGTAAGCTTCTTCGAACTGGAATCACGGAACGCCGTCGGGACCTCCCGGCGGCGTTTTCGTTTTCAATCGTCGTACCGGATCGCCGCTTCGTCGCATTGTCTGCACTGCGCCCTGAAAAAACCCGGCCCAGCCGCATCCGTGGCAGCCGCTGCAATCATCCTGAAACATGCAGCAGCGCTTCTGCGCACAAGCCGCAACGCCGCGGGAGACGGCGCGACGGGAGGGGAACGATAATGCTGGGACGCATGATGGTGTCGGCGCTTGCGCTGACGGGCGTTGCGTATGCGCAGACCGAAACGCCGACGAACGAAGCGGCCGCTACGCCGATTTCGAGCGGCGACCGAGTCACTTACGAAGCCGCCTACTTCAATCAATACAATCCATCGAACGCACTCGACATGGTGCGCCAGACGCCGGGCTTCACCCTTGACGGCGGCGACGACCGGCGCGGCTTTTCGGGCGCGGTCGGCAATCTGCTGATCGATGGCATCCGGCCCAGCACCAAGAGCCAGTCCGTCGACGGCATTCTCTCGCGCATTCCCGCCAACCAGGTGGTCCGCATCGAAGTGCTGCGCGGCGCCGCGGTAGCAGGCGACGCATCGGGTCAATCGGTCCTGCTCAACATCGTGCGCACGCCCACCGCCGGCAGCGGGCTCTGGGAAGCCGGCTTCGAGATCACGTCGCGCGACACGCCGGCGCCGCGCGGCGAGCTTTCGTACTCGGGCCGCAACGGCAATTTCGAATGGGGCCTGAGCGGCTCGATCTTCAGCCAGTATCGCGACCTGCCGGGCTGGCGCGTTTTCTTCGACGGCGCAGGCAATCCGGACGGGCGCGCCGAAACCCCCTCGCCGCGCGACTTTCGCGAAAGCACGGTCAACGGCAATGTCGCCTTCCCGCTCGCCGGCGGCCGCTTCAGCGCAACGGGCCAAGTCAACTGGTGGCGCTTCCATGCCGACAACGGCTTCTTCTTCTTCAACCAGGACGGCTCTTCCAACTTCGATCTCGAGAGCGTGTTCGAAGAGCAGCGCCGCGGCTACGAGCTCGGCCTCAACTACGACCGCGACTTCGGACCCTGGTCGCTAGCGCTGATCGCGCTCGCCAATCGCGGCGTCTACACCAGCGAAGAAGACGGCGCGTACACCAATTTCGTCATCGACGAATACTTCCAGGACGTGCGTCAGGAAAGCGGCGAAACCATCTTCCGCGCCTCGCTTGCTCGTCCGCTGGGCGAACGCCACCGCGTCGAGTTCGGCGGCGAAGGCGCCATCAACACGCTCGACCAAGCGCTGATCTACGCCGAGGACAACGTCGTCTTCCCGTTCACCAACGACAACGTCTCGATCGAGGAAGAGCGCGCCGAGTTCTTCGTGTCCGAAACCTGGCGTCCGACCGACCGCTGGTCTCTCGAAACGCGCGTGAACTGGGAAACGTCCACGCTCACCTTCAGCGGCGACACCAATGATGTCGTCGAACTTTCTTACTGGAAGCCATCGGTGCAACTCTCGCGCACGTTCGGCGCCAACAACCAACTGCGTCTGCGCATCCACCGCGATGTCGGCCAGCTCGACTTCGGCGACTTCACGTCGGCCGCGTCAGTCGCCGACAACCTGATCGCGGGCGGCAATCCGGAGCTGGTGCCGCAAACCGCCTGGATCGCTGAACTCGGCGGCGACCTGCGCTTTCCGGGCGGCGCCGCGCTCACCTTCACGCTCGCACAGCACGAGATCAGCGACGTTTCCGATCTCGTGAAGATCGAAGATAACAACGGCACGCCGCTCGATCCGTCGGATGATCTCGTCTACGACGCGCCGGGCAATATCGGCGACGGCGAGATGACGCGTCTCGATGTCAATTTCTCGACGCCGGTGCCCTTCATCGAAGGCGGACGCCTCACCATCGAAGGCATGCTCGCCGATCACGAAGTGACCGATCCGGTGACGGGCGAACCGCGCATCATCTCGTTCACGCCCGAGTCGCGCTATCAGGTCACGTTCCGCCAAGACTTGCCGGACATCAAATTCGCCTGGGGCATCGAGGTGTTCAAGGAAGGCGAATTCCGCGCCCACCGCTTCAACGAAACCGACACCAACGAAGAAGGTCCGTGGATCGATCTCTTCGTCGAGACGACGGCGCTGCCGAACGACATGAAGCTGCGCCTGTGGGCCGCGAATCTGTTCGACGGCGACGTCAACCGCGACCGGCGCTTCTTCGCGCCGGACCGCAGCGGCGTTCTCGTCGCCCAGGACATCCGCATGCGCCAGTTCGCCAGCGCGCCTTGGTTCATCCTGGAGCTGAGCGGCCGCTTCTGATCCGTTTGGGCCGCCGACGCCACCTGCAGCGCCTCCCCCACCCGTTCTGGAGCTGCAGCGGCGCCGGCGGTTCATCTTGCGCGCGGCCCCCGGCTTTTGCGGGACCCGTTGAAGAGCCCCTTCCACGCGCGCGCCGCCGCCCGTAAGAAGCGCGCGTGCTCAAGCATTTGACGATCCCGCTTTTCCTTCTCGCTGGTTGCGCGGCGCCGGCCTCCGATCCATCGGCCAGTTCTCTGCCGCCGCTCGCGAGCGAGGAGCAGATTGCCGCCGCTGAAGGCGCGCCACTCTCCAGCGACTGGGGCGATTGGAATGCAAACGTCGAACCATTCACGATCGTCGGCAACATCCACTATGTCGGCGTCAAGGGCGTAAGCGCCTTTCTGATTACGACGCCGGACGGTCACGTCCTGCTCGATGGCGGCTTCGCGCAGAGCGCGCCGCTCATCATAGCCAACGTCGAACGCCTCGGCTTTGAGGTCGGCGATGTACGCTATCTGTTGAACAGCCACGCCCATGTCGATCACGCCGCGGGCCTCGCCCGCCTGCAACGCGCCAGCGGCGCACAGATGGTCGCCAGCGAAGCCGATCGCGGCGCCCTGGAGGCGGGGAGTTTTCCATACGGACCGTCCGCCGGCATGCGCTTTCCGCCCATTCGCGTCGATCGCGTCATTGCCGACGGCGAAACGCTGACGCTCGGCGGCGTCACGCTCACCGCGCACATTACTGCCGGCCACACGCCGGGCTGCACATCATGGAGCATGGATGTGGCCGGTGCGGACGGCGCGCCGCATCGCGCCTTCTTCCACTGCAGCGCGACGGTCGCAGGCCAGTCGCTGGTCCCGCCGGCTTATCCCGGCATCGTCGCGGACTTTCGCGCCACCTTCGCCCGCGTGCGCGAGATCGACGCGGATGTGCTGCTCACCAATCACCCAGACTTCATGGGCCTTGAAGAACGCCGCGCCCGACGGCGCGCTGGCGATGCGACCGCCTTCGTCGATCCGAATGCGCTGAGCCAATTGAACGAACGGCTTGAGCGCGCGTTCGACGAAGAACTGGCGCGACAAGCCGCAACACGGCCCTAAGCAGCAACCGCTTGGCTTCGCGCGCGTTTGCGCGTGATGACGGAGCAAACCTATCGTTGGCGGCGGCTGGATCATCCAGGCCTCGAACTCATGCGGATCACCGCAAGAGAAGACGCCGTCGAAGCGCGCTCCACCATCATCGACGCCGGCGAAACGCCGTTTGCGTTGCGTTGTCACTGGCGGCTCGACGGCGACTGGCGCTCACGCCTGTTGCGGATCGAACGGGAGGACGGCCACAGCCTCACGATCGAACGTCGCGAGCACGGTTGGCGTATCGATGGCGAAGAGCGCCCCGAGCTCGCCGATTGTCTCGAGATCGACGTCTCGGCGACGCCGTTCTGCAACGGCCTCGCGCTGCGCGGGCTGAAACATCAGCCTAGCGAACTCACCGCCCTCTATGTCGACGCCGCCGACCTGAGCGTGCAGCCCTCGCGCCAGCGCTACGACTTCGTCGGTCCGCAGCGCTGGCGCTATGTCGATCTGGGCGTCGCCGACGGTTTCAGGGCCCTGCTGGATTTCGACACTGATGGCCTCGTCATGCGCTACGAAGGCTTGTTCGAACGAGTCTAGCGCGAGCGCGGCGCCCGCCGTTTCGCCGCCGGCGCCGGGCCTTCCGATTCGAACATCGGGTTTGCGTCCCAGAGGCCGGCGAACGGCGCGTCCTGCAGATAATCCGGCAGCCGCGCATTCAGCGCCTTCTCGTTGGCGACCGAGATGATCTGCTGATCCTTGGTCATCGCGCGGAGCGTATCGGCGTTGATGTCGCCGATCAGATCGGAGCTTTCTTTCGCCATCAGATGATTGGCGACGCCGAACAGCTGGAAGACGCCCGCATTGTTGAAGATCGTGCGCCAGTCCTTCGGATAGAGCCGCTGCAGCTGCGACAGATCCTGGAAGAACGGCCACACTTGCAGGCCGTAGCCGCGCAGCAGCGTCATCGATTGCCGCAGCGGGCCGAATTCGCCGAGCTGGGCGCACTCGTCGAGCAGGAACAGCGTCGAGCGCTTCGGGCGGCGCTTGCGGCCCATGACGGTCAACATCAGCGCGCCGACCCAGAGGCGTAGAAGCGCGCCGTGGCTTTCGAGTTTGTCCGGCGGGATGACGATGTAGATCGTCATCGGATCGCCGCGGCGCACGGCGTCGAGATTGATGGTCGACTTCGACAGCGAACGCAGCGCCGAATCCGAGTTGACGACTTTGAGATACGATTGCGCGGTCGAGAGAATGCCCGAACGTGTCTGCTCGGTGATCGGCAGGAAGCTCGAGATGTTCTGCTTCGAGAGCCGGTTCAACTCTTCGTGGCTCTCGATCAGCGCGGCGAGGTTATAGACCGCGTCGTCGCTCATCAGAATTTCGCGCACCTTGCCGAAGTGGCGTTCGGCCTTGGGCGCGGTCTCGGCGACAGCGGCGATCACGCCCGACATGAGCGAGCGGCCCCAATTGTCCCAGAAGGGCTCCTTGTGGAAGCCGACATCGCCCGCGAGCAGCGAGGCGAGCATTTCAGCATCGGCGTCCAGCAGCGCGCCGGGGCGATTGAACAGGTCGAACGGATTGAGGCTGTCTGTCCGCTTCGACACCGCGCCGAACGGATCGAGCAGGCGCACTTCCTGGCCCATTTCCTTCCGCCGCCGGGCGGTCACGTGCCAAGTCTCGCCCTTCGGGTCGATGACAATGACCGACCCCTCGAACCGGAGCAGGTTGGGGATGATCACGCCCCGCCCCTTACCGGCGCCGGTCGGGGCGATGGTCACCAGATGCCGGTCCTCGCCATAGAGGATCGGCGCTTCGCCCTCGATCACCGGCTCCGCCGCGCGCGGCGCGCCAAAGCCCATCGGCAGCTTGCCGCTGTCGTCCGCTTTCCAGCCGAGCAGCAGGTCCATGACCTCGGGTCGCGCCGCCGCTCCTGAAGCCTCCGCCGGCTTCTTCCTGGAGCGGGTCGTGCGCGCGCGGGTCATCAGCACCTCCTCGCGGCCGCGAAACGCGGCCGAGAATCGCAATCTAGTTCTCAAACGGGGCCGGACCCGAGCCGGAATGCGGCAGCGCCGCCGAACCGGTTAAGGCCAGGGACGGGACGCCGTTCTGGCCCCCGGTCCGGTCTACAACAGCCGGAAAAAATACCCGGCGCAACGCCTTGACGCTGTTCGGGGCATAACTATCCGACAAAGCTAATCGGCGGCCCAGAGGACCGCCGATCGCTTTGTTTTGTAACGATTTTACTGTTAATGGACGTCCGCCATCCACTTTTTCAGCAGCGGCGAGATCAACAGCAGCACGACGCCCGTCGCCACCCCCAGGATACCCACCGCGGTGAACACGGAGACATAGGCCTGAAGTTGCGCCGCGGGGTTCACCACGACGCCGGCGATAGTGTCGGACGCCGTCTGCTGGGCGATGATCGCGGCCAGGATGTGCGCGAGCGAGCTGGACAAGAACCACACGCCCATCATCAAGCCGACCACACGCGCCGCCGACAGCTTCGTCACCATCGAAAGCCCCACCGGCGAGAGGAAGAGCTCGCCCGTGGTGTGCAAGAGATAGAGCAGCGCCAGGAAGATCAGCGGCACGCGGAAGTCCGGTCCCGCAAACTGCGTGCCCCACACCAGCACGAAGAAGCCGAGGCCGACCTGGATGAGGCCGAGCGAGAACTTCACCGGCGTCGACGGCTCCAGCTTGTGCCGTGCGAGCCACAGCCACATGGCGCTGAACGGCAGAGCCAGAAGCACGATGTAGCCGGCGTTGAAGCTCTGCGTCTGCGCCGCGGTCATCTCGAAGACCTCGCCGCCAAGGCCGGTCGTGTAGGCGATGTAGCCTGCCGCCCCGCCCAAGAGGGCGAAGAACACGACGCCATAGCCCAGCATCACCCCGTCGATCTTCTTCTGGAGGAAGGAGACGATCGACACCAGCACCATGATCGCGCCGAGGATGGCGACCGCGAACAGCGCGTAGGTGGTGATCGTGTGGCCGATCGAGCCCGGCGCGGCGACGGTGAGGTTGGTGGAGTTCTCGGCGTAGAGCGAGAGCGAAGAGCCCGCCTGCTCGAACAGCATCCAGAAGACGACGCTGAAGAAGATCAAGATCAAGGCCGCAACCATCTTGGTGCGCTCGACGCCCTTGAAGCCAATTAGCGCATATCCCAGCACCAGGAGGAAGAGAGCCGGGACGACTATACGCAGCGCGTCTTCCATCAATTCGGACTGCTGCACCAGCATCCAAGCCGGGATCACGGCGACGAGGCCCAAAATCCAGAACACGCCCTCGGTGAGCTTGCCGATCGGCTTTGGCGGATCGGCTTTGCCTTTGAGGTATTTCTGGCCGAACAGGTATTGCGTGAGGCCGAACAGCATGCCCACGCCGGCGAGTCCGAAGCCGTATTTCCAGCCGTAGGTCTGGCCGAGATAACCGCAGGCGAGCGTCGCCAGGAACGCGCCCAGGTTGATGCCCATGTAGAAAATGGTGAAGCCGCCGTCGCGACGCGGATCGTCCGGCGCGTAGAGCGCGCCCACGGTCGTCGAGATGTTGGCCTTCAGGAAGCCCACGCCGATGATGATCAGCGCCAGCGAGAGATAGAGGATCTGAACGTAGAGCTGCTCCTGCTGGACGCGGTCGGAATAGCTGCCGTCCGCGAACGTGCGGATGGTGCGATCGTCGTCTGCGGAATCGGTCGCGCCCGGATCGAAAGCCACCGCATCGCGGAGGCTGGTTTGCTCGAGTTGATAGGTCGTGCCGTTGATGTCGACCACCGACATCTCGCCTTCGACGCGGATCGGGTATGCGCCCTCGCCTTCGATGTTCAGCGACGTCGCCGGCGGCTCGCCGCACGGCAGGCCCACCATGCTGCACAGCGAATAGACAAAGCTCGGCGCTTCCGAAGTCAGCGAATAGGCGTCGCCCTCGAGACGGCGGACAGGCATGTCCTGTGCGACCAGGTCGGCGTACTCCCGCACATCGAAGCGCAGTTGTGCGCGGCCTTCTGGAAGATCGATATGCGCGACACGGCCAGCGCCGCGGCCTTCGGCTGAGACGAGATAGCTCTCGCCGCCGGCTTCGAGATACTGCCGCGAGCCCGAACCTTCGAACGCCATACCGAAGTGACCGAGCACCAGGAGCGCTGCGCCGATCGTCACCGCTTTGCGAGCGCCAAGGAAACGGTCGGCGATCACGCCGCCGATCACCGGAATGAGGTACACGAGCGCCGCGTAGGCGCCGTAGAGCCCCTGCGCATCGTTCTGCGAGAACAGGAAGTGCTGCGTGAGATAAATCACCAGCAGCGCGCGCATCCCGTAGAACGAGAAGCGCTCCCACATCTCGGTGAAGAACAGCGTGACCAGGCCGCGCGGGTGGCCGAGGAAGGTCTGCTCGTCGGAGCCCTGCGGCGCCCCGGCGGTTGCGTCAGTCATGTTTTATCCCCTGGGCGCACGCCCTCGCGCGCCGCCCTCCCTAAACTGGCCGACAGACAAGCCTTGCGTTTTTCGATGCGTCAAGCGCGGGACGCTGAACGGAGCCCTGTGTGGGGCGCCGGCAGGAAAAGTGTTCCCCCGATTGGGGCGGCAGAGCAAAGCGGCGCCCGGGGGAAGATCGCTTTAGCGTCTCGCCGACCGCGTCGGCTCATCGCGCTACCGCGCGCCGCCGCCTCGAACACGCGTCCGCCGGCGCTAGACGGCTTGGCGCACCGCGGCGCCCTGCACGGCCTCCAGCACCGCCGCCAATTCTTCGATCGTGAACGGCTTGCGCAGCACCGGACACCCCAGTTCGCGCTTCTTCGCCGTGTCCTTGGTGAACCCAGTCATCAGCACGACCGGCAAGCCGGGATGGTGATCGCGAACGTAGCTCGCCAGATCAAGGCCGCTTTTGCCCGGCATGACGATGTCGCTCAGAACATAGTCCGGCCGCCCGGCCTGGATCGCCGCGACGGCGGCGTCGACGTTCTCGGCGCGTCGCACCGTCAGACCCAATTCCTCGAGCATGCCCGTCACCATCGCGGCGACGCTGGGATCGTCCTCGACGACAAGGATGTCGCCGCGCGATGGCTGCTGCGTAGGCGGAACGAGTTGCGGCGTCTGTTTTGCGATCTCTTCGTTGGACTTGGGCAGGAAGATGCGCACCGCTGTGCCTTCGCCAACGCGCGAGTCGATGACGACGGCGCCGCCCGATTGCTGCACGAAGCCCCAGACCTGCGCCAAGCCGAGCCCGCTGCCGGCGCCGGCTTCCTTCGTCGTGAAGAACGGCTCGAACGCCTTCGCCTGAACCGCCGGCGACATGCCGACGCCGGAGTCCTCGACGACGATTTCAACCAACTCGCCCGCCAGGCCGGTGCGCACGTTTAGGTTCGATCCGACCGAAATCAGCTGATTTCGCGCCGACACGACGATCTTGCCGCCGTCGGGCATGGCGTCGCGCGCGTTGATGACGAGATTGAGCAGCGCGTTGTCCAATGCGCTCGGATCGATTTCGATCGCCCAGAGGTCGGTCGCGGCAGCGAGCTCTATCGTCGCCTTGCTCTGCAGCGGCCGCTCTAGGAGCTGCAGCGCTTGCTGCAAATGCGCAGCGAGATCGATCGTTTTCGGCTCCAGTCGCTGCCGGCGCGCAAACGCCAGCAATTGCTTGGTCAGACTCTGACCACGCGCGACCGCCCGCCTGATTTCGCCGCGTATCATCTCCGTGCGCTGCGGATCTTGGTTGCGCGCCAACATCTCGACGCCGCTCGACATGACCTGGAGCAGATTGTTGAAGTCGTGGGCGACGCCGCCGGTGAGCTGGCCCATCGCCTCCATCTTTTGGGTTTGTTGGAGCGCATTGGCCGTATCGAGTTGCATGTCGAGCAAGCGCCGCTGCGACGAGGCGATCACCGCGCCGCACGTGCTGGCGACGGCGCCGATCAGCACGGAAACGATGCCGACGCGTTTGCCGTCCGCATCGGTCAAAGCGAACGGTCCAATATCGTAGGCAGCCCCGGGCGATGCGCAGAACGCCATGCCGAAAACGCCGGTGTAATGCATGCCGGCCACAGCCAAGCCGAGCGCGACCGCGGCGGGCACCTGCCAATAGCCGTTCGAGGTCCGGAAACTGAGCCACAGCGCCGTTGTCGAAGCGACGAACGCGATCAGCCCGGCGGCAGTGACGAACTTCCAGTCGTGAACGATCAGGAAGCCCTGCACCGCGTAAGCGGCCATGCCGGTGTAGTGCATGGTGACGATGCCCGCCGCCATCAGCGCGCCGGCCATGATCAGGTTTTCCAGTTTAGCGCCGCGGTAAAGAACGAAGACGAACGCGAGCCCCGTGCAAATCATCGCGGGCGCCGCGGACAGCGCCGTGAGCGGCACATTGTAACCGGGCGCCGCCGGCAGCTCCATTGCGCCCATGGCGGTGAAGTGCATCGCCCACACGCCGAGGCCCATCATCACCGCAGCGCCGATCGCCCACCTCGTCCGATGGCGTGCGCAGAGGGCCATCCGGCTCAGTTCCAGCGCGCTGTAGCTCGCGAGAATGGCGACGACAACGGACAGTCCAGCAAGGAATGGATCGTATGCGATAGGCACCGGCGCCCGCCCAGGCAAATTCAGGACCCTCACCAAGCACGCCGCCCGATGGCGCTCAACCCAGCCTGCGCATGTGGTAAGAAACTTGCCGATTTGTCAGATGGCGCGATCGGTTGAACGGAGTTCGGCGTCCAGCACCCACCAGAACGTCTTCCCCGGATTGGAGTCCAGCCAAAAGCCGAGACGCCTCAGAGTGCGCACCGAGGCCAGATTCGCCGCATCGCACCCGGCCAGGATCGTTTCCGCGCCAGCCTCGTCGAACAGCCAGTCGATCACAGCGCCCGCCGCTTCGACGGCATAGCCCTGCCGCCTGCGGCTCCGCGCGATGCCATAGCCGATCTCGAACTCGCGCGCCGCGCGCAGCGAGGGCTCGAACCGCACGTCGCCGACGACGACGCCTTCACCGCGATGAATTGCAATCGCGCGCGTCGGCGCGGCGGCGGGTCCCCACACGTGCGCGATGGAGCGTGCGACGAGGCCGAGGCTGGCCTGGCACCAATCGGCCGGCGCGTCGGCCCCGATTACGCCGGCGAACGCCGCCTGCCCGGCCCGCGCCGCCTCAGCCATCTCCGCCGTCACCGGCGCGAGCTTGAGGCGTGGCGTGAAGAGCGGATGGTCGAGCGCGCGCATGGCCGTAGGATGGCTCTCGGCGCGACCGGCGGCAACACCGAAGCGCCGCTCGCGCGTACTACCCGCCGTATAAGGGCGTCGAGTTGAACGCCAACGCGGCGATGCCGAGCGTCAGCGCGAGCACGATCCAGGTCCAGAAACGGGTCGGGATGAAGAAGAGCGAGCCGGCGCTCGGCCGCACCTCAATGCGCTCGCCGGTGGCTTCATCGACGAACACGCGCCCTTCGCCCTGCTCGCGCCAGCGCGCGAAGAGATAGACGCCGGTGGTTGCGAGCAGGCCGCCGATCAGCGTGCCCACGGACTGCGCCGGCCCGTAAGGCAGCCATTGCTCCAACACGTCGGCCGCGCCGAACGTCACGAACAAGCCGATCGCGACGAACACGACGACCATGATTCCCCAGCCTGACCAGATCAGCATGCGTTCCCCCTAAAATGCCCGGGCGCACAAAGGGGTGGAGACCGCGGCGAAGTCAACAGGCGCGACGTCAGTACGCGCAGGCCTCGAACACCGGGCGCACGTCGCCGCGCCACTCCGCACGGTAGCGCTCGATCAGCCGCTCCGCGGGCGTGACGCCAGTGGCGGCGATGTCATCCAGTTCGCCGAGAAAATGCGTTTCGTCGTCGCCGCTATTGTCCGCACGTGCGCGGGACTTGAGACCTTGGCGCGCGATCGCCAGCGCCGCTTGGGCGATGTCGCGCGCGCTGTTGCCGCGGATCGGCGCCTTGAGCCCCAGCACCGGCACGGCGCGGCGCAGGCTCTCGCGGTCCTCCGCCGTCCAGCTCTTCACCAGCGACCACGCCGCCTCGAGCGCCGCATCGTCATAGAGAATGCCGGCCCAGAACGCCGGCAGCGCGCAGAGCCGCGACCACGGGCCCGAATCCGCGCCGCGCATTTCGAGATACGTCTTCAGCCGCACTTCCGGGAAGATCGTCGTCAGATGATCTTCCCAATCCTTCGCCGTCGGCCGCTCGCCGGGCAGCGCCGGCAGCTTGCCGTCCATGAAGGCGCGGAAGCTCTGGCCCGAGGCGTCGATGTATTTGCCGTCGCGATAGACGAAGTACATCGGCACATCGAGCGCATATTGGGCGTAGCGCTCGAAGCCCATGCCGTCCTCGAACACGAACGGCAGCATGCCGGTGCGGTCGGGATCGGTGTCGGTCCAGATGTGCCCGCGATACGAAAGGAAACCGTTGAGCCGCCCTTCTGCAAAGGGCGAGTTCGCGAACAGCGCCGTCGCGATCGGCTGCAGCGCGAGGCCGACGCGGAATTTTTTCACCATGTCCGCTTCGGAGCCGAAGTCCAAATTGGTCTGCACGGTGCACGAGCGAAACATCATCTGGCGGCCAAGGCGGCCCACCTTCTGCATGTAGTCGCGCATGATCTTGTAGCGGCCTTTCGGCATGATCGGCGTCTCATCGAGCGACCAGAGCGGCGAAAAGCCCAGGCCGAGAAAGGCGATGCCCATCTTGCCGGCGACGTCTCGCAATTGCTTCAGGTGCGAGCCGGTCTCGGCGCAGGTCTGGTGCAGGTGCTCGAGCGGCGCGCCGGAGAGTTCGAATTGCCCGCCCGGCTCGAGCGTGATCGAGGCCATGCCCTGCTTCAGCGCGATGACGTTCTCACCCTCGTAAACGCGCTCCCAGCCGTAGGACTCCGCCAAACCGTTCAGCAGCGCGCCAATGCCGCGCTCGCCCTCGTACGGCACGGGCGCGAGCGTATCGCGGTCGAAGGCGAACTTCTCGTGCTCGGTGCCGATGCGCCACGTCGCGCGATCGGGCTTGGGGCCGGTCTCCAGGTGCGCGACGAGATTCCTGAAGCCCGTCAGCACCGGGGCCTTTTCTTTCGTATGGGCCAAGCGCTTCCTCCAGGCGGCTCGTTGCCGGGCATGTGGAGCGTGATCGCACGGGCCGCAAGGGAGGCGGCCCGCTCCAAGGACTATTCGAGCGCAAGCCCCAGGCGGTTGCGGTCCCGGCTCCACAGGATGGCGACCGCGCGCCTGCGAATCACGCTCTCTGGGATCGGGCCATGTTGACGGGAGTCCTCGCTGCGGTCCCGGCAATCGCCCACCACGAAGACGTGCCCCGGCGGCACCCGGATTTCAGCCATCTCCCGCCCATGACGCGGCCGCCCGCTACTAAACGTATCGGTCGGGTCGAAGTAAGTGTCGTACGTTCGTCCAGCGAGACGTTCGCTGAAGCGTCGAAGGTCGGGGAAGACACTCCTGCCCTCGCACTCAAACCGAAGATCCTCTGAGCCGACGAAAGTGCTCGTGGCGGCGTTGCCGTTAAGGATCGGGCGGCCGTCGCTGAAGGCGACGCGGTCGCCCGCCAATGCAACGATGCGCTTCATGTAAAAATGAACTCGCCCATCGAACTCCCAAGCTTGTTCAAAGACGACGATGTCTCCAATGCGCGGTTCGATGCGCGGCGGACGCAGTTGCACGGTTTCGTTCGGCATGACCGTCGGCGCCATATCTGTGCTGCAGCGCTGCGAGCGGATGCTCAGAAGTTGAGCCTCAGCCGGTCTCGGCGCAACGGCCGCAGCGGCGGCCAAACTCACAAGTGCAGTGCGCCGCGTTAGACGTTCACGCTGAGTCATGACCCCAGTCCCCCCAGGCCGACTGTATTACGCTTAAAGCCGCAATCACCGCCGTCTCCGCCCGCAATATGCGCGGTCCGAGCGACACCGGAACGACATAAGCCAAGCCGCGCAGCATCCGCCGCTCTTCCGGCGTGAAGCCGCCTTCGGGGCCAATGAGCAAAGCGACTCCCCCGCCCCCTCGCGGGGCGGGGTTTGGGGGGTGGGGGGCGTTCAAACGCTCAGGCGCCTGCTCGTTTGATCGCCCCCCCTCCGGCCGCTTCGCGGCCACCTCCCCCGCAAGGGGGGAGGTTTTGAGCGCATCAAGCAGCGGCACGCCTCTGCCTCTTTCACCGCCCCAAGGCGCACTCTCATCGTCCCCCGCTTCATCCGCATAGATCAGCGGCCGCGCCGCATCCCAGCCGTCGAGCGCGCGCGCCAGCGACACTGCTTCGAATATTTCCGGCGCATCGAACCGCTCCGTCTGCTCGGCCGCTTCGCGCGCGATGGCGGCGAGGCGATCAACCCGCACCGTTTCAGCAATCGTGCGCTGCGTGATCACCGGGCGAATGCGCGCGACGCCCAGCTCCGTCGCCTTCTCCACGATCAAATCCGTCGCGTGCCGTTTCACCGGCGCGAACAGCAGCTCCAAATCGGGCGCAGCCCGCGGCTGGCGCAGCTTCTCCTCCACCCGCACATTCATGCCGCGTTTGCTCTTGCCGCTGACCCGCGCGCGCCATTCGCCGTCGCGCGCGTTGAACACGCGCACGGCGTCGCCGGCATCCAGCCGCAGCACCGTCCCGACGTGGCGCGCCTGGCCCTCCTCCAGCGCGATCTCCGCGCCGGGGCCAAGCGTCTCCTCGATCATCAAACGCGGCTCGGGCATCGTCCCTTGCTGCCAAGCCCTCCCCGTCGGTGCAAGCTTTCGCCCTTGACCCAGCGGCCGGCGCGGCGCTGGATCGGCGCGCTACGCGGAGGGGAACCCATGGCCAAGCCGCTTCTGATCACGGCCGGCGACGTCATCGAAGTGCAGCTGACCTCGGAGACCGTGGTGTTCGATCGCGGCGACGGCGCAGCCCAGGTCGAGCCCGGCCACATCACCAACCGGATGCGCCTGTTCGTCCGCGAACTCGACGGCCGCGAGAACAAGTACGATTTCGAAGACACCGAACTCGGCGTGCGCGAAACCCAACGCGTCGCCATCGTCCGCGGCGCCGCCAAGGGCGCCAGGCAGCCGGTCAACCTGATGCTGTTCAACCTCTCCAGCGGCGAGAGCGATGCGTTCGAGCGCGGCCTGCGCGCCTTTCTCGGTGAGAAGCCGTTCTTCAACGCCTTCCTCAAAGCCGTCGCGATCGCGCTCGGGATCGTCATCGTGTTCTGGCTGACAGCGCGGTTCGGGTTGGCGAAGACCATCGCTTGGGCCAACGTCTACAGCATCATGACCGCGCTGCTCCTCTTCCCGCTGCTGTGGTGGGGCGCAGCGCAGTGGGACAAGCTCACGCGCGAGTGGCGCTATCAAAACTTGCGGAAACGGCTGATCGCGGACGCGACGGGCCGCGTGCGGGCGTATCTTGCGCCGCCTGCGTCCTCGCCGGCGGCGGCGCTCAAAGCCGCGCCGCCGCAGCAAGCCTAACGCCGCACGGGCCAGAACACCGGCGGCCCAGGGTTCAGGCCGCCGCCTCCGCAATCACGTCGCCGCGGCTCATTGCGTTCAGCCGCGCATAGAGCCCGCGCGCGTCGATCAGTTCGGCGTGCCTGCCCTGCTCCACCACCCGGCCCTGGTTGAACACCAGGATGCGGTCGGCCTCGCGCACCGTGCTCAGCCGGTGCGCGATCACGATCGTGGTGCGCCCGCGCATCAGCTCGGCCATCGCCGCCTGCACTTCCCGTTCGGTTTCCACGTCAAGCGAAGAGGTCGCCTCGTCGAGGATCAGCACCGGCGCGTCGGCCAGAAACGCCCGCGCCAGCGCCACCCGCTGACGCTCGCCGCCCGAGAGCTTCACGCCGCGCTCGCCGACTTCGGTCTCGTAGCCGTTCGGCAGCTTCGAGATGAAGTCGTGCGCACGCGCCCGCTTGGCGCAGGCGATGATCTCCTCCATGGCGGCGTCCGGCCGCGCGTAGGCGATGTTCTCGCGCAGCGAGCGGTGAAACAGCGCCGGGTCCTGCGGCACGAGCGCGAGGCTCCGCCGCAAGCTCGCCTGCGTCACCGCGCGCACGTCCTGCCCGTCGATGCGAATGGCGCCGCCGCTGACGTCGTAAAGACGCTGCACCAGCTTGACGAACGTGGTCTTGCCCGAGCCCGTCGGGCCCACCAACGCCACCGTCTCGCCCGGCGCAATCTCCAGCGAGAAATCGCTGTAGAGAATTTCGGCGGCGTTCTTGTAGCCGAACGACACTCGGTCGAACACGATGTGCCCCGCGCCCGGGGCGAACGTCCTCGCATCGGCGCGGTCGACCACGTCCTCCTTCTCCAGCGCGTAAGCGACGACGTCCTCGATATCGGCGATGCCCTTTTGCAGATTCTGCACGTTCTCGCCCAGCATGCGCAGATACCCTGAGACCAGCAGGAACGAGGTGATCGCGAACACCGCATCGCCCGCCGTCGCGCGCCCATTGCTCCATTCGAGCAGCACGAGGCCCAACAGGCCCGCCTGCAGGATCCAGAGCAGCATGTTCTGCAGCACCCAGGCATTGGTGAATCGGCTCCAGGTGTGATTGGCCTCTTTGGTCCAGGCCTGCACCACGCCGTCGAACCGCTTTTCTTCGCGCGCTTCCGCGCCGAACGCTTTCACCGTCGCGTTCGATGCGACGGCGTCCGCAAGGGCTGCGCCGATCTCCGTGTCGGCCTTGATGTAGCGGCGCAGCGGCTCGGCCACATAGAAGCGGCTGGCGAGATACGCTACGGCCAGGAACGCCAGAATGGTGACGCCCGTAAAGCCGCCGATCACCGGCCATTGCATGAATGTCAGCACCGTCACCCCGATCAGCACGGCGGCCGCGGGTATCATGTACCAGACCATCGTGTCCGAAATGACGTCGTACGCGTTCATCGCCCGCGACACGCGTCGCACCGTCGCGCCGGCGAAATTGTCGGCGTGCCAATCGGCGGAAAAGCGCTGCACGTCGCGAAAGCCGTCCGTGACGATCCGCTCCATGTTCTTGGACGCGAACGGGATGTGAAAGCGCACGCCAATGTTCCGCGTCATGTAGAAGACGAACGCCAACAGGACGACCACGCCATAACCCCAGGCGGCCGCGCGCTGCCCCGCCTCCGAAGGCCCGGCCGTGAGCGCGTCCACCAAGTGCTTGGACGCGAACGGCATCGCCAGGTCCGCCACCACGGCCGCGCCGAAGAACAGCCCCACCAGCGCAAGCTTGCCCGGCTGGCTCGACCAGTGTTTCCACATGAAGGCGGCCACTTGGCGCAAGCTTGCCTTGCGCCGGCCGCCCTCGGCCTCATCGTCGAAATCGAACGTATCGCTCATCGGAATACCAAAGCGCAGCCGCTGGCGCGGCAGTGCGAACTCAGAAGTGGGAAACGAAGCGCTGGAAGCGAAGCGTCAATCGACGCGCAACACCCGCAGCACGGCTTGCTTCGCGAACCGGTTTCCCCAATCGCAATCGGGGACTTGGAGCCGATCGAGCGCAGCGCTCTCTTCAGGCTCGACGGCGACCGTTCGCGGCGCCGTGCTTATTTCAAGCGGGTGTTCATCCAGACAGCTCCTCTGTCGAAGGACGGCTCACATACCGCTTTCGCGCACTTGCGTAAAGCAAAACCCCGCCGCATCACCACGACGTGACAGATTTGAAACCCGCCGACGCCCTGAAGCAACACTGGACGGACGCACTGCCGCGCGCCTGGAAGCCCTACGCGCAGCTGTCGCGTCTGGACCGCCCGATCGGCTGGCAGCTGCTGCTCTTGCCGTGCCTGATGGGGATCGCCGTCGCGCGCACCGGCTACGGCTTCTACTGGGAGGATTTGCGCTACGCGCTCGCCTTTCTCCTTGGCGCAATCGCCATGCGCGGCGCCGGCTGCACCTACAACGACATCCTCGACCGCGACATCGACGCAAAAGTCGAGCGCACGCGCCTCCGCCCCCTCCCATCCGGCGCCGTCACGCTGAAACAGGCCTGGACCTGGCTGCTCGCCCAATGCCTTTTCGGTCTCGTCGCGCTGCTGATGCTGCCGCCGCTGGCGCAGCTCGTTGCGCTCATCGCCATTCCGCTGGTGGCGCTCTATCCGCTGATGAAGCGCATCACTTGGTGGCCGCAGGCTTGGCTCGGCATCGTCTTCAGCTGGGGCGCGCTGGTCGGCGGCGCCGCATCGACGTACCTCTCCGGCGTCGTGCCGCTCGAAGCGTTCGCGCTCTACGCAGGCTGCATCTGCTGGACCATCGGCTACGACACGATCTACGCGCTGCAGGACCGCGAGGACGACGCCCTGGTCGGCGTCCGCTCCACCGCGCGCCTCTTCGCCGACAAATGGCGCACCTGGACCACCGTCTTCTACGTCGCCGCGCTCGCGCTTTGGACTGCAGCCGCGTCCGTCGGCGGCGCCGGCCTCCTTGTCGCGGCGGCGCTGGCGCTCATCGCCGCGCTTCTGATCTACCCGATGCTCGCGCGCATCGACGACGCACGTCCGGAAACGGCGCTTGCAGCCTTCAAGGCGAACGCCATCATAGGCGCGGCCGTCTTGCTTGCCTTCGCGCTCGAACCCATCTGGCGCACGCTGCGGCCGGTGCTGGGAGTGTGACGTGGGCGAGGCCGAAAAAGAGCTGAGCAAAATCTGCAAACGCTTCGCCGCCGTGGTGAAGCATCACGACCCATACCCCACCAGCTTCGCCAAAAACAAAGACCCGTACCGCGCCCTCATCCGCGCCGTCGTTTTCCAGCAGCTCTCCGGCAAGGCCGCCGCCACCATTCATGGCCGTCTGATCGCGCTCTGGGCGGACAAGGATCACCCCAATCCCGAGGATATCCTCGCTGCCGACCCGGCACTGTTGCGCGGCGCCGGCCTCTCGCGCCAAAAGATCGCCGCCATCCAGGACATCGCCCAAAAGCGGCTCGACGGGACGATCCCGCAGGCCCGCGCGCTCACCCGCTTGCCGGATGAAGAGATCATCGAGCGCCTCACCGCCGCGCGCGGCGTCGGCCGCTGGACGGTCGAGATGTACCTCATGTTCACACTGGGGCGCCCGGACGTGCTGCCGATCGACGATCTCGGTGTGCGCAAGGGCGCGGAAAAGCTTTACCGCCGCAGCTTCACGCCGAAGGAACTGGGCGCCTATGGCGAACGCTGGGCGCCGTGGCGCAGCGCCGCTGCATGGCACTTATGGCGCTTGATGGACATGAAGACGCTGCCGAACGACAAAGCGGCCTAATGCGGGCGTGAGGGCTCTGAAAACTCACGCTCCTTCAGCGCGCGCAGGCGCAATTTGATGTCCTCCGGAACCTTCGCCGGCTCCGTCGTGAACACGCGACGCAACGATGTGCCTAGCGCTCTGAGCCTCTCGGCCTGGGTGGGATCAACGTGGGTGCGCATGATTTGATAAGAATGGACTTACCATCTGTGACGTTCCCGCATCACACTCAGCCGTGACACAGAAAATCGCTGCACATTTGCGCCATCCGAGGGAGGCGAAATGTGCGCAAAATCGGGGATAGAACGGCGGCAAATCCGACCGCGCATGACTGGCCCCATAATGGCGCCCATGCACATCGCAACGCTCTCCGATCCGATCAGCTCCCTCTGGGCCGCCGCCCGCGCAATCTTCGTGCGCATGATTGGCGTCATCGGCGAACCGCGCGCGCTCAGGGAGAACCTCGAGCCCGACGCCAAGACGCTGGCGCGCGTGCGCGCCTGGCTGCGTCCGCTCGAGGCGGTGGTGCGCAAGATCGTTCTGGTGGAAGCGGCGGCGCTCGCCCGAACGCTGGCGCCGCAGCCCGAGCCGCGCCTGACATCGCCGACGCGGTTTGCACCGAAAACTCCCTACCCGCAGCCGCGCCCACACAGGGGCCGCTTCCGGCTTTGGCCCAGGAGCGGGCCGCGCCCGCGCATCCGCTTGCTCGGCCCGCCCACACACGTGCGCGAAATCTGGCGCGAACAGATCCGCGAGGCGCAAGTGCGCCAGCTTGCCCTCGTTCGCTTCATGCGCCCGCCCGAACCCGTCTTGCTGGCGGGCCGCATCGAAGCGCTCGCGCGCGTCCTCCACAAGCCGCTCCCGGCCATCCGCCGGCTTGCCCGCAAGCTCCGCCGCTCGCCGAGGCTAGCCTATGCGCTCGCCGTCACGCGCTGGCCGCGCTCGCCGCACGCCGATCCGCACCTGCAGGACGTCGTCATCCGCCACGCCTGCGACTCCGCGAAGGAGCTGAATGACTCCAGCTGACCCTTCTCGCCGCCGATCGCTCGAACGCGACGTTTCCGGGAAACGCGGCGCGCCGACGCATGCGTTTTCCTCCCACACCGACATTCGTCGGCGAACTACGCCTCTTCCCGAGGCGGCGCCTCCGCCCGCTCGTGCATTCCGTAATCGCGCACCACCGCCGCCACGCGCAGCCGATAGTCGCGAAACACCCGCGTCCGGCCCTCGCCTTGAGCCGCTCGATGCGCCTCCATTTCGCGCCAGCGCCGCACCGCTGCTTCGTCGCGCCAGAACGACAGCGACAGCACGCGCGCCGGATCGCTCAGACTCTGAAACCGCTCGATCGAAACGAAGCCGTCGATCTCATCGAGCAGCGGCCGCAGTTCCGCAGCGATACGGAAATAGTCGTCTCGAAACGCCGCGTGCGGCTCGACCTCGAAGATCACCGCAATCATCGCGAGCACAGCCGCAGGAAGATGCGGTCCTCTTTCAAAATAAAGCGCTCGCGCCGCGCAAACTCGTAGTTCTCGCGCCCCTGCGGATCGGCCGCCAGCCTCGCGCGATACTGTTCGTACGCGGCCAGGTCGGCAATGTTGTACACACCGTAGGCTGTCGTCGCCGAGCCTTCGTGCGGCGCGAAATAGCCGATCAGATCGGCGCCGCAACGAGGGATCGCCTCGCCCCAGACTTCCGAGTACCGCTCGAACTCGCCCTTCTTGAACGGATCGATCTCGTAGCGAATGAAACAGGTGATCATCGTTTCGCCTCCGCAGCTCAGATAGCGCATTGCGGCGGCGCTACGGTACGATTAACATCGAACCATGAAAGAAGGCCCAGACATCGCCGCGATCGCCGCCATGGTCGGCGATCCCGCGCGCGCCAACATGCTGACGGCGCTCTTGAACGGCGCCGCGCTGACGGCGAGCGAACTCGCGCTCGAAGCCGGCGTCACCAAACAGACGGCGAGCTCGCACTTGAACAAGCTGGTCGACGGCGGCCTCGTCGCCGTCGAAGCGCAGGGCCGCCACCGCTACTATCGCTTGGCCGACGCCGATGTCGCCGGCTTGCTCGAAACCCTGATGGGCGTCGCCATGCGCGCCAAAGCGCTGCGCACGCGCCCCGGCCCCAAGGAGCCGGCGCTCCGCCGGGCGCGGCTCTGTTACGACCATCTCGCCGGCGAACTTGGCGTCGCCATGTTCGACAGCTTCATCAAGAACAAATGGGTCAGCCCAGGGCCCGAACGCACCTATGCGCTGACCCGCCTCGGCCGCGCCAAGGTGTCGAGCTTCGGCGTCGATATCGAGGATCTGGAGAACGGCGCCCGCCCGCTTTGCCGCGCCTGCCTCGACTGGAGCGTCCGCCGCCACCATCTCGCTGGCGCCCTGGGCGCTGCCATCCTCGAGCGCGTCTTCGAACGCGGCTGGGCGACGCAACGTCGGGGCAGTCGTGTATTGGAATTTACGCCCGTCGGCGAGGCCCAGCTGAAACGTGTCTTCGCGTTTGGGTGAAATTGGAAAGGGTTTGAGCTAAATAGCCCTCATGCCGGCCGTCGCCCGCCTTGACCCGAAGGACATCTTCACGCCCGAAGAATGGGCGCCGATGGCTGCGCGCTCGCACTGGCGCGGCTTGGCGCTGGTCGTTCACGCCTGGGCGATCATCCTTGGCGCCGGCGCGCTGTTCTTGATTTGGCCGAACCCGCTCACGTTCGTGATCGCCGTGATGCTGATCGGGGCCCGCCTGCTCGGCCTCGCCATCCTGATGCACGACGCCGCCCACGGCGCGCTGCACACCAACTCGGCCATCAACGATTTTGTCGGCGAATGGCTCTGCGCCGCGCCCGTCGGCGCGCGGCTCCACTCCTACCGCGCCTATCACCTTAAGCATCACCGCTTCACCGAACAACCCGAAGACCCCGATCTTCCGCTCTCGGCGCCGTTCCCGATCACGCGCAAATCGCTGTGGCGCAAGATCGTTCGCGATCTCACCGGCCAAACCTTCCTGAAGCAGCGCGCCGCCCAGCTCTTCGGCAACCGCAAACCGGGCGAAGTCGTGAACTCCGGCAACTGGCGCTTCCTGCTTGTCAACGCGCTCATGCTCGCCGCGCTCACCGCCGCCGGCTATTGGTGGACGTACTTTGCGCTCTGGATCGTGCCGATGGCGACGTGGTTTCCGCTGGTCACGCGCTTGCGCAACATAGCCGAGCACGCCTGCGTCAAAGCGCAGGAGCATCCGCTCACCCACGCCCGCACCACACTCGCCAACCCGCTCGAGCGCCTGTTCATCGCGCCATACTGGGTCCACTACCACGCCGAGCACCACGCCTTCATGCACGTGCCCTGCTATCGCCTGACGCGCCTGCACGAGGCGCTGATGAACAAAGGCTTCTGGTCGAAGATGAAAATCTCGCCCGGCTATTTCAGCGTTCTGAGCGAAGCCGCGCCGGCGTGATCTCCGACATTCCCGCTTTCATCCGCGAGAACACGCGCGTGCTCGCGCCGAGCCATGTGCCGGAGATTCAGCTCCATCTCGCCGACGACGCCGTCGCACTTTGGGAGCTGACCGAAGAACAGCTCGGCGAACTCGGCCTGCCGCCGCCGTTCTGGGCATTCGCGTGGGCGGGCGGGCAAGCGCTCGCGCGCTACCTGCTCGATCATCCGGAGATCGTGCGCGGCAAACACGTGCTCGACGTCGCGTCGGGCTCAGGCCTCGTCGCCATCGCCGCGATGAAGGCGGGCGCGGCCTCCGCGCTCGCCGTCGACATCGACAGCTTCGCCGCGCACGCCGCCGCGCTCAACGCCCAGCTCAACAATGTCGAAATCCAAACCAGCGACGCCGATCCCGTCGGCCATCCGACCGACGCCGACGTCATCCTCGTCGGCGATCTCTTCTACGACCGCGACCTCGCCCCGCGCGTGCTGGACTGGCTGACCGAGCTTCAGCGCGCCGGCAAGACCATCCTCATCGGCGATCCGGGCCGCACGTATCTGCCGCGCGACCAGCTCGACCAGATCGCCGCCTACGATATTCCGGTCACCCGCGCGCTCGAAGACGCCGAGGTGAAGCGGGCAGCCGTATGGACGCTCAAATAGCTCACTCGATCGCGCACACGTACTGGCGCGCTTCTGCATCGGCTTCGGCCGCCCGCGCCTCTTCGCACACCGCGTCCCAGAACCGCATCACCTCTTCGCCGAGCGCGTTCGAACGTGTCTGCAATTCCTCCAGCGAGGGCGAGGCGTCCGCCGGCTCGCCGATCCACACCGGCTGATACGACGGTCCGCACGACACCGCCGTGTAGAGCCCTCTCGCGCACAGGCTCGAACGCTCGAGATTGTATTGCCAAACTGTTTCCCTGAGCCGCCGCGCCAAATCGCGCGGATCGGTGACTTCAGGCTCGGCCGCGTTCGGCGCTTCGCTGCTGAGGTTCTCGACCTGATCGAGCATCACGCCGTAACGGCCGACCTCGATGTTCAGGTTGAACGGATCGGGCGCCTCCGCCTCCTGCGCGCCGACCTGCTGGCCCGCCTGTCCGCACGCCGCCAGCGCTAGCGCCAGCATCATGGCCCGCAGCTTCATGTCCGCCTCCTCGCAATGGAGGAAGCTTAGCGGCGCAGTCCCGGAAGTGAAGCTTCAGCGATCGAGCGGCGCGAGCGCGTTGTAGCCGGCGGCGAAATCGTAATCGCTGTCGCGGACGCGGCGGAAAAAGGCTATCGCGGCAACCGCAAGGCCCAAGCCTGCGATCACCGCGAACATCGCCCCTACGACGCCGAGCAAATCCGCGTCCAAACCACCCATCCCATGCCTTCGAGGCATTCTTTGTATGAGAAGACTATGACTGAGCGCGGTGAACACGCGGTTTCGGAAATCAAAACAAAACATTGAAATGCACTTGGGGCCGCACGCCGGGCTCGCTACATCAACGGAGCGGAGGGAAACGACGATGCTGCGTCTGGAATGGACGGCGATCTACGCCGGCGTGAACATCCTCATCCTGCTCGTGCTGGCACTGATGGTGGCGAGCGGCCGGCGCACCCACAAGATCGTGCTGGGTGTCGGCGACAATCCGGACTTCAACCGCGCCGTGCGCGCCCACGCCAACGCCGCCGAATACATTCCCGCTGGCCTGGTCGGCATCCTGCTGCTGGCGCTCTTGGAGCCCGCGGCCCCCCTCTGGCTTTTCCACAGTGCTGCGCTTTCGTTAACGGCGGGCCGGATCATCCACGCGGTCGGCTTACACACCGGCGCCCTCAACGCCGGCCGGGTGATCGGCATGGCGCTGACCTGGCTGAGCTTTCTGCTGATGGGCGCCGGCCTTGTTTGGTCCGGCTTGAGCCAGCAGCTCTAGAACAACCCCGCGATCAGCTTGCGCTCCAGCGCCTCGTCCGCGGTGACGTACCAATCGCGAACGGCGCGCTCGCAGATCTCTTCGAAGCTCACCTCGGACCCGGCGACCAGGTCGCGGAAGCCGCGCCGCTCGACCTCGAGCGCCACCTCGATTTCCGCCTTGACCCGATCGACTTCGAGCGCGCTCGCCTTCAGCGCACTGCGCAGCGAGACATCCTTGTTCATCGTGCGCTCGTGAATAAGGAGCACGCAGCCCCTGCTCAAGAACCGACGCGCCACAGGGAACGCCGACATGATGGTGACGCCGGCGGAATAAACCGTGGTTCGCCCCGCGAACCAGAGCGTCTTGCCGCAATGCTCTGTTAAGATGCGCAGGTCTTCGCGAACGCGGCGCCCGACATCGGCGTCGCCGCCGAACGTGGTCAGCTCGACCGTGATGTCATCGTCGGTGACGCAGCCGATCTGCTCCCGGAAACTACGGAAAAAATCATCGTTGATCTCGCCGAATAGCTTCACCTGCGGCGCCAACAGGCGCGCCGGCGCCTCCGATGGCTCAGACGCCGGCGTCCTCACGCTTATTGCTTCTTATTGCGCTTGTTGTCGTTCTGGCGCTCGTCGCGCTCGCGGTTGCGCTGGCCGCCTTGGTTGCCTTGACCGCCACGTGGCCCGGCTTGGCGTTCGCGTTGTTCTTCTTGGCGTTCGTTCGGCATAGGGTTCTCCTCTTCTGAACCGCAGCATCAGAAAACGGCGTCCCCTCGGCCGCTGTTCCTGCTGTCGAACTCATTTCGGCGCCGAATACCGGCGGCGGCGCGCCGGGCGGCGATTGCCCCCGCCTCCGCCAGCGCCCATGTTGGCCCCATGGCCTTCGACACCGATTCCACCGCCGCCCTTGCGGCCCTGATCGACTACGCCAACGCCGCCGGCGCCGACGCCTCCGAGGCCTCGCTCGCAGCACGCGAGAGCATTTCCGCCGAGGTGCGGATGGGCGAACTGGAGGGCATGGAGCGGGAGGAAGGCCGCTCGGTCGCGCTCCGCGCCTTCATCGGCAAGCGCCAAGCCGCCGCCTCCTCGACCGATCTGTCCACAAAGGGCCTCAAGGCCTTGGCCGAGCGGGTGGTCGCGATGGCGAAAGCCGCGCCCGAAGACAAGTTCGCCGGCCTCCTCGACCAGCGTTATCTCGCCCGCGGCCCCGCGCCAGAGCTCGAACAGTCGGACACCGCCCGGCCGACGCCGGAGCAATTGCTCGAACTCGCAAAGCGGTGCGAAGCCGCCTCACTCGCCATTCCCGGCATCGCCAATTCGGGCGGCGGCGGCGCCTCGTTCGAGAACGCAATCTTCGTCCACGCCACCTCGACCGGCTTCGAAGGCGCCGAGAGCGCCACCTCCTACAGCCTCGGCACCCAGCCCGTCGCCGAGAAAGGCGACGAGATGGAGCGCGACTACGAGTGGCGCACAAAACGCTTCTTCGCCGACCTGCCGAGCGCCGAAGAGATCGGCCGCATCGCCGGCGAGCGGACGACGCGGCGGCTCGGCGCAAGAAAGGTCGCCAGCCAAAAAGCGCCGGTGATCTTCGAGAATCGACTCGCAGGCCGCATCATTTCGCCGTTCTTCTCGGCTATCTCCGGCGCTTCGGTCGCGCGCGGGGTGTCGTTCCTGAAGGACAAGCTCGGCCAGCGCATCTTCGCCGAGGGCTTCCGCATCCACGAAGACCCGTTCGTGAAGCGCGGCGCCGGCAGCCGCTGGTTCGACGGCGAAGGCGGCGCAGTCGCGCCCGCCACGTTGATCGACGACGGCGTGCTGACGATGTGGCTCTTGAACTCGTCGGCTGCGCGCCAGCTCGGCCTCGAACCTAACGGCCACGCGACGGCCGGACACGGCGGCCCGCCCGGCATCGGCACGGCGAACTTGTTCGTCAAACCTGGAGCGGAAGATCTGCCCGGGCTGATGAAAAGCGCCAGCAAAGGCCTGCTGGTCACCGATATGTTCTCGCCCTCGCTTAATATGAACACAGGCGATTGGTCGGTCGGAGTCGCCGGCTATTGGTTCGAGAACGGCGAGATTGTTCATCCCGTCAGCGAAGTCACCGTCGCCGGCAGCCTGCTCGACATCTTCGCCCGCCTGCGCTGCGGCTCGGACGTCGATAATCGCGGCGCGCTCGAAATTCCCAGCCTCATCGTGGACGACCTTGCAGTCGGCGGCGTCTGACCTCGAGCTCCTCGAAGCTGCCGCCCGCGAAGCCGGCGCGCTCGCGCGTTCGCTCATGACGAAGCCGCTTGAAGTGCATTCAAAAGGCGCGCTCGGCCCGGTCACGAATATCGACTACGCGGTCGACGCATTGCTCGCCGAACGCCTGCTCGCCGCACGGCCGGATTATGGCTGGCTCTCGGAAGAAACGCCTGACGATCCCGATCGCCGCATCGGTAAGCCGCGCACCTTCATGCTCGACCCGATCGACGGCACCTCGGCGTTGGTCGGCAAGGTCCCGCAATGGACGATCTGCGTCGGCCTCGTCGAAGGCGACCACGCGTTTGCGGGCGCCATCTACAATCCAATGACGGATGAGATGTTCTTGGGCGCCGTAGGCCACGGCGCGACGCTGAACGGCAAGCCGATCCGCACCAGCGAACGCGGCAAGCTCGAAGGCGCGCGCATGATCGGCCAGCCGCGCCGTTTCCAGAACCGGCGCTGGGAAAAGCCCTGGCCGAAACTGGACATTATCGAGCGCCAGTCGATCGCCTACCGCATGGCCTTGGTCGCCGCCGCCCACGGCGACGCGACCATCCTATTCGGCTGGAAGCACGACTGGGACATCGCCGCCGGGGCGGCCATCATTCAGGCCGCGGGCGGCGTCGTCAGCGACCCATGGGGCTTTGCGCTCGAACTCAATCAACCCGTGCCGCGCGTGCCCGGCGTCGTCGCCGCTGGCGCCGACCTGCACGCTTTGCTAATCGAACGCACCGCTGTCTTGCCCGATCCGCGGGATCAAGATCAAAAGCCGTAACCATGAGCCAAGAACGTCAACTCCTCCACATCGTCATCGGCGGCGAATTAAAGTCGCTCGACCGTCCGGAATTCGCCGACCTTTCCCAAGTCGATTTCGTCGGCGCCTATCCCAACTACAAAACCGCCTACGACGCCTGGAAAGGCGCGGCCCAGCGCACGGTCGATAACGCGCGCATGCGCTACTTCATCATCCACGCCCACCGCCTCCTCGATCCGGCGACGGACGGCGAGCGGGGTCAATGACGGCGGCATCGTTCAGGGGCGGATGAAACCAGGTCAATTACTCGCACGCCTCTGGCGCGACTACGTTTCCCGCTATCTGGGCGACGTCGCGCTGCTCGTTCCGGTGCTCGCGGTCGTCGCGCTCGCGGCAGTTTCGTACGCCTGGATCCTGCAGTTCACGATCGACTCGATCCAAACCGGCGATCTCGGCGCCATTGCGCTGGTCCCGATCGCGGTGATGGCGGCGACTGTCGTTCGCGCCATCGCCATTTACGTGCAGGCGGTGCTCTCCCAGGGGCTCGCGCTCAAGGTGCTGCGCGACCTCCAAGGCGCGATGTTCGCCAAGATCACCAACGCAGACTTCGCACGCATAACGCGCGAAGACGGCGGCCGCCTCGTCTCGCGCTTCACCAACGACATCACGGTGATCGGTGAAGGTTTGGTGCGCGGCGGCCAAGTCGCCATACGCGACACGCTGACCCTGATCGGCGCCGTCGCTTCGATGTTCTGGTACGACTGGGCGCTGACACTCCTGGTGCTCGCGGTGTTCGCCATTGCCGGCAAGCCGCTGCAAGCCATCGCCAAACGCGCGCGGGGCGCCACCGAGAGCGCGCAGGCGCAGATCGGTCTGCTCACGGCCCTGCTCACCGAAAGCATCGGTTCTGCGCGTGTCGTCAAAACCTACGGACTGGAGCAACGCGAAACCGATCGCGCCGAAGCGGCGTTCGAACAGCGGCGCAAGCTGGCCATGAAGCTCGCGCGCAATCGCGCTCGAAGTGAGCCGTTGCTGGAAGTGCTCGGCGGCGCGGCCTTGGCCGCCGTTCTCTATCTGGCCGGCATGCGCATCACCGCCGGCGCGATGAGCCTGGGTGACCTCATCGCCATTATCGGCGCCATCGGCATCGCCACGCCGGCGGCGCGGGCGATCGGCAATTTCAACACCGTGCTCAACGAGGGCCTCGCGGCGCTGACGCGCATTTTCCTGTTGCTCGATGAAACCTCCCAGATCGTCGACAAGCCGGGCGCAAAGCCGCTCAAAGCAACCGCCGGCCATATCGAGTTCAGCAAGGTCAGCTTCGCCTATGGCGGCGCGTCGGCGATCGAGGACGTGAGCTTCACCGTCGAGCCGGGCGAGACAGTCGCGCTCGTGGGTCCGTCGGGCGCGGGCAAGACGACAATCTTCAACCTGTTGCCGCGTCTCTACGACGTCTCCTCCGGCAGCGTCCGCATCGACGGCCAAGACGTGCGCAGCGTCACGCTCGCCAGCCTGCGCAACTCGATCGCGCTGGTCGCGCAGGAGGCGGCGCTGTTCAATGACACCATCGCCGCCAACATCGGCCTCGGCCGTCCAGGGGCCACACGAGCCGATATCGAGGAAGCCGCCCGCGCCGCGGCCGCGCATGAGTTCATCATGGCGCTGCGCGAAGGGTATGACACCCTCGTTGGCGAACGTGGCGGCAAACTCTCCGGCGGCGAGCGCCAGCGCGTCGCCCTCGCCCGCGCCTTCCTGCGCGATGCGCCGATCCTGTTGCTCGACGAAGCCACCAGCGCGCTCGACGCGGCCAGCGAGGCGCGCGTGCAGGACGCACTAAAGCGGTTGGCGAAGGGCCGCACCGTTCTCGTAATCGCACACCGCCTCGCCACGGTGCGCGAGGCGGACCGCATCATCGCACTCGAGAACGGCCGCATCATAGAGGCGGGAAACCACGAGGAACTCGTGGCGAAAGGCGGTCTTTACGCCCGCCTCAGCCGGCTCCAATTCGCGGACGCGACCGGGTAGCGGAACACCTCACCGCCGAAGCCGTTGAGCGCGGTAACGGGCGGGCCGTGAGGAGAACCCACATGACACGCACATCGCTGGCGCTCGCCTGCGCTCCAGCTCTTCTACTTTGCGCGGCCGCTGCGCCGGCCTTCGCGCAAGCGGCCTGGGACAACCGCTATGAATCGCGCGTCGTCTATTTCGGCGATCTCGACCTCGAGTCGCGCGCCGGCGCCGACACTTTGATCCGCCGCATCGAGCAGGCCTCGGACATCGTCTGCGGCGATCGCGCTGGCCCGCGCCCGATCAACGAACACCATGACGTGCGCGGCTGCGAAGCCGAGACGGTCGAGTACGCCGTACGCGAGGTCGGCCATCCGAACGTGCTCTATCGCTATTACGGCTATCGGCCCGAGGTTGTGATCGAGGGCGATGACGATCCCTACTACACCGTGAAGCCAAGGTACTGACGGCGTGAGCGCGCCGCGTCGGCGGCGCGCTCCGCGTGTCCGCTGTCACGGCGGCGCTCACGCTCCGGCGCGATCATCCGCGCCGTCGCACATCAGCGACAAGGAGTGGACGCCATGAAATTCCAACTTACTTCGATCGTTCTGGCCGTCGCCCTGAGCGCGGCCGTCGCTGCGCCCGCCTACGCCGACAACGGCCGCTACGCCACCCGGGTCGCGTACGCCGATCTTGATCTCGACCGCGCGGCCGGCGCCGACGCGGTGATCAACCGGCTCGAAAACGCCGCCGCCGAAACCTGCGGCGACCGAATGGGCCAGATGAATCTGCGCGAGCACCGCCGCATCCGCGCCTGCGCGACGCAGTTCACGCAGAAGGGCGTAATGCGGATCGGTAACCCGCTGGTCGCGCAACGCTATCTGGACCGCGGCGGGCGGCTGCCGAACGTGATCGTGACACCGACCTGAAGCCATCGCGGGTGGAGCCCGCGCCGAGCGGGCTTCACTCGCGGCGCAGTATCTTGTCGACCAGGATGTTCGCCCACCACTCGCCCATGAAGGCCTCCTTGACCTTCGCCTTGTCGTAATCCTGCTCGACCCAATCGATGAAGGACTTTCTGTTCTCCTTCGTTTCGGCGAGATAGGTGGCGAAGAAGAAATCGATCATCCCGGTCTTGCCCTGCTTCACATGCAGGTATTTGAGCGAAAGCTGCTCGGCCGCCTCCGAGATCGGCAAGCCCATCGCGAAGTGCTTATAGAGCACGGCCATGACGCCGGCCCGGTCCGCGCCAGATTTGCAGTGCATCAGCGCCGGATACTCGATCGTCTCGAACAGGTCCTTGGCCTTGCGGATCTGCTCCACGCTCGGCGGCTCGCGCGAGTGCATGCGCGCGTCGATCATGGCGACGCCGTGCCGCTCGCACGCTTCGCGCTCCAGCCAATAATAGCCGGTGTCCGAGGGTCCCCGCAGATTGAGGATGGTCTTGAACCCCATCGACGCGTAGCGGGCCACGGCCTCCGGCGATGGCTGGTTCGCCCGCGCCATGACACCTTCCTCGATCCAGTGGAAGTTCGAGAAGCGCGACCGAAGAAAGCCGTGGTCGGTCCAGATCAAGTCAGCCCGCGCCCGCCGGCGCCCGGCGGGCGTCGTCAAGTCGAAACGGGACTTTTTCTCCTGGGTGTCAGTCATGAAGCCTGTCATCGTCCGCTGGCGCAGAGCCGGCCGGCCCCCCTATAAGGGCCGACGCGCCAACTCGGAAGCGGCGCGACCAGCGAGCTCATGGCCAAGAAATTTCTCGGCAATTCAGTCGTCCAGTACCTGATCGGGCGGGCCATCGGCGGCTATATGCTGTTCGTGGGGATAACGACGCGCTGGACCCGGGTGAACCGGGCTGCGGTCGAGCCGTTTTGGCGGCCGGAGGGGGGCAAACTGATCGGCTGCATCTGGCACGGACGGTTTTCTCTGGTGCACAAGATGTGGTCATTCGAACGCGGCGTGCCAAAGGCCAAGATGCTGATCTCGCAGTCGCGCGAAGGCGGCATCGTGGCGCATACCTCGCGCACGGTGGGGGCCGAAGTGATCCGCGGTTCCGCCGCAAAGGGCGAGAAGCGAAAAGGCGGCGTCGAGGCGATGCGGGCGATGGCGCGGCATATCGAGGGCGGCGGCGTGATCTGCATGACGCCGGATGGACCGCGCGGACCGCGCATGCGCGTGAAGCGCGGGCCGATCCAGCTGGCCAAGCTCGCCGGCGCGCCGCTCCTGGCCGTCACTTGGTCGACCTCGAACCGGCTCGTCTTCGACAAGAGCTGGGATCATTTCATCTTCCCGCTGCCGTTCGGGCGCGGCGCTCTGGTGTGGGGCGATCCGATCCAGCCCCCGCCGATGGACGCAAGCGATGCGGAGATCGAAGCGGTGCGGCTGAAGCTCGAGACGGAAATGAACCGTATCGCCGCCGAAGCAGATCGCATCGCCGGGGTCGAGCCGATCCTGCCTGCGGCGACGCCCGCGGTTTCACCGTCAGACGCAGAGCCGCTAGCGACGTGAGCTTCTCGCCTGCCCTTGCCAGTTACGGTTTAGCGGTGCGCCTGCTCGCGCCGTTCGCTGGGCTGTGGCTGAAGAGCCGCGCGCGCAAAGGCAAGGAGGATGCTTCTCGGTTGGAGGAGCGCTTCGGCCGCTACGCGCAGGCGCGGCCCACAGGCGCTGTGATCTGGTTTCACGCGGCGAGCGTCGGCGAGAGCGGCGTGGCGCTGTCGCAGATCGAAGCGATGGCGGCGCGCGCCCCCTCGCTTTCATTCCTAATCAGCACCGGCACGCGTACATCGGCGGAACTCGTCGCGCGCCGCGCAACGCCGCGCGTGACGCATGTCTATGCGCCGCTCGACAGCGCTTGCGCGGTGCGACGCTTCCTCAACCATTGGCGCCCCGATCTCGGCGTCTTCGTCGAAAGCGAGCTGTGGCCTAACCTCATTCTCGCCGCCGAAGCGCGGCGGATGCCGCTCGCGCTCGTGAACGCGCGCATGAGCCCCAAATCGCTGGCGCGCTGGCGGCGTTGGCGTGCCGCGGGCGCGCGGCTGCTCAAGGCGTTCGCCTTCGTCGCTGCCGCGGACGCGCGCACCGCCGAAGCGCTGAGCGATGTGCGCAGCGCGGCCGTGCCGATGCTCGGAAACCTGAAGCTCGCCGCGCCGGCGCCGCGCATCGATGCGGCCGCGCGCGCGACGCTGTCAGAGCAGATCGGCGCGCGGCCTGTGTGGCTGGCGGCCTCGACCCATGAAGGCGAGGACGAGATCGCGCTCGCGGCGCATGCGACACTGCGCGCCAAAGAGCCCAGCGCCTTGCTGATCATCGCCCCGCGGCATCCGGAGCGAGGCGAAGCAATCGCGGCGCTTGCTGGCGGCGCGCCGCGGCGATCTCGCTTCGAGCCCATCGGCAATGCGAACGTCTATGTCGCCGACACCCTAGGCGAGCTCGGCCTTTTCTATGCGCTGGCGCCGGTGTCGCTTGTGGCCGGCAGTCTCTTGCCCCACCTGAAGGGCCACAATCCGATCGAGCCCGCGAAACTGAATTCCGCCATCCTCACCGGACCGCACGTCGAGAGCTTCCAAGACGTGTTCGGCGCCCTCAGCGCCGCCGGCGGCGCGAAACTCACACCCGACGCCGACAGCATCGCCAGCGCCGTGCTGACGCTCTGGCGCGACGAAGCGGCGCGCACGCGCCAGCTCGACGCAGCGCGGGCGGCGACGGCGCAAGGCGCCGGCGCGCTGGAGACCACGGTCGAGCGGCTGCTCCAGCTTGCTCCCCCAAACGCAACGGCAAAGGCGGCGCATGCGTCCGCCTGAATTCTGGAAAGCGGATGTCGGCGGGCGCGATGCAGCGCTCGCGCTGCGTGCGCTGCTGACGCCGCTCTCGTGGGCGTACGCCGTCGCCACGGCGCATCGGCTTCGCGTGACGACGCCGCGTCACGCGCCCGTTCCGGTGATCTGCGTCGGCAACATCACCGTGGGCGGCGCCGGCAAGACCCCGATCGCGCGCGCCATCCGCGCCAAACTCGGCCCGAGCGCGCACACGCTCTCGCGCGGCTATGGCGGGCGCGTCGAAGGTCCCTTGCGCGTCACCCCCGACATGGACGCGCGCGAGGTGGGTGACGAACCGCTGCTGCACGCGCGCGACGGCGGCGCCTGGATCGCGCGCGACCGCTTCGCCGGCGCGATGGCGGCGGCGCAGGCCGGCGCCCGCGCTATCATCATGGACGACGGCTTCCAAAATCCGTCACTGGCGAAGGATCTCTCGATCGTGGCGGTCGATCCAGGTTTCGGCGTCGGCAACGGCCAAGTGTTTCCGGCTGGCCCCTTGCGGGAGCGCTTGGCTGACGGCCTCGCCCGCGCCGACGCGATCGTCATGCTGCACAATACCGCCGCAGACACAGCCGAAGCCGAAGCGCCTGAGATGCAAGCCTGGCTCGCGCACTTCACCAAGCCGATCCTGCATGCGCGCCTGGTCGCCGCCGGCATCGTGCCGGATCGCTCGTTGGTCGCGTTCGCGGGCTTGGCGCGGCCGGAGAAGTTCTTCGACACGTTGACCGCGATGGGGGCGAAAGTTTCGGAAGCGGTTCCGTTCGGCGACCATCACCTCTATTCGGAGGAAGACCTTGGCGTGCTCGCGCAGATGGCCGAAGAACGCGACGCCATGCTGATCACCACGGAGAAAGACGCCGCCCGCCTTTCGCCCGAATGGCGCGCACGCGTGGCCGTGCTGCCGGTGACGGCGCGGTTCGACGACGAGGTCGCGCTCGACGCCTTGCTCGCGCCGATCCGATCGCGGATGAACGCCTGATATGGCGAAGCCGAAACCGCTCAACTTCATGTTCCGCCTCGAGGCGCTGGCGTGGAACGCCTATGTCGGCGGGCTCGGCGCACTCGGGCTCGAGCGCGCGTCACGCTGGGGCGGCGCCATCGTGCCGACCGTCGCCCCGCTCAGCAGCGCTTGGAAAACGGCGCTGCGCAACATCAGGATGTGCTTTCCGAACGAAAGCGATGCCTGGCATCGCGAAGTGCGCAAGGAATCGTTCCAGGAGCTCGGCCGCATGACGGGCGAGTTTCCGCACATGGACAAATTCCTCGAACAATATCGCCGCGGCGAACTGGTGTTCGAGGGCAAGGAGATCGTCGAAGCCACGCTCGGCAAAGGCGCGGTGTTCATTGGCGGCCACTTCACCGATTGGGAAGTCACATCGCTCTGCCTCGCACAGACCGACCCCACCTGCCACTTCACCTATCGCCCAGCGAACAACCCGATCATTGACAAATACATCGTCGAAACGCGCGCGGCGTTTGGGCTCGGGCTGCAGGCGGCGAAGGGCAAGGAAGGCGGCATGGGCTTGCTGCGCTCGCTGAAGAAAGGCCGCAGCGTCGCGCTGATGAACGACCAGAAATACAACATGGGCCTTTCAGTGCCGCTGTTCGGCTACGAGTGCATGACCGCCGACGGGCCGACGCGGCTTGCACTCAAATTCAAAGTGCCGCTGATCCCAATCACCGGCCGGCGCATCGACGGCGTCAAGTTCGTCGCCCGCGCCTACGAGCCGATCCCGCTCGATTACGACAAGCCGGACGAGGAGACGAACGTCTACGCCGGCGTGAAGCGCGTGAACGAATTCATGGAAGCGCGCATCCGCGAAGCGCCGGGCCAATGGTTCTGGTCGCACCGCCGCTGGCCGAAAGAGGCTTGGGCGAAGGCGGGAGTGATGTGAGGTGCGTAGGTGAGTACGGCGCCGCTTATTTCCTACTCACTTGCTCACCTACTCCCTTACTGGAGCGGCGTCTGCTGATGAAACGCCATCTTCCATTCGCCGTCGCGCTTCACATAGCCGGTTGAAACCACGGCGCGGTACGGCTCACCATTGGCGCGCTCAGCGTCGACTTCATAAGTCACCACGACGGCGCCGTCCGACAGCTGCACCAAGCCCTTCTCGTCGAGGCGAATGTTCTTCCAGTTGTGACCGCCGGGATTCATGCCGGCGATCTCTTCGTTCGAATGAACGCCGGCCATCTCGGTAAAGGCGAGCAGGCACTCGTCGTCGACGTGCTCACGGTAGTAGTCCGCGCCTTCGACCCAAAAGCCGCGTTCCAGCTTCATCAGATCCTGTTCGAGCGCCATCGCAACCTCCATCCTGGCGGCATCAACGCTCTGGCGGCATCCGTGTTTCGGCGGCTATGCTCCCGCCTTGGAGGGGATCATGCGCTTCATTCTACTCGGCGCGGCGGCGCTGCTTACGGCCTGCGTCTCGGTCAACGCCAATGTGACGGCGGCGTCCAATCCGGCGCTGGCGGCGATCGAACACGCAAATGTCCGGACTTGCCCGGAGGGACGCGCGCAAATCGGCGCGCATAATGAAGGGTTCGGCCCGCAGCACGGCGTCACCGCGCGCACGATCGCGATCACGCCGGCGGCGGGCGAGGCGTCGCGGATCGTGCGCCTGCGGCTGCTCACAATGGCGCCCGGCGCCGTGATCGCCTGGCACTCGCACGAGACGACGCAAGGCATGGCGCTGATCGTTTCCGGCCAAGCCACCGAGATCCGCAATTCCTGTCTTGATCAGATCATATACCGCGCTGGCGATGTCGCGCTCGAAGACGCGCAAACGGCGCATGGCTGGCGCAATGACGGCGACGAACCGGCCGTCATCCTCGTCGCCCATTACGCGCCGGCGAGCTGATCAAGCCGGCGTGCACGCCATCGCTTCGCGATACTCCGGCGAGACGGCGTCAAGGCGGCGCGCCTCGCTCATTTCGCGTTCAGCATCGGCGCAGCGGCCGAGGGCGGCATAGGCGCTCGCAACCGAGTGGCGCACCGCGGCCACATCAGGCGCCCCGGCCCGGGCGCGTTCGCAATACGCCAGCGCATCGCCAGCGCGTTCGAGCTTCACCAGGATGTAGCACTGATTGTTCTGCACCGCCGGATGCGCAGCCTCCATCTGCAGCGCGCGCTCGTTGGCCCGCAGGGCGGCCGGGTAATCGCCAATCTCCAGCATCACCGCCGCGCGATTGGCCCAGCTCACCCAGTCCTGCGCCGGCAACGCCAGGTACTCGGCCATCGCCGTCTCCGCTTGCGGATCGTTGCCGGCGTGCAGCACCGGCAGGATGCCGGCATAAACCAAGTCGCGATCGACCGGATGCGCGCCGACGCTGTTGCGCACGGCCTCTGGGACTTCCGGCGCATTGTGCAGGACCGCCAACGCCATCCGCGCCTGCACGAGCGCATCAGCGCTGCGACCGACCTGATAAAGCGTCGCGGCGTAGTTCGCGTGATAGAGCGGATCGGAGTACATCATTCCGCCGTCGCGAGGCTGTGCGCGATCGTAATACGCGGCGGCGCGGGGAAAATCAGCGTTGTTGTACGCCTGCGTACCCAGATTGATCAGCGACAACATCTGCCACGGCGAACCATCCCGCGCGGCGTCGAGACAAGCCTGATAATCGATCTGCCCCGCCGCATTGTAGCGGCATTGGGGCGGCGGTTCGTCATCCTGGGCGGCGACGCCTGTCGCCGAGAACGCAATCATGGCAAGCGCCATCAACGCCGTACGCATCACGTCCTCCTAGTGCTGTATCAATTCCGCCCGCGCTGTCGCCAAGCCCTCAACCGCAATGCTCGGATCGAGCTGGCGTTCGCGCCAGCGCATGCGCCAGCAGAGGTGCGGGCCGGTGGCGCGCCCGCTCGCGCCGACGGCGCCGATCACTTGGCCTTGGCTCACCACGTCGCCGACGCGCACGTCGAGACGGCTCATGTGCAGGTACATGGTGATGAGCCCCTGGCCGTGGTCGATGAACACGAGCCCGCCTTCGTAATGCATGTCGGGATTGGCCAATGTCACGACGCCCGCCGCCGGCGCACGGATCGGCGTGCCGGCCGGGACTGCGATGTCGTAACCGAAGTGCGGCGTCGACGGCACGCCGTTGAGTATGCGCTGGTTGCCCCAGCGGCCCGTAACGACGCCGCCATCGACCGGCATGATGAAGCCGTCGAGAAAGCCGGTCATCGGCGCTTGGCTCGTGAACGCTTCGCGCTTCAACGCCGCCTCGCGGCTGATGCGCTCGAGCACCGCGGGATCAGTGGGCGTCACCGTCTGCTGCGGCAGTCCGTCGATGCGCTGCACGTCGAACTCACGCGGCGCGATGGCGAGATCGTCGTAAGTGGAAATCCCGTTCAAATGCGCTTCAACACGCATGCTCTCGGGCGCTTCGCGGTTGAATCCGATCACCGCCCACCCGTTCGCGTCGGCGTGGCCCACGCCCTCGCCGCCGATGCGCAATTCCGCGCCCGGATTCGTCCGGCAGAGCGCGACGCCGCCTTGCGTCATGGCCCCGGCGCACTCGAGCATGACCGGCTGCGGCACAACCACTTCGCCGTGCTCGTGCGGCGGATGGTAGTCGTCGCCGTGACGCGGCGGCTCGGCCGCCGCGCACGCTGCCATGAGGAAGAAAGCGGCCCCCGCCAGCCATCTCATTTGCGCTTCTCCGCTTCGAGCTGCTTCCAACGCTGTGTCGCTTCCGCCGGCCCGCGATAGGCCTCCTGCAGGTCGACGTTCCAGTACTTGAGTTCGTCGAGCGGAATCCGCTCGCCCGTCACCGCGCAGAGCACGTGCGTGCCCTGCTTCAAGATCGTGATCTCGTTGTCGCCGTAGCGAACCTTCGCCTCCGGCCCGCCCGGATCGTGTTTGTTCATGGTAGTGTTTTAGCGCCCTAGAACCTGAACGTCACCCTAATGACGCGAGAGTTCCCCTAAACCGGCGCGCGGTCCAGGCGCGCTTCCGGGATCAGGCGGCGCATGCGGTTGGTGAAGGAGATGAGGCAGACTTCGTTCGGCGAAAGCGGGCCTGTCGTGTAGCTCGATGAGGCCATGCCGGCCTGCACGCCCTCGATCAGCGCCGTGTCCTCAGCGTTCACCTGCCGGTTGATGCGCCAATTGAGGTAGCGCGCGGCGTTCAATTCGCGACTCTGCTCCGGATGGACGTAGGCGATCTCTCGGATCAGAGTCTCGGTGGCCGAGACCGGAATGAACTGCATGAAATCGACCTGATCCGGATAGATGTCGAACGCGACGTTGGGCCAGAGCTTGTAATAGACCCAGGTGCGGCGCCGGTCGGCCGGAATGTGCGTCAGCGACGCGAGCAGGCTTTGGTACGCTCGCTCGGACCAATTCTCTGACGCATTCTGCTGCAGCTCGCCCGACATCTTGTCGACCCACTCCTTCGCTTCGATCGCGTAGGTGGCGCCGAACAGACGCGAGAGCCCCGGGTGCGCCACCGGGATGTGCATGCCGTCGGAATAATTGTCACCGACATTCTTCCAGTTCACCCGCCGCGGCCGCAACGTGACGCGCCCGTTCGGCACGAGGCGCTCCAGCTCGTACGGCCGCAGTTCGTCCGCATAAGGCGCCATCATCTCGGCGACGCTCGGGCCGCCACCCTCGAGCCGGATGAAGATGAAGCCCTGGAAAATCTCCTGCTCCACTGGAACGAGGCCGTGCTTCGATCGGTCGAGATTTTCGAACCCCTGCCACTTCGGCACGCTCACCAGCTTACCATCGAGGCCGTAGCTCCACGCGTGATACGGGCAAACGAGGCGATGACCGCATGAGCCGCGCGGCTCCGGCGCGATCTTCGCGGCGCGGTGGCGGCAGACATTGTGAAAGCTGCGCAAGGCGCCGTCCGCGCCGCGCAAGGTGACGATACGTTCGCCGAGAAAATCGAGCGTGACGTAATCGCCTGCGTTGGGCGCGTCATTCGCGTGTCCCATGATCTGCCAGGCCGAGCGGAAGATCCGCTCGCGCTCCAGTTCGAAGAAGCGTTCGTTGACGTACGTCCAAGCGGGAAGGCTGCTGATCTCGGTCACGCCGGAACCTCCAGGGCGCCGACTGTGCCCGTAGCGCTCGCGCCTGCCAACCTCACGCTCTGGCCAATCGCCCCGGGCAAGGCCATGCTCGCCGCATGGCGGAGAGCGGGCGAGCGGATAAACCTCTGGGCTTCTGGGCCTGCTGGTCGCTGACCGTCGGCACCATGATCGGTTCGGGCGTCTTCATGCTGCCGGCCGTGCTCGCGCCGCACGGCCTCCTCTCGTTCGGGGGCTGGCTGATCACCGGCGGCGGCTCGATCCTGCTGGCGCTGATGCTCGGCCGGCTTGCCGCACGCACCACCCGCACCGGCGGGCCCTATGTCTACGCACACGATGCGTTCGGCGATCTCACCGGCTTTCTCGTCGTCTGGGGTTATTGGATCTCGTACTGCCTTGCCGTGCCGGCGATCGCCATCGCCTTCGTCGGCTATCTCGGCGTCTTCGTTCCGGCGATCGCCGCGAGCGCGCTCTGGCAAGCCGCCGCCGCTTTGGCGCTGATCTGGGCGCTGACTTTGGTGAACGTGCGCGGCGTGCGCGAATCCGCCGCCGTTCAAATCGCCATGACGCTGCTGAAGATCGCGCCGCTTCTGCTGATCGTGGCGCTCGGCTTCGCGAGCGGCGATCCGGACAATCTGCCGGCGTTCAATCCCGCGGATGCGCCGCTTGCGCCGACGCTCGCCGCCACGGCGCTGCTGACCATGTGGGCGTTCAGCGGCCTCGAAGCGGGCGTCATTCCCGCCGGTAGCGTACGCGATCCCAAGCGCACGATCCCGCGCGCCGTCGTCATCGGCACGGTCACGGTCACCGTGATCTATCTCGCCGCCACCGCGGCGGTGATGCTGCTGGTGCCGGCCGAGCAACTGGCGCGCTCGACCTCGCCGTTCGCAGACGCCGCGCGCGGTTTCGGCCACTGGGGCGCGGGGCTGATCGCCGCCGCGGCGCTGGTCGCCACCGCCGGCGCGATGAACGGCTGCATCTTCATCAGCGGCCAATTGCCGATGGCCGCCGCGCGCGATGGTCTGGCGCCTTCCCTTTTCGGCCGCTGCAACGCCGGCGCCTCGCCGTATGTGGCGCTGCTGATCTCGAGCCTGATCGGCTCGCTGCTGCTGCTCGCCAACTATTCGCGCGGCCTCATCGGCGCGTTTACGTTCCTGCTGATGATGTCGACCATCACGGTGCTCGCCCCGCTCCTGGTGAGCGCGCTCGCCGAGCTGCGCCACTCCTGGCGATCCGCGCGAGTGTGGGCGCTCGTCGCGCTGCTGGCCGGCGGCTACTCGCTATTTGCGATCATCGGCTCGGGCCTCGAAGTGATCGGCTGGGGCGTCGTGCTGCTGGTCGCCGGACTGCCGCTCTATTTCGTGCTCCGCAAGCGCCGACTTGCGCTGAGCTGACTCACTTGTCCTCGCTGAATCGCACCGCCTCCAGAAGGCGCCGCTGATCGACTACACGGACATGACAATGCTGCCTTCTTCAACGCGATAGAGGGCAAGATACCCGCCGACGGAGAGTTTTCGGGCGTCCGGCGCGGCTCGCGCAAACGGCGGCCCTAGAAACGGGAAGCGCCGTAGGCGCGCACAAGCCGGCGCGATCTGGTCAACAGCTTGGTCACCGAGTTCAGGTCTATCACGCCCCCGCCAAGCCCAGATTTCCAACAGGTCGCGGCGCGCTGCTTTCGACCAGCGCAGCGCCCGCATCACGGCGCGCGGAACATCTTGCGCGCCTCTGACTTGAGCGCAGCGAAGTCGATCTCGCCTGCGTCGCCACTCTCCGCGCCGTCCCGCCACAGCCTCTGCAGCGTCTCGTCGCTCACGCCGGCAAGCGCTTGCTCTGTCGGCCAAGCGTCCACGGCATTCTCGACCGCCGCTTCCACCGACCGCGCCCCACCCGCAGAGACGGCCGCCTTCAGCGCTTCCACCCGCTGCCGGTCAACTTTGATCAAAGTGTCATCCATACGAGGAGCCTAGGACGCTGGGCCAAACGCGTCATCCGTCGCCGCTCAGAACAGCGAACCCTGATCGCCGCCGGGCTTGGGCTTCGCCTTCGGCTTCGCCGGCTCCGGCGCCGCCGGAACGCTGTCTGGATCGATCACCGCTTTCTGCTTGTCGTCGGCGAACGTGAGTTCGATCACATCGCCGCGCGAGAGGTCCTTGGCCGCGCGCACCAGCGAGCCGTCCTCACGATGCACCATGACGAAGCCGCGCGCGAGCACGCTCTTATGCGAGAGCGACTCCAGCATCCGCGTAGCGCCGTCGAGATGCTTCCTGTGCGCCTCGAGCGACCGTTTGATCGCCGGCTGCAGTCGCGCGGAGCTGCGCGCCAGATGTTCGCGGCGGCGGGCGATATCCTGCCCCAACGCTTCCGGGCGCAGCCGCGCCGCCACGCGATCGAGCTTGGATTGCGCCGCACGCGTGTTGGCGACGAGCGCGGCGTTCAGGCGCTCCGCCGCGCGGTCGTAGCGCTGCTGGGGAATTTGGAACAGCGTCTCAAGTCGCGGCAGCTTAGCCGCAGCCGCGCGCAGCTCCGTGCGCCGCCGCTCGAGCCCGCGCAGCAAGCCGTTCTTCAGCCGCCCCTCGGCGCTCGTGAGCCGCTCAATCAACTCGGCCCGCACCGGCACGGCTTTCTCCGCCGCGCCTGTCGGCGTCGGCGCGCGCAAGTCCGACGCGTAGTCGATCAAAGTCGTATCGGTTTCATGCCCGACGGCGCTGATGAGCGGGATCTCGCTCTCCGCCACCGCGCGCACGACGATCTCTTCGTTGAACGCCCACAAATCCTCGATCGAGCCCCCGCCGCGGGCGACGATCAGAACATCAGGCCGCATCTCGCCCTGCAGCGCGTTAAAGCCCTTGATCGCCCGCGCGACCTGCCCCGCCGCTTCCGGGCCTTGCACCAGCACCGGCCACAGGATCACACGACGCGGAAAGCGTTCGCGCAGGCGATGCAGGATATCGCGGATGACCGCGCCCGTCGGCGAGGTCACGACGCCGATCGTGCGCGGCAAATACGGGATCGGCTTCTTGCGCTCGCGCGCGAACAGCCCCTCCGCCTGTAGCTTGACCTTCAGCTTCTCCAGCTGCGCCAGCAGCGCGCCGACCCCGGCGGGGGCCATGCGGTCGCAGATCAGCTGATATTGCGAACGGCCGGGAAAGGTCGAGAGTCTGCCCTCGGCGACAACTTCGAGGCCCTCTTCTGGCTTGAAGCCGAGTTGCTGGACGTGGGCGCGCCACATCACGGTGGAGATGCAGGCGTCCGCGTCCTTCAGGTCCACATAGAGGTGGCCGGATTTTGCGATCATGACGCGGCCCAACTCGCCGCGCACGCGCACGCGGTCGAAATTGGTCTCCATCGTCCGCTTCACCGCCTGCGCCAGCTCGCTGACGGAAAGCTCGGGCAGATTGGATTGGGCGGAAGCCGCCGCAGCCTCGGTCATTGGCTCAATATAGGCCGACTCGGCCCATCCCGCGTCCGGAATGACCCGTTTTCCCAAGGCCAGCCTCGTTGGCCGGGGCGCTTGGTCGCGCGCTGCGCTTACCGTCTTGCCCTGACCGGCCCGAGCGGCTTGGTAGCGGCAAAATCATCTTCCCGGGGGAAATCCATGCTTCGCCGCCGCACCTTGCTGCTCTCCGCGCTCGCCATCCCGACGCTCACCGCCTGCGCTTCGACCGTAGGCGCGGCCGATCCGATGGCGCCGCTGCCGCTCGACCGCAGCACCCACGCCAAGCCCGACGAAGCGCGCGTCCGGCACGTCTCGCTCGACCTCACCGCCGACTTCGACCGCAAGCTCTTCCACGGCACGGCGACGCTCGACATCATCGCGCGCCCGGACGCCCGCGAGATCGTGTTGGATAGCGACGGCCTCGTCATCCGCGCCGTGCGGGCGGGCGGGCGAGAGACCGAGTACGTGCTCGGCAGCCGCGACGAGCGGCTCGGCTCGGCGCTGACAATCCAGCTCAACGGCGCGCGCCAGATCGAGATCGACTACGAGTCCGCGCCGAACGCCACGGCGCTGCAATGGCTTGAGCCCGCGCAAACCGCGAGCGGCAAGCGCTTCCTGTTCAGCCAAGGCCAGTCGATCCTCAACCGCACCTGGATCCCGACGCAGGACAGCCCTGGCATCCGCCAGACCTACGATGCGCGCATCGTCGTGCCGGAAGATCTGAAAGCCGTGATGAGCGCCGAGATGCTGACGCCGGACGGCGAGCCGGCCGGCGCCGGCCAGCGCGCGTTCCGCTTCCGCATGCCGCAGCCGATCCCGCCCTATCTGATCGCCATCGGCATTGGCGATCTGGTGCACCGCGCCGTCGGCCCGCGCACCGGCGTCTACGCCGAGCCGAGCGTGGTCGAGCGCGGCGCCTACGAATGCGCCGACATGGAGCGCATGATGGATGTCGCCGAGGCGCTCTACGGCCCCTATCGCTGGGGTCGCTATGACGTGCTGATCCTGCCGCCATCGTTCCCTTACGGCGGCATGGAAAACCCGCGCCTCACCTTCCTCACCCCCACCTTCCTCGCCGGCGACCGTTCGCTCGTCTCGCTGGTGGCGCATGAACTCGCACACTCCTGGTCCGGCAATCTGGTCACCAACGGCGTTTGGGAGGACAGCTGGCTTAACGAAGGCTTCACCTCCTACATCGAAGGCCGCATCGGCGAAGCTTTGTTCGGCGCTGAGCATGCGCGCATGGCCGAAGCGCTGAGCTGGGCTGACATCCAGAAGGCGCTGGAAACGGTGCCGGCCGACGGCCAGCGCCTGCATTGGGTCGGCGAAGTCGACGCCAACGATAATTCGAGCGCCATCACCTACGACAAAGGCGCGCTCTTCCTGCGCACGGTCGAAGGCATCGCCGGCCGCGACCGGCTCGACAATTACCTGCGCTCGTACTTCGACCGTTACGCCTTCCAACCGATGACGACGCAACAATTCCTGGCCGACTTCCGCCAGCACGTCGTCCGCGGCGATGCAGCGCTGGAGGCGCGCCTGATGCTGGACCAATGGGCGTACGAGCCGGGCATCCCGTCGAATGCGGTCGCGCCGGTAGCGTCTGGCTTTGTTGAAGTCGAACAAGCGGTGGCGGCGTTCGACGATCATGGCGCTGTCCCATCGGCCTGGGCTAACTGGAACACGATGCAACGCCAGCGCTTCCTGCAGACGCTGCCGCGGCAATTGCCGACGGCGCGGCTCGACGCGCTGGAGCGCGCGTTCAATCTCAACACCATCGGCAACATGGAAGTGCGTTTCGACTGGCTCGCGCTCGCCATCCCGAACGGCTACGAACCCGCCGGCGCCGCCGTGCAGCGTTTCCTCAGCGAGCAAGGCCGCGGCAAATTCATCCGCCCGCTCTACCGCGCGCTGATGGAGCAAGGCGCCTGGGGCCAAGCCGTCGCGCGGCGCACGCATGAAGCCACGCGCGGCTCCTACCACCCGATCGTGCAGAACGCGGTCGACCGGATTGTCGCGGGAAGCTAGTGCGCCGGTCATGACGGTCACCGCTGACGCATCGCCGATCCTCGCAAGCCTGGAGCTTGCCGGCGAGCGCGGCGGCGACCTCACCGCCGCGGTGTACGCCAACATGTTCGCGGCGCGCCCCGAACTCGAGCCGCTGTTCGTGATGGACACGGACGGCGCCGTGCGCGGCGAGATGCTGGCGCGCGCCTTCGAGGCAATCGTCGATTTCGTCGGCAAGCGCAGCTACGCCGATCATCTCATCGGCGCCGAAGCCACCAACCACGACGGCTACAACGTCCCCCGCGAAGCGTTCTCCGCCTTCTTCGGCTTTATCCGCGACGAGGTCCAAAACGCCTGCGGCGATGGGTGGACGGACGAAATGGACCAAGCCTGGCGCCGCTTGCTCGCCGATCTCGAACGCTACATCGCTGCGCCCGCCTAATTCCGTGCAGACTTCGTTGCGTGGAGCGCTGAAGGCGGCGATATAGCGGCCCCATGAAGATTCTCGTCGTTGGCTCGGGCGGGCGCGAACATGCGCTGGGCTGGAAACTGGCGCAGAGCCCGCTGGTTTCGGAACTGATCTCCGCGCCCGGCAATCCGGGCCTCGCGGAACTCGGGCGCACCGTGCCGATCAAGGCCGATGCGGCGGGCGAACTCGCCTCGTTCGCCATGCGCGAGCAGGTCGATCTCGTCGTCGTCGGCCCCGAAGCGGCGGCGGCGGCGGGGCTGGCGGACAGCCTCGCCAAAGTCGGCGTGCCCTGCTTTGGGCCGAGTCAAGCGGCCGCCGAGTTGGAATCGTCGAAGGCGTTCATGAAGGACTTCTGCGCCCGCCACGCGATCCCGACCGCCGACTACAAAGTGTTCGACGACGCCATCCGCGCCAAAGCCTATCTCGGCGGGCGCGAGCCGCCGTTCGTGATCAAGGCCGACGGCCTCGCCGCCGGCAAAGGCGTCGTCATCGCCGAGACGCGGCGCGACGCCGATGCGGCGATCGACGAGATCCTCTTCCTGCGCAAGTTCGGCACGGCCGGTCAGCGCATCGTCATCGAGGACTTCCTGCCCGGCGAAGAAGCCAGCTTCTTCGCGCTGTGCGACGGCGACACCGCAATCCCGCTCGTCGCCGCGCAGGATCACAAGCGCGCCTACGACGGCGACAAGGGCCCGAACACCGGCGGCATGGGCGCCTATTCGCCCGCGCCGATCTTCACCGACGCCGCGCGCGATCAAACCATGGAGCGCATCATCCTGCCGACTCTGCGCGGGATGAAGGAAGAAGGCCGGCCCTTCGTCGGCGTGCTGTTTGCCGGCCTCATGATCACGGCCGACGGGCCGAAGCTGATCGAGTTCAACGTCCGCTTCGGCGATCCCGAGTGTCAGACATTGATGCGGCGGCTCTCAAGCGATCTCGCGCCAGTGCTGCTCGCCGCGGCGAAGGGCGAGCTTGCGCACGCGCCCACGCTCGCGTGGGACGAGCGCCCCGCCGTCGCCGTCGTTTACGCCGCGCAAGGCTATCCGGACGAGCCGCTCACCGGCTCCGTCATCCGCGGCGTCGGCGAAGCCAACGCCATCGAGGACGTCGTCGTCTTCCACGCCGGCACGCGCCAGGACGAGGACGGCACCCTGCGCGCCGCCGGCGGCCGCGTGCTCAACGTCACCGCCACGGGCGCCGACCTGCAGGCCGCGGTGGCGAAAGCCTACACGGCCGTCAACCAGATCGACTGGCCCGGCGGCTTCTGCCGCCGCGACATCGCCTGGCGCGCGCTGGCGAAGTAGCGGCTTGCGCCCATTTTGGGCGCATGCTAACCGTTGTCGGTGCGGATCATTGCGCGCAGCACGTTACTGGCGTTCGCAAAAGCACGCGAGGGCCGGAAGGACCATCAAGCGCTCAAAGCGGCTTTGGACGCATGGTTCGCCGAAGTGCGCGCGGCGCGTTGGTCCAGCATGGGCGCCCTGAAGAAACGGTATGCGACAGCAAGTGTCGTGTCTTCTGATCGTGTTGTATTCAACATCAAGGGGAACGACTATCGTTTGGTCGCGGCGATCGATTTCGAAAAAGGGATCGTCTGGATCAAATGGATCGGAACGCACGCGGACTATGATCGTATTGATGTGAAGACAGTGGCTTATGACTCGCGATCTTAAACCAATCCGCACCAAATCCGACTACAAGGCCGCCCTGGTCGAACTCGAACACCTTTGGGGCGCACGCAGCGGCACGCCGCGCGGCGACAGGTTGGATGTTCTAGCGACCCTCATCGACGCTTACGAAACCGAACACTTCCCGATCGATCCTCCTGACCCGATCGACGCCATCAAATTTCGCATGGAGCAACAAGGCCTCTCCCGTCGCGACCTGGAAGAACTGATCGGCACACGCACCCGCATCGCAGAGGTGCTGAACCGAAAACGCTCGCTTTCGATCAATATGATCCGCAGATTGCATGAGCGCCTGGGCATTCCTGCCGAAGTTCTCATCCGGCCGACGCGAAAGATGTCGGCCTAGGAGCAATCCCAGGCCACCTCACCGCGGAGGCAGGGAGCCCGATCCGGGACCTAGGCCGCGGCGCAGCCTCGGGTCCCGGCTCTACGACGCTGCGCGACTCCGGCCGGGATGACGGATGCATTTTTTGATGCGATGGATTGGCGATGACGACCATAGCCGAAGACCCGCACGCCCAATTCAAAGGCGTGAAACCCGTCGAAGAACGCCATCGCCTTGATGAGGCCGCACTGGCGGCGTGGCTCGAAGCCAACGTCGAGGGCTACGCAGGCCCGCTGACAATCAACCAATTCAAAGGCGGCCAATCCAACCCGACCTACCAGCTCGTCACGCCGCAGCGAAAATACGTCCTGCGCAAGAAGCCCGGCGGCAAGCTGCTGCCCTCCGCCCACGCGGTCGACCGCGAATTCCGCGTCATTTCCGCGCTCTATCCAACCGGCTTTCCCGTCGCGCGCCCTTACGCGCTCTGCACCGACGACAGCGTCATCGGCGCAATGTTCTACGTGATGGAGAACGTCGAGGGCCGCGTCCTGTGGAACGGCGCGCTGCCGGAGCTGGAGAAAGCCGATCGCCGCCGCGTCTACGAGCACAAGATCGCGACGCTCGCGCAGCTGCACAACACCGATTACGAAAAGATCGGCCTCTCCGACTACGGCAAGCCGGGCAACTACTTCGCACGCCAGATCGACCGTTGGTCGAAGCAGTACAAACTCAGCGAAACCGAAACCATCGACGAGATGAACCGTCTCATCGAGTGGCTGCCGCAAACCATCCCGCCCGGCGAGCGCACCAGCATCGTCCACGGCGATTATCGCCTCGACAATCTCATCCTACACGAGAGTGAGCCGCGCGTGATCGCGGTGCTCGATTGGGAGCTCTCGACGCTCGGCGATCCGCTCGGCGACTTCACCTATTATCTGATGAATTGGGCGATGCCCCACGACGGCCGCGCCGGCCTCGGCGGGCTCGATCTCGAAGCCATCGGCGTTCCGACGCTCGACGAAGCCGTGCAGCGATACTGCGCCCTGACCGGCCGCGCCGGCATCCCGGCGCTGGATTGGTATTTCTCCTACAACGCCTTCCGTCTCGCCTGCATCCTACAAGGCATCGCCGGGCGCGTGCGCGACGGCACCGCCGCCAGCGCGCACGCCACGCAAATGATCGCCCGCATTCGTCCCCTCGCGAGCGCCGCCTTCATGTACGCGCAGAAGGCCGGGCTCAAATGAACCAGCGCCAGCAGGCGATGTTTCTGTGGGACTGGGCGCGCAAGCGCCGCCGCGGACGCCTCGCCGTTGCGCTCGTCGGCGCTGGCATCGGCGCGATCGGCGGGCTCGTGTTCGCGCTGTTGATGCTGTACGCGATGACCTCGAACGGCGGCGCATTCTACGTCGACGAAGAAGAGGCCGGGCCGATCCTCGGCGCGGTCGCGCGCACGCTCGGGCCAACCGGCTTCCTGTTCGTCCTCTCGCTGCCAGCCTTCGCCGGCCTGGGCGCATTTCTCGCCCAACGCGTTTGGGGCTGGAACGACTATCGCTACCACAGCCTGCTCGAAGCCGGCGCCATCGTGCCGCCGGAGAAGCCCGCGATGACCGCCAAGGAGCGCGCCGCCAAGTGGGCGGTGGTCGGCGGCTTTGCGCTTGGGTGCCTCTTCCTGATCGCCATGCTGATCTCGGAGATCAACCGCGGCGCGCTGTGATCGCTGACGCTGCACGGGTAAGCGGTTGACGAAGCGCAGCAGCGGCGGGATCAAGGCAGCAGCAACGGGGGACCTTATGCTGCAACGCGGAAAAATGATCGTCGGCGCACTTGGCGCTCTGGCGATGCTGGCGGGTTCGAGCTTCGCGCAAGAGGCGCAGCCGCAAGCCGCCGCCGTCATCCACGCCGGCCGCCTGCTCGCGGACGCGTCCACCGGGCGCATTCTCACCGAGCAATCGATCCTCATCGGCGCGGACGGCCGCATCATCGGCGTCGAAGCCGGCTACCTCACGCCGCCGGGCGCGGAGGTGATCGACCAGCGCAGCCGCTTCGTGCTGCCGGGCCTGATCGACAGCCACGTCCATCTCACCAGCGAACTCGGCCCCAACCAGCTGCTCGATGAAGTGCAGCTTTCGCCCAGCGACCAGGCCATGCGCGGCGTAGAGAACGCGCGCAAAACGCTGAACGCCGGCTTCACCACCGTCGCCGATCTCGGCGCCAACAATGACGCCATCTTCGCGCTGCGCCGCGCCATCAACGAGGGCCGGGTCGAGGGGCCTCGCATCATCGCCTCCGGCGCCGCCGTCACACCCCATGGCGGCCACGCCGACGCCAATGGCTTTGCCCCGGACATCGTCGACGCGCTGCGCAATCCGAACGCCTGCTCTGGCGCTGACGATTGCCGCCGTGCCGTGCGCCGCCAAATCCAAGCCGGCGCGGACGTGATCAAGATCACCGCGACGGGCGGCGTGCTCTCCAACACCGCCGCTGGCGTCGAACAGCAGTTCAGCGACGAGGAGCTGCGCGCCATCGTCGAAGCCGCACATGCGATGGGCCGCCGGGTCACCGCGCACGCGCACGGCGCCGGCGGCATCAACGCGGCGCTTCGCGCCGGGGTCGATTCGATCGAACACGGCTCCTACACCGACCAGGAATCGCTGCGCCTGCTTCGCCGCAACGAAGCTTATCTCGTGCCCACCATTCTCGCCGGGGTCACTGTTGAGGAAATGGCGGCGCAAGGCGGCGTGCTGACGCCGGCGCAAGCGCAGAAGGCGCGCGAAGTCGGCACGCGCATGCGCCAGTCGATCCAGAACGCGCGCCGCGCCGGCGTGAGCGTCGCGTTCGGCACCGACAGCGGCGTCTCGCGTCATGGGATCAACGCGCGCGAATTCCAGTTCCTGGTCGAAGGGGGCTACACGCCGATGCAGGCGATCCGCATCGCCACCGTCGACGCCGCCGACCACCTGCAACTGAACGGCGTCACCGGCCGTGTAGCGCCTGGTTACGCGGCCGATATCATCGCAGTCGACGGCGACCCGACCCAAGACGTCGCCGTGCTCATGAATGTGCCGTTCGTGATGGCGCGCGGACGCACCTTCAAGAACGAGTAGTTTGCGGGCGGCGCAGAACAGCGATACCTCGCGCTCATGCTCCGTGTGATCGCCCGTGGCGGGGGCGAGGTCGAGTGCGAAGCGCCGGAGGCGCTCTGGTACGACCTCGAAGACCCCACCGATGCTGAAGAGGCCGAGGTCGAGCGATCGCTCGGCATCGATGTGCCGACGCCGGCCGAGCGCGCGGCGTTCGAGGAGTCGGCGCGCTTCTATGAAGAGAACGGCGCGCTGCACCTCACCGCGACGCTGCTGGGCCGGCGTGACGAGGGCCCCCTCAAGGCTGGACCCGTGACGTTCATTCTCGCGGACGGCAAGCTAGTCACCGTCCGCCAGGTGCGGCCGCGGGCGTTCGAGATCGGCCTGGGCCGCGCCTCCGCGCGCATCAGTTCGGCGCAAAACGGCGCCGACGTCATGCTTGCGCTGATCGAAGGCGCCGCCGAGCGTTTGGCCGACGTGCTGGCGGAAGCGACCCGGGACGCCAACGCGCTTTCCGTGCGCGTGTTCGACAAAACGGAAGAACTCGACCTCCGCACCGAGTTGCGCAACCTCGGCCGCATCGGCGCGCTTTCGGCGCTCGCGCACGATTCTTTGTCGAGCATGCAGCGTCTTCTGGTTTATGCGCGGGCAGCGAAGGGCAAGCATGGCCTCGACGCCGCGCGCGTTGCTGCGCTCGGGCGCGATGTCGGCGAACTCGAGCGCATCGCCGAGCAGATGCAGCCGCGGCTTTCCAATCTGCAGGACGCCATGCTCGGGCTCATCAACGCGCAGCAAACCAACGTGCTGAAAGCGCTCTCGCTCGCCACCATCGCCTTCGTGCCGCCCACCCTCATCGCCTCGATCTTCGGCATGAACTTCGACGCGATGACGTGGTTCAGAGAGTCTTGGGGCCCCTGGGTCGGGATCGCGCTGATGCTGATCGCGCCGGCGGCGCTGTTCGCCATCGCCAAATGGCGTCGCTGGTTCTAGCGGAACAGCCCCGAACGCCTCGCGTTTTACCGCACTGTTCGGAGACTCAAGATGAAGAGAATTCTTCTCGTCGCCACAGCGGTGATGCTTCTGTCCGCGTGCGGCACGCAGCTGGGCGATCGCATGGCGTCGGGCGCGGCGATCGGCGGCGGCGTCGGCCTCGCAGCTGGCGGCGTCGGGGCAATCCCCGGCGCCATCGTGGGCGCGGGCGTCGGCGCGTTTACCGAGCCGGAGCAGGTTAACCTGGGCGAACCCGTCTGGGACGATGAAACTGGCGACGATTACGACGACGACGGTAACCCGAAATAGCCACAATCGCCTCGCGGAATCTGCGCCATCGATGGCGCGCGAGTCGGTGTCGAGCTAGGCGCATTTGCAAGCGCCGCCCTCCCCGGCGGCGCTCGCTTCATGAGGAGTAGGTCATGAACAAGACAGCTATTTTCGCAGCCACCGCGGCAACGATCGCCTTGGCCGGCTGCGGCACGCAAATGGGCGACCGCATCGCTTCCGGCGCCGCCATTGGCGGCGGCGTCGGTCTCGCCGCCGGCGGCGTCGGCGTCGTGCCCGGCGCGATCATCGGCGGGGCGGTCGGCGCGCTGACGCCGCCGGAGAACGTCAATCTGGGCGAGCCGGTCTGGGACGAATGATTGCGCGGGCGCGCCGCCGCGCCTAAGCAGCGAGCCAATGAGGCGCCCGTCTGTGCTGCGGGAGTGCCGAGAGAGAAGTCATGGCTACGCTCGAATTCACCCGTCGCTACGCGATGGCGCATCGCCTGTTGATGGCAAAAAGCGGGAAGTGCGCGATCCCGCACGGCCACAACGAGTTCGTCACCGTGCGGCTCGAGCCCGTCACGCCGTTCCGCTTCAGCGCTACGAACGCCGCCGCGCCGTTCGAGAAGATCAAGCGCCGCTGGCATAACTGGATCGACGAGCACGTCGATCACGCCCTGCATCTCGCCGAGACCGACCCGCTGCTCGGTTATTTCCGCGAGCGAGAGCCGCAACGTCTCTCCCAGATCATGACGTTCCAGGGCGATCCCACCACCGAAGCGCTAGCCGCCTGCTTCTGGCTGAAGCTCTCCGCGTTCCTTGCGGACGACGGGCTGCCGTTCTCGCTCGCCGAGGTGCGGATCGAGGAAACGCCGACCAACACCGTCGCGCTCGACCGGGCGGTGTTCGATCCCGCGGACTGCGGCCTGCGACCCGGCGCCTGGCCATGGCGCGCGGACATGAGCATCAACGACTTCTGATCCTTGCTCCGGCGCCGGCGCTTGATCTTGGCCGAAGGCGTGCGAATGGAACTGCTTGCGCCGACAGGGACGTCGGCGGCCCAAGCGGAGTACGCATGTCGTTTCTCACCTCGCCGCAGATCGCGCCGATCCTGCTGTTGATCGCGTCCAACGTCTTCATGACGTTCGCCTGGTACGGCCACCTCAAGTTTCGCTCGACGCCGCTTCTGATCGCCATCGCAGCGTCCTGGGGCATCGCCTTCGTCGAATATTGTTTGGCGGTGCCGGCGAACCGCATCGGCCGCGGCGTCTATTCGACGGCGGAGCTGAAGACGATGCAGGAAGTGATCACGCTGGTCGTCTTCATCGGCTTCTCGGCGCTGTTCCTGCGCGAGCAGCTCGGCTGGAACCACCTGCTCGGCTTCGCCCTCATCGCCCTCGGCGCGGCCGTCGTGTTTCTCGGCAAGTGAGGCGCGACGGAACACGCGCCGCCAAATCTCGTTTGGCTCGCATCCCACCGCAGCAGCAGGAGCAAGCCATGCCAGCAACGACCGAACACGCCGTCGACGTCCTCAACGGCCTGATCAAGACGACCCTCGACAGCGTCGGCGGCTACGAGGAGGCCGCCCAAAACGCCGACCGCTCGCAATACAAGAACATGTTCATCGAACGCGCCTCCAAGCGGCGCAGACTGGCCCAAGATCTGCAGAGCGAAGTGCGCTCACTCGGCGGCGAGCCGGAGACGGAGCAGGGTGCGCTCGGCAAGGCGCACAACAAATTTGTCGACATCAAGAACGCGCTGACCGGCGGCAGCGACAAGGCCGTCATCGACGAAGTCGAACGCGGCGAAGACCACATCAAAGCCCGTTTCGAAAAGGCGATGCGCGACGACGATCTGCCCTCGAACGTCCGCTCGGCGGTGACGCGCTTCTATCAGAGCGTCAAAGCCGACCACGACGAAGTCAGCCGGATCAAGCATACGCTGCACTGAACGCGGCCTGTCGCCCTGCGGCGCCCGCTCAGGGCGACAGGCGCCTAGCTCACCAGCCAGGCGATCCACGGCGCTGCTATCGCAAGCGCGATCCCGGCTTCAACGACCACGCTGAGGCGGTTGAAACGGGTGTCGGCGCCGTCGCGCCAGATCGCCACCGCGCGGCCGAACGCCGATCCCGCCCAGCCGGCGGCCAGCGCCGCGGAAGCGCCGGCCGCAGCGACCCCGATCAGCGCGCCCCCGCTCAGCAAGTAGCGAAGCGCCAACAACAGCGCGGCGGCGTGAAGGCCAAGGAACACGCCGCCATAGGTCGCGCGAAACTCGGCAAACCCGCCGCCCTGCTCGTCCGGGGCAAGCCGCACGAACCGCGCCGCCCAGCGCGGATCGATCAGCGCGCGGGCGCCGAGGCCTGCGCCGAACATCAGCGCGAGCACGTTCAACAGCCAAGCAATGAGCATCAACGCGCGCCGGGCAGGCTTTCGCCCTCTTTCTTGCGCTTGCCGGTCCAGCCGTACTTCGCGAGCTCGTTGAGCGCGATCGCGCGCGCGTGCACTTCATCCGGCCCGTCGGCCAGACGCAGCGTGCGGATGCCGGCGTAGCTCTTCGCCAAGCCGAAATCCTGGCAGACGCCGGCGCCGCCATGGGCCTGGATGGCGTCGTCGATGATCTTCAGCGCCATCCGCGGCGCCGCCACCTTGATCATCGCGATCTCGTTCTTGGCGACCTTGTTGCCGGCGACGTCCATCATGTACGCCGCTTTGAGGCACAGAAGCCGCGTCATCTCGATGTCGATGCGCGCATCGGAAATACGCTGCTCCCAGATCGAGTGTTCGGCGATAGTCTTGCCGAACGCGACGCGGGTGGTGACGCGCTTGCACAGCGCCTCGAGCGCGGCCTCCGCAGCGCCGATCGTGCGCATGCAATGATGAATGCGGCCGGGACCCAACCGCCCCTGCGCGATCTCGAAGCCGCGGCCTTCGCCCAACAACAAATTCTCGGCCGGCACCCGCACGTCCTTCAGCTCGATCTCCATGTGCCCGTGGGGGGCGTCGTCATAGCCGAATACCGTGAGCGGCCTGAGAATGTTCACGCCCCTGGCGTCGAGCGGAACAAGGATCTGGCTCTGCTGGCTGTGCTTCGGATTATCCGGATTGGTCTTGCCCATCAGGATCGCGACTTTGCAGCGCGGATCGCCCGCGCCCGACGACCACCATTTGCGGCCGTTGATCACGTAGTCGTCGCCGTCGCGCCTGATCTCACACTGGATGTTGGTGGCGTCCGACGAGGCCACCGCCGGCTCGGTCATCAGAAAAGCCGAGCGGATTTCGCCGTTCATCAGCGGCCGCAGCCATTGCTCCTTCTGCTCGCGCGTGCCGTAGCGCTCGAACACTTCCATGTTGCCGGTGTCGGGCGCCGAGCAGTTGAACACCTCCGACGCAAAGCCCACGCGGCCCATCAGCTCCGCCAGCGGCGCGTACTCGAGATTGGTCAGCCCCGGCCCTTCGAACGCGAACGTGTCGTCGACCTTCGCATGCCCGCTCGACGGCGGCATGAACATATTCCAGAGCCCTTGCGCCTTCGCCTTCGCCTTCAGCTCCTCCAGCACCGGCAGCACCTTCCAGCGCCCGCCCTCTTTCTGCTGCGCCTCATAGGTCGGCACGGCCGGATAGATGTGCTCGTCCATGAACTTCTGGACGCGGTCGATCCATTCTTTGGCGCGGTCTGAATGTTCGAAATACATCGTGATCTCCGGCTTGCTGGCGCGTCTGTCCGGCGCACGCTAAGGCTCCGGCGCGGGAGGGGCAATGACCGGCGTCAAGCTTGCCGCTGCGACACTATCAAACGCCTGGGTGCGCCTCGAGCCGCTCGAAGCGCGCCATCGCGCCGAGATGATCGCCGCGGCCGAAGCCGATCCGGACATCTTCCGGCACATGCCCTATCCCGTCGCCGAGCACGGCTTTGCGCCCTCGTTCGACTGGCTGCTGAATGAACGCGCCGAAGGACGCTGGATTCCGCACGCGGTGATCGCTCATGCTCCCCCGCGCGCGGGGGAGCTGTCGAGCGCGCAGCGCGAGACTGAGGGGGGAGTCGACAACACCCCCCTCCCGCTCGCTTCGCTCGCGACCTCCCCCGCAAGCGGGGGAGGAATAATCGTCGGCCAGTCCTGCTATCTCACGATCCGCCCGCGCGACGCCGGCGTCGAGATCGGCGGCACCTGGTATGTGCGCGCGGCGCAAGGCACGGCGATCAATCCCGCAGCCAAGCTCGCCCTGCTCGACCACGCCTTCGCCTGCGGCATCGAGCGCGTCGAGTTCAAGACCGACGCCTTGAACGCGCAATCGCGCGCGGCGCTCACCAAGCTTGGCGCGACGTTCGAGGGCGTCCATCGCCGCCACATGCGCCGCCCTAACGGGACATGGCGGGACAGCGCCTACTTCTCGATCATCCGCGAAGACTGGCCGCACGTGCGCGCGAACTTGGAAGCGCGGTTGGCGGCTTTTCGCTAAGCGCGGAGCTCACCCATTCATATCCCGTTCGTGCCGGTCACCCACCCACACCAACGGGCGCGACGCATCCAATACCGGCAGCGTCCGCATCTTGAAGGGAGACGGATGGGATTGAACTCGGGAGGGCTCAATGAGCCTCGTACAGCGCAGCACGCTCATCGCCGCCGCCGCGGCGGCGTATCTCGTTGGCCTTTGGCCGACTTGGCAGCTTCGCGATTTCGTGCTGCAGGCGTTCGGCAATCCTCCCTACGAAGGTGTGTGGATTCTGATCCCGCACGTTTTTCTCTACTCCACACTGCCCGCTCTCTTCTGCATTGCGGCCTGGAGCGTTCTTGCGCACGCAGGATGGATGCCGGCGCTGCGCCTTTCGTTTCGCCTTCGCACGCTCGGCTGGGGATTGGGCGTCGGCCTCGTGTCGATTGCCGTGCTGGTGGCGTTCTTTTTCGCAAGCGGTCAGGCGAGCGCGTTCCACGCGCCGCACGTAGATCCGTGGTTGGCGACGGCGAACGTCTTCTCGAATTTCTACGAGGAGTACGTCTTTCGCGGGTTCATTCTCGTGGCGCTCACCGCTGCGCTCGGCTTTTGGCCCGCGGCGATCCTTTCGAGCCTCGCCTTCGGCGCGACGCATGCGCAGTATCCGCTTGCGCTTCAGGCGCTGATCGCGGGGCTGGCGTTGCTCTGGGCGTGGGCCGGCGAACGCGGCGGCGGACTCCTGGCCGCCTACACCGCCCACATGACGCTCGATTGGCTGATCGATCCCATCCTCTAACCGGGCGCGATGGCGACAAGCGCTTTCAGCGCGCGCTCGCCGAGAACAAACACTGCATCCTTCTCCTGGTTAAGGAGAAGGTGGCAGCGCAGCGGCCGGATGAGGGTTACCGGCGCATGAGTTTTCACGCTCGCTTGCTCCGTGAACGGAAGAACAGGAGGACCGCGCCCACCAACACGAGATAGCCAATGATCACGGCAAGCGCGCTTGATCGACTACGGCAAATCAAAACTGTAGCGGTCGCGGTGCCAGCATACTCTTCCACTGTCGGAACATCATAGGGATACACTGTGCCAGGCACGCAATCTTCGAGCGTGAAGTTTGGCTTTCCCGGCAGTGTTGCAACGATCGCCGTTGGATCATTGGGGTCGGCGCCATCCCAGCCTCTGAGATCGCGCTTCACGTACAGCCAACCCGCAATCAGCAGGAATCCGATCGCAGCAAGAATAAGCACCAACCAAAATGAGGAATTGCGTGCGCTCGCCATAGCTCGACATCTCACATTTCCGGCAAGCTTGAAATGTTTGCCCCGGGCCGGACGCGAACAGATCCAGTGTTGCCGTCGCCTGTAAACCTCATCCGGCCCTTCGGGCCACCTCCTCCTTAACCAGGAGAAGGGACGCTAACTTGTCGAGCGGGATTCGTTCTGGATCGATAGCGTCCCGCTTCGAACCGGCCGCTCTTTCCAATCCACGCCAACCCGCGTAAACAACCCCTGACGCGAGCGCCGCTTACGCGGCCAACCGGGGCGCTCCCCGCCGCGCCGTTTCTCTCAGATCGAGCAACGGAGGCGCGCATGGGATCGCTCGCAGTCACAAGTCTGCTTTTAATCGTCGTCCTCGTCACCGCCACCGTCTCCGGCGTGTTCGGCATGACCGGCGGGCTGATGCTGATGGGCGCGCTGACGCTCGCCATGCCCGTCTCCGCCGCCATGGTCACGCACGGCGCCGTGCAGTTCGTCTCCAACGGCTGGCGCGCGGTGCTGCATCGCAAGCACATCGCCTGGCGCATCATCGTGATGTACGGCGCCGGCTCCGCCATCGCCGCCGGCGCGCTGGCGCTCGTCACCTACGAGCCCACCAGAGCCTGGGTATTCCTGCTGCTCGGCCTCGTGCCCGGGCTCGCCTGGCGGCCGAAGGGCCTCTTTCATCTCGACGCCGCCAAGCCCGCGCACGCCGTGCTGTGCGGCCTCACCGTGACCGGCCTCAACGTGCTCGCCGGCGTCTCCGGTCCGTTGCTCGACGTCTTCTTCGTCCGCACCGCGCTGACGCGCCACCAGATCGTCGCCACCAAAGCCGCGACGCAAGCGTTCAGCCACACGGTGAAGATGGTCTTCTACGGCGCGCCGCTCATCGGCATGACAGCGACAGGTCTGCCGCCCTTATGGTTCTTCGCCCTCGCCGCGCCGCTCGCCATGATCGGCGCCTGGCTCGGCGGCCTCGTGCTCGCCCGCATGAGCGACGTCAACTTCCTCAAATGGACACGCTGGATCGTGACGGGACTGGGCGTGATCTACCTGGTGCAAGCAGCAGTGCTGTTCAGCCAATAAACCGTCATCCTGGGGCGCACGCAGTGCGAGCCCAGGATTCAGGGGGTCGTAAAGCTGCGTGGTTGCTCCTGGATCCTGGGCTCTCGCTTCGCGAGCCCTAGGATGACGAGGTCACGCGGAAGCCAAGGCAAAACGGGGATAGGCCCTCGCTCTATCCCCCACTTTTCGCCGCCCACTTCGAACGAAATCAACCACATCGCAGAAATCAATCCGACTGCGCCAATCCCGTAGTATTATGGGCTTGTCCCTCGCACGGGAGGTTCAAAAGGCTAGCCGAGCCAAGCGAGCGTGAGGGATGCGATCGAGCGTGAGAAAGCCGGCGTGAGTGCGCTTAGGAGGTAGTGGCGCACGCAAAAGCGTCGGGGTCCGGGACCGTGGCAGGCCCGCACGCCGTCGGGGACTTCGGGGACCACATGCGTGAACAGCGCAGACCGAAGGCCCGTCGAGCACAGATCGCAGCGGGGCGCGCGAAGCGCGCGGCGCTGATCGGAGACGATCGGCGCACCCACTAAACCAAACCAGCGCGGATCGCGCGCCCCGCTCTCCCGCTTGGGAGGCCAAAGCAACAACCGGCGTTCTCACCACGGAGACGCAAAACGATGACGCACGCCTATGGCAATGCAGCACTCACCTGGCTCACGAAGATTCGTCATTCCGGACGCGCGCAGCGCGATCCGGAACCCAGGGGCAACCGACGCATCGTCGGCCCCTGGCTTCCGGGTTCTTCGCTGCGCGAAGCCCCGGAATGACGAACGTCAAACGTCATCAACGCCACCCGCCGCCCCCTCTTCCACATCCAGCAAATCGCCCGGCTTGCATTCCAGCGCTTCGCAGATCTTCGCCAGCGTCTCGAACCGCACGCCCTTCACTTTGCCGGTGCGCAACAGCGAGAGGTTCGCTTCGGTGATGCCGACGCGTTCGGCCAAGTCCTTCGACTTCATCTTCCGCCGCGCCAGCATCAGATCGAGAGTGACGACGATGCGCATCAGACGATCTGGTCGTGCTCGTCCTTGATCCGCGCCGCGGCTTCGAGCACGCGCCCCAGCACCATGACGAAACCGGCGAACGCGATGAGCCCCAGATCGAACGGCTCCATATGCCAGACGAAGCCGCGCCCCTCTTGCGTGATCCAGCTGAACAAGGTCGGCGAGATCAGGATTTTGAACGCCAGCGCCCAGAGCGCCCCTTCGCCGGCCTTGCGCACGCCGGCGCTGGCGCGGAGGGTGAAGAACTGGCCCTTGCCGTACTCGTCGAGCACCTTGCTCAAATCGAGCAATGCGCCAGCCATCAGGAAGCTCGGCAGCGCCAGCACCCAGTACACGCCGGCCGCATTGAAGAGATTGAGTGCGCCGCGCAGGTCCGGCGTGATCTCGCGGCTGCGCAGAACGTCCGCGGCCGGCGCGACCACCTCCCGGCCGACGGCCCCGATGACGATGAGGATCGCGCCGATCACGGCGAACGCCGCCGCCCCTCCGGCGAGTTTCTGGGCGCGCGCCAGCGGCGCGGCGGCGGCTTGGGTCACCGCGGCAATCTCCTCAAGCAAGACGATAATAGATTATCGTCTCGCGATAATTACGTCAATACCCAAACCACGCTGATTAATGGTCCGTCAACCGCCCGGCTCGTCCCATGGACGCTCAGAGATTCGGGACGGCAAATAATGCCCATCATCACCCACGTGCTGCTCTACTTCGCCTATGCAGCCATCTCGCTGGCGGTGGGCGCGGCGCTGAACCAAGTCGGCGGCCAGGACATTGGCGGCTCGTTCCTGGGCGGCATCGCGCTCTTCTGCGCCTGCGCCGTCACCCACGCGAGCATCAGCGCCAGCGCCGCCGCCGGACGCATCGGCGGGACCGAACGGCGCATGAAGGGCGACATGGAGCGCCTCCGCGCCGCCCATCGCGAAATCAGCGCCGACATGGACGCGGTGCAGGCGCGGCTCGATCAGATCGAGACGCAAGTCGCCTTCGGTCCGCCGCCCACTCCCCAGCTTGAAGCGCCGCAACCAGGCGGCCACATCGAACTCAAGCTGATCGACCAGATCGTCGACAAGCTCGGCGCGGCAATGGATGCGCGCCTGCAGACGATCCACGCCGCCGGCAACGTCACACCGCTCAATCCGAACGCGGCGCGGGGGCCGATGGACCTCGTGCGTGAGGCGATCCTGGAAAACCGTGTCGAGCTGCATCTGCAGCCGATCGTGCAACTGCCGCAGCGCAAGACCGCGTTCTACGAAGGCTTTACCCGCCTCAAGGACGCCACCGGGCGCCTGATCCTGCCGCAAGAATTCATCCCCGCCGCCGAACAGGCCGGCCTCATGGGCACGATCGACAACGTGCTTCTGTTCCGCTGCGTCCAGATCGTGCGCAAGCTGATGAAGCAGGATCGTCGCATCGGCATCTTCTGCAACATCAGCCCGGCCGCGCTCGCCGACGAGAGCTTCTTTCCGCAATTCCTCGACTTCATGCGCGAGAACCGCGACCTTGCCGGCAGTCTGATCTTCGAAATCCCCCAAGTCGCCTACGAATCCCGCAGCTCGGTCGAAGCGCGGGCGATGGGCAAGCTGGTCGATCTCGGCTTCCGCTTCTCGATCGATCGCGTCACCAACGCCGAGATCGATCTGCCCGACCTCGAACGCTCCGGCGTGCGTTACGTGAAAATGCCGGTGCAGGTGCTGTCGGATCAGATCATCCAGCGCGGCGTTCGCCCGCGCTCGGCCATTACGCGCGAGATCGCCGCCGCCGACATCGCCGCGGTGTTTCAGCGCTATGGCATCGATCTCGTCGCCGAGCGGGTCGAAAGCGAACAATCGGTGCTCGAAGCGCTCGATCTCGACGTGCCGTTCGGCCAGGGCCATCTCTTCGGCGCACCGCGCGCGATCAAGGAAAGCCTCATGGAAGAAACCGCCCCGCCGCGGGAGTTCCTGTTGAAGCAAGGCAACCGGCAATAGGCAGACGGCAATAGCAGTGGCGCCGCGCGCGCCGCCTCGCTAACCCCTACTGCCCACCGCCTATTGCCTATATTGCCTATTGCCTTTCATGACGACCCTCATCGCCATCACCGGCGGCTCCGGCGCCGGCAAAACCACCATCGCTCGCGCGCTCGCGCGACAGCTCGGCGCCGGCGCCGTCGTCATTGCGGAGGACGATTACTATCGCTGCGCCTCGACCATTCCCGGCTTCGACGCCGCGACATGCAATTTCGATGCGCCTGAAGCGAAAGATCATGCGCTGCTGCGCGAGCATCTGACTTTGGCCAAGGGCGGCCAACCGTTCGACAAGCCCCTGTACGATCTCGTCACCCACCGCCGCCGTCCGCAGACCGAGCGCATAACACACGCCGACACGGTCATTGTGGAAGGCCTGCACCTGCTCGTTCCCCCGGAGCTCCGTACTCTGTTCGACCTCAAAGTCTATGTGGAAGCCGACGAAGCGGTGCGCCTCGCGCGCCGCATGATCCGCGACATCGAAAGCCGCGGCCGCACGCCGCGCTCGGTAGTGGCGCAATTTTTCGACACCGTTCGTCCCATGCACGACGCATACATCACCCCGCAGCGGGCGTTCGCCGATCTCGTCCTGGACTCCCCGTACGACGCCGGCCCGGCGCACGCCGAAGCCAACGCGGCCCGCATCATAGAGGCGCTGCGCTGATGCGAATTCTCGAAATGCTGGACGATGTGGCGGATCGCTACGATGCATTCTTTTGCGACATCTGGGGCGTCGTCCATAACGGCCGCGCCGCCTACCCCGCCGCTTGCGCAGCGCTGCAGCGTATGCGCGCCCAGGGCAAAGCCGTCATCCTGATCAGCAACGTGCCGAAGCCCCGCGGCCCCATCCCCGCCCAGCTCGCCCAGCTCGGCGCGCCCGCCGACGCTTACGACGCCATCGTCACCTCCGGCGACGCAACGCGCCGCGAACTCGCCGCCCGCGCCCCCGGGCCCATGTTCAAGATCGGACCGGAGGATTACGACCGCTCGCTCTGGGAAGGCCTCGACCTCGAACGCGCGCCGCTGCAGGCGGCCAAGTTCATCGCCATCTCCGGGCTCAATCAGTGGGACGAGACGCCGGCCGATTATGCGGAGCTGCTGCAAGCCGCGCGGGCGCGCGATCTTGAGATGGTCTGCGCCAATCCAGACATTGTCGTGCAATCTGGCGACCGGCTGATCTGGTGCGCCGGCGCGATCGCACGCGATTACGAAGCGCTCGGCGGCCGTGTCGTTATGGCGGGCAAGCCGTTCGCGCCGATCTACGAGCTGGCGCGCCGCGAACTGGAGCGGCTTGGCGGCAGCGAAACGGCGCGAGTTCTCTGTATCGGCGACGGCATCCCGACCGACATCGCCGGCGCCAACGCACAAGGCTTCGACAGCCTCTTCATCGCCTCGGGCATGCACGGCGAAGCGCTCTGGACCAATGGCCGCGCCGACGCCGCGAAGGTCGCCGCGGCGCTGGCGGAAGAGAACGTCATCGCCACCTACGCCATGGCGGCGCTGGTCTAGTAGGTTTCCACACCCATGTCGTCGAACCGCTGCCCGATGTGCCGATCGAAATCGCGCGCCAGATTCATGTCGGCGCGGCCGTCATTGTCCCCACTCCGGCGCCGGGCCACCCCCCGCCCGAACAGCGCCGTCGGATTGCCGGGCTCGACCTCCAGCGCCGCCTCGAACGAAGCGCGCGCATCGGCCCACTCGCCCTCGCGCAATTGCAGCACGCCGCGGCAGAGCTGGGCTTCGACATTGCGCGGATCGGCCGCCACCGCCGCATCGGCATCGCCGCGGGCGCGGGTGAAGTTGCGTTCTTCGTTGAGATCGAGCCAGCAGCGCCCCGCACGCGCCTCGGCCAGCGCCCCGTCTGCGCGCACCGCGGCGTCGTAATCGGCCGCTGCGCCGTCGAGATCGCCCATGCGGTGCTTGGCGCGCGCCCGGCCGGAGAGCGCTGCGGCATTGCGCGAATTCGCGGCGAGGGCGGCGTCGAACTCTGTCACCGCTTCGTCGAAACGACTGCGCCGCAATGCGATCTGGCCCAGCAAAGCACTCGCCTCGGCCCCTTCCCCGCCCCGCTTGGCGCGGAGCAAGAGCGGCTCGGCGGCGTCGAGCTGTCCGCTTTCCAGCAGGATGCGCCCCCGCCCCAGCGCCGCCCCCGCATTGTTCTCGTCCAGCCGCAGCGCCGCTTCGTAGTCGCGCAGCGCCGGCGTCACTTCGCCCGCGTCCTCGCGCAAACGCGCGCGCGTCGCGAGCGCGGCCGCGCGCACATCGGCGCTGTAGGTCTCGTCTTCGGCGGCGGTCGTGCAGGCCGCGATGCGCGCCTCGCGATCGCGCAGCGTGTCGCACTCGGCGGCCGGGGTTGCGACCTGCGCCTGGCGTTCGCACGCCGCCGCCAACGCCAACACGATCAAAGCCAGAACCCAGCGCTTCATCCCGCCGCCTCCACCAACGTCAGCCTAGACCGGCCAGCGTGGGCGCGCCTAGAGTGCGCTCACATAACAGGGAGCGGCGTGATGGCCAATTTGTTCGATCTGACCGGAAAAACCGCGATCATCACCGGCTCCTCGCGCGGCATCGGCAAAGCCATCGCACACCGGCTGGCCGAGCATGGCGCGAGCGTCGTCGTCTCCTCCCGCAAGGCCGATGCCTGCGATGCGGCCGCCGCCGAGATCAACGAACTCGTCGGCCGCAAGGCCGCGATCGCCGTCCCCGCGAACATAGCCGCGAAGGAAGCGCTGCAAAATCTAGTCGACGAAACCAACCGCGCCTTCGGCAAGATCGACATCTGCATCTGCAACGCCGCATCGAATCCCTACTTCGGACCGATGGGCGGGATCAGCGACGATCAGTTCATGAAGATTCTGCAGAACAACATCGTCTCCAATCACTGGCTGATCAACATGTGCGCGCCGCAGATGCGCGAGCGCAAGGACGGCGCGATCGTCATCATCTCCTCGATCGGCGGCCTCAAAGGCTCGCCAGTGATCGGCGCCTACGACATCTCCAAGGCGGCGGACATGCAGCTTGCGCGCAATCTGGCCTGCGAGTTCGGACCGGACAATGTCCGAGTCAACACGATCGCGCCCGGTCTGGTGCAGACCGACTTCGCCAAGGCGCTCTGGGAAAATCCGGCGATCCTGAAAGCGTCTACCGAACGTTCGGCGCTGAAGCGCATCGGCCAGCCGGACGAGATCGCCGGCATGGCTGTGTTCCTCGCGTCGAAGGCCGGCGGTTTCACCACCGGGCAGACGTTCGTGATCGATGGCGGCGTGATGGCGCTCTAGAAGGCGCCGAGCACCGAAACCAGGTTCATCTTCAACGACTGCGCGTTGAACGGCTTCACGATATAGGACGAACCGCCCGCCCGGCGCGCAGCGGACTGGCCCTCGCTGTTGTCGTTGGCGAGCATCAGAAACGGGGTCTTGCTCATACGCGCATCCGCCCGCACGCGCTGCAGCAACTCCACGCCGCTCATCGGCGCCATGCTGGCGTCGGAGATGACCAGGGCGTACTCCTTCGCCCGCATCTTGGCCAAGGCGGCGGCGCCATCATTGGCCTCGTCGATATTTTGAAAGCCGAGTTGGCGGAGCAGATTGCGCAGGATTCGGATCATCGTGTTGTAGTCGTCCACGATCAGAATCGGCATTGTCATCGTCACGGCCATGTGCGCCTCTTCCCGCCTACCCTCCGGCGCTGTTATGCGGAGACGCCCGCCGCCGGACCGGGGTGCGGCGGCCCGGCGGCGAGACGTTACCGGCCGTTATTGCGCCGTGTTGTCATGATGACGGATAGCAAAGGCCTGAGAATTTTCGGTAAAACAGCACTTAAGCATGAATGAACGCGCACGCTTGCGCGGGCCGCGGAGACAACCATTTGGCAACGGACAGATCTGCAATTGGCCGCGGCGGAAAGACTCTGTGAACTTTTATGGCGACTCTAGGTCCTTCCAGCACCATCCCTGAAGACGCACGCGGCGCGGCGATCGCGCTGGGAAATTTCGACGGCGTCCATCGCGGTCATCAGGCGGTGATCGCCTCGGCGCGCGACGTCGCCGAAAGAACCGGTGCGCCGCTCGGGGTCGCCGTATTCGAACCTCATCCGCGGCGCTTCTTCCAACCCGACACGCCGCCGTTCCGCCTGCAATCGCCGGCGCAGCGCGCGCGCGCTTTGGCGGAACTCGGCGTCGAAGAAGTGTTCGAGATCGGCTTCGACCAAAGCCTTGCGCAATCGACCGATCGCGAGTTTGCGGAACGGCTGTTGCGAGACTGCCTCGGCGCCAGTCACGTCAGCGTCGGCGCCGAATTCCGCTTCGGCCGCGGCCGCATGGGAGATGCGGAAAGCTTGAGGCGCCTGGGCGAGGAGTTCGGCTTCACGGTCGCCGCCGTTTCGCCAGTGGGCGGGAAGCGGAAAATCTCGTCGAGCTCAGTGCGACAGGCCATCGCCGCGGGTGACATGAAGCAAGCCATGGATCTGCTGGGCCGCCCGTGGGCGATCGAAGGCGAAGTGCTGCGCGGCTTCGGCCGCGGGCGCGAGTTCGGCTTTCCGACGGCGAACGTCGCACTCGGCGACTACGTTCAACCGCGTCTGGGCATCTACGCCGCGCGGGTCCATCTCGGCGACGGCATCTTGCTTCCCGCCGTGGCGAGCGTAGGCGTCAATCCGACGGTTGGCGCCTTACCTGCGCCGCTCCTTGAAACCCATTTGTTCGACTTCAGCGGCGATCTCTACGGCAAGACGATCGAAGTCGAGCTGATCGCCCTTCTGCGTGAGGAAGCGAAGTTCGAGAGTATCGACGCGCTCAAGGCGCAAATGAAGGACGACGTGATCGCCGCGCGCAGAGCGTTGGTCGGCGTTTAGCCGGCGATCCGGACTTGGGCCGAGAGCTTCGCCGTCACCTGCCGCAGGCCATCCAGCACAGCCATGCGTAGGCTGGTGTTGCTCTCGATGTCCCAGCGCCGCAGTGATTTCATCGCCGCCACGTGGACTCGAATCGGTTCGCCTCCAATGCCGCCGTCGCGCCAGTTGGAAGTCAGCTCGCACAAGCTGCGGCCCGCTTCGCTGAGTTCGCTGAGGCCGAATGCGCCGGCTTCGCTCAGAATTTCGTTTGCGAGCGTATAGATGCGCGCCATATCGGCAGGATTGCCGTCGAACGCGCCGCTAACGGTCGCCGCTTCGATTTCCGCTATCTTGGCGTCGAGCGCGGCCATGCATTCTGCGCGCAGTTCTTCGACACCTTGCGCCGCCTGCTCGATGGCTTCGGAGACCGTCACGCCGCCAGGGATCGAGATCGCCTGCGAGAGCCTGTTTTCGACACGATGAGTTCGGACGACGTTTTTCATGTCAGGCGGCGCCTTTCTTGTCGTCATCGATATCGAGGTCACTGGCGCGCCGGCCGGCGCTGCCCTCCGGCGGCCCATCTTCCTTGAAGCGACGGTCTGGCCCCAAATAGTCCCCCACTTCGACGAACGGGCGCTTGTCGCGGGCCACCCACAGGATTCTGTCAAGCAGAGTGGCAGCGGTCAGCGGCTTGGCGATGAAATAGCTCGCGCCGCTGTCCCGCGCCCGCCAAACCATGGAGGGTGTGGAGTGGCCGGACACGAGAATAACCGGCACGAAGCGATTGGCGTTCCGCTCCTGTCGGCGCAGCCAACGCAGAAGTTCGATCCCTTCCCCGTCGGTGCCTGGATCGACGATCGCGAGATCGAACACCGAATGCGAAAGGGCGTCGCGCGCGTCGTCGGCCCGTGTGCATGCGCGCACATTGCGTATGCCGAAGCCACGGACAATCTGGGTCAGGATCTTGCAACTGTGGACGCTGTGATCGAGCGCCAACAGCGAGACCTTCTCGAGATTGATCCAACGGTTCAACTCAGCGGCCTGTGGCATTTTGCTACCGGCATCCTGATTGGAGGCCAGACCGCTTATGCCAGACACTGGTTAAGGGTTTGGCGCATCGTCAGCAGCCGGACGCGCCGGAATTTTAACTTCTGCTTCGCCTTCGAGCACGAGTGTCTCGCCCACCTTGCATTCGCAGCGCAGCTTCGCGCGCCGGCCCTTCTCCGTGAGTTCGGTGATTTCGACGCTCGCGTCGACCGTATCGCCAATCCGGACCGGCGCCAGAAAGCGAAGGGTTTGCGAGATGTAAATTGCGCCGGGCCCCGGCAAGCGCGTGCCGATCACGGCGGAGATGAGGCTCGCCGTATAGAGACCGTGGGCGATACGGCCGCCGAACGGGGTTTTCGCCGCGAAGTGTTCGGAGAGATGAATCGGATTTCGATCGCCGCTGATCTCGGCGAAGCCGACGACGTCGGACGCGTCAACATGTTTGGAATAGGTCTCGCGCATGCCGAGGCTGAGGTCTTCAAAATACAACGAGCGGGTTTCGGGCAAAGTCATTCTTGGTCCTTGGTCGGGGATTGTCTGCGCGCCTTAAAAAAATCCCTCAGCAGTTTCGCCGCCGCTTCCGCTTCGACGCCTTCTGTCACAGCCGGCTTCCAGTGGCACTGCGGATGATCCCAGACCTTTGCGCCGTGCTCCACGCCGCCGCTTTTCGGATCGCTCGCGCCGTAGACGACCCGGGCGATGCGCGCTTGGCTGATCGCGCCGGCGCACATGGCGCAAGGCTCCAGCGTGACGTAAAGGGTGAGCCCCGGACGCAGGCGATAATTGCCGGTGACTTCGGCTGCGCGGCGAAGAGCGAGAATCTCCGCGTGCGCGGTGGGATCAGTCATGCCGATCGGGCCGTTGGCGGCGCCGGCGATGACTTCGCCTGTCGCTTCGTCGACGATGACGCAACCGACCGGCGTTTCGCCGAGACCGGCCGCGGTTTCCGCCAGCGAGAGCGCCATACCCATGTAGAGATGATCGCTCATGCGCGGCGAAGGTCGAGCAGATCGGCGACGACTGGACCGGAGGCGAGCGTCTCGAACGTGCCGGGAACGATCGCGTCGCGATACATGCGCCGGGCCTCGTCGTCGGAATGATGCATGCGGCTTTCCATCGCCTTCTTCCAGGTCGCCTCGTCCGGCCATTGCGCATAGGCGATGTAGACGCCCTCGCCCGCTTTATGCAGGCGCGAGCCCCAGCCGCCGAATTCGGCGGCAATCCGCTCGGTGCCGCGCTTCCAGCCGGCCTCGAATTGCGCTTCCAGCCCTGGTACGACCTGCCAACGATAGATCACGGCGAACATGGCCAATTCCTCTCCACCCCCTTCTAACGCTGAACCCGAGCGCATCGCCAAGTTTCTGGCCCGGGCCGGCGTCTGCTCGCGGCGCGATGCTGAAAAGCTCATCGCCGAAGGCAGAGTAAGGCTGAATGGGAGGGTGTTGGATACGCCAGCTGTGAAGATCTCGGCTGCGGACAAAATAACGGTCGACGGCCGGCCGATCGGCGCGGCCGAGCCGACGCGGCTGTGGCGCTATCATAAGCCTTCGGGGCTTGTGACCACACATCGCGATCCGGCGGGACGGCCGACTGTGTTTCAGCATCTGCCGCAGAACATGCCGCGAGTGATTTCGGTTGGACGGCTCGATCTCACGTCGGAAGGGCTGCTGCTTTTGACCAACGACGGCGAACTCGCGCGGCGATTGGAGCTGCCGGCGAACGGTTGGCTTCGGCGTTATCGCGCCCGCGCTTTCGGCCGCATCGAACAAGCGGAACTCGATCAGCTCAAGAACGGCATCACCGTCGATGGCGTACGTTACGGCGCCATCGAAGCGAAGCTCGAGCGCGGCGGCGCGTCGAATGCTTGGATCACGATGAGCCTTACGGAAGGCAAGAACCGCGAAGTTCGACGCGTGCTCGATGCGCTGGGCCTCAAAGTGAATCGGCTGATCCGCGTTTCGTACGGGCCGTTTCAGCTCGGAACGCTCGAACCGGGCGCCGTCGAGGAAGTGCCGCGCAAAGTGCTGAAGGAGCAGCTTGGCAAGGACGCGCTGGATTAGTGACCGCCCCCGAGGAAGCTCGGGATCGCGGGGAAATAGGCCGGGAAGAAGTTGTGGCCGTCTTCCCAGACCATGCGCACGCCGGCGAACAAAATGATGACGATGCCGACGACCGCGATCCAGCGGTGCTTCTCAATGATGCGGGCGATGAAAGTCGCGGCGACGCCCATCAGCACGACCGAGAGCACCAGGCCAAAGGCCATGATCACTTCGTTGTGGCGCGACACGGCGGCGACAGCGAGCACGTTGTCGAGCGACATCGAGACGTCGGCGATGATGATGGTGAAGAGCGCGCTGGCGAACGTCTTCGGCTTCTTGCCGCCGGTGACGACGGCTTCGGCGGCGTGTTCGCCGGCGACCGGATCGCCGACCGTGACCGGGCGGTGATGCTGCAGATCCTGCCACATCCGCCACGCCACCCAGAACAGCAAAAGGCCGCCGACGAGGAGCAGACCCTTGATCTCGAGCAGCTGGATGGTGATCCCGGCAAAGAGGATGCGCAGCACCAGGGCCATGACGATGCCCCAGAAAATCGCGCGCCGCTGCTGGGCCGCCGGCAGCGCCGAGGCGGCCAGACCGACAGCGACCGCGTTGTCGCCGGCTAAGGCCAGATCGATCAGGATGACTTGAAGCAGCGCTGCAATGTCGGCGACCATCCAATCCACGGCAGCTCTACTCCTCGGCAGTTTTCGGAACAGTTTTGGGGGCGGCTCTTGTTCACGGAGCTTGACGTTTAGGTCAAGCGCTTGGCGACGGGCCTCAAGCGCGACATATGGCGCTTGCCGGAAGGGAATGAAGGCGGGCAATGCGCATAGTCGGGGGGCAGTTTAAGGGGCGGGCGATCGCGGCGCCGGAGGGACGCGACACGCGCCCGACCAGCGACCGGGCGCGGGAGAGTTTGTTCAACGTGCTCGCGCACGCGGACTGGTCGGCCGGCGTCGGGGGACGTCGGGTGCTCGACCTGTTCGCTGGCTCGGGCGCGCTGGGGCTCGAGGCGATGTCGCGCGGGGCGGCGTTCGCGCTGTTCGTGGAGACCGACGCCGCGGCCCGCGGGACGATCCGCGACAATATCGAAGCGCTCGGCCTGTTCGGCGCGACGCGAATTCACCGCCGCGACGCGACCGACCTCGGCATGAAGCCGGCGGGGCTTGGCGATCCGTTCGATCTCGTCTTCCTCGATCCGCCATACCGCAAGGGGCTGGGCGAGAAGGCGCTGGCCCGGCTCGGGCAAGGCGGCTGGATCACGGCCGAGGCGCTGATCGTGTTCGAGTGCGCCGCCGACGAGACGCCGGCGATCGAGGGTTTCGAACTGCTCGCCGAGCGCGGCTATGGCGCGGCGAGGGTGTTGTTCCTGAAGCCACGCTAGATCGAGTGCCCCCGCCCTCCGTTCACGCATTACGGCGATGGCGCAACGACGCGTTGCTGGGCGGCGTCCGGCGGCGCTTGCTGCTGCACACGCAGTTGCGGGGCGAGTTCGACGCGAGTGCGGAGCGGCACGTGGAACTGCTGCTGGCAGCGCTCGAGCAATTGCGCATCCGGGGCGGCGACATCGTGCGCCTCCTGCGCCTGACGCAGGCGCTCGCAGGCTTCGCGGGTGCGGCCGGAGCGATCGAGCGCGCGCACGAGCTGCTGGGCGTCGGCGTCGAGCACGGCGGCGGCCGTCGAGTTCGGAGCGGCTTCGGCCACGCGTTCGCGCGAGGCGTAGGCCTCCGAATAGCGGGCGCTGGCGGCGGCGAAATCGCCGCGCTGTTCGGCGATGCGGCCGAGTTCTGATGCTACCGGCGCGCGCAGCTGCGGCGCGGTGAGCTGCGGCAGCGCTTGCTGGAGCCGTTGTTCGGCCTCGGCGGCATGGCCTTCGTTCTGCAGCTCGACCGCTTCCGACACCTGCGCCACCGCCGCCGCTTCGACGTCGCGATTGGTGCGGTCGTAGGAGCGCGACAGCATGCGCCAGACTTGCGTATTGCGCGGCTCGAGGCTGGTGGCGGCTTCGAGCGCGCGCTGGCCGAGCGGATCGGCGTTGGCTTCGCCGACCGAGCCGCAGAGCAGATAGATCTCGTCCCGCAGCGGATCGTCGGGATTGTTCTGCGCGTAGGTCCAGAGCGTCTGCATTGCTGCGGGACGCGCTGAGTCTTGCGACATTTGCACTGTCGCCAGACGCACAGAAGCGTCGGGGTGCTGGGCCAGCGCCATGAAGGCCTGGCGATAGGTTTCACGCGCCGTCTGATCGAATTCGGCTTCGGATATGCCGGCGAGTTCGGTCTCGCTTGCAGACGGCGCCGAGCCTTCGCCCTGCAGGTTGACTTCCTGCGTCTCGCCCAGCGCGCCGGCTTCGAGAATGGTCGCCAGTTCGATCGCCTGCTCGGGCGTCAGCTTGCCTTCGGCGAGCAGCCGCAGCAGCTCGGCGCGCAGATCTTCCTGCGTCGCTGCGGGCGGCGCCTGCGGCGTGAAGATGTAGCGCCCGCCGGCGGCGATGCCGATGATCAGCGCGACCACGGTGAGCACAGAGACGAGCCGGACGCGCGCCATCAGCTTGCGGCGTTTTCTGGCGATGGCGCCGCCGTCGGCGTCGCGGCCTTCGATCTTGGCCTTCAGCGCCTCCTCGAGAATCTGCATCTGCGGCGCGTTCGAGCCGCCGTTCCAACGGGTGAAATCCTCCGCCTGGAAGGCGCCGAAGCCGAGCGGAATCTCGACCCGGTCGAACAGCACCGGCACGAGCCGGCCCTCGTCGCGGGCGCGGCCGGCTTCGTCTCGCACGAAGGTCGAGAGCGCCGAGCTCTGCGTCCACACCACGATAACGGCTTTGGCGGCGCGCAGTTCGCGCTCGATGATCGACGCATAGTCCTGGCCGGCGGCGAGCGAGCGATCCCACCAGACCTTGAAGCCGCGCTCCTGCAGCGCCTCGGCGAGCGGGCGGACGCGCTTGGCGTCCTCGCTGGCGTAGGAAATGAAGATGTCCGCCATGTCCCCTGCCTCACGATGCGCGTGCTGCGCCGGCTGCTGCCTCGTCCCGGTCCCGTTCTGGGCGCTTAGCCATCGAAGGTGAAGGTGACGCCGGGCACGGAGGCGTGATGAGCATGGTTTTCTCCGTAAGGACAAGGGCTTGCAACCAGGCGCGCGGCGGCGCCCGCGGCCGGGGGGCTTTGGCGCGGTTGCTGGAAATGACGATGTGGCGGAGCATCAGGAGGTGTCGACAAGGTGCGGCGCGGGCGCGGCGCGGCTGACGACACGTGCGACGCGGGGGCGCGCGGGGATGATGGCGCACCGGCGTGTGAAGCGGCGGCGGCGCCAAGCGACGTAAGCGGCGAGGCCGCTATAGTGGCGCAAGGCTTGGATCAGGTGCGCGACCTTGGCGGCGAATGAACCGCGGCTCATGAGCATGCGGCGCAGCCAAACGCCGCCGAACCGGCGCAGCGTGAGGCGCCGCTCTTTGCCGAGCTTGCAGCCAGTGGGAATGTGCGCCGGCCGCGAAGTCCGGCGGCGTGCGGGGGCGATTTGCGGATCGAGCAGCTGGACGGCGCGCAAGATGACGACGTTGCGCACAAAATGCGCGAGGTCGGCGATGCCGAGCGCGCTGTAACGTTTGTGACGGCGCGCTTGTGCGCGCGTGCGGGTGGGACGGCCGAGCGCGCACCACGCGAGCACCGCCCCGAGCCAAGCGATGAGCCTGGCGAGGCGGTGATCTGAAACAATGGGGCGTGACGGCTGCATGTGCTGAGCATTGTACGCGCTGTCGAGTGCGGTCGGATTGATTGTGCGAAATCAGACGCACAGGCGGGCGCGATTTGCGTGGCAGCCATTGAAAAGGCGGACAATTGCGAAGCTACAGCCGCGCGCGCATGGGTCCGAATTGGGGGATAGAGTGCGGCTCTATCCCCTCATCCCGTCGTGTCGGGAGCCGGCGCTCCGGGTTTCGGCGCATTAAGCGGGGCGAACGGAACGTGCCGGGGCGGTTACGCGTCTTCTCCTAGGCGGGGCGCACTGCGCCTGTTCCGGCGCTTTCGACCGGGAAGCTTCAGATGGCTCAGCAAAACCTTGCGTTGGATCTCGCGTTGGGGACGCTCGCGGGCGCCGCCGCCGTGTGGGCGCTCGATCGGGTGGATTGGTTCCTTTACAATCGCGAACCGGAAGCGCTGCGCGAAAAGACGCGCGCCGTGCGCGGCGGAACCGATCCTGCACATACGCTGATCGACAGAGCCGCTACGGCGCTCGGGCGCGAGCCCCCCGGTCAGCCCGATTATCCAAACCCGACGGCGCTGGGCAACGCTGTGCATTACGGCATGGGCGTTTCCGCGGCGCTTCCGTACGCGGCGCTACGGCGGCGCTTTCCGTGGCTGAGCGCTGGCTACGGCTCGGCGTTCGGCGCGGCGCTGTTCCTGCTGCAGGACGAAGGGCTCAACACGGTGATCGGCCTTGCGGCGAAGCCGCAGGACTATCACTGGCGCACGCATGCGAGGGGCCTTGTCGCGCACGTGGCGTTCGGCGTGGTGCTGGAGACGCTGCTGCGCGCGGCGGATGCGTTCGCCTCTGGCATGAGGCGCACCGACGCGGCGATCACGGCGGCGTCGGCGGTCGATGAAGAGTACGGCGAGATGCTCGCGCATCCTTATCCGGGACAACGCGGCGGCGAGACGGATAGAGATGTAGGCATCGAACGACGCCTCTAGCTGCGCCTGCGCTAATGCCCCTCGCGCACCCAGATGCTGCAGCGGGCGATCCAGTGCTGCAGCTGGTCGAGCAGTTCGGGCATGGAGCGGGTCTCGAACGTGTGGACGACTTCGTCGTCGGTCGCGAACTTGAACGGGACGTCCTTGCGCCGCCGGCCTTTTTCTGTGCGGGGCCAGGGACGGTAGGTGATCTCGAGGATGAAGCTGCCGTTGGGATCGAACTCCGGGCGGAACATCACGTCGATCAGGAAACGCGTGCCTTCGTTGACGGCGTAGAAGAGCGATGAGCCGCCGAGGTCGCCGTCTTCGGGCTTGCTGTTGATATCGAGGTTGTTCCAGCTGATGTTCCAGCCGCCCGGGATGCGCAAAGGCGGCAGCCCGCGCATGAACGGCGAGTCCGGGAAATAGTCTTCGGGCTTGTCCGACATCAGCGCTCGATGAAGAGCGCCGCGGGGTGTTCGAGCAGGCCTTTGACGCGCTGGATGAAGGCGGCGGCGTCGTAGCCGTCGACGACGCGATGATCGAACGAGCTGCTCAGGTTCATCATCTTGCGGACGACGATCTGGCCGTTCTTCACCACCGGGCGCTCGACCAGCTTGTTGACGCCGATAATCGCCACTTCCGGGTGATTGATTACCGGCGTGGTGACGATGCCGCCGAGGGCGCCGAGCGAGGTGATGGTGATGGTGGAGCCGGAGAGCTCGTCCTTGCCGGCGCTGTTGTTGCGCACGGCGGCGGCGAGACGCGAAACTTCGACGGCGCAATCCCAAACGTCGCGCGCTTCGACGTGGCGGACGACCGGGACGATGAGGCCGTTATCGGTCTGTGTGGCGATGCCGATGTCGACATTGTCGTGGCGATAGACCACGCCCTGCTCATCGTCGAAGCGGGCGTTGATCTGCGGAAAGTCGGGCAGCGCCAGCACCAGCGCGCGCATGAGGAACGGCAGCAGCGTGAGCTTGGGCTGCTCGTTGCGCTTGGTGGCGTTCAAGTGCGCGCGGAGTTCTTCGAGCTCGGTCAAGTCCGCTTCTTCGACATAGGCGAAGTGCGGAATGCGGCGTTTGGCGTCCTGCATCTTCTCCGCGATCTTGCGGCGCAGCCCGATGACCTTCACCGGCTCGACGCCGTTCTTTTCCGCCAGCGCCGTGCCGCGGCGCGAACCGACGGCGGGCACGAGCACGGCGTCGAGATCTTCGTGGGTGATGCGGCCGTCGGGGCCGGTGCCGCGAACTTGGCCGAGATCGAGACCGAGCTTCTGCGCGCGGGCGCGGACGGCGGGCGAGGCTTGGGCTTGGCTCCATTCCTTCACGGCGGCGTCGCGCGGTTCGGGACGGGCGACGGCTTGCGACGGCGCAGGCTTCGGCGCGGGCTTGCTGGCGCCCGACATGGCGGCGACGGGAACGGATTGCGCCTTCGGCGCGCCTTGCATGGCGGCCTGCACTTCGTCTTCCGACCAGGTGGCGCCCGCGGGGGCTTTGATCTTGGGTTTGGGCGCATTTGCTCCCCCGCTTGCGGGGGAGCTGTCAGCGCGCGAAGCGTGATGACTGAGAGGGGCCGGCGCGACGGCTGGCGGACTTACCCCCTCCGGCTCGCTCCGCTCGCCGCCTCCCCCGCTCGCGGGGGAGAATGACTCCGCGTCGGTTTCGAACACGGCGATGGGGCCGCCCACGGGGGCCATGTCGCCGGGTTCGCCGTGGATGGAGACGATCTTGCCGGCGACGGGCGCGGTCATCTCGACTGTCGCCTTATCGGTCATCACATCGACGAGCGGGGCGTCTTCCTGGACGACATCGCCCACGCGCACGTGCCAGGCGACGATCTCGGCTTCAGCGGTGCCTTCGCCCACGTCGGGCAATTTGAAAACGTACTGGCCCATGAGACGTCTCAGCCCTCCATCACGCGACGCATGGCTTTGATGATGCGCGGCGGGGTTGGGAAATACTCCCATTCGAGCGCGTGCGGATAGGGCGTATCGTAGCCCGTGACCCGCTGAATCGGCGCTTCAAGATGATAGAAGCAATGCTCCTGCACCAGTGCGCTGAGTTCGGCGCCATAGCCGGACGTGCGGGTGGCTTCGTGGACGATGACGCAGCGGCCAGTCTTGGCGACGCTTTGCACGATCGCGTCGATATCGACCGGCAGCAACGTGCGCAGATCGATCACTTCAGCGTCGATGCCGGAATCTTCGGCGGCGGCGAGCGCGACGTGGACCATGGTCCCGTAGGAGAGGACGGTGACGTCCTGGCCTTCGCGGACGATGTTGGCCTTGCCCAGCGGGATCGAATAATAGCCCTCCGGCACTTCGCTGGCCGGATGCTTCGACCAGGGCTGCACCGGGCGATCGCGGCGGCCGTCGAATGGGCCGTTATAGACGCGCTTCGGCTCGAGGAAGATCACCGGGTCGTCGTCTTCGATCGCGGCGATCAGAAGTCCCTTCGCATCGTACGGCGTGGCCGGGATCACCGTCTTGAGGCCGGCGACGTGAGTGAACAAAGCTTCCGGCGACTGGCTGTGGGTTTGGCCGCCATAGATGCCGCCGCCATAGGGCATGCGCACCGTGAGCGGCACGGTGAAGTCGTTGGCGGAGCGATAGCGGATGCGCGCGGCTTCGCTGACGAGCTGGTCGTAGGCCGGGTACATATAATCGGCGAACTGGATCTCGATCACCGGGCGGAGGCCATAGACGGCCATACCGATGGCGGTGGCGGCGATGCCGCACTCGTTGATCGGCGCGTCGAAGCAGCGTTTGGCGCCGTACTTCTGCTGCAAGTGTTCGGTGACTTTGAACACGCCGCCGAAATAGCCGACGTCCTCGCCGAAGGTGAGCACCTTGGAGTCGCGCTCCATCATGGTGTCGAGCGCGGAGTTGAGCGCCTGGATCATGGTCATGGCAGCCATGGGATTAGACGCCCTCTTCTTCGCGTTGCTGGCGGAGGTGCCAGGGCACGTCCTTGTACACGTCTTCGAACATGCTCTCGCGCGGGTGGGCCCCGTCGGCGCCGAGGACGCCGACCTTTTCTGCTTCGCGGCCGGTGGCGCGGACGGTTTCGACGGCTTCCTCCTGCGCCTGGCGGTGCTGCTCTTCGCTCCATTCGCCGATGGAGACGAGGTGCTGCTTCAAGCGTTCGATCGGATCGCCGAGCGGCCAGGCGCGGCCCTCTTCAGCCGGGCGATAGCGCGAGGGATCGTCCGAGGTGGAGTGCGGGCCGCCGCGATAGGTGAAGTGCTCGATGAGCGTGGGACCCAGATTCGAGCGCGCGCGTTCGGCGGCCCATTGGGTGACGGCGTAGACGGCGAGGAAGTCGTTGCCGTCGACGCGGAGCGGCGGCAGCCCGTAGCCGACCCCGCGCGCGGCGAAGGTGGTGTTCTCGCCGCCGGCGATGCCCTGGAACGAACTGATCGCCCACTGATTGTTGACGACGTTGATGATGACGGGCGCCTTGTAGACGGAGGCGAACGTCATCGCGGCGTGGAAGTCGCCCTCGGCGGTCGAGCCTTCGCCGAGCCAGGTCGAGGCGATGCGCAGATCGCCGGAGTATGCGGACGCCATCGCCCAGCCGACCGCTTGCGGCACTTGGGTGGCGAGATTGCCGGAGATGGTGAAGAAGCCGTCCTTCTTGGACGAATACATCACCGGCAGCTGGCGGCCTTTCACCGGATCGCGCGCATTCGAGTAGATCTGGTGCATCATCTCGATCAGCGGATAATCGCGCGCGATCAGGATGCCTTGCTGGCGATAGCTAGGGAAGCACATGTCGTCGGGATTGAGCGCGAGCGCTTGCGCGACCGAGATCGCTTCTTCGCCGAAGGACTGCATGTAGAAGCTGGTCTTGCCCTGGCGCTGGGCGCGGTACATGCGGTCATCGAAGGCGCGGGTGAGCAGCATGTATTTGAGGCCGCGGCGCAGCGTTTCCGGCTGGATATGCGGCGTCCAGGGGCCGAGCGCGTTGCCTTCCATGTCGAGCACGCGGACAAGGCCGTAGGCGTAGTCGCGCAATTCCAGCGCCGGCGCGTCGATGTCCGGACGCGGCGTGTCGCCGGGCTCAGGGAATGACCAGCCGCTGAAATCGGGCTTGTCGCCAGGCCGCGCACGCGGCGCAGGGATATGCAGATCGAGAGCGTTCGATTTGCGCGGGCTCATACTGTCCTCAGTTCTTCTTCGCGGCGGCGATGCGTTCGCGGACGATGCGGTCGGCGGCCTGGTGCGGCGGGATGTTCTCGGCTTTCGCCACATCCAGCACGTGCGTCAGGCGCGTGGCGATGGCGCGGACGCGAGCGTCGACGACATCGGCCGGCTCGCCGAGATACTCGGCCGAGACGTTGATGATGCCGCCGGCGTTGACGACGTAGTCCGGCGCGTAAGTGATCCCGCGGGCGACGAGACGGGCGCCGTCCTCTTCGGTTTCAAGCTGGTTGTTGGCGGCGCCGCAGACGATCGGCGCACCGAGTTCGGGAATGGTGCGGGTGTTGAGGCCCGCGCCCAGCGCGCACGGCGAGAAGAGATCAGCCTTCACTGCGTGGATGCGGTCGGGCGCCGCGATCTCGGCGCCGAGCGCCTTCGCACGTTCGAGGTTCTTCTCGTTCACGTCAGCGATGATGAACTTTGCGCCCTCGTCGCCAAGCAGCTTGCAGAGATTGAAGCCGACCGAGCCGACGCCCTGCACCGTGATGGTGCGCCCCTGCACGGAACCGCCTAGCAGCGCCTTGATCGAGACGAAGACGCCCAGCGCCGTCACCGGCGAGGGATCGCCGCCGGCTTGGCCTTCCTCGGTGGGCAGGCCGGCGACATACGACGTGGTTCGAGCGATGGCGCGCATGTCGGCGACCGAGGCGCCGACATCTTCGGCGGTGATGTAGCGGCCGCCGAGCGCTTCCACATCACGGCCGAATGCTTCGAAGCAGGCGGCGCGGTCGGCGCCCATCTTGTAGATCACGGCCTTGCCGCCGCCGAGCGGCAGATCTGCCATGGCGTTCTTGTAGGTCATGCCGCGCGAGAGGCGGAGCGCGTCGGTGAGCGCGTCCTCGACTTTGGCGTAGGTCCAGATGCGGCAGCCGCCGGCGGCGGGGCCGAGCGCGGTGTTGTGGATGGCGATGATTCCGGCATAGCCGAGTTGCTCGTCGCCGACGAAGACGACGTCTTCGTGCCGGTCGAACGCGGAATTGGTTTTCGGATCGATCATTGAATCGGTTCTTCCAGAAGCAGTTGACGGGCGAAGCGGCCGGGCGGTGAGCCGAACGACAAGACGCCGTCGTGGTAGGCTTTGAGATTGAAATTGGCGCCAGCGCGGCGCTGGGCTTCAGCGCGAGTTTCCAGGTGCTCCTGGAAGCCGACGAAATAGGTCGAGAGCTGGGTGAAGGAGATCTGCGCGCGCCGCCACTTGCCCGCCGCTTCGCGCTCCTCCTGGAACGCGGTTTCGGTGAGGAAGCGCATCATCTCTTCTTGCGTCATGCCGTCGACGTGGATGGCCTGGTCGATGATCGCGTTGGTGATGGTGCGCAGCTGGATCTTCAGCTGGCTCAGGCGGAAGAGCGGATCGTCGGCGCGGAAGCCCTCCTGCACCATCATCTCTTCGGCATAGACCGCCCAGCCTTCGACGAACGAGCCGGAGCCCAGCACCGCGCGCAGCGTCGAGGGATAGCGGTTGGAGTGATAGATCTGGACGTAGTGTCCGGGCATCGCTTCGTGCACGGCGATGTCGAGCGTGCCGCGATTGTTGTACTCGCGCAGGAACGAAACGGTCTGCTCCTCGGTCCAATCGTCCGGGATCGGCGAGACAGCGTAGAACGTCTCGAGGTGACGTTCGAGCGGGCCGGGCGAATCGCAATAGGCGACGGCGTAGCCGCGCTGGAATTCCGGCATCAGGATCACGCGCACCGGCCCTTCCGGCAGTGTAATGAGATCCTTCTCGATGACGAAGCGGCGCGCTTCTTCGGTGGCGTTGGTGGCGGTCTCCACCAGCTGATCGCGCGCCGGACGGTCGTTTGCAGCGAGATCAAGTGCAGCGCGGATCGTAGCCTGTTGTTCCTCTGGAGTCGGCGTTGGAAAGCTTGTCTCGCCGATCCCGTCGTAAGCACCGCGAACATTTCCGCCTTCAAGCGCAATCTTCGCGACCCGATACATCTCGGCGCGCACGTTGCGCACGGCTTCATCGGCGCGGCGACGGATTTCCGCGCGCGGCATCGTCGACATCAAGGTGAAGCCGAGCTGGGTGTCGAAAACTTCGGCGCCGACGCGGAAATCAGCCTGCGCGGCAGGGACGAGCGTGCGCTCGATCCAGGCCTGGTGCTCATCGACGGCTGCGTTGAACGCGGCGATGGCGCGCTCCATGCGGCGCTGGTCGGAGGCCGAGAGCTCGCCCTTGTGCGGCTCGATCATGCCGCTGACGATCGACTTCAGCCCACGGTTCTGCGCCACGTACGTGTCGGCGTACGGCACAGGCACGCGTGCGGGCACGAGTTCCTGGCGCGTTTTGCGCAACAGATCGGGGATCAGCTCCATGCGCGCGATGGCCGAGCGCAGGCGCTGCGGCAACGGCGCGAACTCGCGCGCCATCAGACCGTAGAGCGCGCCTCCGGCGAGCGCCTGGTAGCCGAGCGGATTCCAGGCCCAGCTCTGCAGCGTCTCGGTTTGCCAGATCTGCGCGCGCAGATTGTTTTCGAGGATCGCGGCGTCGACCTGGTTGGCGCGGGAGAGCTGGCTGCGGTCAATGCCTTCGAGCTGGCGCAACGTGTCTTGCGTGAAGCGGAGCGCGGCGTTGCGGCCAGCGGCGCTGACGTCATCGACGCGGTTGTCGTAGCGGTGATCGCCGATTGTCGTAGCGGAGACCGGCGAATAGCGCATCGAGCGATCGAGCCAGCGGCGGCCGAGCGCCTCGAAAGCGCGGTCGGCGCGGCTGGGGTTTTGCGCAACGGCCTCGCCCGCCCCGAGCGGGGCAAGCATGGCGGCTCCGAGCGCGAGGACGACCCGGCGGCGTGAGGTTTTCATGATGGACGCTTCACTCCCAGGGCGAACGCTGGCCACGCCGCCCTCTGATTTGGCGCGCAAAATACTCAGACGCGCGATTGACGCAACATACGGGCCAAATGCCGAAGAACGTTGCTGTAAATTGGGCCGTGGCGGGCACCCTATGCCGGAATAACAGCCCTTGGCGGCACGTCCTTGTTGCTGCACCTGCACATGCCGGTAGCGGCCGGAACAGGCGTTTGCCGGCCGGGTTGGCGCTCTGCCATGACAGCCGCCGACGCCGCTCAGCAGTCTAGGGAAGAAGGCGAGGTCACGCGCTCGCACTATCACCCGATCGGCATCTTCTTCCACTGGACCATGGCGGCCATGGTGCTGTTTCAGCTCTGGTGGGGGTGGCGGACCAGCTGGCTGCCGGCGGGGTACGACAAGCTCGACGCCTACGGCGTTCACGCGCTCGTCGGCGCGGTGTTGCTCGTGTTCGCCTTCATGCGCGCCGGCTGGCGGTGCATCGCCCCGTTTATCCTGCCGGACCTGGAAGATCCCGAAGACATGCCGGGCTGGCAGCACTTCGCCGCGCAGGCGGTGCACGTCGGACTCTATGTGCTGATGTTCGTGCTGCCGTTCACCGGCTGGCTGATGCTCTCTGCGGCAGGCGGAGACAGCATCCGCATGGCGTTCGGGCTGGAGTTGCCCAGCTTGCCGTTTGTCGCCGAGCTCGGTTTCGTCGAGCGCGCGCACTTGGAGCAATGGGCGGAAACGCTGCACTTCTGGTCGGTCTGGGCGATCATGGGTTTGCTGGCGATGCATATCGGCGCGGCGCTGCACCACCACTTCATCAACCAGGACGATGTGCTGGCGCGCATGGTCCCGGTGCTGCTGAGTGAAGCGGCGGCCAAGCGCCATCTCACGCGCGGCAATCTCGATCGGCCGAAGGAAAAGCAGACGCCTCAGCCGCCGCGTTCGAGATAATCCGCCAGCGCCTCGATCTCTTGTTCGCTCAATCCGCGCGCGATCCGGCCCATGATATCGGCGCCGTCATTGCGCCGCTTGCCGCGCCTCCAGCGCCGGAGCTGTTCGGCTGTGTATTCGGCGGGCTGCGCGTGAATCGCGGGATAGCCGGGCCCGCGGCCGGCGGCGTTGTCGCCATGACAGCGGGCGCAGGCGAGGACGCCGCGCGACAGATCGCCATGCAGGTAGATGGCGGGCGGCGGCGCCGTGATCGCCGGCGCTTCATACCGAAGCGAGGCGTAATAGAGCGAGACGGCGCGCCTGTCGGCGTCGCTCATCTGTTTGGCGATCGGCGTCATCTCGTCGTCGGGGCGAAACTCGCGCGCATAATCGTCGAGCTGCTTGGCAAGGTAGCCCGCGTCGAGGCCGGCGAGACGCGGCGCGAAACCTGATCCCTCGCCTTCCAGCCCGTGACAGGTGAAGCATGCATTGTGCGCGCCGCTCGGGCCGCCGCCGAAGGCGATCACCTCGCCCGACATTTGCGGCGGCGCGCGCACCGGGCCGGCGCCGCAGGCGGCCGCCAGCGCAAGCAGCGCGAACGCCAACATCCATTTCGCCGCCATCGCTCGGGAACACGCGGTACGCCGATGTGTTCCGCTTCGAGAGCCGCGGAGGGCGCAGCTGAACAATTCGACCTCAACATCGACCTGGCCGCCGCCGACGCTCAACCCAGCAGGCCCCTTCGCGGCGCCGCTGGCCGAGATCACTTGGGCGGCGATCGGCATGGGCGTTGTCGTGCTCGCGATCGTGCTGGCGCTGCTGGCGGTCGCCGTCAGCGGGCGCGGGCGCGAGTGGCTCGGCGGGCGCAAGGCGATCGTGATCGGTGGTTTCGCGTTTCCGGTGATCGTGCTGAGCGCGCTGTTGATCTATGGCCTCACAACGACGGCGCGCGTGCTCGATCCGCCCGCGGCCGGCGAACGGCGCATCCGCGTCAGCGGCGAACTCTGGTGGTGGCGGATCACCTATTATGATGGGGACAGGCCGGCGTTCGAGACGGCGAACGAGATTCGCATTCCCGCCGGCGAGCCGGTGACGCTCGAACTCGTCTCGGCGGACGTGATTCACAGCATCTGGATTCCGCGCCTCGGGCCCAAGCTCGACATGATTCCAGGGCGCATGAACGTGCTGCGGCTACAAGCGGACGCGCCGGGCGTCTATCGCGGCCAATGCACGGAATATTGCGGCGCGGCGCATGCGCTGATGGCGCTGGAAGTGGTGGCGATGGAGCCGGCGGCGTTCGACGCGTGGATGGCGGCGCAAGCTGCACCGGCGGCGGCGAGCGGCGGGCGCGGCGCCGAGCTGTTCGACAGCGCAGGCTGCGGCGCCTGCCACGCGGTGCGCGGCGCGAACGCGAACGGCGCGCTCGGCCCCGATCTCACGCATTTCGCCAGCCGGCGCACGTTGGGCGCAGGCATTCTCGCCAACGAGCCGACCATGCTGCGGCTGTGGATCGCCGACGCCGACGAATTGAAGCCCGGCGTGCGGATGCCCCAATATGCGGCGCTGCCGCCCGAAGATCGCGAAGCGCTGGCGCTCTATCTGGAGAGCCTCAGGTGAGAAGCGAAACCGGCTTCGATCCCGACCTCTACAAGCGCTTCCCGACCAAGGAGGAACGGCCGGCGGAAGAGGTCGAAGAGCTGAAGCGCATATGGTGCGCGCCGAAAGGGCTCGAATATCTCACCGCCGTCAACAACAATTATGTCGGCATTTATTATGTCGGCGGCGCCTTTCTGTTTTTCATCCTTGCGGGCGTGCTGGCGCTGCTGATGCGCACGCAGCTGGCGCTGCCGCTGAACGGCTTTCTCGACGAGGAGACCTACAACCAGATTTTCACCATGCACGGCTCGGTGATGATGTTCCTGTTCGCCGTGCCGGCGGTGGAGGCGCTGGGGATTTTGCTTTTGCCGCAGATGCTGGCCGCGCGCGATCTGCCGTTTCCGCGGCTCTCGGCTTACGCGTTCTGGGCTTATTTCATCGGCGGCCTCGCGTTTTTCTGTTCGCTGTTCTTCGGCCTCGCGCCGAGCGGCGGCTGGTTCATGTATCCCCCGCTCACCTCGAGCGCCTACTCGCCCGGCATCAATGCCGACTTCTGGCTCCTCGGCATCGGCTTCATCGAGATCTCCGCCATCGCCGGCGCGATCGAGATCATCGTCGGCGTTCTGAAAACGCGCGCGCCCGGCATGAGCCTCGACAAGCTGCCTGTGTTCGCCTGGTCGATGCTGGTGTTCGCGGCGATGATCGTGATCGGCTTTCCCTCGATCATCCTCTGCACGCTGCTGCTCGAGCTGGAGCGGGCGTTGAACTGGCCGTTCTTCGACGCTCTGCGCGGCGGCGATCCCCTGCTCTGGCAGCACCTGTTCTGGTTCTTCGGCCACCCGGACGTTTACATCATTTTCCTGCCGGCGGCGGGGATCACTTCGATGATCATTCCGACGGTGGCGCAACGGCCGCTCGTCGGCCACAACCTGGTCGTGCTGGCGATCATCGCCACGGGCTTCATTTCGTTCGGCGTGTGGGTGCACCACATGTTCACGACCGGCCTGCCGGCGATCTCCACCTCCTTCTTCTCGGCGGCGAGCATGGCGGTTTCGGTGCCGGCGGGGCTGCAGGTGTTCGCCTGGATCGCAACGCTCGCGGCGGGGAAGATACGCTGGACCGCGCCGGCTTATTTCGCGATCGGCGGATTGGTCGTGTTCGTGATGGGTGGATTGACCGGCGTGATGCTGGCGATGGTCCCGTTCGACTGGGTGACGCACGACACCTATTTCGTGGTGGCGCATTTCCACTACGTGCTGATCGGTGGCATGGTGTTTCCGCTGCTGGCGGGCTTCTATTATTGGGCGCCGATGATGAGCAAGCGGCGCTTGTCCGAGCGGCTCGGGAAAGTTGCGTTCTGGCTCATTTTCGTCGGCATGCACGTGACCTTCCTGGTGATGCATCTCACCGGCTTGATGGGGATGCCGCGGCGGGTGTGGACCTATCCCGATATCGGCTGGACGCTGCCGAACCAGATTTCGACGATCGGCTCGTTCATGATCGGCGCCGGTGTTTTGGTGATCGTGATCGATCTTGTCCGCAACTTCCGCTTCAGCACCGGCGAAGGCGCCGGCAACGTTTATAACGCCGGCACGCTGGAATGGCTGCCGACGGAGCTCTATTCGACGCGCTCGATTCCGGTGATCAAGAGCCGCTATCCGCTCTGGGACGATTCGAACCTTTCGAAAGACGTCGAGGACGGGCGCTATTTCCTGCCGAACTCGGCGACCGGCGAGCGTGAGACGATCGTGACGAGTCCGATCAACGCTGAGCCGCAATATCTGCAGCGCATGCCGGGACCGTCTTGGTTTCATTTCGGCGCCGCTTTGTTCACGGCGGGTTTCTTTCTGCTGCTGACGGTGAAGCTCTATGCGCTCGCCGTGCTCAATGGGCTGGCGGCAATCGTCTGCATCGTGCGCTGGGTGTGGGCGAACGATTTGCCGATGAAGCAGGCGAGCGCCGACATCGGCGCGGGCATTCGTGTGCCGACCTATTCCAGCGGACCGCGCAGCCATAGCTGGTGGGCGATGATCGTGCTGCTGACGGTGACCGGCATGATCTTCGCGATGATGTGCTTTTCCTACATCTTCATCTGGAGTTCGCAGGCGGCGCACTGGCCGGCGCCGCCGCCGTTGTCGGCGCTGTGGGCTTGCGGCGCGCTCGCTTCTGTCGCGCTGGGATGCGCGGTTTTCGGCGTGCGGCTTTATCGCTCGACGCCGGTGGGCGCGATGGCGCTAGTTGGCGTCGCTGTCATTGCGCTGGCCGCCGAGCTTTGGATCAGTACCGCGAGCTGGCGCGGCGGCGGGCTGACGCCGGAGCTCAACAGCCATGATGCGCTGATCGCGATGTTCTTGGCCTGGGACATGGTGTTCGCGACAATCTCGACTTTGATGGCGCTTTATCTCGTCGCGCGCTGGTGGGCGGGGCTGCTGGTACGGGAGCGGCCGGCGACGATGGAGAGCGTCGGCTTGTTTACCGCGTATGCGGCGGCGCAGGCGTTGCTCGCGCTGCTGCTGACGCGCGCGTTTCCGTTGGCGGTGTGAGCGATGGTGCGCTGGCTCATCCTGCTCGCCGGGCCGCTGCTCTGGGCAGCGCATTTCGGCCTGATCTACGCGGTCGCGAGCATCTCAATCCAGGCCGTCGGCGAAAGCACGCCGCTGGCGCGGGGGCTGATCGGAGGATCGGGGCTCGCGTTCGTCGGCGTTCTGGCCCTGCTCTGCCTCAGCTTGCGGCGCGGCGAGGACGAGGTGGACCGGTTCTGGCGCTCGGCTTCCATCGCCGGCGCCGTGATCGGGATCGTCGCGATCCTGTGGCAGAGCTTGCCGGCGCTGCTGCCGCCGGCCTAGGAACAGCGCGCATCGGCGCGAGGTTTACCGCAGCGGAGGACGCATGGCCCGGCGCCGATCCGAAGTGCACAATTTGACGTCGCTCTTGGACGCGCTCCAGCACAAGATCGACGACGATCGGCGAAACGGCAACGGCGGCGGCGACGTCCAGTTGCGCGACGTGCTCGAAGTCATCGGCCGGCGCGCTTACGGCCCGCTGCTGCTGATCATCGGGCTGATCTCGGTTTCGCCCGCGACCTTGATCCCGGGCTCGACGTGGCTGTTCGCCGTCGTGACTCTATTGATCGCGATTCAGCTCACGTTTCACAAGCAGACGCCGTGGCTGCCCCGCAAAGCGCTCGACATGAAACTGTCTGAAGAGAAGCTCGGACAGTTTCTGCAAGCGTCGCGGCCGACGGCGCGGGCGGTGGACACGGTCGTGCGGCCGCGGCTGCAATTCCTGACCAAGCCGCCTTGGGTGATCGTCGTGGCGCTGCTCTGTGTGCTGGCGGCGCTGATCACGTTTCCGCTCGGGCTCATCCCGATCGCGCCGCTGCTGCCGGGGCTGGCGATCACGTTTTTCGGCCTGGGGCTGACGGCGCGAGACGGCGTTCTGCTGACGATCGGCGCCGGCGTCATGGGCGGCGCATTCTGGCTCCTGTTTACGCGCCTGTTCTAGGAACAAAGAACGCCCACTCGCATTGCGCCTGCGGTAATGGAGCGTGGCGCCGCCATGAGACTGAGCTGGACGAAGCCGCATTCGCGCGGCGCCTGGGCGGTCGTCGCGCTGGGCGCGATCATCGGCTTGGTCGGGGTGACGCTGCTCATCGGCGGACTATGGCTCGCGGCGTTGGGCGGCTCTTGGTATTACTTTCTCGCCGGCGCCGGTTTGATCGCGGCGGCCATTCCGCTGATGCAGCGGCGGATGATCGGCGCCTGGATCTACTTCGCCGTATTTGTTGCGACTTTGATCTGGGCGCTTTGGGAAGTCGGGCTCGAAAACGGTTGGGCGCTCGTGCCGCGTCTGGTCGGTCCATTGGTGCTGTTGCTGCTCGTCGTGCTGGCGATGCCGGCGCTGGACCGCGAGCACGGAAAGCGTCAAAGACTCCTCGGCGCCGGCGCCTGGGCGGCGTTCACGGTGTTGCTGCTGATCGCCGTCGGCATCGCCAACCGACCCGACGAGCCTGGGCTGATGCCGGCGCCGATCGAGGCGCCGATGAGCGATCCATCGCTGCAGCACGTCGGCGCCGACTGGCCCGCTTATGGCGCGACTTATGCGGCGCGGCGCTACTCGCCGCTGACGCAGATCACGCCTGACAACGTGCGCAATCTCGAACGCGCCTGGGTCTATCGCACCGGCGATCTGCCGGAGGAAAAATGGGGCGCTGAAACGACGCCGATCAAGATCGGTGATGCGGTTTATCTCTGCACCGCCCGCAACATCCTGATCGCACTCGATGCTGCGACGGGCCGGGAGCGCTGGCGGCACGATCCGCACGTGTCGGACGATTGGATCCCCTACACTGCCGCCTGCCGCGGCGTTTCCTATTATGCGCGCCCGGGCGCAGCCGCGAACGCCGCCTGCGCGACGCGCATCATCGAAGGCACGCTCGACGGGCGACTGATAGCGGTGGACGCGCGCACCGGGCAGCCGTGCGCCGATTTCGGCGAGAACGGCGCCGTCGACATCAAGCGCGGCATGGGCCAGGTGATTCCGGGCATGGTGTCGATCACCTCGCCGCCGGCGATCGTGCGCGGCATGGTGGTGACCGGGCATCAGGTGCTCGATGGGCAGACGCTCGATGCGCCGTCCGGCGTGATCCAGGGCTTCGACGCCGTGACCGGCGAGCTCCGCTGGGCCTGGGACATGACCCATCCCGAATGGCGCGGCGCGCCGCCGGCGGGACAGGAATACACGCGCGGCACGCCGAACATGTGGACGACCGCGACCGGTGACGAAGCGCTGGGGCTGGTCTATCTGCCGATGGGCAATTCGGCGGTCGATTATTGGAGCGGCACGCGCACGCCGGCGGAGGACGAGTACACCGCCTCGCTGGTGGCGCTAGATGTGACGACGGGGCGGCCGCGCTGGCATTTCCGCACGGTAAATGTCGATGTGTGGGACTACGATCTCGGATCGCAGCCGACATTGGTCGATCTGCCGACGCCGCGCGGCGTCGTGCCGGCTGTCATCCTCGCCAGCAAGCAAGGCGAGATGTACGTGTTCGATCGGCGCACCGGCGTGCCGCTGCACGGCGTTTCACAGCAGATAGCGCCGCGCGGCGGCGTCGAGCCGGTGCGGCGGGCGACGACGCAGCCGTTCTCCAGTTATCACAGCTTGCGCATGCCGGATCTGACCGAACGCGACATGTGGGGCATGTCGCTGATCGATCAGATGTTCTGCCGCATCCAGTTCCGGCAAGCGGCGTACGAAGGCATCTACACGCCGCCGACCACGGACCGGCATTGGATCGAATATCCGGGCTACAATGGCGGTTCGGATTGGGGCGGCATCGCCGTCGATCCGGTGCGCGGCGTGATCGTCGCCAACTATAACGACATGCCCAATCGCAACCGCCTGGTGCCGCGGCGCGAGGCGAACCAACGCGGCTGGTTTCCGCGCGGATCGCCGCAAGAGCAGCAACAGCAGCAGGCGCGCGGCGGTTCGCTCGGCGGCGCGGAGGGCGAAGGCGATCCGCAGGCGGGAGCGCCCTACGCGATCGACGTGAACGCCGGCTGGCGCATGCCGGCGACAAATCTGTTGTGCAAGGAGCCGCCCTATGGCGGCATCCGCGCGATCGAACTCGCGACCGGGCGCACGATCTGGGATCGGCCGTTCGGCTCGGCGCGGCGCAACGGGCCGTTCAACATTCCCTCGATGCTGCCGCTCCGGATCGGCACGCCGAACAATGGCGGCGCCGTGGTGAGCGCGGGCGGCCTCATCTTCATCGCGGCGACCACGGACAATCTGATCCGCGCCATCGACCTCGAAACCGGTGAGACGGTCTGGAGCGATGTCCTACCCGCGGGCGGGCAAGCCAATCCAATGATGTACGAAGCGAACGGGCGCCAATTCCTCGTGATCATGACCGGCGGCCACCATTTTATGGAGACGCCGCGGGGCGACCACGTGATCGCGTACGCGCTGCCGCAACAGGACGATTAAGATTGCCGGAACCTTGTCTACGCTAGAGCGTCCTTCCGTCATGTCCCCCACGCTTCGCCCGACCCGCGCCCTCATTCTGCTCGCCGCCGCGAGCGCGCTGCCGGCCTGCAATCAGCCGGACCCGGCGACGCGAACGGAAGAAGGCGTCTACGGCGCCGCCAGCGGCGACAATCCGAACCTGTCCGACCTCCAGCAACAGCCGGGACAGACGCAGGAGGAACTCGGACCCGCCGAACCGCCGCAGGAAGGCGGCGCCTCGGACGCCGGCGCGAACGAGGCTGCTTCGCCTACGCCCTGACCTCGGCGGAACGCCGCAGCGCATCCTTGCTGGCGATAAGTCGCGCCACGGCGACCGCGAGTTCATCAGGTTCGATCGGCTTTGTCAGCAGCGGCGCGTCGGCGAAACGCGGGTCGATCGCCTCCGCCTGATAGCCGGTGACGAAGATGATCGGCACGTCGCGCGCCAATAGCTCTTCGGCCAGCGGATAGACCATCTCATCGCCGGCGTTCACGTCGAGCAAAGCAGCGTCGATCTCGGTGTCGAGCGCGCTGCGTGCGTCACGAGGCCCTGAGAACGGGCCAACGACATGGCCGCCGAACTGCGACACGAGCCGCTGCATCATCATCGAGACGAGCGGCTCGTCCTCGACGACCAGCACCCGCCGTCCGGCGATGCGATCGAGGTTGGCGGCGCCGAGGCGGTGCGTATCTATGGGGCCAGCCGTCACGCTCGCGCCGGGGGCGAAATGCAATGCCGGCAGGCGCAGAGTGCAGCGCAAACCATCGCGGCGCCACTCGCGCTCCAAGGAGCCGCCCAGTTGGGCCTTGATGCTGGTGTCGACCACGCGTGAACCGAAGCTGGATCGGGCGGGCGTGCTGACAGGGTGGCTGCACTGCTCGTCCCATTCGAGCACAAGTTCGCGGTCGCCAAGGCGCCAAGTGACGTGGAGCTTGCCGTCCGCACTGGAGAGCGCCCCATATTTGGCCGCGTTGGTGGCTAATTCGTGCAGGGCGAGCGCGAGGTTCTGCGCGACGCGCGGCACGATAGCGACAGGCGGCCCGTCCACGGCGACGCTGGCGTTGGACGCATAAGGCGCCAGCTCTTCGTGCATCAGCCGCAGCAGATCGGCGCCGCTCCAGCGCGTTTCGGAGAGTAGATTGTGCGCCGTCGCCATGGCGCGGATGCGCCCCTTCACGGCCGCGGCGAACTTGTCGGCGTCGTCGGCCGGCGTGAGCGACACGATCGCCTGGATCACCGCCAGCGCGTTGCGGGCGCGGTGATCGACCTCGCGCGCGAGCAATTCCTGCCGCTCGATCGCCGCCTCCAGCTGCGCCGTGCGCTCGGTCACGCGCCGCTCGAGTTCTTCGTTGACGCGCGCCAACGCACGCGTCTTGCGATAGAGGTCGACGAACACGCGCACCTTAGCGCGCAGCACTTCCGGCACGACCGGCACCGGCACGTAATCGACGCCGCCGAGCTCGTAGCCCTTGAGGCTGTCGAGTTCGCTCAAATGCACAGCCGAGATGAAGATGATCGCCGTGTCCACAAAACGCGGATGCTCGCGGATCATCTGCGCCAGCTCGAAGCCGTCGAGATCGGGCATGCAGACGTCGGCGAGGATCACTGCGACGTCGTTCTTGAGCAGAAGCTCGAGCGCGTCCTTGGCCGAGGGCGCCTTCAAGAGGTTCTGACCGAGGCCGGCAAGAATGAGCTCGTAGCTCATCAGCTTGCCGGGCTGGTCGTCGACGAGAAGGATGTTCACCCGTTCGGTGGGTTGATCGAAGCCGGACGCCATCAGCGGTGCAGCCACATCCGCAGGGCCGAGAGCAGTTGCTCGGTGTTGACCGGCTTCGCCAGATAATCGGATGCACCCGCCTCCAGGCACTTTTCGCGGTCTCCCTTCATCGCCTTGGCCGTGAGCGCCACGATCGGCAAGCGCCGGTGGGCCGGGTTCTGACGGATTTTATGCATCGTTTGGTAGCCGTCCATCTCCGGCATCATGATATCCATCAGCACGATCGAGATGTCCGGCGTCGTCTCCACCAGATCGATCGCTTCCCGGCCGGTGGTGGCGGTCACCACACGCATGCCGCGGCGTTCGAGCAAGCTCGAAAGCGCGAAGATGTTCCGTGCGTCGTCGTCCACCAGCAGTACGCAGCGGCCAACGAGGTCTTCGTCGGAACCATGCAGCCGCTCCAGCATGCGCTGCTTCTCCTCCGGCAACTCGGAAACTACGCGGTGCAGGAAGAGCGCCGTTTCATCGAGCAGCCGCTCGGGCGATTCGACCCCCTTGACGACGATGCTGCGCGCCATGGTGTGAAGACGGGCGTCTTCCTCCGGCGACAGCTCCTTGCCGGTGAAGACGACGACAGGGACGTCGCGCGACTCCTCGTCCTGCTTTAGCCGCTCCAGCACGTCAAAGCCCGACATGTCCGGCAGTCGCAGATCGAGCACGACGCAGTCCCAATGCTCCTGCTTCAGCGATCGCAGGGCCTCCTTGCCGGTGGAGGCCAAGCCGATCTCGACGTCATCGTGCGCCAGCAGTTCCTTGATGCTGAATTGTTCGGTCGGATCGTCCTCGACGACGAGCAGACGGCGCTGCTGCGGCTTCGAGAAATCGAGCACGCGGCCGATGGCGCCGCTGAGCTCGTCGGCGGCGATCGGTTTGGAGATGAAGTCGTAGGCGCCGCGGGCGAGGCCGTGCTGGCGGTCTTCGTCGAGCGTCAGCATCTGCACGGGAATGTGCCGGAGCGCGGGGTCTTGCTTCAGGCGGCTCAGCACCGTCCAGCCCAGCATGTCGGGCAGGAAGACGTCGAGCGAAATGGCCGTTGGCTTGTAGACGCGGGCGAGGTCCAGCGCCTCCGCGCCGGTCATGGCGACCAGAACGTTGAGCCCCTGATCCTTGGCGAGTTGAGCGACAATCCTTGCATAGTGCGGATCATCCTCGACGATGAGCAAACACGGCTCGCCGGGCTCGATTTCATTGCGGTCGTCTGCGACGCGCTCGACGGTCTGCGTGCGGATCGTCAGCGCCGGCTGCGGGAAGCGCTCGCCGACGGGCTGACGCGACGGCGCGTTCGCGCCGGCATAGGCGATCGGCAGATACAGCGTGAAGGTGGAGCCTTCGCCCGGCGTGGAGCGCAGCTGGATCTCGCCGCCGAGCAGCGAGGCAAGCTCGCGGCTGATGGCGAGACCGAGCCCGGTGCCGCCGTAGCGGCGGCTGGTGGAGGCGTCGGCCTGCTGGAACGCCTCGAAGATGATGCGCTGCTTCTCGACCGGAATGCCGATGCCCGTATCGGAGACGGTGAAGGCGACGACTAGCGGCGCTTGCGACAATACCGGGTGTTCGGCGTTCCAGCCCTCCGCCGCCGCATGCACGTCAAGCCGCACGCCGCCGGTTTCCGTGAACTTGAAGGCGTTGGAGAGCAGGTTCTTGAGCACCTGCTGCAGACGCTTGGAGTCGGTGATGATCGAACGACCGACGTTCGGATCGATGTTGACGCCGAACGAGAGCTGGCGGTTGTCCGCCTCGTGGCGGAACGGCAGCGCGACGCGGTCGATGACGTTCTGGAAGTAGATCTCCTCCGCTTCGACGGTGACGGTGCCGGATTCGATCTTCGACAGGTCGAGAATGTCGGAGATGAGATTCAGCAGATCGGTGCCGGCGCCGTGAATGGTGCGCGCGAACTCGACCTGCTTGGCGCTGAGGTTTCCGTCCGGGTTGTCGCTGAGCTGCTGACCGAGGATCAGGATCGAGTTCAGCGGCGTGCGCAGTTCGTGGCTCATATTAGCCAGGAACTCGGACTTGTACTTCGACGTGAGCGCGAGTTCGGCCGCCTTCTCTTCCAGCGCGCGGCGGGCCTGTTCGAGTTCCTGGTTCTTGCGTTCGACTTCGACGTTGCGCTCGGCGACCTGCTGCGCCTTCAGTTCGAGCTGCTCGTTGGTCTGCTGCAGCTCGCGCTGCTGCGCCTGCAATTCGCCGGCGAGCTGCTGCGACTGCACCAGAAGGCCTTCGGTCTGCATCGTCGCTTCGATCGAGTTCAGGACGATGCCGATCGAGGCCGTCAGTTGCTCGAGGAACGCGATCTGTAGCGTGGTGAAGCCGCCGACGGCGGCGAGTTCGATCACCGCCTTGACCTGCCCTTCGAACAGCACCGGCAACACGATGATGTTGCGCGGTGTCGAGCGGAACAGCGCCGAGCGGATCGGCACGACATTGTCGGGAATGTCGGTGATCAGCATGCGGCGCTTGTCCGCCGCGCACTGGCCGACGAGGCCGTCGCCAATCTCGAGCCGCGCCGGGTGCGCGCTCTCGATGTCGTCGGCGTAGGCCGAGAGCAGACGCAGCGCAGGGCCGTCCTCGTCGGCGACCATCTGATAGATGACGCCCTGGTGCGCATCGACGAGCGGCGCGAGTTCGGAGAGCAGCAAACGGCCGACCGAGGCCAGATCGCGCTGGCCCTGGAGCATCGAGGTGAATTTGGCGAGATTGGTCTTCAGCCAGTCCTGCTCGGTATTGCGGTCGGTGGTCTGCCGCAAGTTTTCGATCATGGTGTTGATGTTGTCTTTGAGCTCGGCGACTTCGCCGCGCGCATCGACTTCGATGGCGCGCGTCAGATCGCCCTTGGTGACGCCCGTCGCCACTTCGGCGATGGCGCGGACTTGGCTCGTCAGGTTGGCGGCGAGAAGGTTGACGTTGCCGGTCAAGTCCTTCCACGTGCCGGCGGCGCCCGGCACGTTGGCTTGGCCGCCGAGACGGCCTTCGACGCCGACTTCGCGCGCCACCGTCGTCACCTGGTCGGCGAACGTGGCCAGCGTGCGCGTCATGTTGTTGATCGTGTCGGCGAGCGCGGCGACCTCGCCTTTCGATTTCACGGTGAGGTTCTGATTGAGGTCGCCGTCGGCGACGGCGGTGACGACCTTGACGATGCCGCGCACCTGTTCGGTGAGGTTGGCGGCCATGACGTTGACCGTATCGGTCAAGTCCTTCCAGGTGCCGGCGACGCCGGGCACCTGCGCCTGCCCGCCGAGCTTGCCTTCGGTGCCGACTTCGCGGGCGACGCGCGTCACTTCCGAGGCGAAGGCGTTGAGCTGGTCGACCATCGTGTTGATGGTGTTCTTCAGCTCGAGGATTTCGCCCTTCACGTCGACGGTGATCTTGCGCGACAGGTCGCCGCGCGCCACCGCGGTGGTGACTTCGGCGATGTTGCGGACCTGGGTGGTGAGGTTCGCCGCCAAGAGGTTCACGTTGTCGGTCAAGTCCTTCCAGGTGCCGCCGACGCCGGGCACGACCGCCTGACCGCCAAGGCGCCCGTCGGTGCCGACTTCGCGCGCAACGCGCGTCACTTCGCCGGCGAAGGCGTTGAGCTGGTCCACCATCGTGTTCAGCGTTTCCTTCAGGAGAAGGATTTCGCCGCGCACGTCGACGGTGATCTTCTTCGAGAGATCGCCGCCGGCGATGGCGGTGGCGACTTCGGCGATGTTGCGGACCTGAGCCGTCAAATTGCCGGCCATGAAGTTCACGTTGTCGGTGAGATCTTTCCAGGTGCCGGCGACGCCCGGCACCTGGGCCTGGCCGCCGAGCTTGCCTTCGGAGCCGACTTCGCGGGCGACGCGGGTGACTTCCGAAGCGAACGAATTGAGCTGGTCCACCATCGTGTTGACGGTGTTCTTCAACTCGGCGATTTCGCCCTTCACGTCGACCGTGACCTTGCGCGAGAGGTCGCCCTTGGCGACGGCGGTGGTGACTTCGGCGATGTTGCGGACCTGGGACGTCAGGTTGCCGGCCATCGAGTTGACGTTGTCGGTCAAATCCTTCCACGTGCCGCCGACGCCCGGCACCTGGGCCTGGCCGCCGAGCTTGCCTTCGGTGCCGACCTCGCGCGCCACACGCGTCACCTCGCCCGCAAAGCGGTTGAGCTGATCGACCATGGTGTTGAGCGTTTCTTTCAGCTGAAGGATTTCGCCGCGCACGTCGACCGTGATCTTCTTCGACAAATCGCCGCCGGCGATGGCGGTCGCGACTTCGGCGATGTTGCGGACCTGCGCCGTCAAGTTGCCGGCCATCGAGTTCACGCTGTCAGTCAAGTCCTTCCATGTGCCAGCGACGCCGGAGACCTGCGCCTGACCGCCCAGCTTGCCTTCTGTGCCGACTTCGCGGGCGACGCGCGTCACTTCGGCGGCGAACGCGTTCAGCTGGTCGACCATCGTGTTGAGCGTTTCCTTCAGCGACAGGATCTCGCCCGACGCGTCGACGGTGATCTTCTTCGACAAATCGCCCTTGGCGACGGCGGTGGCGACTTCGGCGATGTTGCGGACCTGGCCGGTGAGGTTGCCGGCCATGAAGTTCACGTTGTCGGTCAAGTCCTTCCACGTGCCCGCCACGCCGCGCACGACGGCTTGACCGCCGAGCTTGCCTTCGGTGCCGACCTCGCGCGCAACGCGCGTCACTTCGCCGGCGAAGGCGTTCAGCTGGTCGACCATCGTATTGATGGTGTCCTTCAGCTCGAGAATCTCGCCGCGCACGTCGACGGTGATCTTCTTCGACAAATCGCCGTTGGCGATGGCGGTCGACACTTCGGCGATGTTGCGGACTTGGGCGGTGAGGTTCGAAGCCATCGAGTTCACGGACTCGGTCAAATCCTTCCAGGTGCCGGCGACGCCGGTCACGTTGGCCTGGCCGCCGAGCTGGCCTTCGGTGCCGACTTCTCGCGCAACGCGCGTCACTTCCCCGGCGAAGGCGTTCAGCTGGTCAACCATCGTGTTGATGGTCTCCTTCAGCTGCAGAATCTCGCCCGAGACGTTGACGGTGATCTTCTTGGACAAGTCGCCGCTGGCGATAGCGGTCGACACTTCGGCGATGTTGCGGACTTGAGCGGTCAAGTTGCCGGCCATGAAGTTCACGTTGTCGGTGAGATCTTTCCAGGTGCCCGCGACCCCCGGCACCTGCGCCTGACCGCCGAGCTTGCCCTCGGTGCCGACCTCACGCGCAACGCGCGTCACTTCGGAGGCGAACGAGTTGAGCTGGTCCACCATCGTGTTGATGGTGTCCTTGAGCTCGAGGATTTCGCCGCGCACGTCGACGGTGACCTTGCGCGAGAGGTCGCCGCGGGCGACGGCCGTGGTCACTTGGGCGATGCTGCGCACCTGGTCCGTTAGGTTGCCGCACATGGCGTTGACGGAGTCGGTCAGATCCTTCCAGGTGCCGGCGACGCCGGGCACGATGGCTTGGCCGCCGAGTTTGCCGTCGGTGCCGACTTCGCGGGCGACGCGCGTCACTTCCGACGCGAACGAGCGCAGCTGGTCCACCATCGTGTTGATGGCTTCCTTCTGCTGCAGGATTTCGCCGCGCACGTCGACCGTGATCTTCTTCGACAAGTCGCCATTGGCGACCGCGATCGTGACTTCGGCGATGTTGCGGACCTGTGATGTCAGGTTGTCGGCCATCGAGTTCACGGATTCCGTGAGCTCCTTCCAGACGCCCGTGACTTCGCGCACCTGCGCTTGGCCGCCGAGCTTGCCCTCCGTGCCGACTTCGCGGGCGACGCGCGTCACTTCCGAGGTGAACTCCCGCAGCTGGCGGATCATCGTGTTGACGATCTTGGCGGAGCGGAGGAACTCGCCTTTGAGCGGGCGGCCGTCGACTTCGAGGCGAACGGTCTGCAGCAGGTCGCCCTGAGCGACGGCGCTGACAGCGCGCGTCATCTCTTCGGTGGGCCAGAGGAGATCGTCGATCAGGGTGTTGACAGAATTCTCCATCTCCCCCCAGGAGCCCGCCCGATTGACGAACTTCACGCGCTGCTTGGTGCGGCCTTCGCGCCCGACCGTGTAGCCGACGCGTTCAAGCTCGGCGGCCATGCGCTCATTGGCGGCGACGATTTCATTGAAGGTGTCGGCGATCTTGCCGAGGACCCCGACATGGTCGGCAGGAAGGCGGGCGGAGAAGTCGCCGACCTTCATCGCCTGGAGCGCCTGGAGCAATTCCCGCAGCTGCGCCTCTTGGCTCGATGGCGGGTCACCGCCTTGCCCTGCGCCCCGCGAACCGCCGTTGCCATTACGTGCGCGGTTGCTCACCGTCGCCGTCTTCGCGTCCATTGAGAATAGCTCCGCAACACACCCGGGACGTCTGACGCACCGGGGGCGCCGTCCGCATACACCCCCGCGAAAGCCGAAACGCCGCGCCGGAGATCGAAGTTCCCAGCCGCATGTGCTTTTTTTCAGGAGGGGTTGAAATTCGCGGCCAATGCCGACACAGCGGAGGGCAGAAGCTTGCGCCGATGAGACTTTTTAGCATCCGATAGTGCTGGACGCCGATCTCCTCAGCTTCGTTCGAAGCGCCATACGCTCCACTTGGGCGCTCGAGCTGCTCTTGCTGCTGCGGGCGCACCAGGATCGCGCGTTCACGACGGACGAGGCGGTGCTCGAGCTTCGCGCCACCCGCACGCTAATCTCTTCCTGCACCAAACAGCTTCAGGACGCCGGGCTTGTGGTGTGCGAGGGCGACCGCTGCCGCTACGCACCGGCTTCTCCCGCGCTGGAGGAACTCTGCGCCCAGCTTGCGCAGGCCTATCAGGAGCGCCCCGTCACCGTCATCAACGCCATCGTGGCCTCGCCGAACGAACGGCTGAAGAGCTTCGCCGACGCCTTCCGCTTCACCAAGAAGGACGAATGAGCATGCCAACGCTCGTTTATACGCTCTGCTTCGTGACCAGCGCGCTTTGCGCCGTCTTGCTGGTGCGGGCCTATTTCCGGACCCGCGCGCGGCTGCTGCTCTGGAGCGCGGTGAGCTTCGTCTTTCTTGCGGTGAACAACTTCTTCGTCCTGGGCGACCTCGTGCTGTTCCCGGACTTCAATCTGCTGCCATATCGGCACCTCGCCGCTCTGCTTGCCGTCGGCGTGCTGATCTACGGCTTCATCTGGGAAGTCGAGTGATGCCGTTCACGGATTTCTTCTCCGGCCTCATTGCGATGGGCTATGTCGTCTGCACGGCGTTCTTTCTCCGCTTCTGGCAGCGGACGAAGGACTCGCTGTTCTTCGTCTTCGCCATCGCCTTCTTCCTGCTGGCGCTGAACTCGGCGCTTTCGACGCTGCTCGGCGGCGTTCTGGAGGAGCGGAGCTGGCTCTATCTGCTGCGTCTGGCTGCGTTCTCGATCCTGATCATCGCGATTATCCGCAAGAACATCGCCAAACGCTGATCAGGCGCCGATCTCGGCGAAGGCGGCGCCCAGCTCGTCACGGTCGTACGGTTTGCGCAGCACCTTGAACCCCTGCACTTCGGTTTCGCCGCGCCCGCCATAGCCGGTGGTGAGCAGGATCGGCAGCTCAGGACGCCGGCGCCGCACTTCGTGCGCAAGCTCGATGCCGTTGAGCCCGCCGGGCATGATGATATCCGAAAAAATCAAATCGACCTGCGCGCCGCCTTCGATGCGCTGCAGCGCCTCGTGCGCGTTCGGCACGCGCGTCACGCTGTAGCCGAGGTCGGCGATCATCTCGCACACCATCGCCGCGACGCTGTCGTCGTCCTCCACCACCAGCACGGCGCCGCTGCCGCCGGCTGCGTCCGGGGCCGGCGCCTGCCGCGGCGGCGGCGCTTCCTCGCTCAGCGGCAGGATCAACGTCACCGCCGTGCCGCGGCCCGGCTCGCTTTCGATTTCGCTTCGTCCGCCGGACTGCATCGAGAAGCCGTAGACTTGGCTGAGGCCGAGACCGGTGCCCTTGCCGACTTCCTTGGTGGTGAAAAACGGATCGAAGGCGCGCGCCTGCACCTCCGGGGCCATGCCCTGCCCGCTATCGGCGACCCTGACGGCGATGGCGTCGGGCTCATCCGGCCCAGCGGGCGCAATCGTGATGACGAGGGAGCCGCCGTTCGGCATGGCGTCACGCGCGTTCACGGCAAGGTTCAAGATGGCGATGTCGAATTGCCCCGGGTCGACCTTCACGGCGGCGTCTGGCGCGGTCGAGCGGACTTCGAGCGCAATGTCCTCACGCAGCGAGCGTTCGAGCAACGGGCGCAGATTTTCGATCCGCTCCTGCAAGCGGATCACTTCCGGCGTGAGCTTCTGGCGGCGCGAGAACGCCAGCAGTTGCTTGGTGAGCCCTGCGCCGCGGTCCACCGCCTGACGCATGGCGGCGACGATGCTGGCGCGCTTGCTCTCGTCGTCCCGCGTCTCCAACAGGCGCAGTCCGCTCGAGATCACCATCAGCAGATTGTTGAAATCGTGCGCGACGCCGCCGGTGAGCTGGCCGATCGCCTCCATCTTCTGCCCCTGCGCCAGCGCATTCTGCGCCTTGCGCTTTTCGTTAATTTCGCTGCTGAGTTGCTGGTTCGATTTCGCCAGGGCCTCGGCACGGCGGCTGAGTTCGTCGTTCGCCGTATTCAGCGCACGCTGCGCTTCGCCGATGACGATGACGATTAATGCGGCCATGCCAAGCAGCAGCGCAACGCCGATATAGCGCGCCCACCGCGTCGCTGCGGAGCCGCTGGAAAGCCGCACATGAACCGCGCCGAGCGGCGTTTCGTTCTGGACTACTGGCGCCGAGGCGGTGGCGAAGCCGTTGTCATAGCGCGCCTCCCCCGCCTGCTGCAGCCGCGCGGGCGGCGCGCCCTCAGGGCCGACGCGGCGCACGAACAAGTCGCCCGTGACGGTGTAGACGCCGACCGAGCCGACATCGGGATTGGCAGTCAGCGCGTCCACGGCATGCTGGGCTTCGGCGGCGTCCTGGAACGCGAGCGCCGCGCTCACGCTCGCGGCCAGCACGCGCGCATGCGCCTGGGCTTGTTCGACTTTCGCTTCGCGGAAATCGCGCTCGCTGAGCGCCGCGCCGGCGACGCCTGCGAACACGAGCGCCACGGCCGTGACGACCGCGAGCAACGGCGTGTGGATGCGCAGTGTCTTGATCGGCAATCGGCTCATGGCGCGCTCGCTCCGCCATGGCCGCGCACGCTGAGGGCGATGCTCAGCAAGCGCGAACTCAAACCAAGCCGGTTCTGTTCGGCGGCGTCACGATCGATGTGGAAGCGCACGCGGTCGTCGACGACGACGAAGTGGATCACGCCGCGCCGGGCGCCGTACCGCTCATCCGTGACGGTGAGCACGGGCCGGCCCCGCGCCGCGCGCAGGAAGTCGGCGACGGCCACGCGCGACGCGGCGAGATAGAGGATCTGGCAGCCGCTAATGTCGGAGGCGTCGGCGACCCGCCGCACGACGACGGCGCGGCCGCCGATTTGGCTGCCGCGCGCGAAGCGATCAATGCTGCGCAGCATCGACGAGGAGCCGGCGACGCAAATCGAGAACCGCGTGTCCGGCGCGCTGAAGGCGGTCGGCGGCCACTCCGTGAAAGAGCCGAACCGTGTGAGGAAGGCGGCTTTAACCGCCGACTCGTCGGCGCTTTGGGCGTGCGCCGGCAATCCGCCAAGGACGAACGCGCAAGCGATGAGCCAACATCGCAGATGAGAGGCTCCCCCGCCCATGCTCAGCGGGTCCAGCGCAGGCCGATCGAGACGCGCCGCCGGGTCTCAAAGGCCGGATCTCCCGGCTGGCGGTTCTCCAGGTGGCTTTCGTCGAGAAGATTGTGTCCGGCCAGATAGAGCTCCAGATTTTCATTCATGCGCCAGCCGAGACGCGCGTCCGCCTCGGTGTAGGCTGGTACGCTGACGCTCGGTTCGTCGATTTCGCCGACGTGGCGCAGGCGCAGATCGAGTTCGACCTCCGGCGCCAAGGTGAACTGCGAGCGAACCAGCACCTGGTGATCCGCATCCGCACCAGGCGACAGGCCCCCGCTCAGATCGACCGCGCCCGGGCGCACGCCGAACGACTCGTCCATGGCGTAGCCGCCGACTTCCATGCGCCACCAATCGGTAAGATCGGTGCGCAGCCAAGCCTCAACGCCCCACCGCTCACCTTCGATGTCGTTGCGGAATTGGAGGGCGGGCCCGCCGCCGCTCGGCCCAATGCTGCGCAATTCGTCGTACTCATGGTAGAAGAATGTCGCCGAGACGCTGAGCCCCTCGCGTGGCAGGCCGCGATAGCCCAGTTCGTAAGCGAACAGCTCTTCGGAAACGAAGTCGTCGTTGGGAACGATCACGCCGGCGAGGCCGAGGTCGCGATCGAACCGGTTAGGCGTCCGGGTCGCGCGCGAAACGGCGGCCCAGAACAGGTGATCCTGCAGCGGACGCCAAGCCAAGCGGACGTTCGGCAGGATTTCGGTCTCCTCGACGAAGGTGTCGTGCTCGGCCTTGAAACCGACGATCAGCGTCGTCTCCGGATTGAGATTGATCGAATCCTGCAGGAAGACGTTTACGATCTCGGTGTGACGGCGCGCGGGCGTCAGCGTGAGCACTGGGAGCTTCGTCACGAAACTATCTTCGGTAGAGCGATAGCCGGCGCCGGCGACGATCGCATGGCCGCCGAGTCGCATGCTCAGCTGCGAACGCAGATCGTAGCTGTTGAAGATGTCGGACGCGTTGGGGCTGTTGCGGTCGACCTGGTCCCAATAGAATTGCGTCTCCAACGAAGCGTCGGCGTCGAGTTCGCGCGTCCAACGCAGCACGACGTTGGCGTTGGTGTCGCGCTGGTCGACATCATAGGTGTTGATGTGACCGTCCGCTTGCGCGGTGACCGAATCGTCGGCGCCGCGCCAGTCGAAGCGAATGCCCGTGTGTCCGCCTTCCCAGCCGTCGCCGGCGCCGCCGCCGGCGAGCAGCGACTCGCCGCGTTCGTAACCCGCGACGAAGACGCGGAACGCGCTGGCGGGATTGATCTGGCCGCCCCAACGGACGGCGGCGGTGCGGTCGACATCGCCGAGGCTGACACTGGTGAGAAGCCCCTGGGTTTCGAACGCATCTCGCGTGGTGATGTTGATGACGCCATTGACGGCGTTGGCGCCGTAGAGCGTTCCGCCCGGGCCGCTGATCACCTCGATCCGGTCGACGTCCTCGAGCATTCTGTGCTGCGCGTCCCAGAACACGCCGGAAAACACGGGCGAATAGACGCTGCGGCCGTCGATCAGCACGAGCAGCTTGTTGGCGCTGCCGAAATTGCCGGAGCCGCGCGCGGTGATCGACCAGTCGATGGCGTCGTCGCGCGCGACCTGAAGGTTCGGCGCAAGGCGCAGCGCCTCGGGAATGCTGGTCGCGCCGGACCGGCGCAGATCGTCGTTGGTGATGACGTAAACCGAAGCTGCGGCCTCGCTCAGCGGCTCGGCCCGAAGCGAAACCGAGCTGATGCGCAGATTCGCCAGGTCTTCAATCGAGAGCTGCTCCAGTTCATCGTAAGCAATGGCCGTGGTTTGCGCGAGCGCCGACACCGGCAATGCGACGCAGGCGGCGCACAACGCGGCGGTGATATGGGCGTACGCTCTGGCCATCAGCTCCCCCGGCGTCTCGCGCGCGCTCGAGCCAGCACCGCGCCCCGATCGTCTCAGGTCGCGCTGAAGCAAGCGCGACGGCAAGACTACACGCAAAGCGCTGCGTTTCAGACAAGTTTTCTTCGGCGGATCGCTGAATGTCCGGCCACGGCGCCAGAAAAGTTCCCTCCGTGCAGCGCCTCAGCCGCGGCGCGCCCCCTTGCGCGGTCGCGCCGCGTGCTTGGCCGTGTTCAGTGTAACAGCGGCGCGGACCAACGCCTTCAACGCCGTTTCGTTGATCTTGTCGCCCGCCTCAATGTCGATGGCGCGGCGCACATTGCCGTCGAGGCTCGCGTTGAAGAGTCCCGCAGGATCATCGAGCGCGGCGCCTTTGGCGAAGGTCAGCTTCACCTTGTCCTTGTAGGTCTCGCCGGTGCAGATGATGCCGTCGTGCTCCCACACCGGCACGCCGCGCCACTTCAGCGTTTCCACCGCTTCGGGATCGACCTCTTGGATCAGCGCGCGCACCCGCGCGAGCGTTTCGGGGCGCCAATCGCTTGTGTGCGGCGGGGCTTTCTTCGGCGCGGCTTTCTTCGTGGTCTTTGCGATCTTGGTCATGGCTCACATCTTCTCGCCCGGCAGTTTGCTGGCCTGCTTCACCCAATCGGCAAACTGCTTCTCGTCGAATCCCTCTTCGCGAATGTCCAGATAGCGGACGTGCGGATATTTCGAGGCGCCGGGCGGCGGCGGCTTCAGCGATCCGCCGTTGAGGAAAGTCACCTTCACGTACTTGGCGAACACGTGGAAGCTCAGAAACCAGACGCCCTCTTCCATGCCGTAGAACGGCGAATTCCACTTCACCGCTTTCTTCACGTCGGGCACGGCGCGGGTGACGATGGCGTCGATGCGCTTGCCGACATCGCGCTTCCAGTCCGGCATCGCCGCGATATAGGCCTTCACCGGCGCCTCGCCGTAGCCCTTGGCGATCTGCGGATTGCCGCCGGACAGAAGCTTCGGCGCGGCTTTCTTCGGCGCGCTCTTTTTCGCGATCTTTTTTGCGGCTTTTTTCGTGGCCGCTTTCTTTGCGGTTGCCGTTTTCGCCATGGCAGTGCTCCCGTCAGGCGCGCTTCCACTTGGCGGCATAGGGCAGCGCAAACAAGTACAGGCCCGTGATCAGCAACAGGAAAAGCGGGATCAGAGCCAGCAAATATATCCAGAACGCCGGCTCGGCTTCGCCGCCGAAAATTACGACCGTGTTGACGATGACGCCGATCGTGAACGCGATGGCGATCCACCGGTGAAATTGCCTGATCCACTTGCTCACGCGAACCTCCTTTGCCGCGGGCTGCATGAATTGCGCGTACATCTCAGCGCGCCTCGATCATTTTCCAACCGTTGCCGGAGGGGTCGCGGAAATTGGCGTCGACGCCGCCGAAGCGTTCGATCGGCTCCTGCGTGAACTCGACGCCCTTGGCCTTCATCTGCGCATAAGCGTCGCGGCAATTCTCGACCACGAGCACGAGCGGGGGCATTGCGCCCTTCGCCACCATCTCGCGCATGGTCTGCGCCGTCGCCGCGTCGAGCACCGGCTCCTGCGGCAGGAACAGGCCGAGTTCGAACGAGGGCTGGTTCGGGTGCTTCACCGTGAGCCAGCGATAATTGCCGTTGCGCGCGTCGGCGTGGACGCGAAAGCCGAGTTTGCCGACATAAAAGTCGAGCGCTTCATCCTGATCGTGAACGTAAAGACCGATCACTCCGATTCCGGTGCTCATGGGACCTCCTCTTCAGTTGAGGATTCCATACCGCCGCTCTCGCGGCGGCGCTTCTCCGAAACTGCGGTCTTGAGGTTCGGCCGATGGGCGGCGCTGACGAAGCAGTGCGGCACGTGCTGGAGCGCGTGCGCCCCCGTTTGCTCACGCGCACGAAGCTCGCTCGGGCTCTCGCCGGTGACGTCCTTGAACACGCGGCCAAACGTGCCGAGGCTGTTCCAGCCGGTCTGGAAGGCGATGTCGATGATCGCCAGCTCGGTGTCGCGCAGCAGCGCCTTGGCGCGCTCCAGCCGGCGGGTGAGCAGATAGCGGTGCGGCGGCACGCCAAAGGCTTGCTTGAAGGCGCGGGCGAAATGGGCCTGGGAGACGCCGCTGACGTTGGCCAGCCGCTCGACTGGCCATTCCTCGTCGGAGGCCGCGTCCATCCGGTCCTTCGCCCGCAGCAAACGGCGCAACAGCGCCGGGTCCTGGCCTGATCCCATGCCGTGACGATCCGGTCCAGGAGGCGGCGCCGTCAAGCGCCGGCGTTCGGACGGAGGAGGCTCCGGACTGGCCGGAGCGAAGAGACATGGCGCGCCCGAAGAGATTCGAACTCCTGACCCCCAGATTCGTAGGGCGGAGACAAGCGGCGCCGGATCAATAGCTTAGCTCTTGTCTTGCTGTCCACGCGCGGCGCGCCGCTGGCGCAGCTTGGTGACGCGGGCGTCCACCTGGTCTTGGGCGGCGTCGGCGAGGCCGAGACGTTCGGCCTGCTTGCGATATTCGGCCGCCTGGCGCGGCGTCGCGTGGTCGAGCTGGGACATGATGCCGGCGTCGCTGGCGCCCGCGAGCGCCAGTTCTACGCCGCGCGCGTGCCGCAGGCCATGGATCGTCAGCGACGGCCGGCAGCGGCCCGCTTTCGCGAGGGCGGCGACCAGGTCCTCGACAGCGTGACTCAGGGCCCGCTTCTTCCAGGCCTCCCCGTAGCTGTTGAAGGCGATCGTCAGCGACGCGACGTTCTTGGCGAAGCGCGGGCGCATCTTTTCGGTGCGCTCGAGTAGAGCCGTCAGGCGCGGATCTTCGCGGCGATCGCACAGGACCAGCTTCTTTTCCGTCACCCAGTAGAGCCGGCGCTCGCGCACGCCGTCTTCGTTGTCGCGCCAGATCCGGGCGCGGCGCGGCACGCTGCAGATGGTTTGGCGGCGAAACCCGCCCCAGCGGCCGAGCGCGAGCGCCCGCGCAAGGCCGGGCCGGTGCGTCTCGATCGCGTGCTCGAGCGCGGCCTCGAACTCTTCGTCGAGCCAGCGCGGGTTGGCGACGCCGAGGTTCTGCGGCCGCGGCACCTTGTCGATCAGCGCAAACGGATCGCCGGCGATCTCGGCGCGGATGCGCGGGCCTTTGCAGATATTCTTGAACACCTGCAGGCGCAGGTTCGCCGCGCGATAGCCGCGCTTGGCCCATTTATCCCTGAGCTTCAGCACGTAGCCCGCGTCGATGTCTTCGAGCAGCACGCCGGCGAACGTGGTCTCGAATTCATCGCAGAGGCGTTCGTAATCCAGCTGCGTCGCGGCCGCGAGGGCGAGGAAGTCGGCCGAGGCGTCGATTCCTCGCGTGCGATCGCCGCGATACTCGCGGATGGCGCCGACGATCGTGCCGGCTTCCGGTTTCGGCTTCGGCGTGTGCGCGGCCGCGAGCGCGCCGACTTCGTCGGCGAGCGCCTGCGTGCCCCAGGGCGCGTTCAGCGGCCGCTTCTGCACGCCGGCGCGCCGATAGTAGACGTGCTCGGCGCCGTTGCGCGGATCAATCCAGCGCTGCAGGTAAGGCGGGCGCTTGGCCCAGGGCGCGAGCGGATCGTCGCTCATCACTTGCGCCGAAGAAACACGACGTTCGTCGGCAGTTCGAGTTCTACGGCGATCGTCGGCGGCGCCTCCCGGCGCAAATCATAGTCACCCTCGGCGGTGCGGTGCGCGCGCCAGGCTCCGGTGCGCGTCCGCGCGTTGAGCGCTTCGACTAAGTCCTCGATCTTGCCGTCGAGACGTTCAGCGTCGGTGCGCAGCAGCAATAGTCGGTCCGGCATGAGCCCAGATCTGGCGAGCTCGTCAGCGATCTCGCGGAAATGGCGGCGGCGGCCGAAAATCATCCTGCTCCCCTCGTGCCTCGTTACATCCGCGCCAGGCTGGCCTCGCGGCGTTGCTCTGGCGTTAGGCCGGGCGCATCAGGCGCCTGGGGCTCGGCGGCGTCAAGGCCGGGCGCGAGCGGGCGCGGCTTTTCCGGCAGATTGTCGATCCAGGCCTGCAGCTTGGCGCGCTTCCAGCGATAGCCGCGCCAGCCCTGATCGACCGGCGCGACCGGACACTGACGATCGAACTGGTCGGGCGTCATGTCGCAGAACGCGGCCGCGGTCTCGCGGCGCATCAGCTCGGGCCAGCGATCGCTCATCGCTTGTGGCCGGGCGGCGGTTTCGAGCTAAACCACTCCCCCGTCTCGAGCCAGTGTGTGTCGATCGGCTGGTTCGGGCCGCCGCGAAGCACGCGCCGTTTTCCCGTGCGACGATTGCGCTGGTACAAATGCACGCCCGTGTCGCGCACGTCTTCCCATTCGTTTCCGCGGCCGATCCAAACGCCAAAAACAAAGCACGCGACGGGCAACATCAGTTCGTAAATCATGACTTGATCACCTGTGTGCTGCGGCCGACGGAGCGGTGGTGGCGCTTCCAGGCCTCCGCCCATTCACGTTCGGCGGCGTTGCGGCGGGCGAGGAAGTCGGCGCGATCGCGAGTGACGCCGAGCGGTTCGAAGAAGCCGGCGGTCGCCGGCGGGAAAGCGTGGTCGATCAGCGCGATCAACAGGTCGACGGGAACGCGGTCGATCGTGTCGATGAAGAGCCAGCGTTTGTGCTCACACTCGGCGCGCCAAGCGGCCGCGGCTTCGGCGTGTTCACGCATCGGGCGGCGCCTTCATCGAGCCCAGTTCGTCCGCGCACAACGCCTGGATGATCGCGCGCATGAGTGCGATGGCGGCGTTCGGACCTGATGACACGAAGTCATTCATCGCCTCATCCCAATGATCGTCACCAACCTTTGCCGCCCAGCGCCCGTTTTCCTTGTCGTCCCACACTGCGACCTCACGATCAGGAAGCAGGGTGTCGCGTAGCGCAAGGGCCGCATCGAGCGAGCTAGTGTAGTTCGGTGTCGGCGGAGCACCCTTGTTAAGGCGATCCCACGCGAGTCGCTGCGCATCACGCTCAGGCTCAAGCACTCGCTCGATCTGCTGCTCTACCGCGAAATTGGGGGCGGCGATGCCATCGAGCGCGTCGCGAAGTAACTGCAAGTCAGACATCGGACGGCGCCTTCTGGAGGAGCGCGGGCTGGCGCGTCGCGGGGCGCCAGCGATACGGCGCATCTTCGAAATAGCCGCCGTCGGCTTGCTGCCAGCCGCCCGTTCCGCTGCGCGTGATCAACGCCGGATTCCAGCGCACCACGCAGCAATACGGTTCGACGCCCCAGCGGGTCTCGATCTCGATCCAGGTCACGCCGTCGCGCGGCATGTCGCCGAGCCGCCAAGCGGGTTGCAGCTGCGGCGGCGGCGCGGGAAGCAGTGCGGCGAAAAGTATGATGCCGACGATCAGCACGCAGATTGCGAGGTTCGGAAAAACGACCATCATTCGCCGTCCACACCGACGAAGTGCTTGGTGTCGTCGGCGCCATCACCGGTCGTATAGAGCCAATAGCCGGCGTCGATGGCGTCGAGAACCGTTCTGCGGTCGGTGTTGAAGACAGAGGCCAGTTCGCGGACGCACACCCTTCGCCCCTGCTGCATCATGACGTAAGTCTGAATCGCGTCCGCGAAGTGGGATAGTTTCACGCCGACGTCCTCGCTTTCGTCGACGAACAGATCGCGGCGCCACGGCGAGGCATCTCCGTCGCGAAATGAGAACTCGCGAATCTTCCCTGTCCAGAAATCCTGCGCCTTAGCTGCTAGCGCGCAATCGTGCGGGGTTGCTCCATAGGTGACGACATGCGTCAACGCGCCGTCCCAGCCGATGAGCAACACCTGATGAAGATCATGCTTCTGAGCGACACTCTTGGCCGTCTCGATCGGAATACGCTTCGGCATCACGCCACCTCCTCCAGGCGCGCGCCGGCGGCGACGGCGGCGATCTGGTCTTTGCTGAGCGGGCGCCAGGCGATGATTTGACGCACGAGCGAGGGTGCGCCGCGTTCTTCCTTGTCGCGGGCGGCGTCGTGCCAGGCCCACATCGCGGCCCAGTTCTCGAAGCCGTCGCGCCGCGCGAAGGAATCGTTCTCGGCGTCGAGGATCTCGCGCTCGAGCGCGTCAGCCATCGCGTCGACGGTCAGCGTCGACCGCAGTTCGCTGACGAAGACGATGCCGGCGGCGTTGAAACGCAGCAGGCCGCGCAGGATGACGACGCCCACGCCGCGGCGCGCCGCCTGCTTCGTCCTGAGGCCGGTCCAAAGCCCGATCGTCTCGCCGACATTGGCGTGGCGCGAGGGCGCTTTGCGCTGGCGGCGCAGCGTCAGGACCTTCGGCTCTTTGGCGTCGGTGTCGATTTGCGGCCCGAAGGCGGTTTTGAAGCCGTAGGCGATCATGAGTCTCTTCTCTCTGTTGAAGGCGACCCCTCGCCCTGGCGATTGGTGTTGGCGATGTAGGCGGCCGTCGCCAGGCGCGCGAGGCGCGCAGCGTCCTCGGCGTCGAGCTCGACGGTGGCGGCGCCGAGCGGGCGCGCGGCGATCTTGACCAGCATGTCGGCGATGAAGGCGGCGTCGTCTTGTTCGAGGCTCGCGCGCAGCGCGCGTTCGGTCGGACTCATCGTGCGCAGCTCCCGACGCAGGTGGTGACGAGAAAGCCGACGGCGCTCCAGAACGCGGCGACGGCGCCGATGAACAGCAGGCGTCCCTGGCGGCCGGTCATCGAAACCCTCCCGACAAGCCGTAGGCGAACAGCGCGGCCGTAGCGGCGGTCATGACGAGAGCGCCGGCGATCAAGAGCGCGCGGCTGAGCGGCTCGAGCGCGCCCGCGCGGCGCAGGGCGCGGCTGAACTTAACGACGCCGCCGAACGCGATCGCGGCGTCGCTGGCGATCAAGCGCCGGCGCAAGCGCCAGTAGGACGCGCGCAACACCTGGCCGGCGACGACGGCGCAGCCGCCGGCGATGAAGGCGGCATAGATGTGCGTCAGCGCGGTCATGCCGCCACCCTTTGGTGCGCGAGCGGCGGGCGCTCGTCGTGGGTGCGGCCGTCGAGAACGCGGCCGGCGGCGCGCTTGCCGACGCGCGTCAGCACAACCATCGTGTCGTCGTGATCCGGCCACGGGTGCGCGCCGAGCCGCCCGAGCGGCCATGCCACCGGCGTCTCGCCGCGCCAGTCCGTTTTCGGGATCGTGACGGGCGCGTGCGCGCCCCACTGCTTGAAGAAGAAGGCGACGCCGGCGGCGGCGCACTGATCGCGGATTGAACGCACCCAGTCGGGATGCATCGGCCGCGCGCCTGGGCCGCTTTCGCCGCCGACGATGACCCAATCGACGGCCTTGCGTGCGCCGTCGAGCGTGTCGAAGAGGCCCAGCCGTGTCATGTCGCCGAGATCGCTGAGCAGCGGCTCGACGCTCCACAACCGCGCGGCAGCGGGCGTCATCGCCAGGTTTGGTCCGCGGCCGGCGCCGTTCTCGCGATCCTCGATTGAAACGCCGAGCCAGACATTCGGCAGGGGGCCGGGGGGAAGTGTGCGCAAGCCACGCTCAAGCAGCGGGCGCACGTCAGCGAGGTACGCGTCGCGACCTCGCTCCTCAAGCCACACACGCTCAACGCGATTGAGCAGCGCGGGCCAAGCCGGGCAGCGCACGCCGCGCGGCGCTACCTGCGAGCCGAATAGAGCTTCGAAGTACGCCCTCATGCGTTTGTCGCGCTTGGTCAACACGATGAAGGTGTGCTGCGGCGCGCACGCCGCGACCGTCAGCACCCGGTCTATGAAAGCGTCGGGTACGAACTCGCCGAACAGATCGCTCATCGAGCAAACGAAGATCGTGCGGGGCTTCTTCCAGCGCAGCGGCTGCAGCAGCGTTTTTTCGTCGAGGAAGATCTCGACCTCGGCTTCGTTCTGCTTCTTGTAGGAAAGTCCATTGCCGAAGCGGCCTTCGTTCCAGCGTTCGGCATAACACAGGCGGCAACCTTCGCTGGCGTGAATGCAGAACCAGCCGAGCTTGCCGTCAGAGCGGCGGCGCGCGCGGATCGGATTCCAGGTCGCGCCTGGCGAACCGTCAGCGTTCGCCGCCCATTCGATCTTGGTGCCGTCGCTCATTGGACGCATCCCCAGTTGGGATGACGCGGCAGAATCATGAAGTGCGTAAGCTCGATCGAGTGCTCGCACATGACGATCCACTCGCCTGCGACGCGCGATCCGGTGACGACAATTTTGCCGCCGCGGCCACAATCACACGTGATGGTCGCTGCAAGGGCAGCGTTCTCGATGTCGGGCGGCGCTTGTTCAAGCCTTTGCCAGACCGGCGGCCTTGCAAGCATCAGAGGGCCTCCACTTTTTCGACGCTGTGCACGTTGGCTTCGTCGAGGCGGCAGTCGAACGCGTGGAGCTCGCCGCCGGCGCGGACATGAACGCGCACGACGGCGCAGCGCGCGGCCTCGCCGCGGGTGACGGCGACGGCGTGGCGATAAGCGGCGAGCGACTCGGGGCCGCCGCGGAGGCGCAGCGTGTGCGCTTGCGCTTCCGCATCGATGCCGGGCAACCAGGCGACGCCGCTGGTGTAGAGCGCGCGCGCTTCCGGTTTCGGCGCCAGCTTGGCGGCGACCGCCGCGAGCGCGCCGCCGATCGGATAGAGGTCGCTCATAGCGGCAGCTCGTCGTCGTCGTCGTAATCGTGATTGCTGGCGCCGGCCGCGTTCGCGTCCGGCTGCGGCAGTTCGCGGTATTGGATCGGCCGGACCGGGCGCGACTGTGCGGTGCTGGATTGGTCGCGCGCGATCTGTTCCGAGCAGGGCCGGATCGAATAAATCGCCGACACGCCGTAGAACTCCGTCACTTCGCCATCGGGCGCGGGGATGTCGATGCGCAGCATCTTGCCGCCGGCGGTCTCGACTTCCTTGACGCGGCCGGGGCGCGTGCGATGGCCCATCAGTTCGACGATGGCCCAACCTTCGAACGCGACTTCGCTCATTGCGCGGCTCCCTTCGCAGCGGTCTTCGATTTCGGCTTCGCCGCCTTCTTCGCCGGCGGCTTGGCGAGCTTCTTCGCGGACTTCGCCGCGCCCTTCTTCGATGCGGTGGGGGCCGCAGCTTTCGCGGCGGAAGACGCGGTCTTCGCTGCGGCCCCCTTGCCCGCATCCAACCGCCCGGGCTTACCTTTCGGCTCCCGTGGCGCGGGCAATTTCGGTTTCGGCGCTTCGTCCATGCCGCAGAGCGTGCGCAGGAGCGGCGGGACCCAGGCCGCGGTGGCGCCGCCGCCTTTGGCGTGATCGGCGACAAGAGCGGCGAGCGCGGCCTTCGTCTTGACGCCGGCGCTGTCGAGGCCGAGCTCGGCGGCGGCCGCTTCGAGCGAGGCTTTCGAATAGCCTTCGAGATAATCGGCGTCGGGGATGAAATGCGCCGCCGGATTCGCGCCGGCGAGTCGGCCGAGCAGCATCAGCGCGTCGCGTTGGTCGTCTTTGTAATCGCGCGCGGCGGTCGGCTCGATCACTTTGACGCTTTCGCCGACGCAGAAGGCGAGCAGCGCCAGCACGTCAGCCTGCGGCCAGGTCGTCATTCGCGCTTCGAGCTTGTCGATCGGCTTGCCGAGCGCGACCAGCCAGCGTTTGCGCGCCGCTGCTTGCGCATCAGCGCCGAGCAACGCGTCTTCGTCGGCGAACTCGGCGCCGGTCATCCCCTGCCCGGCGCCGCGAATCGTCAGCGCTTCGCAGGCGCTGTCGTTAAGATCAATGTCGAACACTTCCCGCGCCAAAGCGGCCGTCACCGCGATCAACGCGATGTCCGGCCGTTGCGCCAGCGCGCGGCCGACGATGGCGCTGGCGATGCGCGACGTTTTCTCGTGCGTCAGGTTCGTCATCGGCGCCTGCGGTTCGGGCTTGGCCGGTTTCGCGCTGGCGGCTTTGCCCTTCTTCGCGGCTCTGCCGGCCGGCGTGGCCGGCCGTGATTTCGGCGAGATGACGCCGCGCGTGATAGCGAGCGTGCCATCGCTGTTCAACGTGACGGCGACACCGCTCTTTTGCTTGGCCTTGTCATCGAACTCGTAGAATGAGTCCTCGATCGCTTCCCTGGCGTTGCGCAGATCGATTTCTTCGTCCTCGATCTCCGTCATGCGTTCGGCTTCTTCGTCGGTGTATTCGCCGACCTCTTCGGCGGTGTCGCGCTTTTCACAGCCGCGCTCGATCGCTTCGTACTCGGCGCGCAGCGCCTTCAGCTTGGCGTCGAGCTCTTTGACGCGGGCTTTTTCTTCGGGCGTCGGCTTGCGCGGCGTACCGAGATTTCCGTCTGCGTACTTGCCGTAGGGCATCGTGATCGCGGCGTCGACGAAGAGGAAGCCTTCGGCCTCGAGCTTGGCGGCTTCGGCTGCGAGCTTCTCCTGCGCCAGGCGCTCTGCGAGCGCAGGGTCGAGCCAGCGCGATTGCTCGGGCGCCTTGAAGAACTCCTGTTCGATCTGGCCGCCGGCGGCGAGGTAAGCTTCCTCGCCGACGAAGCGGGCGACAGCGTCGCCGGCGACGAGCGTGTCTTTCTTCAGTTCATCGCGCACGCGCCACTCGACGTCGCGCTGCTTGCCGAGGCCCTTCCACACCTTCTCTTGCCGCGACATATGCGCAGTCGCGTAGAGCTGCGCCACATCGAGCGAGAGTTCGCCGGCGCGCAATGCTTCAAGGATCGGTTCGTGCAGGCTCGCGAGCTTCATGCGGCTCTTGACGAAGCGTTCGGTGACGCCGAACGCCTTGGCGATCTCGCTGATGTCGCGGCCTTCGATCACGGCCATGCGGTTCCAGGCGAGCGCGGCGTCGACGACGCCGAGATCGACGCGCTGAGTGTTTTCGGCGATCGACGCCGCGGTCGCGTTCGCCTGCGTCGTGATGCGCAACGGAATGGCGTCGAAATCGACTTTGAACGCCGGTGCGTCCGGCGCGACGCGCGCCGCGTCCCGGATCAGCTTCAGCGCATTGAGGCGGCGGCGACCGCCGACGATGGCGAAGCGGCCCTCGTCATCTTCGTACGCGAGCAGCGATTGCAAGAGACCGCAGGCGATGATGTTGGCGGCGAGCTCGTCGATGTTTTCGAGCGGAGAGTCCGCGCGCGCGTTCTCCGGCGCGACGTAGAGCTTATCGAGCGGCGCTGCGCCTTCGCGGATCGGCGGCGCTTCGAACGGCGCGAGGCGCGGCGAAACTTCTATGCCGGCGATCGCGGCAGGTACGCCTTTGGGCTTGCGCGCGGCTTTAGCCATTGCTGTTTCCTTTTTGCTGGAGTTCGCGCGCACGGCGCAGGATGCGCAGCGTGTTGAGCTGCGAGCGCGCGAGCTGGCCGGCGGCCTTCATGGTCTCGTGCGCGACGTCGTCATTGCTGCTGGGGCTGATGGCGCAGTCGATCTCGACCGCGAGCGCGCGCGTCAGCGCGTCGATACGGGCGTAGAGGCCGACGCCAGCGGCCATCGCCTCGGCGGTCAACGTGTGAATCAGGTGCGCCAGCGCGTCGGTTTGCGCGAACGGGTCGTTGAGGCCGGCCACGCCGGCGCGGGCTGCGCGGCGGGCGGATTCGACGGCGAGCGAGGTGACAGATTCGGGCAAAAGCGCCCCTCCGCGTTACAGGCGGAGCGGACGCTAACCGGGACAGTTCCCGGTCGTCAACGGCGCATTAGGGATTTGTCCCGATAGACTTGTGGATTTCAGTTCGCTTGATCGGCCCACGCGGCGGCATCCCGCGCTGCGCGCCGGTCGAAGGGGAGGCCGAGAGTCTGCATTTCGCGCTCAACCGCCGCGACCTGACCGGTTGGAGTCAGCGCATCGCCGATGCCGGCGTACGAATTCACATAGCGGCTGTCCTGCTCGCGCGTGGATCGCGCGAACCGGCCGTCCGCGGCGAACACGAACTCGGCTCGGGTGATGTCGAGGTCGCTGCCATTGGTGACGAGGCCGACGAACGGCACGAACGTCGATGCGTTGGTGCGATTGACGACATGATAGTACGTCCATGCGCTCTCGCCGCCGTCAGCGGCGTAGCGCACTTCGTGCGGCTGACCAAAGATCGCATGCAACTCCTGCTTCGTCGTCACACCGGGCTGCAGCTGTTGCCACCGGCCGAAATCGTGGACTGCCTGGCTCCCGTGCGTCGTGGTGCAGGCGGTCATAGCGACGGCCGCGATGACGGCGGCGATGGTGCGCGTGAGCATCTGAAGCTTCTCCCCTCGATTAAGCTGTGATGTCGGCGGCGCGAGACGGGCCGCTGGCCGCAACGCGCGCAGGCTCGGCGTGCGGCCGCGCGAAGATTGCGCCGGCGACGAGCAAGGCGGCGGCGATGATCGTCAGGTTCGTTTTCTCATTCAGCACGCCGATATTGTTGACGCCCGGACCGTCTAGGTAGCTGTAGCTCTCGAACGCCGATACGCCGGTGCTGGCGTCGATCGAGAGCGCGAAAATGCCGAGCGCCGCGCCGGCGCAGAACAGAACCCAACCGAAACCCTGCATGTCAGCCCCTCCTTTTCGATCAGCGCCGAGCCGGCAGATAGCCGCCGAGCACGAGCGCGGCGATTTCGATCAGATCTTCTTCGGCCGAGTCGCTGAAATCGAGTGGCGCTTTCCATTTCGGATTGCGCGAGCGCGGCCAGAGCTCCACCTTGCGCCCCTTCTTGAAAATCTGCTTCAGCGAGCGCTCGATCAGCCCACCCTGCTCGCGCTTTCGTTCGACGACGACGAAATCATCGTGCCGCGGGGCGTAGCCAATGGCGACGGCGTCGACGACGTGCACGAACACGCCCTCGGGATAATAGAGGTCGGCTGAATCGCCGCGCACAAGCTCGAGCCATTGTGCGTCCGGCGGGAAGCCGGGGTCGGCGGTGACCGGCGGCGACACGAGCCGTTCCTGGGCGAGGTCGTCGACCTCGATCCAGGCGCCGGCCTGCACCACGTAGCGCACCGGCAGAAGCGGACCGCTGCGGACTGGCGCGCGCTGTGGCGTGTGCTCGTCGACGCGAAGCCGACCGGCGCCGTCGCTGCCTGGCAGCTCGAGCGCGGCGCTGACGTCTTCCATCGAACGGCCAAGCGTGTTCGCCAGAGCCGCGAGCGAGTCCGTACGCAGCACTCGGGACTTACCGCGCGCAAGGTCGCGCAGCATGTCGGGACTGCCCGCCGCTACCGCAGCCGCGTGCGGGCTGGAGAATCCGGCCGCCGCGAGCATGTCGAGAAAAGCTTTCGGGTACTGAGACTTAGAACGGGCACGGGGCATCTCCCGCAATCTGCCATGGGAACTTATCCACGGCATTTGGGGTTCGTCCCGCTTGACTGACCGGGCCATTTCCCGGTTCATGGCTGCAGTATGCATTCCGAAGCGCCCCCTTCTTCGCCCGCGCTGGCCGCCTTTTTGGCCCGGTTCGACGCCTATTGCGAAGCCGCCGGGCGTCAGCAAGGTCCCGTTTCGCTTCAACTTTTCGGCGCATCCGACCGGGTGAGCGAGATCCGCAACACCCGCTCGGATGTCGGTGTAAAGCGGCTCGCCCAGGCGGAAGCGGAATTGTCCCGCCTCGCCGCCGAAGCCGGGATCACACTGCCCGACGCCGTCGAGGGAACCGAGTCCGAAACGGAACCGGCGCGGCCTCTCCAGGCAGGCGCCGCATGAGCGACAAACCTCGCCTGCTCTCCCCTGCCGCGTACGGTTCGCTGAAGGGCGCGACGGCGGCGGCGTTCGCCGTGGCGACGCCGCAGGGCACGGCTGAAGCGTTCGCGCAGCTGACGCGCAACGAACCGCGCTCGCTCAGAAAGTACGCCGACCACGCGCACGAATTGTTCGTGCCGATCGATATCGCCGCCGATCTCGACCGCGCGGCGGGGAAACCGATCATGGCGCGCGCTTTGGCGCAGCTTGCGGGTTGCGCCGTTTACGGCGTCAGCGGCGGCACGGAAGCGCGGGCGCTCAGCGCGATCAAAGAGACTGGCGAAGCTGTGGCTGCCCTGGCGCAGCTGGCGCCGGGGGCCTGGGGGCTCGAGCAGGCGAGGGCGGCGCGCGCGGACATTCGCGAAGCGATCGCCGCCCTCGCCGGTTTCGACGCCGCGCTCACACAGAGAATCGAAGGCGGCGTTAGCGCTTTTGCGCGGACCGCCGCAGACGAAGAAGGGAGCAGCTGATGGTGAAGCCGTTGAAGGATCGCATTCACGCGACGTTGCAGAAGCACGGGCCGGCGTCGACCGACACGATCGCGCAGCGCATCAGCGTGAAGGCGAAGCTGATCAGCCCGCGTCTATCCGAGCTCAGGGCGGCGAAGAAGGTCAGCATGACGAAAGGCGACGGCGGCGAAGAGGTCTGGCGCGCCAAGTAACGAAGGCGCGCGCGCTTTGGGTCGGGGCGCGCGCTGAGCGAAAACACAAAGCTGCGGGGGAGTAGACCCACATCATGGCAAAGCAATCGAGGGCGGCGTCCGCATCGTCGGGCGCGCCCAAGAATTCTGCGTGCGGCGGTCCGCGCAACAGCGCTGACGCCGGCGCGTCTTCATTCGCGGCGACGGCGCACTTTCGCGAGGCGCACGATCTGCTGAGCGCGCCGATCGCAACGCGCGTGAAGGCGATCGTCGAACGCTGCGCGGCGCGGCATGGGTTCACGGCCGACCAGCTGAAGGCCAAAGGCCGATCGCGGCCGCTGGTGAAGGCGCGCAACGAAGCGATTCAGCTGGTCGCCAAGTGTTTTCCCGATTTCTCCTATCCGCATCTCGGCAAGATCTTCCGCCGCGACCACACGACCATCATGCACGCGCTCGGCGTGCTCGGCCGGCAACAAAAGGCGCGCGCGCAATGACGGCCCTCGCTCGCCTCTTGCCGCCTGACGATAGCGACAGACGCGTCGCCGCGGTCGTGCGCGCCGCGCAGGAACGCTTCGAACGCGCCCGGGCGGCGAATATCAAAATGCTGGAAGAGCGCCGCGCCGAGCGCGAGGGGCGAAAGCCGGGGTTCAACGCCACGATCGCCGAGGCGCGCGCGTACAAGCCGCCCGTCAATCCGAACATGCGTCGCAGCCGCCGCCCCGACGCCGAGCGCAAGACGCCGGCGCTCTGGAATCTGTCGCTGAGCGAGGAGACGGTGTTCTTCGCCATGCTGGAGCGCGGCTGGCCTTCGACGCGGGCGCTGACCGAGGCTGTCAATGAGCGCGCGGGGCTCAGTTTCGCGCCGCACAATGTCAGCGTCGTGCTCGGGCGGCTCCGGATCAAGCTCGGGCCGTTCGGCGTCGCGATTCCGCGGCGCCTGCCGCCGGGCCGTGGCAAGTACGATGTCGCGGTCGAACAGATCACGCTGCCGCCGGCGGTGCGTCGCGATCTCGAGGTCCGCGGCAGCATCGGCAAGGGCGGCTGCGCATGAGCGCGCTCTGCCGCCTGGTCGAAGCTGACGAAGCCGACGCCCACGTCGCCGCCGTCGTGCAGGCGGCGCGCAATCGGTTCGAGCGGGCGCGGGCGCAAGCGCGGCCGCTGCAGCGTGTGGCGCGGGTCGAGGTCTCCTGCTGTCCGCGCTGTGACGAGCTGGCCGAAGAAGTGCGCGCGCTCCGCGAGCTGATGTTCCGCGAAAGCGCGGTCGCGCCGATCATGGCCTGGGGGGGGCTCACCGAATCGGAGGCGCGTCTCTTCGCCGTGCTGCTGGCGCGGCCGCTCGCGACCAAGGATGCGCTGCACGCGGCGCTCTACGGCGACGATCCCGACGGCGGGGCGGAGCTGAAGATCATCGACGTGCTGATCTGCAAGGTGCGCGGCAAGCTGAAGCGCCGCGGCCTTGCCGCCATCGAGACCGTATGGGGCGTCGGCTACCAGCTGGCGCCGGCGGCGCGCGGGTCGCTCAACGCGCACTTCGCTTCGCTCAGGGAGGCCGCTGATGTGTGACGGCGACAAGCAGCGCGTCGTCGTCTTCGCCGGCAATCGCCGGCGTGCGCTCGATTGGCTGCGCGACCGCGGCATCGATGGCGAGCGGCGCGAGGGCCGCTTCCCGGACGCAGCCATTCTTCTCGTCGTGCATCCGGACGAGCTCGATCACACGATGGCGGGGCTTGCCTTCGACCTCACCGGGTTCATCTTCGCATCCGGTCCGCTGCGCCGTGCGATGGAAGCGCGGCGCGAGCGGTTTCACTGGCTGACCGAAGCAGAGTTTCTGCACGAGGTGCGGCGGTGACGACGATCTATCACATCGCCGCCCTCGCCTATGCGGCGCGCGGCTGGGCGGTGTTTCCACTGCGCGTTCGCGACAAGCGGCCGATGATCGAACCTTCCGCGCCTGGCGCGAACGATGGCGGTTTTCACGCGGCGACGACGGATGCGGCCCAGATCGAAGCGTGGTGGACGCGGTGGCCGAACGCGAACATCGGCATGGCGACCGGCGCGGCGTCGGGCGTGTTCGTGCTCGATCTCGACGGACCGGAAGCGGAAGCGGGTTTGGCGCGTCTCGCCGGCGGCCCGCACATGGCACCGACTCTGATGCAGTACACCGGCAAGGGCCGGCATCTTCTGTTCAAGCACGTCGAGGGCGTGCGCAATCGCGGCGGCGGCTATCTCGTCGACGGCAAGCGCGTGAAGTGCGCGGGCTTCGATGTGCGCGGCGACGGCGGCTATATCGTGCTGCCGCCGTCGATCCATCCGAGCGGGCGGCAATATGCCTGGGCCGATCGCGACACGCCGATCGCAAACGCGCCGGATTGGCTGCTGCGCGCGATCGTGCCGCCTCCCCCTAAGCCAGCCGCGGCGGCGGCGAGCTACAGCGACCGTTTCCGCGGCGGGCGCGCGACCGCGTACGGTGAGAAGGCGCTCGACAGCGCTTGCCGGCGCATCGCGACGGCCGCGCCCGGCGTGCAGAACACGACGCTGACCAGCGAGGCCGCGGCGATCGGCGAGCTCGTCGCCGGCGGCGAAATCGAAGCCGCGTATGCCGAACGCGCGTTGCGCGATGCGGCGGCGCAGATGAGCGAAGCCAAAGGGCCGTGGCTGGCGCAGCAGATCGAAGCGAAGATCGCCTGGGGCTTCTCTGTCGGCCAATCGCGGCCGCGCAAAGTGACGCGAGAAGATCGGCTCGGCGGTCCGCAATCGGAAACGCGCGCGGAACGGTTCGAGCGCGGTGTGCGCCAGGCGTCGCTGCGCGACGACCGCGGGCCGGTCGCGGTGATGATGAAATATCCGCCGGCGGCGGACGCCACCCTGATCGTCGCCGATCGCGGTACAGCCGAGCTGGCGGCGCTCGCCTGGGAGGATGCGCAGGGCGGCGCCTACGGGCTCTTCGTCGTGCGCGATCTCGGCGCGCTCGCCGGCGGCATCGCCAAGAATCGCGGCGGCTTCGACGATTGGTCGCGGCCTTCGCCCGATCCGGAACGGCCAGCGGCGACAAGCCCATGGCGCGGGCGCGTGCTCGTCGTGCTGCCGGGCGCGCTCGAGGGCTTTCACGTCTCCAAGGGGACGAAGTGGGAGAAATGGATCAGCGCGGCGCGGCTCACGCAAGTGATCGCGCTCTGCGTCACGCATTGGTGGAAAGCGGCCGGCGCCAGCGACGTGCAGGTGGCGACGCTGCCGGCTGATGAAGCGGAGGGTCAACGTGAAGCAGTTTGAGTTCGAGGAAACGGAAAACACGATCACGCTGCACGGGCTGGGCTTTCTGCAGGTGAAGCTCGGAGGCAAGCAGCGGCTGCATGTCTGGCACCCCGCCCTGCCGCGCCGCGCCTGCTTTGCGCATTCGGCGATTCACAATCATCGCTTTGGCTTCGTCTCGCGCGTGCTGGTCGGCGAACAGATCAACCACGCCGTCGCAGTCGAGCGTAATGACGATGCGACGCACATCGCTTATCTGCACGAAGGTGCGCGCACGAAGTTCGGCAATCGGCCATGGATTGCCGATCGCCGTGTGCGCGTGCGCGAGATTGATCCAACGCGCGTGCTGCCCGGCGCTGAATATCATATGGCCCCCTACGCGTTCCACTGGACCGAGCCAGGCGGGGACGGTCGTGTCGCTACGCTGATGACGAAGACAAGCGAAGGCGAACACGGCGCGCATTCGCTGTGCGCGGTCGGCGTCGAGCCCGACGCGGACTTCGATCGCAAGCAATGGTCGGCTGAGGCGCTTTGGGAAATCGTGATCGAGGTTTTGGGCGGCGAGAGCGCCGTCGTGCTGCTGTGCGACGTGCGCAAATAAAGGAGGGTGTCATGTCGAAGTTTGGAAATCTCGCGTTCAAGCCGGTCGCGGTCGAAGAGCCGGAAACGGAGCGCGTCATCAAGGTGGCGGTGACGAAAGCCGGCGCGGTGAAGCTGACGTTCAACGCCGGCGCCTATGCCGAGCTCGGCAAGCCGGACGCGATGAAGGTCGAGGCGGCGAGCGCTGACGGCCGTGACTTCCTGCAGCTGACGCCCGCGAAACTCGGCGAAGGCTGGCCGGTGATGGAGCGGGACGCGCCCAAGAGCGAGAACGGCCGCCCGTCCGGCTCGTGCTCGATCAAGGTTCACCCGTTCAAGCCCGGCGTCTGGCACGGCGCTGAGATGGCCGAGGCGGAGTGGCTGGGGGGGGGCGTCGTGGTCGTGGCGATGCCAGACTGGGCGTCGATGCGGCCGGCGGCGGACGACTCGGCTTCGGAAGCGGAGGCTGAGTGAATGTCTCGCTTCGCGCGCAGCGATCTCACCGTTGAGCAAGTTGAGGAGCTTCGGGACACGCTAACGCGCGTCACGCGCGAGCGCGACGACGCACTGGCGAAACTGAACGCGCCGGAATTGCGGGATTTCAGCAGGGCCGTCGTCCTCGAAGCAGCGCATCAGCGCGCGCGTTGGGGATCGGCTCATGACGCCGGCAAGACGCCCGCCGACTGGTTCTGGCTCATCGGCTACCTGGCCGGAAAGGCTCTGCACGCCGCCGATGCCGGCAACAGCGAGAAGGCCCTGCACCATACCATTTCGAGCGCGGCCGCGCTCGCGAATTGGCACGCGGCGATCTTGGGCGCGGACAATTCGATGCGGCCGGGCATCGCTGAAGATGCGAGGCCGCTGTGAACGCGATCGATCATCCGGCGCACTACAACGCGCACCCGCACGGCGTCGAATGCATCGAACTCGCCGAACAGCTGCCGTTCTGCCAGGGTAATGCGGTGAAGTATCTCTGGCGCGCCGATCACAAGGGCGCGCAGCTCGAGGATTTGCAGAAAGCGCTCTGGTACGTCGAGCGGGCGCTCGACAGCGCCGCGGCGACAGTCGTCATCGATGATGGCTTGAAGGATGACGGTCACGACCCGTTTGCCCGACTTTTGGCGCGCGCGTGCGCCGGCTTCGCGCCGGACGTGGCGCAAGCGATCCGCGCGATCGCCGAGGGTCACCTCAACATCGCCGCCATCGCGATCCGGTTGCTATTGGCAAAAGCGGAGCGCGCCGGTTGACGGCGCGCCCTGCCCTCACGCTCGTCAGCGGCGGCGGCCCGGCGGTCGACGATCGGGCGCTGGCCGATTATGGCCGCGACGATATCGGCAACGCCGAGCGGCTGCGCGCGCGGCACGGGGCGGATTTGCGCCGCACGCCGGGCCTCGGCGTCCTGGTGTTCGACGGCCAGCGCTGGCGCATCGATGACGACCAGGCGCACGCGCTGCGGCGCGCGCAGGAAACGGCGCGGGCGATCCGCAAGGAAGCCGACGCCATCCGCGCCGAAGCCGAGGGCGTCGAACCGGATCGGCGCAAGTCGCTTCTGGCGCGCGCCGAATCGCACATGAAGTGGGCGACGGCTTCGGCGAACTCGTCGCGCCTGAACGCGATGCTGGCGCAGGCCTGGCCGCACCTCATGGTGACGCACGAGGAGTGGAATGCACGGCCGCGGCTGTTCAATGTCACGAACGGCACGCTCGAGCTCTCGCCGGAAGAGGTGACGCTTCGAAAACACGCGCGCGAAGACTACATCACGCACATGGCCGGCGTCGCCTACGAGCCCGACGCCGAAGCGCCGGAATTTCGCGCGTTTCTCGATCGCGTGCTGCCGCCGTCGCCGGCGAGCGATGCGAGCGACGTGCGCTGCGTTTCCACGGCGGACGGCCTCGACCGATCCCTGCAGCATTTCGTGCGCCGCTGCTTGGGCGTCTGTCTGATCGATAGCGTGCGCGACCAGGCCATGATCGTGTTTCACGGCGGCGGCGCGAACGGCAAGTCGACGTTGCTCAACGCGGTGTCGCGCGTCCTGGGCGATTACGCGATGACGGCGGCGGTGCAGTCGCTGCTCTACAACGATCGCCAATCCGGAAGCGGCCCTTCGCCCGATATCGCCCGCCTCGCCGAAAAGCCGCGCCTGGTGCGCGTGTCCGAACCGGAACCGGGCGCGCGGCTTTCCGAAGGCGGCGTCAAGTCGATGACGGGCGGCGAGCCGATCGTGGCGCGCAAGCTGCAGGAAGCGCCGATCGAGTTCAGCCCGAATTTCAAGATCGTGCTCTCGTGCAATAACCGGCCCTCGATCCGCGGCGGCGATGACGGGATCTGGCGCCGCATTCTCTTGGTGCCGTGGAAAGTGCAGATCCCGGCCGAAGAGCAGCGCGAAAAAGGCCCGGCGCTCGAAGCGGCGCTGGAACGCGAGGCGCCGGGGATTTTGAACTGGCTGCTTGACGGGCTCGCCGATTATTTCGAGCGCGGCGGCCTTAGCCCCCCTGACGAGGTGCAGGAAGAGACGCTCGCCTATCGCACCGACAGCGACGTGATCGGGCGCTTCATCGCCGAGTGCTGCACCAAGGCCGAAGGCGCGCGCACCGAGTTCGGCGAGCTCTATGACGGCTTCAAGCTCTGGTCGCGCGACGAAGGCATGAAGGAGCCGCTGTCGTCGAACATGGTCGGCCGCCGCCTCACCGACCGCGGCTTCGGCCGCGAGAAGAGCGACGGCTTCGTCTATCGCACGGGCCTCGAGCTCTTGCCGGAATGGCAGCTGATGGTGCGCACCGGCCAGCAGAAGAAGAAGGACAAGGAAGCGGCGGGCGCTGATTACGCGGCGGCGAAGGACGGGGGCGGCGAATGATCGGCGCGGTCGTCATAGGCGAACGTCCGGAAAGCGCGAACGAAACGGGGTGCGGCAAACGCTGGCGCAATCTCTTCCGCGTCTCGTATCCGCTCAATCGCGGCGTAGCCGTCATCGTCAACGGGCTGCCCGCGCCGAGCGGGTATGAATGGTTGGATGCGCTCGAATTTCCTTGCCGCGAGAGCGCCGAGGAGGCCGGGCAGATCGCGGCGCGGACGTGGAATGCGGAGTTGGCGGGACGTGGCGCGGGCTTCATTTCGGTCGAGTGGCGTGAGGCCGTGCTGGTCGCCGGAGGTGAAGCATGAGCGCGTGCGCCGCCCTTACAGTGACGATCAGTGACGAAGTGACAATTCGTCCTGCGCGCCTGTTCGCGCGCCGTTCTGTTTTCCGCGCCGGATCGTCCCTTTCGTCACTGATCGTCACTGCCGGAAAGCGTTGGCGGCCAAGGGCGCGAACCGAAAGTGACGAAAGTGACGATGACCCCCTACGCACTCGCGCGCGCGTGCGCACGCGCTTTGCTGGCTAACTCTCGATATTCGTCACTTTTGTCACTTGTCACTCTCGTCACTGGATCAAGCATGAAAAAAACAGCTGCAGCACCAGTGGTCGCGTACGATCCAGACCGGGCGACGGCGCGCCTCAGGGGCGCGCTGGCGGGCGCGGGCGTGGAGACGGCCGATGTCTTGGCTGAGGTCGAGTCCGCGGCCAAGGCGGCGAATGACGCGGGGCTGAAGCCGAATAAACAGCAGCGCAAGGTGAAACAGGCGGTGCGTCGCGCGGTGGCGGATATCGCGCAGCCGATGAACGAAGCCGAGCGCCTGGGCGCGGCGCTGCCGCCGGTGCGGGCGCTGTTGCAGACGAGCTGGCGGGTCGAGCAAGTCGACGTGCCGCCGGGCGAGGAATTCATCGAAGCCCTGCCGGCGTATGTCGTGAAGTTTGATGGCAACGCGCCGTTGGAGCGGCTGCGGCGCGCGGGCGTGTTGGAGGATCATCAGGTGCGCGCGGGCGAGAAAGTGTGCGCGCTCTACCTGGCGGCCGTGAAGCCGCCGAAGGTGACCGGCTCGTATGATGGCATTATCGCGCAAGGCGGGGCTGCCCCGCGGCCGTGGGTGGAGGTCGGCAGTGATGCGTGGCAATCGCTGAATGAGGCGCTCGCAGGGCTGCTGCCGAATGAAGCGGAAGCGGTGATGGAAGTCGCGGTGTACGAAACGACCATTGAAACGCTGGGCCGGCGGCGTTCGCTGGTGCGGTTTCAGGAGCGGCGAAAAGCTGAAGCGGGCGTGGTGCAGCTTCTTTCTTGTGGACTCACGCGGCTCGCGATGCATTGGGGGCTTGTCGCGGGGGGACCCCGCGATGTACCGAAATAGGCATGGGCGCGAATCGCGTCTGACACGGCCTCGCTGGCGACAGCGGGGCCGTTTCGTTTGCCGCCAACCACAAAGGAGAAACGACATGTAAGTTGTCGCGATGTTCAAGTGCGCTGAGAAGACCGAGCGCGACAATGGCGGGCTTAGCGATCCGAAGAAGATCGTCGATGTGCGGCTCGTGCCGACGTATGACGAAACGGGTCCGAACAAGACGTGGTCGAAGTGGACGCCTGCGGGCGAAGTGAAGATGACGATCACGAACGATGCCGCGGCTGATGCGTTCGAGGTCGGCGTCGACTATCGGCTCACGTTCACGCGCGAACAGCTGCCGAAGGAATGAGTGCGCGCGGCGGGAGGCCGGACGCCTCCCGCTGCGGGTCCTTCCCGGCCAAAAAGCATACACGGCGCGACGAAGGCGCGGGGCTTGCGCAGTGGGGCAGACGCAATTTCTGGTGAAATTTTGTGGGGTTAGACCGCTACCTGTAGTGCGATTTCACCCTGCCGCCACCTGAACGAAGTGTGGCGAAGCTGACGGGTGAGGTGTGAAACGGGTCGCGTTCGCGGAATTGGCCGACATCTCGCCGGCCATGGTGACGAAGTACGGCGAGCAGGGCCTGCTCGTGTTCATCGACGCCAAGAATCTCGACGCGCGCGCCTCGCTCGAGGCGCTGGCCGGACGTTTGGACGAAACGAAGCGCCAGGCGGCGCTGGCGAAACTCGACGCGGTCGAGAAAATCGCCGCAAACGACACCACTCAGCCACCGCCGGCGCCGCGCGCGCCGCCGCCTAGCGGCAAAACCGCGAAAGTCGAGATCGAAGAGCTGAAGCGCGACACGCTGCAGCTCGAACTCGCGCGCAAAGCCGGCGACCTTGTGCCGATCGAGGAAGTCGAACGCACGATTCTTGACGCCATCGCAGGCCTGCAGGCCGCGTTCGATCTCGAAGCGCGCGCCATGGCGGGTCAGCTCACGATCGACCTCGGTTTGAGCCCCGACCGCGAGGCGATGTTGGCGCGCCGCCTGCGTACGCTCTGCAACAAGGCGCGCCAGCGCTTCGCGGCGGACATGATGCGCCTGGCCGGCGGCGATTTTGTCCGCGAGACCGACGTTGATGCCGAAGACGGCGACGCTGAAGCGCGCGGCGCCTGACGATGGCCGGCTATTCGCCCGCCCTCGCCGCCTATTTCGCGCCGCGCACCCGGCTCTATGGCGCGATCGGCGCTGCGGCCGAGCCGACGCCAGAGCTCAGCGTCGCGGAGTGGGCCGAAAAGCGCCGCTACGTCTCGGAAGACGCCGGCTCGCCGCAGCCGGGCAAGTGGTCGAACGCGACGACGCCGTACGCGGTCGAGATGATGGAGTGTCTGTCGCCGGATCACCCGGCCGACACCGTCACGCTCAAATGCGCCTCGCAGCTGGTGAAGACCGAGGTCGGTTTGAACTGGATCGGCCAGACGATCGACGTCGATCCGGCGCCGTTCCTGGTCGTGCAGCCTTCGCTGAGCGAAGCGCAGCTCTTCTCGACCACGAAGTTCGAGCCGATGGTGTCGGCGACGCCAACGCTGAAGAGCAAGGTGTTCGAACTGATCGAACGCTCGCGCACTGGCTCGACGACGAAGACGAAACGCTATCGCGGCGGGCCGCTGCACATCGTCAGCGCTGGCGCGTCGAAGGATTTGCAGGCCAAGAGCGTCAAGCGGGTCTTCGCCGACGAGATTTCGGAGTATGGCGAGGATTCGGGCGAGCGCGGCGATCCGCTGGCGCAGGCGATTACGCGCACCGATGCGCACGCCGACCGCAAGATCCTGCTCGCGTCGACGCCGGGCGAGCTGCCGGGCTGTCGGATTTCGAGCTATTACGAGAAGGGCGACCAGCGGCAGTTCTATTGCCCCTGCCCCGAGTGCGGCGCGTTCCAGACGCTCGATTTCGACCGGCTGAAGCGCACCGGCGAAGGCGCGGCGTTCGCGTGTGCCGAGTGCGGCGTGTTGATCGACGAGCGGCACAAGAAGCCGATGCTGGCCGCCGGCGTTTGGATTAAAACGTACGAGAGCGAGGCCGACCCGCTCGGCAATCCGGCGCCGCCGGCGTGCTTCGAGGCGAGCGAGCTCGAACACTGGCGCGGCCGATCGACCGAAGGCCGCCAGCCGAGCTTTCATCTGAGCCAGGTCTACTCGCCGTTCAAACCGTGGGCGCGCCTGCTCGATGAAGCGGACGCGGCGCAGAAAGACCCGGCGCAGCGCAAGACGTTCCGGCAGCAGAAGCTGGGCCTGGCGTGGGACCCGGCGGTCGACGCGCCGGATTTCGAAGCGCTCTACAAGGCGCGCGGCGAACACGTGCAGCGGGGCGTGGTGCCGGCCTGGGCGTGTCTGCTGACGGGCGCGGCCGACGTGCAGAACAACCGCATCGAATGGGCGGTGTACGCGTGGGGCCCGGACAAGTCGGGCGCTCGGATCGATTGCGGCGTGTGCGAGGGCGACACCTCGACTGACGCGCCGTGGCTCGAGCTCGCGGAAATGATTAAGCGCCGCTGGCCTGGTGAAGCGACGCAACCGCTCGGGCTGGACGCGTTCGGCGTTGACTCAGGGGGCGGCGCGGGCCGGACGGCGAAGGTCTACGAGTTCGTCAAACGCTCGATCGGTTTGAAGGCGCTGAAGGGCGCATCGAAGTTCGACGCGCTGCCGTTCGGCGAAGGCGGCATTGGCCGCGTCAAGGGCCGGAACGGCAAGTACGTCACGGCGAAGATCCACCTGGTCGGCGGCTGGGGCGTCAAGAAGACGATTTACGCGATGGCGTTTCGCGCGCTGCAGGCGAGCGAGGCCGGCGAGCGTTTGCCGTACGGGCTCTATTTCCCGTTCGATGCGCCGGAAGAGCACTTCAAACAGCTGACTGCCGAAGTGTTCAAAGAGCCGAAGTCGCGCCGCGCCGGCGCCGTCGGCTTCTGGGAAAAAATCAGTGGCCGCTCGAACGAACAGCTCGATCTCGCCGTTTATTGCTACGCGCTCGCCTGGGATAAGGGCTTGGAGCGTTGGGGCCCGACCGAATGGGCGAAGCTCTTTGCAGCGCGCGCCGCACCCTCGGGCGATGCGCCGCTGTTGGATTACGCCGCACGTGAAGCGGCCGAACAAGGTGCGCAGGCAATTCCCCGCCATGCAGCGAAGGAGCAGCCTGCCGCCGCGCCGGCGGTGCCCTCCCAGGACGCCGGCGCGCAACTTTTTCCGGCGGTCCGCGCTGTCGCGCCAACGACCGACACGACGCAAGATGCCCCCGTGAGCAGTGAACGGGAGGCGGCGCATCCGGCGCCGCCTCCCCCGCCGGCGGGGAGGCTTGCGAAGAATCCGTCAGCCAGCGACGGCGCGCTGCCGGCCTGGATGCAGCGTCTCGCTGCGCACAACAAAACCAACCAGAGGAAGCCGAGCGAATGACGACAGCAGATGACGTCGCCGCCATTCGCGCGGCCTTGCAGGCGCGCCGCAGCGGCCGCGCTGTGTCAAAGATCGCATCCGGCGGTCGCTCGGTTGAGTATGCGCAGATGACGATCGAGGAGCTCGAGCAGGCCTTGACGCGCGCCGAAGCCGAGCTCGCGGGCCGCCCGCGCCGCGGCGCGATCAAGCCGTATTTCGGTTGAACGCATGAACGCCGTCGTGAATGCGCCCGCGCCCGTGCCCGCGGAAGAGAAGCCCCGCGTGCGCGTCAAGGCCTGGACGAAGCCCAACCAGGCGCACGCGAGCGCGTATCAGGGCGCCGGTCGCGCGCATCAATCCATGGCCGGTTGGCATCCGATCCGCGCGAGCGCCGATGCCGATCTGCAGTACGAGCGTGAAGAGCTCGTCGCCCGCGCGCGGGATCTGCAGCGCAATGATGGTGCGACCGCGGCGGCCGTCATCCATTCGGCCGATCTTATCGTCGGCCATCGCTGGGTTCTGTCGGCAAAGCCCGACTATCACGCGCTCGGCATCGACAAGAAAACCTCGCGTGTGTTGGCGCGTGCGATGCAGCGCGAATTCTACGCCTGGGCGATGGACCCGCGGAAGCATTGCGACCGCCGGCGGCGTCAGACATTCCCCGGAATGCTCACGTTGATGGCGAAGCAATGGTCGGGCCCGGAGGGTGAAGCCCTCGCGGTGCTGGGTTTCCGTGATGAAGCCAAGCGTCTCGAGCTCGGCGCACGCTATTCCACGAGCCTCGAAGTGATCGACCCCGATCGCCTCAGCAATCCGATGGGCCAGCCCGATTCCGACACGCTGCGCAGCGGCGTCGAGCTTGATGAAGACGGCGCGCCGATCGCCGCGCACATTCGCAGGGCCCACGCGATCGAGCCGGGCTTCTCATCGAAGCAGTATGAGTGGGAGCGCGTGCCGTGGGAAAATCCCGGCGGCCGCCCGATCGTGCTGCACGTCATGGATCACGACCGCGCCGCGCAGAACCGCGGTGTGACGCGCTTCGCGCCGATCCTGACCGCGATCAAGCAGCTGGCGCAAATCACGGACGCCGAAGCCGCGAACACGCTGCTGAACGCGTTGTTCGGCGCCTTCATCAAAACCGGGTACGATCCGAAAGCGATCGCCGACGCGTTGGCGACAGGTGACCATGAAACCGATCCTTGGGGCTTCCGCTCGGCGTTTTATGAGATCGCGCCGCTCTTCCTGAACGGCATTCGCATGCCGGTGCTGGCGCCGGGCGACGAAGTGCAGATGAACACGTCGTCGCGCACGACGCAGCCCTTTATCGATTTCCGCGCCGCCTTCTTGTCGATCGTCGCATCGATGACGGGCACGAGCTACGAACAGATCAGCCGCGATTTCTCCCGCACGAACTATTCGAGTTCGCGCGCCGCGTTGAACGAAGTGTGGCGCACAGTCGGCGGGCGCCGGGCACAGCTCGGCCAGAACGCCGCGGACCAAACCTATTTCGCGGTGATGCAGGAAGCGTTCGACCGCGGCTATCTCACCGAGCCCGCCGGCGCGCCGCCGTTCGAGGAAATGCCCGGCGCCTATTGCGCGGCGACCTGGATCGGCCCGGCGCTCGGCAGCGTCGATCCGGTCAAGGATCGCCAAGCCGCGCAGATCGGCATCGAGATGGGCTTGACGACGCTCGAGAAGGAAGCCGCGGCCGAGGGCGAAGACTACGAGGATAATCTCGATCAGCTCGCCTACGAAAACGAGCTGCGCGCCGAGCGCGGTCTCGCTCCGGTCAATCCCGCTATCTATGGCGTAACGCCGGCGACCGACGTCCCGGCCGCGCAACCCGCGCCGGCGTCGGCAAGCCGCGCGCGCTGAAGGAAACACACATGACGATGCACCGCATCGCCCGCCACGCGGGACGCCCGCTGCTGCTCACGCCCGACGCGGCGCGCGAGCTCGCACTGCGCGCGCTCGCCGTCAACGAACGCGCGCTGCAGCACGATCGACTGCAGAGCCGGCCCGGCGCGTTCTTCAAGCGGCTCGGCATCGCCAAGCTGCTGCAGAAGCGCGCCGGCGAAGATGACGACGGCGCCGTCATCGTGCTCGACGCAGATGCGCCGCGCCAGCCGAAGGCCTACGCGCCGTCTTACGCCGGCGAGCCGGAAGCCGAAGGCTATGGCTGGTCGCTGATCGACGGCATCGCCTGCATCGAAATCGAAGGCGCGCTGCTGGATCGCGGCTTCTGCTCGATCTCTGGCGCAATGTTCTGGGGCTACGACACGATCGCGCAATCGCTGAAGGAGGCGATGGCCGAGCCGCGCGTGCGCGGCGTGTTCGTGCGGATGGATTCGCCGGGCGGCGTCGTCGCCGGAGGCCTCGAGGCGCTGACGACCGATATCCGCGCGATGCGCGAGAGCGGCAACGCGAACGGCAAGCCGATCTTCATGTTCGCCGATTGCATGGCGAGCGCCGCGTATTGGATCGGCGCCCAGGCCGACCGCATCTTTGCGCCGCCGGTCGGCATCGTCGGCTCGATCGGCGCGGTCATCGTGCACGAGGATTGGTCGAGCGCGATCGACAAGGCCGGCGTCGTCGTGACGCCGATTCAGTTTGGCGCGAAGAAAACCGACGGCGCCTGGTTCAAGCCGCTTAGCGAGGACGCCCGCGCGGACCTGCAGGCGGAGATCGATGCGATCGGCGAGCGCTTCGTCGCCGACGTCACCGCGGGCCGGCCGATGCTGTCGCGCGAGGCGCAGATCGTGACGCAAGCGGCGTGCTTCATGGCCGAGCACCCCGAGGCCGCGCGCTCCGGCAAGGCGCTCGGCCTGGTCGACGAAATCGCGCACGAAGCGGCCGCGTTCGGCGCCCTGCGCGCCCACGTGGCCGGCGCCTCCGTCAAAAACATAGCACCTGTTTCCGCATCGCGGCGCGCGCCGGCGCCGACGTCCGCGGCCTCTGTTGAACCCGGCGCGCAAACGGAGACTGAAGATATGCGCAAGACGAAGGACGCGCGCATCGCGGCGATCATGAAGCGTTCGGCGATGACCGAGTCGGAGAAGCTCGAAGCGATCCAGGGCATTCTGGACGAAGAGACGACCGAAGCGGCAGAAGAAGAGCCGGCCGAGGACGAAGCGGCCGCCGAGGGCGAGGAAGAAGAAACCACGGCCGAAGGCGAAGACGAAGAAGTCGAGGCCGAGGGCGAGGAAGAAGAGACCACCGCCGAAGGCGAAGAGGAAGAGCCGAAGGCCAAGGCCGCGCTCGCGCGCGCCAAGGCGATTCTCGCCCTCCCCGAGGCCAAGGGCCGCGAGGCGCTTGCGCAGGAGCTCGCCTTTACCGCCGGCATGACGGCGAAGACGGCGAAGAAGCTGCTCGCCGCCGCGCCGAAAGCCTCTGGTCTCGCCGGCCGCGTCTACGATCCCAAGCTCGGCGCGGCCGCCGAGACGGAAGCCGGCAAGAAGGCGCAAGGCGAGGCGAGCGCGATCGCCGATCGCGTGCTGGCTGCCTACGACGCGGCGATCGGCAAGGCGCCCGCGAAAAGCTGACGGTCCGCGTCGCTGGCGCGCGTAATCGTCAGCGTCCCTCCCAAACTCAATCGATAGGAGCTTTGCACCATGGTTGGTGTGACGAACCATGCGGCGCTGGACCCCAACGGGCTTCTGGTGGCGCTGAACGGTCAGCCGGTGTCCGGCGAAATGGTGACCATCGCGTCCGGCGCTAATTTGGTCGCCGGCGACGCGCTCGGGCAGATTACGGCGAGCGGCAAGTACATCAAGTCGCTCTCGGCGGCTGTCGACGGCTCGCAGGCCATCGTCGCCGTCCTGGCCGAGGATTGCGACGCCAGCGGCGGCGACAAGAGCGCGTTCGTGTACTACACGGGCGAGTTCAACGAGAACAAAATCGGGTTCGGCACGGGTCACACCGCGGCCGCCAATCGCCGCGCCCTCGCGCAGAAGGGCATCCACATCCACAAGCCGCTCGCCGACTAACCGGCCTGCACCGCGCCGCGACCGCGGCTGTCGCCACACATTCCAACTCAGGGAAACACCACGATGGATATGTATTCCACCGCTGCGATCGCGGAAGTCATCCGCCGTCAACAACGCCCGCAGCGATTCCTGCTCGATCTCTTCTTCCGCAACCAGGTCGAGTCGGACGAAGAAGAGATCGCCTTCGATATCGAGATCAACAAGCAGCGCGTGACGCCGTTCGTCGCGGCGCACGTGCCCGGCAAGTTCGTCGAGGATCTCGGCTACGAGGCGAAGACCTTCAAGCCGGCGTACGTGAAGGACAAGCGCTCTCCGAACCCGAAGCGCGTTTTCAAGCGTGCGATCGGCGAAACGATCGGCGGCGCCCCGCAAATGACGCCGGCGCAGCGCGAAGCGGCGCTGCTGAACGCAACTCTGCTCGATCAGCAGGACATGTACTACCGCCGGCTCGAGCTAATGGCGGCCGACGCGCTTGACGACGGCATCACCACGGTGACGGGAGAAGGCTACGCGACGAAGACGGTGGACTTCAGCCGGCCGGCGGGTCACACCGTGACGCTCACCACGACCGCTCGCTGGGGCGAGACTGACGTTTCGCCGTTCGAGAACATCGAAGACTGGTCGGCGACCTTCGCCGAAAACTCGGGCGTGCCGGTGACCGATATCGTTGTCGATCGCCTCGCGTTGCGTCTGCTCCGCGCCGACCCAAAGTTCGAAAAGGCGGTCGACACGACGCTGCGCGGCACCACGGCTTCGCTGGATCTCACCAAGCTGCCGGACTTCGGCGGCCAGCTCGTTGGCATCTGGAATTCGACGGTCCGGATCTGGATGTACTTCAACACCTACCACGACGACGCCGGCGCGCTGCAGAAGGTGCTGGCGGACTACAGCGTATTGCTGGGCAACAACGGCGAAGACGGCGCGCAAACGCGTTGCTTCGGGGCGATCCAGGACCCGGAGGCGGGCTACATCGTCGCGGAAAGCTTCACGAAGTCGAAGGTCGAATTCGATCCCGGCCGCCGCTTGCTGCTGATGCAGGGCGCGCCGCTGCCGGTGTTGTCGCGCCCGGCGGCCACGTTCCGCGCGCGCGTCCGCTAATCGTTCCCTCCCCTCAACCCCTCGGCGCGTCACGCGCCGAGGGGCCTTTCTTGGCTTCGCGTGATCGGCGCGGCGCCCAGCAAGTCCCCTCAGAGGAGCAGCTCCAATGTCCAACACCGAAAACATCGGCGGCGAACTGCCGCTCGCGAACAACGAAGCCCCGGCCGGCGCGGATCAGACGCAACCGGCCGCGCCGCAAACGGACCCGGCCGCCGAAACCGCCGCCGGCGAGGGCGTGACGACGGGTCCGGCGGCGCAAACGGAAACGCCGCCTGCAGCGGGCGCGGATCCCAATGCGCCTGGCTCTGGCCCCACGGCCGCCGACATGAACGGCTCGACCGAACAATCGCCGGCGGCTGAAGCTGCGCCCGCGCCCGGCGTAAGCGCTGAAGAGCACGCGGCCGAGATCGCGCGCCGCCAAGCTGCCGAGGCCGAAGCCGCGCGCCTGCAGCGCGAGCTCTTGGCCGCGCAAGCTGCGCTCGTGACCGAGGAAGAAGAAGACCAGCGCACCGCTGAAGCATTCGCGGCCGAGCGAGCCGCCCTGGTCGCGCAAGCCGACGCCCGCGCCGCCGCCGACGCCGCCGCCATGACGGCCGCGGTCGAAGCGGCCCGCGCCGAGGAACGCGCGGCGGCAAGCGCGGCGATCGCGAAGGCGACCGAGGACGCGCTGACGAACGCCGGCAAGGTTTCGAAAGAGGAGCGTGACGCGTTGAAGACCGAACGGGACGCCGCCAAGGCGGACGCCGCGGCGGCGCGCGCCGAGGCCGACGTCAAGGCGACGCAACTCGGGGAAGCGATCGCCGCCCGTGATCTGGCAGAGGCGGCGCGCGTTCAGGCAGTGCTCGCTGCGGAGGCTTCGGAGGTCAAGCTCGTCGCCGAAGCCGAAAAGACGAAGCGGGCGCAAGCGGAAGTCGAACGCCTGGCCGCCGCGCACGGCCAGGCTGTCGTGCAGACCGGCGCCGTACGCGAAGTGCGCGTGAAGCTGGGCGTGGTGCGCGGCGCCGAGGGCAAGGATATCGGTCCAGGCGGCACGCTCTTCCTGCCTGAAGCCGAAATCGAGGCGCTGGTCACCGCCGGCGTGATCGAGCGCGTTTAAGAGTCCGCGGAATGACGTTCGAAGCCGAGCTCGAGCGGATGCACGCCGCGTGCGACGATGCGTTCGGCGTGCGCGCCAGCTTCCGGCCGGCCGCCGGCGGCGCGCACCCCTGCGCGGTCGAGAAGCACGCGCCGGCGCCGGCGTTCGGGCTCGGCGAGGCGCAGGCGGTCGAAGCCGATCTCGTGCTGCGCGTGCGCACGAGCACGCTGCCGGCGAGGCCGAAGAAGAACGATCTGTTTGAGCTGTTCGCCGCCGACGGCGTCACCGTCGCCGAGACGCTGCGCGTCCTCGAGACGCCAACGATCGAGGACGACGACGGCTTGCGCTACACGATCAAGGTCGAGGCGGCGTCGTGAAGCCGCGCTTCGAGTGGCCGAACGCCTGGGAATGGGGCATCTGCGCCCTGTGCGTGGCGATGTTCGCGCTCGGCTGCATCGTGGGCGCCGCCCAAATTGGAGCCGGGTCGTGACCGTCACCCGCTTCGGCGACGGATCGGGCTTTCGCCTGGGCGTCGAGACCTTCGGCGCGTGGGCGAAGATCGCCGACGGCGAGCGGCGGCTCTTTGCGGAGAGCCAGCACAAGGCGCTGAAGGAAGAAGGCGACAAGCTGAAGAATGTTGGCCGCGATGCGGTGCGCAAGGCGAAGATCCGCGGCGCGGCGCGTCTCGCGACCGCCGTGCGCGGCAACATCTTCCCGAAGGATGCGCGGGCGATGGCCCGCAAGCCCGCTTATCTGATCGGCACCAACGCCTCGATGCCGCTCGACCATTTGGAGACCGGCATCACGATCCACGCCAAAGGCGGCGGGCTGATGATTCCGATTTTCGAGGCGGCGAAGTTCAAGCAGCCGCATTTCGCGACTCAAGCCGGCCGGCTCTCGCGCGTGATCGCGGCGATGCGGCAAAAGTACGGTGAGCTGCATTGGCACACCTTGCGCGACGGCACGCCAGCTTACGGGGCTTGGTCAGCGAGCCGCGCCGGCAAGATGCGCTTCAAACCGCTTTTCATTTTGCGCAAGAGCGTGACGATCCCGAAGAAGCACGACATGTCAAACGCGATCGCGCGCGCGGCCGAGGGCTTCGAGGCGCGCGTCGCCGAGCGGACGATGCAGCTCTTCCTCGCTGGCCGCGACCAAGTCGTCGCGCGCGCGAGCGGCGGCGCAGCGCGATGACGGTGGCGGAATCGGCGCTCGACGAAGCGGCGCAAATCATCGGCCAGGCGCTCGAGCTTGCGCAAGTGCTGCGCGACCCGATCGGCCCGCAGCAGCCGGACGAAGACGAAGACGGCGTCGGCCTCCTCGTGGCTTTGAGCGAGGGCGTCGGCAGCGAAACCGGCTATTGCATGGGCGCGGCCAGGCCGTTCGAGTTCGAGCACGCGGCGGCGCTCGAAATCCTCGTTGTCGGCGGCAGCGATTCCGAACGGCGTGCGCGACGCGCCGCGGCGCTGGCGGCGGCGGCCGCGGCGATCGCCGCGGACCCCACGCTTGGCGGCCTGGTCGATCACGCCGAAATCGGCGCGCCCGATCCAAGCGCCGAGGCGCGCTACGTCGCCTATGCGGCAACTTTGACCCTCACCTACACGGCGCCGGACGCGCTCGGCTAACAACGGAGCACAGTACGATGAGCATTCGCGGCAGCGGCGTTACGTCCGTCTTCCAATTCCTGGCGGCGTTCGACAGCGACTTCCCCTCGACCGGGATCTGGTATCCGCTGTCGGCGTATACGCGCAGCGACGGCAAGTCGAAGGGGCGCGAAACCGATCAACTGCTCGGCCGCGGCGGCCATAATAACCGCGATCCGGAGGCGTCGGCGCCGACGCTTTCCGAGGGGGGCGGCCCGGTGCGTGTGCCCGCGTGCCTGCGCGAATTCGGCTTCTGGCTGACGGTGCTGTTGGGCGCGCCGGAGACGACGGGCTCGGGCCCGTACACCCACGTCTGGGAAAGCGGCAAGGAAGATCTGAAGTACCTCGCGCAGTCGAAGCGATTCACCGACACCTGGTACGAGCGCACGCGCGGCCTGGTCGCCGACACGCTGGCGATCAACCTCGAGAAGAAGGCGGGCTTCGACGGCTTCGATCTCAATCTGATGCTGCTCGACGTGACGAAGGCCGGCGTCCAGGCGTCGGGCACGATCGCCGATCCGTTCGAGCTGCTGCGCGTGCCGGCGTCGATGCCATTCGTGAAGCGCAATGGCGTCGCGGCGCCGACGACGGCGTTCAGCCTCAATTACGCAAATGGCCTGGAGCGCTACGATCCGCTCAACGGCAACGAATTTCCTGCCGCGCTCGATCCGGGAGAAGCGACGATCGGCGGCAGCTTCACCGTGCGACTGGCCGACGCGACGTTCGACGATCTCGCCGAGGCCGAAACCAAAGAGCCGTGGCAGTTCGGCTGGGTCAAGACCAACGGGCTCGGCGTGGGCTCACACGCCAGCCTCACCTTCGAGCTCACGAACGTGTCGATCGGCGTGGCGCCGAAAGCGGTGACCGGCCGCGGGCGGCTCTTCCAGACCTACAATTTCGTCGCCGAGCAATCGGCCGACGATCCGGCGATGACGGTGACCTTGGTGAACGACGTGTCGGGCTATCCCCCGCCCCCGCCGCCGCCGCCGCCGCCGCCGTGATGAACGGCTAACGGTCGAACGAAAAATTAGGGGTCCAAACGATGACGTTGAAAGTGAAGAAGGCGGGCGCCCAGGCCAAGGCGCCCGTCACGTTCGAACTCGGGCACGGGGCGGTGTTGACCTGCCGCGTGCTCGACGCGTTCGAGCACAAGTTCGCGATGGCCGAAGCGCGCGCCGAGCTCAACGCTTTGATCGCCGGCGACGAGACCAAGCACAATTGGCTTTCGCTCGAGCCGCGGCGCGAGGAGATCCGCACGTCGCAGGCCGCGCAGGCGGCGGCGTACGGCTGGATGCAGGCGGTGCTGCTCGCGGCCGCGGCGGCGACGGCGCTGACCGGCGTCGTCGACGAAGATGGCGTCCCGCTCGATCCGTCGTTCGAGACGTTCGAGCTCTTGTTCAACGACAGCGGCGTCGAGAGCGCGTTCCGACTCGCCGCGTGGCGCGTCGAGCAATTGTGGGATGCGGAAAAAAACGTCTCAGGGCCCGGACCGAATGGGTCTGGGCCGGAGGCGGCGATTGGTGCGACGGCTGCAGAGCCGCCCGAGAGCCCTGCGCCACAGGCGGACGGCGCAAAGGCGAAGACGGACGCTGCCCCTTCGTCGAACACGCCGCCCGCACCGGAGAAGGCGAACTCGCCTGGGACATCGCCGCAAGCGCCGGATGCTGGGAGTTCGCCGGGCTGATGGGCGTCCTGGTCGGCCTCAATTGGGCGGCGGCGGGCGAGCGCATGGACGCGCTTGGCCTCGCCGGCGAGGCGCGCACGCGCGTCGTCGACTTCCTCGGCGCGATCGAAGCCGGCGCGCTGGCGGCTGACGCCGAGCGCCGGCGCGAACAAGGCGAAGGCGAGCGCTGATGGCGAGGATTGTCAAAATCGCCCGCTATGAGGCGGACGGCAGCCAGGTCACGCGCGAGTTCGCCAAGATGGGCGAAGCCGGCGAGAAAATGAGCGAGCGCGTCAAGAAGGGCGCCGGCTCTATGTCGACCTCGTTGCGCGCGATCGACGCCACGGCCGGCGTCGCGCGCGAGAAGATGGAAGGCTTCGCCGGTCAGGCCGGTTCGGTCGGCACGGTGCTGCGTTCGCTCGGGCCGATCGGGCTCGCCGCAGCCGCCGGAGTCGGCGCCCTCACCGCCGGCTTCGTCGCGCTGCAGGGCGCAACGCGCAATGCGGTGCGCGATCTCGGCGCCATTCAGGTCGCAGCGCAGCGTGTTGGCGTCTCGACCGATGCGCTGCAGGAATTGCGCTTCGCCGTGCTCGGCGTCGGCGGCGCGGCCGAACAGGCCGACCAAGCTTACAGCCAATTCGCGGAGAAACTCGGCGAAGCGACGCTGACCCGCGGCGGCGGCGGCTTCGTCGCCTTGCAGCAGCTCGGCTTCGATGACGCGACGATCCTCGCCATGACGTCGGTCGAAGAGGCGCTGCCGCGCATCGCCGAGCGCATCGCCGGTTTGCGCGACGAAGCGCAGCAGACACGAATCGCCAAGGAGCTCGGGCTCGATACGCTGCTGCCGCTGCTGCAGCAAGGCGAAGGCGCGTTCGACCGCGCCGCGCAGGCGGCGCGCGACATGGGCTACGTGCTCGACCGTGAGCTGATCGCGCGCGCCGCCGAGTTCAACGGCCAGTGGAGCCAGGCGGCGGCCGTCATCGACGTGCAGTTCAAGTCGGCGCTGGTCGACCTTGCGCCACACTTCATTTCGCTCGCTGAGACGATCGCCGGCGCGACGCGCAACCTGGTCGACTTCCTCGAACAATTCGACCGGATCGAGGACCGCGCCGCCGGTTCGCTGCGGCGCCAGCTCGCCCGCGCGTCGGCCGAGCAGGCCGAACTCTTCACGCTCTTTGGCGAGGGCGTGCTGCCGTCGAGCGCTGCGCCGCGCTCGGCGCTCGGCAACGAAGGCCTGGTGCTGGCGCGTCAGCGATACGCCGAACTCGAGCGTCAGGCGGGCGACCTCATTCGCGAGATCAACGGCAGGCCGGCCGCCGCGGCGCCGTCGCTGTCGATCGCGCCGACCAACCCGCCAGCATCGCCGGGCGCTGCCGACGCCGAGCTCGCCCGCCACACCCAATTCATCGCGCAGCTGCGCGAAGAGCTGGCCGCCCGTGAGGCGCTGGCGGCGGCGCAGGCCGAGTTTCCGAAGGCTTCGCGCGAAGAAGCCGAAGCGCGCCTGGCGCTGCGTCAGCAGCTCGAAGCGATCAACGCCGCCCGCACCGCCGGCGTCGACATCTCCGACGCCGATCTCGCGCGGCTGCGCGCGCTCACGCAAGCGAACTTCGACGCCGCACAGGCGACGCGCGAGAACGCGCGCGCGCAAGAGCTCGCCGCGGCGAAGGCGCAGGAAGCGGACTTCCTGCGCACGTTCGAAACCGAGCGCGAGCGGCTCGACCGCGAGCAGTTCGAGCTGCGGTCGAGCGGCATGTCGCCGGAGGCGATCGCCCGCGGCGTCGCGCGTCTTCGCGACGAGTACCGAGAGCTCGCCGCGGCGCAGTTCGAGGCCAGCTTCGCCGGTCAGGCGCTTGCCGGCGTAATGGCGGGGCACATTCGCGACTTCGGCGACCTGGGCATGCTGCTGAAGGATCTCGTCGCCGACGCAGCGATCCGAGAAATCCTGGCGGGCGGCGTGTTCCAGGAAGGCGGGATCGGCGGCTTCTTCTCGCGCGTCGGCGACCGCGTCGCCGGCGGACTGACCGGCGACGATGGCGCCACGCTCGACGGTCTGTTCGACGGCTTGCGCGAGATCTTCAATCCGCTGGAAGACGCCGCTGCGAAAGCGGGCGGCGTGTTGGCCGAGGAGCTCGCCGGCGGCGCGCTCGAGGCGGCGGCGAAGAATGCGATCGGCACGGCCGAGACGCTGCGCCACACCGCGGCGACCGGCGCCGCCAGCGTATCGCTCGGCGTCATGACCAAGAGCGCGCAGGCCGCAGCGGCGGCGCTGCAACAGGCGGCGGCGGCCGCCAGCGGCAAAGGCGGAAGCGATTTCGTCAGTGGTCTGTTTTCCATCTTCAGCGCAGGCAATCCATCGCCGGTGGGGCACGGCGGTTTCGGTCCTAAGGGCGGCGGCCTCGCCGGCGGCGGCTCGATGATCCCTGGCTTCAGCCACCGCTTCGCCGAAATGCGGCCGGAACTGTCGATCGTCGGCGGCTGGGGCCAGGTGGCGCCGCCGGCGGCGGTCGATGGGCTCGCCGTGCTGGCGCGGCTCTCGCGCCTGACGCAAGCGCCGGCGCCAATTGCCGCCGCGGCCGGCGGGATGACGGTCAACGTCATCAACCAGTACGGGCCGGACGTCGCTGTCGAAGCGCGCGAAGGCGTTGGCGCCGACGGCGAGCGCGTGCTCGACGTCGTGCTGACGCGCAAGTTCGGCGAGAAGCTGGCGGGCGGGGCGCTCGACAGCGAGATGAACGCGCGTTTCGGCGCGCAGCGGCGGCGGATTCCGCGCTGATGGGCGATCCGTGGCCGGACGTGCGCAAGCCGCTGCGCGAGGGCTGGCAGGGTCCCGCGCCCGATGGCGTGCGTCGCTCGACAATGGACGACGGCACGACGAAGAAGCGCGTCGCCTCGAGCGCGATCGGCGCGGTGGAAGCGTTCACGCTGAAGCTGACCGATTCCGAAGCGGCGCTGGTGCGCGCGCACTGGGACGGCAACAAGGCGCTCCGATTCGCTTTCCCGCATCCGGTCTGGGGCGCCGTCGAAGCCGAGTACGACAGCCCGCCGGTGTTCAGCGAAAAAGGCCTCTTCCGCTTCGTGCAGCTCAGGCTGGAAATTTTCTCCTGATGCCGAGCGCGCGCTTCATCGATGCGGTCGCAGCCGCCAACACCGACGAGCAGCCGGTGGCGCTCGTCACCGTCACGCACGCAGATTTCGGCGGGCCGCTGCGCTGGTGCACGGGCGGCGCCGACATCGTCAGCCGCGGCTTCATTTTCGCGGCCCGGCCGATGACGCCGGTTCCTCCGGGCGAGAGCGCCGACGGCCGGCCGAGCGCGGCGAAGCTCGTGGTCGACAATATCGAGCCGGACGCGGTGGGCGCATTTCGCAGCATCACCGCTGGCCGGCCGAGCGTGCTGATCGAAGTGGTGCTGGCGGCGACGCCCGATACGGTCGAGCAGACCTGGCCTGGACTGCAGATCGTTGCGTCGCGTCCGGCGGCCGACAGCATCGAATGCGACATCGCCGAGCGCGACGACGGCGAAGAGATCTGGCCGTTGCAGGCGTTTACGCCGGGTTCGACTCCGGGGCTGTACTAATGTCCGTTGTGTTCGCCCCGGGCGCCGGCGTCGACCTTACGCCGAACGCCGCTGCGCCGCTCGCGACCTGGGCGCCGCCGCTGCAACTGCGGGGCTGGTTTCAGGACGGCGGCCGCGGTCCGCTCGCCTTCGATTGCTATGGCCTGGCCTATTGGGTGCAGCAGCTGATCGGCCGGCGGGCGCGCGGTTACGAAGAGCTCTATCGCGAACTCGACATCCGGCTGACGCGCGAGGTCGACGCCCTCTTCCGCGCAGAATCGGACGCGTGGCGCAATGTCGCTGCTGGCGGCGTCGGCGACGTGCTGGTGCTGGGCAGCGGCGGGCGCGCGCATCATGTCGGCGTGCTCTGCGGCGCCGGACGGATGCTGCATGCCAGCGCCCAAGCTGGGCTCCGTATCGACCCGATCGAAGGCCGGCGCGGCGTCACGCACGCCGCCGGGCTCAAAGTGTTCGCCTGTGTCGCGCCAAGCCGCTAAACGCCAGGGCGTCAGCGCGGCGGCGCGGTCCGCCGAAAAGCAGGCGGAGGGCAGCCTCGCGCTGCCGTTCGAGGCGCCGCGCGCGTTCGTCCATCCGCCCGGGGCGACGCTGCAGGAGATCGTCGACGCGCTGATCGAGCGCGGTGAGCTCGACGCCGCTTGGCTGCCGCATCTCGAAATCTTCATCGACGACGCCCGCTTCGATCGATCGATCTGGAGCAAGGTGCGCCCGCGCGAAGGCCGCATCGTCGCGCTCCGGGCGCGGCCTGGATACATCCCAGGCGTCACCGAATTCCTCGTCAATCTGGCGATCAATATCGCCATCAGCGCCGGCATTTCGATGCTGACGCAGGCCTTCATCGGCGGCGGCCCGCAAATCCCCGGCTTCGAGCAGATCGCCGACATCGAAGCCTCGCGCAACGAAATCGCCCGCTGGCGCAAGGTGCCGGCCGTGCTGGGGCGGTTCCGGGTTTTTCCGCCGCACGCAGCCAAGCACTACACGCAAGGCCAGGACGAAAAGGTCGTGCTGCGGATGCTGCTGTGCTGGGGCCTCGCGCCCGTGAGCGTCAGCGACCTCAAAATCGGCGACACGCCGATCGAGAAGTTCGCCGGCGTCACTGTGCAGCACAAGCTGACGCCGGCCGACCCGTGGCCGACCATCTTCTCGAGTTCGCCGGACGAAGACGAGGGGCCGGGCCTCATCTCTTCCGAAGACGGCTGGGTCGAGCGCACCACATCGAGCGATCAGTGCGACTTGCTGCAGGTCGAGTTCGCGTTCCCCGAGGGCCTCATCTTCTATTCGAGCGACGGCTCGCTGAAGACCTGGGGGATCGAGTTCCGAATTCGCTATCGCGAGACCGGCACAACGCAATGGCTCGATTTCGTCAGCGGCGAAGCCGCCGACGAGGGTCATTTCTACGATATCGACGGCGTCAAGAAGCAAAAGCCGTTCCGGATGAATTTCGAGAAAGCGGTCGCGCGCGGGCGCTACGACGTCGCGGTCAAGCGCACGCTCGCCGACGATCCGGGGCCGAAGGGCAAGAACGCGTTCCAGTGGTCGATGCTGAGGAGCTTCACCTTCGCCGCGCCGGTGACGGACAATAATCTGGCCGTCACTGCGATCGAGATCGAAGCCAGCGATCAGCTCGACGGCGTCGTCGATCTCATCAACGGCGTGGCGCAGCGGATCGCGCCGCGCTGGGATTCGGTCGCGGAAGCGTACGGGTCCGAAGCCGAAACCTCGAACCCGTCCGAACTTTTCCGCTGGATCGCGTGCGGGCCTGGCGCGCCGAACCCGCGCGATCCTGCAACCGAGGTCGACGACGCCGCGCTCGGCGCCTGGGCCGAGCTCTGCCACGAACGCGGCTGGCGCTGCGACATGGAATTGCGCGCTGGCGCGGGACAAGACGAGATCATGCGCCAGGTGGCGCAATGCGGCCGCGCCAGCCCGATCACACGTAACGGCAAGCTCTCGGTCGTCATCGACGACGTGAAGCCGGCGCCGCGGCAGGTGTTCACGGCGCGCAACGCCTGGGGCTTTCGCAGCCAGCGCCGTTACGCGCTGCCGACGCATGCGGTGCGCTGCCAGTTCAACAACGCCGAAAAAGATTACCAGCCCGACGAGATGCTGGTGTTCTTTCCGGGCTATGACGAAAACACCGCCGATCCTGGGCGCATCGTCGCGCTGAAGACCGGCGGCAAAATCTATCCGAACGAAGTGCGCGAAGCGGCGCTGAGATACATCGCCGAAGCGTTGATCCGGGTCGAAGACTATTCCTGGCGTTGCGATTGGGAAAACCTCGCCTGCGGCAGGGGCGACCGCGTAGCCATCGCCCATTTCGTCATCGCGGTCGGGCGCCAATCGGCGCGGGTGAAGAGCCTGACGCTCGACGGCGCCGCAGAGAACGTGCTCGCGCTGACGCTCGACGAATTCGTGACGCAGAGCGCGGGCGACACGTACGGCCTCGCTTGGCGGCAGGTGGCCGGCGGCGAGATGACACGCACGGTGTTGCCGCTGACGAACATGGAAAACGGCCGCGGCAAGGTGGTGACTCTGGCGACGCCGCAGCCCGTCGCCAATGCGCCGAAGGTTGGCGATCTCGTCGTCTTCGGCGATGCGGGCATCGAGACGCTCGACGCGACCGTGACGGACATCCAGCGCGCGCCGGAGCTCGAGGCCGAGATCCGCGCCCTGCCCTACGATCCGGGTCTGTTCGACGGCGACCTCGAAGGCCTCACCGAGTTCGACGACGACACCACGTACGACGACGACACGCTGAACATTCAGGATCTCGGCGGCTTCCAGTCGGCCGTGTCCGGAGAAGCGTTCCCGCCGCCGCCGAAGCCGCAGATCGTCAACAAGCTCGCCAATTCGAGCGGCATCTTCGTCGACTATACCTTCCCGGCGAAGGACGCCTGGCGCGTCAACAAACTCGAACTCTATCAACGCCGGGACGACGACGACGGCGTGTTCGAACTCGTGCGGGTGCTGCCGGGGGATGCGCGGCTGGCCGCATTCGGCGCCGGCCAATTGGGTTTGGGCTATCTGCTGAAGCTGGTTGCGATCGACGTCCGCGGCCGGCGCACCGAAAGCGACATCATCGAAGTGGTGAGCCAGGCGGCGGCGCTGCCGTTCAGCGGCTTTCTGACCAGGCCGTCAGCCGTGGTCGCGACCGACTCTGACGGCGCCGGCGGCGATTACAGCGCCGCGGGCGGGGTGTTCAAGATTCAGATCGGCGACGTCGTGCTCGACGAGATCGTCGATGACGACGGCGTCGCTTCGGCGTCGTTTACGGTGGTGAGCGCAACGCCTGGCCTTTCGATCTCGATCGACGCGGAAGGCGTATACGCGATCGCGGGGCTGACGCTCGACAGCGGCCAGGCGGTGCTGCGCGCGGTGCGCAATGGCGTCGCGTTCGACCGCACCTACGAGATCGCCAAGAACAAGGCCGCGGCGCCGAGCGAGCCGGAAACTCCGCCGTCAGGCTTTTCGGCGACGATCGAGCTCACGTCGACTTCGGCCGGCGTCAATTTGCGCGAGCTCGCCAACGCGGCGGGCTATACCGGGTTCTCCGATGCGCACGTGACTTTCGTCGTGCCGGACGGCGTCACCGTCATGGGCGCACCTGGCGCGCCGAACGGCGGCGTTGCGATCGACACGGGCCCTTGGCCGACGGCAGAGTACGCGATCGATCTCTCGCTCGTCGTCGAGGCCGGCGGGCGCGTCATCGGCGGCGCCGGCAAAGGCGGCGACGGCGTGCCGTACAATCACGGCGCGCCAGGCGGGCAAGGCGGCGACGCCATCTATCTGCGCGCGCCGCTCTCGGTCGACAACGAAGGCGACATCTGGGGCGGCGGCGGCGGCGGCGGCGCAGGCGGCTGCGCGCGCGGACGGTTTTCGTTTTCCGATCTCAACGCCGGCGGAAGCGGCGGCGGCGGCGGCCAGCCGAACGGACCGCCGGGCGCTGGCGCCGACATCAACGGGGCCGACGGCAATGCCGGCGCGGCAGGCACGCAGCTGGCGCCTGGGGCTGGCGGCGCGCGGGTCAAGAACTCGGATTTCGCGCAGGCTGGCAAGGGCGGGGACGGCGGCGCCTACGGCGCGGCGGGCCAAGCGGGCGAGAACGCGCTCGTCGGCGCCAAGAACAAGTGGAACGGCGGGGCCGGCGGCGCGCCCGGCGGCGCCGGCATCAACGCCAACGGCAATGCAGCGCCCGTGACCGGGCCCGGCGAAATCATCGGCGGCGTCATCGGCGCGGCTGAAGACTAAAGGGAAGCTTTCGACATGGCGGGGATCGTGAAGAGCGCGGGCGCGTTGGCGTTCCGCGATTACGTCACTGACGGCGTGCCGGGCTCCGGCAAGAAGAAAGTCTCGAAAGCCGATGTGCGCCGTGTGTTCGCGCTGGTCGAGAAGTTCGCGCAGATCAAAGCCGTTTCGATCACGACGACGGTGCAGCCGTCATCGCCGGCGGACGGCGCGATCTACATCCTGCCAAGCGGCCGCAGCGGCGCGCAGTGGGGCGCGTTCGCGATCGGCGCCCTCGCCCTCTACGAGACCGGCCGCGGCTGGAGCGAAGTGCTGCCCGACGACGGCTGGACAGCGTTCGTCACCGATACGCAGCGGCGCTACGAGTGGAAGGACAGCGCCTGGGGCTGGAGCGATCCGCTTGGCGCGAGCACGATCGACACCGATGCGACGTTCGCGGCCAACAGCGACGCGAAGGTGCCGTCGCAAAAGGCGGTGAAGACGGCGCTCGACGCAAAGCTGGCGGCGAGCGCGATCGACACGGATGCTGCGCTCGGCGCCAACAGCAACGCGCTGGTCCCCTCGCAGGCGGCGGTCAAGGCCTACATCGACGGCCTGCTCGCGGCGAATGACGCGGCCGTTTACAAGGGCGCGATCGACGCGTCGGCCAATCCGAACTATCCGGCCGCCAGCGCCGGCCACACCTACCGCATCTCTGTCGCCGGCAAGATCGGCGGCGCCGCCGGGCCCAGCGTGCAAGTCGGCGACATTGCGCTCTGCCACGTCGACGGCTCGGCCGCCGGCGATCACGCGACCGTCGGCGCGAACTGGAATATCATCCAGACCAATATCGACGGCGCCGTGGTCGGGCCCGCAAGCGCGACCGACGGGCACATCGCCCAGTTCGACGGCGCGACCGGCAAGCTCTTGAAGGGCGGCCTGCAGCTCGACAGCGACACGACGCTCGCCGCCAATAGCAATGAGCGCGTCGCATCGCAGGCGGCGGTGAAGGCGTATGTCGACGGCGGGCTGGCTGGGAAGGCGCCGCTGGCTTCGCCGGCGCTGACCGGCACACCGACCGCGCCGACGCCGGCGCCGGGGACGAACACGACGCAGCTCGCCAACACCGCTTTCGTGACGGCCGCGATCGACGCGCTGATCGCGGCGGCGCCAGGCGCGCTGAACACGCTCGACGAGCTCGCCGCCGCACTCGGCGACGACGCTAATTTCGCCGCGACCGTGACCGCGGCGCTGGCGGCGAAGGCGCCGCTCGCCTCGCCGGCGCTGACGGGTTCGCCGACCGCGCCTACGCCGGGCGAGCACGACAACGACACCAGTATCGCGACCTCCGCCTATGTGATGACGGCGATCAAGAACGCCTTCGGCATGACGCCGGAGATGTTCGGGGCCGTCGGCAACGGCGTCGCGGACGACACGACTGCGCTGACCAATTGGCTGAACGCCGTCATGGCGTCGTCGCGCCGGGTCGGTTTCCTCGGCTATAAATCCTATCGCATCACCGGGGCGCTGCCACAGATCAACGTGCCGGGCGTGCGCATTTATGGCGCCGGCCGTTCATCCAGCCACGACGTCGGCTCCGCCCAGGGCTCGATCATACTCTGCGCCGGGACCGCGGGGTACACGGCGCTGACGGTCGCGCCGACCTCGGGCGCCGGCAATCAGCGTTTGGACGGAATTGAACTCATCGGCTTCACGGTCAACGCCAACAGCGTGGCCGCCGTCGGCGTTGCGCTGCTCAGCTGCTTCAACTGGCGCGCCGAGGTTTCGGTGCACGAAGCGACGAGCAGCGGACTGCTTCTCGGCGTGGTGGCTTCGCTTGGCGAAGCGCGGGACACGCAACGCGGTCTGCTGCGCTTCTCCGGCCGCCAGGCGCTCAATGCGGCGCCGGCGCTGCGTCTCACCGGCGACACCGGCGCGAACACGTCGAAGAACATCTTCCTCGAAATCGACATCCTGCATCGCGACGAAATCGGCATCATCGAGGAAAACGCCGACAACAATCACTGGCTCGACGTGCGCTGCAGCCGCGCCAGCGGCGGCAGCGCGGCGTACGGCTGGGAGTGCCGCGGCGGCGCGACCGAGCCGCAATCGGTTCGCCACGAAATCATCTACAAGTATTCAGGCACCGTGCCGCTCATCGCTCGCGGCACGGAGAGCTACACGGTCGCCTCGCAAGGCATCGACATCCGTTACAACGACGTCTCGAACGGGACGCCTGATCCGGTCGAAGGGACCGGCGCGATCATCTTCGGCGATCATTGGCGGCAATCGACACCAACGCCGGTCGCCGGTGTCGGCGCGCTGACGGCGGCGACGAGCGAGCTGCGCTGGCGGCGGCGGCGGAAGCAAGTCGAGTTTCAGATCGCGATAACGATTACGACGAACGGAACGGGAGCGTCCTATATCAGCGTGCCGATGCCGGCGACGTCAGCGAACGGGACCGGCTTCGACGCCGTGTTCTGCGGCAAGGAAGTGCAGGCGACGGGCAGCATTCTCTCGGCGCGAATCGCGCCGAACACGTCGACCCTGGTCATCCAGACCTTCAATGGCGGCTATCCCGGCGCAGACGGCTACAAGCTCGTGACGGCTGGCGCTTACGCGGCGGCGGCGTGACGCGATGACCTTCGACGATATCTTCGCAGCCGCGCCGATCGGCGCGCGCCTCGCCGTGAGCGACGGCCGGCCGCAGCCGCCGGAACGCGCAGTGCAGCGCCTGCGCGCCTGGCGCTCGCACAATTTCGAGGGACCGCTGGAGGAAAAGCTCGAGGCGAGCGAGAGCCAGCCCCGGCGGCTGAAAATCCGCGCCGTCGACCAGCTCGGCCTGACCGTCTCCTACACGGTCGCCGAGAACGTCGAGCACACATTCACGCTGCTCGACTGACCAGATCCTGCGCCGGGCCGTTGGGGCCGCCGGCGACGTGAACAGGATGAACGCGGCCCCATGCAACAATCGAGGAGAACGACGATGAAGAGACTTTGTCTCGCACTGGCGCTCGCGCCGGCTTTCCTGCTGACCGCCTGCGCGACCGACGGCATGGACACGGGCGGTGCCGGCGGCGCAGCCGATCAGCCGCTCGACGCCGACGTTGCCGAGCTCGAGCGCGAAGTGCAGAAGGCGGTCGACCGCAATGTGCGCGCCCGCGAGGAGCTGGCCGCTTCCAACGCCGAACTCGATGCGGTCGAAGCGAAGATCGCCGACGGCGCCCAGAAGGCGCTCGACTTCCTGCGCGCCTATCGCAATCCGGTGACGCCGAATCCGGCCGAGCCGATCGCGCCCGACGTCGCCGCGCCGGCGCCGGCGGCAGAGCCGCCGGTGTTCACCGATGTGGCGTCGCCGGAGCTCACGCCCGAGACCACGAGCGGAGGCTTCGCCGAGACGATCGGCGAAACGTTCGTCGTGCCGGCCGAGGTGAGCGGCGAGGCCTCGGCCGAAACCGGCGCCGGCTAAAGCCCCGGCCGAGACCGAAGCCCGGCGTAGGGGCAGCCTTGCGCCGGGCTTCACCACTTCTTCAGCACCGCGCGGGGGAGCGCCAAGCACTTGACCACACCAGAAGATACGCGCGCGCTGATCGTCGACACGGTCGAGGAAACGCTGCAACGCCTCGGCATCGACGTCTCGACGCCGGAGGGCATCGAAGAGTTTCGCGCCGATCTCCGCTTCGCCCGCGAGATGCGGACGGCGACGGACGAAGTGAAACGCGCCAGCCTGATGGCCGCGGTCGGCACCGTGGTGACAGGCGGCATCGCGGCCATTCTGCTGGCGCTCCGGCATTGGCTGCTCAACAGCCCGCCGCCCCCGGCCGGCTGAACGGATTTCAACAACGGAGTAGGAAACATGAAACTCGCGCATCTTTGCGCGGCGTTCGCGATCGCGTGCGCCGCCCTCATGTCGATCGCGCCGCCGGCGGCGGCGCAGGACTATGCGATCGATTCCAGTGTCGTGCACCCCGGCGCCGATCGCGTTGTGCTGCAACAGCCGAGCGCCGAGCCGTCGGCGCAGTACGAGACGGCCGAGCTCACGCAGTACCAGAACGATGCGGCGGACGGCGGCACTTCGCTGCCGTGGGGCGATCTCATCGCCGAGCTGCTCAACATGTTCGGGGCGCTCGTCGTCGCGGCCGTGCTGTTCGTTTTCCGCAAGCTGCCGGCCGAGGTCATCGCAACCTTGAACGCGGCCTGCATGATGCTCTTCCAAAAACACGCGAACGAGCTGATCGGCCACGCCGTAAACTACGGGATCAATGTCACGGCAGGCGCCGTGCGCGGGAAGACCCTCGATTTCAAGGTCGGCAGCGCGGTGCTCGAGCGCGCGACGGATTACGCGGCGGAGCGCGCGCCGTGGTTCGTCAAGGTCATTCTCGGGGGCGCGGCGAATGTCCGTCAGATGATCGCGGCGCGACTCGAACTCGCCGAAGACGTGGCGCTGCCGCTGGCGAAGCCGCCGGCCGAGGCGTCGTTCGTCTCGGCGGCGCCGCCGGCCCCGGCGTCGGCCGCTTAAGCCCCATGCTCGGCTCCGTCATCGACTGGGCCAAGTTCGCCCTGCTCGCGCTCTCCCTGGTCGACAAGCTCGTCGATTGGGTTGAGCGCGAGCAGCTGCGGGGCGAGCTCCAGCGCGAGAATTTCCGCAAGCAAGTGGAGAAGCACCATGCCGACGTCGCCGCCGCGCGCGCGATTCGCGAGCGCACTCGCGCTGAGCTCGATGCTGCTCCTGACAAGCTGCGTGAGCATCCCGACGCGCATTTTCGGGATTGAAGAGGAAGAGGCGCCGCGCAGCGTGCCCTGCGAAGCGCTCGAGCTTTTTCAGCCGTCACGCGCCGACACTGACGGCACGATCGCACAGGCGATCGCACACAACCGCGTCTTCGATCGCTTCTGCGGGGCGGCCGGCGAGTAGAGCTCTCTCGCCGGCCCGCGCTCCTCGATCGCGCGCTGGCGGGCGGGACGCGGGTCCGGGCGGGGCCTGACCCCTCCTCGCCCGGACCCGCGATCGCGCTGCAGCTGCTGGCAGCTGACGATTCGAGGGGGTTAACGCCGGCCACGCTTGCCGAGGCGGCCAGGCGGCTCGCAGCGGACGCTGACATGGTCGCGCGATCCGCACCGGCCGCAGCGCGCCGGAATCTCGTTTAAGCGCCGCTCCTCTCCCCACCGTCTAATCGCTTCGCGGATATCGACCTTGCCGACGTGCGCGCAGGCGCCCGGCCGGACGCAATAGAACGCCACGCGCAGGCTGCCCTGCTCGTAAGCCTGTTTTAAAGTGATCATCGCGGCTCTTCCGCGACCCCATGCACGCGGGATTTAGGCGCGGGGCGCGGGTGCGTCCAGAACGACGGGTGAACGCGCCTGTGTCCACCGATTGTCTACGCAGTGTCTACGGCTCTGTGGATATCAGAGCTAAGTGCTGGCGCGCCCGAAGAGATTCGAACTCCTGACCCCCAGATTCGTAGTCTGGTGCTCTATCCAGCTGAGCTACGGGCGCGAAGGGCGCGTGCATAGCCGCACCTTGCGGCTGTTGCAAGGCGGGCGGGGCTAGAGCGTGGGAAGAACGCTGAAATGGGCCAGCTCCGGCGGAGCGGCGGTTTCTTCGAGGTCGATGCTTTCGACTTGGCCGCCCGGCGGGCCCTTGCGGCAGGCGATCAGCATCTCGCCGACCGCCTCCGGCGGACCGGCGATCAGCGCCTCGACGCTACGGTCGCGCCGGTTGCGGACCCAGCCGCGCAGGCCGAGGCGCTCGGCTTCGCTCTGCACGAAGGCGCGGTAGCCGACGCCCTGGACGAGGCCGGTGATGGTGAGGCGCAGGGCGCGCTCGTCTGCCATGCGCCCGATATAGATCGGCTTCAAGCCAAGTCGCGCCAGGCCCGGTGCGGGCCGACGCTCTGGGCGGCGTAGACGCCGCGGGCGACGGCGCGGGCAAGGCAGTCGGCGGCGAGTGCGCCGAAGCGCGCGAGCGCGAGTTGGCGTGGCTCCGGCGCGGGCCGCGCGGCGGTGGCGAGCGCGAAGACGACATCGCCGTCGAACGGCGCGAACACGGGCCGAATCGCGCGGGCGAGGCCGGCGCTCGCCATTTGCGCGAGGCGCTTGGCTTCGGCGGGGGTGAGATCGGCGTCGACGGCGACGCAGGCGATCGTGGTGTTGGCGCGCGGCGCGGGGTTGAGCTTGGCCCCGCTCCAATCCTCGGCGTCGAAACGCTGCGCGGGATCGGGCGCGACGGCGCCGAACTCGCCGTCGATCTCGAATGGATGCGCCCAGAACGCGCGCTGGTTCGGCAGCGTCGTCGCGCCCCAGCTGTTCACGCAAGCGAGCGCGGCGACGGTGAAGCCGTCCGCGGTGACGATGCTGGCGGCGCCCTGCCCTCCCTTCAGCGCGCCGGCGAGCGCGCCCATGCCGGCGCCGGCGTTGCCGAGCGGAGCGTCACGGCCGCGCGCCGCGTAGGCCTTGCGGCCGAGCGTGGCGTAAGGCGGCGCATCGCCCCAGGCTTTGTCACCGCCATTGGCGAGATCGTAGAGGATTGCGGCCGGCACAACCGGCGAGCGCGGGACGCCGGGCACATCGCGCAGCGCGAAGCCTTTGCCTTCCGCGCCCATCGCTGCGACGACGCCATCGGCGGCGCCGAGCCCGTACACCGAGCCGCCGGCGAGCACGACCGCATCTACCGCATCGACCAGATTCTCAGCCGCCAGCGCATCGGTCTCGCGCGTGCCTGGGCCGCCGCCGCGCACGTCGACGGCGCACACCGCGCGCGCTTCGGGAACGATCACCGTCACGCCCGTCAGCGCCTTCGCGTCCTCGGCGCAGCCTATAGACAAACCTTGGACATCGCTCAAAGAATTGTATCGGCCGGGACGCGCCATGGCGGGTCTTTCGCATTTGTCCAAACGACCTCGCCCTCGTAGAAAGCGCCCCGATGTTTGACAAGCTCGCTCTCTTGCAGCGCACCTTCGCGGCGCTTTTCGTCACCATTGCGCTCGCCGCTTGCGCTGTCACCGAGGGCGGCGTCGGCTCGAGCGCTTCGCCGCGCGGTGAAGCGATGGCGGCGGCGGCCAATCCGCACGCAGTAGAGGCCGCGCTCGAAATGCTGCGCGCCGGCGGCAGCGCCGTCGATGCGGCGATCGCGGCCGAGATGGTGCTGGGGCTGGTGGAGCCGCAATCGTCCGGCGTGGGCGGCGGCGGCTTTCTCTTGTTCTACGATGCGCAGAGTGAGCGCATCAGCGGCTATGACGGGCGCGAATGGGCGCCCGCAGGCGCGACCGCGACGATGTTTCTCGGCGCCGACGGCGAGCCGCTGCGCTTTCTCGATGCGCGCACGAGCGGACGCGCGGTTGGCGTGCCGCTGCTGGTGGCGATGCTGAAGCTGGCGCACGAGGATCACGGGCGCTTGCCGTGGGCGCAGTTGTTCGGGCCGGCGGAACGGCTTGCGGAGGAAGGCTTCGAAGTCTCGCCGCGCCTGGCGCGCTTCATCGCCGCGCAGGCCCGCACCGGGCGGCTCCGCGCAGACTTCCAGACCCGCGCCTATTTCTTCGACCGCCGCGGCGACCCGCTGGGCGAAGGCGCGACACTGCGCAATCCGGAGTACGCCGCAACGATGCGCGCGGTCGCGGAGCAAGGCCCGGACGCGCTGCGGCAAGGGCCGATTGCGGAGGGGATCGTCGCGGCCGTGCAGCGCAATCCGCGCGGCGGCGCGATGACGCTGCAGGATCTGCAGACCGCGCAGCCGCGCCGGTTCGAACCGGTATGCGGCGCATTCCGCGTCTATCGCGTCTGCACGACGGCGCCGCCCGCTTCCGGCAGCGCGGTGCTGCAGATCCTCGGCGTCTACGAGCGCCTGCGGCCCGCGCCTGTCGGCGCTGAGAGCGCCGACGATTGGGCCGCGTTCCTGTGGGCGAGCCGCCTGGGCTACGCCGACCGCGATCATTACGTCGCCGACGATTCGTTCGTGCCGGTGCCGACCGAGCAGATGATCGAGCCGGGCTATCTCGCCGCGCGCGCATCGCTGGCCGATCTGTCGCGCGCGCCCGAGCGCGTCAATCCGGGCATGCCGGCAGGCGAGGAACTGTATAATCACTGGGGCCGCGATGTGGGTCCGGAGAGTGGCACCACGCACCTTTCGATCGTGGACGCCTGGGGCAACGCCGTTTCGCTGACGGCGACCGTCGAAGCGGCGTTCGGCTCGCAGCGGATGACTCATGGCTTCCTGCTCAACAACGAGCTGACCGACTTCTCGCTTGCGCCGACGCTGAACGGGCGGCCGGTGGCGAACGCGGTCGAGCCGCGCAAACGGCCGCGCTCCTCCATGTCGCCGACGATCGTCACCGACCGCAACGGCGAGTTGGTGCTGGTGGTCGGCTCGCCGGGCGGTTCGGCCATCGTCGGCTACGTCGCGCGCACGACGATCGGCATTCTGGACTGGAATTTGCCGGTGCAGGAGGCGGTCAATCTGAGCAATGCGACGGCGCGGACCTCGCCAGCGAACATCGAGGAAGAGCGAATGCCAGCAGGCGTCGCCGCCGAACTGCGCCGCCGCGGCTGGGAGCTGCGCGATGTCGCGGGACTGGAGGAAAGCGGGCTGCACGCCATTCGCGTGACGCCGAACGGGCTCGAGGGCGGCGCCGATCCGCGGCGCGAAGGCGTGGTCGGACGCGTGCCGGCGCCGGCGCGCTAACGCGACAGCAAGTCGAGCAAGAGGCCGTAATCGTCGTCCATCAAGCCGTTGCGGCGCGCGCGGGCGACGGCTTCGCGGCCCTGATCGGCCGTGCGCGGGGCCCAGCTTTCCAGCGCATCGCAGCGTTGTTCGCTCGGACGCGCGCGACGATCAGTGACGACGGCGAAGAGTTCGCGCACGTACCGGCGCACGCCTTCGCGGACTTCCGCTTCATCGCCTCGGCTCATCGCGGCGCTCATCGCGCCCATTTCGAGCGCGCCGACGAGGCCGGCGTCGATGACCGCGCGCGGCGCCACGCCGCAAGCGACGCTGTCGCCTAGCGCGTGCGACCAGTTCTCCGTCGCGCGATCCACCTGCGCCTGCGTCGGCCGGCCGGCCAGGAACGAAGCCAAAGCGCCGCGGCTCGCGGCGTCGGCGTAAAACGGCGCAGGCAGTCCGCCGCTTGCGGTGGCGCAGGCGGCGAGCGCGGCGGCGAGAGCTAGGGCGGCGAGCCGCATGCAGAAACTCCTTCGAGGCCCAACGCACCTCAATGCGCGCGGGTTCACGCCGCCGGCAGCGTGATCTGGAACGTCGCGCCTTCGGCGCCAGTGCGGGTGAGTTCGAGTTCGCCGCCCATTGCCCGCGTCAGTTCGCGGGCGATGGCGAGCCCAAGCCCGGTGCCGCCCGCCTCCGGCGCAGCGGAAATGAAAGGCTCGAACAGCCGCTCGCGGAGAGTTTCGCGCACGCCGGGGCCGTGATCGACCAGCTCGATTTCGCAGCGGCCCTCGATGCGCACGCCGCGGATCAGCAGGGTCTTATCCTTGCGCGGATGTTCGCTCATCGCCTTGCCGGCGTTGCGCATCAGGTTGACCAGGATGCGGTGTAGGTGATCGGGATCGGCGACGCAGGCGAGGTTCGGTTCGATGTCCTGCTTGGCGACAATCTCGGGGAACGCAATCAGCGCGTCGGCGCTCGCTTCATCGACCGCGTCGGCGACGGCGACCTTCTGCAACACCGGCGGATCTTCGTCGGCGCGGCCGTATTTCAGCGTCGAGGCGGCGAGCCCGGCGGCGCGGTCGATCGTGCGCTCGAGCCGCGGCGCGAGCTGACGCACGGCAGGGTCTTGCGACTGGGCTAATCGATCGGCGACCAACTGCGCGGTCGAGAGCATGTTGCGCAGATCGTGGCCGATGCGGGCGACGGCGGCGCCCAAGGCGGCGAGGCGCTCCTTCTGCCGCAGCGCATTGCGCACCTGCTCGGCCATGTCCGCCGCGGCGCGCTGGGCGCGGCCGATCTCGTCGGTGCGCGGGCTGCGCGGGAACGCGATCGAGACATCCTCCGGCCTGTCACGAAAACGTTCGATGGCTTGGGTGAGATCGCGCATAGGCCGCACGAACGCGGCCGTGAGCGTCACGTAGATCAGTGCGCCGGCGGCGATCAAGATCAGCATGGAAACGCGCGCGAACCGCTCGGCGAACTCGCGCAGCGCCCGCTTCAAGGGCGCCTCGTTGAGCACGATCTCGATGAACTCGGCGTTCTCGTAGCGGGGCGTCGCCAGCACGCGCAGCACCCGACCGGGCGGCGCTAAGAATGTCTGCACCGCCCAGCTGAAGCGCTGGAACCCGCTTGCGTTGGTATAGTCGTAGGTGACGAGTTGTTCGTCGGACGGCGCGGTCGGGTCCTCCAGCAGCAGCACGCGCTCACCCTCACGCTGCATCGCCACCCGCTGCACCTCGGCGTTGTTGAGGAGCTCGAACTCCAGCGATTCAGCGACTTCGAGGTCCGGAGAGACCTCGAGCGCCAGCGAGGCAATCTGGGCCAGGTTGATGCGCTCGCGCAGCCAAGCCTCGTGAAACCCCGCCAGCGCCGGGGCGAACACGAAAATCTCGCCCGCCAGCACCGCCAGAGCCGTGAGCCCGAGTAGGCGCCCAGCGATGCTGTCGACGAACTCGCGCGCCCGTCGCCAGGGGGCGCTCCGCCGCGCTTGGTCGTCCGACACCGTCATGCACCGCCCTGCCTAGCCCAAGCCGGAGCTGCAACCGAACAACAAGTTCATTCGGAACTGGAACCAGTATGGTGATAGCTTGTGGACATCGCGCTCCCGCGTTCCCCCTCCCGGAGAGCCGTCTATGTTGCACCGATATAAACCCACCCGCCCGGTGGTCCTGTTCGTGTCGCTTTGGGTCGTCGCCCTGGCCTTCCTTGCCGTCGGGGCGATTGTCGGCTGATCGCCTTGACGCTTCCGGGCCCCTGGGGTAAGCCCCGCGCCTTCATTTTCCGGCCATAAGAACATCGAGGCAGCGTCGTGAGCACCAAGCGGACCTATCAGCCGAGCCGGCTCGTGCGGAAGCGCCGCCATGGGTTCCGCGCCCGCATGGCCACCAAGGGCGGCCAAAAGGTGCTGTCGCGCCGCCGCGCCAAGGGCCGCAAGCGGCTCAGCGCCTAAGGGAATACGGGACTGGGCGAGTCAGGGAGCGGGCGCGTCGCTTACGCGTCCCCTTGCCATACTCCCCTACTGCCTTACTCCCCTACTCCCCATGATTCAGCGCCTCACCAAGCGCTCTCAGTTCCTGTACGTGCGCCATGGCGCACGCGCAGCGCGCCCAAGCGTGCTGATCGAAGCCCGCCGCCGGGAAGCGGCCGGAGAGGCCATTGGCCTGGGTTTCACCGCCAGCCGCAAGGTCGGCTCGGCGGTGGTTCGCAACCGGGCTCGCCGCCGGCTGCGGGAAGCAGCCCGCAAGCTCCTGCCCGAACTTGGCGTTCCTGGCGCGGACTATGTCCTGGTGGCGCGGCAACAAACCCCAGACGCGCCATGGGATGCTTTGCTTGACGATGTCCAAAACGCGCTGATAAGGCTCCGCGCCGACTTGGAAAGCGGGCGTGGGCGCGCCCCTCGGACGAGCGCGAAGCCGCGCGGTCCTTCTAGCGAAAGCGACTGACATCCGATGCAAAATCCCGGCGGCCCGGGCCCGAACGACACCCGCAACGTCATCATCGCGATCGTTCTTTCGGCGCTGATCCTTCTCGGCTTCGAGTTCTTCTACAACGCCCCGCTCCGCCGCGAGCAGGCGCAGGAGCGGGCGCGCGCGGAAGAGCAAGTGCGCCCGCAGCCGGGCCAAGCTGGGGCTGACGCAGAGCCGGGACAGACGCCCTCGGCGGGCCCCGTGCCGCGCGAGCAGATCCTCGGCGCAAGCGCCGAAGCGCGCATCGCTATCGACACCGGGGCTGTCGACGGCTCGATCTCGCTCGAGGGCGCACGCATCGACGATCTCAACCTGCGCGACTATCGCCGCACCGTCGATCCGCAGAGCCCGGAAGTAACGGTGCTGTCGCCGATGGGCGCGGACTACGGGCATGACGCGTTCTTCGGCTGGGAGACCCAGCGCGGCCAGGACGTCGCCACCATGGCCGACGCGTTCAGCCGCTGGCAGGCGCCGGCCGAGGCGCGCCTCACGCCGCAAACGCCGGTCACGCTGACGCTACAGGCGGGCGAGGGCCGCACGATCGAGCGCACGATCGCGATCGACGAGAACTTCATGTTCACGATCACGGATGTCGTGCGCAACGAAACCGGCGCTCCCTTCTCCGTGCGCCCGTTCGGCACGGTGCGCCGCCAAGGCATGCCGGAAGGCTTCCGTTTCAACCAGATCGTTCACCAGGGGCTCATTGGCGTCGTCGGCAACCGCTTGCGGCAGACCACCTACCGCGACGCCGATAAGCACGCGCGCGACCGCGTGCGCGAGCGAGTCGGCGAAGATGAGCGCATCGAACAACTGCAAGGCGAAGGCAGCTGGTTCGGCATCACCGACCACTATTGGCTCACCGCCATCGTTCCACCCTCGAACGAGAGCGTGTCAGTGTATTTCGACGCCCGTGCACAGGACGGCGGCAACGATTATCGCAGCGCCTATCGCGGCGAGTGGCGGCAAGTGCCGGCGGGCGGCTCGATTACCTACACGCAACGCCTCTTCTCCGGCGCCAAGCGCTATCAATTGCTGCGCGACTATCAGCGCGATCTCGACATCCCCAAGTTCGACGACGCAATTGACTGGGGCATCTTCTACATCCTGACGCGCCCGTTCTTCGCGATGCTGCACTGGTTCGGGCAGCTGTTCGCGGGCTGGGGCGTCATCTTCAATTTCGGCCTGGCGATCCTCGCCTCGACGGTGGTGATCAAGCTGCTGCTCTTTCCGCTCGTCTATCAATCGTTCAAAGCGATGGCGAAGATGCGCGGGCTCGCGCCGAAGATGAAGGAGCTTCAGGAGCGCTACGCCGCCGACAAGCAGCGCCAGCAACAGGAACTGCTGAAGCTCTATCAGACCGAGAAGATCAATCCGGTCTCCGGCTGCGTGCCGATCTTGCTGCAGATTCCGGTCTTCTACGCGCTCTATAAGACGCTGACGGTGACGCTCGAAATGCGCCACGCGCCGTTCGTCGGCTGGATCGACGATCTCTCGGCGCGCGACCCGACATCGATCTTCAACCTGTTCGGCCTGCTGCCGTTCGAAGTCTCGCCCACCTTCTTCGCCGGCGCGCTGATCATAGGCGTGTGGCCGATCCTTTACGGCGTCTCGATGTGGGCGCTGCAGGCGCTCTCGCCGCCGCCGACAGATCCGGTGCAAGCGCAGATCTTCAAGCTGCTGCCGATCCTGTTCACCTTCATGTTCGCCGGCTTCCCGGCGGGCCTGGTGATCTACTGGACCTGGTCCAACACGCTGTCGATCCTGCAGCAATACGTCATCATGCGCCGCCAAGGCGTGGAGACGCAGCTCGACAAGTGGCTGAAGAATCGCTTTGGCAAGGGCGATGACGACGGCAGCAGCGGTCACAAGCGCGAAGCGGCAACGGTGAAGTAAGGCTCCGTCATCCCGGACACGCGAAGCGTGATCCGGGACCCAGGGGCAAGTGACGGTGCGTTGGCCCCTGGGTCCCGGCTCTACGGCGCTGCGCGCCTCCGGCCGGGATGACGGAGTGTGTGGTGTCTCCCGAAGAAGAACACGAACAGTGGATCGAAGCCGGCCGGCTCCTCTTTGCCGGGCCGATCGAGTTCGAGCGCGGCGTCGTCAGCATGGACGCGCTACCTGACGGCGATCTGCCCGAAGTCGCGTTCGCGGGCCGTTCGAACGTCGGCAAGTCGTCGCTTATCAACGCGCTCACGGGGCGCCTAAAGCTCGCGCGCGCATCGACGGAGCCCGGGCGCACGCGGGAACTCAATTTCTTCCGCATGGGCGATCGGCTGCGGCTCGTGGACTTGCCGGGCTACGGCTACGCCAAGGCGCCCAAGGCGGAGATCGGCCGCTGGACGGCGCTGACGCGCGATTATCTGCGCGGCCGGCAAAGCCTTAAGCGCGTCATCCTGCTGATCGATGGCCGCCATGGCCTCAAACCGGATGACAAGGATGTCATGGACGCGCTCGACACCGCGGCCGTGAACTACCAGCTGGTGTTGACCAAAGGCGACAAGGTCAAACCAACCGAGCTGGCCGAGACGCACGCCAAAACCGCCGCCGCCATCGCCAAGCGCCCGGCCGCGCATCCCGAGATCATCGCGACCTCCAGCGAAACAGGACTGGGGATCGAAGCGCTCCGCGCTGAGATCGCGGCCTTGGCGTGAGCGGCGTTACCGCTTAGGAACCGCCCGTGAGCAAACCACCGACGAAAGACCGCTTGGCGGCGCTTGAAGAGGGCCTGGTCGCGGCGAAGACGCTCGCCGAGGCGCTGCCCTTCATCCAGATCTACGACCGCGAAGTCGTGGTGGTGAAATATGGCGGCCACGCCATGGGCGATACGGAAACGGCCCGCAAATTCGCCGCAGACATCGTGCTTCTGAAGCTGGTGGGCATTCATCCCGTTGTGGTTCACGGCGGGGGCCCTCAGATCAGCCGCATGCTCGATCGCGCGGGCGTGAAATCGCAATTCGTCGACGGCCTGCGCGTCACCGACGCCGAGACGATGGAAGTGGCGGAGATGGTGCTGTCGGGCAGCGTCAACAAAGAACTGGCGCACCTGATCACCGCCGCGGGCCGCGAAGCCGACGTGCGCGGCGTAGGCCTTTCGGGCAAGGACGCACGGCTTATCACCGTCGAGAAAGTGCATCGCACGCGCAAAGACCCGGACAGCATGATCGAACAGGTGGTCGATCTCGGCTTCGTCGGCGAACCCAGCGATGTCGATCCGACTTTGATCCAGGCGCTGATCAACGCGCCGGAAGACTACATTCCCGTCATCGCCCCAATCGGCGTCGCGGAGGACGGTAGGACCTACAACATCAACGCTGACACCGCCGCGGGCGCCATCGCCAAGGCGCTTTCGGCCAAGCGGTTCCTGCTCTTGTCGGATGTGGCCGGCGTCCTCGACGGCAATGGTGACCTGATCCGCGAAATGAGCGTCGCCCACGCCAAGAAGGCGATCGAAACCGGCGTCGCTACAGGCGGCATGATTCCGAAGCTTGAAACCTGCATCGCGGCGCTCGACAACGGTGTCGAAGCTGCGGTCATCCTGGACGGGCGCACGCCGCACGTCCTGCTCATGGAACTGTTCACCGAACATGGCGCTGGCACGCTCATTCAATAAGCTCGGCCTTGCAGCCGTCATCGTCTGCGCCGCGCTCGCGGCGCTCGTTGCGCTGGCCGGCCGCGCCGACGCGCAACAGCAGCGGCAGCAGCAGCGCCAGGCCAATGGCTGGCAGATCTGCAACGAGACGAGTTTCGTGCTCGAAGCGGCGACCGGCCGGCCCGACGGCCGCTCGATCCAGGTGCAGGGCTGGACGCGGCTCCGGCCCGGCGAATGCCGCTTGGCCGTCGGCGCGCCGCTCGCGCGCGGCACGCACTATCTCTACGCGCGCACCTCCTCCGCCCATCGCGGCGGGCGGCGACAGTGGGGCGGCGACGCCGTGCTTTGCGTCGATCCCAGCGACCAGTTCCAGATCGAAAACCCGCCGCGTTGCACCGACGCCTACGAAGAGCGCCGCTTCCGCCGCGTGCAGATCAACAAGCGCGACAGCTGGCGCACGTCGTTCTCGGAAGCGACCGCCTACAGCCAAGCGCGCGCGCGGCAAGCCGGATTGCAGCGGCTGCTGAACGACGCCGGCTATGACCTCCGCGAAGGCCGCCGCGGCGCCGATCCGCGCCGCATCGCCCAGGCTATCGCGCAGTTCCGCGCCTCCGCGCGGCTTGCCCCGAACGCAAGCGAAGAACAGCTGATCGATGCGCTCGAGGTCGCCGCGCGCCGCCGTGCAGGCCAAGTCGGGCTCACACTTTGCAACCGCACGCGCAGCCGGCTCTGGACCGCGGTCGCGCGCCGGCGCGGCGAAGGCTGGGAGAGTCGCGGCTGGTGGGCGCTCAACGCCGGCGGCTGCGTCCGCACGATCGACGAAGTGCTGATCCAGGAGCGCTATTACGTCTATGCGAGTATGGACACGCCCGAAGGCCCGCGCTTCCTGCAATCGGGCGAGCCGTTCTGCACCAGCCCTGCCCGTTTCGCCATTCTCGGCCGCGGCGATTGCGAGCAGCGTTATTATCAGACGGCGTTGTTTTCGCCGATCCGCGTGCGCGACCGCCAAGGCCTCGTCGTCGAGTTCGAGGAGCGCGACTTCCTCGAGGTTGGCGTACAGCCGAGACCGGTCGGCGGCGAGGGCGTCGAAGCGGAAGAAAGGCCGGCGCGAGAACCGCCGCGGCGCGGTCTCGTGCCGCGCGATGCGCCGACGCAAGATCGCCCAGCCACGCAATGAGCAGCGCGCGGACCATCCGCGCCTGGGTGTTCGATCTCGACAACACGCTCTACCCGGCGCGCGACCTCTACGATGAGATCGGCGTGCGAATGACGAATTACATCGCCCGCACGCTTTCGCTGTCCGATGGGGAAGCGCTGGAGATTCGCGAGCGCTATTTCCATGATTACGGCGCGACCGTGGTCGGCCTGGTGCGCCATCACGACGTCGATGCGCGCGATTTCCTGCTCGACGTGCACACCGCCGATCACTCGGTGCTCACGGCCGATCCCGAACTGCGCGAGCTGATCGCGCGCCTGCCGGGCCGGCGCATCATCTTCACCAATGGCGGCGGCGGCCACGCCGAGCGCGTGCTGGAGAAATTGAACCTCGCCGACTTGTTTGACGCCGTGCTCGACATCGAAACGTGCGGGCTGCTTCCGAAACCGCAGCGCGAAAGTTACGAACGCGTGATCGCGACCACCGGCATCGAGCCGCGCCACTCGATCCTGATCGAAGATACGCTGCGCAATCTGGAGCCCGCACACGATATGGGTTTTGCCACCGCACTCGTCGGCCTCGTTCACCCTGAACCGCGGCCGGCTTACGTTGATCATTGGGCGCCGGACACAAAGGCGCTGCTGCGGGCGCTGCTGGCCTAGTTCAAGTCCACTACACGCCCGTTTTCGATTTTGAATGCGCCGGGCGGGTGGTGTCCATTGCGGCGGTAGTACTCATCAAGTGCGCGCACCATCTCCTGCGTTTCGCGCTGATGCCGCGCGTCCTCCTCGGCTTGCCGACGGGGCGCGTCGGCCAGGAACGCGTCGTATTGAGCGCGCATCAGCGCGAAAGCGCCGGCGCCCCAGCGCTCATCCACTTCGCGCTCGAAGCGATCGGCCTCGACCACGCGCCCAGCCTCCTCGGCGTAGTTGGCGTAGGACGTACGCCAGTCACCCTGCAGAGTGCCAAAACCGAGATTGAGCTGATCACTTTGCTCGCGCACCGCGTAGAGCGCCTGCAGAGCCGCGGCCGGGTCCGACGCGCCTGCGAGCTGCGCGCGCAGGTCGGCGAGCCCCACCGCTTCTATCTTGTTGTCGATGAGTTCATCGACGCCGGCCTCATAGCGCCGCAGCTCTTCGCGCGCCTGTTCACCCTGCCACCAGAAGAACGCGCCGGCGGCGCCGCCGGCTAACGCCAGCGCTGCAATCACCGACGCCACATCCGCAGCCCGCATGATCACCTCCCCTGGCGCAACGGTAAAAGGCGCGCCGGCAGGCGGCAAGTCCGCGCTTGGCTTTGCCCGCCCAAACGGGCTAGCTCTCGACGCATGAGCAGCGATCTAGCCAAGCAAATCGAAGCCGCCTGGGAGCGCCGTGCGGAGCTCTCGCCCGCAAGCAAGGGAGCCGACGTCGAGGCTATCGAAGCGGCGCTTGATCTCTTGGACACCGGCGAAGCGCGCGTGGCCGAGCGCGGCGCCGACGGTGCCTGGTCGACGCATCAGTGGTTGAAGAAGGCCGTGCTGCTCTCGTTCCGCATCACCGCGAACCAGCTGATCGGCGCCGCCAGCGGCAACGGCGATTCCTCGCCCGGTCCCTATTGGGACAAGGTGCATTCCAAATTCCTCGGCTGGGGCGAGGCTTCTTTCGAGAAAGCTGGTTTCCGCGCCGTGCCGGGCGCGGTGGCGCGCCGCGGCAGCTTCATCGGCAAAAACGCCGTGCTGATGCCGAGCTTCGTGAACATCGGCGCTTACGTCGACGAAGGAACGATGGTCGACACCTGGGCCACGGTCGGCTCCTGCGCCCAGATCGGCAAGAACGTCCACATCAGCGGCGGCGCCGGCATCGGCGGCGTACTGGAGCCAATCCAGGCCAATCCCACAATCATCGAGGACGGCTGCTTCATCGGGGCGCGGTCGGAAGTGGCCGAAGGCGTGATCGTGCGCGAAGGCGCGGTGCTGGCGATGGGCACGTTCATCAGCCAGTCGACCAAGATCGTCGACCGCGCCAGCGGCGAGATCACCCGCGGCGAAGTGCCGGCCTACAGCGTCGTCGTGCCGGGATCATTGCCGGATCCCAAAGGCGGACCGAGCTTGGCTTGCGTGGTGATCGTCAAGCGCGTTGACGCGCAGACGCGCGCGAAGACGGGCGTGAACGAGCTGCTGCGGGATTAGCGCGCCAGTTCGCAAGCGTGGTCCGTCATACCGGCCGGAGGCGCGTAGCGCCGTAGAGCGGGAACCCAGGGCAAATGATATGTCGCTTGCCCTGGGTCCCGGATCGCGCTGCGCGCGTCCGGGATGACGGAGCATCCTTACCTTGGCGCGTCAATGCGCGTGCGGCGCCGCGCGGCCCGCTTCCAGCGTCACCGTGATCTGCGACCCGTCGGACCCGGTTTGCGTCCAAGTGTCGCCAACGTTCTTGTCGCCGGCATAGGCCAAGCACGCGCGTTCGCCGCCCGCTGGCGTCAGGCACAATTGGCCGCCGCTCAACTCGTACGTGCCGGCGACATGGCCGTTCGGGGTGTGCGCGGCGAAGGTGTTGTCGGCGTTGAAATGATAGCGGGCTTGCGCGCCGTTGGCGTAAGTCACGACGAAGGTGTTGCCGGCGGCGTTGGCGATCGGATCGGCGAAGGCTGGGGCGGCCGAAAGCACTGCGCCGAACGCCAACATCGCTGCGAACTTGTTCATCTCGTTTCCTCCACCACGGCGCCTCGCGCGGGCGCGGTCTTCGCCATAGCCACGGGCTTGCCGTAACTCAAGCGCCGCCACAGCCATTCGAGCGGCCCCATTTGGAACTTCGCGAGCCAAAGCGGCGACCAGATCAGCTGCAGCACCCAGATCGCCACGACGATCGCCCAGAGCGTCGGGCGGTCGACCTCGCCCCACAGCCCGAAACCGCGGCCGCCATAGAAGATCGTCGTCATGATCAGCGATTGGCTGATGTAGTTCGTGAAGGCCATGCGGCCGACGGCGGCGAGCGGCTCGGTGACGAAGCGCGCGCCCGCCTTCACCAGCAACACCAGCAGGCTGATGTAGCCGAGCGTGCCGAAGATCGAGAGCGCAATGTTGGCGACCGTGCCATAGGAGATCATGTGCATCAGCTCGAACCGCGCCTGCCAGTTGAGCCAGGCCTGGTAAGCGATGACGCCGAGCGCCGCGGCGCCGATGACCAGCAGCAGCGCATAGACCCAGCTCGGCGCCTTGCCGCTGAGGAAGCCGGTCTTGAACAGCGCCATGCCGATCATCATCACGCCGGCAGTGCGGATCACCATGCCGATAAGGCCGCTCGACAGGAACTGCAGCCAAGTGTTCAGATTTTCCCGCAATCCGGAGAGCACGCCGTCCTGATACGCCGCCTGCATCCGCGCCAGCTCCTCCGGCGACTGCACGAAGATCGCCGCGATATCCGCTTCGATCGCTCCAAGCTTGCTCGCCGGAAGAAGCCCCACGAATACGACCATCACGCTCTGCAAAGCGAACGCCAGCAGGTAGAGCAGAACGCCGACCGTGATCAGCGTGGGCGGCTTCCACGAGCGCGCCAGCATCACGATGAAGCCGGTGATGGCGTAGGTGACGAGGATGTCGCCGTACCAGATCAGCAGCGCGTGGATCAGGCCGAAGACGAGCAGCCACACCAGGCGCCGGGTCAGCACTTCGCCGCGCGCCTTGTCGTTCCGCTCACCGCCGACGAGATAGATGCTCGCGCCGAACAGCAGGGAAAACAACGTGATGCACTTGAACTCGAAGAATACGTGCATGACGAACCAGGACCAGAGCGTGCTCTCGTCCACCGCCAGCGGCGGCGTCAGCGGGTTGAAGCCGGACTGCCACGGGCCGGCGAAATAGGCGGCGTTGACGGCGAGGATGCCCAACAGCGCAAAGCCGCGCATCACGTCGAGGCTCTTGATGCGGCTCTGCTCCTGAACCGGCGCTATGTCCGTCATGCTCCGCCTCCCCTTTTGCCGGGCCGTCCGCGCGGCTAGACCTTTCACATGGCCGACAGCACTTTAGCCGACCCCCTTCCGCTCGCCCAAGCCCTGATGCGACGGCCGTCGATCACGCCCGCCGAGGCCGGTGCGCTCGACGTAGCGCAGGCGGCGCTCGATGCGCTCGGCTTCAAGACGCAGCGCCTGAAGTTCGGCGCCGTCGACAACCTCTATGCGCGGCTCGGCGCGGCGCGGCCGAACTTCTGCTTCGCCGGGCATGTCGACGTCGTGCCGCCGGGCTCGGGCTGGACCAGCGACCCGTTCGCGGCGGAGGTGCGCAACGGTTTCCTCTACGGCCGCGGCGCCGCCGATATGAAAACCGCGATCGCGGCGATGATTGTCGCGACCGAAAGCTTCCTTGCGGCGAAGGGGCCGCCGGACGGCTCGATCTCGTTCCTGCTGACCTGCGACGAGGAAGGCCCGGCGGTCGACGGCACCAAGGCGGCGCTCGCCGCACTCAAGGCCAAAGGCGAGACGCTGGATCATTGTCTCGTCGGCGAGCCGACCAGCGAGGACCGCGTCGGCGACACGATCAAGAATGGCCGGCGCGGCAGCCTGAACGTCGTGATCACGATGGAGGGCAAGCAGGGCCACGTCGCCTATCCGCAGCGCGCGAACAATCCGGTGACAGCTATGGTGGAGCTCGCGACGGCGCTCAAGGCGCGCAAGCTGGACGACGGTGCGCCCGGCTTCGATCCTTCCAACCTCGAGATCACGACCATCGATGTCGCCAATCCGGCGCACAACGTCATCCCGCAGCGCGCGACGGCGAAGCTCAACGTCCGCTTCAACACCGCGCATTCGGGAGAGAGCCTGATTGCCTGGATCGAAGAAACCGCCCAGCGCATCGCCAAGGCGCGCGGCGCGAAGGCGGAGCTGCAGATCGCCTCGCAGAGCGTCCCGTTCTACACCGAGCCCGGGCCGTTCACCGATCTCGTCAGCCAAGCCGTGCGTGAGAGCTTCGGCATTACGCCAATGCTGGCCACTACCGGCGGGACCTCCGACGCGCGCTACATCAAGGACTATTGCCCCGTGGTGGAACTGGGCCTGCGCAATGAAACGGCGCACATGGTGGACGAACATTGCGCCGTCGACGATGTGCGCACGCTGGCGCGGTGCTATGAAGCCGTGCTGCGGAAGTATTTCGCGGGTTAGTAGTCTACCCGCACCAAATAAAGCCCGTCCGGCGGCGCGACCGGCCCGCAGCGCGAGCGATCCGCCGCCGCCAGCGCCTCGGCGACTTCATACGGCGTCATTTTTCCGAAACCGACTTCAACCAGCGTCCCGACCATCGAACGCACCTGCCGATGCAGGAAGCTCTGCGCCTCGAACGTGAACGAGGCCCACGTCTCCGCGCCGCGCACGCTGGCGACATCGAGCGTCTTCACCGGCGATTTGGCCTGGCACTGGCTGTCGCGGAACGTCGTGAAGTCGTGCTTGCCGGTCAGTCGCTGCGCCGCCGCGCTCATCGCTGCGATGTCGAGCGCGCGCGGCACGCGCCAGATGTAGCCGCGCTGCACCGTGAGCGGCGCGCGGCGGCACAGCACGTTGTAGACGTAGACGCGCCGCTTGGCGTCGAAGCGCGCATGGAAATCAGACGGAGCTTCTTCCGCCTTCAGCACCGCGATCGGGTGCGGCCGCAAATGCGCGTTGAGCGCATCGCACAAGCGCTGCAGTTCGAACGGCTTTTCGATATCGACATGGGCGACCTGACCATAGGCATGCACGCCGGCGTCGGTGCGGCCGGAGCCCGTCACCTCGCTGCGCACGCCTGTGAGACTCTCGACCGCGTCTTCCAGCGCGCCCTGCACGCTCGGCCCCTCGGCCAAACGCTGCCAGCCCTGAAACGGGCCGCCGTCGTATTCGATGGTGAGCTTGTAACGCATAAAGACGAAGGGAGTACGGGAATAAGGGAGTAGGGCAATAGGTGGTGAAGCAGACTTCGTCCTCACCTACTCCCTTACTGCCCTACTCCCCTACTGCCTTCTGTACTCGAGCATCGGGCACGCCCGTGCGCCTGCCGCGCCTGGCGCGCCGCCAATGACGCCCAGCACTTTCATCGACGCGGCGCCTGGACCTGCCGGCTCCCACACGATGACGTGCGCCGCATCGTCAGCGCCGCAGACGCCGCGGCCTTCGTTCTTAGTCTCGTTGGTGACGCGATAGACCAGGACTTGCGGTTCTTCGACCGGGATCTCGAGCAGGGCGCGCAGCGTCTGGCCCTCGACTTGCGTCGCAGGCGACATCGCGCCGCTGATCTGCGCTTCGATGACGACGCCATTGTCGCCCGTCAGCGTCAGCACTTCCTGGGCGTCGGCGTTCTCCTGGCTTGCGTCGGGCAAACGAAGCGCCATCGCGACGTTAAGGGCGCCCGTCGCCGCGGTGGCCGCATCATTGGCGGCGGCGAAGGCGCGCGTCGGCGTGGTCTCCGGCGCCGGGGCGTCGAGTTGCGGACCGCCGGGGCCTTCGGCGTCGCTGGTCGCTGATGGCGGACTGCAGCCGGCGAGTAGGAGCGCAAACGCGGCTGCGACGATCCCCAAGCGCATGAAAGTCCCTCCAGGTCCCATGCCGGTCTTAGCGGCCCGGCAGAATGGCTTCAATGATGGTCTAAGCGAGGCGCGTGCCGACGAGGACGGGCTGGCCGCGCAGGAAGGCGTCCGCCTCCATGGGCGCTTTGCCTTCGCGCTGCACCCTGAGCAAGCGCACGGCGCCCTCGCCGCAGGCGATCAGCAGCTGGTCGTCGAGCGCTTCGCCCGGCGAACCCTGCCCCTGCCCCAGCCGCGCCTGCAGCGCCTTCATCCGCGCGCCGTTGAACTCGAACCAGGCGCCCGGCGCCGGCGCGAGCCCACGGATCATGGCGTCGACCTCACGCGCAGGCCGGCGCCAATCGATGCGGGTCTCCGCCGGCGTGATCTTGTGAGCGTAAGTGACGCCCTCTTCGCACTGCGGCGTCTCCGTTGCTTCTCCACGCTCCACTTTCTCCAGCGTTTCCGCGAGCAGCCTGGCGCCGAGCGCGGACAGGCGGTCGTGCACGGTCGAGGCATTGTCTTCGGCGTCGATCTCCGTCTCGACGCTCGCGAGCACGGGGCCGGTGTCGAGGCCTTCTTCCATCCGCATCACTTGCACGCCCGTCACCCGATCGCCCGCCATGATTGCGCGCTGGATCGGCGCGGCGCCGCGCCAACGCGGCAGTAGCGACGCATGCAGGTTGAACGCGCCGAGCCGGGGCGCGTCGAGGATCGGCTTCGGCAAAATGAGGCCGTACGCCACAACGATCGCCGCATCGAGTTCGAGCGCGGCAAAGCGCTCCTGCTCCTCCGCACGTCTCAAGCTCTTCGGCGTCCGCACCTCGATGCCGCGCTCGGCGGCGAAGACGTGCACCGGGGTCGGCCGCTCCTGTCTGCCGCGCCCGGCCGGACGCGGCGGCTGTGAGTAGACGCAGGCGATCTCGTGACCCGCCTCGATCAGCGCCTGAAGCGGCGCGATCGCGAACACCGGCGAGCCCATGAAGGCGAGACGCAGAGACATGGCGCGGACATGCACGATTTGGCGCGGCGCGCCAACCGCCGCGCTTGGAACTAGGCCGCCGCGCCCCAGGTTTGCCGACCATGAACGACGCGGAAGCCTGCCACGATACTTCGGCGCATGTGCGCGGCCCGCTCGAACTCACTCTTTCCCAGTGGTGGTGCGTGCTGAGGGGCATGCAGGCCACGGCGGAGCGGGCGAACCTCGCCCTGATCTCCGCCGGGGTCGCCTTCTTCGGCTTGCTGGCGGCGATTCCGGCGATGGCGGCGCTGGTGGCGCTGGTCGGGTTCTTCGGCGACCCGGCCTGGGTAGGCGATCAGATCAACGCGCTCTATGGCGTCGTTCCGGACGAAGCGGTTATCGCCGTTCACCGCCAAGTCATGCGGCTGATTTCCGAGCGCAGCGGCGGGCTCGTCATTGGCGTGATCGTGAACCTTGTGGTCTCGCTCTGGAGCGCGCTGCAGGGGGTGCGATGGGTGCTGATGGCGCTATCGGCGGTCAATCGGCGTTCCGAGAAGCGCAAGGCGATCCGCCGCTACGTCGCGGCCCTGCGTTTCACGCTCATCGGCATTGGCCTTGCCGTTTTGGCGGTGCTGTTGATGGGCGTTCTGCCGGTCGCGCTCGCCAACCTGCGGATCGAGCGCGGCGTCGAGACGCTGATCCTCGTGCTGCGCTGGCCCGTGCTCGGCGGCGCCGCGATGGCGTTCGCGCTGATGCTTTATCACTGGGGACCGCGGCGCGTGCCGCCGCCGTGGCGCTGGCTCTGGCCGGGCGCGGTGCTGGTGCCGGTGTTGTGGCTCGGCGCCTCGTCGCTGTTGACGCTCGCGCTGCGCCTGTTTCCGAGTTTCGGCGCCGCCTACGGCTCGCTCGCGACCGCGGTCGCGCTGCTGATTTGGTTCTACATCACGTCGCTGATTTTTCTCCTCGGCGGCGCGCTCAACGCCGAGCTCGAGTTCTTCGCTCGCGGCAAGCCGGCGGCCCCCGTCGAACCCGGTGAAAAAATTGCGCCGCCTACCCTTCCGGATGGCGGCGCAAAACCTTCGGCTTAGAGGCTGTTTCAGCAGGTCATGCCCGTCTGGCGCTGCATGCCAGTCAGGAAGAGACGCAGCGCGTCGGCGAGTTCGCAGGCGGCGGCGTGCGCTTCAGCGCGCTGCTCAACTGGCAACGCATCGAGCAGCTCGCGGCAGACGTCGGAGTGCTCGACGTCGGCCACTTCGTGCACTTCGAAGAACTTCAGCGCCCGCGGCTCGTCCATGTCATAGCGCTCGACGAGCCCCTTGATCTTGGTGCGGGCGATGGCCGGGAGCTGGCTTTCGTAGGCGTAGAGCGCCGCGATCCCGGAGGCGTAGGATTGCCGCGAAAGCTTGCGGAAGGTGTCGATCAGCGTTTGCGTCTCGGCGTTCACCGCGACGCCGCGCACATCGCTCTCATCGGCGCCAAGTGACGCGGCAAAGCCCAGCCAAAGCGAAGCGTGATCGTCCTTGCCTTCGCCGAGGCCCTCTTCTTCCGCGAGGTTCTCCGCCAGCAGGCGGCGGCCCTTCGCGTCGGGGCAATTCGCGTGCACGGCGCTGACCGCGCGCGGGAACGCCTCGACGTGATGGAAATACTGATTCGCGTAGTCGCGCAGCGCATCCTTCGTCAGCGCGCCCTCTTCCCATGCCTGATAGAAGGGATGGGTGAGCATCGCGCGCTCTTCGATCGCTGCGTCGATCGCCGCCGACGTGCACACATATCCGCGAAACGCATCCGTCATCGAAGTCCTCCATGCGCGCGCCGACGCGCGCCCCATTCGAGCGCGCACATTAACCGCTTTGCGCAATTGCGAAAGAGGGATGAAGGCCGGTTAGAGCGCGGCTTCGCGCTTGGCCTTCTTCAACTTCGTCAACGCCTTCTCGCGCTTCAGCCGCGATAAGTGGTCGATGAAGAGAACGCCCTCGAGGTGATCCATTTCGTGCTGGATGCAGACCGCATAGAGCCCCTCGCAGTCCTCTTCGATCTGCTCGCCCTGATAGTTCCGATAGCGGATTTTCACGCGCGCCGGGCGCTCGACGTCGTCGTAATAGTCCGGCACCGAGAGACAGCCTTCCTCATACGGAACAACTTCTTCCGAGGCCCAGAGAATTTCCGGGTTCACGAAGTACCGCGGCTGCTTCGGCTCACCCTCGCGGGCGAGATCCATGACGATGATCCGGAGCGGCTCGCCAATCTGGATGGCGGCCAAGCCGATGCCCGGCGCGTCGTACATCGTCTCGAGCATGTCATCCATCAGCGCCCGATGTTCATCGGTCACAGGCCCCTCAACGGGCTTGGATTTCTGCTTCAGGCGCGGGTCTGGCGCGACGAGAATGGGGCGGATGGCCATGCCCCTGGAGGTATGAAGAGCCGGGCGCGCCGTCAAGCAAACGCAACCGCGGGAACCAGCTCGGGAGTGGAACGGCCGGTATGCGGCAGCGTTGAGCCAGCATCGTTGGAGCGCGGGCCGAGAGCATCCCGCGCTCTTCGATTTTTGGCCCGATCGGAGCGGTTTGATGAATACGGTTTTCCTCGCCGGCGCAGCTGCGGCGCTCCTGTTTGCCGGCGCCGCTGCCGCCGAGCCCGATCCGGTTCCAGCCTCCCCGCCGCCGGTCCAAGCGCCGGCGCAGACGTCCGACGTGAACGTCGAGGGCGATATCGGCAATCAGACCCAGACCCCACCGGACGTGGCCACCCAGGGGCCTGCCGCCGCCGAACCTGCGCAGACCGAAGCGCAAGCGGCCGCGAACGCGGAAGCCATGGCCTCGTCACCGGCTCAACCCGTCATGTCGGCGAGCGCCACCGATCTCTGCCGTCCGCGCGTCACCACCGTCCATTTCCCTGCACGCGGCGCGGCGCTCGATCGCGACAATAGCAACGCAATCGAGCGCGCGGTGGACGCGGCCTCCGTCTGCACGTTGCAGCAGGTCATGATATCCGCAGGCGGGGAAGGACGCTTGGCGGCCCGGCGTGCCGAGGCCGCGCGGGCGACGCTGTTGCGGCAGGGCGTGCCGGCGACGCTGATCTCGTTGAGCGCCGATGCGGCCGGCGAAGCGGCCGCAGGACAAGTCGATGTGCGCATGAATTTCGCCGGCGTGGCGACCGGCAGCGCGGCGGCACCTTCGGTCGACGCGCCGGCGACCACCCGTGGCGCCGAACCGGACGAGGCGGAGCAGGCGCCGGAGTCGTAGGCGACTCGCGTCTTCGCCTCGGGGCGAAAGGGCTCGGCGTCAGCGCCGGGCCCTTTTTCGGGAACGCGAATTCGGTTGCCTCCTTCCGCACCCACGCTTAGCTCGCGCGATGACGCCGCTACAGCTTTTCCGTCTCGCCGGCGCCACTGCGATCAGCGGCGGCGCTCTGCGCATCTTCACGGCGTTCCCGCTCGTGAGCGACGCCGTCACGCTCGAGTGGCTCTACGCGGCGATCGACGTGCTGCTGCTGTTCGGACTCATCGGCGTCTATCTCGCCCGCGCAGCGAAGCTCGGCTTCCTCGGGCTCGCCGGCTTCGCCGTCGCCGTCGCATCGCTCTCGTTCATCGGCGGACCGGACTCCGATCCGTTCGGCTTCTCTACTTACGAACAAGGCGCCGCCACGCTCGCGATCGCCATGGTCGGTTTGAGCATTGCCTGGGTGCGCGCAGGGGAACGTCCGTACGCGCCGCCGCTTTGCTGGTTCGGCAGCGTTCTCGCCATCGGCGTTCTCGCCGCATTGCCGGCGCCCGGGCCGAGCTATGGCCTAGCAGCTGCAGGCGTGCTGTTCGGCGCCGGCTTCGTATTCGCCGGCTGGAACCTGTTGCGGCGCGCCTAGAAGTTCCTCGCAGTCCGTTGCGAATTGTTTAGCGCCGGAACAGGCGCCCGCATGCTGCGTTGGGCAGCGTTCCCACGCGCGCCACGAGCACCCGCGCGCGAGCGTGAGTTGCAGCGCTCTATCTTGCGAGGAGAGAATGATGAGACGTTTCCTGCTGGCGACTGTCGCCATTGCGGCGCTTGCGCTCGCCGCGCCCATGGCTGGCGCGCAATACACCGAGCCGCCTCCGTCGAACCCAGTCTATTCGAGCCCGTCGGACCCGGCGATGGATGAGGAACAAACACCGCTTCCGAACGCCACGCCGCCAGTGGACTCGCAAACCAACGCGGCGCCCGCCACCACGACGCAGAGCAACAACACGCCGCTCACCACAGACACGACAACGCCCTACGCGCAGCAGACGCAAAGCGATCCGCAGATGAACGCGGCGCCGACGCAGCAAGCCCAAGCGAACGATCCGTACGCGCAGCCGGCGCAGCCCTACGCGGACGGCGTGCCGGCGACCACCGACACCGCCGCCCAAGACGCGACCATGCAGGCGCAGGCGACCGACCCGTATGCGCAGCCGGCGCAGGATCAGTACGCCATGGCCGGCGCCGACATCACCATGTCGCCCAGCATGGTCGAACACGCGCAAGAAGCCGGCATGGACGGCGTGCCGATGACGGCGGCGGAAGTCTGTGCGCCGCGCGAGATTTCTCTCGCGCAAGGAACGAGCCGCCTGAACCATGCAGCGCGTAACCAGCTCGAATTCGCCGCCGACCGCGCCTCGGCGTGCGAAACACAGCGCGTGCTCATCACCGCGCCGGACGGCCGCGCCAGCGCCGTGCGAGAGACATTGGTCGATCACGGCTTCGACGACACGATGATCGAGGTGCAGCGCGCAGATGAACTCGGCGTCGAGCTGACATTCGCCGGCGTCGCCACATCGAGCGCCGAGTACGCGGCGATCTTCAACGCGCCGCAATTCGCGTCGGCCAGCCAGACGCCGACGACGATGCAGCAGCCTTCGTCGTATGCGCCGACGGCTGCGCCGGAGTCCGGCTACCAGCAGACGAGCTACAATCCCAACTCGGGATCGAGCTACACGTCGACGACCGCGCCCTACAGCTCCACGACCACGTCCGACATGAGCAGCCCCGGCTACGCTCCCGGCGCAAACACATACGAGGACAGCGCCACGGCAGGTATGGACCCGGCCACCGACACGGTGAGTTCGGCGGATGATTCCGAAGAGCCGGATACGCCCGATCCGCTCTACTGAGCGGCGTCTTCACGAAGGGGCTCGGCCGACGCCGAGCCCTTCTTTCTTAGTGACGCCTCAGCGGGCGCGGATCAGACGTCCACTGGCGCGTGCTTCTTGCAGGCGGCGTGACGCCGGCGTCGCAGCGTCGGTGCGCGAGTGCGAGCGCAGGCGTTCTTCGGCGATCAAATTAGATGGCGCATGGGGCGCATCGGCTGGCTCCAATCCCGGGATCGCGGCGGCGATGACGTTGCCGTCTTCGTCGTACTCGACCTCCGCTATGCGCCCCAACTCGGCGCCGTCGTGGCCGCGCACGACCTGCTCACTGGCCGCGCGCGGAAATTGTTCGGCAGTGGCGACCACCGGTGCGGCGGCGAAGAAGGTGGCGAGAGCGAGGGTTCGCAGCATTTGCGTTTCCGCGCCTTCTGCGCGGCTCCTGAGCCAGGTCGTGATCGCGATGAACGCCTCGTGCGGACGAGCGTTCCTGCGGTCATGCCGCCGCATGTCAGCGATGCAGCCTTGCGCCGCTCGGGCGCGATTGCGATATGGGGCGCGCAGGCAGGCGGCGGACGGCCGCCCCGCCAACCCGGTCAGGTCCGGAAGGAAGCAGCCGTAACGGGTTGCGTTCGGGTCGTCGTCCTGTCTGCACTTTTCTCAAAAATGGGACGGCCGTCGTTTTCGCGATTGACTTCGCGGCTTTTGTTCCGTTTTTGTTCTCCGTTGAACCCGAGGACAAGCACATGACCACCGCGTCGATCGCTAAAGAGTTCACCGCCGCGCTGAAGGCCGGCGACTTCCCGAAAGCCGAGAGCTTCTGGTCCGACGACGTCGTCTCGATCGAGGCGCGGGACGGGCCGATGCAGGAAATGCGCGGCCGCGAAGCCGTGCACAGCAAAGGCGATTGGTGGACCGCCAATCACGAAGTGCACAGCTTCGAGGCGCAGGGGCCGTTCGTGAATGGCGACCAGTTCGCGCTCATCTTCCGCATGGACGTCACGCAGAAGGCCTCCGGTCAGCGCGAGCAGATGGAGGAAGTCGCCCTCTACAGCGTTCGCGACGGCAAAATCGTGGAAGAGCGCTTCTTCTACTGATCTGCATCCGATTAGGACGAACAGCGCATCCCTGAAGCGTGAGGGCTCCTTGCAGGGAGGGATCGCGCATGCTCGGTTTGCGCAGCGCCGCCATCGCGGCGGCCGCAGCGCTCGTGGCTTCATCGGCCGCGGCGCAAGAGAATCGTTATGGGCGCCTGTACGAGGCGCTCTGGTCGACGGTGAACGAGAACTACTACGATCCGCACTTCCGAGGTGCGGACTGGGCGGCGCAGCGCGAACGCTATCGCGCGCGGGCGACCAGCGCGCAGACGGACGCGGAGTTCTACGAAGCCGCGAGCGCGATGCTGCGCGAGATTCCCTCCTCGCACCTCCACATCTCCTCGCCCGCACAATCGTCCACGGGCGACGCCAGCATCGGCGCACGGTTCACGCAGATGGGCGAAGATCTCGTCGTCGCCGAAGTGGCGCCGCTTTCCGACGCGTATCGGCAAGGCTTGCGCGCCGGCGATAGGCTCCTCTCCGAGCGGAGCGCGCTTTACGGCGATCTTGGAACGAGGGCGTCCCTGCGAATCCGCACCTGCGAAGGCCGCCGGCGCACGCTCGACATCCGCCGCGAAGGTGCGTTCTGGCCGCCGGAGCACCCCGGCTTCCGCTGGCGCCAAATTCGCACCGGCCGCGACACCCGTGTCGGCTACATGCGCATCGACCGCTTCGACGACGGCGCCGCGGGCCTCGCCGATCAGGCCATGTCGGAGCTGTCCCAGGTCGACGCGATCATCATCGACGTGCGCAACAATTCGGGCGGAAACGTCTCGGCGCAACGCTTGGCGGCCTACTTCAACGGCGGCCGCGCAGAACCTGGCGTGATCCTGCTCGCGCGTTCCTATCTGGAGGCGCTCGGCCGGCCGGTGACGGCCGCCGACCTCGCCGCCGCACCGCGCATCGACGGCGCCTACACCACCAACGCCGTGTTCGCGGCGATGTCCGAGCACAATGGCGGCGCGGCGTTTTGGACCGAAGCGATCGAAAATAAGTTCACTGGGCCAGTTTTCGTGCTGATCAGCGAAGAAACCGGCAGCGCCGCCGAAGGCTTCGCCTGGTACATGCGAGAACGCACGCGCGCGCGGCTGATCGGCACGCAGACCGCCGGCGCGCTGCTGAGCTCAGAGAGCTTCGATCTCGGCGATGGCTGGCGCGTCACCATTCCGGTACATGGTCTGTGGGGACCGGACGGCCAAGACTACGGCGACCGGGCCGTGCCGCCGCACGAGCAGATCGCGCCCACGCGCGAGGATCTCTGCGCGGGACGCGATCCCGTGCTGGAAGCGGCGCTCGACCAGGCGATGCGCTAGCTTCAGCTGAACACGGCGGAGCGCAGCAGCGCGCCCGCGTCGGCGATCTCTCCGACGAAGGCGCGCAACACGCCGGCGACCTCCTCCGGCCGTTCCCATTGCGGCGAGTGGCCGGTAGACCGCACTGTGAAGATTCGAGCGGACGCCATCGCATCGCGCAGCGCCAGCTGATCGCCATGGGGGACGAAAGCGTCCCAGTCGCCGCGGATCAAAGCCGCGGGCGCGCGGCAGCGCCGCGCAGTGGCGACCGGCTCCGCGGCAAGTTGACCATCGAGCGCCGCGCGCCACACGTGCGTCGGGCAGCGCATGCTCTCGGCCACCACCACATCGAGGAAACTCTGCGGGATCATGTCGGCGATCGTGCTTTCCTGAAACGCCAGCACGAACTCGGGATCGATCTTACCGTTGAACTTCGCCACCTCTTGCGCCAGTTCCTCGACGTTCGCATTGTCCTGATAGCTTGCGAAGCCGCCGATCAGTGCAAGACCGCCGACGCGCGCTGGAAAGTCCGCCGCGGTCTGCAGCGCGACCGCCGCGCCCATCGAGTGGCCGACAATCACGGCGCGCTCGATGCCGAGCGCGTCCAGAAATGCGTCCACGTCCGCCGCCATGTCGCCGACAGAATAGCCGGCATTCGGCTTGTCGGACTTGCCGTGGCCGCGCTGCGTTAGAGCGATCACGCGCCAGCTCTCGGGCAAATGCGGGCGCAGCAGATCGAACGAACGATGGCTGTCGGTGTAGCCGTGCAGCAGCAAAACGGCCGGACCATCGCGCTCGCCCTGCTCCACATAGGCGAAGCGCAGACCGTTGGCGGCGCGCACGAATGAACAATCGGATCTCATCGGAGCAACTCCAAGTGTAAACGAACCGGCGGCCGGGCGGCTTGGGGGTGGGAGGCCCGGCCGCCGGTTCTCATCAAGCTGCGCGCTGTTTGGCGCTCAGCTCGCGAGCCTGGCGCGCGAGGCGCCCGGCCCAAGGACTTTGCGGCTTGTGCGCGAGGCGCTCGGCCGCGATGGCTTCCGCCGCAGCGGCGAAGCCGCCGCGCAGCGCTGCGTGCATCGCCGTCAGCGAGAGGATGTCGCGCTGCGCATGGCTGCCGCCGAAGCGCTGGGCGAGGCCGCGGGTGGCGGCGATCTTCTCGAGCGCTTCGCCGTAGCGGCCGGCTTCGAACGCCACGAACGCTTCCGCCAAAGGCAGACCGACTTTGCGCGTCATGTAGCCGTTGTCGCCGCCATCGGCCGCCGCCTTGCGCATCGCCTTCAGCGTGCGCTCGGCGTCCGTGGCGCGGCCGGCGCCCAGGAAGGCCATGACCGCATGCAGATCGTTGAAGGCGTAGAACGCATCTTCGCCAGCACGCTGCCAGCACGCCGCCAGCTTCTCGAAGCGGTCGCCGACATCGACGCCTTCCAGGTGCAGGCGCCACAACATCGCCGACGCATCGATCCATTCGAGCATAACTTGCGCGGTCGGATCGGGACGCACCTTCTCGTCATAGAGCTTCAGCACCTCGCCGGTGTCGCCCTTGTCGAGATAGAGCAGACCGAGGTGCCACCAATTGTGATAGGCGAAGCCGCTCTCCGGGGCCCAGTGCTGCGCGTTGTTCGCGAGCCAGGGAATGCCGGTGTCGAGATCGCCGCGCATCTCGTTGACGTGCGCCACCGCGTGCACCGCCCAACCGTCGCGCGGGTCGGCTTCGACCGCTTGGCGGCCGTAAATGTCGGCGCGGGCGAAATCGCCGCATTCTTCGAGGCCGAACGCTGCCATGCCTTGGATGTAGCTGCAGCCCTCTTCGCCGCGCTTGAAGGCGCGCAACGCTTGCAGCGGCCAGTCCCGCAATTCGCTCTGCATGCCGACGAAGAAGCAGCCGACATGGGCGTACTGCAAAGCGAGCACGTCACGCGGGTTATCCTGCGCGATGCGGCCGTAGCGCATCGTGCCGTCGATGTAGCGGCCTTCGGCCCAATCCTGCGCCGCCTGCAGATGCATGCGTTCACGCTCGTTGAGGTTGGCGGCAGCGCCGGCGCGCAGGCTACGCTCCGTTTCCTCGGCGTAGGCCTTGTCGGTTGCGGTGACCAAGAGGCCCGCGCGCGCCGCCCAAGCGCCGCCGAAATCCGGGTCTTCGGCCAGCGCCGCATCGAGCGCCGCGACCGGATCGCCGCGATAGAGGCGGATAAGGTCGAGCGCCTCGTCGTACTTCTGCATCGCCGCTTGCGATTGGGTCGAGGCGGGATTGCCGTAACGGTCCTTCAAAGCCATGGGAATTCTCCGCTGAGGCCGCGCGCCATGCGCAGCGGCCAAGAAAAACTGTGGTTGTCGTCAGCCCCAAGGGCCGGAGTACACGGTCAGCGAAAGTGCAGCTGCCGCGCTGTGCCAGAAGACGACGAGGGACACCAAGAATGCGAGGCCGCGAGACATGACGCTTTCCTTTATCTCCATTCGCCGGACGGGCGTGTCCGACGGGTTCGACGTGTAAACTCGGGCCGCTCGCGGAGATAGAAAACTCGTGGTGCGGCGCCTGCGTTTTGTAAAAAAGCATTTGGATCAATGATGTTACGGGCGTCACAGTCATTGGTCGCCGCATCTGCGAGATGACGAACCCGTGAGAACCGCACTCGCGGTACAGTACCTGTGGTATGGTTTCAGCGATGGCCGTGAAGGTGTTGAGCAAAGGCGAAGCGACCCGCGAGCGCATCTGCGCCGCGGCCGAGCGCATCGTGCTGCAGAAGGGCTTCGCCGCGACCCCGCTCGACGAGATCATGGAGGCCGCGGGCGTCACCAAAAGCGGCTTCTTCTATCACTTCAAGGACAAGCACGATCTCGCGAAGGCGCTGCTGCGCCGCTACGTCGAGCACGACACGCGGATCATGGACGAGCTGTTCGCCAAGGCGGACGCGCTGATTGACGATCCGCTGCACGCCTATCTCGCCTTCCTGAAGATGTTCTCCGAAGTGATGGCCGACCTGCCCGGGCGCCACCCCGGCTGCATGGTCGCGTCGTATTGCTATCAGGATCAAATCTACAATCGCGAAATTCGCGCCATGAGCATGGACGGTGTCATGATGTGGCGCGATCGTTTCAAGCAACGTCTCGAAGCGATCGCCGAACGCTATCCGCCGCGTGTGCCGATCGATCTCGATGCGCTCGCCGACATGAACATCACCATCGTCGAAGGCGGCATCATCCTGGAGAAGGGCTGGCGCGAAAAAGGAAGCCTGCCGCGTCAAGTGCTGATGCTGCGTGACCTCGTCAAGACAGTGTTCGAACCCGCATGAGCGACACAGATCTAAAATCCCCGAGCCGCGGCGAACGCACCCGCGTCCAGCTGATGGACATCGCTCAAGTCGCCATTCTTGAAAAAGGCTATGCTGCGACTTCGATCGACGAGCTGATCGCGCAGGCCGGCATCACCAAAAGCGGCTTCTTCTATCATTTCGAGGACAAGCTGAATCTCGGCAAACAGCTGCTGCGTCGCGACAACGAGATGATCGAAGCGGGTCTGACACAAATCTTCGAGGCCGCGGATAAGACGCACGATTGTCCGCTCGAGGCGCTGCTCGAAGGCGTGCTGCGCTACGGCCGCGCCGCCGCTGAGTCGCCGACCGAGCGGCCGGGCTGCCTCGCCGCGGCGTTTTCCTATCAAGAAGCGCTGTTCGACGAAGAGGTGCGCGAGGCCGTGCGCGCTGGCCTCGTCTTCCGGCGCAGAGTTTTGCGCGAGCGCCTGGAGCGGGTCGTGGCGAAGTATCCGCCCGCCGCGCCCGTCGACCTGGAGGCGCTCGCCGACATGCTGGTGGCCGTCATACAGGGCGGCATGGTCATCGATCGCGTGCGCGATGAGCCCGGCGTTCTGCAGGCGCAAGTCGAGCTCTACTGCGCCTATCTGCGTGCGGTCTTCAAACAGCCGGGTGAAAGCAGCCCTTCGCGCCCGGTGTCGGCGGCATCCGCCGACCTTTAGGCCGCTGCCGCTTGCTGCGCAGCCGGCGCTGACCTCAGGAAGAGCGTGAACATCGAACCCTTGCCGAGTTCGCTTCGGGCGACGACGTCGCCGCCCATGGCGCGCGCCAACCGGCGCGTGATGACGAGGCCGAGACCCGCCCCGTCGTGGCGTGTCTTGCCGGCGTCCGCCTGGACGAACGGCTGGAAAAGCTTCGCTAGATCATCCGCACCGATGCCCTGGCCGGTATCGCGCACCGAAATGGCGACGCCGTCCTCCCCGCCCAGTCGGCAGCCGCGCGCAAGCAGCAATATGTCGCCGTCGCGCGTGAACTTCGCCGCATTCGACAAAAGATTCAGCACGCATTGGCGCAGGCGGGTCTCGTCGGCCTGCACTGCGACCACGCCTTCATCGACGACAAGCCGGCAGGTCGTGCCGTTCTTGGAGGCGAGCGGCAGCACAGTGTCGAGCGCTTCGCGGAGGATCGGGGCGACCTCTACCGCGGCCATGCTGAGTTCGAGCTTGCCGGCCTCGATCCGTGAAAAGTCGAGCACCTCGTTGATGAGGGTCAACAAATGCGTAGCCGCCTTTCGAATGCGGCCGAGGTCCGCGGCGCTTTGCGCAACATCGCCGCCGGCGAGGTCTTCCTCGATGATTTCCGCATAGCCGATCACGGCGTTGAGCGGCGTCCGCAGCTCGTGGCTCATGCTGGCGAGGAAGGCGGACTTCGCCTTGTTGGCGGCTTGGGCGCGCTGCGTCGCGTGGGCCAGCTGCTGAGTGCGCTCCACGACGCGGCGCTCCAGGTGCTCCGCCGCCTCTTCGGCTTTCAACCGCGCGTCGATCAGATCTCCGAAACTCGCGGCGCCCGCGCGGGCCATTGTGATCGCATTGAAGCCAAGTGTCCCGGCAAGCAGGGCCAGCAGCACGCCGACGCCGCCTTCGCCTAAGGCATAGCCGTTCAACACGAGGCCCAGCAGCGGCGCCGGGATCGTGAAGAAGATCATTGTGCGGGTCATGACGTGCAGCGAGGCGCAGACGATTGCGCCGCCTGCGCAGAAGAGCACGCCGATCAACGGCCCCGGTCCCGGCGCGAATGCGAGCAGCGCGTATGGCAGCACGTAGCAGGCGGTTAGCGCCGCGAGCACGAGCATGTGCTTGTCGACGATACGCTGCAGGCTGGCCTCATCCAGCTGATCGAGGCTGTCGGCGAGGCGGAAGAAGGCTCGCCGCGCCACCTGATCGATGACAATGCCCAGCGCGGCGCCCGCTGCACAGAGAGACCACCACCAGCCAGGCACGACGGCGGCGATGGCGATCGGTACGACTGTGACCGAAGCGTAGCGGGTCAGGGCATGGCGGCTCCAGGCGATTTCCAGAAAACGCCGGAGGGTAAGGACCCATGCCCGCCGGGACGGTCTGCCCTGGTCTACCACCGATCTCATCCCCCCTCGCCGAACTGCGCGGCTGAGCGGCCGATCCTGGCGCGGGATGGTAAAAATGCGTTCAATACCGCTGGATTGGGCCCGTCGCCGGGCTCGTATTTCCGAGTGAAGGCCTTAGGTTTCTCCCGTGAGCGAATCCCCCACCCTGTTCGGCGACGATACGACCGGTCCCGGCTACGTTGTGCTGGCGCGGAAATACCGCCCGCGCACCTTCGCCGACCTGATCGGCCAGGAAGCGATGGTGCGCACCATTGCCAACTCGTTCGCGCTCGGGCGCATCCCGCACGCCTATATGCTGACCGGGGTCCGCGGCGTCGGCAAAACCACCACCGCCCGTTTGCTGGCGCGCGCGCTGAACTACAAATGCGGCGACTTGAACGCGCCACAGATCGAACTCGACCCCTTGGGAGAGCATTGCCAGGCGATCATGGAGAGCCGCCATCCCGACGTGTTCGAGATGGACGCCGCCTCCCGCACCGGCATCGGCGACATCCGCGAGTTGCTCGACAGCGTCCGCTATGCGCCGGTGATGGCGCGCCATAAGGTCTACATCATCGACGAAGTGCACATGCTCTCGACCGCGGCCTTCAACGGCTTGCTGAAGACGCTCGAAGAGCCGCCGCCGCACGTGAAGTTCATCTTCGCTACGACCGAGATCCGCAAAGTGCCGGTCACCGTGCTGTCGCGCTGCCAACGTTTCGACCTGAAGCGGATCGACAGCGAGCGGCTCGCCGCGCACCTCGCCAACATCTGCGCCAAAGAAGGCGTGAAGGTGGAGCCGGACGGGGTTGCGCTGATCGCCCGCGCCGCCGAGGGCTCGGCGCGCGACGGGCTTTCCCTGCTCGATCAGGCGCTGGTGCAGAAGCCGGGTGAAGTCGTCACCGCGGCGGACGTGCGCGAGATGCTCGGCCTCGCCGATCGCGGCCGCGTGCTCGACCTGTTCGAAGCCATTGCGCGCGGTGACGCCAAGACAGCGATCAGCGAAGCGCGCGCCCAGTACGACAGCGGCGCCGATCCGACCTTGATCCTGCGCGATCTCTTGGACATCGGCCATGAAGCCGCCCGCGCCCAAGCGCTCGGCGACGACGCGCGCATCATCGGCGGCGCCGACTGGGTCGCGCGCGTGCGGGGGCTCGGCTCGAGCCTCACCCCGGCGCAACTCTCGCGCCTCTGGCAAATGCTGCTGAAGGCGCTCGAAGAAGCTGGCAAAGCGCCCGATCCGATCGCCGCGGTCGAGATGGCGATGGTTCGCCTCTGCGCCGCCCAATCGCTGCCGCCGCCGGAGGACGCCGCGCGCCTGCTGCGCGATGGAGCGCCGTCCTGGAGCGCCGGCGTCCCCGCCGGCGGAGGTCCCGCCACACGAGACGCGACGGTGAACGAAGCGCCGGCGAGGACGCCTGCGGTCCAAGAGGCGCCTGCGCACAAGCTGCGCTCTTTCGAAGACGTCACCGCGCTCGTCGCATCCGAGCGCATGATCGAGCTCGAACTCGCACTCGAGCGCATGAAGGTCACGCACTTTTCGCCCAATGGCGACATCGTCTTCGTCGCCGCCGCCGACCAGCCGCGCGAGCTGGTGCGCCAGCTCAAGGCGTTTCTCGAAGAGCATACCGAGATTGAATGGCGCATCCGCGCCAGCGATGCGCCGGCCGCGCCGGTGGAAAGCCTCGCCGAACGCCGCAAGCGTGAGGAAGCGCGCGCGCTCGAAGAGCTGAAGCGTCAGCCTTTCGTGGCCGAGGCGCTGAAGCATTTTCCGAACGCCGAAGTCGCGGCTGTGCGCCAGCCTGTGGATGAGAGCGCCGGCGGCGATGTCGTGCCGATGCCCGCCTCGACGCAGAAGCCCGCGCCCTCCCCGGCGCGCAAGAAGGAAGTTTGATTTTACGAAGGACTTTTGGCGATGAAAGACATCTCGCAGATCATGCGCCAGGCGCAGGCCATGCAGGCCAAGATCACCGAGGCGCAGAAGAAGCTGGAGGCGATGGAAGTCGAAGGCAGCGCCGGCGGCGGCCTGGTGCGCTTGCGCCTCTCCGGCAAGAACGCGCTGCTCGGCCTCAGCCTTGATCCGTCGCTGATGGTGGCCGGCGAGCAGGAAATCTTGGAGGACCTGGTGAAGGCCGCCCACGACGACGCGCGCCGCAAGCTCGAAGATGCGCAGCAGGAAGAGATGAAGGGCTTGAGCGGCGGCCTGGGTATTCTGCCGGGCTTCAAGATGCCGTTTTAATGGCGCGCTTCGCGCACCCGGACTTCGACGCTCTGCGGCACGCGGTCTGCGACGCCGCTCGCGCCCGGCCCTGACGCACGCTAGATCTCACCACGATGCGCTCCAAATCCGCCACCGCCGCGCCTGAGATCGAGGCGCTCATTTCGCTTCTCGCCAAAGTACCGGGGCTTGGGCCGCGCTCCGCGCGGCGCGCGGCGCTGCAGCTGCTGAAGAAGAAGGACGCGCTGATGGTGCCGCTCGCCGCTGCGCTCGGCGAAGCGGCGGAGAAAGTGCGCGCCTGCTCCATTTGCGGCGCCCTCGATACGCAAGACCCCTGCATGCTGTGCAGCAATCCCGAGCGCGACGACGGCCTCATTTGCGTCGTCGCGGAAGTCGGCGATGTCTGGGCGCTGGAGCGCGCCGGCGCCTTCAAGGGCCGTTACCACGTCCTCGGCGGCGTGCTCTCCGCGCTCGACGGCGTTCGCCCCGACGATCTCCGCATCGCCAAACTGATCGAACGCGCCGGCGCGCCCGGCGTGCGCGAAGTGATCCTTGCGCTCTCCGCCACCGTGGACGGGCAAACCACGGCGCATTATCTCGCCGAACGTCTGCAACCGCTCGGCGTCACAGTGAGCCGCCTCTCGCACGGCGTGCCGGTCGGCGGCGAACTTGACTTGCTCGATGACGGCACCTTGTTCGCCGCACTGCAGAGCCGGCGGCCGTCCTAGCCTGATCGCCTATTCGGGGTGACGCTCGATGCACTTCGTTCGTGCGCGCGTCACGCGGGGATCCATCAGACCTTCAGCGCGGAAACGCTGCAACGCGACTTCGTAATCTTCGTACGTCACGGTGCGTGTGATTTCTTCCCACGTGCACACGCACACCGCGCTTGCGCTCGGACACGACGCTTCGAAGCGGGCGCGCGCACTTTCCGGATACGGATGCGGCGCTGACCGGCCGCACGCGGACAATGTCGCCGCAACAGCTATCGCGCCTATGGCGGCCCAGACCAACCGCATGACCGTCTCCCGCCCGGCAAGACTTGCCGACCTCGCCCCGGATTATGCCGCAACAGGGTTAAGTGCGATGCAAAAAACGTGATTAAAGCGATCAGCCCGCGCGCAAAGTCATGCTCTGACCGCTGCTGTCACTGATGATCAGCGTGTCGCCGAGCCGGTTGTAGCTCTGCGCCGCCGCCAGCGCCTGAAAGAACGCCGCTTCGCGCTGCATCATGGCCGGTTCGCACGCCATCCGCGTGCTGCCCACATCATGAACGCTGATCGCGCCGTCGCCGGCGGCGTACTCTCCAAAATAGCGGTTACAGCCGCCACTGCCGACGATGCGGTCTCGCGAGAACTCGATGGTGGGCGCCCGTGCCCCGATGGTCTGGCCGCCGAGCGTCGTCACCGCCCAGCGTGTGCCGGAAAGTTCCGCGCGCGGCGCTGTCGAGGCGCACGCGGCGGCCACGAGCGCGCCGGCGCAACAAAGCGCCGCCATCGGCATGCGGGCTGGCCACTGGACCTTCACGCATCGCAGAACGTCACGGCGCGGGCGTCGGTTCCTGACCGGCCGGCGCGGGCGTGAGCGAGGCGTGACACGCGCTTCTCATGTCGACGATCCGCCGCATCAGCGGATGCGCGTCGCGCTCGGGGCCAGGCAAACGCTCGAGCGCAGCGAAGTCGTTCGGATCGATCTCAGCCTCGATCCGATCCCAGGTGCACGCGCACAATCCCGGCACGCCGCTCTGCCGTTCGCAGGCTTGCATGAAGCCCTGCTCCACACCGGGCGGATATCCGCGTTGCGCTGGCGAGCAGGCCGCGAAAGCGAGAAACGCGCAGAGGCCGAGCACAACACGCATCAGTTCGCACCCTCTTCCGTCCGTTCGCCCCATCATCTATTCCGCCAGCACAACTGGACGCAACGGCAAGTCTTGTCACGCCAATTGCGCCCCACTAGCGTCCGGTTTGGAGGGCGGCGCACTTGCCGTCCGGTGGGGGAAATCCATGAAGAGAAGACTGGCCCTTGCGGCCGCGAGCGCGCTTGGCTTTTTTGCAACTCCGGCGCTAGCGCAGGACAATGCGCAACCTGTAACTCAAGACGGCGATTCCGGCTTCTACGCCGGCGGCGGCATCAATCTCTATTTCATCGACAAGGACGACGCCGCCGACGGCATGGGCATCGTGTTCGAAGACCAGCCCTCGCCCGGCGCTTTCGTTGGCCGCGTCGGCTACGCGTTCAACGAATACTTTGCGGTCGAAGTCGAAGCCGGCATCGGCGGAGCCAAATCCGAATTTGAAGGCCCCGGCATCGAGGGCGACATCGGCGTGACCGGCCCGATGGGTGCGCATGCAGTGCTCACGATGCCAGTCAGCGAAGGCGGCGGCTACCTGCTGGCGCGCGCTGGCTACAGCACCGTCACGATCGAGCGTGAGATGAACGGGGTCGAGTACGAAGACCTCGACGTCAGCGGCGCCTCGTTCGGCATTGGCGGCGGCGTTCGCAGCGGCAGCTGGGACCTTCGCGCCGAATACAGCTTCATGTCGGGCGGCGACGCCAATTCCGGCGTGCTCAGCATGGTCGCGCTGCACCGCTTTTAAGCGAGTTTGAGGATGGGCGGGCGACCGCCCATTCTCAATTCACGCCTTCTTCCAGCAGACGCCTGCCGATCACCATGGCCTGAATCTCGCCCGCGCCCTCGAAGATGTTAAGGATGCGCGCGTCGGCGAGAACGCGGCTGATCGGGTACTCGACGGCAAAGCCGTTGCCGCCGTGGATCTGCAGCGCATTGTCCGCCGCCGCCCATGCGACGCGCGCCGCAAGCAGCTTCGCCATACCCGCTTCGAGATCGCAGCGTTTGCCGCTATCCTTGCGGCGCGCCGAGAAGTACGTGAGCTGACGCACCGCCATCAGCTCAGCCGCGATCATCACCAGCTTGTTCGACACCCGCGGGAAATGGAAAATCTCCTGCCCGAACTGCTTGCGCTCGATCGCGTACTTGAGACCCAGCTCGAGCGCGCTCTGCGCCACGCCGACAGCGCGCGCAGCCGTCTGGATGCGCGCGCTTTCGAACGTCGCCATCAGCTGCTTGAAGCCTTGCCCTTCGACGCCGCCAAGCAGGTTGGCCGCCGGCACTTTGAACCCGTCGAAGCCGATCTCGTACTCCTTCATGCCGCGATAGCCGATCACTTCGATCTCGCCGCCGCTCATGCCTGGCGTCGGGAACGGATCGGCGTCGTCGCCGCGCTGCTTCGGCGCCAGCAGCATGGAGAGGCCGTTGAAACCGGTCGTGCTCGGATCTGTGCGCACGAGCAGCGTCATCATGTCGGCGCGGGCCGCATGCGTGATCCAGGTCTTGTTTCCTGTGACGACATAGTGGTCGCCCTCGCGCACCGCGCGCGTGCGCAGCGAGCCAAGGTCGCTGCCCGTGTTCGGCTCGGTGAACACCGCGGTTGGAAGAATCTCCGCGCTCGCGATCTTCGGAAGCCATTCGGCCTTCTGTTCTGGCGTGCCGCCGATCAGGATCAGTTCGGCCGCAATCTCGCTGCGGGTGCCGAGTGAGCCCGTGCCGATCCAGGCGCGCGACAGCTCCTCCGAGACGACGCACATCGCTGTCTTGCCGAGCCCGGAGCCGCCGAACTCTTCGGGAATCGTAAGCCCGAACACGCCGAGCGCGCCCATCTCCTCGACCACACGGAGCGGGATGAACTCGTCCTTGCAGTGCCACTCGTGCGCGTAGGGCACGATCCTGTCGTCGGCGAACTTGCGAAACTGCGTGCGGATGAGATCGAGATCCTCGTCGAGGTTTACGTCCTCGAACGTCGCCCGGCCCTGGGCTTCATGCAGCAGCGCGGCGAGGCGCGTCTTCTCCGCCTGCGTAATGTGCAACGTCACAGGCGGCGGCTCGACGCCGAAATCGGCCGGCCGGACCATCTCCACCTGCGTCATCGGCACGCCGCCGGCGAGCTGGGCGCCATACTCGGCGGCGAGCAGATGCGCGAGCAATTGTTCGGTCCCGCCGAATGCGTCCCGCCGCGTTAGCGCCGCGGCCCAGTCCCGCACTTCCCGCAGCGTCTCGGCGTAGGTGGCGACCCAGGCCAGCCCGTGAACGAGGTGCTGCTCGCGGTCGATCGCCAGGCGATCGATCTTGCCGCCTGCGGAAACCAGAGGCCGCACCGCAGCCTTGGCTCTATCCGCATAGGCCGCAGCTGCGGCAGCGGCGTTTTCCAATTGCGTCAGCAGCTCAACGCTCATGCAATCCTCTCTGAGTCGGTCCACTTAAACCGGCTTTTCGCACTTGCGAAAGAGGGGCGGAGCGCTGTCGCAACGGCGCCATGCGCCTGAGGGCCGAAGTCGATGCAGCACGCCAGCGCCGGAAGCGAAATCGTCGTTGCTCAGACACTGCTATTCCTGGGCGCGACCTGCTTGCTCATCCCGGCGCTGCGCAAGGCGCGGATCAGCGCCGTGATGGGGTTTCTGCTGATCGGCGTCGCCATGGGCCCGCAGATGCTCGGCCGGCTGGCGACGGAATACCCCTTGCTGAGCGCCTTCGATCTGGAAGAGGCCGAGCCGACCCTGCTGCTGGCCGAACTCGGCGTCGTCTTCCTGCTCTTCATCATCGGCCTCGAAGTGTCGTTCGAACGGCTCTGGGCGCTCAAGCGCTATGTGCTCGGGCTTGGGGTCTCGCAAGTTGTCGTCACCGCCGGGGCGATCGGGGCAGTCGCGCTAGCGTTCGGCAATTCGCCGACGGTCTCGGCGGTCCTTGGCCTTGCGTTCGCGCTCTCCTCTACGGCGCTTGTACTCCAATTGTTGCGTGAACGGAGCCAGATCACCACCAGCGTCGGACGCGCGAGCTTCTCGGTGCTGCTGACTCAAGACCTGATGGTCGTGCCGATCCTCTTCATCGTCGCAGCGTTGGGCAGCCAAAGCGGATTATTCGAACCGGACGAAATCGGGCTCGCTTTGCTCAGCGCTGTCGCCGCGATCGCCGCGATCGTCACCGCCGGGCGCCTGCTGCTGCGGCCGCTATTCCGCTGGGTCGCCGGCGCCAACAGCCGCGAAGTCTTTATCGCCGCCGCCTTCTTCGCCGCCATCGCCATGGCGGCCGCGACGCGAGCAGCCGGACTCTCCACAGCGCTCGGCGCTTTCCTCGCCGGCATGCTGCTCGCGGAAACCGAATTCCGCCGCCAGATCGAAACCGACCTCGAGCCGTTCAAGGACCTGCTGCTCGGCCTCTTCTTCGTCACCGTCGGCATGCAGATCGACGTCGGCCTTCTGCTCGGCGAACCCATCCGCATCATGCTCGTCGTCGCGGGGCTTTTCATCGTCAAAGGGCTGATCATCGCGCCCTTGGCCCGCGCATTCGGCCTTCCCTGGCCGCGCGCCATCGAACTGGCGTTCCTGCTCGGCCAAGCCGGCGAATTTGCGTTCGTGGTGGTCGCCGTCGCGCGAACCGCGGGCGCGATCCCCGAAGCCATCGCCGACTTCATGCTGCTGGTGACGGCGCTTTCGATCTTCTTCACACCGCTGGTCGCCACACTCGGGCGGCGCCTTTCGCAGCGCGTGCTCGGCAGCGTCGCGCACGCGCCGCCCCAGGAAGCGGCCGAGGAACGCGGCCACGTCGTCATCGCCGGCTTCGGCCGCGTCGGCCAAACGCTGGCCGATCTTCTGTCGGCCCAGGACATCGGCAGCGTCGGCGTCGAGACCGACACGGCGCTCGTCCATGAACTTCAGAACAAGGGCCGGCGCGTCTATTATGGCGACGCCAGCAACAGCTCGGTGCTCCGTTCGCTGGGCGCGGCGCGGGCGGCGGCGATCGTCGTCACCATCAACGACCCCAAAGCGGTGAATCGGATCGTCGCCGAGGCCCGGCGCTGCTGGCCTGGCATCCCGGTCTATGCGCGCGCCCGCGACGCCGCCCATGCGCGCAGCCTTCACGAGGCAGGCGCCGCGCTCGCCACCGCCGAGACCGTCGAGTCAGCGCTTCAGCTCGGTGAAGCGCTGCTCAACGGCATCGGCGTGCCCGACGAAGTCGCGGCTCGTATAATCGATGGACAGCGCGAGGCCGAACTCAACAAGGCGCTCTACGGCCCGCGCGCCTGATCACATCTTGTATTGCAGCACGACGCGGGTGCGCGTGCGCGAGGCCGGCGAAGGGGCATCGCCCGCTTCGTAGTCGCCGTGCTCGATCGCGAAGCTCACATTGTCCGTCAGATCCGCACTGACCGCGAGATCGATTTCATTGCCGAAGTCGACGCCGGTGCGCTCGGCCTCGAACTCGTACCAGCGAGCCATGAATTCGAGATCGCCAAGGAAGCTCGGCGCCCATTCCGGCGTGTATGTCACCATCACATTGAAGTCGTTGACGCCGTCTGCCGGCTTGCTGCTGAACGCGCCAGCCCAGCCCTGGAAGCTGTTCGACGAACCGATCGGCACGAAGAAGCCGCGCGCGCCGTCGCCCTCGAGCGACTCGTACCAGACTTGGCCGAACCATTCCCCGCGGCGAACACCGAGCGAGGCCTGCCAGTAATCGAGATCGAACGAGAGCGTGGAATTGCCGTAATCGGTCTGCACCGCATGGCTCGCCGCGTAGGTGAACTCGGCGCCCATCGCCTCGATCTCGCCGCTCGCGCGAGCGCCGAGGAATTGCGAGGACTGATTGACCGCCGCCGGCGTGTCGAAGTCGAACGCATAGAGGAACCCAGTCAGCTTCAGCGCGGGCGACACGTTCTGCGACACATTGAGAAGATGGGATTCGCCTTCCCAATCATTGAGCTCGGCCGTCGTGTTGTTGACCTGATCGACATAGGCGTAGGTCGCCCGCAGCCCGCCCAACGTCACGTCGCCGCGAACGGCGTCGAGCGTGCGCGCATCTTGGCGCGAGTTGGAGCCGTCGACGAAGCGTTTGTCGTCGAACTCGATGGTCTGACGCCCGATCGTGCCGGTGAAGTGCTCGTTGGCGCGCCAAGAAAGCTGCAGCCGGTTGAGTTCGGCGCCCTGCGGGTCGGGAATGCTCGCGTACGGCTCGGCCGGCGGGGCGCCGTCGTTGAAGTCGCCGCCGAGATGGCGAACGTCCTCGATTTCGACGATCGCGCTCAAGCCCTGCCAGCTATCGGTTTTCCAGCCGAGCCGCGTGCGCAGCGTGAACGCATCCGCCTCCGCCAAACCAGCCTGATCCAGCGTCTCCAGCCGCGGCCGCGCTTCCAGGATGAGATCGCCGCCAGTGACCGCCTCGCTCAAGCTCGCGGCCTCTTCGGCGCTTGCCGCGCCCGTAATCATGGCTGCAGCCAACGCAGCCTCTAGCGTACGCACTACGACTTTCGACATATGCAATCCCCCTGCGCGCAACACCCTGCGCGCGTTTCGCAAGATGCGTGTGGCGGTGCGGTTAATCACATCTTGCCAGCACTGCACTTCATTTTCTCCAACTGCTGTTTTCTCACGCGAAAGCGACGGGAATTCGCAGCGGTGAGGAATGCTTAATGCGCATCGCGCATTGCTCTCCTGAATTCACGGAGTCGTCGCAATGATCTCGATCAACGACCTGAAGCTCTCACGCAAGCTGGTGCTTGGCTTTACTGCGGTGATCGCAGTCATCGTGGCGACGGGCGCTGTCGCGCTCGTCAACATCAACACGATGAACGAGGCGCGCGCGGCCACCACGCGCGGGAACGCGGCGCTGGCGGCCGTGGCCGACGCGCAGTTCCGACTGGCGCGCCAGGAGAACTCGGTGCGCGGCTGGCTGATCAGTCTCGACCCGTACTATCTTGAGCGGGTCGAAAGCCACCGGGCGAAGTTCAAGGATGCGCTGACAACGCTGCGCAGCCTGGTCAGCGCCGAACAACAGGCCAGCATCGCCGCCACCGAAGCGGCGGCCGACCAATGGTACGACGGCATCGTTCCTCAAGCCACGCAGCTCGCGCAGGATCCGGCGACGCGTGCGCAGGCGGCGGCGCTTGTCGGCAACAACGGCGTCGCCGACCAGCTGATCGCCCCGGCCGAGGAAGGCATCGAAGCCACCATCGCGGCGGTCAGCGCCGATCTCGAGCATCTCGAAGCGCGGTCCAAAGCCGCCGCGGAAATGGTGGCGATCGTCATCCTGGGCGGGCTGTTGCTCACCGCGCTGCTGGCGATCGGCATCGGCGTGCTGCTGACACGCACGATCGCGGCGCCGGTCACCGCGATGACCGACGCGATGCGTCGGCTCGCCGCCGGCGACAAGACCATCGTCGTCCCCGCGATCGGCCGCAAGGACGAAGTCGGCGAGATGGCGGGCGCCGTGCAGGTGTTCAAGGACGCCGCCATCGCCCTCGATCGCGCAGCCGCCGAAAAAGCGCGGATGGAAGAAGAAGCCGCCGCCGAACGCGCGCGCAACGACGCGGCACGCTCGGAAGCGGAGAAAGAGCAAAACGAAGTCGTGGGCGCGCTTGCCGATGCGCTCGACGGCGTCGCCAAAGGCGACCTCACCCGTCAAGTGACGACCCGCTTCGCGGGTCGCTACGAAAAGCTGCGCGAAGATTTCAACGCGGCAATCCGGCAGCTGCACGAGGCCATGAGTCTCGTCGCCCAATCGACCCACTCGATCACAGCCGGCTCCAGCGAGATCAACCAGGCCGCGGGCGAACTCTCCCGCCGCACAGAGACGCAGGCGGCGTCGCTCGAGGAGACCGCGGCCGCCCTCGACGAGATCACGGCCGCCGTCTCGAAGACGGCCACCGGCGCCTCGCACGCCAACACGACGGTCACCCAAGCCCGCACCGAGGCGCAGCGGGGCGGCGAAACCGTCGCCGAGGCGGTCAAGGCCATGACCGAGATCGAGCAGTCGTCGCAACAGATCGCTCAGATCATCGGCGTCATCGACGAGATCGCGTTCCAGACCAACCTGCTCGCACTCAACGCCGGCGTCGAAGCCGCGCGCGCGGGCGAAGCCGGCCGCGGCTTCGCGGTGGTCGCCTCCGAAGTGCGCGCGCTGGCGCAACGGTGCGCCGACGCCGCCAAGGAGATCAAAGCGCTGATCTCCGCGAGCGGCGAACACGTGCAAGCCGGCGTCGAACGCATTCATCACGCTGGCGAGGCGATCGGCGGCATCGTCGCTAAGATCGCCGAGATCAGCACGCTGGTGGGCGAGATCGCCGCGTCCGCCAAGGAGCAATCGGTCGGTCTCGGCGAAGTCAACACCGCCATCAACCAGATGGATCAGGTGACACAGCAGAACGCGGCGATGGTGGAAGAAACCACCGCCGCGAGCCGCGTTCTCGCCGACGGCGCGCGCGACTTGGGCCGACTGGTCGGTCAATTCAAGATCGCGGGCGTTGCGGCGCAGGCGCGTCACGCGGCGTAGGCGAGCGGCCTTGTTGCCGCCATGCGAACAGGAGAGAAATCAGCGCATGAGGATCGCTCTTCTCTCCTTGGCCCTCGCACTGGCCGTCGGCGCCTGCACGCCGCCGCCGACCGGGGCGCCGCCGCAGACCGCTCCCGCCGCCGAAACGCCAGCCATCGTCATCGAGACGCCCATGCCGAACGCGCGCGTGACGAGCCCGCTGCGTGTCGAGGGCACGGCTCCGGGCGACTGGTTCTTCGAAGCGGTCTTTCCGGCGCAGCTCCGCGGCGCAGACGGCGAGTTGATCGCCGAAGCGCCGGCGCAAGCGCAGCGCGATTGGATGACCGAGGCGCCGGTGCCGTATGTCGCCGAGCTTCGGTTCAGCGTCGCCGAAGAAACCCCAGCGACGCTCGTGCTTAAAGAAGACATGCCGAGCGGCCTACCAGGCCAGCGTGAGATCAGCGTCGCGGTCGTGCTGCTGCCGGCGCCGTAGCTTGTGCGCCGACTGACCGCGGCGACCCGTAAACACACGTTGACCGGCGGTCCGTAAGACGGTAAGACATCTTACCATGACGCGAGTTACCGCAAAAATCACCAGCAAGAGCCAATTGGTGCTCCCCAAAGAGGTGCGCACGAAATTGGACATCGGACCAGGCGATACGCTGGCGTTCCGGATCGATGAATTTGGGATCCACATCGAGAAGGCCGCAGCGGAAGACGACCCTTTCACCACCTTCGACGAGTGGGCGAGCAAGGCCGACGACGAAGCTTATCGGGACCTCTGATGCCGTTCGCGCAGGGCGAGATCCTGGTGTTGCCGTTTCCTTACAGCGACAAGCTGGCTGAGAAGAGACGGCCCGCTGTCGTCGTCTCCAAACCCGCGCTTGAGCGCGGGCACAAGTTGCTATGGGTCGCCATGATCACGAGCGACCGCGGCGTGAGGCGCCCGCACGATGTACCGATCGCTGATTTGCCGCGCGCTGGACTGCCGGCCGCGTCTATCGTGCGTCCGGTGAAGCTCGCTACTATCGAGCCCTCGCGCGTGCTGCGCAGCGCAGGAACATTGACGCGCGCGGACTTGACGATGGTCCTGGAAGCGTTGCGCAAGCTGATCTGAATCAGCTCATCCACTTCAGCGTCGTCGGCTCGATCGGGTTGACGAACTCGCGGTTCTCTTCGCGGCTGCGCGTCCATTCGCGCTTCAATTTCAAATACCACTTCGCCTGCACGTCGATGTCGTCGATCCAGAGCATCGACGGCCCGTACTGCAGACCGGTGTTCTGCAGATCGACCATGCGGCCGTCCTGATCGAGAAACTCGCGGCCGGCCGGCACGAGGATCGGCTTCATGACGTCAAGAAGCGGCGCATTCTTCCAATAGGTCACTTGCGTGATGCGCGTCGAACTCTCGTTCTCCGGCGTCAGGCAGGTCAGCGTGAACAGGCGCGAGTTCGGATTGTCGACCACTTCCCAGCGGAAGCCCGGCAGCATGAACGAAATTTCCGTCGTCACCTGGCCGCCGAACAGCATGCGATAGGCGAGCGAATTGCCGCTCGGCGCATGACGTTCGATCGCCCAGCCGCGCTCCCGCGGCACGAAGCGCTTCTGCTTGAGCTTGCGCCCCGCGCTCGGCGGGCGCCACCACCATTGATTATGGACGTACGGCACGTGCGCGGGGTCCATCAGGCCGACCACGGCGTTGTCCATTGTCGCCGCGAAGATGCGGTGAATGACGAATTTCGGATCGAGCAGATCGCCCAAGCCAAATTCCGGCGGCGTTGGCGGCTCGCCGGCGAAGCGCGGATCGGAGGAGACGAACACCAGCACGATGCCGTTCGCCTCGTGTGTCGGAAAGCGCCGCACGCGAATGCGGCTCGCTTCGTAGGGCTGGCCCTCCACAAGGGAGGGGATCTGCTTGCAGACGCCGTCCTGCGTGCCGAAGCGCCAGCCATGATAGGGGCACTCCACCGTCTGCACGCCATTGGTGGGTTCGATCCGTCCGGCTGACAGCGGCACGGCGCGATGGGGGCAGATGTCGCGCAGCGCGAACGCCCTACCCTCTCCGTCGCGCCCCAGCACGACCGGCTCGCCCAGGATTTCGCGCCGGAACATCGCCCCGCGCTTCAGCTCGCGCGAGGTGGCGGCGAAATACCAGAGGTCGCGCAGAAGATCGCTCATCGGGAGGCGAAATACAGCAAGGCGGGGATGGCGACAAAGCCTAGCGCAGCGGAAACGACAATGCCGCAGACCGAGAGCGCCGCGAGCGTCCACCTGCGGCGGCGCAGCTCCGGCGGCCGCGCGGAGTTCATGGCGCCGCCGGCGAAATAGATCGCGCCGAGCGAGCCGGCCACGACGCCGGCGAGCGCCAGCAGATAAAGCAACATCTGCGCCAGGAAGATCATGGCGCCAGTCGCCGCTCCGCTCTCACCGGGCGACGATCGTCACGCGGAACGTATCTGTCGCCGGCTCGTCGCTCTCCCATGGCCGCCGCTGCTCGAGCACCAATTCGCCCGTGCTCGGCGCGGTGGCGACGAACATCAGCACTTCCCAGTGATTGCCGCCGGCGTAGCCGGGCTGGCTCTGCTCCTGGATCGTGTTGCCGCTGGCTTCGCCGGCGCGCTGCACGAATGCGGGCAGCGTCGCCGGGGCCCAGATGTAGCCCGCAGTCGGCACGCCCACGAGTTCGACCGCGAAGCGCTGGTTGACCGCGACTTCGATCGTCTGCCCATTCTGGTCGGCGGTGATGCGCGTCGCCACGTCCTGCGGCGTCGGCGCGGGCAGCGAGCCGTCAGCCACTGGCGCTTCCTCCTTCGCCTCTTGCGCGGGCGTGCAGGCGCACAGCGCCAACGCACACGCGACAAGCATCTGCCTCATCATTGCATCGCTCCTGCTTCCATCAGCCCGACGTAAAATCTGATCATACGGTCGAGATTGGCGATCGAGAGCCGCTCATTGAGGCCGTGCGGCATCTCCAAATCCTCCGCCGACAAGAGGATCGGCTGATACCGGTACACGTTTTCCGCGACCGCCGCATAGTGGCGCGAATCCGTCCCGGCCAACACCAAGCCCGGCGCAACCGGCGCATCGGGCAGGCTCTCGCGCGAAAGCCCCGCCAGCAACGCATAGCTGGAGGACGTTGCGCTCGATATTTCCGAAGCTTCGCGCGGCGGCTCGGCCCAATCGATGGTGACCCCGTCGAGGTCCGACACCGCTTGCCGTGCGCGGCGCAGCAGCCCGGCGGCGTCATCGCGCGGGTGGACGCGGAAATTGATCATCGCCGTCGCTTCGCCGGGCAGCACGTTCGGCCGGACGCCGCCGTCAATCATGGTCGGTGCGATGGTCGTGCCGAGCAGCGCCTGCGCCGCCGGGTCGCCCGCCATGCGCTGGCGCAACAGCGGCCCGAACAGCCATTCGTTCGCCACCGCCATGCGATTGGTGAAGCTCAGCTCCGGCGCGAGGGCCCGCATCATCCCGAGAGCCGGGCCGCCCTCGAGCTTGCGCTCGATCGGCATGGCGTGAATGCGGTCGACGGCTTCGGCCACCAGTGAAACAGCCGTTTCGCTCGGCGGCATCGACGAGTGCCCGGGTTGGCCGACCGCCCGCACCCGCAGGGTGCCCGAGCCGCGCTCGGAGATGCCGATCATCGCTGCCGGGCCGCCGGTCAATGGGTGCCGATCGAGCGCGGCCAAGCCTTCATCCAGCACGAACCAAGCGCGCACGCCGCGATCGGCCAACAGGCGCGCCATCAGCACCGCGCCGCCATCGCCGCCTAATTCCTCATCGTGGCCAAAGGCGAAGATGATCGTCCGCACCGGCCGCCGCCCCTGCCGGGCCAGGTATTCCGCGGCCTCCATCAGCGCGACGAGCGAGCCCTTGTCGTCGATCGCGCCGCGGCCCCACACCGCATCCTCGCGCACGACGCCGCCGAACGGGTCGACGGTCCAGTTCTGGCGGGTGTCCTCCGGCACAGGCACAACGTCCTGATGCGCCAGGAGAATGATCGGCGGCTGCGCCGGATCGCTGCCTTGCCATGTGTAGAGCAATGAGAGTTCGCCGACGACCTCACGCTGCGCCGCCGCGTGAAACGCCGGATACCGTTGCTGCAGCCAAACGTGGAATTGCTCGAACGGCGCGCGATCTTCTGCCTCGCTGACCAGCGAGACGGTGCGGAAACGGATTGCTTCGCCCAGCCGCTGCGCCGCGCCGCTGGTGTCGATGCCATAAGCTGATGCGTCGGCGATCTCCACCGCCGCCAGGGGCGGCGGCGCTGTGAATGAAAATGTGCGATAGCCAACGAAGCCGACGACCGCCAGCGCCAGCGCGCCCAACGCCGCCAGAATAAGTCGTATCATTAAATCCCCGCCTCTCTTGCTTAATTGGAGGCCTTCCGGCGCCGAACGTCAATGAGGATGCGGAACGGGGTTCCAGTTCGTTCGTTGGACTTCGCGCACGGAGGGATTTATGGCGCGGACTGACCAACCCGATCTCGAGACGACGCTGCTGGAAGCAGAGGCCGAAGACGATCTCGGCGTCGTCGACTTTCTGGAGATGTTCGCGCTCTCCCTAACGGAAGGCGCGACCGAGGCGATCGCCCAGATGTGGGAGACGCCGGCCCTGGTGATCTCCGACGAGGACGTCCGCGCCATCGGTGAGCGCGAAGAATTGCTCGAACTGTTCGCCGGCGCCCGCGAACATTACAATTCCGCCGGCGTCACCGACACGCGGCCGGAGGTCATCCGGCTCGACGAGATCACAGACAAGGTCGTCATGGTGCGGGTGCGCTGGCCTTGGCTGGACGACGAGGGCAACGAGCTGGGCGCCGAATGCTCGACCTACACGCTGCGCCAATCGGCGGCCGGCGACTGGAAAATTCGCTGCGTGGTCATGCACGGGGCCGAGGCGCTCAATTGAGGGCTTGCGGCAGCGCAAGTTCCCCGGACACGAAAGCATAGCTCCCGGTGGAACGATACCGGCGCTGCGCGGTTGGGGCTGCGTTCAAGGAAGGAGCGCCTCATGCGTACTCTCATCGCTGCCGCGGCCCTGGCCGCTCTGGCCGCTTGCGGCCAACAAACCACCACGGAAGAGACGCCGGACACGACCGCCGACACGATGACGACGCCGGCCCCGGCCCCCGCGCCGGCCGTGACGATCACCGAGGCCGACGCGCGGACTCGGCTCGAGGCGGAAGGCTACACCAACATCACCGGCCTGATGCAAAACCCCGACGGCACTTGGAGCGCCACCGGCACCCGCAATGGCGAGACGACCCAAGTCACCGTCGGCGAAAGCGGCGTCACCGTCATGACAACCCCGGCGCCGACGACACCGTAAGACTCCCCGCACTTCTCGCTGACATCTTAGCCCCGCGCCGGCAAAGCGCGGGGCGATTTGTCATGCCGCAGGCTGCGCCAACTTGTGGCGCGCGGAGGCCGCGGTCATATCCCCGCGTACCATTCGTAGCCGCGGTCTTCCCAATAGCCGCCCTTGCCGCCGCCGATCTGGGCGAAGCTTTCGACTGCTTCGATGCGCATGACGAACTTGGCGTGCTTGTAGCCGAGCTGGCGCTCCACGCGCAGCCGGATGGGTGCGCCATGCGCCACACGAAGCGGCTCGTCGTTCAAAGCGTAAGCGAGGATCGTCTGTTCGTGGTAGGCGTCGATCAGGTCGATGCTCTCGTAATATTTCGCTGCGCGCGGATTATCCGCGGTGTTGTCGGCGCAATAGAAGACGAGATAGCGCGCCTCCGGCCGCAGCCCTGCGCGATCCAGCAGCGGGCCGAGCCGCGCGCCGGTCCATTTGCCGATGCAGCTCCAGCCCTCGACGCAATCATGACGCGTGATCTGCGTGCGCGGCGACGCGGCGCGGAGATCCTCCAGCGACAGCTCGAGCGGCGTTTCAACCAGGCCGTCGATCCTGAGCCGCCAGTCGCGAAAGTTGCCGGCGACATGCGCGAGATATTCAGGATCGCGCGGGTCGCGCGAGCCGTTGACACGGAACGACGGCGCGATGTCGGCGCTCAGATACTCGCGCGCCAAGGTGCGCCGGTTCATGAGCAGCCGCTGCGCCGCCATCGACATTTTCTCGCCGATCGAGAGCCCCCTGCGCACGGCCGGCGAACTAGCCATGGAATCGCAGGCGCTCAGCAGCAGCGAGCCCGCGGCGGCAAGCCCGCCGACGATCCAGTTGCGACGATCAAGCTTCATGAGCGCTCTCCCGCGGGGTTCGTCTTGTCCTCCGTAGCTTTGGCGAAAGAGGATGGCGCTTCGGGGTCGACCACATAGCGTCCCGTGATCATCGAGCGCAGGTTGTTCCAGAAGCCGGCGAGGATCACGAGGGCGACGTGCACGAAAATGAACAGCACGATCAGCGCGGCGCTGATGAAATGAATCGTCCGCGCCGATTGCCTGCCGCCGAACAGGTCCAGCATCCACGGCGCGATCGCGTTGAACGCCGGCGACATGGTGAGCCCCGTCATCAGCATCAGCGGCAGCAAGACGAAGATGACCGCGAGATAGCTCAGCTGCTGGATGGGATTGTAGCGCCGCACGTGCGGGAAGTGGAAACGCGCGTGCTCCTTGGCGACTTGCGGCAGGCTGCGAAGCTCCGCCTTGGTCGGCGTCAGCTCGCGCGCGAAGTGGCGGCGCAGGAACCCGACTGCCAGGTAGATCACGCCGTTGATGACGAACACCCAGGCGAAGAAGAAATGATAATTGCGCGCCGTCGCCAAATCGCGCACGGGCGGCCATTTCGGCCAGTGCGTCAGGTCAAACCGCAGCCATGGATCGCCGAACGTGGACTGGCTGCCCCAATAGAGCGCCGGGTGCGCCGCCAGGATGTTGATGCCGGACAGCACCAGGAACAACACGCAGATCACGTTGAGCCAGTGCGTCACCCGCACGGTCGTCGTGTGGCGATAGACCGAGACCTTTCCGCCCGGCGCCGGAACATCCTTGTGCAGGCGCATCGCGCCTCCGGTAGGAACGGCGATAAAGCGCCGCTCGCGCCTCTGTACGTATGAGGCCAGCTTGGGGTTTCAGGCCTTCCAAGGGGATTGAATAAGTGCGACGCTTGTCGGCGGAATCTGTCCGAATGGGTGCGGGCACATGAAGCAAGCATGGATCGCGCTCCTGGCGCTGGCCGCCTCGTCCGCGGTCGCGCAGGAACCGGCGGAAACGGAGGATGTCGCGCGCGCAGAAGCTCCGGCTAACCAGGCGTTCGATCTCTCCGGCCTTGTGCGGGTCATGGACAGCGCTTCAGGCGGCGCAGACGATCGAAGTGTGCGTCGCGCTCTAAATGCCGAGGAGCGCGCAGCGGGTCTGCTTAGAACGCACCTAGCTCAATGTTGGCGCCAACCTGATGCAATCGACCGCCGCACAAGAGTGACGGTGTCCTTCACACTCGACCGTGACGGCCAGCTCATGGGCGAGCCGCGACTCTTGTACGCAAGCGGACCGCATCGCGCCCAGACCAGGGCGCTCCGCCAGTCGGCGATCGACGCGATCCGCAGCTGCGGGCCGTTTCCGATGGCGACGGATCCCTTCCTCGCCGATCGCTATGATGTCTGGCGCGAGGTCGAAGCGGTGTTTGCGCCGGAGTGAAATCAACCGGGCTTGGAATTCTCCAGCACGTCTTCCCAAGTCCGCAGCCCGCTCCGCTGCGCGTTCACCAGCACAGCCATGTTCCCCGGCGCGTGCTTGTTATCGAGCATCTTCTCGTGCGCGTCGGGAATCTTGTCCCAAGGCAGCACTTCCGACATCGCCGGATCGATGCGGCGGTCGATGACGAGCTGGTTGGCTTGGCTCGCGTGATAAAGATGCGCGAAGTGCGAGCCCTGCACGCGCTTCTGGCGCATCCAGAGAAAGCGCGCGTCCATGGTGAGATTGTAGCCCGTCGTGCCGGCGCAGATCACCACCATGCCGCCGCGCTTGCACACCAGCACCGAAACCGGGAACGTCGCCTCGCCCGGATGCTCGAACACGATGTCGACGTCCTTGCCGCCGGTGTGCTCCCAGATCGCTTTGCCGAACTTGCGGCTCTCTTTCATGTACTCCGCGAACTCGGGGCCATTCACCTTCGGCAGCTGGCCCCAGCAATTGAAGTCCTTGCGGTTCAACACCGCCTTCGCGCCCATCGAGAGCACGTAATCCTTCTTGCTCTCATCGGAGACAACCCCGATCGCATGCGCGCCGCTCACTGCGCAGAGCTGCACGGCGAAGACTCCAAGGCCGCCGCTCGCGCCCCACACCAGCACGTTCTGCCCGGGCCTCAGCACGTTCGGGCGCCAGCCGAACAGCATCCGATAGGCGGTGGCGAGCGTCAGCGTGTAACAGGCGCTCTCCTCCCAGGTGAGGTGCTTCGGCCGCGGCATCAGCTGGCGCGCCTGCACCTTGCAGAATTGGGCGAACGAGCCGTCCGTCGTCTCGTAACCCCAGATGCGCTGGCTCGGCGAGAACATCGGGTCGCCGCCATTGCACTCTTCGTCGTCGCCGTCGTCCTGATTGCAATGGATGACGACTTCGTCGCCCGGCTTCCACCGCTTCACCTTTGCGCCCACCGCCCAAACGATGCCCGAGGCGTCGGAGCCGGCGACGTGATAGGGCTGCTTGTGGACATCCAGCGGCGAGATCGGCTCGCCGAGCCCGGCCCAGATGCCGTTGTAGTTGACCCCCGCCGCCATCACGAGCACCAGCGCCTCGTCCTCGCCGACTTCCGGCACCGGCACCTGCTCGAGTTGCATGGCCTGGAGCGGGCGGCCATGGCGCTCCTTCCGGATCGCCCACGCCCACATCATTTTCGGCACGTGATGCGGCGGGGGAATCTCCCCGATGGCGTAAATGTCCTTGACGGACTTCAGGTTTGCCTGAGCCATGGCGCCCTCGCGATTTATGCTGCAATGCACAATGCCAGCATTCTGTTCCTCGTCAATGCCGATCGCGAGATCGCAGTTTTGAGGCCTGTGAGGCGGAATCGTCGAGTTGGCGGCCAAGAGCGGGGCGTTTGGGCTGGCGAAAGCCGATTTTGCGGTGCAGCATCGAGAGCGCATGACGCCGTTCCAGCACGCCCCCGACCCGCCCTGGATCTTCCGCACCTACGCCGGCCATTCGACGCCGGCGGAGTCCAACAAGCTCTATCGCACGAACCTGGCGAAGGGGCAGACCGGACTCTCCGTCGCCTTCGATCTGCCGACGCAGACCGGCTACGACAGCGACCACGTCCTCGCCCGCGGCGAAGTCGGCAAGGTCGGCGTCCCGGTGGGGCACCTCGGCGACATGCGCGCGCTGTTCGAGGGCATCCCGCTCGAACAAATGAACACCTCGATGACGATCAACGCGCCGGCGGCTTGGCTGCTCGCGCTTTACGTCGGACTCGCGGAGGAGCAAGGCGCCGACCCCAAGAAGCTCACCGGCACGACGCAGAACGACATCCTCAAAGAATATCTCTCGCGCGGCACCTACATCTTCCCGCCCGCGCCATCGCTCAAGCTGACAGCCGACACCATCGCCTGGAGTCTCGACGCGATTCCAAAATGGAATCCGATGAACGTCTGCTCTTACCACTTGCAAGAAGCCGGCGCGACGCCGGAGCAGGAGCTGGCCTTCGCCCTCGCTGCGTCGATCGCGGTGCTGGATGAAGTGAGAGCGCGCGGCGAAGTGGCGCCTGAGCGTTTCGCGATCGTCTTCAGCCGCATCTCATTTTTCGTGAACGCCGGCCTGCGCTTCGTCACCGAGCTCTGCAAAATGCGCGCGTTCGTGGCGCTGTGGGACGAGATCGGCCGCGAACGCTACGGCGTCGACGACGAGAAAGCTCGCCGCTTCCGCTATGGCGTACAGGTCAACTCCCTTGGCCTCACCGAGCAGCAGGCCGAGAACAACGTCTACCGCATCCTGCTCGAAACGCTCGCCGTCACGCTCTCCAAGAACGCGCGCGCCCGCGCCGTGCAGCTGCCGGCCTGGAACGAAGCGCTCGGCCTGCCCCGCCCGTGGGACCAGCAATGGTCGCTCAGAATGCAGCAGGTGCTGGCCTACGAAACCGATCTCTTGGAATACGAAGACATCTTCGACGGCTCCAAAGTCATCGAGGCGAAAGTCGCGGAACTGATCGAAGGCGCGCGCGCCGAGTTGAAGACGATCGAGCAGATCGGCGGCGCGGCGGCAGCGCTCGACCACATGAAAGCGGCTTTGGTCGAATCCAACCGCCGCCGCATCGAGCAGATCGAAGCTGGCCGTCAAAAGGTCATCGGCGTCAACGCCTACGCCGAAGGCGAACCCTCGCCGCTCGAAGCCGGCGAAAAGAACATCCAGACCGTCGATCTCGCCGTCGAAGCCGAGCAGATCGCGCGCCTGAAAGCCTGGCGCCACGCCCGCGACGGCGCAGCCGTCGAAGCCGCACTGGCGGCGTTGCGCGGGTCGGCACAAGAAGACCAGAACATCATGCCGGCGTCGATCGCCGCCGCCAAGTCCGGCGTCACCACCGGCGAGTGGGCCGCGACATTGCGCGAAGTCTATGGCGAATATCGCGGCCCCACCGGCGTTGCGCTGGTGATCGAAACCGGCGTCGAAGACGCCGAAGCGGTGAAGCGCGATGTCGCCGCCCTCAGCGAAAGACTCGGCCGCCAGCTCACCTTCCTCATCGGCAAGCCCGGCCTCGACGGCCATTCCAACGGCGCCGAACAGATCGCCGCGCGCGCGCGCGCCGTCGGCATGGACGCGATCTACGAAGGCATCCGCTTGACGCCCGCCGAGATCGTCGCCGCCGCCAAGCAGAAGCGCGCGCACGCCATCGGCCTCTCCATTCTCTCCGGCTCGCACCTCGATCTCGTGCAGGAGGTCGTGCGCCTCATGCGCGCCGAAGGCTTGGAGAATGTCCCGCTCGTCGTCGGCGGCATCATTCCGCCGGCCGATGCGTTGGCGCTTCGGCAAATGGGAGTCGCCGGCGTCTACACGCCAAAGGACTTCAAGATCACCGGCATCATGGCCGATGTGGCGAGGCTGGTGGCTGAGAAAGCGTGAGCGAAATACACAAGCTCGAACGCGCCTGCATCCGCGCGTGGCCGGCAAAGCACGAGACCGACATCCACGGCTGGCGCGCCTTCGCCACAGCCGGCCGCTCAGGACGCGTGAACTCGGCCTGGCCGCTCGCATGGCGCGGGAGGGATCTCGCCGCCGCGATCGAGGCTGCCGAGGCCTGGGCAGCGACGCACAACATTCGCGCCGCGTTCAAGCTCGCCGACGGCGCTATCCATCCCCCGTCTCTGCCCGACGCCCTCGCCCAGCGCGGCTATCGGCCCGAAACCCCGACTCTCGTCATGACGCGCACACTCGGCCAGACGCCGCCGCCCGATCGCCTCGTGCAGCTTGCCGACGAACCCACCGATTCCTTCTGGACCCCGCTCCGCCTCGCTGCGCCGAGCCCCGAAGATTTCGCCGAACGCGCCGACATCGTCCTGCGCACGACGCCGCCGCGCGCCTTCGCCATCGCCCAACTCGAACACCAGCCCGCCGCGATCGGCTTCGGCGACATCACTGACGGCCTGCTGGGCCTTTATCTCATGCGCACCGCGCCGAACGCACGCCGCCAGGGTCTCGCGCGCGATATCGTTCGCGCCCTCTGCGGCTGGGGCGCGGCGAACGGCGCACACACGGCCTATCTGCAAGTCGAGCAAAGCAACGAAGCCGCCGTCGCGCTTTACGCCAGCGACGGCTTCGAAACCGCGTACAGCTACAGCTATTGGATCAAGCCCTGATCGATCAGGCCTCGTAGAGCAGACGCGCGGCCGCTGCGCTCATGGCGCGGAAGTCGTGGCCGACATCAGGGACGGTTTGCAAGCGCCAGTGAAACGGCGCGCCCATCGCCTGCGCCTGTTGCGCGCCGACCTCAAAGAAATATCGCCCGCGGCTCAGACGGCCGATCCCCTGCCGATCGATCATCGGCGTGTGGATCTGCGTGCCGCCAGCTTCGTCGCTGTTGTCGTTCTCGCCAAGCAGCAGCGTGAGTTGCGCAGCGAACGATTCCGCAAGCGAGGCTTCGCTGACGCCCGTCCCCGCCAAACCGACAGGCGGCGGCGTCTGCAAATCCGGCAGCGTGTAGAATCCCGAATTGGCGGCGACGATGCGCTCGGCGCGCGAGCGCGGATGAAACAACGCCAGCCGGTGCAGGATCTGCCCACCCGCGGAGTGCCCGAACACGTCGTAGCCGTTCCGCTCCGCGCCGGCGGCGGCCGCAAGCAGCGCGACGATGCGGTCGAAGTCGTTGAAGAGCCATTCCTCGCGGCGCGGATTAATGGAAAAAGAAATATCCTCGTCGCGCACGTGAATCACGTCGAGTGGCTCGCCGTCGGGTCCGGTCGGCAAATTGCGGATGACGAGATCGCGGACGACGCCGCCCATGTGGTAGGCGGCGAAATCGTAGTCCGCCGCCGGATAACTCGGCGACGCAACCAGCAAGCTCTTCCGCTCCGCCGTTTCGATCCAAGCATCGCGATACTCATCGCCATCGCGCCCGGCGCCCGGAATGACCAGCAGGACACGCGATTGCGGCGTGAACGAGTGCGGTTTGTAATAGTGAACGGTGACGCGCTTGTTCTCGTCGCCGCGCCCGCCACGCGTGACGAAGGCGCCGGCGCCGATTTCGAGCGCGCTCGGCTCGAGCGGATAGTCCCGCTTCGGCGTCAGCGTCATGCCGCAGGCGGGACAGGTCCCGGGCGCGGAGAACTCGACGCCGTCCATCGCGCATCCGCACGGCGGACAGACATAGCGCGTCGCTGCAGCGGCCGTCGCCGAAAACCCGCGCGGCCCCGCGCAGGCGCAAGCCGCCCCGGCAAGCGCGCCTTGCAACAGAGAACGTCGGCGAACCCTCATCATGCCCGTCCCTTCTTCATCGCGAAGCGACGGCGATATTCGCTGGGCGCGACGCCAAACTGACGCTCGAACGCCCGGCGAAACACGTCCGCGCTCTTGAACCCCGTCGCCGCGGCGGCCTGGGCCACGCTCGCGCCTTGCGCCAGCAGCGTGCGCGCCGCATCCAGGCGCATCGTCTTGAGGTAACTCGCAGGCGGCGCGCCAAACGCCTCGTGAAAGCGCCGCGCGAACTGCCGCGAGCTTAGTCCCGCTCTTGCCGCCAACGCTTCGACCGAAAGATCGCCGCTGAGATTGCTGGCCGCCCAGCGGCATACGTCCTTCAGCCGGCCCGCCGCCGCCGCCTGCATCTTCAACGGCTCGGAGAACTGCGCCTGTGCGCCGGTGCGGCGCAAGAACACGACGAGTTCGCGCGCCGCTTCCATCGCCGCACGCGAACCGCAGTCCGCCTCGATGATCTCCAGCGCGAGATCGATTCCGGCGGTGACGCCGCCGGAGGAATAGAAGCGTCCGTCCTTGAGGAAAAGCGCATCGGCGTCGACGCTGACTTTGGGGTAGCGGCGCTGCAAATCGCGCGCATGCGCCCAGTGCGTCGCCACGGTTCTGCCGTCCGCGAGCCCCGCCTCGGCGATTGCGTAAGCGCCGGTGCAGACAGCGGCTATGCGGTTGAAGCCGGCGTGATTGCGCCTGATCCAAGTCGCGAGTCGGTCGAGCGTCTGCGGCTCACGCACGCCTGCCCCGCCTGGCACGATCAGCAGGTCGCCGCGCGCACGCGCCGGCGCCGGCGCGTCCGCACACAGGCGCAGCCCGGATTCCGAGCGCACCTGCCGCGCGCCGACGGACCAGACGCGCGGCGCATAAAGGCGCGCTCCGTTGTCGTCCCGCGCGGATGCGAACGCTTCGAGCGGCCCAGACACGTCGACCGCGTTGACGCCTTCGAACAGGAGGACGGAAACTGTGCGTTGCTTGCCCACGCGGGCACTCTACGCGCGGACGCCCATGTCCGAAACGACAATCATCCGACCTTATCGGACATCTCAGGCCACAGCCGCCGCGCGCCGCGCCGCGAGATGCGCCCCCAACCATGCCGCCGTCGGCGCGAGCACAACGCATGCCGCCGTGAACCACAGCGGATGCGCGATCATCACGAGGTTCGCGAACGTCGCCGCTGTCAGCAAACCGCCCGCGATCCAGCCGGCCCAGACGCGCGCCGCAATCTTCGCGCCGGCGAACGCCGCCACGAACGCCGCGAGCGCGTAGGCGACCGGCAGTGCGGCGAGTTTGTGAGCCGGGACCGCGCGCACATCGGCGACAAACTTCTCAAGCGTCGTCGGCGGGAAGACGAGGTGATTGAGCACATCGCCCGCCATCACCACGCCTAGGCCCAGCGCCGCGCCCAGAACGACGCCCAGTATGATTCGAAGAATGCTCATGCCGCCCTCCCTCAAAATGGCTTCGGCTCCCACAATTCGACCTTACGCCCTTCCAGGTCCATGATGTGCGCGAAGCGTCCGTTGAACGACTCTTCCCGATGGATCGCCTCGACGCCTTCCTTCGCGCAGCGCGCCAACACGGCATCGAGGTCGTCGACGACGAAATTGAACATGTAGTCGTGCGCGGAGGGCGCGATGTGGCCGCCATCGGCCATCGGCGAGAAGACGGTCGCGGAACCGGGCTTGTCTGCAAGCGTCTGCGGCAAGAACACGACGCCGCCCCACTCCGTGAACTCGAATCCGAGCACCCGCGCATACCAATCGCGCAGCGCCTTTGCGTCGCGCGTTTTGAAGAATACGCCGCCGACGCCCAGAACCTTCGCCATCTTCGCCTCCCCTCAATCCGGATGCGCCGACGCATCGAGCGTCTTGCCTTCGGCCACCGCCGTGATCCGCGACAGGAACCAGCCCCAACCGAACGGATAGTCGCTGACATCCACCGCCCGTACGAAACCGTCATGCAGGAAGTCGACCCGCGTGCCGGCGCCTTCCGGCTTCAGCTTCCATAGCACGCGCTGATCCGGCACGCTCTTGTCGCCGCGCCAATCCGGCCATGTGATCGCGAGCCGCTCGTTCTCGACGTATTCGAGAATCTTCATTGGCGGCGCCGTCATCTTCTGTCCGTCCTTTTCGAACTCCATCTTCAGGTGCCAGTCGCCGCCGAGCTGGGGATCGACCGCCGCGGCGACGCCGAACCATTGCTGGATCTTCTCCGGGTCGATCAACGTGCGGAACACCGCCGAGGGCGGCGCATCGATGTAGATCGAGAGCGTGACGTTCGGATCGGGATCCGAATAATCCACCAGCATCTTGCCCATGCCGGCGCCGACATGAGCGGAGAAATTGCCCCAGTTGAAGCGCCAGAGATCGTCGATCATTTCCTTGGCGCGGTTGATGGCCGGCGCCTCAGCGAAGCTGTGCGCGCCTTTGAGCACCGTGCCTTCGGCGTTGTCAGGATCGCCCTCCAACACGAAAGACACTTCACTGTCGCGATCGTGGATGCGCCAAGTATAGGCGAGCGCCTGGCTCGGCGCGAACTTGGTGATGCGCCCGTTCGCTTCTTCGCGCGAAGGCGTTCCGTACGTGTGCCTGCCCCAGAAGCGATAGGCGCCGCCGAGTTCAGGCGACACTTCCGCGTGCTCGGCGAACCATTGCTTCAGCTCATCCGCATCGGTGAGCGCAGCGAAGACGCGCGCCGGCGGCGCCGGCAGCTTCCACGTGAACTCGTGCTTCAATTCGCTCATGAGTCACCCTTCTTCGCTTTGGCCTTCGCGTCCGCTTCGACCACACGCTTCAGATCGACCAGCTTCGCCGCCCAGAACAGCCGGTAGGGCTGCAGCCAGCGATCCACCGTCCGCAGCGCTTCCGGGTCGAGCGTATAGAAGATCTGCGTCGCCTCGCGCCGCTCGCGCAACAATCCCGCTTCGCGCAGCACCCGCACGTGTTTGGCGATCGCCGGGCGGCTCACCGGAAAGCGCCGGGCGATGTCGCCCGCGCTCATCTCGCGATGGCGCACCAGGTCGAGAATCGCCCGCCGCGTCGGATCGGCGATGGCGCCGAACGCGCCGTCCGTCCGTGGGCGGGAATGCGTAACCATGTGGTTACATTTATCCGACCTCAAACCGCCGCGCAACAGAAATCGCACCGTCAGGAGCCGGAGCGCACCGCCTGCACCAGCCGCGTCATCGCGCTCGCGCCGACCAGCGGCGCGAAGAACGGGATCACCGAGCAGGCGAGGCCGACGAAGAAGACGCTGAGGCCGTTGCGCTTCCGCAGCGCCACCGCTTCGCGATAGCTCATGTGCCGCGCCGCCGTGATGGTCGCGTATTCGCGCCCCATCAGATAGCCGTTGAGCGCATAAAAGGTCAGCGCGTTGACGCCGGGAATGAAATAGAGCGGGATCGCCACGAGGTTCAGCAGCAGCGCCGGCAGGGCGATGCGCGCGCCGTTCAGCACGCCCTCGGCCAGCGGCACGTTGCGCGCTTTCGGCGCGCCGATCTTCTTCTCCACCCGCTCGGCGGCGAAATCGAACAGCACGCCGCCGACGACCATCGAGATCGCCGGCGAGAGCGCGATCGCCAGCACCACCACGGCGACGCTGGCGACGAACTCGCCGAACGTCGTCACGTTGCCGAACCATCCGGCGCCATCCGGGATCAGCGGCACGACATAGCGGATCAGCGCCGTCGCCGCGAGAATCGTCAGCGTCACCGCAATGACGAGGTTAATGATCGCAAGCCACGTCAGCCGTCCGAAAATGACGTCCTTCAACCCGCCCAGGATCGCCGTCATCGCCCGCATCAGCATGCGCTCCCGCCGCTTCGCCCTTGACGCCAGCCTATTCGCTGCTCAGCCTCGTTGCACAGGAGATTTGCGGCATGGCGGAAACGGAAGCAGCGTCGGCGGGCTGGCGCGGGGAAATGCTGGACTGGGCCAAGACCCTCGCCGGCGCCTTCCTCGCCTACGTCGCCTTCACCACCGTCGCCTTCGCCCAATACGAGATCCCGTCCGAGAGCATGGTGCCGCACCTCGAAGTCGGCGACCGCGTCACCGTCTCGAAATTCGCTTACGGCTACAGCCGCCATTCGCTGCCGTTCGAAGCCGGTCGGCTGCTGCCGGCGAACGCGCAGCGCCTGCTGGGCGGGCTTCCGCGCCGCGGCGACGTCGTCGTCTTCATTCATCCGCGCAGCGGCGAGACCATGATCAAGCGCCTGATCGGCTTGCCTGGCGACATGATCGAAGTGCGCGCCGGCGCGCTCTTCATCAACGGCGAAGCCGCCGCCGTCTCCCAACCCGAACTGTTGCTGCGCCGCGCCCATCCCGGCGTGCGCGAGTGGACCCAGCGCGCCGAAGAGCAGCTGCCCGGCGGCGCCGCGCACGCCGTGCACAGCCTCACCGCCGCCGGCGACTTCGACACTTTCGGCCCCTACCGCGTGCCGGCGGATCATCTCTTCTTCATGGGCGACAATCGCGACAACTCGCTCGACAGCCGCTGGGACGGCATGGGCCCGGTGCCGGTCGAGAACCTGATCGGCCGCGCCGAAATCGTCTACGCCACGCGCATCGATCCGTGCGCGCGCGATGCGTCGTTCGCCTGTTCGATGCCGCGCTGGCTGCGGCCGCTGCATCACTGAGTCTTCGCCGGCTGGCCGGCCCGCGCGCGCTGCGCCACGAACAGCCCGGCCAAAATCAAAGCTGCGCCAAACAGCGCGAGCGGCCCCAGCGCTTCGCCGAAAATCAGCCACGACAGCACCGCCGCCGCCAGCGGCTGCATCCAGAGCAGCACCGTTGAAATCAGGATCGGCAGCCGGCCGACGCCATAGGCGATCAGCCCCTGTCCGCCGACCTGCACGACGACGCCGAGCCCGATCAGGATCAGCCAGCCCTGCAGCGAATGCGGCAACAGCGGCTCGCGCAGCAGCAGCGCCAGCGCAAACGTCACCACAACGCCGCTGAGGCCCGCCCAGAACATCACCCCGCCGACGCCGACGCGCGCGCCGATCGCGCGCAGCATCAGCAGATAGGCCGCGTAGCCGAACGCCGATCCCGTCGCCATCAGATCGCCGATCCAGCCTTCGTCCGCGCTCGTGGGCGCGACGGCGGCGGGGGCGCGGCCGATCGCCAGCAGCACCGCGCCCGTCAGCGCCACCGCCCCGCCCAGCAGCACGCCCGGCGCGATCCGCTCTTTCAAGAGCAGCCAGCCGAACACGGCCGCGAAGATCGGCGTCATGTTGGTGAGCAGAGTGGCGTTGGCGACGGTCGTCTTCGTCAGCGATGCCGCCCACAGGCTGAGCTCGAGCGCAAAGAAGACGCCGGCGATCAGCAACAGGCGCACATCGCGCGCCGCGCCGCGTTTGTCGTTCGCGGCCCAGAGCGCCAGGATCGGCAGCGCGAACACGAAGCGCCACAGATTGGTCGCCACCGGCGGCAGATCCGAGAGCCGGACCCCGATCGGCGCCAGCCCGATCAGCGCCGCGCCCACCAGCACCGCCAGCGCCGCCTGCCCGTTCATACCGGCGCCGCCAGGCCAAGAACCCCCATCCGCCCCCGGCGTTCTTCGTCGGTGGAAAACCAAACCCCCAAGCGGCCCCCCTCGACCATCGTCAGCAACATCGAGGCGATTGCCCGGCTCGAGGAAGAAAGCAATCGCGCCCGGACTTTCGCCGACCGCATATCGGACGCGATCGCCGGTTTTGCCGGAACGCTCTCGTTCGTGGCCGTTCACATCGCCGTGTTCGCGCTTTGGGTGGTCTGGAACCTGGGCTGGCTCGGCCTGCCGCGGTTCGATCCCTATCCGTTCGTCTTCCTCACCCTTCTCGTCTCCTTCGAGGCCGTGCTGATGGCGACGTTTGTGCTGATCAAACAGAACCGGATGAGCGCCAGGGCCGACGAACGCGCCCATTTCGACCTGCAGGTGAACCTCCTCACCGAACGCGAGCTGACCAAGGCGCTGCAGCTGCTCGATTCGATGGCGCTGCGACTCGGCGTCGACTCGGACGCCGAGATTCGCGAGCTGGAGAAGGTCACGGCGGTGGACAAGCTCGCCGAGGAGATCCGCGAGCGGCTCCCCGATCCGTAAACGGCCAGTCCCAAGGCCCCCGAAACGATGCCGGCCGTGACCGGATCGTCATGGTTAACGCACCCATTTCTCCACACCGCCATCAACAGCTTGCCCCCGGAAAAATCAGCCTTGCGGACGGTTCGCCATTGACCCTGAATTAACCGATGGCATCACTACATATAGCGGTGAGGTTCGCGATCCGGCCCTAGGGCATGTGGTTTGGTCGAGAGCCGAGTCGGATTAACACAGAGCTAAATTTGGGGGCGAAAGCGATGCAGGCACGGGCGGAAAAAGCAGGGGTCCACCGCATGGGCGAGGTCCATCGCGGCAAACCCAAGCCGCTGCGCCCGCTGAAGGTGGTGGAGAAGGTCGTGACCGATCCGAGCCGCGATGCGCTGCTGACCGAGTTCGGCAAGACCACGCTCAACGACCGCTACCTGCTGCAGGGCGAAACCTATCAGGACATGTTCGCGCGCGTCGCCACCGCGTTCGCGGACGACATCGGCCACGCTCAGCGCATCTACGACTACATCTCCAAGCTCTGGTTCATGCCGGCGACGCCGGTGCTGTCCAACGGCGGCGCCGAGCGCGGCCTGCCGATCAGCTGCTTTCTCAACGCGGTCGGCGACTCGCTCGACGGCATCATGGACACCTGGAACGAGAACGTCTGGCTCGCCTCCAATGGCGGCGGCATCGGCACCTATTGGGGCGGCGTCCGTTCCATCGGCGAAAAGGTCGGCCAGAACGGCCAGACCAGCGGCATCATCCCGTTCATCCGCGTGATGGATTCGCTGACGCTGGCGATTTCCCAAGGCTCGCTCCGCCGCGGTTCGGCCGCGGTCTATCTCGACGTGCACCATCCCGAGATCGAGGAATTCCTCGAAATCCGCAAACCGGCGGGCGATTTCAATAGAAAGAGCCTCAATCTCCATCACGGCCTCAACATCACCGACGAGTTCATGATCGCGGTGCGTGACGATCTGCCGTTCGCGCTGCGCAGCCCGAAGAACGGCGAGCCGCTGAAGCACGTGAATGCGCGCAAGCTCTGGCAGAAGATCCTGGAGCTGCGCCTGCAGACCGGTGAGCCCTACATCATCTTCTCCGACACCGTGAACAAGGCGATGCCGAGCCACCAGAAGAAGCTCGGTCTCAAGGTGCGCCAATCGAACCTGTGCTCGGAGATCATGCTGCACACCGGCATGGATCATAACGGCCGCGAGCGCACCGCCGTCTGCTGCCTCTCCTCGCTGAACGCCGAGACGTTCGCCGAGTGGGAAAAAGAGCCGCAATTCATGGAAGACGTGTTCCGCTTCCTCGACAACGTGCTGCAGGACTTCATCGAGCGCGCGCCGCCGGAAATGGAGCGCGCCGTCTATGCCGCGATGCGCGAACGTTCCGTGGGCTTAGGGCTCATGGGCTTTCACTCGTTCCTGCAAAAGCAGGGCGTCAGCATGGAATCGGCAATGGCCAAGGTGTGGAACAACCGCATCTTCCGCCACATCCGCCGCGGCGCCGACGCAGCCAGCGTGAAGCTCGCGCAAGAGCGCGGCGCCTGCCCCGACGCGCAGGAAGCCGGCGTCATGGCCCGCTTCTCGCACAAGCTGGCGATCGCGCCGACCGCCTCGATCTCGATCATTTGCGGCGGCACCAGCGCCGGCGTCGAGCCGATCCCGGCCAACATCTACACGCACAAGACGCTCTCGGGCTCGTTCGCGGTGAAGAACCCCTATCTCGAGCAGCTGCTCGAAGAGAAAGGCAAGAACACCGAAGCGGTGTGGAGCTCGATCCTGAAGAAGGAAGGCTCGGTGCAGCACCTCGACTTCCTCAGCGAAGACGAAAAAGCGATCTTCAAGACCGCGTTCGAGATCGACCAACGCTGGATCGTCGAACTCGCCGCCGATCGCACGCCGCTGATCTGCCAGTCGCAATCGCTCAACATCTTCCTGCCAGGCGACGTCGACAAATGGGATCTCCACATGCTGCACTGGATGGCCTGGGAGCGCGGCGTAAAGAGCCTCTATTACTGCCGCAGCAAGAGCGTCGCCCGCGCCGGCTTCGCCGGCGACGAAGGCAAAGCCGAAACCGCCGAAGCGCCGACGATGCCGGCGGAGAAGACGGACTACGAGGAATGCCTGGCCTGCCAATAGCATGAACAACAAGAGGCTCCGCGCACTTGAAAGAGTAGACCTTCTTCGGAACATCTCCGCGGAGTTGGGCAACCGTTACAACTTCACGGACATTGATAACCTGCTGGAGGGTCTCGGGTTGCCGGAGCCGGAATGGGGCAATGGTTGGCAGAGCGTGGAGGCGTATGCGAAAGTGGCGCTCCGACACAGTTCGGACGAAACGCTGCTTGAGATGGCAGCCGATCTCCAGATTGATACGTCCGCCGTCGCGGCGGCCGTATCCGATCCGCCTGCCACTTGGCGAGATGGACAGAATTTCCGCTTATTCATCAGCCATCGCTCACAACAGAAGCACGAGGCAAATAGGCTGCGAGAGGAACTACTTCCCTTCGGCATCTCGGCTTTCGTCGCGCACGATGACATTGAACCAACCGCTGATTGGCAACGCGAAATCGACCGAGCTCTCCGCACATCAGATGCTCTGCTAGCTCTGCTCGCAGAAGGATTTTCAGGCAGCCCATGGACTCAACAAGAGATAGGGTATGCGCTCGCTCGTCGCCTACGCGTCATTTCTCTCAAGTTCGATGGAAGAGAGGATCCCAAAGGCTTTATCGCGAAAGAGCAATCTCTTTCACGTGCAAAGATGGACGCCAGACAAGTAGCAGCTGAAATTGAACGTGTACTCTCGACTGACGCATCAACTCGGGATCGCTTTGCGTATTACAAGCAACTTCGCGCGAAGCTCTCAGAGCAGGATGACGAGATTCCATTCTAGCCGGCGGCAATGATGTGCGCACTCCTCCCCTTCTTCCGCCGCCCCTTCCGCGCAGTCTTGTACGGAATAATCTCCCGCTTCGGCTGCCACGGCGCGGGGTCGGGATCGGCCCAGGAGCGCGGCTTCACGCCTTCGAAGTCGAGCGGGATCGTCTCCAGGCCGTCGTCGGGAATGCCCGGCATCTTGGCGTGCCCCATGCGCAGATGATGCGCGATCTCGTCGGGCGCGTGCGGATCGTAGAGCTGGCGGCAAAACGCGCAGCGGCGATAGGTTCGCTCTTCCATGGCCGTCTCTCCAGACGACCCCATGCGCTTGGCGATTTAGGCGTTGCGCAGTCGCCCGTCTCGCCGCCGGCGCCGGAAAGTGGGGATAGAGAAGCGCTCTATCCTCCGATTTCGCGCCGGCGCGTGGAGGTTGGACCGCGGGCCTTCAGGCCCGCTTGGCGCTTATCTATCAAGCATGAGCGCCACATGCGGGCCTGAAGGCCCGCGCTCCAATCCGGCGATTTTCGCAAAGCTTATCCGACCCCTCTCAAGCTGCCGTACAATGCTCCTCGTCTCGCACACGGGAGCTTTCGAAGACGTCCGAAACGACGAGAGGTGCGAGACACGGTCGGTGGGAGTTGCCGGCGGGGAGTGAAACCGTCGGGTCCAGGTGAACGGAACGCCTGCCCATTGCACCGGCGAATTGGGAATGGAGCTAAGCCCCGAGACGCCATCCGTCGATGGCGGGTTGCGTCGGAGCGGATACGGCCTGGTGTGAAGAGGCGCGTCCGCATTCCATCGTGCAGGAGGCGAGCTTTCGCAAGAGAGCCAAGCACAACTCCTCGTCCCAGGCCGGGAAAAACGATCGGCGAACGGGGCGCGCGAAGCGCGCGGCGTTGATCGGAGACGATCAACGCACCCCATTACGGACTACCGAGCGCGGATCGCGCGCCCCGTCTCCCATTTTGGGGGCAGTAGGCAGTAGGCAGTCGCGACGCCGCGCAATAGCGCCGCCGCTGACGATGACGCACGCCCGTACAAGCGCGCCTTCCTATTTCCCACTGCCCACTGCCTATTGCCTAAACCCTCACCAACATCGCCGCGCTTTCGGAATCCGCCGGAAAGAAGCTCTCGATCGCCAGCTCATCGAGCGTCACATCTTGCGGCATGCCGAACACGCTGGTGACGCCGAACAGGGAGAGCACGCCATGCGGCATCTTCAGCTTGAGCGGGGTGATGACAGGCGCCGCATCGCGCAACGGCGCAGCGTGCGCGCCGCCGCCGGGATAGCGGCGCAGCTCCGCGAGCAGCTCGGTGAGCACGGCATCGGCGGCCGCTGCGATCTGGCGCTCGAGCCTGGCGAAGATGTGTTCGCGCCATTCGTTGAGATTGAGGATGCGCGGCGCGAGCCCTTCAGGATGCAGGCTCGCGCGCAGCACGTTGACGGGCGGGGCAAGCAGGGCGGGCGCAATCGCGCCCATCAGCTTCAGCGCCGCGTCGTTGGCGGCGATCAGCGTCCAAAGCCGGTCGATCGCCAACGCCGGATTGGGCGCGTGGCCCTTCAGCACGATGTCGACCGCGGCGCGCGCGGCGGCGAGATCGGGGTGGTCGAGCCTGCGCTCGCCGAATCGCGGCGCAAACCCGGCGGCGACCAGAAGCGCATTCTGCTCCCGCAGCGGCAGCTCGAGGTGCTCGGCCAGCTGCAGCACCATCTCGCGCGAGGGCGCGGCGCGCCCTGTCTCGACGAAGGAGAGATGCCGCGTCGAAACCCCGGCTTCGCTGGCGAGGTCGAGCTGGCTCATGCGCCGGCGCTGGCGCCAAGTGCGGAGGTGATCGCCGAAAGTCTGCGCGTGCTGCATGCGTGCGACCATAACCGCTCGCATAGCCGCCGCCATTACCTCGGACGTAATCGCCTGCCTGGCGGCCGCGCGGCATCCTGGGCGCGTCAACCCAACGGAGGACCACATGGACTCGCTCTTTCTTCGCCGCGTTCTGCTCGCCGACGCCCTCGTCTCAGGCGCGGCTGGCGTCGCCATGATCGTCGGCGCCGGCCTGCTCGCGCCGCTCCTCGCGCTGCCGCAAGCGCTGCTCGTCGTCGCGGGGTTTGCGCTGATGCCCTGGACGCTGGCGCTGACTTTTCTCTCGCGCATGGTGCTCATGCCGAGAAACGCCGTGCGCGCGGCGGTCGCGGTGAACATCGCCTGGGTGCTGGGCTCGATCGTAGTGCTGCTGGCGTTCGGCCCCAGCCTGTTCGGCTACGCCTTCGTCATTGCGCAGGCGGTGGCTGTCGGCGTCTTTGCGGAGCTGCAGATCGTGGCGTTGAAGCGCGAGCCGGCGCGCGCCTGACGCTCAACCGCCGGACGGCGTCTTGCGCGGGTCGACGGCGTTGTCGCCCCGCGCTCGGCGCTGTTCGAGCGCCCGCGCCTGCGCGATCTCCGCCGCGGTCGGCGCTGCGCCGCCGGCTTCTTCGTCCGTGCCAAGCGGCGCCGCCGCCGGATCCAATCCCGGCGCCTTGTCGCCGGTCCGGCCGCTGTCGATATCGCCTCGGAGCTGCGCCGAGGTCGGCTTTTTCGCTTTTTGCGTCATCGCTGGCGAACCGCGGCAGGGAGGCGCCGTTCCGGTCGCCGCTGCCCTTTGCGGCCTCGGCGCCCGCCGCTCAACAGCTTGTGATCGGCCCAAATTTGCAGCGTGACCGCGGTCACGCGGCGCATCTGCAAGCGCTCCTACATTCATCTCGTGCTCAGGAAACGTCGCCTGGGCGCGGGGAGTTTAGGAGCCATGACGAAATTAGCCGCCTCCGGTTTGGCCACAGCGTTTTCGCTCGCGATGCTGGCCGGCTCTGCGCTTGCGCTGCGCGACGAGTACGTCGCCGCCGAACAGCAGCAAGTCGCAGCGGCGCCCGCCCCCGTCGAAATGCTGAACGTCGGCCAATGCCGCATCCACTACGACGCGCTGCCGATGGACAAGCAGCCGGCGGCGATGGAATGCGAGCACGCGCACTGGGTCGCCCAACGCTGGGGCGGCGCCGTGCTCGAGCGCACGGAAAACGGCGTGGCCGAAGCGGCCGCCTACGAAGGCGGCAACGACTTTACCGGCGTGCCGGCGAGCGAACTGCCGCGCCGCGGCTATTGCCGCGCCTGGATCGACGGCGTCAGCGCCGATGCGCAACCGCAAGAAAGCGATTGCCGCATGGCCCGCCGCACCGCCGCCGAACGCGGCGGCCGCGTGATCTTCATGCCGCTGTAGCCAGTGCGCGCCCGTACCCTATTGCCCTACTGCCACATTGCCTTATTGCCCTAGCCATGCACGGCCATCACGGGCACGATCACCACCACGACCACGCCCACCACCACGCGCCGCCCTCCGACAAACGTTATACAGTCGCCATCGTTCTCAACGTCGCGTTCGTTGCGCTCGAAGCCGCGGCGGGATTTCTCGCCAACTCCACGGCGCTACTATCGGACGCCGCGCACAACCTCTCCGACGTGCTCGGCCTTGCGCTCGCCGGCGGCGCGGCCTGGCTCGCGAAGCAGCAAGCGAGCGAGCGGCGCACCTACGGCTTCGCCAAGGCGACCGTGCTGGCCGCCCTGGCCAACGCGCTGGTGCTGGTGGTCGCCTGCGGCGGAATCCTGTGGGAAGCGCTGCGGCGGTTCATTGCGCCAGAGCCGGTGGAGCCCGGCTTCGTCATGACCGTTGCGGCGATCGGCGTGCTGATCAATGGCGCGACCGCAATGCTGTTCTTGGCCGGGCGCAAGCAAGACGTGAACGTCCGCGGCGCCTATCTGCACATGCTCGCGGACGCGGGCGTTTCGGCCGCGGTCATCGTGGCCGGCGCAGCGATCTGGATCACCGGCTTCGACTGGATCGACCCGGCGATCTCGGTGGGTGTCGTGCTGCTGATCCTCTGGGGCACGTGGCGCCTTTTGCGCGAGTCGCTCGATCTCGCCCTCGACGCCGCCCCCTCGCACATCGACGTCGCCGAAGTGCGCGCCTTTCTCGCCGCCCAAGCCGGGGTGACGGCGGTGCACGATCTGCACATCTGGGCGATGAGCGCCGCCACGCCCGCGCTGACCGCGCACGTGGTGCGGCCCGAGGGCAGCGACGACGGCTTCCTCGCCCGCGTCTCGGACGAGATCGAACAGCGCTTCGGCATCGCCCACGTGACGCTGCAAGTGGAGCGGACGCAACGGGACGATTGCGCGGAATGCGATTAGGCGAGGCCGGCTACTCCTCCGCCCAGCTCTTCAGCAGTTGGTGCGCGATCGCGAACGGCGGCGGCGCAAACGCGTCGGGGTGCTTAGCGGCGATCAGCAGCTTGGCTTCCTCGCGGGTGAACCAGCGGCCGCTTTCGAGTTCGAACGTGTCAATGGTCTCGTTGTCGTTTTCGACTTCGCAGAGGACGCCGATCATCAGCGAATGCGGAAACGGCCAGGGCTGGGTCGAGTGCATGCGGACGTGGCGGACCTTGAGCCCCGCCTCTTCCAGCGTCTCGCGCGCGACCGCTTCTTCGATCGCCTCGCCCGGTTCGATAAATCCCGCCAGCGCCGAATGCATGCCGCGCGGCCACGCGCGCTGGCGGCCGAGCAAGCACTTGTCGCCGAATGTCGGCACCATGATGCAGACGGGATCGACCCGCGGGAAATGCTCGGCCGAGCAGATCGGACACTCGCGCTTCCAGCCGGCTTCGACGATCAGCGTCGGCGCGCCGCAATTGGCGCAGAAGCCGTGCCGGCCATGCCACTCGAACACCGCCTTGGCCGGCCCAAGCATGGCGAGATCGTCACGCGAAAGCCGCGGCCCCAGCGCACGCAGATCGTCGAAGCGGCCGAGGCCTTCGAGCTTGGCGGCGTCGTCCACATCGATAGCGAAGTGGGCGGCGCCTTTGTCATCGAGGCCGAGAAACAAGGTGCAGGCGCCCGGCGGCGCGATGCCCGCGCGCGCATGTGCGCCGAGCCAACCCGGCGCGACGACGCCGCTCTCCTCCACCACCAACGGCCGCTGCTTGTGGAAGGGAATGAGCAGCGTCGTCTCCGCCTCGAGCGCGGCGTCGAGCCAGGCCATGTCGCGCCGATGGTGGCCGGCGCGATCGAGCGGCGAACGGGTGAAGGCATTGGGATTGTGCGGGAGGAGCATGACTGGGGATTGGGGATTGGATCAGGATGGTTCTGCTGTGAGGCGTAGACGCGCCTTGTTGAGCATGCGTGAGAGCACGCGCATTCCTTCAGCGACGTTCATCGCCTGGTCCAAACGTCCAGCTCGCGATAACTCGCAGAATCCCATCCCGATCCCCAATCCCGTTACCCCAATCCCGAGTTCAAGCCGGCTTGCGGAATCTCAGCACGAACTGGTCGGTGCGGCCGCGGATATCGCCTTCGAACACACGCAGGCTGCGATCGTCTTCCGGGTTGCGCAGGACCGGGCTCTCCGCCTCCAGCACGAAGCCGGCCGCGGTGACCTCGCGGATGATTTGCGCCTGGTCGATGCGGTGGATGTCGGCCTGGGGATCGGCGGTGTTGATCGTGTGCCCGGGCTGGGCGGCGTGATCGATGATCACGTAAACGCCGCCCGGCTTCAGCGCCTCGTAAATGGCGCGATTGAGCGCGGGCACGTCGATGCCAAGCTGCGGATAGAACCAGTCGTGATAGATCTGCGAGACGAACACGGCGTCGAGCGGCTCGGCGATGGTCCAGCCCTGATAGCCGGCGGTGAGATGAGTGATGTTGCCATAGTCCGCGGCGAACGCTGCGAGCGGCCGCGGGCGTTCCGGCGTGCCGGCGCGGTCGATGCCGTAGACGTGACCGGTGGGGCCGACCGCGACGGAGAAGAGGCGCGTGTAATAGCCGCCGCCGGGGCCGACGTCGGCGATGCGCCAGCCGGGCTGGACGCCGGCGAAGGCCATGATCTCGGCGGGGTGGCGGAGCGCATCACGCGCGCGGTCGGCGTCCGGACGGCGCGGCTCGGCCACTGCGGCCAGGATGTGCGGCGATGTCGCCGTCACCGGCGCGGCTTCGCGCATCATCAGCCCAGGCACGGCGCCGCCGGCGCAGGCGGCGATGAACACAGCCGCACCCAGGCCGGCCAAGAAATTCCGCATGTGGTCCTCCCTCGTCGGCCCGTTCTAGCCGCGCCCATCAGGGCTTGTCTCGCCTCGGGGCGCAAAGTGAACGATTGGAAACCAACATCCGTTAGACTGAGGCGATGATTCCGGTGACGCCCACCCTCGCCATCGACGAGCGCGACCTCGAGGAGCGCTTCATCCGCGCGGCCGGGCCGGGCGGGCAGAACGTCAACAAGGTGTCGACGGCGGTGGAGCTGCGCTTCAACGTCCGCGGCTTCACCGAGATGCCGGAGGACGTGCGCGCGCGGCTGGAGAAGCTGGCCGGGCGGCGTCTCACGCTCGACGGCGAGATCGTGCTGCGGGCGGACGAGCACCGCACCCAGGACCGCAACCGCAGCGAAGCGTTAGCGCGCCTGGTGGCGCTGGTGGAGCAAGCGACGCATCGGCCGAAGCCGCGCAAGAAGACGAAGGTGCCGCGTGCGGCGAAGGAGAAACGGCTCGAAGGCAAGGCGCGGCGCGGCGACGTGAAGGCGAAGCGCGGCCGGGTGCGTGAGCACGACTAGCTCCGGATTGGGGATTGGGGAGTTGGTCAGCCGCAATCCCGAAAACCCAATCCCCAATCCCGAACCTTATTCCGGCTTTCTGAACCGCAGCACGAACTGATCGGTGCGGCCGCGGATGGAGTCGTCGAAGACGCTTGCGGTGCGCGCGTCGGCGGGGTTGCGCAGCACGTCGCTCTCGCCGTCGAACACGAAGCCGGCGGCTTCGACCTCGCGGCGCACAGTGGCTTCGTCAATGCGGTGGATCGTGGTTTCTGCGTTGGTTTCGACCGGCGCGCCGGCGACGGCGGAGTGATCGATGACGATGTAATAGCCGCCGGGCTTCAGCGCCGCGAACGCGGTGCGGTTCATCGCGGCGCGGTCGCCGAGATTGTACGCGGTGAGCGGCATGTCGTGATAGTTCTGCGCGGTGAAGACAACATCGAGCGGCTCTGGATAGGCGAGCGCGTCATACGGCGTGCGCGCCATCACCGCGTTCGGGTACTCGGCGGCGACGGCGAGAACCGGCGTTTCGTACTCGCCGGCGACCCCGTCGGGGCGGATGGTCGGATAGACGCGGCCCTCTTCGCCGACAGCGACGGCGAACATGCGCGTCCAGTAACCACCGCCGGGAAATATCTCACCCACACGGTCGCCCGGCTCGACGCGGGCGAAAGCGAGGATTTCGGCTGGGCGGCGCATGGCGTCGCGGTCACGGTCCGGTTGCGGGCGGCGCGTATCGGCGACGGCGGCGACGATGTTGGCCGCGTCCGGGGATACTTCGGCGGTCGCGGGTTCGGTGTCGGCTTGTTGCGCTTGCTGGTTGCAAGCGGCCAGCGCAAGCGCGGCAATGGCGGCGATGAGGATGTGTTTCATAGGCGTCTCCCTCCTCCTCGTGCTGCTAACGCGGCGGCGCGGGCGCGTCACCCGTCGCGCGACGAATGGTCGTTTCCGTGCGCGGACCGAGGGACGAGGGACTAACGTCCTCGCTTCGTACCCTGGCTCGGCGGCATCAGTTCGAGTTGCTCGGGCGGCTGCAGCTGGCGCGGCGCGGCTTCGATTTGGGCGGCGGCGGCGATCTCGATGCCGGCGTCGCCGGCGCCGAGTTCCTTGAACTTGCGCGCTTGCGGCAGGACGCGGCTTTCGACTGAGCCGACCAGTTCGTTGTAGCTCTTGACCGACTTCTCGATGCTGTCGCCGACCTTGGCCATCTTGTCGACCATGATCGCCATACGGCTGTGCATCTCGCGGCCCAGCTCGGCGATCTTCTGCGTGTTCTTGGCGCTGTCTTCCTGACGCCAACCGTAAGCGATCGACTTCGCGAGCGCGACCATCGTAGTCGGCGTGGTGAGAATGACCTTCTGCGAGAAGGCGTCGTCGAACAGGTTCGGATCGCGCTCCGCGGCTGCGGCGAGAAAGTTCTCACCTGGCACGAACAGGACGACGAACTCGGCCGTATCGGGCACGTGCTTTTGGTATTCCTTCGAAGCGAGGTTCTTCACGTGGCCCTTGAGTTCGGCGACGTGCTTCTTCAGGTGCAGTTCGCGGGTGGCGTCGTCGGTGGCTTCGACAGCGTCGAGATAGCCCGAGAGCGCGACTTTCGAGTCGACGACGATGCAGCGGCCGCCCGGAAGATTGATCACGACGTCGGGCCTGAGGCGCGCGCCCTCTCCGTCCGTCGTCGAGAACTGCTCTTTGAAATCAACGTGCGCGGAGAGTCCCGAAAGTTCGAGCACGTTGCGCAAGGTTTGCTCGCCCCAGCGGCCGCGCATTTTTGGCGAGGCGCGCAGAGCTGAGAGCAGCTGCGTCGTCGTCTTGTTGGTCGTGCCGACGGCGTCGACGATCTGCTTCACTTGTTCATTGATGGCCGACTTGTCCTGCAGGCGCGCCTTTTCGAGCGCTTCGACGGAGGTCGCGAGTTTCGCGAGCGCCTCTTGCGCCGGCGTCAGCACTTCCTTTACGCCCCCGGCGGCGGCCTGTTTGTGCTTCTCGAACGTCTCGTTGGCGAGCGTCATGAAGCTGGCTTGCGAGGCCTGCAGCGCCCTGGTGGCGATTTCGACGAAGCGCGCCTCCTCGGTTTCGGAGCGTTCGTTCTTCTGCGCCTTGGCGGCGGCCAGTTCGGTGGCGAGGTCAAGGTTCTGCTTGCGGGCTTCGTGAAGCTCAGCGCGCAGGCGGTCGCGTTCAGCCCGGATCGGCTCGACGCCGGCCGAGCGGTAGGCGAACCACGCCGCGGCGCCGATGGCGGCGAGGGCGAGCACAAGCAAAAGCGATTCGGTCATTTCGGGAGCCTAGCAGTCCGCCGGTCCCGACCCCATGCCCGGCCGTTTTAGGGTTGATCTGGCGCATGGCGGAAGCCCGCCCCGCGGCGTAGGCTCGCCGCCCATGAACCCGTTCGACTACCTGATCCCGGTGGCGCTCGCCGTCGTCTTCGCGATCCTTTGCTTTGGCATTTTCGCCATGTTTCGCGGTGGCGACTTTGGCCGTTCCTGGTCGAACAAGGCCATGCGCATGCGCGTGGTGGCGCAGTTCGTCGCGATCATGATCCTGGTTGCGGCGCTCTGGTTTAAGCAGCAATACGGCTAGATGGTCCGGATAGACAAAATCGTCACCAAAGCCGGCGACGGCGGCAAGACCCGGCTGGCGACCGGCGAGCCGGTGTCGAAGGCCAGCGCGCGCGTCGCCGCGTACGGCGCGGTCGACGAAGCGAACTCGGCGATCGGCGTCGCCCGGCTCCACACCACCGCGGATCCGGTGCTCGATCCGATCCTAGAGCGGGTGCAGAACGATCTGTTCGATCTCGGCGCCGATCTGGCGACGCCGGATTCGCCCGATCTCAAGTTCGAGCCGCTGCGCATCCAGGAGAGCCAGGTGCTGCGGCTCGAGGCGGAGATCGATCAGCTGAATGATCAGCTCTCGCCGCTCACCTCTTTCATCCTGCCCGGCGGCTCGCCGGCCGCGGCGCATCTGCATCTGTCGCGCGCGATCGCGCGCCGGGCGGAGCGCGAGATCGTGGCGTTGGCGGACGAGGGCAAGGTGTCGGCGGAAGCGATCAGATTCGCGAACCGGCTGTCGGACCTGCTGTTCGTGGCGGCGCGCTACGCCAACGATCGCGGCAAGGCGGACCTGCTGTGGAAGCCCGGCGCGAACCGCTGATGCGTGGCGGCGTCCACCATATCGACCTGACGGTGAAGGACGCACATGCGTCGCGCGCGTTCTATGAGAGCGTGCTTGGCTTCATGGGCTATCGCTACTCGGCCCCGATAGCGGACGTGAGCGGCGCGCCTCCCAACGGCTACGATTTCGACCTGCGCGACGGCGACAGCTTCTGCTCCATCGGAATCTTGAGCGCGCGCGGTCAGAACGCGAGCCGAGCGCACGATAGGTACAGTCCGGGCCTACACCACATCGCCTGGACCGCGGCGAGCCGCGAGGACGTCGACGCGATGCACGCGCATCTGCTGAAAATGGGGGCGGCAATTCTCGATGCGCCGGCGGATTATCCGCAGTATGGCGAGGGCTATTACGCGGTTTTCTTCGCCGATCCGGACGGGCTGAAGCTCGAATACGTGTACAAGCCGTGACGCCGTGACACCGAAAGGCCCGCCTCTCGGCGGGCCCTTGCTTCAGTGCTTGTTCGCTTCAGTGCTTCTTTTTCAATTCTTCGCGGCTGTCCTTGTTCAGGTTCTTGCCGCCACTGACATAATCGCGGTGAGCGCGCTTGGGCTCACCGGGCTTCGGATCGTCCTTGCCGAATCTGCGCTCCTGATCGGCGCGGTTGGGATCTTGCTCTTCCATTTTCGGACCTCAGTGACGTGTATCGTCGCGCCGATCCTTGCCACGCGCGGCGTCCTTCACATCGCCCAACGCTTCATGGCCTTCGCCTTTGGCCTTGTCGAGCTTGCCTTTGACTTTCATCGAGGTGTCGTCGGTCAGATTGCCGATGCCTTCCTTGATCGCGCCGGACGTCTTGTCGCGCGCGCCTTTGACGTGCTCTTTATCCATTCGGGCTCTCTCCTTGGATTTGAGAGAACGAGAAACGCCGAGGGAAGTTCCTGGCCGCGCTCAGCCGGCTATGTATTGCGCGCCATTCATGGTGAGCGTCGCGCCGGTCATGAAGCCAGCTTGGTCGGACGCCAGGAAGGCGACGGCGTGGGCGATCTCCTCGGCCTTGCCGAGTCGGCCGACCGGAATGGTCGCGATGATCTTCTTCAGCACCTCTTGCGGCACAGCGGCGACCATGTCGGTGTCGATGTAGCCGGGCGCAATGCAGTTCACGGTGACGCCTTTCATCGCGCCCTCCTGCGCCAGCGCTTTGGTAAAGCCGATGATGCCGGCCTTGGCGGCGCTGTAGTTCACCTGCCCCGCCTGGCCCTTCTGACCATTGATCGAGCTGATGTTGACGATGCGGCCGAAACCCCGATTGCGCATGCCTTCGTAGATCGGGCGCGTCATGTAGAAGAGCGAGGAGAGATCGACGCGGATCACCTCATCCCATTGCTCGGCGCTCATCTTGTGAAAGAAGCCGTCGCGGGTGATGCCGGCATTGTTCACGAGCACGTCGACCGGGCCGAGATCGGCTTCGACCTTGGCGATGCCGTCCTTGCACGCTTGCGCGTTGCCGACATCCCACTTGTAGGCGGCGATGCAGAGTTCCTTGGCCGTGGCGTCGGCGGCTTCGGAATTGCCGGCGTAATTGGCCGCGACCTTGAAGCCTTCGGCCTTGAGCCGAGCCGAGATCGCTTTGCCGATGCCCCGTGTCCCGCCCGTCACCAAAGCCACCCGCGCCATTGCCGCCTCCCGATTATTTGTTCTCCGGACGATGGCCCGGTTCAGGCGGCCCACTTTGCGCGAGTTCTGCCGCGACGCAACACACTGCGTCGCGGCAACTCCGTTTTTTCTGGCCTCGGAAAGCTAGGCGGCCATGGCCGTCGGCCAGCTCACGTCGGCGAAATAACGCGCTTCGAGCCGCTGCAGATAGCTCCTCAAGTTTGCGTGCTCGAGCACGAGGCCCGACAGCGGCGTATCGAAGAATGGCGTCGCGCACGAACTCAGCACGCCGAACGCGGACGCATCGACGGCGCTTGGCGTGTCGCCGAAGAGATAGGGCTTGTCGCCCAGCACGGCGGCAACGGCGGAGATATCGCGTTCGGCGAGCAGCATCCGCTCCTCGCGCGAGTGGCGGCCGATGCCGTGGCGGACCATCATGGTGTGCAGCTGCTCGCGGACCTCCTTGCAGAGGGCCGTGCGCGCGGGCTCCGGCGCGTCCATGAAGAACAGACGAGGGCCCTTTTCGAAGTTGGCGTCCACGAGCCAACGTTCGTGCGCCATGATCATGGCGAGGCGGTCTTCGAGCATTCGTTCGAGGCCCCAGGCCGCGCCGCGCTCGGCGAAGGAGAGGCCGGAATCGAGATCGGCGCCGAGCTTCTGTTCGAAATAGAAACGGATGAAGGTCGAATCTTCGATGATGCGGCCGTCGTCCTCGACGTAAGGGGCTTTGTGTTTCGGGACGGAGTCCAGGTCGGCGATGGCGCGCTCGAATGGCGCGCCGAACATTTGCAGCTGCATGTCGCACTTCAGAACAAACGGGCTCGGACTCGGCGCACCGAACATGGGCCCCCAGCCATACAGAATCGTCATCTTCCGCTCTCCTCACTTCGCATTGGACGCGTCTTAGCTTGCCCCTGCTGACAGCCTTGTGGCAGCAGGCTGGCAGTAGGATTGCTCATGCGCCGCACCGAACGGCTGTTTCAGATTATTCAGGTCCTGCGCTCGAAGCGCCGACCGGTCACGGGACGCGAGCTGGCGGACGAACTCGAGGTGTCGCTACGCACGCTCTATCGCGACATCGCCGAGCTGATGGCGCAGCGCGTGCCGATCCGTGGCGAAGCCGGCACGGGATACGTGATCGACAGCGGCTACGACATGCCGCCGCTGATGCTGACGCAAGACGAATTGGAGGCGGCGGTGCTCGGCGCGGCATGGGTGGCGGAGCGCGGCGACGCGGCGTTGGCGCGGGGCGCGCGCGACCTGATCGGCAAGCTGACGGCAGCCGTGCCGGAGCATCTGCGCCCGGTCGTGCTCGACGCGCAGCTTGCGCCGATTTCGTTCAAGGAACGCGCCGCCGACGCGTTCGATCTAGCCGCGGTGCGAGGCGCCATCCGCGAGCAGCGCAAGATGCGCATCGCCTACGCCGACGAAAACGGCCGCGCGACCGAGCGGACAATTTGGCCGTTCATGATCGGCTATTTCGAGACGGTCCGGATCGTCGTCGCCTGGTGCGAGCTGCGCGAGGCGTTTCGACACTTCCGTTCGGACCGCTTCTGCGCGGCGAACGTGCTGGAGGCGCGCTTCCGGCCTCGGCCGGCGCAGCTGCGCAAGCGCTGGGAGAAGGAGAGTCGCGGCCGCTGCAACACCTGAGCGATTGCGCGCGTTATAGATCGAGTCACACTGGCTTCATGTCCGACGCGCTCGCCGCCGCCCGTATCGAGACTGTTCGCCGCCATATGGCGCTCGAGGTTGAACACGATTGGGACGGCGTGATCGCCACGTTCGCCCGTCCGCGCTACGAGATGCACGGCGCCGGCCAGGTATTCGACGGCGAAACGGCCGTGCGCGGCTATTTCGCCGCCTCGCGCACGCCGTTCCCCGATCAGGGCAACGAAATCATCGCCATCGCGCACGACGGCGACACGGTGCTGGTGGAGTTCTGGCTGACCGGCACGCACCTGGGGCCGCTCAGGTTCGGCGGCCGCACGATCGCTCCCACGGGCAGGGCCTTCCGCGTGCGGATGTGCGCGACGTTCGAGTTCGGGCCCGGCTCGGACAAGATCGTCTGTGAACGCCCCTACTTCGACCAGGGCGCGGTCATGCGGGCCTTGGAGTTGGCGTAGCCAGGAACGCGGGCCCCGATCAGTCCTTGCGCTCGCTGGAATCGGGTTCCGCTGCGGGATCTACTTCAGGCTGGCTCGTCGGCCCGCGCCAGTCACCCCAACCGGTGCGGTTCCAGCGCCAGCCTTCCGGCGCCGGGGCGGCGGCCTCTTGCGCCGCCTTCTCCTCCCGCTCGCGCAGGAAACTCGCGATCTCGGCGTCTGATTTCGGCCCCATGGGCCGGATTATCGCAGTAACGGCGAATTGATCAAAGAGTGTGACGGGATTATGTAATCTTCGCTACAACAGTACGACTCTCGATGTCCGTGCATCCGTGCGGGCGTCGGGCTGCCCCGCTCTGCACCCGCGCGCGCCGCTCGAAACGGCGTGCGTTTCCGGCGTGCGCGTTTCGAACAAGCAATGCCAAGAACTTTGAGACGATCCAACCTAAGCGCTCGACGTACGGCTTTGCTCTTCGCCCCCAGCAACACCTAGCCTTCTATTGTGCGCATCGATCCAACCATGACGATTACGCGACAGAGCATGCGCGAACACTTGCGGCTCGCGTCCAAGGCTTTGTCGCGCGCCAGCGAAACGCGCGTGACCACACGGTTGCAGGCAGTGCGGCAAAACCTGGTCGACGCAGCGCACAAGCAGTTGGCGATCGTGCGCGCAGCCGCGCTGCAGACGTTCGAGGGCATCGGCTTGCCTGGCCTGCCTGCGGCGCGGACGGATCATGACGAGGAGACGCTGCGTCAAGCGCAGTTCGCGCTGGCGGAGACCTGGCGCACGCTGGCGGAGCTCGAAGCCTTACGCGGCGACAAGAGCGCGGGCGTCGCAGCCTATCGGCAGGCGCTCGCGTTCGAGCCGGACAGTGTCGCGGCGCATGCGCAGCTGGCGGATCTGTTGGAGAGCAGCCACGCCTTGGCGGACGCCAAGACGCATGCAGAGCGCGCGCTGCGGGCCGATCCGAACAATGCGGTGGCCGGGCTGGCGCTCGCGCGCGTGCTGTTGCGGCAGGAGAAATTCGCTGACGCCGAGCGCGCGGCGCTGGCGGCCGCCGAGGCGCCTCGGGGGTTAGCGGACAATTGCGCGCTCGCGTGGGCTCTGGTCGGAGAAGCGCGCGATCGGCGCGACGATGCGACCGGCGCTTTCAACGCCTTCACACAGGCGAACCAAATTATGCGCCGGCGCCACGGCGGCGGGCAGGAGCGGCATCATCCCGCACATCCGACGAATGTCCGGTACCTCACCCAGCTCGTCGAGCGCTTGCGGCCGCAGCCTGCCCCTGTCGCATTCGCGACTCCTGCGCCGGCCTTCCTGATCGGTTTTCCACGCTCGGGCACGACGCTGCTCGAACAGGTGCTCGCCACGCACGCAGGCGTCGTTTGTCTCGGCGAGACGGATCACCTGTTCGAAGCGTTCTCCGTGGTGCTGAAGGACGGCGACTTGTTCGACCGCGTCAGCGCTCTCACCGCTGCCGAGATAGAAACCGTGCGCTCGGCCTATCTTGAGCTGGTGCGGGCGGACGCGCCGGCGGCGCAAGGCAAGCTCATCGTCGACAAGCACCCGCTGCACATCACGCTGCTGCCGCTGATCAACAAGATCTGGCCGGATGCCAAGATCGTCCTGTCGCTGCGCGATCCGCGCGATGTTGTGCTTTCGTGCTACCAGCAATGCTTCGGCGCGAACGTCGCGACAGCGCAATTCTGGGCATTAGAGAGCGCGGCAGATTACTACGACGCGGTGATGGGGCTGATGCTCACGTGCCGCGCCAAGCTGAAGCTCGACCTGCACGAGATTGAGTACCGCGACATCGTCGCCGATCTCGAGCGTGAAGCGCACGCGATGGCGGCGTTCCTGGGGCTCACGTTCGAGCCGGCGATGCTGCGTTTCAACGAGGCGGCGCGCGCACGCGCCATTTCGTCGGCGAGCGCGCGACAGGTGACCGAGCCGATCTACGATCGCTCGCTCGGCCGCTGGCGGCGCTATGCGCGCGAGCTGACGCCGGTGCTGCCGCTGCTGGACAAGTGGGCGCGGCGGTTGGGTTACGAGGAATAGCGCTCAAACGCCTGGACGACGCCCAGCGCCATTGCGCCCTTTGCCGGTACTACGTGGCGCAGCGCCGCCAGTTCGGCCTATGCCGAACGGAAGAACGCCCGTACGCCATTGGTGCTGAGTGCGAAAATCGCGCGATGGCCGTCACAAAATGGCCGCGCGATTTCACTTGATACGCGCGCGCTGCGCCGCCCTGCGGCGGCTTTTTTCCACTCGACGAGATGTTGACCGTGACGCACGCCATCACCGCGCGCCAGCGCAACATGCGGCTTGCCGCAGAGCCGAATTCCCGCCGGAACGCCGTCACTTGCTTCGTCAGGCGCGTGCTCACGCGGCTTTCGTTCGCTGTTGCGGCTCTCGGGTTCGTCAATCTCGGCGGCGCCGACGCGACGCTCAACGCACTCGCAAACGCCAACGCAGCGCAGCCCAACCCTTCGGCGGAGGTGAAGGCGCTGGCGCAGCTCCCGGCCATGATCTGGACCATCGACGCCGACGGCGACGGCGACGCCGACTTCTCAAATCCGACCCATAGCGGGGTGCGCGGCGTCGACGCGTTCGGCTCGGGCGATTTCGGCGCGCGGCGCGACGCCGGCAAGCGCAGGCATCACGGCGTCGATTACGTCGCCGCCGTCGGCGCCCTGGTGCGTGCGCCGATCAGCGGCGAAGTGAGCCGGCTGGGCTATGCGTATCGCGGCGTTGGGCGGCTTCGCATCGTCGAGATCGTCAATCCCGAAACCAAATACACGGCGCGCGTGCTCTATGTTGCGCCGACGGTCTCGGTGGGCGATGTCGTGGTGGCGGGCGACGAGATCGGCGCGGCGCAGGACCTGAGCCGCCGCTATCCAGGCATCACCAATCACGTGCACGTCGAACTCCGCGATGCACGCCGGCGGCTGCTCGATGCGTCGGAACAACTGCCGTCAAAGTCGATGCTGCAGGCGCAACGCGCCGGAGCGGCGCCGAGCGTGTTATAGTCGCGCCACGGGGCTACTTCTTCCTTTGCGGATAGAACATCTCGCCGCGTTTGAGCATGGCGGCGATGTCGGCGATCTTCTTGGCGCGGCCGGCTGCTCACCCACGCTGACACCTCCCCCATCGAGGGCGAGGATTAGCTTAGCGCTCTACGCACACTGCGATGCCCATGCCGCCGCCGATACAGAGCGTGGCTAGGCCTTTGCTCTTTCCGCGGCGTTGCAGTTCGTAGAGCAGTGTCGTCAGCACGCGCGCGCCGCTGGCGCCGATCGGGTGTCCGAGCGCGATCGCGCCGCCATTGACGTTCACGAGTTCCGGATCCCAGCACATGTCCTTGTTCACGGCGCACGCTTGCGCCGCGAACGCTTCATTGGCTTCGACGAGATCGAGATCGCCCACCTTCCAGCCCGCTTTCTCGAGCGCGGCTTTCGAGGCGGGAATTGGCCCCGAGCCCATCAGCGCCGGATCGACGCCGCGCGAGGCCCAGGAGGCGATGCGCGCGAGCGGCGTGAGGCCGCGCTTTTGCGCGTCCTCGGCCGTCATCAGCACCAGCGCTGCTGCGCCGTCATTGATGCCGGAGGCATTGGCGGCGGTGACAGTGCCGTCCTTCTTGAACGCGGCGCGGAGGCCCGCCGCGCCTTCGAGCGTTGCTTCGTGTTTGATGTACTCGTCGTTCTCGACGATCGTGTCACCCTTCCGACCCTTCACGGTGACGGCGACGATCTCGTCCTTGAACCTGCCGGCCTTCTGCGCCGCGCTCGCTTTCTTCTGCGAGTTGGTGGCGAACTCATCCTGCTGCGCGCGTGTGATCTGCCACTTCTCGGCGACATTCTCGGCGGTGATGCCCATGTGATATTGGTTGAAGACGTCAGTCAGGCCGTCCTTGATCATCGTGTCGGCGAATTCGAGCGGGCCCATTTTCGTGCCGGCGCGCATGTGCGCGGCGTGGGGCGCAAGGCTCATGCTCTCCTGGCCGCCGGCGACGACCACCTTCGCGTCGCCCGCTTTCAGCTGCTGGTAGCCGACGACAACGGCGCGGAGCCCTGAGCCGCAAACCTGGTTCAGCGACCAGGCCGGGCTCTCGTCCGGCACGCCGGCGGCTCGGGCGGCCTGGCGGGCGGGGTTCATGCCCTGGTTGGCCGTCAGCACTTGGCCCAGCACCACTTCCGAGACTTCGCCCGCATCCACTTTTGCGCGCTGCAGCGCGGCTGTGATCGCTGTGCGGCCGAGCTCGTGCGCGGGCGTCGCAGCAAAGGCGCCGTTGAACGCGCCGATGGGCGTGCGGGCGGCGGAAACGATGACGACGTCGGTCATGGCAGACGGCTCCTGAACGGCGGAAGGCCTTGGTCGGAAAGGGAGACTTATCGCCCCCTATCGCACAAGCGGCGGGCGAAATCCAACGCGCCAGAGCCCCGGTGCTGAACCAAAACGGAGGCTTTGTCTTGCATTGCGGCGAAGGAAGGAAGATTCTGTTCCAAAGCCCGCGTTTCGCGGGCGCCAGAATTCAAGGACGAACGACGTGGCGGATGCGAACGGCCAGCAGGCGGGGGAACCTGCAGGCGAAGCGGCGGCTCAGGGCGAGCCGGTCGTCATCAAAAAGTACGCCAACCGGCGGCTCTACAATACGGCGGCGTCGAGCTACGTGACGCTCGACCACCTCTCGGAGATGGTGCGCGAAGGTACGGATTTTATAGTCCTCGACGCCAAGACCGGCGAAGACATCACCCGCTCGGTGCTGACGCAGATCATCTTCGAACAGGAAAGCCGGGGCCAGAACCTCTTGCCCGTCGCGTTCCTGCGCCGCCTGATCCGATTCTATGGCGACCAGATGCAAGGCTTCCTGCCGCCCTATCTGGAAATGAGCATGGAAAGCTTCGCCAAGGGCCAGGAACAGATGCGGGAAAACTTCTCGCGCACCTTCGGCGCGGCGACGCCGCTCGGCGCTTTCGAAGAACAAGCGCAGCGCAACATGGCCATGTTCCAGCAGGCGTTGAAGATGTGGGCGCCGTTCGCAGGCGGCATCCCGGGCGCTATGCCAGGCGCCGTCGCGCCGCAGACCCCGGGTGATGTCGACGACGGCGACAAGGACGAGCAACTCGTTCAATTGCGCAAGCAGATGGAAGCGATGCAGAAGCAGCTCGACGCAATGGCGCGCGGGAAGAGCTGAAGCGCGTCAGAGCGGCGGCAGCGGCGTCGTGAAGATCTCGATACAGATGTGCACGGTGTAGGTGCCCCAGGCCAGTGCGAGGATGATCGAGACGACCGCCGGCAGACCGGATGCAGAGGCTCGGTTCTCGATGTCTTCCGAGGTGGCGGTGTGCGAGGTGTGGGTCATGCCGGCGCAACTCCGTGGCCAATAACGCTGTTCCAAGGACGGCCTTGGGGCGCGCCCTCACCACCGATTGTGAACCCTCTCGGCGAAGCCGATCAAGTTCTCGATGGCTAGGACTGAGCCGTCATCGAGCACGACGCGGCCGGTGAAGCGGCCGAAGACCTGGTGCTGGTCGGACTTGATGAGGCCGATATCGGTGTTGGCGGCGCGGTCGACGATCGGCTTGAAGGCGAGTTCGAACCGACTGTCACTGCTGCTGAAGCGCCACGGGCCGGAATCCGGCGCGCCTTCCGGCATGTGGAACGTGACATCGGCGAGCTTGTGGGCGACGCCGTTGACGAACAGCATGTTCTCGGTCGCGGCGGACGTGTCGCCGAAACCGTAGCCGACGTTGAAGCCGAACAGGCGACCGTCGGCGATGCCGGATGCGGAGGCCCAGTACCATGTGTTGTCGTAGGTCCAAGCCCCGCGCCCCCAATCGAGCACGCCGAACGCGCTGTCGGGCTCGAAGGCGAACGTGTGCGCGCCAATCGTGACGGCGCCTTTCGCGCGCAGGCAGTTGACCTTCTGATTGTAATAGAACGAGCGCGGCGCATTCGGGAACGGCGTTGCGATCACCATGCGGTCCATCGGCGGTTGCGCGAGTACGAGTTTGCCCTTGAGGCCCTGCCCGTTCGCGAAGTTCGGCGCGATGACGCTGATCTCGCGGCCGCCTTCGACGTGGCGATAGGCAATCGAGAGTTTCGGGTGCTCTTGTTCGACATCGCCTGCGTCGGCGCTCTCAGGGAGGTCCATGCCGCCAAGTGGGAATGGCAACAGCGCTTCTTCGCTAACGTAACTGCGCTTCTCGAAATCGAGCCAAGTTGCGCCAAGGAAACCGAGATAATCATTGTCGGCGACGGTGAGCGCGAGGCCGTAGCGATCGGTGAGGACGCAATAATAGTCCCACTCCTTGGTGCGCAACGGCCAAGCCTTTATCGCGTCACGCCGATACGTGCGCACTTCGCGCGTGGCGTATCCGCAGGCATTCAAACGGCCACCCGCGTCGAGCAGATCGCCCGCGTCCATGCGTTGCTGCGTCAACCCCAAACCATGGGCTTGCGATCCTTCCACGGCATTTCCTTTTCGAGTTGGCCGGCGAGGCGGAAGAGCGTCGCTTCGTCCGCGTATTTGGCGGTGAACATCATGGCGATCGGCAAGCCGCCCTGGCTCTGCGCGAGCGGCAGCGAGAGCGAAGGCTGGCCGGTCATGTTGAAGGGCGGTGTGAAACCGAAGGTGGCGGCTTGGCGCTTGTCGAACTCGCGCAGGTCGTCGGTGAGCGTATCGAGGTAGCCGACGCGCGGGGGCGGCATGTTGAGAACAGGCGTGAGATAAACGTCCCAGGTTTCGAAGCGCTGCAGGATCGCGCGATTCAACAGGCGCAGCTGCTGCCAGCCCCACATCGCGTCCTGACCGCTCATCGCCTTGCCGCGCTCGTAGAGACGGCGCGCGAGACCTTCGATCTCTTCACCCGGTTCGCACCCCTTCAGCTCGATCCAGCGGCGCATGGCGGCGGCGAAGTTCGATGCGGAGACGAGCCCTTGCGCCTGATAGAGCAATCTGTAGTCGATCCCGAGCCCCTCCTCGCGCACGTCGTGGCCGAGCTGCGCGAGCGTTTCGGCAGCGCGCTCGAGTGCGGCGCGGACTTCGGCATCGACGGGAGCGCCAGTGGGCGTTTCGCTGGAGAAGGCGATGCGCAGTTTGCCTGGCGCACGGCTGACTTCTTCCAGGTAAGGGCGATCCTGCTTCGGGTGCGCGTACGGGCTGGCGGGCTGCGGATAACCGGTGACGTCGAGCATGGCGGCGCTGTCGCGCACGGTGCGGGTGACGACGTGATCGACGGAAAAGCCGATAGCGCGATCGCTGTCGTGGACACCATTGGGATTGCGGTCGCGTGTGGTCTTCAAGCCAACGAGGCCGCAGCAGGCGGCGGGGATGCGGATGGAGCCAAGCCCGTCGCTCGCGTGCGCGAGCGGGACCATGCCGCTCGCCACCGCGCTCGCGGCGCCGCCGGAGGAGCCGCCGGAGATGTGGTCGGGATTCCACGGATTGCGGCACGGGCCGAACAGCGCCGACGTGGTGACGCCGGGAATGCCGAATTCGGGCGTGTTGGTCTTGCCGACGAGGACGACGCCGGCTTCGCGATAACGCTGCGTGAGGATCGAATCCTCGGCGTCGGCGTCGAGACGCGCGAAACGGCTTGCCGACGTGCGCGGCCAGCCTTTGACCCTGACGCCGAGATCCTTGATCAAAAATGGGACGCCCTTGAACGGCCCGTCCGGCAGTTCGCCGGCGGCCGTGGCGCGCGCCTCGTCATAGGCCTTGTAAACGACGGCGTTGAGTTCGCCGTTGTGGCGTTCGATGCGCGCTATCGCGGCGTCAAGCAGCTCCGCCGGCGTCACGTCGCGCTTGTTCACCAGCTCTGCGAGGCCGAGGCCGTCATAATCGGCGTAGTCCTGCATCGTTTCCTCCGCGGAGGACGATAGCGGTTAATTTCCGTTTGGCACGCCGAATGCAGTGCGAGCGCCATGAGCGCAGTCCGCCTTCGCTTCGACCCGATCGACGCTGAGTTCGTCAACGTCGGCGATCAGCGCCGCAACGACCGCCGCGGCGGCGAGCGACGTGCGGCGCGGGCGAAGCTGGACACGCTGTTCGCGGCGACGCTGGTGAACCATGTGACGGCGGCGGAGCGCGTGTGTGTCAGCGGCTATGATGCGGCGCCGCCGCTGCGCGCTGGCGTCGTGGTGAACGTTCGGGCTTGAACCGCTTCGGAGCGCCGGCTGCGAGCCCGGCGGTGCGCCGTTGCGTTTACGCGCTTTTCTTTCCGGACTCGAACTCGGCGAGCCAGCTGTCGATCGCATCGAGTCGAGCTTCGATACTGGCTATGCGGTCGGCCGAGTCTTCGCTTCGATCGTCCGCCGGACGCGACGCCACGCCGCTCCTCAGCGTCACTTCGACGAGGTCCGCGCCGAGCACGTTGGCGAAGATCGTCAGGTCTTCGGCGGTCGGCGCGCGCTCGTTGGTGAACACGCGGTGGAGCTCGGCCGGTTCGATCCCGAGCGCGACCGCGAGCGCCGTGCGGTCCAGGCGCCGAGCGGCCAGTTTGGCGTCGAACCACTCAGCGTCGAAGAACAGGGACATTCGGTCACCCGCGTTGCGATCGGCGCCGTTCCTGCAGAAGGCGCTGGACCATGGATGCGTTCATAGTTCCCCGATTCGCCCGCTGGCTCGACTTCTCAATCGCGCTGGCTGTGGGGATGTGGTGTTTATGAGGGAGTGGGAAGTAGCGAATTGGGAAGGGAAGGCAGATAGCCCTACTCCCCACTCCCAATTACCTATTCGCCCGTTCAGCCCTGCCCCGCGAACTCGACGTCGCGGCGGGCGGAGATGATGGTGACGACGACGCCGGCGAGGACATCCAAGAGCGCCATGATCATGATGATGAAGAAGACGCTGGTCGCGAACGCCGGGTGAAGCAGGAACTCCACCAGGCAGATGATGAAGACCAGCATCGACAGCGCGTGATTGAAGATCGCCGCGGTGCCGGTGGACGTCGACTTCAGGAGTTCGATGAACAGCAGCAGCAGCGCCATCAGCACCATGACGTCGCCGAAGGTGAGCATCCACGGCACGCCCGAGGCCATCGGCACGTTCAGCCACGGCTGCATCAGGTGCGTGCGGACGTCGATCCCGTCGGCGGCGGAAGCAGTCGCGCCGAAGGCCCAGATATTATAGGTGAGGACCGGGATCAGGATCAGCGGAAAGACGTTGAAAATGGCCCCCATGGAATTCCCCTCGTTTGCGGGCCGGCGAGTTCTGCTCGCAGCGGCCAGACCTGCAGCGCCTAACGGATTTCTGCTCATAGCTCGTCCGTCCCCCCCGGAAGCCGGGCCCGGCTCCTGAGCCACATGACCCCCCAGAGGTCGGTCATGTTCGCGGCCAGTCTGCCGAGATTCGTATATTTCGAGCGTCCTGCGCCCCGCTGTCGATGATTAACCTCCAAAAACTCCACTGCATAGCCTTCGCGCAACATCAGGGCAGCCATGAAGCGGTGCATGTGATCGAAGTACGGGATGCGCAAAAAAGCCTCCCGTTTGAACACCTTGATGCCTGATCCGCTGTCGTCGGCGCCGTCTTTCAGGGCCGCCTTGCGGATATTGTTGGCGATGGTGGAGGCCGTGCGTTTGCTCCAACTATCCTGCCGTTTGACCCGCTTGCCGGCGACCATGCCGAGTTCCGCGGGAGCGTCGGCACGGGTGAGTCGGGCCAGAAGCCGCGGCAGGTCGGCCGGATCGTTCTGGCCGTCGCCGTCGAGCGTGCCGACGATCGGGGCGCGGGCCGCCAGTACGCCGGTATGAACGGCGCGGCTCTGGCCGGCGTTCTTGCGGTGGCCGATGAGCCGGAGCGCCGGCAGTTCGCCCTTCAGCGCCGCCAGTTCCGCGCGGGTGTCGTCCCGGCTGGCGTCATCGACGAAGATCATCTCGTAGGAGCGGCCGTCGAGCACGGCGGCGATCTCGCGCGCCAGCAAGGCCGCGTTGCCGGCCTCGTTGTGCATCGGCACGACGACGCTGAATTCGATCGTTTCCGGCAAGGATTTCGCCTCTCTCCGCCTGGGCGCGCTCTCTTAGCGGTTCGCCCGCGCCGATGCGAGGGCGCAAGTCCTGCAGGGGGACTGCCCTTTGCAGACGAAAAACCGGTATCACCGGCCGATGGCCCAACCAGCCGCCCAGCCCTCACTGTTCGATCAATTCGCCCGCGGCTGGCGCGGCTACCTGCTGGTGGCGCTGATCGCACTCATGTCCAGCCTGTTCGGCGCCGGCCAAGTGCCGGTGATGGACGACGCCGAGTCCCGCTTCGCCCAAGCGACCCGGCAGATGCTGGAAACGGGCGATTACGTCCGTATCCGGGTGCAGGACGAGGAGCGGAATGTGAAGCCGGTGGGCGTCCACTGGCTGCAGGCGGCCTCTGTTACGCTGTTCGAGCCCGTCACCGGCAAACTCAACGCGATCTGGCCATACCGGCTGCCCTCTGCACTCGGCATTGCGCTCGCGGCGATCGCGACGCTTTGGGGCGGCGCAGTCCTTGCGGGCAAACGGGCGGCGCTGTTCGGCGCGGCGCTGCTGGCGGCGGGCGTGCTCGCCGGACTTGAAGGCATGACCGCGAAGACGGACGCCGTGCTGCTCGGCTTCACCACGCTGGCGATGGCGGCGCTGGCGCGGCTGCGCACGCTGCCCGACGAGCGGCGCATCCTGGGCTCAAAAGAATTGTCGATGCTGTTTTGGGCAGCGATCGGCTGCGGCGTGCTGGTGAAGGGGCCGGTGACGCCGCTGGTGGCTGCGCTGACACTCGGCGCGCTGGCGATCTGGGAGCGCCGGGCTCGCTGGATGAAGCCGCTGCTGTTCTGGCCCGGCCCGCTGCTGGCGCTGCTGATCGTGGCGCCGTGGTCAATCGCGATCACGTTCGAAACGCAAGGGCGGTTCTTCGCAGAGATGTTCGGCGGCGATATCGCGCCGAAGCTCATGAGCGGCCAGGAAGGCCAGTTCGCGTTGCCGGGATTTCACACCTTCCTGCTGCCGTTCCTGATCTTCCCGGCAACCTACGCGCTGCCCGCCGCCGGCCGCGTCGCGCTGGAGGCGGTGCGGGCGCCGCGCGCGAGCGACGCGCACGCCTCAATCCGGTTTCTGCTCGCATGGGCGGTCCCCACCATCCTTTTCTTCGAGATCGCGCCGACCAAGCTGCCGCACTACGTGCTGCCGGCTTATCCGCCGATCACCCTGCTCTGCGGCTGCGGCCTCGCGGCGATGCGCGGCTTCCGCTGGCGCACGGCGCATCCCGCCGGCGTCGTGCTCTTTGCGGTGACTGGCGTCGTGCTGGTGACGCTCATTTCGATGAGCGCGACATTCATGCCGGGAGATTTCGCCGCTGACATCCGCCGGGCAATTTCGACAGCCTTGATCGGAATCGGCATCGTTGCGGCAGGTTTCACTGCGCTCATCATGCTGCGCCGCCCGGCGGCGCGGGTCGCGGCCATGGTGCTCTGCGCGCTCGCGCTCTCGTTCAGCCTGCGCGAGCGGCTGTTGCCGGAAGCGCGGACATTGTTCGTCAGCAACGAGGCGGTGGCGGCGCTCACGCGGGCGCGGCTGACGCCGCGCGACGACAGGCCGCTCTGGGTCGTCGGCTACGACGAGACCAGCCTTGTCTTCCTCACCCGCACATCCATCCGGCTGGCGATGCCCGCGCAAGCCGCCGCCGGCGCGAATGCGGGCGATGCGATGATCGTGGAGGGCCGGCAACTGGAGACCGTGTCGGAGGCGCTTGCGGCGCGCGAGCTTTCGTTCACACCGGCGGAGCCGCCGGTGCAAGGCGTCGCGGCGGGCGGCGGTGAGCGCGTGCGCTTGTTCGTCGGCGAAGTGACAGAGCTGGACGCCGTCAGCGAAGCGGCGGACGGCCGACCACGAAATCCTTGAGGGCGAGCAGCAGCGTCAATGCAGGGCGTGCGACAGCAGCGAAGGCGCGTTCGACATGGGTCTTCGCACTCTTGCTCGCAAAAAGCGCCAAGCCCTGCGCCTGCGCGTGGCTGCGCGCGGCGCGTTCGAACTGAACGCCGGCCGCGGCGGGATGGAAGAGAATGCTGCCGCCGGCGTCGACGGCGCGGCGGCAAAGGTCGAGATCGGCGGCGTCCGTGACAAAGGCTTCGTCGAAGCCTTTCAGGTCGGCGAAGTCACTGCGCTGCATCAGCATGAAAGCGCCCGAGACGGCAGCGACCGGCGTCGGGGACACGCCGCGTCTTCGACGGGGACGCTTCGCGCCCGGCAGTTCCATCGCCACGGCGATCGCGCTGAACGCGTTGAGCGCGCCCCGCCGCGCGCCGGCGCGGTCGCGGCCCTCGAGATCGGTGAGTCGCCCGCCCAGGATACATGGCGTGCGCGCGTTGCCGGCGGCCGCAGCGAGCCGCGTCACCGCACCGCGCTGCAGCACGACATCGGGATCGAGGAACAGAAGCCAGCGCCCGCGGGCGTGCTTGGCGCCTTCGTTGGCGGCGGCGGCGGCGCTGGCGCCTGATGCTACTGGAACGAGCTTCACGTCGCGCCGGTCGGCTTGGAACGCGCGCAGCATCGAGGAGATCTCGGCGTCGTTGCCGACCCCGACGATGATCAATTCGTCCGTCAGCGCTTCGGCCAGGGCGCTGCGCAAGCAGAGGTCGATCTTGGCGGCGTCGGCGGCGCGCAACTTCCGGGCGACGACGATGGCGCTCACACGCGGCTCCAGCGTCGTCGCTGCAGATCGCGCGGGGGATGGAAACTTGTCCACGCTGCCTTCCGTCGTCCCAGAATCTATCTGGGGTTGTTTCGACTCTAGGTAGTCTGTCGCGAGGTTGCGGCGGCGTCTAGAGCAGGTTGTGCCGCTCCAGCGCCGGAAACAGGCTTGTTACCGAGGGTTTAGCTTGGAGGGCCGCCGGTTTCTCGCCGGCGGCCCTTGATCAAGCCCGCTTCTGGTCCGGCGCTTTCGCCTCCTCGACGAGCCCGGCGAGCGCTTCGTCCAGGCTCAGCACCGTCTGCGCCTCGCCGCCGAGACGGCGGATGGCGACCGACCGGTTCTCTGCTTCCTTCTTGCCCACGACGGCGATGACGGGCGTCTTCTGCAAGGAGTGCTCGCGGATTTTGTAACCGACCTTTTCGTTGCGCAGATCGATCTCCACGCGCAGGCCCTGCTTGCGCATCGCCGCCGCGACTTCGTTGGCGTAGCCGTCCGCCTCTTGCGTGATGGTGGCGACGACAACTTGCACCGGCGCCAGCCAGAGCGGAAACGCGCCCGCATAGTTCTCGATCACCACGCCAATAAAGCGTTCAAACGATCCGAAGATGGCGCGGTGCAACATCACCGGCTTATGCTTAGCCCCGTCCTCGCCGACATATTCCGCGCCGAGGCGTTCGGGCAGCACGTAATCGTTCTGAATCGTGCCGCACGTCCACATTCTGCCGATCGCGTCCTTCAGCTGAAAGTCGAGCTTCGGCGCGTAGAACGCGCCGTCGCCCGCCGCAATGACGGGTTCGACCCCAGCCTTGCGCGCCGCATCGAGCAATTGCGCTTCCGTCTTGTCCCAGAACTCATCCGAGCCGGCGCGCTTCTCAGGGCGTGTGCCCAGCGTAATGTGATCGCGCGTGAGTCCGAAGTCTTCGTGGATCGAGGACGCCAGCGTGATGAAATCCGCGACTTCGTCGACGATTTGGTCTTCGCGGCAGAAGATATGCGCGTCATCTTGCGTAAACGCGCGCACGCGCATCAAACCGTGCAGCGAGCCTGAGGGCTCGTAGCGGTGGCAGGCCCCCATCTCGGCCATGCGCAGCGGCAAATCACGGTAGGACTTCTGTCCAAATCTAAAAATCTGGACGTGACCGGGGCAGTTCATCGGCTTCAACGCCAACTCTTCACCCTCGATCGTCTCGCAGATGAACATGTTGGCGCGATAATTGTCCCAGTGGCCTGACTTCTCCCAGAATACGCGGTCCAAGACCTGCGGCGTGCGCACTTCGACATAGCCGGCCGCATCGAGCCGGCGCCGCAGATACGCTTCGATCGTGCGCCAGAGCGTCAGGCCCTTTTCGTGCCAGAACGTCATGCCGCGCCCCTCTTCCTGCATGTGGAAGAGGTTCATCTGGCGACCGAGTTTGCGGTGGTCGCGCTTCTCGGCTTCTTCGAGGCGATGGAGGTATTCCTCCAACTGCTTCTCATCGGCCCAGGCCGTGCCGTAGATGCGCTGCAGCTGTTGGTTGTTCTGATCGCCGCGCCAATAGGCGCCCGCGAGCTTCATCAGCTTGAAGGCTTTGCCTAGCTTGCCCGTCGACGGGAGGTGCGGGCCGCGGCAGAGATCGCCCCACTTGTCGCCGTGGGAATAGACCGTGATCGGCTCGCCGGGCTTGATCACTTCGTCGATCGTCTCGGCCTTGTAGATTTCGCCGATCGATTTGAAGTGCGCGATCGCCTTCTCCTTCTCCCAGACCGTGCGAATGATCGGCAAATCGGCGTCGACGATCTCCTTCATGCGCTTTTCGATCTTCTCGAAATCGTCGGTCGAGAACGGCTCGTCTCGAGCGAAATCGTAATAGAACCCGTCCTCCGTCACCGGGCCGAACGTGACCTGCGTGCCGGGAAAGAGCTCTTGCACCGCTTGCGCGAGGACATGCGCCGCGTCGTGACGCAGCACCTCTAAGCCATCTGCGCTGTCGCGCGTGACGAGTTCGAACTTGCCGCCGATTTCAAGAGGCCGCGTCAGATCCCACCAGCCGCCATCGACCTTGGCGGCGACAACTTTCTTGGCGAGCGATTTGGATATGCCTTCGGCGATGGCGAGCGGCGTCACCCCCTCGTCGTAATCACGCACGGCGCCGTCGGGGAATTGGAGAGAGATGCTCATGGTTTGCTCTTAGCGGATTCGAGTTCGTTCGGCGGGGCTCTGTAGCCCCCTTTCCAATCGCCGTAGCGCCAGGGCCGCCACCAGGAATTGGCGCGGACGGTCTCGGGCGCCGGGTCCCAGCCGTGGCCGCCCCAGGGATGACAGCGGCAGAGCCGCGCCCCGGCCATCCAGCTCCCGGCCCAGGCCCCATGCCTGCGGATCGCGTCCGCCGCGTAGCTGGAGCATGTCGGCAAATAGCGGCAGTCGCGCCCGATCAAGGGCGAGAGCGTCCACTTGTAGAGCTGGATAAGGCCCAAAAGGCCCCGGGCTGGAAGGCTCGGCGACATCGGCATGCTGGCGATTGGAGTGATTTAGACCGGGCTCGCAACATCGCCGCTGCGGCGCGCCCGATCTCGCGCCGCCGGCGTCAGTAAGTAGTCGTCGTGGTGGCGGAACGCCGTTGCATGAGCGCTGGATAGCACATTCCGCGCATTTTGCACACCTGGTCGTCCCGGGGGCAAATCGCCGTCAGCTGCGCGCCGTAGGGCTGCAGTTCACCAGCGTGAAGGCGCCATAGCACTGCACCCGCGCGTCCGCGGCAGACGGCATCGAATAACGCGAGGCGACGAAAAAATTCTCGTACTCGCCCTCACCCAGTTGCGCGGCGCTGTTGCCGATGACGCCGCCGACATCGAGGTTCTCGAGATCTTCCTGGGCGGCCGCCTGCAGCGTTTCGCGCGCCTTCGTCTCATATGCCTCCGGCTTGGGGTTGGTGAAGAATGCGGCCAAGCCGAGGACGATGAGCGCGACCAGAATCCGGATCATGTGCTTCTCCAGAATGACGCGCCGACGCTAGCCGCAAACGAGGCGCCCGGACAGCGCTAACTCGATCGCCGCGGCCGGGGCGGCTCGAAGCTGGCGGAGAGTTTCTTGGGCGCCACGGCGCGCCAGGATTCGTCGAGATAGTCGATCAGCTTGGTCATCGGCGGCTTCGACTTGGCGCCGAAATTGAACGTGACCCACCCTGATTTGGCCATGCCGTAGCCGGTCGGTTCGGCGCCCTTCAGCTTCAAAGCCTCCGCGTTGCGGAACGGCAGTTTCATGGAACAGCTGAAGCCGCCGGCCTCGTCCCCGCCCATGAACAAGAACGCCTTCTTGCCCGCGACCTTGAAGGCGGAATGGCCCCACGGAAAATCTTCGACCGTCTCCGGATACCGGAGCGCGGCTTTGCGCAACGCCTTGGCGTCGGCATGCTTCAAAGGTGCGGATGCGCTCATGCGATGCTGCTACCACACGCGCGGCGGTCTGTCCGCTGCCCTCTCATGTGGCGTTCAGCCCGCCGCTACTATATGAGCGCGAGTTGCTGCGGGAGAACTCGGCGCATGTTTGAATCTTGGCAAGAAGTCGTCCGCTTGTTGGCGGCGGGTGGACTCGGCGGTCTCGGCTATTGGGCGATCTCGCATCGCGAAGCCATCCTCACGCTTCTGCGATCCGCCAAAGGCGTTTCGTAGGAACGACTCGCCTCCGTGAGCTGTTTTCCGCGCACCCATAGACGGGAGCACAGCTCATGAATGAAGTCTCGATCCTCGGTGCGATCATAATCGGTATTCTTGCCGGCTGGATCGCCGAACAAGTGATGGGCCGCAAACACGGCCTGTTGACCAATCTCGTTGTCGGTATAGTTGGCGCGTTTCTCGGCGCATTCGTCGCCGGCGCGCTGGGCATCGAATTCGCCGGCTTCTGGGGCAGTCTGCTCGTGTCGGCCGTCGGCGCGATCTTGTTGCTCGCGATCCTCGGCATGTTCCGGCGTAGGCCGACGGTATAATTCTAACCTTGACGCACTTGCTTGGACGCCGCGGCCTCCGCGGCGTCCAACGCGTTACAGGCGGCGTCGAACGCCAGCATCGTCGATGCATGGCGGGGCGGATAGTCCCGCACCCCTTCGAGATGGCGCAGCTCCCAAAATCTTCCTGACGGGGGCGGCGCGCGCTGCTTCAGCATTGCGTGCAGTGCGTCTCGCGCCTGGCGGATTTCCGCAGGCGTTGCGCCGATGGCGTGCATCGCCAGCACGCCCGTAGCCGCCTGCCCCAGCGCGCACGCCTTGGGGTGGACGGCGATTTCGCTGACCACGCCATCTTTCAGCTTCAACTCGACCGTGACCACCGAGCCGCAGACGCGGCTGACCTTGGTGCTGGCGCCGTCCGGCGCATCGAGACGTCCCACGTGCGGGATGTCGGCGGCCAGTTCCATGATGCGGGGGTGGTAGAGATCTTCCATCCGCCCTTATGTGGCCTTCCTTGCGAGGCACGCAACAGCACTCGAGGGGGAGCTCTCATGCTGCGACGCACTTTGCTTTGTCTTGGTCTGGCTCTCGCGGCCGCGCCCGTGGCGGCGCAGACGCCGCCCGCGCAGGGGCGGCTGCAGCCGATCCGTCCGCAGACGGCGCTCGAACAGGCGTTCATCGCCGCATATCGCAGCGAAGCCGCGCGTCCGGCTTTTCGCGAGCAATTCCTCGAAAGCAATGTGCTGCTGGTGATGGAATCCGACGCGCGCGATGCGGAGCCGCGGTTGACCGACGTGCCGGGCGGACGCACCGCGATGATCTTCACCAGCGCCGAGTTGCTGAACCGGCGGCTCGGGCCGGCGACACCGCGCACGGCGATGAACGGACGCGCTGCGTTGATGCGCGTGCGCCAGAACCACGTCGTCATCAATGCCGGCTACGAGCCCATGCTGGTGCTTGATCCGGCGGGCATTGACGGATTTCTCGGCATTCCCGCCAGCCCTGAGGCGGCGGGGCCGTCGCAATAGCGCCTAACCGCGGGCGCCGAGACACATCTTGTCGAAACCGGCGACCAGCGCTTCCCTGCCGCGGTCCAGCACGACGTACCAGTCATAAGCGCAGTCGCGCTCCATGATCTCGATGCGGCAATCCAGGCGCTGCGCGTCGTGGCAGGCGAAGCCGTTGGCTTCGAGATCGGCGCGGATCTGCGCGGCGTCCTGTCCCGCGCTGAAGCGCTCGCGCATCTGTGCTTGGAACGCGGGAGCATAGGCCGCTGGATCCGCGCTGCGCCATTGGCCGAAATCGACGCCGGCTTGGAGGCGCCCTTCCGGCGGCGGCGTTTGGCTCGCGCTGCTCATGGGCGGAGGCGGCGCCGTGCCGCGTTCGACCGGAAACGGCGATGGGCCTGAAGCGACGTCCGGCTCGGAGCCGCCGGCTGCGCACGCCGCAAGCGCGGCGGCGGCGATGACGAAAAGTGCTGTCCGCATATTCTGTCCTATTCCCCGGCGCTGGGCTTAGCGGCGGCCCGCGGCGGCTTCAAGGCGCGTCGCTGCGTGGGGACATGCGCACGACGCGCCCCATGACGACGGCGAGGAGCGCAGCGGCGGCTGCGGCGATCCAGATACTGTCGAGGCCGAGTTGACTGAAGGCGGCCGCGCCGCATGCCGCGCCAAGCGCCAGACCTAGCCAAAGCAGGAAATACGGCAGCCACGCCCATGCCTCGCCGCCACGTAGAGCCGCGGCGAGGCGCTGACCCAGCTTCACGAGCGTGCCCGTCATATAGGTCACGCCGATGCTGACCTCGCCGTCACGGTGAAAAACGGCGTTCTCGGCCCCCATCGCGACCGCGAGCAAAGCGATCGCCAGCGCTTCAGCATCGAGGCTGGCGAGCGCCGCGGCGAGCGCAAGCAGTGCGGCCACGGCGACGAGAACCCGCGGCCCGCCGCGCTCATCGGCGTTCCGGTTGATGAAGGCCCCAAGCACGACGCCAGCGACGAACGCGGCGATCAGGCTTGCCGCCAGAGCGGCCTGCGGCAGCGCCCCAGCCAACCCGACACCAAGTCGCGTTGAATTGCCGCTCATGAACGAAACGAAGAAACCGCCGAGCTGGACGAAGGCGATAGCGTCCACGAAGCCGGCGACGGCGGACATGCCGGCGGCGAGCAACCAATAGCGGCGCTGATAGCGAATCATGACGTCCACTGTCGGGTCGAGATGCTAATCTGGCGTCACCGGATGGCGGAGCGGCTGCATGCGCAAGACTGAGACGACTGAAGAAGCGCGCAACAAGGCGCCCGCGCGGGCGGAGGCGCGCTGCGCGTGCGGCGACGTTGTGGTGGAGATCGCCGTGCCGGCGCAGTGGGCCTGGCACGATCATTCCGCGCCAGCGCGGCGCGCGCATGGCGCGGCGTATGCGACCTATGTCGGATCGTGGAAGAGCCGGTTTCGGATTGTGCGAGGCGAGGATTGTCTGACGCGCTATGAAGCGGACGGCGCGACGCGGAGTTTCTGCACGCGCTGCGGCACGCCGATGTTGTACGAGCGCTCAGCTCAGCATGTGAACATCCCTCGCGCCCTCTTCACCAGCGGCGTCGGCCGCGAGCCGCGCTATCACATCGCCATCGATCAGCTGCAGGAATGGACGTATCTCGGCGAAGAGCTCGGGCCACTGAAAGGCTTTCCTGGCGTGGTGTGGACAGGGGCGCGCAAACGCAGACGTGCTGGTCTTTAGCCGCCGGCGCGGCGCCTCTGACGTTCACGTCGGAAATCGCGGCCAAGTTGGAGAAATGTGATGCGGGAACCGGACTTTTGCTGACACTATGACCACGGCACGGGTCGCATGAACGTTCAGCCGAGCAGATTTTGGGAGATCGAAGGTCTGCGCGCATGGCTGGCCTGGACGGTGGTCGTCAGCCACCTCTTCATTACACTGAACGTTCAGGATTTCGGCCTCGGCTATTTCGCGCCGCTTGCCGGCGCGCACGCTGTTTCCATCTTCATCATGATCAGCGGCTTCGTCATCGCGGGCTTGGTGATCGAGCAGCAAGAGAGCTGGCCGCGCTACATCTTGCGCCGCGCCTTCCGCATCTATCCCGCTTACCTGGTCGCACTTGCCGTGGGCGCTGCAGCGACGCCGCTCGCGCTGCAAGGGTTGGTCGCCACGAGCTGGGGCGGTGATCCGAACAGCTACTACGTCAGTTCACTCCGCGAGGGTCTGGCGAGCACTGAGGCGCATCCTTGGACGCATTGGGCGCTGCACCTGACGCTGTTGCAAGGCGTAATGCCCGACAATGTCTTGCCGTGGTCGTCGGTGGCGTTCGTGGGGCCCGCCTGGAGCCTCAGCCTCGAATGGCAATTCTATCTGATCGCGCCGGCCCTGATGTGGGCTCTGCGTTCGCCCAGCTGGCGCGCGCCCGTCGTGATCGTCGCGTTCGCATGCGCGGTCCTGTTTGAGCGCGGCGTGTTCGGGACCTACTCCGCGCCCTCCACTCTGCTCGGCGGCCTTTGGCTGTTCGTGATCGGCATGGGCTGCCGTCTGGCGTTGCCTGCGCTGAAAACAACAGCGCTGCCGCTTTCGGCCTTGGCGCTCGGCGCATTCGGCTTCGGCTTGCTTCGACCAGACTTGTTCCCGGTGGCGGTTTGGCTTGCTTTTTTCGTGTTGTTGATGCGTCCGGCGCCGACGGGCATCATCGATCGCGGCGTCGCCGCGGCGGCGAAGGTGTTGTTTGCCTCGCCATTGGCGGCCGCGCTGGGCGCACGCTCCTATTCCGTCTACATCATCCATATTCCGATCATGAAGCTGCTGCTGTACGCGTTGCCGCTGCAGGCGATGACGCAATGGCAGGCGCTCGGCTGCCTCGCCGCGACAGCGCTGCCGCTCACGTTGCTTGCCTCAGAGCTGCTGTTCCGCTTCGTGGAGCGGCCGATGATCCGGCTCGGACAGCGGCTGGCCTCTACGCGGCGAACGGCTGTCGCAACGCCGAGCGCGTCTCAGCGCGCCACGCCCTGATCGACAACGATCAGAATGTTCATTTGCGCAGAATCTTCTCCATCGGCCGGCCCTTGGCGAGTTCGTCGATCAGTTTGTCGAGATATCGGACCTCGCGCATCAACGGGTCTTCGATCTCTTCGATGCGAACGCCGCAGATGACGCCAGTAATCGCGCTGCGCGCGGGATTGAGCTTAGGCGCTTTGGCGACGAAATCCTCGAGATTGGTTTTCTTCTCGATCTGGGTCTCAAGTCCTTTCTGCGTGTAACCCGTCAGCCAGCGGACAATTTGGTCCACCTCGGCCTTCGTGCGGCCCTTCTTCTCCGCCTTGGCGATGTAGTGCGGATAAACGCTCGCGAAGCTGATGGAATAGATGCGGTGCTTCGCCATGGCGTCACCCTCTATTGCCCAGGCAGGCGCGGCCGCGGGGGAATCACGGGCGGACGGCGCGGATCGATGCGCAATAGCGGCAGGATGCGGATCGGGTTGCAGGCGAGATTGTTGCGCTTGTTGGACTCGGTGACGCGATTGCCCTGATCGACCCCAGCACAGAGGAAATAGTCGCCGGGCGGAATCTCCGCCGGCAGCGTCATCGGCCCGATTTCGTAGCTTGGCGCGCCATAGCGCACGGTGACGCCCGGTCCCATGCTGTACGTGCGCGAAACGCGCCCGCCGCGCAGCAGCACGTCCTCGCGCCAGGCCGCGTTGTAAACAGCCCAGCTCGCTGGCCCGACGCGATCGGTCGAAAGGAAGATGTCGACCATGTAGCTCGCATTGGGCGGCGCTTCGATCGTGCCCGGACAATTGGTGTCGCCGAGGTTCTCGACCGCGAGCGTGATCATGATGTCCTGCCCCGCGCGCGCCTCGGCCCGCGCGCCGATCGTGGGCGACAGGTCGCACGCCGCGAAGGCTGCGGAGTTCATGGCAAGAAACGAAACGATGGCGATGGCGAACAAGCGCATGTGGCGTTCCCTCCGGTCCCTCACGAGCCATCGTGAACGAGGACGTTACGAAGGCAAGCGCAAACTAGCCCTTCCGCCGCCAGGTGCTGCCTGTTGCGCTGTCCATGACTTCGACACCGCGCCCGGCCAATTCATCGCGGATACGATCGGATTCGGCGTAGTTCTTCTCCGCGCGCGCTTTCACGCGTTCGGCGACGAGCGCGTCGATTTCGGCGGCCTGGTCGCCGAAGCTGGCGCGGAACCAGCGTTCGGGATCGTCCTGCAGCACGCCGAGCAAGTTCGTCGCCGCGAGCAGTTCGGCTTTCGCCTTCGCCTGTTCGGCAGGCTTCCTGGCGTTGTTGGCGTTAGTGACCAGCACCGAAAGCTCGGCAATCGCGGCGGGCGTGTTGAGATCGTCCGCAAGCGCTTGGACGAACGCCGCCGGCGCATCGGCGGCAGCGGGCTCGACATCCTTCAATCGCAGCGCCGCGCCATAGATGCGGTCGAGGCTTTTCTGCGCCTGGTCCAGCAGATCGTCATTCCAATCGAGCGGCGCCTTGTAGTGCGCGGAGAGCAGTGCGTACCGGATGGTTTCGCCCTGCCACCCCTCATCCAGCAATTCGTGCGGCGTGACGATGTTGCCGATGGATTTGGACATCTTCTCCTTATCCATCGTCAGGAAGCCGTTGTGCATCCACACACGCGCAAGCGGATGACCGTGCGCCGACTCGCTTTGCGCGATCTCGTTCTCGTGGTGCGGGAAGATGAGATCGACGCCGCCAGCGTGAATATCGATGGGCGAACCGAGCTCTTCCTCGATCATGGCCGAGCATTCGATGTGCCAGCCGGGGCGGCCGGCGCCGAACGGCGCGCTCCATGACGGCTCGCCGGGCTTGGAGGCTTTCCACAGCGCGAAGTCCGAAGGATGGCGCTTGTCGTCCTCGCCTTCCACGCGGGCGCCGGCTTTGAGCTCATCCTGGCTGCGGCCGGAGAGCTTGCCGTAGTCTTCATCGGCCGCGACCGAGAAATAGACTCCGCTCGGCACGACGTAGGCCGCGCCCTTGGCGATCAGCTTCTCGATCACCGCGACCATCGCCGGCACATTCTCGGTCGCGCGCGGGCGCCGCGTCGGCACGAGCACGTTGAGTGCGGCGATATCGGCGTCGTACTGGCGCTCGACATCGCGGGTGATCTCGTCGATCGGCACGCCGCGCTGGATCGAGGCGGCGATGATCTTGTCGTCGATGTCGGTGTAGTTGCGCGCGTAGATGACGGCGTTCTCGCCATAGACATGGCGGAGCAGCCGAAACAGCACGTCGAAGACGACCGGCGGGCGGGCGTTGCCGACATGCGCGAAATTGTAGACCGTGGGGCCGCAGACATACATCGTCACCCGGCTCGGATCAGAGGGGGCGAACGGCTCTTTTCGTCGCGTCAACGTGTTGTGAAGGGTAATTTCCATCGGGGTGGGTTCTAGCGGCAGCCTGTGCTACACTCCATATCCGAGTGGGGCCAATTTGGGGTCCCGTCGCCTGAGGTGAATTTCGGGCGGGCGTTAAGTCCGGGTGCTCCCAGAAGCCGATCTGGCGAGACCCTCCCGGCTCGACCTCCGTCCCTCAGACAGAGGACCCGGTACTCTATGAGTGAGATTCTGAAATTGCGCTCGCCTGGTGAGGCGGAGCAGAAGCGGCCTTCGCGCGAAGCGGCCATGGAGGCGGTCCGCACCCTGATCGCCTGGGCCGGCGACGATCCGGACCGCGAAGGACTGAAGGATACCCCGAAGCGCGTGGTGGACGCTTACCGCGAATGGTTCAGCGGCTACGATGAGTGCCCGGCGCAAGAGCTCTCGCGCGTGTTCGAGGACGTGAACGGCTATGACGACATCGTCATGCTTAAGAAGATCGATGTGGAGAGCCATTGCGAGCACCATATCGCGCCGTTCCTCGGCAAAGCGTACGTGGCGTATCTGCCGACGGAATCGGTGGTCGGCATCTCCAAGATCGCGCGCGTGGTCGAGATTTTCGCCAAGCGCCTGCAGACGCAGGAGACGATGACCTCGCAAATCGCCCAGGCGATCGAAGAGACGCTGAAGCCTCGCGGCGTCGCCGTGCTGATCGACGCCGAGCACCAATGCATGTCCACGCGCGGCGTTCACCACAAGGACGTGACCACGGTGACCACGCAGTTCACCGGCGCGTTCAAGGACGACGCCGAGCTGCGGAACAGGTTTCTGAAGCTGGCGGGCTACGGCTGAGGTCATGCGCCAAGCCTTTCACCGCGTCAGCGTATCGACGCGCGGCAAAGGGCTTTACGACTTCACGCCCGAGGTTCGGGCCTGGATCAAACGGGAGCAGTTCGGTGACGGGCTGCTCTCTTTGTTTTGCCGGCACACCTCTGCGTCGCTGCTGATCAACGAGAACGCCGATCCGGACGTGCGGACGGACCTGGCCGCCTACTTCGAGCGCATCGCGCCGGAGGATGGTCCGTACGTGCACGACGCCGAAGGGCCGGACGACATGCCGGCGCATATCCGCGCGGCGTCTGACACAGACGCATCTCTCTATTCCGCTGCAGAACGGCGCACTTCTGCTAGGGGCGTGGCAGGGCGTTTATCTGTTCGAACACCGCCGCGCGCCGCACACGCGGGAAGTGGTGGCGCACTTCATCGGCGACTAACGCACCGGCACAACCCGCAGCGTGTAGTTGATGAACAGCGTGAGATCGAGATCACCGCTGCGGCGGAAGGCGACGGGGCTTTCGAGACCGGCGATTTCCGGGCGGAAACCCTCGCCCATCGACGCTGCGACGCTGCGGCCGTCGGCGACGATCGCCTGCATCAGCGGCGCGCGATATTGCGGCAGATCGATCACCGTGAGCTGGAGCTCGTCTTCGTCGAAGTCGACGCTGGCGCGGCCGTTTTCGGCGATGGACTCGACGAACTGATTGAAACGTCCGCGCGCGGCGTCGAGCGTGTCTGACGACCCGCGTGTCGCGGTGCGCAACTGCACCACGACTTGGCTAGAATCGGCGCGGCCGCCATAGGTCAGCAACCGCATCGCCAAGTCGACCGTGAATGGCCGCAGCACATCGTCCTGCTGCAGGGAGATGGTGACGTCGCTGGCGCGGGCGCGACGGGCCATATCTTCGAGCGTGGCGCGGATTTCGCGTGAGCGCAGCTGCAAATCGCGGGAGTCCGACCAGATCGTGGCGCTGGCCAGAACCGCATCGGCGCGGCGCGTCATCGTCACCGCGGGCAGAACGAGGCTCTCGTAGCGCTCCAGGCGCGCTCCGGTGACGATAATCTCCTCCGCTTCATCTTGGGCGAAAGCGCCGCCAATGGATGCGACGGTCAACGCCGCCGCGATGAGCAAACCTCGCATGAACATGTCACCCTCCCTCGAAGAGAGAGGCTGCTTGATGATGTCGCGCGCTGCAATCTGCCGGGCGCGCGTCTCACTCCGACGTGATTGGTTGAGGCCTTGTCTCTCGCATTTGTGAAGGTTCGCGCGCCAGGGATCGCGTCCGCTCCGGCTTATGCACCAAAGTCACCAGCACGAAGCTCAGCAACATGAGCAGATACCAGGCGCCCATCTTGTCGATCGGCACGACGTGCCAGCCGTCGCGCTGGCTGGGATAGACCCAAGCCGCCGCGAAGGTGCCGAGATTTTCCGCGAACCAGATGAACAGCGACACGAGCAGCGCCCCGATCAGCATCGGCATACGGCGCGGCTTCTGGTCCGGCATGAACACGAACCAGGTGCGCCAGAAGATCAACGCCGAGAAGGCGAACAGCGCGTTGCGGATGTCGAAGACATAGTGGTGGGTGAAGAAGTTGACGTAGGCGAGGATGGCGAGCGTCCAGGTGGTCCAGAGCGGCGGATAGCTGACGAAGCGGACCTCGAACAGCCGCGTGATGCGGGCGATGTAGGAGCCGACGCAGGCGTACATGAAGCCGGAAAAGAGCGGAACGCCGCCGATGCGCAGCACGCTCTCTTCCGGATAGATCCAGGAGCCCTGCGCTGTCTTGAAGATTTCCATGATCGTGCCGACGACGTGGAAGATCAGGATGACGGCCGCCTCGTCCCAGCGCTCGAGCTTGGTGGCGAGCAGCGCCGCTTGGATCGCAACTGAAGCGATGACAAGGAAGTCGTAGCGCGCCAGCGGCGCATCGTCCGGCCAAAACAGATGCGTGCCGAGCAGCAGCGCCAGCATCAGGGCGCCGAACAGACAGGCCCAGGCCTGCTTGAGGCCGAACAGCAGGAACTCGTAGGCCCATCCGTTCCATTTGGATCGTTCCGCCCACGGCCTCGCCCAGCCGTCGAAGGCGGCGACCTGCGCCTTGATCCGGTCTTTCAGACTCATGCGGCGACGCTAGCGGAAGCGATCCGCGCCCACAGCCGGCCTTCGGCAGATTCCCGCAACACTGCGGAGGGACTGCACGCAAACTGCACATTGGCGCTCGGGCCGGGCGCCTGTAAGTCTAGGTCATGAAGGTCGCCGTCGTCGGACTTGGCATCGCGGGCCTTAGCATCGCGGCGCGCTTGGCGCTGGCCGGCCATGACGTGACCGGCTTCGAGCAGTTCGAGCCTATGCACGAGAACGGCTCCTCGCACGGCGACACGCGGATCATGCGGGCGACGCCGGGCGAAGGCGAAGTCTATGTTCGGCTAGCGCGTCGCGCGGTCGACGCCTGGCGCACCTGGGAGGGCTTGGCCGGGCGGCCGCTGATCGAGTGGACCGGCGGGCTGATGGCGGGGCCGCGCGGCTCCCCGTTCGTGGCGGCGTGCCAGCGCCTCAGCCGCGAGCCGGCGGCGCTGCTCCGGGGCGACGCCATCCATCCGCTGACGCGCGGCTATCTGGCGATGCCATACGAGTGGGATGTGTTTCGCCAGGAAGACGCCGGCGTGATCGCCGCCGATGCGACGCGCGCGTTCCTGTTGCGGCAGGCGGCGAAATGGGGCGCGCGGCTCGCGCACGGCAAGCGCATTGCGGCGCCGATCGAGAGCACGTCGTTCCGCATCGATGGCGAGACCTTCGCGTTCGACGCAGCGATCGTAGCGGCCGGCGGCTGGGCCGGAAAGCTGCTGCCGGAGTTTGCAGGGCGGCTCGCGGTGAAGCGGCGTGTGGTCGGATGGTTCGAGACGGAGACGCCGCGCCTGTTGCCGGTAATCTGCATCGACAACGAGGAAGGCGTGTTCGGCATGCCGGCGCCGCGCGGCTATTACAAGCTGGGCCTCCACGCCGTCGGCGGCGAGACCGATCCAGATCACGTGCATGAGCCCGACGAGCGCGACGCGGCGCTCCTTTCCGAACAAGCGGCGCTGCTGCTGCCGAAGCACCGAGCGGAACCAGTGCGGCTGCAGCGCTGCCTCTACACAGTGACGCCGGACGAGAATTTCCTGATCGCGCCGAGCGCCGCGCACGAGCGCGTGCTGTTATTCTCCGCCTGCTCGGGGCACGGCTTCAAATACGCCCCGGTGTTCGGCGAACTGGCGGAAGAATGGCTGAACGGCGCGCCCTCGGCGGAGCTGGAAGCGCTCGGCCCGCATCGGCGCGGGAACGTTAACCGGTTGGGCGCGGCCAAGGCGTAGGCGCCATATTCGAGTCACGCGCGAGTCACGAAGCAGTCGCCGACTCACCGGCATAAAAACCGGCATGAACGCCGAGCAATTCCTCTCCCTCGCCGAGACGCTGCGCTCCTACGCGCAGCATTCCGGACGCGATCTCAACGCCGCCAACCTGTTCGTGCACGAGATGCTGATGCGGGCCGTAAGGTGCGATCCGGTGGATGAGCCGAAGCGGCGTGAAGCGCTGCAAGCGGCCTGAGCGCCGCGCGTCCGTCATCCCGGGCTCTCGAAGCGAGACCCGTGACCACGAACAAGCGCCTCACAGGCCGCGGGGTCCCACTATACGGAATCACTCCACAGCGGTGATCGGCCCGACGCCGGCCCCTGCGTCCGGCGCTACTGTGAACGCAGCCGCGCGCGTCGTTTCGTACTCCTTCGACAGGATTGTCGACACGGCGAAGAACTCCGCGGTCGCCTGCTCTTTCGTCAGCGTCAGCAGAAGAAAGCCGCGGCGGAGACCGTCAGTGTGCTTCACGTGCGGATTGCGCGCTCGGACGGCGGCGTTGAAATCGACGCCCGCCGGCGTGAAATACTCCGCTTCGCTCGGCGAGGTGATCGAGGTGGCGCCGAACTCGACGGCGACGCGGCCCTGCCCATCGTCGATTTCGTTCGCCCACGCCGTGTGCGTGTCGCCGGTGAGCACGAGCGCGTTGCCGCCCGCGGCGCGCATCGTGGCGAGCACGCGCGAACGTGGGCCGGGGTAGCCGTCCCAAGAATCGGTATTAAGCGGAAACGGAAAGCGCGTCAGCTTCAGTAGCTGAGTGACGCCGGGGCGCAGGCGTTCGAGCGCGGCCGCCAGCTGCGGCGGCGTCTTGGAGAGGTCTGGCGCGCTGACCGGCGCCATCAGCACCTGGTTTCCAATCACCTGCCACGTCGCGCCGGCGCGCTTGGAGCGATTGAGCTCGTCCGCCAGCCACTGCTCCTGCGCCGTGCCCATGAGCTGACGCTCGGGCGCGTTCAAAAGCGCGGTGATCGCATCAACGTCGGGGGCGAGATAAAAACCGTTCGGCAGGTTGGGCAGGTTCTGCGCCATCGGCCCCGCCCGGCGCCAGTCGAGCACGGGCCGCAATTCTTCGCCGACTTCCTCGTAGATCGCCGGCAAGCGCCGCATCGTCGCCGTGTCCGGCTCGTGATCCCGCAGCGCGACGGCTGCGGTCTCACTGGTGAAATTCCAGCGCTGCATGCGCACCGGCAATTGCGTCGCGTAGTCCAGCGGCTCAGTACGCGCGAGCAAGCGCGTCTCCAGCATGATCAACGTGAAGAGATCGCCGTAGTCGAACGAGCGGTTGATCGCCTCGAAGGCGCGGCCAGGCTCGGGATCGCGGATCGGCATCCATTCGTAATAGGCCTGCAGCGCCGCCTGCTTGCGCGCGGCGAACTGGCCCTCGCCTTCGTCATGGTTCTCGGCGCCGGTGGCGAAGCTGTCGTTCGCCGTCTCATGGTCGTCCCAGACGACGACCCAAGGCGCCAGCGCGTGCGCCGCCTGCAGCTCGGCTTCGGCTTTGTGCTGGGCGTGACGTGCGCGATAGTCGTTCAAACTGACGCATTCCACCTCCGGCGCCGGCACACGGCCGAGTTGGATGGCGACATCCCCGCCATAGCCGGAGAGGCCGTATTCGTAGAGGTAGTCGCCGAGGTGGACGACGAGATCGATGTCGTCGCGCTGGGCCAGGGCTTCGTAAGCGTTGAAGAAGCCGTGCGAATAAGAGGAGCATGAGACAACGGCGATGCGCGCGGTATTGGTTTGCCCGCGCGGCAACGTGCGTGTCTTGCCGACGGGGCTTGCGGCCGCTCCGGCGCGGAAGCCGTAAAAGTACGGCGCGCCGGGGCGAAGGCCAGTGACGTCGGCCTTGACGGTGTAGTCGCGCGCCTCGGTGGCGACGATCACGCCGGTTTTCACGACATCGGAGAGCTCGCGGTTGCGCGCCACGATCCAGCGCACCGGCACGTCGCCGCTCTGCTGCGGACTGACGCGCGACCAGATGACGACGCGATCCTGCTTGGGATCGCCGGAGGCGACGCCGTGGCTGAAGGCGACAATGCCCTCGTAAGGCGGCGTTTCGACGTTTGGCGCACATGCCGCCGCCGCGCCCGTAGCCGCAACCAGCGCGCCGCGGCGCGTCCATCCCCGTTTGGTCATGGTGATCCCTCCACTAGGGTATTTAGAGCCCACCTGCGCCCCTCTCGCCAAGGGGCTTCAGCGCGCCCGCACCCGCAACCGCACCGGCTGGTGGTCGCTGTGAGCGAAGCCGAGGTCGAAACCGGTGACGCTCAACACGTCGACGTTGGGCGAGACGATGAAGCCGTCGATCGTGGTGACGTAGTTCTCCCCAGGAACGTAGGGCTGGTGATTGGTGCGGACGCTGGGGATCGCCGCGTCGGCGGCGATGCGCCAGCCTTCGGGCAGCGTGTCCTGCGGGAATGGGAATAGCCAGAACAGGAAGCGTTCGTCGGTCGTGTGCGGGAAATCGGTGTCGGCGAGCTGAAAATTCCAGTCGCCGCCAAGGACGACGCGGCGGCCGCTTTGGTATTCGCGCTGCGCCCAAGCCATCAGCTCACGCAATTGCCGGGTGCGCACCGAAGCGTCCTCGTCAAACGCCGCGAGATGGACGCTGACGATGGTCCAATGGGCATCGCCCGCCAACCGGATCAGCGGTGACGCGTAGCGGCGGCGCACGCCGAAAAAGCCGCCATCCTCCGCGGGCAACGCGACGAGGTCTGCGCCGGCGACGGCCCGCAAGGAATAAAGCCCCTGCCCGTGCACGAGCCGGAGCGGGGGCGGAATCAGGCGCGTCTTGAAATCGGAGTAGAAGACGTTGTCACGGTCGCGCAGCGCGTGCTCGACCCGGTCGCGGACATCGATCCAGTAGTTCACTGGGCCGGCGCGGGCGATCTCCTGAATCAGCACGACATCCGCATCGGCTTGATCGATCAGAAAGCTCTCGATGCCCGCGACGTTGTCGCGCACGGCGCGGCGCGAGGGCGGAAACAAATGCTTGCCCCCGTCGGCGACGAAATCGCTGCCGGCGCCGAGGCCGCCATAGCCGACGTTCCAGATTAAAATCTCGAGCATGTCGCCTGCTTCCGGCAAAGCTTCGGCGGCGGCGCGCTGGACATCGCTGGCGCGTGCGGAAATCTGGTGATTCACGACCAGGAAAGCGGTTGCGTAAAGCGCGAACGCTGCGGCCAGACCCGCCAAGATGACGAACGCGCGCTTCAGCACCAGTGAACCTCTTTCGCGCGGCACTATGGGGGCTAGCCGGGGCCATGCAAGCCGCTAATGAGAGGCGAATGTCTCTAGGCGACGACGATCCCGAAATCGGCGAAATCCGCACCGCTATCGCGCCGGAAGGCGCAGGCGAGCGCGTCGATGCGTGGCTGGCGAGGTTGTGGCCGGACCTGTCGCGCTCGCGCGTGCAAGGGTTGATCGGCGCAGGCAAGCTCACGGTCGACGGCGCGCCGGTGACGCACGCGAAGGACAAGCCGCGGGCCGGCGCGACGTACGAACTCGTGCTGCCGCCGCCCGAACCCGCCGCCCCGCAGCCGGAGAATCTGCCGCTCGACATCGTGTACGAGGACGAGCATTTGATCGTCGTCGACAAGGCGATAGGCATGGCGATGCATCCCGCGCCCGGCTCGATGCGCGGGACACTTGTGAACGCCCTGCTCGCGCATGGCGGCGACAGCCTCTCCGGCATTGGCGGGGTCGCACGGCCGGGGATTGTGCACCGGATCGACAAAGACACGACGGGGCTCGTCGTCGTCGCCAAGCACGACGCGGCGCACCAGGGCTTGGCGAAACTGTTCGCTAAGCATGATTTGGAACGCGCCTATTACGCGGTGACGCGCGGCGCGCCGAAGGAGCGTAGCGCGACGATCGAGAACCGGCTCGTCCGCTCGAACGAGGATCGACGCAAATATGTAGTTGCGCGCGATCCCAACACCGAAGCCGGCAAGGTCGCGATCACGCGATACTGGACGATCGAAAGTTATGGCCAGCAGGCCGGCGCATCCGCAGGGCGCGCGGCGGCGGCTTTGATCGAATGCAGGCTGCATACCGGCCGCACGCATCAGATTCGCGCGCACCTTTCCCATCTCGGCTGCCCGCTGATTGGCGACCCGCTCTATGGCAAGCAGCGCGCGTTCAAGGCGGAAGGCCCGTACGCGGCTGAAGCGGCCGCCGCTGTGGAAGCTTTCCCGCGCCAAGCGCTGCACGCCGCCGTGCTGGGCTTCGTCCATCCGATCACCGGCGACGATCTTCGCTTCGAAAGCGAATTGCCGGACGATATGGAGGCGTTGCTTACCACTCTTCGGAAGCTCTGAGTTCCGCAGCTGAAACTGCAGCGCGCCTCTCCTCACGGGAGGCGGCCCACGATAGCTTCCGTCCGCGGTGATTGGGGGCAGCTACATGTCCGACGTATTCGCGCGGCCCGAGCGCACTCTGGCGTCAGTGCTGGGGCTGCTGCTGTTCACGCTGAACGAGGCGCGCATGTTCAACATGCTGCCGCGTTCGCCAGACTCCGGCAAAGGCCAGATCTACGGCGTCTGGCTCCAGTTCATGGGCGCGTCCGAGCCCGTCTATCTGAGCGCCCTCGATCTGGTGCTGCGCTGGGGCCTTGCCGGGTTCGTCGCCGGGCTCTGCATTTGGGCCGTAGCCGAAACGTTCAAGCGCCAGTCGGTCGCCGCGGAGTAGCCTCCGCCACTATAGATATGCGTCATCCTCGAATGTTCCGCGTTCGGGGACTAGAACTTGTTTTCGTTTCAGCTTGCGAATCACCTAGTTCCTGATATGTTCTCACGGTCGCGAAATCGTCATCGGGCGGTCGCGGCGCGGGCTTGAACGGCTCCCTATATTGCATTCCGCGGCGCATCCGGTGCTGCCCCTCGGGCGTATGTCAGAGGAGCCGGAAACGACCCGCCGCACGAGGGGTTCAAACACATCATGGCATCAACTGCGCTGACGCTCGCACTGTCCCCTGAGCAAGGGCTGCAACGGTATCTTTCTGAGATCCGGAAGTTCCCCATGCTCACGAAGGAAGACGAGTTCATGCTGGCCAAGCGCTGGCAGGAACATGGGGACACGGAGAGCGCGCACAAGCTGGTAACTTCACATTTGCGGCTCGTGGCGAAGATCGCCATGGGCTACCGCGGCTACGGCCTGCCGATCGGAGAGGTGATCTCCGAGGGCAATGTCGGCCTGATGCAGGCGGTGAAGAAGTTCGATCCGGACAAGGGCTTCCGCCTCGCGACCTACGCGATGTGGTGGATCCGCGCCTCGATCCAGGAATACATCCTGCGCTCGTGGAGCCTCGTGAAAATGGGCACCACCGCCGCGCAAAAGAAGCTCTTCTTCAACCTGCGCCGGATGAAGGGCGAGATGGCCGCGCTCGAGGAGGGCGATCTACGTCCTGAACACGTGGCGACCATCGCCCACAAGCTCGCCGTCACCGAAGAAGAAGTGATCTCGATGAACCGGCGCCTTTCCGGCGGCGGCGACGCGAGCCTCAATGCGCCGATCGGCGGAGCCGGGGGCGACGGCGAAAGCGAGTGGATGGACTGGCTCGCCGACGACCAGGCCGAAGGCACGCAGGAGACGCGCCTCGCCGATAGTGAGGAGTTCGGCGCGCGCATGAGCCTCTTGCAGGAGGCGATGAGCGAACTGAACGAACGCGAGCGCCACATCATCCAGGAACGGCGGCTGAAGGACGAGCCTGCCACGCTGGAAGACTTGTCGAAGGAGTACGGCGTCAGCCGCGAGCGCGTGCGTCAGATCGAAGTGCGCGCGTTCGAGAAGCTGCAGAAGGCGATGAAAAAGCAGGCGGCCTCGCGCGGCCTGCTGGCGGAAGCCGAAGCTTAATAGGCGGGCGTCGCCGGTCCGCGGCGGCGCCGAGCCCGCGGCGCAGGCTGCATCGCCTGCTCCGCTGCCGGCTCTAGCTTCCAGAACGCGTACACGCATGCACCGAAGAACAGCAGCGTGTGAACCGAAAACGGACCGATGATCGCATCGGTGAAGCCGCGCATCACCATCAGCGTGAACAGCAGAAAGAAGAACGAGGTCTCCACTGCCGGCCGCAGCAGCAATTGCTTTAGACCGGCCCAGCCCACGGCGACTAGAGCGCCGGAAAAGGCGAGCAGACCAAAAAGCCCAGTATCGACGGCGATGATCCGGAAGGCGTGATGAAAGTGAAACTGCCGACCGTCTTCGATGTCGACGAGCCGTTTGAGTCCGATAGTCTCGGATGACTCACCCATCCAGATCGCCTGATAACCGTAGCCCAACAGAGGCCGCTCGGCGATTAGCGCGTCGGCGTGCGCCCAAAGAATCGTGCGGCCGGTTAAGGTCGGATCCTTGCCGAGCGTGTCGAAGACGAAGTGATTGGTGAACTCGATCGCTTCGGGGATGAGCAGCGTGAGAGGCGAAAAGATCACCGCTGTCCCGATCAGAGCGCCCAACCTGCCGCCCGGCGGCAGGCGCTGCGACCACCATAGGCCAAGCAGCACCGCAGAACTTCCGAAGGCCATCAGCACCGCCGTCGCCGAATTGGTGCCCGCGAGAAGATACAAGCACAGCGGCAACGAGAGGAACGCTATGCCGCGCAACGGGGCCGCCATATTGCGCATTAGCAGAACCGCCAGCGCCGCCATCAGCAGCACCTGCGCGGCGTAAGCCATCTGGTTCTTGGAGCCGGTGAGGCCGATCAGCACCATGCCGTCCGCGGAAGTCCCCTGCCTGCCGTAGGCGATGCAGAGCAGGCAGAACACGAACAGCGCCACCATCAAAGTCGCGATGTAGCGTCGCGGGGACATCGTACAGGCGATCAAGACCCCAACCACGCAGGTGAAGAGGTACTGCGCACCGTACCGGAACGAGATCATCGGCACGTCGGACCAGAGGCCTGACAAAGTCGCGATCAGCGGCATCAGCAACAGCCACCACCACCGCTTCACCACGTCTATGAACGCGGTCGTGCGGAAGATGAACAAGAGCCCGACGAGCCCCAGCTCCAGCAGGATGAGGATGGCACCGATCTGCGGCACCTGGGTCGCCATCGCCATCAGTAGGACGAAGGCCGCGATTTCGGGCAGGTAGGCGAGGAGCACCATGTGAACGAGCACCCGAAGACGCGCTTGAAGACCGCGGCAAATCCATAGCCGTTTCCGGCTGTTAACGCTACGCGCTGCGCCGGAAACACGCGGGAACGCCTGTGAAACGCGAACGTTGGCCCAAAACGAGATGCCCGCCCCGAAACTATCCAATGCGCTGCGCGCGCGCGTTACCGCTCTCCGCGCATGGGGCGCGACGCAGTCGGGGCGCGCATATCGTGGCGCAAAAACGGCAGGCGCGAAGATCGGCGCTTGGCCTTGGAAACGGATCGGCATTTGGGCCGGCGGCGCTTTCGGCGTGTTGGCGACCGCGCTGGTGCTCTTTCTAGCATTCGCCGATTGGAACGCCCTGCGGGGGCCGATCGGCCGTTGGGCCTCGGTCGCGACCGGACGCGAGATTGTGATCGCCGGCGATCTCGACGTGGACCCATGGTCGTTCACACCCGAGGCGCGCGTGCGCAATCTGCGCATTGGCAATCTGCCGCGTTTCCGCGAGCGCGGGCAGTTCGCGGAAGTGGCGGAGGCGGAAGTCGCCGTAAGGCTGCTGCCGCTGTTCGTCGGCCGCTTCGACATCGTCCGGCTCGACCTCAACGGCGCGGACCTCGACCTCTACCGCAACGCGGCGGGCGACGCGAATTGGGCGCAGACGCGCCGCCAAGGACAGCGTCCGCTCGATTTGCCGGACATTCGCGACTTCTCCCTGCGCGAGGGCCACGTGCGCTACGAGGACGTGAAGCGGCGCCTGGTGCTCGACGCCGAGTTCACCACGCGCGAGAGCGCCGATGCGCGCAATCCGGGCGAGTTCGCGCTCGATGGCGAAGGCGAAATCAACAATCGGCCGTTCACAGTGGAGTTCACCGGCGCGCCGCTCCTCAACGTGCGCCGTAACCGGCCCTACCCCTTCGTCGCCGACGTGCGCGCGGGCGGCACCCGCATCCAGGCGGACGGTTCGATTGCGCGTCCATTCAACTTGAACCGCTGGCAGGCCGACATTATCGCCTCCGGCCCCGACCTCGCGCACCTCTATGATCTCATCGGCCTCACTCTGCCGAACACGCCGCCCTATTTCGTGCGCGGCCGTGTCGAGCGGAACGGGCGCCAGTATGGGATGCCGGAGCTGAACGGGCGTGTCGGCGACAGTGACCTGCGCGGCGCCTTCACCGCCACAACGAATGCACGCACGGGCCGTCTGTTCTTCGACGGCGACTTCGTCTCGAGCCGGCTCGACTTCGACGACTTGATGGCCGTGCTCGGCGGCGCGCCCGCCACCGGCGGCGGCGAAACCGCCTCCGCAACACAGCGCGCGATCGCGGCGAATATGGCCGCCGAAGGCCGGCTGCTGCCGGACGCCGAACTCGACATCAGCCGCGTGCGCGACATGGATGCGCGGGTGACCTACCGCGCCGCGCGCGTGCGCAGCGACCGCTTCCCACTGCGCGGATTCTCTCTCGACATTTCGCTCGATCAGGGCCTGCTTCAGCTCGATCCGATGACGCTCGATCTCAGGCAAGGCCGCATCGGCGGCGCCGTAGCGATCAACGCGCGGGAAGCGACGCCGCAAGTGAATATGGACGTCCGTCTCACCGGGGCGCGCCTTGAGAGCATCGTTGCGTTCCGGGGCGGCGCGCCGCTGACCGGATCGCTGGTCGGGCGCGTGCGCCTCAGCGCTCGCGGCGCGTCTGTGCGCGAAGCGGCCTCGAATGCAAACGGCGAGGTGACGCTGGTGACGCCCCGCGGCGAAGTGCGCGAGGCATTCGCCGAACTCACCGGCATCAACGTCACGCGCGGCCTCGGCCTGCTTCTGAGCGACGATCAGAGCAAGATCGACATACGCTGCGGCGTCGCGAGCTTTTCGGTGCGCAGCGGCGTCATGCACGCGCGCTCGATGGTGTTCGACACCGAGACCATGCTGATCCGCGGCGGCGGCCGCATCAACCTGAACGACGAGACGCTGGATCTGCGCCTGCAGGGTGAGCCGAAGGAAGCGCGGCTGATCCGGGTTGCGGCGCCGATCACGATTCAGGGACGGCTGCGCTCGCCCGAACTCGGCGTCGATCTCGAGGAAGCGGCGGACGAAGGCGGGCTCGCGGCGCTGCTGGGTTCGCTCATCGCGCCGATCGCCGCGGTGCTGCCGTTCGTCGATCCAGGGCTCGCCGAGGACGCGAACTGCGCCGCACTACTGGCCGGACGCGAGCAGCAAACCAGCGAAGGCTGAGGGAACAGGGGCTCGTCCTTGCCTGTTCACAACCGCGATGGCCAGTTTCTCCGAGCAGATTTTCCAGCCGCCGCCGGAGGCCGAAAACTTCTACATCAAGGGGCTGAAACTGCTCGCGCAGAGCGATGCGCCATTCCTGCTCTGCGGCACCTATGCGGTGACGACCTATACCGGCATCGTCCGCCCCACCAAGGATCTCGACATCTTCTGTAAGGCCAGCGACTACCCGCGCATCCTCTCCTTCTTCCGCGAGCACGGCTACGAGATCTCGGTCGAAGACGAGCGCTGGCTCGCGAAGGTTTTTCAGGACCGCTACTTCTTCGACGTGATTTTCAGCTGCCGCGCGACCGAGATCGCCATCACCGACGAATGGTTCGAAGGCGCCCCGGAAATCGAAGTCTATGGGACTAAAGTGCGCATCATCAAGCCCACGGAGCTGATCTGGTCAAAGATCTTCGTGCAAGACCGCTATCGCTACGACGGCGCGGACGTGGCGCACGTGATCTTGAAGCAGCACGACGCCATCGATTGGCCGCGTCTCATGCGCTACATGGAAGTGCACTGGGAGGTGTTGCTGACGCATCTTCTGAACTTCCGCTACATCTACCCGAGCGAGAGGGACCGCATTCCACGCTGGGTGATGGACGAACTGGTCGACCGCATGCGCCAGCACCTCGACATGCCGCCGTCCAAAGTGAAGGTCTGCCGCGGCCGCATGTTCAGCGCGCGCGATTACGTTACTGACATCAGCGAATGGGGTTACGCCGACATGGTAGGCAAAGGCTTGGATGAGCGTCATGACGCTGTCACCTGAGGCGCGCCCGGTGCGGGTGGCGGCGATCGGCGATCTGCACGTCAGCGAGTCGATGCAGCGGCCGTATCGCGACCTGTTCACCCAGGTCAGCAACGAGGCCGACGCGGTGGTGATCTGCGGCGATCTCACTAATTACGGCAAGCCGAGCGAAGCGCACGTTTTGGCGGAGGATCTGCACGCCTGCGCCATTCCGGTGATCGCCGTGCTCGGCAACCACGATCACGAATCGAACTGCGTCGAGGAGGTGAAGCACATCCTTACGCAAACGGGCGCGCATATTCTGGATGGCGGCGAGGCCGTTGAGGTCCTGGGAATCGGCTTCGCCGGCTGCATGGGCGCGATGGGCGGCTTCGGCCGCGGCATGCTCTCGGCCTTCGGTGAACCAGCGGTGAAGACATTCGTGCAGGCTTGTCTCGAGGAGACGATGAAGCTGGAAACGGGCCTGCGGATGCTGCGGACGGAGCGCGCCATCGCCGTGACGCACTATGCGCCGGTTACCAGCACGCTTGAAGGCGAGCCGCTGGAGATCTACCCGTTCCTGGGCAATTCGCGGCTGGCTGAAACCATCGACCGTTTCGACAATGTGCGCTTTGCCGTGCACGGCCACGCGCATCGCGGCGTCTTCCGCGGCGCAACGCCGAAGGGCGTGCCGGTTTACAACGTCGCGCGCCCGGTGCTCGCCCGCATGGGCGAGCGGCCGTTCACGCTGCTGGACGTCTAGGCGTTCGGGTTTGCGTCGGCGCCGCCCTCGCCGGCCGGCGGCGTCAGCAGCGCAGACAGCTTACGGTTCTCATCCGTATAATCGTCCCGCATGCGCTCGATGAAACGCGTCTGCGCACGCGCGAACTCGTCAGGCGAGGAGCAGCCCGCCAGCATCTCCATCTGATCGGCGTAAGCGTGCATGCGGCGCGCCCAAAACCGCGCTGTCTCGAGCGCGACACGCTGGCTGGCGACGATTGAGTGCAGCGCCGGATTCGGCATCACGGCGAACATGAAGGGCGTTTTGTCCGGCGCTCCGTCGGCGCCATTGGTTGTCTTGGCAGGCATGAGGGCGTTTCCACTGCAGCGTTGGCGGGACGGCCAGGCGCGCGCGGCGCCGGCCGCAACGCTATTTAGCACCACAGCGCGCCAGATCACTAACATTGCGCAAAATCAATCGCCAAAGGCGCGTTCGAGCCGCTGGATGCTGATCGTCTCGACGGCGGCGCGCACCTGATCGGCGGTGACGTCTGTTCCCTGCGCCGAGAGCGCAACGCCGCGGCCGAGCACCGCATAAGTGGCGCTCCCGCCGCTCCTATTGACTTGCTCGGCATAGAGGCGGCCGTCGATGCGCTGCGCCCGCGCATAGCTGTCCGCGTCGAAACGGTTCTCGCGTACGTCCGCCACTGGCGTAAGTGCGACCACGGCGCCGTCGCCGGCGAGATCGACGATCGTCACGTCGATGCGCGCGTCGCCATTGCGGTATTCGCCCCTCGCCTGCGCTGTGCCCATCGCCGTCGCGCTCGACGACGTCTCGAGCCTGAATCCGCCAGGCAGCGTCTCCGGCATTTGCTCGACGAGGCGGGTATGGTCGATCGTCGGTCCGCCTCGAAGGTAGCGTCGCACGTGCTCCTCCACGTCGCTCGTCTCACGCGCGATCGATGCGGCCGCCGCGCGGGGCTGCTGCTGTGTGAGTTGCAGCATCGGGATCTCGGCGAAAAGCGCCGAGGCCGCGTTGCGCAGAGAGCCCATGGCGATGAAGAGCACGAGGGTCGCCGCGAGCGTGAGGCCGACGATCGCGGCGAAGAATTGCGCGCGCTTTTCATCTGGCGTGTTCATGAGTCGCGGCAGCCCGATGAACAGCAGCCCGAGCGAATAGAGCCCCAGAACCGCAAGCCAGCTCAGCATCGGATGCAGCGAGAATACGCCGGCCAGCAGCGCGGCGGTGGAGGAATAGACCGCGAGCTTGTGCGCTTGGACGCGATTGGCGGCGGACCCGAAGCGCGGCGCAAGCGCCAGCGTCACCCGCGCCATGATGTAGATTGACGCTAACCACAGCGCGATGTGGAGCACGCCGCCCAGCACCGCATCCGCCGGCGTGTAGCGCGTGGAAAAGCCGCCGGCCGCCCACGGAAACAACAGCGAGCCGACTGCGGCGCACAATCCCGACAGCGCCGCCAGCGGCAGCGCGTAGCCCTTGTAGAGCTGCTGTGTCTCGGCCGGCTCCGCGGCGATCGCGTCCCACGTCGTCTGCGGACGCCACAATATCGCTTTCACACGCTCGAGGAGCGATTGGCCTTCGATGGTCGCGGGATCGATCGTCACGTCCATTCCCCCGTGATGAGCGGGGATGTTAGGCGCCGAACCCGCGCGACGCCAACCGCAAAACGCCCTCAGCCCACGCAGCTCGCCAGCGAAAAGAGGACGATGCCCGCCACCATTGCGGCGATCGTCACGGATGCGGCATAGCTCAACGCGCGCTCCGGCGGCGTTTTCATCAGGATCGGCAGGCCGCGATACATGACGTAGACCATTGCTGCGAGCGCGAACAACGACAGCCACCAGAGCGGCGGCCAGAGTGAGAACAGGCCGGAAAGGAACGCCGGCGTCAGCGAATAAGCGGCGATCTTGTGAGCCGAGAGATCGTCGCGATCGGCGTCGAACTGATCGGCCAGCGCGTTGATCAGCAGGCCGAGGAGAAACACGAGCGCGACGGTGACGATCCACGTCACGACAACGCTGACCAGCGCACTGTCGATCGGACCGACGCGAATGGGCTCGAAGACGAGCGCACCGATGAGGCCAGCCACAGGCGGAATCGCCGCGAGCGGCGCGACATAGCCCAACAGGATGTTGGGGACCGTCGTTTCTTCGGCCCTGATCTGCTGCCATTCCTTGTTTGGCTCACGCAACAAGCCGTAGGCGCGCGAGAAGATGAACTCGGACTTGCGGTACGCCTGCTGCGCGCGTGCGCGCGCGTCCTCGACGCTGAACCGATGTCCCCGCGGATGGTTCTCGTTGTCGGCCGACATTGAAGTCCTGCGATTGGCGAATAGCGAATGGCGAATAGAGCTACCTCAAACCGGCAGGACCCGCCACCCTACTCCCCATTCGCTATTCGCCATTCGCCCGTTCAAGCCTTGAACGGATCGCGCATCAGAATGACGTCGTCGCGCTCGGGGCTGGTGGAAACGAGCGCGGCTGGGCAGCCGATCAACTCCTCAATGCGGCGGACGTACTTGATCGCTTTCGCCGGCAAGTCGCGCGAACTGCGGACGCCGCGCGTGGTTTCCTTCCAGCCTTCGAGCGTCTCATAGATCGGCTCGCACGCGGCTTGGTCCTTCACGCTGGCGGGCAGGTAATCGATCATTTTGCCGCCGAGCGTGTAGCCGGTGCAAATCTTGATCTCGTCGAACGTGTCGAGCACGTCGAGCTTCGTCAGCGCGATTCCGTCGGCGCCGGAAAGCGCGATCGACTGGCGCACCAGCACGGAATCGAACCAGCCGCAGCGGCGCGCGCGGCCGGTATTGGTGCCGAACTCGTGACCGAGTTCGCCGAGCCTTCGTCCCGCTTCGTCGTGGAGCTCGGTCGGAAACGGGCCGCCGCCGACACGCGTGGTGTAGGCTTTCACCAAACCCAGCACGTAGCTGATCGCGCGCGGACCGACGCCGGAGCCGGCGGCCGCCTGCCCCGCGACAACGTTGGAGGACGTGACGAACGGATAGGTGCCGTGGTCGACATCGAGCAGCACCCCTTGAGCGCCTTCGAACAGCACGCGCTTGGAATCTTCGAACGCTGTATTGAGCACGCGCCACGCGGGCTGCGCGTACGGCAGCACCTTGGGCGCGATCTCCGCCAGGTCGCGCTTCAGCGCCACAACGTCGATTTCCGGCAGCTCAAGGCCGCTGCGCAATGCGTTGTGGTGCGCGGTGAGGCGCTCGATCTTCCAGGCGATCGCTTCGGGATCGGCGAGATCGGCGACGCGGAGCGCGCGCCGCCCCACCTTGTCTTCGTACGCAGGACCGATGCCACGCTTGGTGGTGCCGATCGACGCGGCGCCCGCTTGCGCTTCGCGGGCGGCGTCGAGATCGCGGTGAAACGGCAGAATGAGACAGGCCTGGTCCGAGAGGACGAGGATGTCCGGCGTGATCTTCACGCCCTGCGCCGTGATCTTGTCGATCTCGCTCGCCAGCGCCCAGGGATCGACGACGACGCCGTTGCCGATGATCGAGAGCTTGCCCTGCACCACGCCCGAAGGCAGCAGCGCCAACTTGTAAGTGGTGTTGCCGACGACGAGCGTGTGGCCGGCGTTGTGGCCGCCCTGGAAGCGCACGACGACATCGGCGCGGTGGCACAGCCAATCGACGATCTTGCCTTTGCCTTCGTCGCCCCACTGGGCGCCGACGACCACTACAGCGGACATGGAAACTCCTTGTCGGGCCAATCCGCCCGCCGTGCGCGTTCCTGGCCCCAATCCTCGATAGAGGCAAGCGCTCAGCCGCCGAAACGGCAGCGGCTGAGCGTCTCAGTCGCTAACCGACGACGATGGGCGCCCCGCCCATGCCGCCCATAGAAGCACGGACCGCCCCAAGGACGGCGCCGATCACCAGCCACACCACGATCATCACGACGATGATCGTAATAAAGTAGCCGATGCGCTTGTCGTCCGGCGTTTTCATCAGCGGCGGCAAGCCAAGATAGATCAGCGCAAGCGAATAGAGGCCGAGAATTCCGAGCATGGCGATCGGCGGAAAGATCGCGAACACGCCGGCGAGGAAACCGGCGGTGCTGCCGTAGGCGGCGAGCTTGTGCGCTTGGCCTTCGTCCTTCACCGAGCCGAAATTCGGCGCAAGCGCGTTCGCCACCAGCGCCAGCACGTACACGCCGGCAAGGCCCATGGCGACCTGCAGCACCAAGCTCACCAAGCCGGTTGTCATCGGCACGCGGACGGTGACGCCAAACGCCGAAACGCCGATGAACGTGAGGCCGATGAACGAGCAGATCGCCGATATGAGCACCAGCGGCAGCACGTAGCCCGTGTAGAGCTGGCTGACGTTCGCAGGCTCGCCGGCGATGCGCTCCCACTCGGCTTTCGGCTGCAACAGGATGTTCTTGGCGCGCTCGATCAAATTCGGCGTGCCGGTGCTTACTGGATCTGTGGTCACGCGCTTCTCCCCTGCGACGACTCGCAGGCGATGCTACGCTGGGGCTCGCGCGTGTCTAGTTCTACGCCAGCTCGTTCACTCACCGAACTGATAGCCGATGCGGATGCCGATCTGATCGACGCCCTGATTGCGGCCTGTGCCGAGGATTTGGCCGTGGCTCAGGTGTTCGTAGAAGATTTGGCCTTCGAGCGGGCCTTCGAAATCACGGGTGAGGCCCAGCGAGGTGCGGAAGAGATCGCGTGAGCCGTATTGCACGTTCTCGGCCGCGAACGCCGCCGCTTCGGGCGAGCCGTTCGGATACGGGTTCTCGATCTCGCCGTCATGGACGACGTAGCCGACTCCCGGCTCCAGCGCCCAATTCTCGGCGAACTCCCAGCGCCATTCGAGGCCGAAGCCGCCGAAACTCGTATCGCCGGCGGTGTTGACCGACGCCATCAGATAAGGCTGCGGCGAGAACGCCCAACTGAGAAAATCCGGCGAGTCGAACGAGACCTGGACCTCCACATTCGGACCGTCCTCCTTGTCGGCGTTCTTGCAATTGATGACGCAGATATTGTGCTGCATCACGCCGACATGAATTTCGTCGACGCCGGCCTCAGCCGACGGCGCCATCATCATCGCAGCACCGAAAATTGCCAAGCCGGCCGCCGTTCCCCGCATCGATTCTCCCCCGAAAGGCGCGGGGAACCTAGCCTGACAGACGAAGGCGCGAAAGCGGCTTAGTCATCCGCCGGATCGGGATCGAAACGGTAGATGTAGCGGAGGCCCACATAGTCGAGCCCCTGGTTGCGGCCGGTGTCGAGGACCTGACCGTGGCTCATGTGCTGCCAATAAAGCTGGATCGCGCTGCGCGGGCCGAACTCGCGCTCGAGCGCGAACGAGCTGCGGAACAGATCGCGTGAACCCAAGAGCTGGTGCTCCTGCTCGAAGGCGACGGCCTGGGGCGAGAGCGGCGGGAATGGATTGTCCAGCTCGCCATTGTGAACGACATAGCCGAAGCCCGGCTCGAACGCCCAGCCCTCGGCGAACTCCCAACGCCATACGACTCCCACGCCGCCGAACGAGACGCCGCCGGGGTCGGTCGAGATCGAGCCCATCAAGTACGGGCGCGGCGAGCCGATCAAGTTCAGGAAGTCCGGCGAACTCGAGACGATTTCGATCTCGACATTCGCCCCTTCCTGCTTGCCTTCGACGATATCGCCGTGATCGGAGCGGATGTTGCCGACCGCGCCGATGCGCACTTCGTCGATCTTGGCCTCCGCCGAGGGCGCGGCGACGAGCCCGGCGGCAGCCATCAACAGCGTCGAGCACAGCAGCTTCAATTTCATGGCTATCCCCTCGCGAGCCGGCGATCCGCTTTCCGGCTGTAGCGCTGAACGCCGGTATCCGCTGCAGGTTCCCAAATCTTGCGGGCGCCTCCCGCTCGGCCTATCCAAGGCGCATCGGAGGGGAGATGCGGTTCGCGCTGGTCTATGGCGATCCGGGCGCTGGGCGGGCGCCGGCTGAGCCCCACGGCTGGGGCGCCGCGCTGGGCGCGATGATCGTCGCCAGCCTCCTTCTTGGTCTGATCTCGAGCGTCGCGCTCCTGATCGGCATCGTCGCCATGGGATACGAAATCGGCGATTTGTTTGGCGACGACCAAGCTGCTTTCGGCGCAGCCCGGCTCATCGCCGAGTGCATTGCCTATACAGGGCTTGGTTGGTTCGTGATCCGAACCTCTGGGCGATCATTCGCGGATCTCGGATTGAATGTCCGCGCTCTGGTCGGCGGTCTCCCTTGGGTGCTCGCAGGCGTCGTGGTCGCAATCCCGACGATGCTCGGCTTGTTCGCACTGCCTGCAGGGTGGCCGACCGCCGCAGCGTCCGCACTTCCCGTTCTCGCCCCTCCTGTGCTGCTTCAATCGGGGGTCGAGGAGATACTCTTCCGCGGCGTGATCATGGCTGCGCTCGCCGCCCGCTACGGCGCGTTGCGCGGTGTGCTCATCAGCGCCGTCATCTTCTCGCTCTGGCATTTCGATCCATCTCTGGCGTGGCAAGACGTGCTTCTGACGCTCGGCTCGACATTCGTGTTTGGGGTGACGTCTGCGCTGCTTGTGCTGCGTCAGGGCCATCTCGGCGGCGCGATCGCGCTGCACGCGATGTGGAATCTGACGCTCGCGATCGAAACCGGTCTCGCCCGCTGGCCCGAGCCCTTCTGGGAGACCTTCGGCGCCACGGTCGAAAATGCGCCGACAGAGGCGTGGGACCCGTCAATGGCCAGCGCAACCCTGCTGCCGCTGGCGATTGAAACGGCGATTGTCCTGACGGCGGTGCGCTTCGTTTTTGCCGACGTCCTCGCCGATCGCGGGCGCGCAAGGTTGCATGACGATCGCTAGATTCCGCGCTGCATGGCAGCTCTGAAAGAAAACGTGCGCTAGCGCTGACTACCGAGGTTGGACGTAAAGCCCGGCGTCACCGGGATCGCGACTCTCGTCCACTCGCTGCCGAACGTCGCGGCGCTCACGGTCCATTCCTCTGGGCCAATACGTACGAAATCCAAGCGTATGAAGATCCACGCATTCGAACCGTAATAATGATAAAGGAAGATCGCCCGATAAGCGTCGGACAACGTGATATCCTCGATAATGCGGGACTCCAGCGCCCGCGGGGAAGTGATGGCGCGTTCGTAGGTCAGCAAAGCGGCCTCGACGTTGGAGGGTAGCGCAGCGCCGGAATACATCTGCGAATAGAGCGCCCGCAACGGCGCTACGCCGGCGACGCTCATGTTGTTGGAAAGTTCGGTCACGTGACGCGCGGGATCGGCGACCACGACGGGCTGCGCCCAGCTGAGCGACATTGGCGCGGCCCAGAGCGCCACGACCAACAGTATGACGCGCTTCATCATTTCTTCTCCCCTGCCCGAAGGCAGCACAGGCGGACTAGAAGCGCAACACCTTAGCGTAGCGCACCTGCGGCAGCGCCTTGATGCGCGCGAGCAGCGGCTCGGAGATCACCTGGTCGACGCCGACCAGCGCGATGGCGTCGGCGCCTTCGCTTTCGCGGCCGAGGTGGAAGGTGGCGATATTGACGCCCGCTTCCGCCAGCATCGTGCCGAGCGCGCCGATGAAGCCCGGCTTGTCCGAATTGTTGACGAACAGCATCACCGGGTGGAACGCCGCTTCCAGCTGCATCATCTTTACCTCGGCGATCTTCGGCGCGCCGGCGACGACGGTGCCCGCAAGCGAGCGCCACTTGCCGCCGGTCTGCACCTTGATCCGGATGAGGCTGTCATAGATCGGACTATCGTCGCGCGTGCTTTCGGTCAGCGGCACGCCGCGCTCCTTCAGCAGCGCCGGCGCGGAGACGACGTTCACGTCCTGCAGCAGCGGACGCAGCAGGCCCGCAAGCGCGGAAGCCGTCAGCGGCTTCATGTTGAGTTTGGTGACATCGCCTTCGTACTCGATCTCAACGGCTTCGAGGCCTTCGTCGACAATCTGCCCGGCGAATGCGCCGAGCTTTTCCGCCAGCGTCGCGAACGGCTTGAGCCGCGGCGCTTCTTCGGCCGTGATCGACGGCATGTTGAGCGCGTTGGTGACGGCGCCGCTGAGCAAATAGTCCGCCATCTGTTCGGCAACCTGGAGCGCGACGTTCTCCTGCGCTTCGTTGGTTGAGGCGCCAAGATGCGGCGTGGCGATAAAGTTCGGCGCGCCGAACAACACGTTCTCCTTCGCCGGCTCGATCGTGAAGACGTCGAACGCCGCCGCCGAGACTTGGCCGCTCTCCAGCCCTTGACGCAACGCGGCTTCGTCGACGAGACCGCCCCGCGCAGCGTTGACAATCACCACGCCCTTCTTCGTCTTCGCCAGATTCTCCCGCGAGAGAATGTTCTTGGTCTTCTCCGTCATCGGCACGTGCAGCGAAATCACATCGGCGCGCGGCAGCAGTTCTTCCAGTTCGACCTTCTCGACACCAATCTGCACGGCGCGCTCCGGCGAGAGAAACGGATCGTAGGCGATCACCTTCATTTTGAGCCCGAGCGCACGATCGGCGACGATCGAGCCGATATTGCCGCAACCGATCAGACCCAGCGTCTTGGCGTAGAGCTCGACGCCCATGAAGCGGTTCTTTTCCCACTTTCCGGCCTGGGTCGACACATCCGCCGCCGCGATTTGCCGCGCGGCCGCGAACATCAAGGCGATGGCGTGCTCCGCGGTGGTGATCGAATTGCCGAACGGCGTGTTCATGACGACGATGCCGCGCGCGGTGGCGGCTGGAATGTCGATATTGTCGACGCCGATGCCGGCGCGGCCAATGACTTTGAGGTGTTTCGCCGCGGCGATCACTTCGGCCGTGGCCTTGGTGTTGGAGCGCACCGCGAGGCCGTCATAGCGGCCGATGATCTCGATCAGCTCGTCTTTCTTCAGGCCAGGCTTGAAATCGACTTCGACGCCGCGCTGCCTGAAGATGTCGATCGCGGCTTGGGAGAGTTCGTCGCTGATGAGGACTTTTGGCATTGTCAGTTTCCTTTGCGCCAATCGGCGCGATCGAGACGGTGAACGAGACAATCGTCGTCGCCGAATATGCGCCGGCCGACGATCTTGAAGCCGAGGCGCTGGTAAAAACGGTGCGCGTCCGTGTTGCTGTTGAGCGGATCGATGACGATCGCTTCTATGGCCGGATCGGCGAAACAGCGATCGATCACCGCGCGCATCATTGTCGCGCCGTGACCGGCGTTTCGATCACGCGCATCTCCGATCCAGATATCGATCGCGCGCAGGTTCGGTTCGATCTCGCCCCAGTAATGCGTCGGTTCGAGGTAGGGATCGATCACCTGCATCGCGCCGATCGGCCGACCGTCGAGCTCGGCGATGTAGTAGCAGGACACGTCGCTGCGCGCGGCGATCTCGTCCGCCCACACCGCGCCCTCGAACGCTTGCTGCGCGTCCGGATCGTCGGTGGTGCAGGCGATCACGCTAGGTTCATGATCCCAGCGCTCGAGCACAGGCACATCATCTTGCGTCGCTTGGCGAATGGTGAGCGCGGCGCCGCCCGAGCGGACGGTGATCGGCTCCCAAACGACGCTGCTTGTCGCAGCCATCGCGGGTCAGGCCGCTTGCGCGAGATCGCTGGCGAGCGTGGCGAAAGCCCAGTCGAGCCAAGGCGTCAGCGCTTCGACATCCGCCGCTTCAACGGTGCCGCCACACCAGATGCGCAAGCCCGGCGGCGCCGAGCGATAGGAGCCAACGTCGAGCGCCACGCCCTCTTTCTCCAGCAACGCGGCGAGCTTCTTGGCGAATTCAGCTTGCCCTTCGCCGCTCAAGCCCGTCACGCGCGGATTGACGACTTTGAGGCAGACGCTCGTGTTCGAGCGCGTCGCCGCGTCCTCCGCGAGGAAGTCCACCCAATCGGTGCGTGCAACCCAATCCGCGATCGCTTTGGTGTTGGCGTCGGCGCGCGCGCGCAGGGCTTCGAGACCGCCAATGCTTTCAGCCCATTTCAACGCATCGATGTAGTCTTCCGTCGCCAACAAAGACGGCGTGTTGATGGTCGAGCCTTCGAAGATCTCGAGATCGACCTTGCCCTTCTTGGTGAGGCGGAAGATCTTCGGCAGCGGCCGATCCGGCATGTAGCTCTCCAGCCGCGCGATGGCGCGCTGCGACAGGATCAGCATCCCGTGCGCGCCTTCGCCGCCCAACACCTTCTGCCACGAGAACGTGGTCACGTCGCACTGCGCCCAGTCGATCTGCTGCGCGAACACGGCGCTGGTCGCATCGTTTATGGTGATGCCCTCGCGGTCGGGGGCGATCCAATCGAAGTTCGGAATCCTCACGCCCGACGTGGTGCCGTTCTGAGTGAAGATAATGTCAGCGGTTTTGCGCGCGGCGCGCAAATCAGGCAGGGCGCCGTAGCCCGCCGTATGCGCCTTGAAGTCGAGCTTCAATTGCTTGGCGTCCGTCACCCATTCTTCGCCAAAACTTTCCCAGGCGAAGATGTCCACCGGGCGCGCGCCCAGCATCGACCACATCGCCATTTCGATCGCGCCCGTATCCGACGCCGGGACGATGCCGATCTTGAAATCCGCCGGCACGCCTAGGATGGCGCGGGTGCGATCGATCGCCTCCTTGAGCCTGGCTTTGCCGGCCTTTGCGCGGTGCGAGCGGCCGAGAACTGCGCCCGCAAGCGCATCGGTGGTCCAGCCCGGGCGTTTTTTGGTGGGTCCCGACGAAAAGCGGGGGTCAGCCGGGCGCACTGCCGGCTTGGCGGGGATATTCATCAACTTGTCTCCCATCCTCACAGATGGGCGTCCGCCGTTGGGAGCGGATGGCCCGCCGATGTACGTGCGCTCGTTCGCGGCCGATTGCAATGCGGCAGTCTCATCGTCCAAGATGAAAACTGGCGCATTCCTGGGGAGGACGATGCGTAAACTTTGCGCGGCGCTCGGCGCCCTTGTCTTGCTGGCCACACCGGCGTGGTCCGAGCCGAGCGGATTTCCGCCGACGGACCGGACATGGACGCCGCTGGATCTGCCGGCCGTAGGGACGACGCTCCGCACCGCCGCAGTGACGGACCTTCCGCGCATGAGTTCGCCAGCGAGCGGCGTGTTGGAGCGCCTCTCCGACCCCGCGACAATGAGCATGTGCCGCGATCAGTCGCTCCCAGCCGAGAGCCGGATGCGCGACTGCCTGCCGGCGTTCCAGGCGCTGGTAGGAATTGGCGAAGCGTATGTTTCGGCGCTCGACCGCGATGCGGCCTTCGCCGACGATGCGATGCGTGCGGCGGAAGGCCTTCTGCACGGCGCCGACGCGATGCACGCGCTCATGAATGATTTCGTCGCGACGCTGGACCCGAACGACCCAAGCTACGCCAGGAGAATGGGCGGCGTCGATCAGGCCAAGCGCGGTTTGACGACCATGCTCAACGGCGCAATCACGATGCTGACGGAGCGCCACCTCTATTCGGACGCAGCCAGGGCGCGCTTCGCCGCGGTCATCGCGGAGGTGTATCCCCGTATGCGCGTCAGCCTGACTGCAGAAAACCGCGCCGAATTCGAACGCACGCTTCAAACTCTGATGCAGAACGATCCAGATCCGGACGTGCGGGCCGCTCTTACTGCGCTCAACGCGCTCTAGCACGAAGAGCCATCGCCGGGCCGCCGGGATCAACCCTCGCCGGTCACGACGATGCGCGGCGCGGGCGGGGCTTCCGGTTCTTCCGGCGGCGCCGGATGCGAGGTCGGCGGCGCCGGCGTCACGTCCGGCGGCGACTCCACTTCGAGTCCCGGCAGCATTGGGTCTTCGAAGATCGCCGGCAGCTGTTTGGCGGCGCGCGGCCGGCGCTTCTTGCGCTGCGGCGCTTCCGGGTGGACGTCGATGCGGTTGTGAATCCTTGAGAGCGCGCTATCCAGTTCGCCGCGCAGGTAGACCGCGACCTGCCCCAACAGCCGCACGCTCGATAGCGTCTGCACCGCGCGCATGTAGCCGCCGCGCTTGGACGCCTGGAAGCCGACGACGCTCTCCAGATCGAGCCGGTCGCACCAGTACGGCGCCGCGTCCGCGAACGCCGAGCCGGTGACGTGGTCTTCATCGACGCCGACGCTCGGACAGAAGAAGCGTTGCACGAAGTCGTATGGTTTGCCCTCGTCCGCCGGCGCACTGACCACCAGCATCCCTTGGCGCGGGCCGCGGACGGCGCGGTTGATCGCGGCGATGTCGGGCTTCATCGCCCGCAGCGCGGTTTCGCTTTCGAGCACGATGTTGGCGTATTCGCCGATGAACGCGTCGTAGATTTCCACGCCGCCAAGCGCCTCGCCGACATTCTCGTCCGGCGTCCATGGCGTGCGCTGCTTGCGCGGCAGGTCGAGCGTATAGCCCTCGGCCGTGCGGCGCACGACCAGCGCACCGGCATGGGTGTCGAACACGACGATCTCGAGATTGGGCGCAAGTTCGCTCAGCAGCACCGCGCCGGCCGCGAGTGTCGCGTGGCCGCAGAGCGGCACCTCCGTCGTCGGCGAGAACCAGCGCAGCTGATAATTGCCGGTGAGCCCTGTCGGCACGACGAAGGCGGTCTCCGAGAGCTTGTTCTCTGTCGCGATCGCCTGCAGCACGGCGTCCGGCAACCAGCGCTCCAGCGGCACCACGGCCGCCGGGTTGCCGGTGAACACGCGGTCGGTGAAGGCGTGGACAATCCAGATTTTCATGCGCGCCGCGAGTTTTGTCCTGCAATGACGGCGAGATATGGCCTTTGCCGGCCGGCTTCGCCAGCTTCAACACCGGTTAAGCGTGCGCAGGGCTCGCGCGGCAGGCGAAATGGCGCTCAGCCGCGCTGCAGCGGCCAAGAGTGCCCGAGCGGGCCATGGCCCTGCCCCAGCCCCGGCGCTCGGCGGATCGCCTCCATGAGGTAGGCGCGCGCCTTCTCCACAGCGGGCTCGAGCGGTGCGCCGAGAGCGAGGTTCGCTGCGATGGCGGAGGCAAGCGTGCAGCCGGTCCCGTGCGTGGCGCGCGTTGCGATGCGCGGGCCCTCGAACACGCGGTACCCTTCGCGCGTCAACAGCACGTCGCGGACGATGTCGCCTTCGATGTGCCCGCCCTTCACCAGCGCCGACCAGGCGCCGAGCTGCTCCACCAAAATCTCGGCCGCGTTGATTTGGCCGTCGAGGTCCCGCACGTCGACGCCGGTGAGCGCCTCCGCTTCGGGCGCGTTCGGCGTCACGATCGCGGCGATCGGCATCATCTCGTCGCGGATCACGGCCACCGCATCCTCTGCCAGCAGCGAAGCGCCGCCTTTGGCGATCATCACCGGATCGAGCACGACCGGCGCGCCGGCGCCGACGGCGTACCATGCTTCCATCACTGTGCGCACGTGCGCGGCCGATCCCAGCATGCCGAGCTTCCAGGCGTCGGCGCCGAGATCAACCATCACCGCCTCGATCTGCCCGTTCACGATCTCGGTCGGGACCTCATGCACGGCGGTGACGCCCAGCGTGTTCTGCACCGTGATCGCCGTGATCGCTGTCATGGCGTAGCCGCCGAGCGCAGTGACGGTCTTGATGTCCGCCTGAACGCCGGCGCCGCCGCCGCTGTCGGAGCCGGCGACTATGAGAACCCGGCCTTTGGGTTTTGCCTCTGCCTGTGCCATGAGCGATCACATGGCCGAGGTGGTCCGCATTTCCAAGTCGCTTTCGTACTGGCTGCGCCACCGGCCCGACGCAGCCGGGCTCACGCTCGACCCGCAGGGCTGGGCGGACCTCGACAGCGTGTTGGCTGCCCTATCGGCCGAGCGCCTGCCCGGCGACATCGAGACCCTGCTCGCGGTCGTCGAAAGCAATGACAAGCAGCGCTTCGAACTGACGCCGGATCTCACGCGCATCCGCGCCCGCCAGGGCCATTCGATCGCGGTCGAGCTCGCGCTTGCGCCAGCGACGCCCCCGCCCGCGCTTTATCATGGTACGGTCGAACGGTTCTTCTCCGCCATTATGGCGGAGGGCTTGCGCAAGATGGCCCGCCACCACGTCCATCTCTCGCCGGACCAGCGCACCGCGGAGCGCGTCGGCGCCCGCCGCGGCGCGCCGGTCATTCTCGAGATCGACGCCGCCGCCATGGCCGAAGCCGGTCACGCCTTCTTCGTGACCGAGAACAACGTCTGGCTCACCGAAACTGTGCCGGCGGCATTCCTGCGCCGGCTCTAGCGCGCCGCGTTCGCGGCCTTCGCCAGCTCCATCGGATCAGCGCCGAGGAAATAGCGCGCCATCAGCGTCAAACTCCGCAGCGCGTGTGCGCCGTAGCCGTCGCGGCGATATCTTTCGGCGCTGGCGATCGCGTCGCTATCGAGGATGGCGAGACGCTTGGGGCCGATGCGGCGCGCGATCTCGACATCTTCCAGCACCGGGAGGTCCGGATAACCGCCGAGCGCGTCGTACAGGAGGCGCGAAATCAGGAGCCCCTGATCGCCGTTCGGCAGCTTCATCACCCGCGCGCGCATGCGCGCCCAGAACACAACGCGCTTTGCGGCCGGCGACTTGTCATCGAGAGCGAGCCGGAACGCCGCCGCCCGCTTGCGCGCCTGCGGCTGGCTCATGTGCCGCTGCGCTTCGCTCACCCAACCCTCGCCGAGCGCCGTCTCCGGAGGCAGGAACAGCAGCCAGTTCGCGCGCGAGGCCGACGCGCCGGCGCGCATCTGCTTGGCCCGGCCCGGCTCGCCGACGACGACGATATCGCATCCGGCGGCTTCAGCGATTTCAAGCGTCTCGTCAGTGGAGCCGGCGTCGGCGACGATCACTTGCTTGACGAGGCCATGCTGCACGCCCTGCACCAACGGCGCGAGCGCCCGCGGCAGATGCGCCGCGGCGTTGAGCGTCGGGATCACGACCGAGATCATCATGGCCACGCATCATTGCCACAATGACGAGCCGCACGCCGTGAAAATCGTGCTTAACCGGGCGCGAACCTAGGCGCCGGCTTCTGGCGCATTCGCGCGGTTGGGCGGCAGCGCGGCTTGAGGCGGCGCCTGAGCAGGCGGTGCGCTCGGACTCGGGCCGGCCGGCTGGCCGGCATTCGCAGCCTGCGCCGCCTCGGCGGTCATCGCCCCGCGCATGCGTTCCATGAAGCGGCCGAGCAAATCGGTGCGAGCCACCGCGCGCGCCACATCGCGGATGGCGGCGCCGTCGGCGTGGACGCCGGAGGCCACCACTTCGAACGCATCGGCATCGGCTGTGTTGGCCATGTCGCCCGCATACTCGCGATAGAGCGCGCGCACGCCCTCGTCATTGCCCGCGAGCGTCAGCGCCACCGCGGTTCGCAGCACGGCCTGCCGCCCGTGTTCATCCAGCGGCTGGGCGCGGCTGCCCGCGGCGAGCAGCGCGCGCAGTTCGATCGCGGCGCGGTCCCAATCGCGTGCTCGCCAAGCCGCTTCGGCGCGGATCCGCTGCGCGTCCTCGCTGCGGTCGCGCTCGACCATTTCGACCGCGCCGTCGAGACGACCCAGGTCCAGTAGCGCGCGCGCTTCGAGAATGCGCCGATCGGCCTGCAGCGTGGCCGGCATGCCCGCCTGGCGCGACGCCGCCAACACGACCAGCGCCCGATCCGGCTTCCGGTCCATCAGATAGATCGCCGCAAGATCGGCCGCGACTTGGGCCTTGCTGACGCCCTGCAGCCGCTCGTCGACCTGATGCTGCAGCAATTGCGCCGCCTGCTCCAGCAGATCGACATGTACGAGCCTGCCGGCGAGCAGACGCACGATGCGGTCGCCGTTCGGCCCCACTGGCGTGAGATCGCTGAATTCGTAAAACAAGCCCAGCGCCTGAATCGGCTCCAGCCGGTCCGCCTCGCCGTCCAGGAACAGACGCTCGAACAGCGTCGTCATGTCGGCGCGCAACTGGCGCGAGGCGGGGTCCATCGGGAAGCGATCGGCGGCGATGCGCATCGTCGCCAACGCTTCGCGCCAACGGCCGAGTTCGGAATAGACGTCGCCGAGCATGCTGACGATGCCGAGTTCGGTGGAATCCCCGCGCCAGCGGAACCGCAGCGCCTCGAGCGGCTCCACCGCATCGACCGCGCGCATGTCGCCGGTCGCCCGACGCACGCGAATGCCTTCCAAGCTGGCGCGAACGGCGACTTCCTCGTCCGGCGCGCGCGCGAGCTGATCGAATAATGCCAACGCTGCCGCGCTGTCGCCGCGCGCCGCGTTGAGCCGCGCTTCGATCAGCCTGGCCTGCAAGCGCACGTGCGCATCCGGCGTCTGCCCTAACGCCGCGCGCATCGCCGACTCCGCGGCGGCGTGGTCGTTGAGCTCGAGCGCAGCCTCCGCCAACGCCAACTGGAAGCGCGCGCGCCAGCTGGGCGGATGCTCCTCCAATGCCCCTGCGCCGCGTTCGAGCTCGCGGCGCGCGACGCTCCAGTCCTTGCGCTGCGCCGCGGCGTATCCGCGCCACAACGCAGCTGACGGATTGGCCGCGAGTGTCGAGGCGCTTAGGTCGGCTTCCGCGGCGGCGGTGCGGCCCATCATCACGTTTGCGGCGCCGCGCATCAGTCTGAACTCGGGATCGATCTCGACCAATTGGCTCTGATTGATCTCGACGATCCGCAGCGCCCCTAGCGCTTCGGGCGCGAACTCGTGCTGCAGCAGGAAGCGCGCCAGCGCCATGCGCGCTTCGACCGGCGCGCCCTCGCGCACCCCCTCGTCGGCCGCGCGGCGGGTGAGTTCGTCGATCCGCTCGCGTACCTGTTCGAGCGTCATCGTGCCGTCGGACGCGGCCGGCTCCTGGGGCCCGCCGCCGGCGATCGCCGCCTCGAGCAGCGCCGCGCTCATGTTCGCGGCGGCTTCGGTGGGCGGAGCGGAGGCGATCAGCCCCGATCCGCGCGTCACGATGAGGTTGCCCTGACTGAACGTCGCGGTGACGCCGTCCGCACGCGATTCGACGATGGTGCCATGGGCGGTGGGAAGCACCGCCGCTTCGATCGTAGCGCGGCGCGTGTCGACGCCGCGCGCGGGTCCGCCGATCAGAGCCACCGCGATACGGTCGCCGATCTCCGGGTCGGCGATCCAGCGCACGGCGCCATCGCGCCCAAAGCGGACGATCAGCTCGGCGCGCCCGTCGCTCTCGATCTCGCGGACCAGCGGCGCGGAATCGCGCGCGGTCGCGCGCGCGCCCAACGTGAAGCTCCAGGTGTTCTCGTTGGCCGTGGCCGAGATCAGCACGTCCGGCGGCGCCGGAATGCGCAATCCGATCACGCCTTCGCCGCGCACAACCTCAATGTCGCGATGCCGGCGGCCGGCGCGCGACACGCCGGAGAGATCCACATTGCCGGTCGCGTCGAACAGAAGCCAGATCGCCTCGCCGCGGCGGAACGCAGCCGCACGAGTCGCCGCGGGCCAGCGCACGTCGATGCGCGTGTCGGCGGCGCCCTCGACCAACTCGACGCGCGCCGTGCCGCGCACCGGCGCTGTCGACGGCTGTGGCGCCGGTTCTTCTCCACGCGCCGCAGCCGCTTCGTTCGCCGCCAGCGTCGCTGCATCCGGAGCGAGCAGATCGACGACGACCCGATTGCCGTCGACGAAGTGGCGTTGGCGCACGCCAGGATCCAGCGTGATCGCGAGCCGCACTGGCGCGCCGGCCGCGCTGGTGCGGCGCACGTCGCGCACGAACCGCGGCGGCGTCGCCCTGAGTTCGGCGATGTCGATGTCGGCGGCGCGCGAGAAGCGCAGCTCGAGCCGGCCGCCTTGCTGCAACGGCGTCACTGTCGTCGCGCCCTCGAAGCGGAACGCGAGGCGCGTGTAGCCCTCGTTCGCGCCGACGCTCACCGTCGCGCTCGGCGCCGCGGCCATACGCGGCGGCGGCGGAGGCGGAGGCGCAGGCGGCGGCGAAGGCGCCGGAGCAGTTGCTGGCTGCTGCTGCGGCGGCGGCGCTGCAGCCGGCGGCGGAGGAGGAGGAGATGCGGGCGCGGCCGCAAGCGTGAAGTCCGGCGGCAGCGGGGTCGCGCCGCGAATGGGCGCAGGATCGGCTTGCGCCGGCGCGGCCGCAGGCGCGCTCGCGGCGTTGGGCGCAGGCGTGTGCGTCTCCGCCGGCGGCGTGAGCGGCATGGGCTGACCGGTCGCCGACGGCGTCGCCATGAGAGCCGCGGTCGCGATCGCCAAAGGAGAGCGCAGAGATTTCATCCGGCTGGCGCTTCCCAATCTCCTTGCGATGCGGTTAAGCGCGAGTTTAGCGGCCGCTGCTTTGAGCAGGCGCGTTGGGCGTTGCGCCGCGCGAGCGTGCGAGCAGATCGTCGCCGCCGCTGGGCGGACGGGCGCGGTCGGCCAGCATCTCCGTCAGCGCGCGGGCGCGCTCGGGACTCATACGGCCCATGACTTCGGCAAGATTGGCCTGCCGCATGCGGCTGGCGACCTGGACCAGCACGTCATCCTCCAAGCCGTCGAACACCGCGGCCGCGTCCTTGGCGCGCATGCGCTGATAGACGTCGACCAGGCTGGCGAGGCGCTGCTCCTGCGCCTCGTCGAGTTGACCCAGGAGATCGTTCACGTGCGTTTCGAGCTGGCGCAGTTCGGCCAGGCGCTCATTGAGCCGATGCTCGGCGGCGAGCATCAATTCGTCCTGCGTTTCGTAGACCTCGCCACGCGCTTCGAGCGCCTGCCGGCGCGCCTGCAGCGCTTGCAGCACCTGCACTTCGGAAGCGCTCAAACCGGCCATTTCGGCCAGCGTCGGGGGCGCGCACTGGTTCGCAGGCGCCGCCGCGTTCGCCGCCTGCGCTTCAGCCGCCGCGGCGTGCTCATCGGCGGCCGGCGCGTGATCGGCGCCGGCCGTTTCAGCGACGACTTCAGCCATCGCCACGGCCTTGAGTCCGAGCACGACGGCGACGGCGGCCATCGCCGCCGGCATCAGGCGAACGCCGGCGTTTTGCTTGGCGGGCGCCTTGCGCCGCAGGAGCTTCGGCAGCTGCATCAGATCCGCCCGCGTACGCCGAGGTCGGCGCTGGTGCGCACCCTGCCCGCGCCGAGGCCCAGACGATCCGCAGTCGCGCGCGCGTCGTTGATGCGCGACTGCAGATCGCGGCCCGCTTCGGAAGCGGTCGCGCGCAGCGAGCGCACCGCCGCCTCCGCCTGCGCCGTCGCCTGCGCGAGTTCCGCGGCGGCGCGGAGCACGCCGTCCTGCCCGGAGCGCAGAGCTGCTAGCCTTTTGTCCAAGCGCCAGAAGTAAAACAGGCACGCTGCGAGCATCAGCGCGAGCACGACTTCAATGGCGAGCGTGATGGGGCTCATGAGCGGCCTCCCAGTTTCATGACGGCGTGTTGTGTGGCGGGCGTGATCGGACGTTCGACGCGGACGGCGAGCGAATGGCTCATGCGGCCGACCTTGCCTTGCGTGAGTTCGACCGCGCCGCATTTGAGCATCACCGGCGCGTCCGGCTTCACATCGAGCATCAGCGTGTCGCCGACCTTGAGATCGAGCACCTTGCTGAGCGGCTGCGTGTGCTCGTCGAGCACCGCGCGCACTTCCAGCTTGGTGGCCCAAAGCTCGCTGGCGAGGTGGCCTTCCCAGATATTGTCGCGGCCGAACTTCTCGCCCATGAATTGCTGCAGCAGCATCTTGCGGATCGGCTCGAGCGTCGCATAGGGCAGCAGCAATTCGAGCCGCCCGCCGCGGTCTTCCATATCAATGCGCAACTTGACGATGATCGCCGCGTTCGGCGGACGGGCGATCGCGGCGAAGCGCGGATTGGTCTCGATGCGGTCGAGCTTGAATTCGACGTCGGTGAGCGGCGCGAAGGCTTGGCGCGCGTCCTGCAGCACGACTTCGATCATGCGCGTGACCAGCATGCGCTCGATCGTGGTGTAGGGCCGCCCCTCCACCCGTGTCGCCGCTGCGCCCCGGCGCCCGCCCAGCAGCACGTCGACAACAGAATAGATGAGGCTCGAATCGACCGTGGCAAGGCCGAAATTGTCGAGCTGCTCGGCGCGGAACACCGCGATGATCGCCGGCAGCGGGATCGAATTCAGGTAGTCGCCGAAGCGCACAGAGCTGATCTGGTCGAGGCTGACTTCGACATTGTCGCTGGTGAAGTTGCGCAAGCTCGTCGTCATCAGCCGCACGAGGCGGTCGAAGACGATCTCGAGCATCGGCAGACGTTCGTAGGAGACGAGCGTCGAGTTGATGATGGCGCGGACGCCGGTCTTGCCGCCGCCGTCGTCCTCCGCCAGGCCGAAGCCAAGGAGGCTGTCGATCTCGTCCTGATTGAGGATGCGCTCGGCCGCTTGCGCGTCGATGCCGTCATCGTTGGCGGCTTCGGCGCTCCACTCGCTGTCCTGGTTTTCGGCGGGATCGGCGCTCATGCCTATTGCACCAGCATTTCTTCGATCAGCACCGCGTTGATCTGCAGCGGCGCAATGGTGAGATTCACCCGGCGCAACAGCTCCAGCCGCAGCCGGTAGGCGCCGGCGGAGCCGGCCAGATCGTCGGTGCGCAACTCGCGCAGGAAGCCGTTGAACTGGTCGCTGATGCGCGGCACGTGCTCGGTGAGCGCGGTGACCGTTTCGTCATTCGGCGCTTCGAGCGTGAGCTTCAGCTTCAGGTACGCAGGACGACCGTCGGGTCCGGTGATGTTCACGAGCATTTCCGGCAGCGCAACGAAGACCACGTTTTCGCCGTGGCTGATCATCGTTCCATTCGGACCCGGAACGGCTTCGCCCGCCGCGCCTTCGGCGCCGTGGCCGCCGCCCTTCTGCTTGCCGTGTCCGCCGGCGTCGGCGGACGCATGCTGCTCACCGCCGCCGCCGCCCAATAGGAGAAACGCCGCCGCGCCGCCGCCGCCGAGCACCAGCACCGCCGGCAGAATGATGAAGAGGACGAGTTTCTTGCCCGACATCTTCTTCTTCGCCGGCGCTTCGCCTTCAGCGCCCTCGGCGCCTTCAGCCGACGGCGGCGCGCCTCCGGCTTCTTCAGCCGGCGCCTCGTCGTTTTTCTTCTTGCCTTTGCCGAACATGGAATCGCCCACGCCTTGACCGTCCTCCTTGGTGCGCAAGTCGTGGTTAAGGATTGGTAGCAACTCGGCAAAACTTGCCGCCGGACGGCAGAAACAGCCGGCTACATTCACCACACCAGCAGGGCGCGAGCGTTGAAAATCAACGCGCTAACCATCTGGCACGGTCCTTGCGTGGTTAATTGCGATGGATAACGCACTCATGCTCGGCCTGCAGTCGCAACGCGTTCTGCAACGGCGCATGGATCTTGCCGCGAACAATCTCGCCAACGTCTCCACCACCGGCTTCAAGGCCGACGGCATGTTGCTCGCCGAAGCGGATCGCACGGCGGCGCACGCGGTGGAAGATCCGCGCGATATCCGCTTCGTGCGCGACATCGGCGTTATGCACAACATGGAGCAAGGGCCGATCGCGATGACGGGCAACACGCTCGACCTCGCGCTCGAAGGCGAAGGCTTCTTCATGGTCCAAGGTCCGGGGGGACAGACCATGTACACGCGCGATGGCGCGTTCAGTTTAACGGGGGAAGGACGGCTGGTGACCAGCGATGGTTATGCCGTGCTTAGCTCCGGGGGGGCGCCGATCGTGATCGATCCGCAGGGGGAAGCCCCGACGATCGGTCGCGACGGCGCTATCAGCGTGGCCGGTGTCGAAGCCGGCCGCATCGGCGTGGCGAGCTTTGCCGCGCCGGGCGCGCTCTCGAAGGTCGGGGACAACCTTTGGGACGCGCAGGGACAAGCGGCGGGTGAGTTTCAAGGCGTCGTGCTGCAAGGCGCGCTCGAAGGGTCGAACGTTCGGCCCGTCCTTGAACTCACCCGTCTCATCGAAATTTCGCGCGCTTACCAGTCGGCGGCCAAGATCGTTTCTGGCGCCGACGAACTGCGTCAGCGCGCGATCCAGCAACTTGGCCGCTAAAGAATAAGGGTCCCCACGATGCGCGCACTTTCGATCGCCGCCAGCGGCATGCAGGCGCAACAGCTCAACGTCGACGTCATCTCGCACAACATCGCGAACATGAACACGACGAGCTACAAGCGCCAGCGCGCCGAATTCCAGGACATGCTGTATCAGAACCTGGAGCGGCCGGGTTCGACATCGTCGGCTTCGGGTTCGGTCTTGCCGCTCGGCATCCAGCTCGGCGTCGGCGTGCGCGCCGATGCGGTGGGCCGCATGACCGAGCAAGGCGGCATCAGCGTCACCAATAACGCCTATGACCTCGCCATCAATGGCCGCGGCTTTTTCCAGATCACGTTGCCGTCGGGCCAGACCGGCTACACCCGCGCCGGCAACATGGCGGTGAACGCCGACGGCCAGATCGTCACCGCCGACGGCTACGCGCTCGAGCCGGCCATCACCATTCCAGACGAAGCAGTCGCCGTGCAGATCACGCGCGACGGCATCGTCGAGGTCACGCTCGAAGGCCAGACGGCGCCGCAGCAGATCGGCCAGATCGAAATCGCCAGCTTCATCAATCCGGCGGGCTTAGAGGCGATCGGGGATAATCTTTATTTGGAGACGCCGGCGTCGGGGACGGCGAATGTGGGGACGCCGGGGGCGTCGGGGCTCGGCACGGTGATGCAGGGGCATCTTGAACTTTCGAACGTCAATGCGGTGGAAGAGATCTCGGCGCTGATCGTGGCGCAGCGCGCCTACGAGATGAATGCGCGCGTGATCACGGCGGCCGACGAAATGCTCCAATCCACCACGCAGCTGCGCTGAGGGAGGACTGACTATGCTTCGTTGGTTCTGCCTCGCCGCTTGCTCCTATCTTCTCTTCGCCGCCTCGTTCGCGCAGGCGCAGACCGTTACGCTGCGGCCGCGCGTGGAGGCGAACGGGCCGGCGGTCACGATGGGGGACGTGTTCGACGGCGCTCCCGCCGAGGTGGCCGGACGCGCCATCGCCCCTTCCCCGCCCGCCGGGCAGCTGCGCAGCATTTCCATGCCCGTGCTGGCCGCGGCTGCTTCGGCGGCGGGGTTGGAGTTTACGCCGCCGCCGGGCGTCACGAGCGTGCAGGTGGTGCGGCCCGGCGGCGCGCGGGCGACCATTCCGGCGAGCGGCGGGCGCAGCGTGGCCGATGCGGCGGTGCGGCGGGGCGAGAGCGTGACGCTGGTGTACGAGGCGCCCGGCATGTCGCTGACGATGCGGGCGCGGGCGCTGGAGGACGGCGCCGTCGGCCAAAGCGTACGCCTGCTCAACACATCTTCCAACCGCACCATAGATGCGGTCGTCACCGGTCCGGGCGCGGCGCGGGCGAATCCATGAACCAGGAGCACATGATGCGCACACTCGCCCTTCTCGCGCTGGCCGCGGGCGTCACCGGCTGCGCCAGCGCCGGCCCCGGCGAGTTCGCGCAGGACGCCATCGCCGCGCCGGGCGTCGCCTACGATGCGGCGCGCCGCGCCATGGCGCCGCCGCAACTGCATCCGGTCGGCACGCCGGAGCACCTCACGGGCGGACAGCAGCAGACCATGCCCTATCCCGCGCCGGTCGCGTACGAGCCGGCCGCGCCCAATTCGCTGTGGCGCGCGGGCTCGCGCAGCTTCTTCAACGATCAGCGCGCCTCGCGCATCGGCGACATCTTGACGGTCGAAATCGAGATCGACGACAGCGCCGAGCTCTCCAACTCCACCGATCGCCAGCGTGAAGCCTCGACCTCCGCCGGCGTCAGCAACTTCTTCGGCCTCGAACAGGTCGCCGGTCAGATCTTCAACAGCGCCTTCGATCCCTCCAACCTGATCAGCGCCGACGCAGAGTCCGAGCATCGCGGCGAAGGCGCGATCAATCGCGAAGAGAAAATCGAACTCACGGTCGCGGCCGTGATCGTCGACCGGCTGCCGAACGGCAATCTCGTCATCGCCGGCCGCCAGGAAGTGCGCATCAATGGCGAGCTGCGCGAACTCACTGTGAGCGGCCTGATCCGCCCCGAAGACGTCACCAGCGACAACACCATCAACCACACCCAGATCGCCGAAGCGCGCATCTCCTATGGCGGGCGCGGTTCGATCAGCGCGGTGCAGCGGCCGAACTGGGGCCAGCGCACGGCCGACGCGATTTCGCCCTGGTAGGTTCCCGCGCCGGTATTGCCGTAAGCTAAGCGCGCCATAGCTCCTTCGCCGATGGCGTTGGAACATCCGCACGAGCTTCTGATCCAGCGGCTGCGCTCGCTCGGCGCCCTCGATGGCGAAGAACAGGAGGCCGTGCGCGCGCTGCCCGCTCGCGTGCGCGACTTCGCCGAAAACAGCGACCTGGTTCGCCAAGGCGAGCGGCCGGTCGAGTGCTGCATGGTGCTGCGCGGGCTCGTCTGCCGCTACAAGATGGTCGCCGGCGGGCGACGGCAGATTCTCGCCATCCACTTCACCGGCGACCTGCCGGATTTACAGAGTTTGCATCTTGCGGTGATGGATCACGGCATCAGCGCGCTGACCGTCGCGCGCGCGGCGTTCTTTCCGCACGATGCGATACGCCAGCTCGGACGGCGTCATCCCAACGTGTACGAACTCTTGATGAAGCAGGCGCTGATCGACGCCTCCCTCTTCCGCGACTGGATCGCCAATATCGGCCGCCGCACCGCTTACCAGCGGATCGCGCACCTGTTCTGCGAAGTGTTCATGCGCATGCGCAAGCTCGGGCTTGCCGAGGAAGATTCCTTCCGCCTGCCGATGACGCAGGCCGAACTCGCCGACGCAACCGCGCTCTCGACCGTGCACGTCAACCGCGTGCTGCAGCAACTGCGGCGCGAGCGGCTGATCGTCTCCAGCGGCGACGTCCACGCCATCGCCGATTGGGACGGGCTGAGACATGCCGGCGACTTCGAGGAGAGTTATCTGCATCACGACTGAAGCGGCCGCAGCGGCTTAACTTGCGATAATGACGCCGCCCGCCCGAAGGCTAGCATTTGAAGCCGGGGGAACGTCGTGTTCTACGCGGTTTACATCAAGGACGCGCGTTTTTCGGTGCCGGAGCTGCGCATCCTGTTCGATCACGAACTCGGCGGACGCAAGCTCGAGGCGGTCGCGGAAGAGCTGCTCGCCGGCAATCCTCATTACCATGGCCTCGAAATCTGGCGCGACAAGAGCTGCATGCTGACGTTCGAGCGCGGCGCAGCTGGCTAGCGCGAAGCGCTTGGGGACTAGGTGCTGGGGACTAGGGACTAGGGCGCTGGCGCGCGCGATTGGCCGCGGCGCGAGATCGCAAGCGCGGTTCAACCTAGTCCCTAGTCCCAAGTCCCTAGCCCCCAACAAGGGAGACGGGGCGCGCGATCCGCGCTCGGTTCGTTTCGTAGGGTGCGCGATCCATCTCTGCATCGCGCCGCGCGCTTCGCGCGCCCCGTTCTCAGCCGTTTGTCCCGGATTGGCGACCAGGAGTTTGTGGCGCACCAGCATGGAAAGCATGCAGGGGCCTTAGCTCCTTATGGCCACGAGCCGGTTCAGCGCGTCAGGATTCTTCCGACGGAATCCTGGACCCTGCGGTTTCACGCCCCGCAGGCAATGCAGACATCGTTCGCTTCGCCCTACGAACCTGGAAAGCGGCGTACCTCCTGTGGAGGCCTTCTCGACATTTCCACGTCCGCGGACTTCCTCAACGATGGAGCGATGTCGCGCCGCGCCCTGTGTGGACCGGTCATGCCTTCGTGTTTTTTCATCACGACGACACGACGGACTTCACAACGATCACAACGCTCCTTCTCCATCGAAGCGACGCCTGCCGCGCCGGCCGCCGCCGCACATTCCAAAGTTTCGGACGTCTTCGAAATCTCCCGTGTGCGACAAGGCGCATTATACAACGGTTTTCGCGCGGTCGGATTGATTTGATTCTATCCCCGCAGTTTGGAGCGGCGCGCTTCTGCGCGGGGGCGGCGCATGTGCTTGAAAGCGTGGGGCTAAGCGGGCGCGGAGGCGAGTGGGGCAAGGCCGTGACGCGTGCGCGTATGCTCTGGATTGGGCTTTACGCTGTCTTCGTGTTCGAAGGCCCTACCTCAGATCGAGCCGAGCGACCGCTCGGGGCAGAACCGGTATTTTCGCCCCTTGGCATGATGTGCTTGAGCGGACATTCGGCTGGCCACGCCGCGTAGAGGAGCTCCTGCTTGTAATCGCGTGCTCAATATCTGACGCGCCGGTATCAAATGCCGAATCAGCTATGTCCGCGTAGGCGCTGCCTGGCGTTCGGCGCCTGAAAATCGTGCGGAGTCGAATGTGATGGGCGAGCGGATGTGACTTTTGATCCTGGGCATATGAGAAATGAGGCTAACGACTTGCAGCGTTTGGTCCCGCTAGTCCCAAAGCTTCTGCGAGAAATTGCCAATACGCCTTTGCGCACAGCCGTCGCGTTCGTAGCGCCATTACTCCTGCTTCCGCAGTTTCACGCGAACACTATCCGCCTTGAAGCACTGTTGCATCTAATCGTTGCCCGTGGCGGGGTGAGCGGTCGCCTCCGCAAGACAATGCTTGCCGACTGGTTGAATCAACAAGTCCGCGCTGGACCGTTTGCATATGTGGAAGACCCACCCGAGGACGTCTTTGTAGGAAACGTCTCGCTTCGCGAAGGTGATTTTAAGGTGCTCCTGGGCGTCTACGAGGGTGCTGACTTTCACGTCCAGACCTTGCTCGAAGTGCTTGAGACAATACCGACCGGTCCACTCCAGGCGACGCTCTGGAAGCCAGTCCTGGCGTTATTAAAACTCTCCGATGCGATGCTTTCGCGTGGCGGCTTGGAACGGCAGACTGTCGGCGGCGGAACCCACAACGGGCGAATGGCTCTCCCATCCGATCCTGACTACGCGCGGGCGCGAAAGTTGCTGGCGTTTAGCGCGGCTGAACTCCTGGAACTGGGCATCGACGAAGCCTTCCTGAGGCCGTTCGTTTTCGACATGACGCGCCGCGAAGCTTTGCTAACACAGGAGCTGGGATGGAGTTCCTTGGATAGAGCGCCTTTGCTCCGGCTGGAGGGTGATCTCCTTTTTGCCCTCCCATCTGCGACCACTGTAGCGATCCGAAGTTTTGCTCTCGATTGGTGCCGCCAGAATGGCGTCATGGAAGTCCTGCAGCGGAAAATCGTCGGACGTCAGCAGGAACAAGTCTTCTCCGCCGCGCGGAGCTTTCGCACAACGGCACCGCCGCAGATGGACGGCGATGAGAGCCGTCAGGGCGACTTCTTATCGTTCGTAGCAATGTTCGACACCGACAAGTTTGTGCACTTCCTGTGCTTGTTCGATGACATGCAAGCGTCTTTGGACGATGGCCTCGGTGGCCGCATGACAATCCCGGCCGATAAAGTGAAGGCACACGTTTCAGAGATAATTGCGCAATGCCGCAACGCCGTACCTCGATCCACGGGGTTCACAATCGTGATCCTCGCGGGCGTGGGAAGAGGACATTTCTTCGGCTTCGATGATAGCATATCCGGCTGGCCGCGAATTGGGCTGTCGCTGCACGACCTGGAAACGCTGTCCCATCTTCCCGACTTCGACTTGTTGTCCTTGTGGAAGATGCTGCAACAAGGCACGCGCTTGCAGGACGCGAACATTCAGCTGATGAACTTCAGCGGGATCCTCAACGAACTCGCTTACTGGCGCGCCAGTGACCGCCAAATGCTTCCAAGCGAAATGTCGAACACCGGTCCCGGTCTAATTACTCTACCCACAAACGCGTTGCTCGACATTCGCCATGAAGTGCGCCGGGGCCTTGATCTTCACGCTTCGCCGTACCTGGGTGAACACATCCGTGTCGGTCGAGAAAGCGTGTCGCCTTACTTCAAGGAGGTGGCCGATCTTCCAGTTTACGTGAGCTACGAGGGCGCCCAGGAAGGCCGATTGATTGGCGTTGTCGAGTCGCCTCACACAAACATCTGGGTAGAGCTTTCTGAAGCGCCGAAGGGACACTATCGCCAATTCGCTTACCTCATTTGGTCGGCGGTGCTTCGTTGGATGTTGCGCGTCGCGGAAATTATGGAAATTCCGACGGAAGGACCGATTAGGCGGGTTGTTATCTCGTTCAACGATGCTGAGAGCTGGCCAGTCACCGTCTTTAAAGACACTCAGCGCCCCTCGGGACCCGCCGTTGAGAGTTCCGGGGCGCACGATGATGTGCGCCTTGTCGTAAACCAGGCGCTCTTATTCGATCTCAGGCAGGAGAAGAACGTTGGCGAGCGAGCCGTCGTTAGTGCGATCGTTCAGACGCTGACAGGCCTGGCCCCAACGGCGGCGGATGAGGCAGCAAGGAAGATCTGCATCAACGACGATGCCCGTTTTATTCACGTGATGAGTGCTCACAGTTATCTGGATCACGTCGAGGCGCGCGGCACGACGCGACCTTGGTACGTCGATGAAGCAGACGTGAGCGACGCGCGAGTGGGGTTGGTCAAGCGAGCGCTCAATCCTTGTCCGCCACCTGGTAATCTCACTGGCAAGCAAGAATGCGGCGCCTGCCTCAACGCCTGCGTAGAGCAACTCTGGACAGAAATTCGCGACGTGCTCGATGACACATCCGAGACTGAACTGCTTACAATGTGTTTTGAAAACCTGACTCGCTTGGCCGTAGAGGAACAGGAGTGGATCAAGACCGCACGCGCGGTGTTGGCACTTCACAGCGATAAGGCGGACGTACATCGTGCGGCTCTAGAGCAGGAGTCGAAGCGAAATGGGGCGTCGCTCGCCATCCGCATCCTCGCAGAGATGGCTGCCTGTCACTCAAATGCAGCCGGCGCCGCTGTCTCGCGAAGCGCTTTCGAGAGCCTTATCGGAAAAGTGAGTCTGTTGATCGAATTCGGCCAGTATAGCGACGCAATGCACGGCGGATTCATTCAGCCTTCGCTGACCGTGTATCCGTCAGGCGAAGTTTCGGTCGAGAACCAATTTTTCAGCGAAGTCCAGCTTCCGCGCCAACGCGCTAGCTTTCATTCGCAATATGAAGGGGCGGCTGCACGTTATGGGGCCCTGTTTGAGTCGACACCCGAAGGGCGCACTGCTGGTGATCTATTCGGCGCACAGTACGCAGCGGCGTTCATGGATGAATTCCAGATCACACCCGAAACGCTAAAGGCGTTCAGCCAGGAGCTTGAGCAAACAGGAATCGATGAAGATTCTCAGAGCTTGATCATGTCGCGCCAAGGCCTGGCCGCGCACATGAAAGATGTGGATCCGACCGTCGCCGACCGCGTTATCACGAGGCTGACCCTTCCGCGGCGCTCCTCCTGGGACTCGGTGCCGGCAGGTGGCGGTTTTCGAAGCCGCGATTGGTATCCCTGGAAGTACCGTCGCCAACTGTCACTACTTGCCCGTCCATTCATCGAGTTGCGCGACGGGACATTGTTGGTCTCGCCGTATCAGGCGAGCATGGCCTTTCGATACCTCGTGATGGGCGCTTTTGATGCGAGCTTGGGAGAAGAGCATTTCAAGTCGGATGCGATGGTTCGCTGGATAGGAAAGAAGCGGGCTGATCGGGGCGTCGCATTCAACGTGAGTGTGGCCGAACAAATTGGAGAGGCTGGGTTTGAGGCGACGCCAAATGTGCTCGTGAAGTCAATTAGTGGGAAGAAAGGTGATGAAGGTCTAGGAGATATCGACGCGCTCGCATGGAGCAAGGCGGACAACGTCGTCGCGATAGTTGAATGCAAGGATCTCTTCTTTGCGAAGACGGCCGGAGAGGCTGCCGAACAGCTCTCAAATTTTAGGGGCGGCGCTGACAAAAAAGGGCGGCCCGATGAATTGACAAAGCATCTTCAAAGGGTGCAGTGGGCCGAAGTCAACGCGACCCTACTTCAACGATTTCTCAAGTTGCCCAACGAGCCTAAAATCGTGGACCTCGTGGTCTTTTCTCGAAATGTCCCGATGACCTATTACAACGGTTTCTCGGGTGGCTCCGCTCGATTTTGTGAAACTGCGGATTTGCCAGGTCGCCTAAGTTCACTTTTTGCGCAGCGATGACAGCGCTCGATGAAGTATGGTTGAGCCTTGCTTCCGCGGCAGCCGAAGTCCGTCGTCCGTTTTGGGGCAGCGGTCACCCGGAGTCCGCTATTGGGAGTGGCTGTGTGAAAACGCTTTGGGGCGCGAGGCCGTAAATGACGCACGATTCACGCGCGGATCGCCGCCACGAGTGGACGCACGCCCATGATCGAGATCATACGCTTCAGATTGTAGGCCAGGACGCACAAGCTC
>NZ_DASPLU010000008.1:0-34531 GCF_035627415.1 Vitreimonas sp. | reverse complement strand
CAGAGCGTGGTTACAGTCGGGCTCGATATCGCCAAGAACGTCTTTCAGGCGCATGGCGTGGATGAAGAGGGCTCGGTCGTTTTTCGGAAGCGCCTCACGCGCGCGAAGGTGGTCGAATTCTTCGCGGCACTTAAGCCTTGTCTGGTTGGCATCGAGGCGTGCGCCACCGCTCATCATTGGGCGCGTAGCCTACGCGAGCTCGGCCACACCGTAAAGCTTATGCCCCCGGCCTATGTGAAACCGTACGTGAAGAGCCAAAGAACGACGCGGCGGATGCGGAAGCAATCTGTGAGGCGGTGACGCGGCCGACGATGAGGGGCACTTCGCCGGCGCGTATGCCCCCGGTGCGCGCAAATGCTTCGGTGATCCAGGTCCAGGAAGCGTGCTGCAGAGCGCGGCCAGATAGTCGGGCATGAAGATCGAAACGCCGCCGACCGGAAGCAGGGAGCGAAGCGCCACGGTGTCGGCCGCGTAAAGCACGCGCTCTTCGGGGAGGAAGACGGCGTAATTGGTGTCGGTATGCGCGTTCGCAAGATAGAGCAGCTCTATCTCGACCCCGCCTATGGTGAGGCTTGTGTCGCCTTCCAGCGTTCCCGTCGGCGCCTGGACGTCGGCAACCTCGCCAGCGGCAAACCGCTCCCACCAATAGGCGCAGCGCGCATGGCAGAGCACGTTGCGGGGTGAAAGCGCCGCCGCGCCGCGCGTATGATCCATATGATAATGCGAATAAATCACCGTGTGCACTGGCTTGCGAAGACCTGCGGCATCGAGCTCGCGGCGAAGATTGGACACAAGTTCGGGCGAGAAGGGATCGACGACCACCAGGCCGTCGTCGGTATCGATCACCAGCGTGCGATCGAAGTACCAATTGTAGGTCCAGACGCGCGCGCTGACGCGCTCGAGCCGTGCTTGCTGCGTTCCCGGCGCATTGATGTAATCGATCTGCTGACCGATCGCCATCGTTGTCATTGCACGGTTGAGGTCGCAGCCCGCCACAAGCGCCGCGAGCGCAAGCGCGCCCCACACCAGCCGAAATCGATGCATTGCGAGCCTCCTGCCTTTGCGCGTCATTGTCGCGATGTGCGCTGAGGCCGCAATTACGCGCCTGGTCATAAACGCCCTGGTGAAGCGCGTCAGCGGATCAGGAAGGGAGACTATGGCGCCTCGACGAACACGTAATCGCGCTCGCCGTCGCTCAAGTGAAGACGGCGCGAGCCATCGGCCTCGCCGCTCCTGAACTCCAGTCCGTCATGGCTGGGTGATATCGTGATGAAGATCGTGGTGCTGTCCCCGTCGCGCCGGCTCGCCACTTCGCTCGCCCAGCCGCCAAAATCGAAGAACGTGCGCCCGTCTTCGCGCCTCACTTCAAGTGCGCCGAGTTCAGCGCTCCGGTATCGGGAAGCGAGGCCGGCGAGCGCATCGGCATCGGCGGGAACACCAAGGCTCTGGCGTTGTTCAGCGGCCCCGGCGCGCAGGCGCGGCGCATAAGAGGTGAGCATGTCGATCGCCGTCTCACGTCCATCGAACAGAAGCTCGAGCAGCCGCCTCCGGAACGCCGCGCGCAAGACCGAGCCGGTGTCCGAATTGATGAGGATGACCGCGCCAACGCCGTGCTCTGGAAGCCAGATCATGTCGGAGCGATAGCCCGCGGCGCTGCCGCCGTGATGAATGACCTCGACGCCCCATTGGCGATCGACCTTCAGCCCCATGCCGTAATATTCGTTGAGGCCCTCGGTGACCTGCGGTTCGTAGCGCGCCAGGAGATTGGCTTCGCTGATCAGCCTTCGCCCCTCAGGCAAGACGCCGCGCGCCAGCTCCATGCGCACGTAGCGCAGCATGTCGGAAACATTGCTCCAATGATTGCCGGACGGCCGAGTGGAGATCGACGCGTAGTTGAAGCCTTGCGAGGCGACGCTGATGCGTCCATCGACATCGAGTCCGTGGCCGCTCGCATGATTGGCGGCCATCGCCCGGCCGAAGTCGGCGGTGGTGTCGCTCATGCCCAGAGGCTCGAACACGAGGCGCTGCATCGCCGCGTCGTAGGCGCGGCCCAGTTCGCGACGCGGATAGAGCGCGTGCCCGCCGAAATAACCCGCCGCCGCCGCCAGCAGATTGGAATATTGATAAGTGTCGCCGAAGGCGCTTGTGGGCTCAGCCCTCGACAAAAGCTCCATGACTGAAGCCGGGGTTGAATACGTAGCATCGCCTTCAAACAGCCATTCATAATCCTGGCGGGGCAGTCCGGTGCAGGCGCAGACGAGATGGCGCACCAGCACCTGCTCGGTTGTTTCACGATTGCCCAATTGAAATTCGGGCCACACTTGCCTCACCGGCGTGTCCCAGCTGAAGCGGCCCTCATCGACGAGCCGAGCCAGCATCAAGGTGGTCAGCGCTTTGCCGTTGGAAGCGATGTTGAAAAGGGTGCGGGCGTCGACCGACTCGGCGGCGCCTAGTTCGCGAACGCCAAATCCGCCTTCGAAAACGATCTCGCCATCCTGGATGAGGCCCAGCGCAACGCCGGGGATATCGTACTCGCGGCGCGCCAATTCGATCATCTCGACGAGGGCGGCTATGCGCGTCTCGTCCAGCGGCTGGGCCGTGCGTCCCGCGAAGCTCTCGCGCGCATACCCCGCAGGCAGAAGCGAGTTGTAGATGACCTCGAGTTGGGCGTCGCGGCGTCCCGCAACGATCTCGCTCACATCGCGGATGAGAACAGTCCAGTTCTGGCCTTTGCGCAAAGCGAGAATGCGCAAGGCGTGCGCGCCGCCCGCCGGCGCATCGATCACATATTGCCGGGTCTCGTCCCAGCCTTCGCGTTGCGGCCGCGCGGCGCCTTGCGCCGCCAATGCCAATTCAGGCCTGTAGGCGCCAAGCGCGGTCTGAACCGCTGCATCGGCGCCGATCCCGCCGCCATCCAGAATGGCGACATAAGAATCGCCTTCCGGCGCTGCGAGAATAAATCCGGCCGCCTCTCTACGGATCGACCAGCCGCTCGGCGCCGCGACCCGCGCCCCATTCCGGAGTTCAAGCGGGACGTCGGCGATCGGCGAGCGTCCTGATGGCGCCGCCGCGTCCTGCGCCTGCCGGCGCTGCGCGTTTTCGCCGGCGCCGTCAGCGAGCGCACAGCCAGCCAAGAACAAGGCGATCGCAGCTGCGATAAGTCGTACGGGCATCAACTTCTCCCCTGGCGCGAAACCCACTGCGATCCGACCGCCTCCCCCTGCCTGGCGCCATCCGGCGTCAATTATAGGGAATGCTACAAAACGGGCGTTCCCGGCAAAGTCAAGCGACGCGCGACCGGCTGCGTACGCCCAGCGAGTGCATAACGCACCGCCAAAACATGATCTTGATCATATTTTGATCGCGCATCACCTGTCGGTGAGAAAACAGAAGGAGACTGCAATCAAAAGCGCCGACTGATCCTCGCGACGCTCGCCTACGCGGCGCCGACGTTCGTGCTGGGCTTTGTCTGGCGCCTCGTGCTGTTCGAAGCTTATTACGACCGTCTTCAGATCTATCGCGACGAGATCATCGTACCATTTGGCTTTGTTGCGCTCCTGGCGCAGGGGGCGCTCTATGCGTGGGCGTTCGAACGCTTCCCGGCCGGCGCGTTCTGGCTGCGCACAGCGGTGTTCGCGCTCTTTGGCGCGGCGCTGTCCTGGACCTACTCGACCCTTGCTGTGGCGGCCAAGAACGTGATGACATCGGTCCCTGACTATCTCCTCATCGAAACCGGCTTCACCTTGGCGCAATGGGCGCTCGCGGCGCCGTTGATGGCGTTCGCACCGCGCCTCCAGTCTCGACGATCTCGAAGTCCTTGAGCCGCAACTGCACGTCTTTGCCGCGTGCGCCGCGCGCGCCGAGAGCTGGGACGCGCCAGAACCGGGCCCAACGTCGTTCGAGCTGATCCCGCCGCGCCGGTGAGCGGGCGTGCTCCCCGTTGGCCCATGATCCCTGACGGAGCGACGCCTTATGCCCCACGACCCGCACCTCGTCGAACTCATGCGCGAGGCCATGCGCAGGCGCGCCGGCGTGAGCGAGCGACGGATGTTCGGCGGTTATTGCTGGATGCTGAACGGCAACATGCTGTGCGGCGTCGAGGTCGGCCGCTTCATGTTCAGAGTGGGCAAGGAGCGGGAAGCGCAGGCGCTGAGCCGTCCGGGCGCGACGCCCATGGACATCACCGGAAAACCGATGCGCGGCATCATCTGGGTCGATGCGGGCGCCGCGATCGATGCAGGGCTTGATGCATGGATCGACTTCGCGTCGCATTTTGTCGGCGCGCTCGAGCCTAAGTAGCGGGCGTGAATTCAATCCCCACCGCTGGCGTTCGCGTAAGTGATCTCGTCGGCGGCGCGCTCTCCGGATTCAATCGCGTTCGTCATCTAGCCGATGAGCGGGGACGTGTGCTCGCCGGCGGGATCCCCGCAGGCGAGGGACGGCGGCGGATGGCCGCGTTTCACGGTGCTCCAGGGGGATGTTGCTTTGCCGTTAAGAGCGGCCCAATTATAGGGGCGGCTACAGAAACTGAAGATGCAGCACTGATCCGATGGCGAAACGAGGTCGGCCTACGATATTTGACCGCGACGAGGCGGTCGAGCGTGCGCTCGAACTGTTCTGGGAGCGCGGCTACGAGGGCGTCACGCTTGAAGATCTGCAGCAGGCGATGGGCGGCATAACGCCGCCCAGCTTCTACCATGCCTTCGGTTCGAAAGAGGCCCTCTTCAAAGAGGTGGTCGATCTCTATCTCATGACTGTTGGCGCAAAGCAGATGCGCGCGCTGCAGCAAGGGACCACCGCCCGCCAGTCCTTCGAGGCGTTTCTCCGCGAAGTTGTCGCCGCCGTCTCCCGGCCCGGCAAAGCGCATGGCTGCCTCTTGGTGCAAGGCGCCCTCAACTGCGCCGCCTCTGGCAAGGGCGCGGAGGACTATGTCACCTCGGTCCGCCAGTGCGCGCCCAAGGTGCTGAAGCAGCGATTGGATGTGGCCGTCTCAAGCGGCGAACTTTCATCCAAACTCGATACCGCAGCCATCGCAAACTTCTACGCAACCGTTGTGCATGGGCTCGGCGTCCGCGCTCGCGATGGCGCAACGCGCAAGGCGCTGATGGCCTCGGTGGACGGTGCGATGGCGGCTTGGGACCCGCTCACCGCCACGCGCTCCCGCCGCGCCTGAAAGTCGAAATCAGCGTTGCGGAAGCGTAGGGCGAAGCCCCAATAGCGCTGACACGTCCGCAGCGGTTGCACTTTTTGGCGCCGTCGCTCTTCATTCAAGCCATGGATATTCGAGCTGCAGGGCAACCAGGGCAGCCGTTTGCACGCCGTGGCGCTGGGCGATGGCGCCGAGCGCGGCCGCCAGCGCCAGAGCGGGTTTGTCTTCAGGTGCTGGCGCGACGACGAGGTCGAGCTCGCCGTCGGAGGCCTCCCGCTCGCGATGAACGATCAGTCCGCTGCGCGCTCGCACAGGACCGGCGCCCGTTCCGACGGCGAGCGACTTCGACCTGTAGGTTCGTGACCACGCGTCGGCGGTGAAGGCGAGCGCGATCTCGTCGACGCCGTCGTTGACCTCAACGCCGATCGTCTCGCGCTCCCAGAATGCGAGCGTGTTCGCGGCGGCCACGCCAAGGACAGCGCCGCGGCGGCGAAAGGCGCTGCTGTCGTGGCGCGCATCCCAGCTCTCGGCGCCCAGTTCCGCGGCAAGGGCCGCGGCTCGTTTGCGCCCGCCAATCGCCTCCACCAGCGCCAGCGAGAACGGAAGCGAGGCCGACACGCCCGTAGTGGTCGCCACGCCGCGGTCGACGACATAGCGCCGGTCCCGCACCCAGGTCATGGCCGGGTTGCGTTCAGCGAGCGCTTCGACATCCCACCAGTGCGTGGTCGCCCGCCGCTCGCTTAGAAGGCCTGCCGCTTCGAGTGTGAGCGCGCCTGCGCAGATCCCCGCAACCACGGCGCCCCGCTCGGAACACTGCCGAATGAACGCAACCGGCGCTGCCGCGTCGCGCAGACGCAGGGCCGGCACGATGAGATAGTCCGGTCCATCCGGCGCCTCGCTCAGAATCTCATCGAGGTCCGCGCCGGCGTCGATGGCGAGCGCGGGCCGCAGCTGGGTGCGGCCTCTGAGCGAGGACGCGATACGCAGATCGCATAGGCCCGAGCGCTGGAGCACAGCGTAGGGGATAATGAGGTCCGTGGTTTCTGCGCCGTCTGGATCGGCGAGAATGACAACGAGCGGCCGCGCGCGCTTCGGAGGGCGGAGCGCTTCGATTGTAGAGGCGTGCTCGCTGAGATCGGGCGGCGCCGGCGCTGCGTCCTCGGCGACTTGCGGGCGCTGACAAGCGCTTGCGCCCATCGCCAGCGCGCCCGCGGTGAAGTCGCGACGTCGCATGTTCGCTCCTCTGCCTGATTGACCCGATCATCGCTCAGCCGCCTGACGCGCTGAAGGACAAAGAGGCCGCTTTTCCAGCCGTGCCCTGGAGCGGCGCGCGACGATTGAAGCAACGCCTCGTCTCGAATGGGAATGAAAAATATAGCCCACGCTATAGAGGCGCCTTGACGCGCCCGAGTCGGCTTTTTATGTAGCCACTACTATAGAAAGCGGCGTGAAAGCGCTGCGGCGTGGTTCAAGCGGCGTCCCAGCAAGGGCCATCGCCGGGGAGGTCGTTCTCGTGAAACTCATCGAAGCCTTCATCGACGCCGTCATCCGCTTTCGCTGGCTCGTCATCGTCTTGTCGGTCGCCGCCGTCCTGGCCGCCGGCAGCGGCTTGTCGCGCCTCGGCTTTGCGACGGATTATCGGATCTTCTTCGGGCCCAACAACCCGGAGATCAATCAGTTCGACGAATTCCAGAACGCCTATACCAAGAACGACAATGTCTTCTTCATCGTGCAGGCCCCGGAAGGCGAGGATGCGTTCTCGCCGCGTATGGCGGGGCTGATCGAAGAGCTCACCCAGCGGGCCTGGACGCTGCCGTTCGCCACGCGGGTCGATTCGGTGGCGAATTTCCAGCGCACCTATTCCGATGGCGACACCCTGGTCGTCGAAGACCTTGTGAGCAATGCTGGCGCATTGAGCGAAGCCGAGTTGGCGCAGCGGCGCTCCATCGCGCTGGCCGAACCGACGCTCGCGGGCAACCTCATTTCCCTGGATGGGCGCACGGCCGGGGTCAACGCGACGATCCAATTGCCCGGCGCCTCGCTCACCGAGGTCCCGGACGTGACGGCCGCCGCGCGCGCCATAGTCGCCGAGCTTAACGAGCGCCATCCCGATGTGCGCTTCGGGTTGACGGGCATTGTCGTCGTCAACAACGCCTGGGGCGAGGCCGGTCAGGGCGATAGCGCCACGCTCATTCCGCTCATGTATCTCGTAATGATCGCGCTTGCGATGCTGGGCATGCGCAGCATCTCGGCAGCTTTCGTGACGTTCGTGGCGATCGTTCTCTCCACCGTCGCGGCCATGGGCGCGGCGGGCTATCTCGGCATTCTGCTCGCGCCGATCACGATCGCCGCGCCCAACATCATCCTGACGCTCGCCATCGCCGATTGCGTCCATATCGTGGTGTCAACGCGCAAGCACTTGCGCCAGGGCATAGAGCGCAAGGAAGCGGTGCGACGCGCCATGCGCGAGAATTTCCTTGCCGTCTTCGTTACCAGCCTCACGACCATTATCGGCTTCGCCAGCCTCAACTTCGCCGACGGGCCCAACATTCAGGCGCTCGGCACGATCACCGCGATCGGCATCTTCGCGGCCTGGGCGCTGGCGATCACGCTCGTGCCGGCGCTGCTCGCGGTCTTGCCGATGCGCCCGGCGCGCGCGGCCCGCGCGGGTCTCTTTGACGGCTTCATCCATGCACTGGGAGACTTCGTCATCGCTCGCCGTACCGGGGTGCTCGTCTTCTTCGGTGCGGTGACGCTCGGCTTGACGGCGCTCGCGGCCACCAACCGGTTCGAAGACACCTTTTCGAAATACTTCGATGAGCGTCTCGCCGTCCGTCAGGACATGGACTTCTCCACTCAGGCTTTGCGAGGCCCTGAAGTATTCGAGTTCGCGCTCGAAACTGGCCGCGCCGCCGGCGTCAATGACCCGGCTTACCTTGCCGAGCTGGAGGCGTTCACGCTCTGGGCGCGCGCCCAGAGCGAAGTGGCCCATGTCCTGAGCTATTCCGACACCATCAAGCGTCTCAACATGAACATGCACGACGACGATCCGTCATGGGCGCGCCTGCCGCAAACCGCCGAAATGGCCGCGCAATATCTGCTGCTCTACGAGCTTTCGCTGCCCTACGGACTCGACCTCAACGACCGCGTCAATGTTGATCGCTCGGGAACGCGGGTCTCCGTCACCTTGCACGACCTCCCGACGACGACGCACCGGGCCTTCATGGACCGCGCAGAGGCCTGGCTGCGCGAGAACGCCACCCACATCGAGGCCACGCGTCCGACCGGGGTCTCGGTGATGGCGGCCTACATGTCGCAGCGTAATATCGAAGCGATGATCTCCGGCACGCTGATTGCCGCGCTGCTGATCGGGGCGGTCATCGCCATCTCACTGCGTAGCGTGTCGATGGGCTTTGTCAGCCTCATTCCAAATGTCCTGCCCGTGGCGGTGACGTTCGGCATCTGGGCGATCTTCGTCGGTGAGATCGGTATGGCCGCCGCCATTGTCGGCTCGACCTCGCTCGGCGTCGTCGTCGACGACACCGTCCACTTTGTCACGAAGTACCTGCATGCGCGGCGCGCGCTCGGCGCCGACCGGGCCGAAGCGGTTCGCTACGCCTACCGCCAGGTGAGCGAGGCGGTCATCGTGACGACGATCATCCTCGCCGTCGGTTTCAGCGCGCTCGCCTTCTCGCTCTTCCGCATCAACCAGCAGCTCGGCCAGCTCACCGCGATCGCCATCAGCGTCGCGCTTCTCTTCGAACTCTTCCTGCTCCCGGCGCTCTTACTCATCGGCTACCGCGACCCGCGCGACGCCCTTCAACAGGAAAGGATCGGCCATGTCCCGCAAGTTTCGTAGACGCGAACTCCTTGTCGCAGGCGCCGGGGCGGCGCTTTGGAGCCTCGGCGGGCGCGCCAGCGCGCAAGATGCCGCCGAGCGCGGCTTCGCCGTCGCCCAGCGCAGCGACACCTCCGACAATGGCTTTCGCGACAATGTGGCGAGCCTGCGCATGACGCTGCGCAACGCGAACGGTTCAGAGTCGCAGCGCGAACTCGAGATCCGCACCCTGGAGCGGGCGAGCGCCAATGTCGGCGACAAGAGCATCGTCATTTTCTCGGCGCCGGCCGATATTGAGGGCACCGCGCTCCTTTCGCATGCGCGCATCCTTGAGCCGGACGATCAGTGGATCTATCTGCCGGCGCTGCACCGGGTTCGCCGCATCGCCTCGGTCAACAAATCGGGCCCCTTCGTCGGCAGCGAGTTCGCGTTCGAGGACTTTACGGCGCAGGAACTCGGTAAATTCCGCTACAATTTCATGCGCGCCGAAAATCTGGACGGCGTCGCCTGCGATGTCATCGAGCGCTTTCCGCTCTATCAGCACTCCGGCTATCGCCGCCAGATCGTCTGGATCGATCAGCCGACAGCCCAGTTCCGCAAGATCGACTTCTACGATCGCGGCGACCGACATCTGAAGACGCTGCTGCTCGATGAGTACAGGCAGCATGGCGGCGCCTATTGGCGCGCCGGGCGCTTGCGCATGAGCAATCATCTGACGCGAAAGACGACGACGCTGGCGTTCTCCAACATCCGGTTCCGCACCGGTCTCAGCGAGGCGAACTTCGTGCCCGCCGTGCTGGCGACGCTGCGCTGAATCGATGCGTCTTTCCACCCTCGTTCCGGCCGGCATGCTGGCGCTGGCCGCCGGGGCGGCGTCTGACGCGTGCGCGCTGGCGCTCGACCTGTCTGGATCGGTATCGATCGAGGGGCGGGCGTTTCCTGGCGAGCCGCAGTTCGAAGGCCAGAGCGAGGAGCTTCAAATCGCGCTGAGCGCCGCGCCCGAGCTGGTATGGGAAAGCGGCAATGGCTTGCGCATCCGGCTTGCGCCATTCGCGCGGTTCGACAGCGTCGATGACAACCGCAGCCATATCGATCTGAGGCAAGGCTACGCGCTCTGGCGCGGCGACCGCTGGGAATTTTCGATCGGGGCCGACGTTCTCTTTTGGGGCGTCGCCGAAAGCCGCCACCTCGTCAACATCATCAACCAGATCGACGCGCTCGAGGACGTCAACGAGGAGGCGTTTCTGGGCCAGCCGATGGCGCGCGTCTCGCTGCGGCGCGGCGCCGAGCAGTTCAGCTTCATTGTCATGACTGGGTTTCGCGAGCGTGCGTTCGGCTCGCTCGACGGCAGGCTTCGGGGCGCTCTCGTGATCAGCGATGAGGCGCAATATGAATCCGAGGACGAGCAATGGGCGCCGGACATCGCCTTTCGCTATACGATTTCGTCGGGCGCCTTCGATCTTGGTTTGAGCGCCTTTCACGGCACATCGCGCGAACCCAGATTGATCGGCGCTGGCAGTGGGACGTTAACGCCATTCTACGACCGCATCAGCCAGGCCAGCGCAGATCTGCAGTGGACCAAAGACGCCTGGCTCTGGAAGCTCGAAGCGCTGGTGCGCGAAGGGCAGGGCGATGTGTTCGCCGCCGCAGTCGCCGGATTTGAGTGGACCTCTCCCGGCATCGCCGGCGGCGTCGCCGATCTCGGACTGCTCGTGGAATATCTCTATGATGGCCGCGGGGCCGAGGCGCCCTTCACCGCGCTCGACGACGATGTCTTCATCGGCAGCCGGCTCGGCTTCAACGATGCGCAGGACACCGCGCTGCTCGCAGGGGCGGTCCTCGATCTCGAGGGTGGGGCGCAATCCTTCCGCCTGGAGTTCGAGCGTCGCATCGGTTCGAGCTGGACCCTAGAGATCGCAGGGCAGGCGTTCGCGCATGCCGAGGCCACAAGCCCCGAAGCCGCGTTTGAAGACGACGATTTTCTGTCGGCCACGCTCTCGCGGCACTTCTGAAAGAGGAGGAATTACAATGACCGCCTACGTTCTTGTTCTGGCAGAGCCGCGAAGCGACAAGTCGGAAGAGCTTGCGCAATATGCAAAGGCCACCGAGCCCTTGCGCGAAGCGGCGGGCGGAAAGGTGGTGTTCCGCGGCCCGGTCGCCCGAACGATCGCTGGCGGCGATTCTCCAGCCATGGGCATCATTCTCGAGTTTCCCGATGCGGCGGCGGCCGCGAGCTTTTTCGACAACGACGCCTACAGGGCGCTGACGCCGCTGCGCGATGAGAGCTTTCGGCGGCTGCAGATTCTCATTCTCGGCTAGAGGCGCGAGCGCGGCAATGACGCCGCCCGCTCATATCTGACGTCCACATCACGGACACGGCAGACCAACGATGGGAGTGGTCTTGCGCCAGGGCGGACCGCCGCGCGCACGCCCAGAGCCGAAAGAGACGGCATCGCCAAGCTCAAGGATGACCAACCGCGCATTACGCGCGATGCAGGGATCGTACGCGACACGATCGCTGCGATCGAAGCCATCGGCGGCGGCGTCACCCTATCGATCGTCAGGAGAACGGAGGCCACTTCCTGCTTCTCGACGGGTATGTCCGCTACATGGTCATGCGAGAAAACGGCGAGGATGCGATCGCCTGCCTCGTCTCAGACGACGACGAGGCCTTCACCTACAAGCGGGTCAACCTTCTGGCGACCGCTGATCCATCGGAAGACAGGCAACATCCGGGCAGTTCAACTGCTTCTCGGGCATGAAAAGCTGGACAGCACGGTTCGGTACGTGGGCGTGGAAGTGGAGGACGCCTCGTCATTGCTGAGGGTATCGACGCCTAGCTGATGCCGGCCGGGTTAGGAGACGGTCGACCACAAGCGGCCATTTAGCCCATCGAGCATGACGTTCTGCCTCGATTCGTGGACGGGATGGGCCCGCGCGGAAACAAACGACTGATGATCTCACGGCAGCGACTAACGTCCGCGGCAAGAGATGAATGCAAACGCGTTTTTCAGAATTCGGCTAGCCGAAACTTGCAAACGACTAGCGCATGCGCCCATCCGCGGCTTTCCATGAGCGTCTGAATGTTGCCTCGCCCCAGCGATAACAGCAGGATGAGGCATGCCGGATTTTTTGGAAATCATGCTGAGGGGCGGGACGGTCACGACCTTCCTGCTGCTCAGTCTGTTCCTCCTGCGCGACGGGGGCGATCGAACTTTGGCGCGCCTCGGGGCGCTGTTCTGCCTCAGCACCGGTTGGTGGGCGTTGAATACCACGCCGTTCGTCCCGTGGAGCTTCACCTGGGCGCTGCCGCTGTGGGTGCTCTCACACGGCAAGTACGCGGCCTTCTGGCTCTTTTCCCGCGCGCTGTTCGAGGACGGCTTCCGCCTCAAGCCGCTGGATTGGGCTGTTTGGGGCGGAACGGTTGTCTTGGGGAGCGTATGGCACCTGGGCGGCGCATTCGGACTGTCGACCGACTGGCTCGGAATTCCTCGCCAGACGGCTCACATCGTTCTCGCCGCCTCGGCGGCCTGGATCGCCTGGAAGGGACGCGGCGGCGACCTTATCGAGCCCCGCCGGCGCGCCCGCATCGCCTATGTGCTGCTGTGCAGCCTGCTCATGATCGGCGTCACCGCTTCGTACATCGCGCCAGGCGTGCCGGGGCAGTTCGTCTCGGACTTCAACGTCCTCAGGATGTTTGTCATGGCGGTGGGCATGGCCTTGCTGGTCTCGGGGCTACGGTCGGAGGAGATGTTCTCGGCGCCCATCGAAACGGTGGCGCCTGCGACGGCGGAGAACGGCAGCGTTGTGGTCTGCACCGATCCGGCGGAAGGCCGGCTGCTCACGAGACTGCAGCGGCTGATGGAGGAGGAGCGCGTCTATCGCGAGGCGGGACTGACCATCGGCGCCCTCGCCGCTCATGTCGGCGCGCCGGAATATGCGTTACGGCGGCTGATCAACGGGCGCCTCGGCTACCGCAACTTCAACGCGTATTTGAACGCATGGCGTTTGGCCGACGCGAAAACAGCGTTGCGTGATCCGGCGCAACGCGAGGTGCCGATCTCGACCATTGCGCTTGACGCCGGCTTCAGTTCGCTCGGTCCCTTCAACCGCGCATTCAAGACCGCCGAGGGTGTCACCCCGACGGAGTACCGCGATGGCGCCCGTATAGCGCAGCAAAAAGCTTCGCCGATCGTAAGATCCGCCTAGCCATGGCAACTGGCTGGTGGCCGTAAACATCGGTGCGGTTTGCTGAGCCTTGACCCGCCATTGGGTGCGTCGTGTATCAACTGAAGCGCTAGGCGAGCTCAGCGGCGACGCCGTGCAGGTCCGATGAGGATGAAGCTTGCCTGACTTTCTCGAAGTCGCGCTGCGCGGCGGGGCGGCCACAACCTTCCTACTTTTGACGCTGATCCTGCTGCGCGACGGGCGCAATCCTACGCTGGCGCGGCTGGGCGCGCTGTTCTGCGTCTGCAGTATTTATTGGTCGCTGAACACGCCTGAGCTCAGGTCCCTGGTGACCTGGTGGGCGCTGCCGCTGGTGGCGGTTGCATACGGCGCCGCAGCGGCGTTCTGGCTGTTCTCGCGCGCGCTTTTCGATGAAGGCTTCAGGATGAAGCTGTTCGATTGGGCGATCCTGATAGGGATGATGGTGCTGGGCGGCGTATGGATCACTTCGGGTGCGCTTGGCGGCATGCCCGACCCGTTTCAGCTGTCACATAATGCGGCGCAGATCGTTCTTGCCGCGGCCGCGGCTTGGGTCGCCTGGAGGGGGCGTGGGGCCGACTTGGTGGAGCCTCGCAGACGCGCGCGGATCGCCTTCGTCATCCTCAGCAGCCTATTCATGATCGGCATCACGCTCTCCTACATCGCGCCAGGCAGAACCCCGCCCATCATTGTCGATCTGAATGTCATCAGGCTCTTCGTGATGGGGATTGGGCTGGCGCTCCTGGTTTCGGGTCTGCGTTCGGAAGAGATGTTCTCCACAAGCGGTGACGCAATAGCACCAGCCGCTAGTGAGGCTAGCGCTTTGGTCGGTTGTGCCGATCCGGCCGAAGCGCGTCTGCTGAGCACGCTGCAGCGCCTGATGGCGGAGGACCGCGTCTACAGAGAGGCCGGGCTGACAATCGGCGCTCTCGCCACAGCAGCTTCCGCGCCGGAATACGTCATGCGCCGGCTGATCAACGGGCGGCTCGGGTACCGGAACTTCAACAACTACCTGAACGAATGGCGGTTGGCGGACGCCAAAGCGGCGCTGAGCGATCCGGCGCAGCGCGGCGTGCCCATATCGACCATAGCCCTGGATGCAGGCTTCAGCTCCCTCGGTCCGTTCAATCGGGCGTTCAAGGCCGCCGAGGGCGTGACCCCAAGTGAGTACCGTGACCGAGCCCAGGCGCCGCAAGCTGCAAAAGGCTCGCCGATTGTGAAATCCGCCTAGCCGATTTCGAAAAGCGGCGCGCAGAGAGGGCATTCGCTCCTTATTCGATAAGGCTCCTCATCGGGAGCTTCGTCCGTGCGCATTGCTTTGTTTCTTGTCGCGCTGTTGTTTGCCGCGCCTGCGTTCGCTCAGTCTGGCGCGCGGAGGGTCGAGACATCGCTGCACGCCTCGCGCGCAGCGGTTGCGCCGGGAGAAACGTTCACGGTGGTCCTGCGTCAGCAGATCGCCGAGCACTGGCACACCTACTGGCGAAACCCGGGCGCGGCGGGTGAAGCGGCTGACATCACCTGGTCGCTCCCGGCTGGTTTCACGGCGGGCCCGATCCAGTGGCCGGCGCCTGAGCCGATCCTTGCCGCCGGCCTCGTCAATTACGGCTATTCCGGCGAAGTGCTGCTGCCGGTCGAGATGCGGGTGGCCGAAGACGTACGGCCGGGCGATAGGGCGCAGCTCTCCGCCGACGTTTATCTGGTCGTCTGCTCCGAAGACACGTGCGTTCCGGAAGAGAGCGCCATCGCGCTCTCGCTCCCAGTCGCCGCGCAGGGCCGCGACGATCCGGAGTGGGGCCCCCGCATCGCTGAAACACTGAGCAGGATTCCGAGCCGGGACGAAGGCGTCACGACACGCATCACCGCCGGAGCGCCCCTGGTGCTGAGCGTCGCCATGGTGGGCGCACGCGAGCCTTACTTCTTCGCTTTCGACCGCGATCTCATCGACTACGCTGAAAACCAGAGCGCTAGCCTTGGGGCGGAAGGCTTCAGCATCACGCTGCCGCCCGGTGCGGCGGCGGCAGAAGGGCCGCTGCAAGGCTTGCTGACGTACACAGATGCGAGCGGCGCGCGCCGCGCCGTTGAGATCAGCGCCGCGCCCGGGCCGGTGCTGCCAGGAACCGGGGCCCAGGCGCCGCAGGCGAGCGGCGCGCCTCTGGACGCCACTGCCATCATCGCCGCGGTCGCACTCGCTTTCCTTGGCGGGCTCATCCTCAACATCATGCCGTGCGTACTGCCAGTGCTTTCGATGAAGGCGCTCGCGTTCGCCGGCGGCGCCCACACCGGCGAGGCGCGGCGGCACGGCGTCTTCTATTTCGCCGGCGTCATCGCGACGTTCCTCGCACTCGCCGGCGTTCTGATCGGGCTGCGCCAAGCGGGCGAAGCAGTCGGCTGGGGTTTCCAGCTGCAGGCGCCATGGGTGACGGCCGTGCTCGCGCTGCTCTTCTTCGCCATCGGCCTCAACTTGGTTGGCGTCTTCAGCATCAACGGGCCGGCGAACGCCGGCGCCAGTCTGGCCTCGCGCGGCGGCGATGCTGGCGCGTTCTTCACCGGCGCGCTCGCGGTGATCGCGGCGACGCCATGCACTGCCCCTTTCATGGCGGGCGCGATTGGCGTTGCGGTCACGCAAACGGCGGCGACGACGCTGCTGATCTTCGCCGCGCTGGCGCTGGGCTTCGCATTACCACTGACGGCGCTGCACTTTGCGCCGAGCCTGCAACGACTCGTCCCCAAGCCTGGAGCGTGGATGGAGCGGGTGAAGAACCTACTGGCGTTTCCGATGTTCGCGACCGCGGTCTGGCTTGCCTGGGTCATGGCCGCGCAAACAGGACCGTTGGGCGTCTTGGCGCTGCTCAGCTTTGCGACCGCGCTCGCGTTCGTTTTCTTCGTCGCGCGCTGGGGACGCGTCTGGCTCATCGCCGGCGCTGCACTCATAGCGCTCACCGGCGCCGTGATGTGGCGGCCGATGCTTGGGATCGAAAGCACGGCGACGCTCGTGTCCGAGCCTTGGAGTCCTGCGCGCGTCGCGGGATTGCGCGGCGAGGGCCGGGCCATGTTCGTCAACTTCACCGCCGCCTGGTGCGTCACCTGCAAAGTGAACGAAGCGGCCGCCTTTACGCCGCGCGTGGCGCAGGCGTTCGCGAACAGCGATGTCGCTTATCTCGAGGCCGACTGGACCAATCGCGACGACACGATCGCCGCGGCCCTGGCCGAGCACGGCCGTGCTGGCGTCCCTCTCTATCTCTATTACCCGCCGCAGGGCGAGCCGCGGATTTTGGCGCAGCTTCTTAGCGAAGACATCATTCTGGAAACCCTGGAAGGAGAAGTGCAATGACTAAGCTCACGAAGCGCAACTTGCTTATCGGCGCCGCCGCGGTGGCTGTCGCCGTCACTGCTGGCGTCACATTCACAGGCGCTGCTTCGGCGGTCGAAACCGGCGCCGCGGCGCCCGCCTTCTCGGTGCGGGATGCAAATGGCGCGACGCGCACGCTCTCGGAATTCAGCGGCCGCACCGTCGTGCTCGAATGGACCAATTCCGGCTGCCCTTATGTGCGCAAGCACTATGACAGCGGCAACATGCAAACGCTGCAGCGCGAGGCGACGGCTGGCGGCGTGGTGTGGCTGCAGGTGATTTCGTCGGCCCCCGGCGAGCAAGGCCATCTCGACGGTCCCGGCGCGCTGGCGCGTGTGCGCACCGACAACGCCGCGCCCACCGCAACGTTGCTGGATCCCACTGGCGCGATGGGCCGGGCTTACGGGGCGACCAATACGCCGCAGATGTTCATCATCGGCGGGGATGGACGCGTGCTCTATCAAGGCGCGATCGATGACCGCCCGTCCGCGCGCCCGCAATCGTTGGAGGGCGCGAACAATTATGTGCGCGCAGCGCTCCGGGATATCGCGGCGGGCCGGCGGGTGCAGGTCGCGGAGACGACGCCTTACGGCTGCACGGTGAAATACGGCTAGAGGCTGAGGCTCGCATCTTATGGAGTAGGGGGCGCCGGCTGGCGCGCCCAGGGATCGTGCGACGTCATCGTCCTGATGGACGGTGACGTCGCCATTTTGCGCGCAGGCATAGGTGCTCGTGGCAACGTTCTAGCTGTAACCGCAACGGACATTGCGCCGCCGTCACAGCATGAGCTGCGCGCGTGGGGAGGAGCGCAAACGCGGATACAGAAAAGGCGGCTCGCCGAATGTGAAATGGGCCTAGCCGTTTTCGAAACCCGGCGCGCGCGCGGCGCCATTCTCTCATTTGGTGAGGCGACATCTTCGTCATCAGGGGATTCGCCTTGTTTCAGTTCAATGTTCGCCGCCGTCGCGGTTTCAACTCGAGCGCCGCCGCTGCGGCGCTGCTATGCCTCTCGTCCGGCGCCGCGCACGCCCAGCGCGTGGATGAAAATGCGGTGCGGTCGGCCGAGGACGCGTTCGGCGCCAGCGTCGGCAATGAGCGCATTGGTCTCTATAGCGACGTCGATGCGCGCGGCTTCAGCCCGGTAGCCGCCGGCAATATCCGCCTTGAAGGGCTCTATATCGACAACCCGATCGGCTTTTCCGGTCGACTGGTTTCGGGCTCCACTTTGCGTGTCGGCATTACCGCGCAAGGCTATCCGTTTCCAGCTCCGACAGGGCTCTCCGATTACGCCCTACGGTCGGTTGGCGACGAGAGCGTGGTGAGCGTCAATGGCAGCGTCGGACCCTTCGGCGGCCATGCTCTCAGTGTGGACATGCAGCAGCCATTTCGGGATGGGGACCTGAGCTTCGCCGGCGGAGTCGCCTATCGCCGCGACGAGCCGACGCCGGGCGCGGCCGACGAAATCTATGCGGCTGGCGGCGTCTTGCACTGGCAAGCGAGCGAGCGGCTCGTGATCCAGCCTTTCTTTGCAGTGTTCGATCTTCCGAGCCTGCGGTCGACGCCGCTCGTATTTACCGACGGCGCAAGTGCGCCGCCCGAGTCACCGGCGCGCAATCTCAGTCCCGATTGGGTTTGGAGCAGGTCGTTCCGGCCGCTCTATGGGACGATCGCGAACTTCGAACTCTCCGACTCATGGACGCTGCGGGCGGGGCTCTTCCGGGTCGAGAACGAAACCGAACGCCAGCGCACCGCGCTGTTGCGAAACACGCAAGCCGACGGTTCGCTCGACATGTTTGTCGCCGCCAGTCAGGAGCAAAGCTTCGGCTCCACGTCAGGCGAACTGCGCGCCACGTGGAGCGGAGACGAGGGGCCGCGCCGGCATGCGCTGCATCTCTCGGTGCGCGGCCGCGCCGCCGATCGCACCTACGGCGGAGGCGTGAGCGTGCCGCTAGGGCCCTCCAATCTTTATGAGGACGTGCCCGATTTACCTGAGCCGGTGATCGCGTTCGGTCCGCAAAGCCAAGACGAGGTGCGCCAGACGACACTTGGCGTCGCCTATCAGGGCGTCTGGACCGGCGTCGGCGAGGTGCGGCTCGGCGTGCAGCGCGCAAACTATGAGAAGACAGTCATCGCGCCGAGCGCACCTGTTATCGTCTCCACTGACGAGCCATGGCTCTATGACGCCGCGCTCGCCGTGCCGATCACCAGCCGCCTCTCGGCATATGCCGGCTACACAGTCGGGCTTGAGGAGAGTCCGGTGGCGCCGGAGAACGCCGTCAACCGCAACGAAGCGCCGCCGGCGCTGCGCACCAGCCAGCGCGATGCAGGCATACGCTATCGCGTGACGCCAGACATGACGCTCGTGGCTGGCGTGTTCGAGGTCGCCAAGCCTTACTTCAATCTTGATCCAGCGCAGGTCTATCGCGAACTTGGCGAGGTGAGTCACCGAGGCGTGGAGCTCTCGCTCGCGGGCCGCCCGATGGAAGGGCTGACCCTGATCGCGGGCGCGGTGCTGCTGGACGGCGAGGTCAGCGGCGAGCTTGTCGACCTCGGGCTGATCGGGCCGCGTCCTGTCGGCCAGACCGAACGGCAGCTGCGCTTGAACCTCGATTACGCGCTGCCGTGGAATCGCGATCTGTCGGTGGACTTGGCGGTACTCAGTACCGGGGATCGCGCGGCGAGCAGCGCGCCGCAGCCTTCGCTCGGTGACGCGCAATTCACGCAGCCGGGCCGGACCACGCTCGATCTCGGCGCGCGCTGGAGGTTTGGGATCGGCGATGCGCGTGCGGTAGCGCGGCTGCTGGTGCAGAACGTCACTGACAATCGCGAGTGGGACGTTGGTTCGAACGGCGCTTTTACCATGAGCAGCCCAAGGCGCGTGTCCTTGTCGGTGACAGCGGATTTCTGAACCGCTCGTCGGCTTGCGAAGTCGGAGCGTTGAGACCGGTGACCGGCCCCGCGTAGCGCGACTTGTGCGCGAGCGGCGCTGGCCTCTGTGTGTCCACTGCCGCGTACGCCCTTGGCGAGAAGCCGCGCCGCGCACGTCGGCTTTCGGACGCATATAGGTCGACGACCGCTACTGGAATGTCGCGCTCTCGCCCGTGGTCGCGTCGACCGCACATGCCTCCGTCTAGATGCGCACGATCGTCCCCACGCGGCGAACGCTGCGACGCAACCCGCCGTCAGGAGGCGAGCCCCTGTCGCGAGGCGCAGCGGCGGTCTTCTTGCAAGAAGCGCTTGAAAGACCGCGTCACGGGATCGGGATTTGTCGAGGCGCACAAGCACACCACGCTCTGCAACGCCAGATCTGAAATCGTGAGATAACTTAGACCGGTGTTGCAAAGCCGTTCAATCGAAGCGGGAACCAGCGCCGATCCTGCGCCGGCGCGCACCAATCCCACAATGGCCAGCCACTCGCGGGCTTCTTGAACAACGTTCAATCTATTGCCTGCAGCTTCGGCTATGGTGCGGATATCGCGGTGAAGATCCGGGTCGAGGTGTTCTGGAAAGCACACCAACTTGTTCATCGAAAGGTCGGCTAACGATAACTCCGCACAATGGGCTAAAGCGTGGTCTCGCGGTACGGCCAGTCGCCATGGTTCTTCGTATAGGACCTCTAGCACAACATCCTTGTCGGCGATCGGCTTTGATCTAACGAAGCCGAGGCTCAGCTCCCCGCTCCGAACTTTATCGATCTGCTCTCTGCTGCCGATGTCAAAGAGGTCGACCCGCACATTGGCGAAGCGCTCGCGAAAACGAACGATCTGTTCGGGAATGTCCGTTGCAAGGATCCAGGTCGGAAAACCGAGCAGCAACGCTCCATCGATGCCGTTACTGCGATCCTCAATGAGCCGCACGCCGCTGTCGACGCGTGTCAGCGCTGACTGAAAGTAGGGTAGGATCGCTTCACCATCGGGGGTCAGTCTAACCTCCGGGCGCCGCTCAACGAGCTGCGTCCCCAATAGGTCTTCGATGCGGCGCAGTAAGACGCTGACCCTGGGCTGGCTCACACCCAGACGTCGCGCTGCGAGCCCGAAATGCCGTTCCTCCGCCAGCGCCACAAAGACGGCGATGTGCCGGATTTCGATCATACGAAAACGAGATGAGTTCATTCGCGATTATCCGTTGGACGCTTGCCGGCGCGCCGCCATAGTCGCGACGTTCACGCGGATGATGCGGCGGTGTCACCGCAATTTCGACCGATGGAGGACGAGTGTCGGCGCGCATCTTGTTCGCACTTGCGATAGTGCTAGTTGCCGGTTGCACGAGCGCTGGTTCGAGCGGCCGCGCGAGGCTTGCTGAAGACCGGCCCGTGGTTGCGGGGGAGCTTGGCCGCTCGATTGATGCGGTAGCAAGCCGCTACGCCGACTACGGCTACCAGTTTTCGTTGTTGGTGGCGCAAGGCGACGCCATTGTGCTGCAAAGAGCCTATGGGCCTGGCCTAACCACCGCGACCGTCTTCAATGCGGCGTCGATTGGAAAGCAGTTCACGGCGACCGCCATTGTCAAGCTCGCTTCCGAAGGCCGGCTTCAACTCTCTCAACCCCTGACCGACTTTTTTCCTGAAGCGCCTGCCGGCTTCGGCGCAATCACCATCGACCATTTACTAAGTCACACGTCCGGTCTTCGAGACAATTACGACTTCCCGGAGGGTTTCGCGACCTCCGCCGAACTCAAGCGCTACCTGTTTTCGCAAACGCTGGCGAGCGCGCCCGGTGAGGAATGGAGCTATTGCAATTTCTGTTACAGCCTTTTGGCGCTGGTCGTCGAGCGCGCATCAGGCCGGGAGTTCAAGGACTATCTTCGCACCGAATTGTTTGAGCGGGCGGGACTGGAGAATACCGGGTTTCGCGGCGATACGCGTTGGTCGATTGACCAGCGGCCAATGTCGATCGGCGGCACGCATGTTGAATATCCACGCGTCGACACTTGGGGATTTGGTCTAGGTGGTGGTGGTGTCGTTACCTCGCCAGGGGACCTCTTCCGTTGGGTGCAAGCCCTGCGCGAAGGGCGCATCGTTCCTGAGCAATGGCGCGCTCGCCTAGATGAACCGCTGAAAGACGTATTCGCGGGACTTTCTTACGGTCGCGGCTGGTGGACGCGACATGTCGTCATTGAAGGTCAAGATCATCTCAACATTTGGCACAGCGGCCAAGAGGAGGTCGGCTTCAGCGCTTGGCTCAATCGCTATCCTACTGATGGCGTCGTCACCATCTTCCAAACAAACCAGGCGATTGAAGGAGCGCCGCTCCGGGAGGCGTTCAATTCCGCCGGCGGGCCCTCGGTGTTGGAGCGACTAATCTTCGGTGGCGGCGATGTGAGTTTGCCGCCGCCGGTCATCGAGATCCAAGATTTGGAGCCATTTGTTGGAACCTATCGCGTCGATGTCGCCAATTGGATCGAAGTTCGCGCAAACGCGCCATTCCTCGAGATCATCCCCCACGGCCAGGCCGCCTTCGATGCGCTGCTGCCTTCCGGTGTCGGCGCCCGCGCGCCTACAATACTCGCTGCGGCCACTGCGCATACGCAGGAGATTTTTTCCGAGCTGGCAGTCGGACGACGTGCAGCTCTGGAGCGCTATCGACCGAGCACCGAGCCCATTTCGACAGAACTGACACCGTTCGACGCGTTCGAAGTGCTGGGATCAACCGCGCTGGAACCGATCCGGGATAGTGGGTCTGGCTCGGTCGTGACCTTTGTCCGGGTTCGAAAGGACGGACGCGATCTCCTGTGGCGGATCCATTGGAATGAAGGGGAGGCGGGCGCCGTCTACGAAAGCGCCGCGCCGATATTGCCCGCCTTTCGTGCAATCGGCGCCCGGGAGTTCGCCAACTTCCAGCCGTTCATCCGTGGCTCCGCGTTCGTCCGCTTCAGCGAGTCCGTTGCTCTTCTGGGCTCGGTGCAGGCTCACCGTTCGAACTAGCAAAAGCGAGCTGTCTCACACTGCCGGCGCTTTTGCCGCTGAAGGTCCGCTTAGAGACTCCTTCGCGCCAAAGATCCGAATAGGGGATGAGCGGGCTGGCCGCAGCCTGCTTTGGGCAAGCGCGGTCGCCGTTTGCGAAAACGGGTGCAGAGTAGTGCGCTTAAGCTAGCGGACTAGGTCTCGCCATGCCGATTGACAAACACAACCATGTAAGGCGCGCTTTACATATGCGTCTGGGGCATGTAAGGATCTCCTGACATTGCAGGAGTTGCCTCGCATGAGCAGTCTGACACCCCCGCTTCGACGCTATGTCGCCGTCACGCTGCTATCGTTCGGCGGCTACGCCATCTTGAACGCCGCGGCGATGCTTGGCGCTCTCGATAGCTTGTCGCCCGCGGCGCGCTTCGGCTTTGCCGGGCTTGTCGCCTTACCTATTGCGGTGCAAATCTGGGCAACCCTGGCAGCGATGCGCGACAGCGATGAATACCTGCGCGCGATCATGGCGCGGCGTTTCATCATCGCGGCCGGCGTAGCGTTCGCGGTCTTCTCGACGTGGGGGCTTGCCGAGAGCTATGCAGGGGCGCCGCATGCGCCCGGCTGGCTAGTCTATCCCTTGTTTTGGGCGGTCTACGGCGTCGTCACGCCCTTCGTGCGCAGCTCCGTCTGATGCAGAATCGCTTGCGCAGTTTGCGCGCGGAGTTCGGATGGACCCAAGCCGATCTCGGCGAGCGCGTGGGCGTGTCGCGCCAGGCCATCATCGCGATCGAAGCCGAAAGACACGATCCCTCGCTCGATCTCGCCTTCCGCATCGCTGCGGTGTTTGGGCGAAAGGTGGAGGAGGTCTTCACTAACCCCCACAGATTGAGAAAATCGGAGAAACCGAAATGAGCGCGTCTAGGCCAAGCCGCCGGCAATGTATCGCGCCTGGCGGGGCAATGCTCCCCACGGCGCACGCGCGCTCGTTCGCTGCGCCCCTGGCGATGAGCGAGTACATCGCCGCGGAAGTGTTCGGCGAGGGGGCGATGTCGTCTTCATGCCCGGTTTCGCCTGCGCACGCGATGCGCGGCGCCCAATCGCTGAACGGTTGTCGGACCGCTATCGCGTGCTCCCAACAGGTGCGTGGCTTCGCCGGCCTTGCCCCAAGCAACAAATTCGGGACTCCACCGCGGCCCAAGCCGCGTTACGGCCGGCCTATCTGAAGTCAGCTTCGCCGCGGGCGGCGTGCGCGAGAGCGGCAAGAGGCGCGATGAAGAGCGAGCGTATGAAACCTCCATATCCATCGAGAGAGGTCGACTACGGAACGTCCGTCCAAGGCGTCGGGAATAATCAGACGAACGTTCGTCGGTAGCGTCTTATGATTCTCCAGACGATGCTCCGCCGTCCTCGCCAGAACCCGCGGTCAATACCGCGTCAGATCCTTCCGCAGCCGATCGAGCGTATGCGCCGTGAGCACCCCCGCCAAGCGGTCGAACACTTTCTCTTCGGAAAACTCCTGGCTGCGGCCCAGCGCCTTGACGTAGAGCGCAAGCTCTTGCGGGGCGAGCGTGGGGGCCTGGCTCAGAAGGTCGTTCAGCCGTTCGGACGCGCTCAGGGAGGACGAGAACGCGCCAATCACGGCCAAGATTTCCTCATCCGAGCAGGTTCGCCAGAGGCTAGGCATCGCGAATTGTTCTTCTTTGTCTAGGTGTTGGAGATAGCTCGCTACGATCCGGCACCAGGCGCGATAGAGGCTGAGGCCGCCGTCCGAAGTCGTTGCGCCGAGCATGTCCTCGAACTCGGCCATGTCTGCCTCGACGGAACGGTGCTCGCGCTCGAGTTCGGCGGCGATTTCCGGCGCCCGCTCCTGCAGCAGAGGATGAATATAGCTCTCCTCGTGTTCGCCATGGCGGCGCAGTTCGTCCAGCGTTGTCCGCAAGCGTTCCGTGAGATCGGCGAGGACCGTTGCGTCCTCGCCATCGACCCGGCCAAGCTCGACAGCCAAGCTGAACAGGCGGGCGCGTTGGCCCTTGTGCACGTTGCGATAGAGATCGACGCGGCTCATCAGGACCTCCGATATAATGGTGCATTGTTGTCAAAAGGACAGAATGCTGTCAAGGTGAGCCGCATGAGCAACACAGCGTTCGACCCTTATGCAGTTCTGGTCGCCAGAGTGTTCAAGACGGCTGGCGAAATGCGCCGCACCGGCGACGCGATCGCCGCTGAGGTCGGCCAGACCCAGGCCAGGTGGCAGCTGATCTGGGTCGTATCGCAAAAGACGCAGCCAGTTCCGGACGCGGCGCGCGAGCTTGGCGTGACGCGCCAGAGCGTGCAGCGGCTTGCTGACGAGCTCGCCGAGGAAGGCGTGCTGGAATTCCTCGCCAATCCGCGCCACCAGCGCTCGCCGCTGCTGCGCCTCACCAAACGCGGTGAGGATGTGCTGGCAAGGCTCACCGCCGCGACGCGGCGGCACAATCAAAGAATGGTGCGTATGCTTGGTGCGGAGAGAATCAATGTCACTCGAGACGCACTCGAGCGCATTCTTCGCACCTTACAGGACGCGTGAGCCAGGGAGACCTTCATAAGGTTTGCGGCCGCGAACGGCCTTGCAAGCGGAGAGCGATTTGGACGTCGCTCGCTCGCGCGGGCCGGCTCTCGTGCTTCGCACCGAGCCCCGTTCCGCCTCTCGGCCTTTCGGGCTTCGATCCCTGACCCACGCCCGCGCCTGCTTCGGGGCATATTGCAGACACGAGCGAACCGTTCTGCTCCTTCAGAAAGCGGACATGAGATCGCGCGCACGAGCCGGCCGCCTGTTAATCTTCCGGTAAGCTCCTCCGCCGTTGAGCAAATCTGCAATGTTTCGCCGGTATTCGGCTTCCGATGATGTGGTCAGCCATACGAGAACGCGCCCGGCGGCTGGAAGACTGGCTCATGCAGGGCGCCGACGACGCAGCAGCGCTGCGGCGAGCTAACGAGCATGTCGTCGGCAGCCGGATGGCGCGCTTCGTCCCGGCCGTCGTGAGCGGTGTCGTCTCGATCATCTGGCTTGGCTGGGCGGCGGCGCTGGCCTGGATCGTGCTTGTGATCGGCTTGCAGGTGCTGGTGCTTGAGCCCCTCTACAAACATGTGGGCGAGCCTTGCGTCGAAACCGCGCCAAGACGCTCTGCCTGGATACTTGCCGGCCTCATCAGCATCGGTTGCTCGGCCTACGCCTCGGGCTGGATCTGGACCTGGGTCGTGGGCGACGAGCTCGCCGTCTTCCGCGCCGCACTTTGGTTTGCCGCCACGCTTGTGCACGCGCTAGTTTATTTTGGTTCGAACCGGCTCTTCTTCTTCGCCACGATCTGGCCGGCGCTGGCGGGCGTGCTGATCACGCCCTTCTTCGTCTCCGGACCAAGCTATGCGCCGCTTATTGTCGCGGCGCTTTCGTTACACCTCTTCGCCAACGTCATGACGGCGCGCGCCGACAAGGAAAAGCTCGTCAACAGCGTCGCCGCGTCGAAGGCCGAGAGCGCCGCGGCGCTGGAGGCGAGCCGGGCCAAATCGCAATTCCTCGCCAGCATGAGCCACGAGCTGCGCACGCCACTCAATGCGATTATCGGCTATGCCGAGATGCTGAAAGAGGACGCCGAGGCCGAACAGCGGGCCAAGGATGCGGCCGATTTGACGCGCATTCGCAGTTCCGGGGTGCATCTGCTGCACCTCATCAATGACGTGCTCGATCTCTCGAAGATCGAGGCCGGGCGAATGGAGGCGCGGCTCGAAGAAACCGATCCTGCACTGCTCCTGCGCGAGGCGCTCGATTATGTGCGCGTCATCGCCACCGAAAACGGGACTTCGCTGGATCTCGTCCTCGATCCCTCTCTGCGGCCGATCAACACGGACGGGATCAAGCTGCGCCAGTGCCTGATTAACCTCGCCTCCAACGCCTGCAAGTTCACACACAACGGGCGTGTGGTCATAACGGCGCGGCTAGAAGGGCAAGGTGAGGCCCGCAGTCTGCGGGTAGATGTTGCCGACACAGGCGTCGGTATTTCAGAATCGGCAGTCGAGCGCCTGTTCGAGCCGTTTACGCAGCTCCATGACGACAACCGCTTGCGTCACACGGGCACAGGTCTTGGACTTGCTTTGACGCGCCGGTTGGCGCGTTTGCTCGGCGGCGACGTGACGTTTGTGAGCACGCTCGGCAAGGGTTCGACCTTCAGCTTGCGCGTGGCCGCTCCGGAGATGGCGATAGAAGACGAACCACGCGCATTCTCGCAGGTAGCTTAGCGCGATGGCGAAAGAGGGGCCGCGAGCACGCTCGCGCGGCCCGGCCACATGGCCCCCGGCATCGCTCGCTAACGCGCCGCGGCTGCTTTGGATTAACGTCGATGAAACTGGCCATGTGCTAGGTCAGCCGCTCTGGGGCGAGCATGCGCGGTCTTGAAGGGCTTTCGGTGCTTGTGGTCGACGACCACCCGCAAATGCGCAAGCTCGTGGCCTCGCTCCTGCGCGGTTTCGGCTTCCGCCAGGTGCAGCAAGCCGACACGTGCCAAAAGGCCTGGTCCGTTCTGCAGGCGTCAGCCATTGACCTCGTTCTTCTAGATGCCGGCACATTCGAGCGGGGCGCGGCCGATCTGGTGCAAAAGATCCGCCGCGATCCGCGCGCCCGGCGCCAAGACATTCCTGTGATCTGGATGAGCGCCTTCACCGACAGGCAACGCGTCTTCGCGGCGCGCGATGCGGGAGTTTCTGAACTCCTGGTCAAGCCGATCTCATCCGGTGCGCTCTTCGACAGAATCGTCTGCGTGATTGACAAGCCGCGCCCCTTCGTCAGCGCCACGGTTTATGTCGGGCCCGACAGGCGCCGGCGGCCGCAAACCTTCGCCGGCCGCTGCCGCAGATCGCGTTCCTTCGGTAGGTGAGGCGATGGCCGTGTTCAATGAGCTGCAACGCAAGATCGGCGGGCCCGCATCAAGTCTCGACAGGGGCGCGTTAATCGCGGCAGCAGAGCAAGAACGCCAGGCGCTCATTCCCGAGTTGGAGCACGCGCTCGCCGATGCGCGCCGACGGCTCGTTTCAGCCAGCGGCGACGAAACGCGAGGCGACGACCTCTTCATCGCGGCCAACGAAATCCGGCAACTTGCCGCATGCGCCAATCGGCCGAGCGCGGGACGGCTCGCGCACCTTTTAGCTTCCTATCTGACCCATTGCGCGGACAGAGGAGAAATGGCGGCCGCTCAGGTCACCGTGCCGCTGGTCCGCGCCGTCGATCAATCTTTCGCGGTCACGGAAGGCGATCCGACATTGAAGGCGATCGTCGATGAAAGCGCACGCCTCATTCAACACTTGGGCGCGGCCGGCGATTAAGCGCGCGGCGTATATGTCCTCATCGAATTCCATTGCGAGCAGGCGGCTCGCTCACACTGTGGCTGGCCCGTCATCAGACGTTTGGGTGAGGGGTATCCACGCGCGAACGTGCAAGCCAGTGCTGGCAAAGCGCATATCCACGCGCCCGTCCAATTGCGCGGCGATGGTGCGCTCTATGAGGCGCGTGCCGAACCCTCTCCTTTTCGGCGGCTCCAAAGGCGGGCCATCCATTTCCTTCCAATCGAGTTCGAGCGCGCGATCCAGATCGCCGCCCAGCGACCACATCACTTCAATGCGTCCTCTCTGGTTCGCGAGTGCTCCGTATTTGGCGGCGTTGGTCGCGAGTTCATGGAACGCCAAACTTAAAGCCAGCGCCACGTGCGGGCTCAAGTCGATGTCGGGCCCCTCGAAGCGAAATCTGCTCTCGGCGCCGCCGAACGGCTCCAATTGTTGCGCCAGAAGATCGCGCAACGGCGCGCTCTTGTGACCGGCGGCGAAGAAGGTATGCGCGCGGCTCAAGGCGACAAGCCGTGGCTCGAAGGCCCTTGTAAAGTCCGCGACCGAAGCTGCATTGCGGGCAGTGCTCGCGGCGATCGAGTGGACGGTCGCCAAAATGTTCTTGATCCGGTGGTTTAGCTCTTCAATGAGCAGGCTCTGGCGCGCCTCGGCCTGCTTTCGTGCGCTGATGTCCTCGAAGCAGTTGACCGCGCCGCTGACGCGCCCACTCCCATCCTTGAACGGGGCGATATTGACGAGCACCGTCAGTCTCTCCCCGCTGGGCTGTTCGAGGACGACTTCCTGACTCAGAAACGATTGGCCTGTATGCAGCGCTGCCGCCATCGGACATTGATCGTGCGGCAATAAAGCGCCGTCCATGCCGTAGAGGCGAAAACTGCCGCAGAAACGCTCGCCCGGATCACCGAGCGATGGCGTGCGGCCCCATAAGTGCGCCGCGCGACGGTTGAAGCGGACGAGGCGCCCGTCGCCGGCGCAGAGATAGACCGCCTGCGGCAGCGCATCCAAGGCCGCCTGGTCGAGTGCGGCGAGCGCTCGAAAGCCGGAGGGGCTCTCACCCGCATCGTCATGAGCAAGGGTCATCGATCTCTTTCGCTCTCTTGTCGAGGTTTATGGAATTGAGCCGGCGGCAGGACCTGCCAGTGCGCGTCGCGCCGTTCGAGGGCGCAATTGTGCGCTTCAAGCACATCCTGCATCTGCTGATCGCCGCAGTCCTTGAGGACGTAGCTGCAAAGCGCGACGATGCGCCGGCCGGCGAAACGGTCTGTAACGCTGCGCTCGTAATCCCTGAACGCCGGCCAGCCGTCCGGCGTCATGAAGCTCAGATTGCCGCTGATCCGCAAACCGGCATATCCATCGGCCAAGGCGCGTTCTTCTTCCGCGAGCCACAGATCAGCGAGATCCGCGCCAATTAGTGAACTCGTGTACCAGCGATCGAAGTCGAGTATCCGCAGCGCGCCCGTCTGAATCGCATCGTCGGCGCTATGCCAGGCGGTCCGCAATGCCTGCATCGCTTCACGCGCGGGCAGCGGGCGCGCGGCAATCCAAATGCAGCGCTCGCGAGCGCGCAGTCCGGCCATGATGTAGGGGACAAGCGACGCCAAGAGCTCATCGCGGCCGTTATAGAAGTGGCACGCGTGCGTCCCCCAAGGCACGAGTTCGAGGCCATCAAGGCCCGATTCCGTGAAGTGAGCGTCTGATCGCGTCATCGCAGCACGTCCTTTGTGCTGGTGACGAGGACGCAGGTGCAGCCGGTCTCGCTCCAGACGAGATCATCGCCCGCTCCAGGCGGCCCGTAATTATAGTCGCCCGGATAGAGCTTGCGTTCATCGATCCAGAGTTCGCCGTCGAGCAGGAAGAGCTCCTCAACGCCGGCGTGGGTATGGGGCGGGTAACTCGCGCCTGGGGCCAGCCGCACCAGCATGCTGACGCGCTGGCGGTTCTCGTCCGTGGCGAGCAGCTTACATTCGATACCGGGGGCCACCGCTTCCCAGACTGGCTCGGACCACTCGATCCGGTAAGACGCGATGGGAGCGTTGTCTGTCTCTTCGGCTATGCGAAGCGCCAGGCGCTGCTGCAGCGAGGCGGGCGGCGCCAGCACATCAGTCGGCCAGGCGATGAAATGATTGACCAGCCGCTCAATGCTTTCCAGCTCGCGCTGGCAGTCCGCGCATGAAGCAATGTGAGCTTCGGCAGCCTCCAAATCAGTCTGCGCCAAGGCGCCGAGCGCATAGGCGCAGGTCGACTCGCTCTGCGGACAGGGGTTTGAGGTGGCGCCCATACACACAAAACGACGAATGCGCCGCATTGGATTGGAGCATTCGCAGTCTGACCCCCGTTCAACGGCCGTCGACTGCTTCAGCGCAGGATATCCCTTGTGCTGGTGACGAGGACGCAGGTGCACCCGTTCTCGCTCCAGACGAGGTCATCGCCCGCGCCCGGCTGGCCGTAATTGTAGTCGCCCGGGTAAAGCTTGCGTTCGTCGATCCAGAGTTCGCCGTCGAGCAGGAAGAGCTCCTCAACACCGGAATGGGTGTGCGACGGATAACTTGCCCCAGGCGCGAGGCGCACGAGCATGCTGACGCGCTGGCGGTCCTCATCCGTCGCCAGAAGCTTGCATTCGATGCCGGGCGCCACGTTTTCCCAGTCCGGCTCTGACCAATCTGGCGCCGGGACGGTGGGGAGGGATCCGCCGGTTTCATGCGCGATGCGCTCACTGAGGCGCGCCTGAAGCGCGCTTGGCGGTCGCAGCACATCGGCGGGCCAGCTAACAAGGCGCTCGATAACGGGAAGCATGCTTTGCAGCTCGCGCTGGCAAGAGGCGCAGACGGCGATGTGGGTTTCGGCGGCCGCAGCCTCCGCACGAGGGAGCGCTTGCAATGCGTAGGCGCAGGTAGCTTCGCTTTGCGGACACGGGTTTGTTTCGTAAGTCGTCATGGCGTTTCAGCTTCCGCGGCGAGTGCGTGCCGCAGTTTGAGCAAGGCCGAACGAATGCGCGTCTTGATCGTGCCAAGCGGCTCATTGAGGCGCGCCGCAGCTTCCGCATGCGTAAGTCCGCCAAAGAACGTTGCTTCAATAGCTTGGCGCTCACTCGGCGAGAGTCGCGCCAATGCTGTTCGCAGCCGCTCACCCTCTTGGCGCGTCTCGAGAACATTCTGGGGATCGGCCTGAGGTTCGCCCTCCGGCTCCGTCTCATGGCCGGGCGTGCGCTTCTGTCGATTGTCGAAGCGCAGCCGGTCGAGCGCACGCGAGCGCGCCTGGTTCATAATCCAGCCGAGCACCGTACCGTTTGCGGCGTCATACGCAGATGCGCGCCGCCATACATCGTGGAAGACGTCGATCGTGAGTTCTTCGGCCGTTTCCCGATTAGCCGTGATGCGAAACACATAGGTGAAGACGGGCCGATGCGCTCGCGCGTAGAGGGCGTGGAGCGCGAGCTGATCGCCCGCGGCGACGGCGCTCACCAGGCCCGCCCATTCGTGCTCCAGCACGGGCGGCTTGGATTTAGCGTAAAGGACGTCGCCGAGCGTCGCCGTCGGCGGCTGGGGGCTATTCCCCGCCATGGTCGAGACACCGCTGCACAGGTGGCCAAACTAGCACGATCATCCCCCGATTGCCTCAACTAACCCTGACGGCTCCGCAGGCGAACCAAAACGCCAAAAGCGGGTGGAAAAGTTCCCCCGGCCGGGGGAGCCGCCCCGCGGCGGAGCGGCCTCTTTAGGGAACCGCCGCCCCCCGGAGGCGTTACGTTACGTTTAGGCGGTAGTGTAATTCGGGGGTTTTACCTTGGCCAATATCGAGCCCTTTCCCGGAGCCGGTCCGCTCACGGAGTTGGAGGCCCTTCTCGCCGCCGGCCCAGAAATGCTCGAAGCCATGCCGGGCGGGGTTTATCTCTGCGACGCCCACGGCTGGCTTCTCTGCTACAACTCGGAGGCCGCGGAGATCTGGGGCAGGGCGCCCGACGTCGGCGCTAAAACGGAAAGATATTGCGGATCGCACCAGATCATCGCTGCCGATGGAAGCCGCATCGCGCACGATGACTGCCCGATGGCGCTCGCGGTTTTAAAAGGCGTGACCACGCGCAACGCCGAAGCCATGGTCGAACGGCCCGACGGCTCGCGCCGCTGGGCGCTCGTGAATGTGCGTCCGCTGCGCGATCAGAACGGGGCGGTCCAAGGCGCGATAAACTGCTTCCAGGATATCACCGCCCAGAAAGCGGCCCAGGAAGAGGCCCGGCGCAAGCACGAAGAGCTTGAGGATTTCTTCGAGAACAGCGCGATCGGGCTTCATATCGTCAGCAGCGAAGGCATCATCCTCCGGGCCAACAAGGCCGAACTGGACCTGCTTGGCTATACCGCTGAGGATTATGTCGGTCGCCACATCGCCGAGTTTCACGCTGACGCCCGCTCGATCGGGGAGATTCTTCAGCGTCTGTCATGCGGCGAGAAGCTCGACCGGTATCCAGCGCGCCTGCGGGCCAAGGACGGCACGATTCGGCATGTCCTCATCACGTCCAACAGCCGCTTCGAAAGTGGGCGTTTTGCAAGTACGCGCTGTTTCACGACCGATGTCACCGAGCTTCACGTCGCAGAGACCGCCCGTTGGGAGAGCGAAAGCCGCCTCGCCGCAACCTATGAGGCGGCGACCATCGGTATTACCGAAGCGGATGAAAAGGGGCGTTTGCTGCGCGTGAACGATGCAATTTGCGCCATGCTGGGGCGCGCGAGGGAAGAGCTGCTCGAGATGAGCTTCTTCGACTACACGCACGAGGACGATCGCGCCGCGGACGCCGAGCAATACGCCCGTCAGATCAAGGGCGAGATCGATAGCTACGTCATCCGCAAGCGCGCGCGCACCGCAAGCGGGGCAATCATCTATCTCGATGTCCACAGTTCATCAGTGCGCGACGCGACCGGCAAATTCCGCCACGGCGTGCGCGTGCTTCAGGACGTCAGTCAAGCCAAGCGGATGGAGGATCAGCTTCGCGCTAGTGAACGGCATCTGCGTGATATTCTCGAGGCGCTGCCGGCCGCCGTCTATCAAACGGACGCCCAGGGGCGCATTACCTTCTACAACAAGGCATCCATCGAAATGTCCGGCCGCACGCCAAAAGAGGGCGATCAGTGGTGCGTGACCTGGCGGCTTTATCATGCCGATGGAACGCCCTTGGCGCACGAAGACTGCCCGATGGCGATCGCACTCAAGGAAAACAGGGCCGTGCGCGGCGCCGAAGCCGTCGCCGAGCGGCCCGACGGTTCACGCGTGCCGTTCATTCCGTTCCCGACGCCGCTGCACGACGCCCAGGGCCGTCTCATCGGCGCCATCAACATGCTGGTGGACATCACCGATCGCAAAGAAGCAGAGCAACGCCAGAAGACTTTGATCGACGAGCTCAACCATCGCGTGAAAAATACGCTCGCGACCGTGCAGTCCCTGGCGGCTCAGACCGCGCGGCACAGCGCGAGCGTCGAGGACTTCGCCCGCAGCTTTGAAGCGCGGCTAGTTGGTCTCGCGCGGGCGCACGACTTGCTCAGCAGACGTCACTGGCAGAACGCTCCGCTCGATCTGCTAGTGCATGAAATCTTGACCCCATTTGCGCCGCTGGATCGTGCGCACATCATAGGCGAGGCATTGGCCGTTCGTCCCCGCGCGGCGCTCGGGCTCACCATGGCCGTGAATGAACTCGCGACCAACGCTATGAAATACGGCGCCCTTTCAACGGAGAGCGGCGAACTCATCATCGAGTGGGACATTGTCGAAGATGCAGACGGACCGGCTCTTAGATTGGACTGGCAGGAACGCGGCGGCCCGCCGGCGATCACGCCAGTGCGAACGGGTTTCGGCACGCGCCTCATGCGTCGCTCTATCGAGGGCGATTTGGGAGGCAAGCTCGAACTCGCTTTTGAACCAAGCGGCCTTGTCTGCCGCATACGCATCCCGATGACGAGCCTGCGTGAGGGATGAGGCGGCTCGCAGGACTAAAGGCGCTCCTCGTCGAGGACGAAGCCGCTGTCGCGCTTCTCCTCGAAGACATGCTGCTGGATCTCGGCTGCGAGATCGTCGCTTCGGCTGCGAACCTCGTCGCCGCATGCCGTTGCGCCGCGGAGGCGGCGTGCGATTTTGCTTTGTTGGACGTCAACTTGGCCGGTCAACAGGTGTTTCCCGCAGCGGAAATTCTAGAACGGCGCGGAATCCCCTTTGTGTTCAGCACGGGCTATGGCGTCGCCGGGCTGCCGGAGGCTTTCCGCAATCGACCTACACTGACGAAGCCGTTCATGATCGAGGAACTTGAACAGAAAATCAGAACAGCGTTGGACGCGGGCTAGGGCGCGTGGCGTCTACGACTCCGCTCACGCTAGTTCCTGCGGTCCGGAACTCGCGGAGCGTCCCCGGCGTTAGGTGAGGTTGGGCACGGGTGCGTGGGATGTCCCTGGCGGGCGTTATATCGGCCGATCATTGGGGGAGCGGCGATCCGCTCTTGGCGGCCCTCGACATGGTCGAGGACGGCGCCAGTTTGTCGACGCCCGAAGGCATCATCGTCTATGTGAACGCCGCCGAACAACGTCTCTTCGGTTACGAACGAGACGAACTCCTCGGTCAGCACGTCTCGGTTCAAAACGCCTACTCGCCGGAGGCCAACGCCCGCATCGTCGCCGCGGTAATGGCGGCGTTGCGAGAAAAGGGGCAGTGGCGCGGCGAGTGGTTCAACCGCCGCAAGGATGG
>NZ_DASPLU010000007.1:0-153453 GCF_035627415.1 Vitreimonas sp. | reverse complement strand
CGCAAAGCGCTGAAGCATCCGAACCTGGCGCAGCGTTTCGCCCGCATCGTCGAGGCGCTCGCCAATATCGACCGCCTTGCGCGCCGCATCATCCATCGCCTGCGCCGCGGCATGACGCGCACCTGTCCGATGCTGGCCGTGCGTCCCCCGCACGCGTCTCTGTCCAGCGTCGCCGCCGCGCCCGACGTCACGTGCGCCGACACGTCTTGATGCAACCCCCACGGCCCCGCACGCCCGCCCCCGCGCCGAACAGGACGTTCGCCGCGGCCGCCGGCGCACGTCCAATGCGGTAAAGCCGGAACGACCTCGCCGCGCAGCCGTTCCAAACCGGAGGAGTCTTCCGATGAACTTGCCTGCGAAAATGAGCACCGAACTGGTCGCCATGGTGATGATCGGCGATGGCGCGCTGGCTATGTTGCAGCCGCGCCGGCACATGCGCCTGTGGAATACGGGTCCCGAGCCGTGGCGCAGGCTCTGCACCTATTTCGAGGAGCGGCCGGCCCTGACGATGGCCGTCGGCGCCGTCTCCGTCGGGCTCGGCATCTGGCTCGCCAGCGGCCAGGATCAGCGCCACGATTACGAAGACCAGTACGCCGACCCGCTCGGCACCGATTACCCGCCATACCCCGCCATGGTCCCGGAAACCGAGGCGATCCTGCACGGCGCGTAGCTTGGTCCCGGGTGACGGCGCGCGCAGGAACCCTTAGATAGCGGCCATGACTCAGCTCGATGTCCGCTCCGCCCGTCCCGACCAGCTGGTCGAAGGCGACAAGGGAAAATGGGAAATTATTGTCGGCCTCGAAGTGCACGCGCAGGTCACCAGCCGCGCCAAGCTCTTCTCCGGCGCCAGCGCCGCCTATGGCGGCGATCCGAACGCGCACGTCTCTCTCGTCGACGCGGCGATGCCGGGCATGCTGCCGGTGATCAACAAATTCTGCGTCGAGCAGGCGATCCGCACCGGCCTCGGCCTCAACGCCGAGATCAACAAATGGAGCCGGTTCGACCGGAAGAACTACTTCTATCCCGATCTGCCCCAGGGCTATCAGATCTCGCAATACAAAGAGCCGATCGTCGGCGAAGGCGAGATCGAGGTGGAGCCGGACGGCGAAGAGCCGGTGACGATCCGCATCGAACGCCTGCACCTCGAGCAGGACGCCGGCAAGTCGATTCACGATCTCTCGCCCAGCGAAACCTTCGTCGACCTGAACCGCGCCGGCGTCGCGTTGATGGAAATCGTCTCGCGCCCGGACATGCGCTCGTCGAAAGAGGCGGCCGCCTATTTCAACAAGCTGCGCGCGATCGTGCGCGCGCTCGGCACCTGCGACGGCAACATGGAAGAAGGCTCCATGCGCGCCGACGTGAACGTCTCGGTGCGCAAGGCCGGCACCAAAGAATGGGGCACGCGCTGCGAGATCAAGAACGTCAACTCGACCCGCTTCATGCAGCAGGCGATCGAATACGAAGCCCGCCGCCAGATCGAGATTCTCGAAAGCGGCGGCGTGATCGATCAGGAAACGCGCCTGTTCGACCCGAACGCGGGCGAAACGCGCACCATGCGCTCGAAGGAAGACGCGCACGATTATCGCTACTTCCCGGATCCGGATCTGCTGCCGCTGGTGATCGAGCAAAGCTGGATCGACGAGATCAAAGCCTCGCTGCCGGAACTGCCGGACGCGAAGAAGAAGCGCTTCATGAGCGCATACGGCCTCTCGGTGTATGACGCGCGCGTGCTCTCGAGCGACAGCGAAGCGGCCGCCTATTTCGAGACCGTGGCGAAGGGCCGTGACGGCAAAGCCGCCGCGAACTGGGTGACGCAGGAATTGTTCGGCGCGCTCAACAAGAAGGGCCTCGAACTCGGCCAATCGCCGGTGAAAGCCGAAGCGCTCGGCGCACTGCTTGACCTCATCAAAGACGGCACGATCAACGGCAAGATCGCCAAGGACGTCTTCGCCAAGATGATGGAAACCGGCGAAGCGCCCGGCGCCATCGTCGAACGCGAGGGCCTCAAACAAGTCACCGACACCGGCGCGATCGAGAAAGCCATCGACGACCTCATGGCCGCCAACGCCGACAAAGTCGCCGACGTGCAAAAGAACCCGAAAGCCTTCGGCTGGTGGGTCGGCCAAACCATGAAGGCCACCGGCGGCAAAGCCAACCCGGCGGTGGTGAACGAGATTCTGAAGAAGAAGTTGGGTGTCTGACCTGAACGAACGCAGCGAGCGCCTCTTCTCCTACGGCACGCTGCAGCAGGATAACGTGCAGCTCTCGACGTTTGGCCGTTTGCTGAACGGCGCGCCGGATGCGCTCACCGGCTTCAAGCGGGAACTGGTCGAGATCACCGATCCGGAGGTGCTGGCCAAGAGCGGCAAGCGTTTCCATCCGATCGTCTCACAAAGCGCCGTGCCCGACGATCGCGTCGCCGGCACGGTGTTCGAAATCACGGCCGAAGAACTCGCCGCCGCCGACGCCTACGAAGTCGCAGATTATGTCCGCGTCGAAGCGGCGCTCGCCTCGGGCGCCAAAGCCTGGGTCTATGTGAAGCGCTAGCGCGCCCGCGCGACGAGGGGCGTGTAGCGCGCCATGTGGCCCGCCGCGCCCACCAGCGCCGGCGCATCGATCTGCGTGCGCAGATGCGATTCGAACGCGCCCGATTGATAGGAAGCAATCCGGTCGCCGCCGGGAACGAACGCCTGCATCATCACCGCGAACCAGATGTAGAGCAGCATCGGAGCCTCCCTCGTGCGGAAGCTTGCTTCATCATGGTTGCCGGGGCCTTAACGCAGTGCGCCCCGGAGCGGGGGAGGAGCTCCGGGGCGCTTGAAGAGCGTGACTAAGCAGGCGTGGGGAGGGTTAGCCGCCCGCGAGGATCACGCCCAGGATGACGCCGGTGGCGATGCCGACCAGCAGATAATCGCCGCGATCGTCGCGGACATAGTGATAGCCGCGCGGCGGCGGGCGCAGGCGATGGTAGCGCCAGTCTACGCGGTCATAGTGGCTGCGGTAATAGCTCGGCAGCCGGTCGCCGCGGCGCCATGCGCGATAGCCGTAGTCGACATCGCGATAATGCGACGGCGGCGGACCATAGTACCAGCGGCCGCGATAATTGTAGCCGTTGTAGCGACGCGCGTCCCAACGGCCTTCTTGGTAGCCGCGGCGATAGGCGCGACGTTCGTCGCGGCGGTCGTCGCGATTGTCCCAATCGCGGTCGTGACGGTCGCGGCGGTGACGGCGGCGATCATGCCGGTCGTTGTCGTCGTGATCACGCCAATGGCGATCGCGACGATCGCGATCGCGCGCATCGGCGTCGCTCGGCAGGGCGAGCGGCGCCGCAAACGTAGCTGCGGCCAGCGCAGCTATTGCGAAGCGTTTCATACGAGGTCTCCTTCCTGCTTCCCTTGAACCGCTCCGTTCAAAAGAAGGTCCCTCTCTGCCCGCGAGTGTGTCCGGAGGTGACTGAACCTGGTCTGAATGTGTCCCGATCCGCTGATTTCCTTTTGGTTAGAGTTTGTCAGCCGATGCGGTAACACCGTTGTGCCTTGAGCGCGCCGGCGCCGTTCCCACCTCGGACGGACATGAACGAGAGCTGAATGACCAAGCCGATCGAACTCTACTTTTGGCCGACGCCCAACGGCTGGAAGATCTCCATCGCCCTCGAAGAGATGGGCCTGCCGTACGAGGTGAAGCCGGTGAACATCGGCAAAGGCGAGCAATTCGCGCCCGGCTTCCTGAAGATATCGCCAAACAACCGGATGCCCGCGATCGTCGATCCGGAGGGGCCGGGCGGGGCGCCGATCTCCGTGTTCGAGTCGGGCGCCATCCTGCAATATCTCGGCCGCAAGTCCGGCAAGCTCTATCCTGCCGACGAGCGCGCGAAGAGCGAGGTCGAGCAATGGCTCATCTGGCAAGTCGCGAACCTTGGCCCTATTGCCGGACAGGTCAGTCACTTCGTGAACTACGCGCCGAAGCTGGTCGACGATCCGGCGCTGATCGAGTACGGCCGCGCCCGCTACGTGAACGAACTCAACCGGCTCTGCGGCGTGATGGAGAAGCGGCTCGGCGAAGCGCCTTTTCTCGGCGGCGAATATTCGATCGCCGACATCGCCGCGTGGCCGTGGGCGCGCATCGTCCACAAGCTCGGCCAGAGCTTCGATGATTTCCCAAAGGTTAAGGACTGGGTGGATCGCATCTATGATCGGCCCGCAGTCCAGCGTGCGCTGAAGGTGGGCGAAGAGCTCAAGCAGAAGCAAGCGACCAGCAAGGAAGACGTCCGCGAGGCGGCGAAGCACCTGTTCGGCCAGACCGCGAACAGCGTCAACGATGCGAAATCAAAACAAGGCTGACGCGGCTTAAGCTTATCGCAAGTTATGCACGATATTCGTCCACCTCGACGGCGCGAAAAATGCACGTCAGTGGGGTGGAACGGACATGGGGATACCCAGACGTTCCCAAGTGATACAAGGGAGCGGCCTTAATGGCGTTTACGGATTCTGAAATCGCGGAGGCGCACGAAGCGGTGCGTCGCGAAGGCGACAGCGACAATCTCTACAAGCTGGGCTTGATCTATTCGACCGGCCAAGGCGGCGCGGTGGACTATGTGCAAGCGCACATGTGGTTCAACCTCGCGGCCGTCCGCGGCTCGGAAGCGGCGAAGGAATGCCGCCGCGAACTCTCCGAGATGATGTCGAAGGACGAAATCGCCCAAGCCCAGCGCAGCGCGCGCGAGTGGCTCAGCGTGAAGCATCACTGAAGACGGGCAATGGGCAGTTGGCAGTGGGCAATAGTGGATTGAACTCCTATTGCCTGTTGCCCACTGCCTATTGCCTCAGTTGTTCCGCTCGCCGCGCAGATCGTAATAAAAGCTGAACTGCACCGGCAGCGCGTCGCGCACGTATTGCTGCATGAACAGGTTCACCTGGCTGATGCGCGAGCGCGGGACGTAGACGACGTCATAGCGTTGTAGCGGCTGCGCATCGGGAAAACCCTGCCGCATCGCTCGCGGCGAGAGATCAATCTCGTTGACTTGCGTTTCGCCGCTCGCGCGCGAAAGCACCAGCACATCGCCGCGACGCGCCGTCGGCAGGAAGCCGCCCGCGAGCGCCACCGCCTGGAACGCATCGATCTGCGCCGGCATCTCGTAAATGCCCGGGCGCGCCACCTCGCCGCCGACGAACACTTGCCGCGAGCCGTAGCTGCGCGGCGTCACCGTGAGCTCCGGCATCCGCAAGTGCTGCGCATATTGCGCGACGAGCGCATCGTGCAGCTCCGCCGCCGTCAGATCCGCTGCGCGCACCGCGCCGATCAACGGCAGCGCGATTCGGCCGTCCGGCGCCACCGTGACCGTGCGCGTCAGTTCCGGCGCCGAAAAGACCGCGATCTCGATCTCATCGCCCGGATAGAAGCGGTAAGCCGGCGTCGCATCGGAATAGACGAGCGGGGCCGGCGCGGCCGCCTGCGGCGCCTCTTGGCTGTGCGCCAGCGTCGCGCAGCCGGCAAAGGCCGCGGCGATCACCACCGTCATCACCGTAATCGCGTTGCGCATCGTAAAAACTCCAACGCTTTGTTAGCGCCCGTGCGGTTAACCGTACGTCGCTGGGCGGCAGAGTGCGGGAAGGTGGTGAATGATCATTTACCAAATTCCGTCAATCTGGCTCGCGCGCACGTACGGGAGCGCTGATGAAGACGGGTGCTGAGGCCAGGGCGGAGCGGGCGTGGTTCGGCTGGGCCGGCGCGCCGAAGCTCAGCCTCGCCGATCTCGCGGCGATGCTGTGGGCCGAGCGCTTCGCGGTGCTCGCCGTCGGCGGCGCAATCTGTGCGCTCGGCTTGGTCGCGGCGCTGGCCGCGCCCAAGACTTACACCGCGCGCTCAGAATTGCTCGTTCGTCTCGGCCAGGAATATGTTTATCAGCCGACCGCGGGTGGCGCGGGCGCCGGTGCGACGCCGGACATGCAGACCGTCGTCAACGCCGAGATGCGGATGATCGGCTCGGGTTCGGTGGTGCGCAGCGCGATCGAGGCCGTCGGGCTGGCGACGCTCTATCCGGAAATCGCCGCGGCATCGGGCTCCGACGCCCGCAAGCTCGCCGCCGCCGAGCGCGCGTTTGCGCAGAGCCTCACCATCGAAACCGCGCCGCAGACGCCGGCGATCGGGCTTTCGTTCGAACACAAGACTCCAGAGATCGCCGCGCGCGCGCTCAACGCGCTCGTGGACCAATATCTTGCTCACCGCCGCGAAGTGCTCGTCGGCGGCGAGTACGAAGCGCTGTCGTCGCAGACGACCGATCTGAGCCAGCGCGCCGGCGCGGCGACGCAGGCGCTCGCGGTGTTCCTCACCGAACATGAGATCGGCGATTTCGAAAGCGAACTCGCGGCCCTTGCCGCGCGCGCCGGCGACATCGAAACGCAACTGCTCGAGGCGCAGACGCGGCGCGGCGAAGCCGAGGCCCGCGCCGCCTCGTTGCGCTCCCGTTATCAGGCCGAGCCGGCGGAGATTCAGCTCTATTCGGAGTCCGACGCGCGCCGCGAGCTGGTCGAGGCGCAGGTCGAGCGCCAGCAATTGCTGTCGCGTTACCAGGAAGACGCGCTGCCTGTGCGCGAAGTCGATCGCCGCATCGCCCAGCTCGAAGCTTTTCTCGCCGGCGGCGATCCGCCGAGCCTCACGCGCCGCGGCGCCAATCCCGTGCGCCAGGATATCGCCAGCCAGCTCTTCGCCATGGAAGCGGAAGCGCGCGCCCAGCGCGGCCGCGAACAAGCGTTGACGCGCCAGCGCCAAGATGTGCGCGACCGGCTGCGCGCCATGCAGACGCTGGAGCCGCAATTCCGGCAGCTGCAGCGTGAGCGCGCCATTCTCGAGACCAACGCCCAGAACTTCGCCACACGCGCCGAAGACGCTCGCGCGCGCAGTCAGATGCTCGGCCGCGCGACCGACAACATCAGCCCGGTCGAGCGCGCCGCCGTGCCGACGCAAGGCAAAAGCCTACGCTGGCCCATCATGATCGTCACGCTGTTGATCGCTGCGGTGGTGGCGCTGGCGGCTGGCCTTTCCCGCGGCTTCATGCGCCGCAGCTTCCCGACGCCCTCGTGCGCAGCGCGCGCACTCGGCGCGCCCGTGCTCGCTGTGATGCCACGCGCGGCCAAGCAACAGCAGCAGTCTGTTCGGCCGAAATCGCCGCCGGCGAAAGGCAAGCCGGCCCTGACCCTTGTCGAAGGCGGCGCATGAGCCCTTGGGGATTCTCCGTCGAAGGCGTGCTCGACGCCGTCGCCGCGCAGGCGCACAGGAGCGGCGCCGGCCGCGCGGTGATGCTGGTGAGCGCACGGCGCAAAGAAGGCGTCACGACGGCGGCTTGCGCGATCGCCGAGGCGGCCGGTCCGGGCGCCGTTTATGCGGTCGACCTCGATCTGAAGCGCAACGCCCTGGCCAAGCGGCTGAGCGAACGCGCGCCGCTAGGGCCGAAGCTCGACGGGCGCGTCTCCGGGATACCGTTCTACGCGCTGCGCACCGCCGGCAATGCGCCGCTGCGTGAATCGGCAGCCGCGTTCGGCTATCATCGTGTCGGCCATTCGCGGGTGCATGCCGGCGTGTTCGATGTGCGTGCGCTTCCCGCCGGCGCGCGTGTGGCGATTTCCGCAGGTTCGGCCTATTGGGACGCCGCGCGCGCGAGCGGCGGCTATGTCGTTGTCGACGCGCCCTCGCTCGACCGCAGCGAGATCGCCCTGCGCGTTGCGCCGCACATGGACGCCGTGGTGCTGGTGGTCGGCGCTGATCGCGGCGCAGCGCCCGCGGCGACGGCCGCCAAAGCAGCGCTCGACGGCGTCGGCGCGAACGTCATCGGACTGATTTATGCGGGCGCCACAGCGCCGGTCATGGCGATCGAACAGCTGGCGCGTCAGCTCGGCTGAGTTGCGAGCACCGCGCCGTAGAAGCGTTGCTCGCGGAACCAGAACACCTTGCCTGCGCCGCGTGCGGCCTTGTCGAGCAGCGCCAGCGCATGCGCGGTCGAGCCGGCAAACACCAAAGCGCTGGCGAGCCCGAACACCACCGCCTGCAGCGCGCCGACGCACATGTGCCGCAGCAGCGCCTTGTAGTCGCGCTCGCGCCAGGCGGTTTCGCATGGGCCTTGGCCATAGGCGAAAGCGCGCTTCAGACCGTGCGCCAACGTCGTGCGTTCTGCGCCGACATGTTCGATCACGGCGGCGTCCGCCGCCCAGGCGAAGGATGCGCCCGCATTGCGCCAGGCCGCGAACAAGAGGTCGTCCTCGCCGCCGGTCTGATCGGCGCTGGTGTCGAACGGCGCGCCGCTGCCGAACATCGTGCGCAGCTGCAGCGAATTGCCGATGCCGTAGGCGTTCGGCGTGAGGCCGCTGTCCGAGGGACCTGCGCGCGAATAGAGCCTTTCGTAGAACGCCGCGTTGCGGACGCCGCCGATCGCTTGCGCTCGCACCGGCCCGAAGACGGCGTGCGCGCCGGTCATGCTCTGTACGGAAACGAGCGCAGCCAGCCAGTCGGGATGCGCCTCTTCGTCGTCGTCGAGCCAAGCGATGAGGTCGCCGCGCGCCAGCGTGAGCGCCGCGTTCCGCGCCTGCGCGACGCCCGGCGTCGGCGCGTGCGTCCAGCGAAACGGAATAGGCGCTTCCGAGGCAAGGCTCTCGAACACAGGAAGCGCTGAGCCCTCGGGAGAATTGTCGACGGCGACGAGTTCGATGGCGTCGGCGCCGCGCTGCGCGAACACGCTGCGGGCGGCGCGCACGAACGAATCCGGCCGCCGGAAGGTCGGGATCAAGACGCTGACGAGGGTCATGGCAGTCTCCTTTCGAGCGCATCGCTCACCGGCAGCACCAGGAAACCAAGCGCGCGCGCTTCTGTGATCAAGGCGTCGAGCTCTGCGGCGCGGGTGCCCCAGGCCGATGGCGCCTCCGAGACGTCGTGGGTGAAGCCGATCACCCAGGCTTTGCGTTTGGCCGCCCGCTTCAGCGCCTGCCGCATGGCCGCGAATGGTTTGCCGAACATCGCATAGGCGCGCAGCTGCGCGAGATCTGCGCGACCAACATTGAGACCAGGCGCCACGCCGCGCGCGCTCGCGAGCCGCGGCGGCAAGCTGCACTTTAAAGCTGGCGTGGTCTCGCCGTAGGGATAGGCCATCGTCCGCACCGCGGCCGACACGCCCAGGTGCGCGAGCGCGTCGCGGTTCTTGGCGAACTCTTGCAGAGAATCGTACACGCTTTGCTTCGCGCAATCCGTATGCGCGTGGGTATGGCAGCCGATCTCGTGCCCAGCTTCCAGCAAGCGCCGCACATCGCCGGCGGAGAAGTTGCGGCCGCACGGCCCGTTCTGGCCCGCGAGCCCGGCGGCGGCGTAGTACGTGCCGCGCGCGCCGTGGCGCTCGAGGATGTCCGCGCCCAGCGCGGCTGCGCTGGCGGGAAAGTCGTCGAACGTGATCGACAGCACCGGCTCGGCGAAACGCAGCGTCGCCGGGCGCGCCAGCGTCCGCTGGGTCAGCCGGCGCTGCAGCTTGGCGAGCAGATGGCGCGGCGGCGAATAGGCGGCCGTCACGTGAGGTGTTCCGCATAGCAGCTGGCGCGGTAGAGCTTCAGCGCCGCGCGGCGGACGATCATCGGCGTCGCGCTCAAGGGATCGCGCGCCAGCCACGCGCAGGCGCGGCGAAGCGCAGCGCGCGCAGGCGCGAGACGCAGCGCTTGCGCCAAACGATGGGCGCTGAAGCTGCGCACTGCGGACGGGTGCTTGGCGGCGAGCCGGGCAAAGTTCGGCCCTGCTTCCTCGGACTTGCGGATCAATGTCTCGACATCGTCGAGCCCCGCATGCGTCGCCGGGTTGTCGACATGCAGGATCGGGCCGAGATGCGCGGCGCGCAGGGCCCATTCGGTGTCTTCGAAGCCCCATCCGACGAAACCGGAGTCGAACGGCAATTGCGCCAGCAGATCGCGCCTAACCAGCAGGTTCGCCGACGCCGTGAACTGCGCCGGCGCGCGCGCGCGCCCCTCTGCGTCGCGGCAGTCCGAGGCGCCGAACAGATTGTGATGCAGCGCCGTCTCGGCGGTTCGCGTCGCTTTGCGCAGCGAGAGGCCGCCGAAGGCGGCGAGCGGCTCTGATTCTGCGACTTCGAGCCAACGCTCCAGAAAGCGCGGGCAATCCGGGATCATGTCGGCGTCCAGAAAGAGCACGTAGTCGCCGGCGGCTTCGGCCACCAGCCGATTGCGCCCGGCCGCGCGCCCCCGGTTCTTTTCCCAGACGATGACGCGGACAGGCGCGCGGAGCGCCGCCGCGCTCGTCAGCACGCGCGCTAACAGTTCGGCCGAGCCCGAGCCGTCGTCGAGCAGCACGAACTCGACCCCGGCGGGGGCGCTTGCCATCGCCGCGAGCAGCGGCGTCGGATCGCAGCGGAAGAAAGGCGTCAGAATGCTGAGGCGCACCGGCGCGGTCGCGGCGCCGAGCTTAAGCACGCGTTCACTACAAGCGGTTGTCATTTGGTTTGGTCGAGCAAAGCAGGGCGCAAGCCGCGCATCGTATGCGAAAGGGATTGCAGAACCGCTGACGCCGCGCCGCGCGCGCCGGCGAGATCGAGCGCGAGGGCGGCGAGCGCATAGCTCGCCGCGCCGACCGCGACTTTGGCCGCGAGCCCAGCGTAATCGGGCGTCAGCCAGACCGCACCCGCCATCAGGGTTGTCGCTGCGAAGGCTCGCAGCAGCGCCTCGCGTGGGGCAGGCAGGGCGAAGAGGCCGCGGCCGACAACGGAGAGCAGCGCACAGCCCACGACCGCTCCGGCTGCCGCAGCCAAGGCCGCGCCGATGGCGCCATGCGCAGGCGTGAGCGCGTAGGTTGCGGTCAACTGAACCGCGCCCGGCGCCAGCATCAGCAGCGCCCGCAAGCCGGTCCGCTGCGTCAGCTGGAACGCTTCGGACCAATAATAGAGGGTGAAGCCCGAAAACAGGCCGGCGAGCGCAAGCCAAGGCAGCGCCTGCGCCGCTTCGGCGCGAACGCTTTCTCCGAGCATCAGCGCCGATAGCGGCTCCGCGACGAGCGCAAGCCCGACGCAAGCGGGCAGTGTGAGCGCAACCAGGATCGCGAATGCGGTGCGCGCCGCGGTCCGCGCGGTTTCGGCGTCGCGTTCGTAGGCTTGGAAGATCACGGGCGCGTAGGCGGCGCTGACGCCGATGAACAAAAGATCGAGCGGACGCGCCAAGCCGAACGCCGCCGCATAGGCGCCCAGCGACGCCTCGCCGGCCTGGGTCGCGACAATGATGCGCGCGCCGGCTTGCACGGCAAGGTCGACCACGAGCGCCAAGGCGAGCGGCCCGCCATAAGCGGCGTAGTGACGGCTGCGCGAGAATGTGGCGTAGCCGTCCTTGGCTTGCGCGTAGAGGCGCGGCGCGTCGAACAGCGCGACGATGGCGCCGCCCAAAGCCAAGCCGGCGAACGGCGCCGCTGCGCCAAGGTCGAACACGGTCAGGAATGCAAGGCCCGCGGCGAAGCCAAGCGCGAGATAGGCGATCTCGAGCCCCGCATAGCGCGTGAACGCGAGCGCGGCGCGGTCGCTTTCACGCCCGATCCGGGTGACGAACCGCAGCACCGACGCGCCCGCGGCGAAGGCGGCGAGCGTGTTGACCTCTGCGCCGAGACCGGCGCGCGTCAGCACAAGGCCCGTCGCCAGCATGGTTGCGAGGCCGAGCGCCAAAGCGATGGCGATCACGGTGGCGAAATGGTCCGCCAGTCGGCGGCCCGCTTGGGCAGTGGCGAAGAAGCGGAAGGCGGCGGCTTCAGCCCATGTGAACAACAGCGTGTGCGCCGCCAGCGACAGCGACAGCGCGAGCGCATAGCGGCCGAACTCCTCAGCGCTCATGAGCCGCGTGAACGCGGCCAACCCGCCGAAGCCGACCAGCGCCTGCACCAACTGGAGCGGCGCGAGTGTGAGCAGGCGGCCCGCGGTCATCGCGCCGCCTGGCGGTCGCCGAACAGCACCGGCGCGGTGCGCGCCAGGATTTGCAGATCGAGCCAGAGCGAGGCGCGCGAGACGTACTCGAGATCGAGCTTGAGGCGGCGGCGCACCGCCGGCGCCGTTTCGATCGGCCCGCGCGAGCCGTTGACTTGCGCCCAACCGGTGATGCCGGGCTTCACCCTGTGTCGGTGTGCGTACTCGGCGACAATATGTTCGAGGTCGCGCTCGGCGGCCTTCATGCCGATCGCATGCGGGCGCGGACCGACGAGGCTCATTTCGCCGCGCAGCACGTTGATGAGCTGCGGCAGTTCATCGAGGCTGGTGCGGCGCAGGAAGGCGCCGATGCGCGTCACGCGCGGATCGTTGGCGCGGACTTGGCGCAGCGGCGCGCCAGGCGCGTGCTTCATAGTGCGAAACTTCAGCACCGTGATGACGCGGTTGTTGAAGCCGTGGCGGCGCTGGCGGAACAGCACCGGGCCCTTGCTGTCGAGCTTCACCGCGACCGCGATTGTCAGCATCGGCAGCGCGAAGGCGATCAGCAGCAGCGCGCCGAGAACGAGGTCCTGCGCACGCTTGATCATTGCGCGGCGGGCGCTGTGCGGCCGGCCCGAGACGCAGGCGACGGCACCGCCGCCGAACCGTTCGACGCGGCCGCCGCGCACGCTCTGGGTGTCGTAGTCCAACAGCAGGTCGACGCGGTTCGGGATCGAGCGGAGCCGCTCGATCATCGCCCGCACACGCGCCTCGGCCTTCTGCGTTACGGTAATGACGATACGATCGACGTGCGGGAGACCCTCCCACGCAAGCAGATCGTCAAGGCTGCCGCCGACGGGGGCGGAAGCGAGCGCCTCCGGCGCGCGCGACAGACGATCGTCGACGATCGCGACGATGCGCGCTTCGCCGGTCTTGGCCGCGCGCGCGGCCAGGCGCTCGGCCGCGGGTGTCGCGCCGACCAGCACCAAGGTTTCCGAGAACACGCCCTTGCGATGCGCGGCGCCGATCCAGACCGCGAGCGCGCCATGCGCGAGCGCGAGCAGCATAGCGGTTGCTGGGATTATGGCTGCGAGCGCCGCCGCGCTGCGGGCGTCCGCGGCCAACAAGTTGGCGACGACAAGCCCGGTGATGGCGCCCAGCGCCAAGCCGCCGAGGCTGCGCTCGGGACGAATGCGGCGCGGCGTGACGCGGTAGGTTTCCGTCAGCCAGAGTCCGAACTTGAGGCTGAGCGCGCTCGCGACAAAGGCCAGCGCCTGGCCGAGCGGCAACTCGGCCAGCCCGAGGCCAGCGCCCCAGAGCGCCGCGGCTTGGGCGGCGAGCGCGATCACGACCCAGTCCACCGCCTGGATCAAACGGATCGCATAGCGCGGCTCGACATGAAGGCCGCGGCGGGCGAGTTCCGGAAAACAGCGCGAGGTGGCCGCGGATGCGTCGTTGGCCGGCGCAGCTTCGGGCGCCTCCGCGATGCGGTAGGGGGCGTCGGCGGCGGCGTCCCAGCCCGGCGCTGTCCATGCCAGCTGATCGATACGCAGTCCGAACAGGCAGAAGGAAGCAGCCAAATCCGCGAGCCGCCGGGCCTCGCGCGTCGAGGCGTCCACATCGTCCGTTTCCGGTTCAGCCTGCGGGGGGCAAGCGGCCGTCAGCTCCTCGGCGGCCTGCTCCAAATCGGCGCCAAGACGCTGCAACGCTGGCTGGGACATAGGTCAATTCGCCCTTGGGATGAGTTTCGTCCCCGGCGTTCGCGCAAACGCCGCGCCAGTTAACCATGTGGAGGCCTTGGTTTGGCGTCTTGCGGGGGGAGGGCGGCGCGGCTAAGCGTGGCCCCCTGCCGGAGACGTGGCCGAGTGGCTGAAGGCGGCGCCTTGCTAAGGCGTTGTACTCGAACAGGGTACCGAGGGTTCGAATCCCTCCGTCTCCGCCAGATTTACCACGCCAAGCTCTACCTAGAACCGTGAGCCGCGCGGCGCGCCTGTCAGCCGGCGGGGGGCTTTGGCGCCGCTGGTGCGCCTGCGGCTGGAGCGGATGTGCGCGCTCTCCGGCCAAATCCGATGCGGTAAGGAATGAGAACGACGCCGGCGAGGACGGAGAGAAGCGTCAGCCAGGCCGCAGCTACGATCAGCGGATGGTTGAAGTCCTCGTGGTTCCGCCAATCCATGATGTGCAGCGCCCAGAGCGTATCGTAAACGCGCCAGAGGTCCGAGCGCCGCGCGGTTACGGCGCCGGTGTTCTCGGCGACGTAGACAGAGAGGCCGCCCTCGTTGAAGTGCACGCGATAGGCGGGTAGCGCGCCCTTGTACTCGGGACTTGCTTCCGTGATCCGCGTGATCGATGAGGGCGCCGTCGCGAGTGAGACGTGTGCGCGTGCGATTGCGCTCGCCTCGTTGGCGCCAAGCGGCGATAAACGCCGCATCGTGCGCGCGTCGTAGAGCGCCGGCGGCGCATCTGCGAACTCCGCCAGTACGACTTGGCCGCCCGGGCGCTGTTCGACGATGAGCTTGGTCGGCAATTCGCCGTTCGGGCCGCGTAGCGCGCCCATTGCCGGAAGCAGCGCAGTGTCGATCGTTTGCGGCGCCGTCTCGCGGATCAAATGCTCGCTGCGGATCTGCTCGATCGGAAAGAGCGTGAAGAAGAGGCCGCTGCCGACCCAGAACACGATCTGGACGCCGACAAGCAGCGCGAGCCACTTATGCACGAACGACGCGATACGCGCGAGCTTCATCGATCCCCCCGCCTGGTTCTTACTCCATCGCGCACCGCCTTACACCTTCCCGCGAGCGTGCTGTTCGCGGCTGCACAATTTTCTTGGTGACAGCGCTCCGCGCACGCGCTAGAGAAACGTCGCGCCGATTTGATGCTCAGCTTGCGGGCGCGTTATAAATCCAGCTAAAGCGAAGGTTAAGTGGGGCTAAAGCCGCACCGCCTTTCCGCCCGCAAGCGATCCTCGACATCGACGCGAACTGTTCAACGCCGGAGTGGGCGATGAGTGTTTGCGAAACCGTGGGATCAACAAAGCCCGACGCCGAACTGGGCGCCCTCGCAGGGCTGGAACTCCAGCACGATCTCTATTTGACGCTGGGCGATTGGCGATCCTGGAGCGACATCTCCGGCCGTCTCGTCGTCGCCGGCGCCGAGCTGCAAAGCCTGCAGATTTCCCGTCAGAACGAGGCCTTTGCGGTGCGATGTCGGCTGAAGGGGCTCTCGTCTGAGGCGGCGCGCGGGCTCTCCGGCGGCTTGCTCGATCAAGGGCTCGCCAGTTGCTGCAGCGTCGAACACTTGATGCTTTCGCGCGCGGCGTTGGGGCATTCGCCATGAGCGCGCTTGCCCGCCGCAGCGTCACGCCGCTGGTGGAAGAGGATATTCGGGTTCCGATCCCTGCCGGGTTTCGGCTCCGCTCCGGAGATGGCCTTGCTGAGCGGCAGATCGAGATGCGTCTGCAAGGCGCGTCCGGCGCGCCGCTTGTCGCGGTGCTCGGCGGCATCTCCGCGGGACGACACGTCGCCGGGGAAGCCGGTTGGTGGCGCGAGATCGCGGCGCCGGCCGGTGCGATCGATCTCAACGCGTATGCCGTTCTCGGGCTCGACTTCGCGCCGTTGACCGACCAGCGCGTGCGCATCTCTCCGGCTGACCAAGCAGATCTTGTCGCCATCGCGCTCGATGCGCTCGGCGTGTCCCGGCTGCACGCTTTTGTCGGCGCGTCCTATGGCGGCATGGTTGGCCTGGCGTTTGCGGCTGCGCACCCCGCGCGCCTGGAGCGACTCTGCGTCCTATCCGCCGGCGAACGTCCGGCGGCGCTCGGCTGCGCCTGGCGCGGGGTCCAACGCCGGATCGTCGAGTACGCCTTGGCGCGCGGCGAGGGAGACCAAGGTCTCGCGCTCGCCCGGCAGCTCGCCATGACGACGTATCGCAGCGCCGAAGAGTTCGAGCAGCGGTTCGGCGGCGGCATCGATGCGAACGGGCGCAGCGCGGTCGACGCTTATCTCGAGGCCCGCGGCGAGGCGTATCCGCAAACCATGGCGCCGCGCCGCTGGCTTTCGCTCAGTGAGGCGATCGACAGGCACAGCATCGACCCCGCATCGGTGAGAACGCCGACCGTTCTCGTCGCCAGCGCGTCGGACCAGATCGTGCCGGTCGCGGCGATGCGCGCGCTCGCGACGCGCCTGCCCGCACTCGAAGCGTTCCACGTCATCCCCTCCATCTATGGCCACGACGCGTTCTTGAAGGAGACCGCGATCATCGGCCCGCTGATCTCCGAGGCTCTGAAGGTGAAATCCGATGTCCAAGCATGACGAAACCATTGCCTGCAGCGTCGGCATCAATTGCGATCCCGCCCAAGGCGCGGTCGTGCCGCCGCTCTATCTTTCGGCCAATTACAGCTTCGCCGGTTATGGCGAGAAGCGCGCGTTCGACTACAGCCGCAGCGGAAATCCGACGCGCGCGCTGCTGGCCGAAGCGATCGCCGAGTTGGAGCGGGGCGCCGGCGCCGTGATCACCAGCTCCGGCATGTCGGCTGTCGATCTCGTGTTGTCGCTACTGCCGGCCGGCGCGCTGGTGATCGCGCCGCACGATTGCTACGGCGGCACGTGGCGCTTGTTCGACGCGCGCGCGCGCAGAGGGTCGATCCGCGTGCGCTTCATCGATCAGAATGACGCCGACGCGGTCGGAAGCGCCCTCGCGGAGTCTCCTGCGCTTCTCTGGATCGAGACGCCGAGCAATCCGTTGATGCGCGTCGTCGACGTCGCGGGGCTCGCTAGCCGTACACATGCGGCCGGGGTCAGGGTGGCGGTGGACAACACCTTCCTGTCGCCGGCGCTGCAGAAGCCGATCGAACTCGGCGCCGACTTCGTCGTCCACTCGACCACCAAATATCTGAACGGCCACTCTGATGTCGTCGGCGGCGCCGTCGTCGCCAAACAAGGCGCTGACGCCGAGCAGCTGACCTGGTGGGCGAATTGCACCGGCGTGACCGGCGCGCCGTTCGACGCTTGGCTCACCTTGCGCGGTCTGCGCACGCTCAACGTGCGCATCGCCCAGCAATCCGCGTCCGCGGGCCGCTTGGCCCACTGGCTCGCGGCGCATTCACAAGTGCGGAAGGTCCATTACCCCGGTCTCGCCCATCATGCCGGCCATGACATTGCGCGGCGTCAGCAGCGGGGGTTCGGCGCGATGCTGAGCTTCGAGCTGGGCCAGGGCGACGCACGGAGCTTCCTCGCGGGCCTGCAGCGATTCACGCTGGCGGAGTCGCTCGGTGGTGTTGAAAGCCTGATCGCGCATCCGGCGAGCATGACGCACGCCTCGATGAGCGCCGAGGCCCGCGCCCAAGCGGGAATTGGGGACAATTTGTTCAGGCTCTCAATAGGGCTCGAGCACGCGGACGACCTGATCGCCGATCTCGATCACGCCCTCGCGAGCGCGCTCCGGCAGGCTGCCTGACCCCTCTCGACCGCACCTCGCAGGATTGCGACAAGCCGAGACCGAACCTGGTGGCGAAACGTCGCCGGCCTTCCTACTGTAATGAAGCTGTCAAAGGAGCCGTAGGGCACGTGGACTCAAACGACGTCATGCCGCCGTTCTTGAGCGTGCGCGTCTTCGAGGCGGCCGCGCGCTCCAGCAGTTTCGCGCGCGCAGCGGAAGAGCTTGGCATCACCGCCGGGGCGGTGAGTCAGCACATTCGCGTGCTCGAAGAATTCGCCGGCCAGCCGCTCTTCCGGCGGCTTGGCCGCGGCGTCGAGCTGACAGAAGCGGGTCAAGCTGCGTTCGCGCACGCCAGCGGCGCGATGGCTGAGATGCTGCAGGCCGGCCGGGCGATGCGCGCGAGCTGGCGGGGGCGGCGCATCTCGCTCTCGACCGCGCCCTCCTTCGCGTCGAAATGGCTGATCCCGCGCCTGAGCAAATTTCAGGAGCTGTTTCCGGAAATCGAGGTGCGCCTCTCGGCCGACATGGCGCTCGTGGATTTCTCCGGCAGCGACATCGATTTTGCCATCCGCTACGGGCCGGGCGGATACGAGGCGCTCCATTGCGAGCGGCTCATGTCGGAATCGGTCGTGGTGGTCGCGAGCCCGCAGCTCTTGGAGGGCCGCGCGCCCTTGCGTTCCGCGGCCGAACTCGCCGCGCTGCCGCTCATCCATGACGACGCGGCCGAGCGGGATCCGTCGTGCCCGACCTGGAGCATGTGGTTTGCCGCGCGTGGCGTGCGCCGCGAAGACGCCGAGCGCGGGCTCCGCTGCAACCAGTCCAGCCTTGCGCTCGAAGCCGCAGTCGCGGGCAAAGGGCTCGTGCTCGCAAAACGCCAGCTTGCGCTGCGCGACATCGCCAGCGGCGCGCTGGTGACGCCGCTCGAGGAAACCCACGCGCCGCTCGGCTTCGCCTATTGGCTGGTGTGGCCCCGCGGGCGGCGTTTCGAACCGGCGCAGAAAGCTTTTCTCGATTGGTTGCGCGAGCAGGCGATCGAGGATGATCCTGTCGCCGATCAAACCGCCTGACGCGCCCGCCTAAAGCAACAGTTTAGAGCCTCGACCTTCCTGGCGCGCGCACGCATCCCCAAAGTCAGTTCTCGCAAGGCCTGTTGGCCAGGAACCGTGGGGCGCGCCGCCAAGTGTATCGCTACGACGCCGTCGACCGCCTCATCGTCGAGGAACGCGTTGCGCAGTACCGCGATCAGGTCCGGCGATACTTAGCGGGCTTGCTCGACGAGGATGCGTTCAAGCCGCTGCGGCTGCAGAACGGGCTCTACATCCAGCGCTACGCGCCGATGTTGCGCGTCGCCATTCCGTACGGCGTGCTCTCATCAGAGCAGCTGCGCGCGATTGCAGCCATAGCCCGGCGCTATGACCGCGGCGTGGGGCATTTCACGACGCGCCAGAACATCCAGTTCAATTGGGTGAAGGTGGAGGAGACGCCGGACATTCTGGCTGAGCTCGCGCGCGTCAGCATGCATGCGATCCAAACCAGCGGCTCCTGCGTCCGCAACGTCACCACCGACGCATTCGCGGGGGTCGCGGCCGACGAGATCGTGGACCCGCGGCCCTATTGCGAGCTGATGCGGCAATGGTCGACGCTACATCCGGAGTTCGCGCACCTGCCGCGTAAGTTCAAAGTGGCCTTCAACGGCGCCAGGGAGGATCGCGCCGCAACCTCGGTGCACGACCTGGCCTTCGACCTTTATCGTGACGAAGTGGGCGAAGTGCGCATGATCGTAAAGGTCGGCGGCGGCCAAGGGCGCACACCGCGTCTTGCCGACGTGATCAAGCGCGATCTGCACTGGAGCGAGCTGCTGACCTACAGCGAAGCGGTGCTGCGCGCCTATAACCGCCTCGGCCGCCGCGACAACATCTTCAAGTCGCGGATCAAGATCCTGGTCGACGCGCTCGGCGCCGAGCAGTTCGCGGCGGAGGTCGACGAAGATTGGGCGTACCTGCGCAACGGACCGGGCACGCTCACGGAAGAGGCGCTGGCGCGCGTGCGCATGCATTTTGACGATCCCGTTTTCGACCATGCTGTCGAGGCCGCATCCGCGCGCTTTCCGGTGGACGCCCGCTTCCGCGAATGGACTCGGCGCAACATCACCGAGCACCGCGATCCCCGCTACGCCATTGTCACGATCAGCCTGAAACGAGCGGGCGTCGCGCCGGGCGACGTCACCGCCGACGAGATGGAGGTTATCGCGGGTCTGGCCGAGCGATACAGCGCCGCGGAACTGCGCGTCGCGCACACGCAAAATCTCGTGCTGCCCTACGTGCGGCGCTTCCAGCTCCACGCGCTTTGGCTGGAGCTTGATCGCATCGGACTCGCCCGCGCCAACATCGGCCTGGCCTCGGACATCATTTCCTGCCCGGGCGGCGATTTTTGCTCGCTGGCCAACGCGAAGTCCATTCCGCTCTCCGCCGCAATCGCCGCGCAACTGGCGCCAATTGAAGCCGAGTTGGGGCCGATCGCCATCAAGGTGTCCGGCTGCATCAACGCCTGCGGCCATCACCACGTCGGCCACATCGGCGTGCTCGGCGTGGAGAAGGGTGGCGAGGACTGGTACCAGATCCTTCTCGGCGGCAAACCCGAGGCGGGCGGCGCGCTCGGCGTGCTGATCGGTAAGGCGGTGCGGGCGGAGCAGGCGCCGCAGATCATCGAGCGGCTCGCGCGCCATTACCTGAGTGTGCGCCTACCGGGCGAGCTCTTTATCGGCGCGGTCGAACGTCTCGGCGCCGAGGCGTTCCGCCGCGCGCTCGAAACCGAAGAGAGTGTCGCCGCATGAGCGTCCTTGTCGAACTGGACCCGCGCGGCGTGACGATCAAGGGCGAGGCGGCGCCGCGTGCGGCCGCGCCGGTGTCGCCCGCCAATGATGGTCACGGGGACGTGCGCAAGAAGATCGTGCCTGTCGTCAAAGCCCCTGCTGGACCCTCCGTGATCGCCTGGGAAGGCGGCGAGTATGCGTTGATGCCGGACTGGCGCGGCGAAAGCGCGTTGCTGCTGCAACCTGCGGACGACCCGCGCGCGCTGGCCGGACGCATCGACGCCGCCGCGCTGGTCGCGGTCGACTTCCCGCGCATCGGCGACGGCCGCGGCTATTCGCAAGCTGTGCTTCTGCGCCGGCGGCTCAATTATCGCGGCCGCCTGCGGGCGGTTGGCGCCGTGACGGCGGACCAGATCGGCGCTATGGCGCGCGTCGGCTTCGACTCGTTCGAATTGCGCGAGGACCAGGATCCGCAGACGGCGGTCGCCGCCCTGAGCGCCATTACTGTTCCCTACCAGAATGACGCCAGCGGTGCGGGCGCCCTGAGCGCCCAGAGCGAAGCAAACCTTCGCGCCCGAGTTAAGTTGCTCGAACGCGAACTGGGGGTGATCGCCGCAGAGCATGAACGGCCGGCGCTCGCGTCGAGCCTCTCGGCTGAAGATATGGTGATCACTGATGTTATCGCGCGGCTGCGGCTGCCGGTCGATGTGTTCACGCTGGATACGGGCCGCTTGCATGAGGAGACCGTCCCTCTGATCGCGAGGACCGAGCAACGCTACGGGATTGCGATCGAAGTGCATCGTCCGGACGAAGCGGCGGTCGCCGAGTATGTCGCCGCGCATGGGGCGAACGGCTTCTACGAAGGCGTCGCGCAGCGCAAACTCTGCTGCGCGATCCGCAAGGTGGCGCCGCTGGCGCGCGCCCTCGAAGGGCGCGATGCATGGATCACCGGCCAGCGTCGTGAGCAGGGCGTGACGCGCGCCGCATTGCCGGAGCGCGAGCACGACGGCGTTCACAACGCCGCCAAGTACAATCCTCTCGCGGCCTGGAGTTGGGACGACGTCAAGGCCTACGCCGAGCGCTTCGATGTGCCGATGAGCCCGCTCTACGCGCGCGGTTACGTATCGATTGGATGTGAACCGTGCACGAAGGCGATCCGGCCGGGCGAAGACCCGCGGTCGGGACGCTGGTGGTGGGAATCTCAGGACAGCAAAGAATGCGGCTTGCATACAAACTCGACGACGCAATGAGCAGTGCGGAAGGAGCGGCGCCGCGGCCGGCGCCTACGCGGCTCGATCGTCTTGAGTCCGAGGCCGTCTATATTCTGCGCGAGGCGGCCGCGTTCGTGCGGCCGGCGCTGCTGTTTTCGGGCGGCAAGGATTCCGCGGTGCTGCTGCATCTGGCGCTGAAGGCGTTCGCGCCGCAGAAGCCGGGCTTCAAGTTGCTGCACATCGATACGGGGCACAACTTTCCCGAAGTGATCGCCTATCGCGATCAGCGCGCGCGCCAGACCGGTCTCGATCTCATCGTGCGCGAGGTGGAGGAATCGATCCGTCGCGGCAGCGTGCGTGTCGAGAGCGAGACGGCGAGCCGGAATGCCGCACAGGCGGTCACCCTGGTGGAAGCGCAGCAGGAGTTCGAGTTCGACGCGCTGATCGGCGGCGCCCGCCGCGACGAGGAAAAGGCGCGCGCCAAGGAGCGCGTGTTCTCTCATCGCGACGCCTTCGGGGCCTGGCGGCCGCGCGCGCAGCGGCCCGAACTGTGGAGCCTGTTCAATCGACGGCTCGGCGCCGGCGAACACATGCGCGTCTTCCCGCTATCGAATTGGACCGAAGCAGACGTCTGGGCCTACATCGCGCGTGAGCGGATCGAGCTCCCGCGCCTCTATTATGCGCACGAGCGCGCAGTCGTCCGCCGCGCCGGGCTGCTGTTCCCCGTCACGGCGCTGACTCCGGCGGGTGAGAACGAGACGATCGAAAGTCTTACCGTTCGCTTTCGCACCGTCGGCGACATCACCTGCACCTGCCCGGTCGAAAGTACGGCTGAAGGCGCTGAGGAGGTTCTGCGCGAGACGCTCACCGCTTCCGTTTCCGAGCGCGGCGCGACCCGGATCGATGACCGGGCCAACGCCGCGGCGATGGAGCGGCGCAAGTTGGAAGGATATTTCTGATGGACGCCGCGGGCCTCTCTTCAGCCGTGATCGCAGCGCCGGGCGCTCAAATCCGTTTCATGACGGCCGGAAGCGTCGACGACGGAAAGTCGACTCTGATCGGCAGGCTGTTGCTCGATAGCGGCGCCCTGATGCGGGACCAGGTCGACACTCTGGGCGCGGAGGATCTCGCGAACTTGACGGATGGGCTCGAGGCCGAACGCGCTCAGGGCATTACCATCGACGTGGCGTATCGCTATTTCGCGACGCCGCAGACGAGTTTCGTCATCGCCGATGCGCCGGGCCACGAGCAGTACACGCGCAACATGGTGACGGCGGCGAGCAATTCGGACCTCGCCGTGCTGGTGATCGATGCAACACGTGTCGTCGATGGCGTGCTGCGTCCGCAGACGAGACGGCATGCCACGATTGCCGCCCTGATGGGGCTCGACCTGATCGTGGCGGTGAACAAGATGGATGCGCTCGGCTGGTCGCAGGAGCGCTTCGAGGACGTGCGTGCGGCGGTGGACGATCTCGCCGGCGGCCTGGGTCTGCGCAATGTGCGCTGCATTCCGATATCCGCCCAGCGCGGCGACAACGTCGTGCGCCGCGGCGGTGCGGACTGGTGGGCCGGACCGACCTTGATCGAGCTGATCAAGCGCAGCCATGGCGCACGCGACTTCTCGAACGATCGGTTGCGGATGCCTATTCAGACTTTGCTGAGGGATGGGGCAAAGCGCCTGTACGCTGGCCGAATGGAATCGGGCGTCGTTCGTCCCGGCGACACGGTTGCGGTCGGAGCGGCGAAGACGCTTGCCGCGGTGGCGCGGGTCTGCGTCGCCGGACGCCCGGCGCCGATGGGCGTTGCGGGCGACTCGATCGCGATCGAACTGACGGAGGAGCGCGACGCCGCGCGCGGCGACGTCATCGCCGACGTCGGCGTGCGCTACGTCCGCAGCGTCACGGCGGATCTGTGCTGGCTGGACGAGGACGCCTGGGTCAAAGGGCGCCGTTACCAGTTCCGCCAGGGCGCGCTGGAGACGCAAGCTCTAATCGAGGACGTTCATTTCGTGCGTGATGTCGCCGACCTTTCGGAGCGGCCGGCCCCGGCGAGTTTGCGCCTCAACGACATTGCCAGCGTGCGCATCAGCACGCGCGATCCTATCTTGGCCGATCTCTATCGAGGCGGCGGTGGGCCAGGCGCGTTCGTCCTGTTCGATCCGCAAACCAATCAGACATGCGCGGCCGGCATGATCCGGGAAGCGCTATGACGGGGACGGTCTATCTTGTCGGCGCTGGGCCTGGAGCGGCGGACCTGCTCACGCTGCGCGCGGCGCGGTTGCTCTCCGAGGCGGACGTGGTTCTACACGACGCCTTGGTCGGCGCCGAGATTCTCGCGTTGGCGCCGCAGGCGCGGATCTACAACGTCGGTAAGCGCGCCAACCGGCCCTCGGTCGATCAACGTTTGATCTGCCGGCTGCTGGTGCGGTTGGCTGAACGCCATCGCGTGGTCGTCCGCTTGAAGGGCGGCGATCCCAACCTGTTCGGCCGCGCCAGCGAAGAAGTCGCCGCGTGCCGAGTGGCTGGCGTGCCTGTCGTCACCGTGCCCGGTGTGAGTGCAGGATTTGCGGCGGCGGCGTCTGTTGGAACGTCCCTGACCTCGCGCGGCGTCTCGCGGTCGGTCGCGTTCGTCACGCCTAGTGTGGGTCACGGCGACGCCAGGAATGCGCACTGGGCGGAGGCTGCGGCCGCAGCCGAGACAGCCGTGATCTACATGGGCGCCATCCATGCAGAGTACGTCGTGGAAGAGCTGCTTGCCTCGGGCGTTCAACGGCGGCGTCCGGTCGCGGTGGTCGAGAGCGCATCGACGGCGAACGAGCGCGTGCTTCGCGGCGTGTTGTGCGACTTGCCTGAGCTGGTCGCGGAACTTGGCGACGGCCCAGCCGTCATCATCGTTGGTGAGGTGGCCGCATTGGCGGACGCCCTGCCGCTCGCCGCGGTGAGCGCCGCATGATCCCTGTTTTCATCGATCCTGCCGCAACGCGTATCGCCCTGATCGGCCGCGCAACGCTGGCTGCGCGGCGTTTGAACTGGCTGAAGCAGGCTGGCGCGGCGCCGGATGTCTGGTCCGATGCGCCGGATGCGGGCCTCGAAAACGCTGCCGGTGATCGGCTCGAACGACGCCTCCCGAGCGCACAGGAGCTGATGCGCTATCACGCCGTCTGGATTGCCGATTTGCCGCGCGAGTTCGCCGCGCCTCTGGCGGAAGCCGCACGTACGGCGGCCGTGCTCGTGAACGTCGAGGACGTGACTGATCTCTGCGATTTCCATACGCCGGCCGTGGTTCGTCGCGGCAGGCTAACGCTTGCGGTGGGCACAGGCGGCGCGAGCCCCGCCGCCGCACGCGCCGCGCGGGAGCGGCTGGAGGCGGCTTTCCCGGTCGCATGGGCCGAGGCGCTCGACGAGATCGCCGACGCGCGTGTGGCGTTGCGGCGTCTGGGCGCGCCCGCCGAGACGCTGATCGCCGATGCCGGGGCGCGTCTCGCCCGCCATGGCCTGACATGAGCGCTCCGATGGCGCTGGCGGCTCGCTCTATGGCGATTTCGTGGTTACTGCGCGGCCGGGGCGGCCAATCCACTGCGCCTGCTTCGTCGTGTCGCTGGCGATTTGCGAATCCCGCTGGCTATAGAGCCGGCACGAATTCCTTGGCGCCCCCGCGCCGCTTCCCCGGTTGAGTTGATGAGCGAGCAAGCTTCTCTGACGCGTCCTGCCGTGCCTGCAAACCTCTACGGCGCGCGGGTGCACAGCGTGACGCATTATACCGACAAGCTGTTCGCCTTCACCTGCGAGCGGCCGGCGGGATTGCGGTTTCGCTCCGGCGAGTTCGTAATGATCGGGCTCATGGTCGGCGAGAAGCCGTTGCTGCGCGCGTACTCGATCGCGAGCCCCGCCTGGGACGATCTCCTCGCCTTCTACTCGATCAAGGCGCCGGACGGGCCGCTGACCAGCCGGCTGCAGAACATCCAGCCGGGCGACGAGATCCTGATCGGCCGCAAGCCCACCGGCACGCTGGTGCTTGACGCGCTGCTGCCCGGCAGGCGCCTGTTCTTGCTGTCGACCGGCACCGGCATCGCGCCGTTCGCGAGCCTCATCCGCGAACCTGAGACTTACGAACGCTACGACGAGGTGATCCTCACGCATACCTGCCGCACCGATCGCGAACTCGATTACGGGCGCGAAGTGGTCGTTGCGGCGCTGGCCGATCCGCTGGTCGGTGAGGAGGCGCGCCCCAAGCTGCGTCACGTCACGACGCTGACACGCGAACCGCACCCGCTCAGCGGCCGCATCACCACGCTGATCGACAGCGGCGAGCTTTTCCATTCGCTGGGGGTACCGGCGTTCGACACTGACCATGACCGCGTCATGATCTGCGGCTCCGTGCCGATGCTGAACGATGTCAAGGCGCTGGCCTTGCGGGCAGGTTTCGTCGAGGGCGCCAACAGCGAACCGGGCAGCTTCGTCATCGAGCGCGCGTTCGCGTCCTGAGCCGGTCAGGCGCTGCGCAATAAGCGTTGCACCTCCATCGGCGGCGCCGGCGATTCGAGTTGATCGAACGTGCACTGGCTCGGCTTCTTGTCCGGCCGCCAGCGCAAGACGCTGACGCCGTGCCGGAAGCGGTTGTCGGTGACGTGGTCGTATCGCACCTCAACGACGAGCTTGGGCGCGAGCGGCGTCCATTCGGTGCTGCGCTCGGTGCTCCAGCGGCTCGGGCTGCCCGGCGCGCGGCCGGTGAAGCCTGCGCCGCCAGCAATTGCCTCCAGCCGCTTGGTCAAGGGCGCGCGATCGGCGTTCGCGATCGCCGAGCTGAAGCCGACATGATGGAGGAGACCATCGTCGTCATAGAGGCCAAGCAACAACGAGCCCACGAGCCTGCTGCCGCTCGCATATCGGAAACCGCCGACGACGCAGTCCGCTGTGCGCAGCCGCTTCACTTTCAGCATGGCGCGTTCGCCTTGGATGTAGGCGCCGTCCAAGCGCTTGGCGATCACGCCGTCAAGGGCGCGGCCGGTGCGCTTCAGCCAGGTGCGGGCGACTCTTAAATCGCGCGTGTAAGGTGAAAGACGGATGCCGGACGTGTCGCGGTAGAGCTTTTCCAGCGCCGCCCGCCGCTCGATCAGTGGCTTGTCGAGAAGGGTCCGGCGTGCGTCGGCGAGGCAATCGAACAGCAGGAGCTGGGCCGGCTGCGCCGCCGCCAGCTTTGCGACGCGGCTGGCGGCTGGATGCAACCGCAGCTGCAGCGCCTCGAACGAGAAACCGCCCTCGGCGGCGATGACGAGTTCGCCGTCGACGACGAAACTTTTGCCTGGCATCGCCCGCACGCGCTCGACCACATCCGGAAAGTAGCGCGCCAGCGGCTTGCCCGATTTGGCGCGCAGATCCACGTCCTTGCCTGACTTGAACGCGAGGCAGCGGAAGCCATCCCATTTCGGCTCGAATTGCCAGCCAGGATCGGTGGGCAGCTCCTCCGTCAGCCGCGCCTCCATCGGCGCGGTGTCAAGCGGCAGTGGGAAGCCCGCCATCAGCGCCCGCGCTTGGCGAGCAGTCTCTTCGCCGCCGCCAGGAACGGCCGCTCGGCCTCGCAATAGTCCTCCCATGCTGTGCTCTTTTTCAGCAGCGTGGGCGCAGTCCGCAGCGTGTAGCGCATCGGATCGAGGCCGCTGCGCACCTGCGCCCACGTCAACGGCATCGAAACGGGTGCGCCCGGCCGGGCGCGCGGCGAGAGCGGGGCGGCAGCGGTCGCCATGCGGTCGTTGCGCAAATAGTCTAGGAAGATTTTGCCTACGCGTTTCTGCTTCGACATGTTGATCAGGTATTTGTCGGGCGTGTCCGCCGCCATCTGTCGGCAGACTTCGAGCGCGAAAGCCTTGGCTTCGGGCCAGGTGAGATCTCGCGAACGCGACAGCTTGAACGGCGTGACCACGTGGAGGCCCTTGCCGCCGGTGGTTTTGCAGAAGCTTTCGAGGCCGAGCACCGAAAGTCGTTCGCGCATCTCCTTCGCTGCGGTGACGACATCATCGAACGGCACATCGTCCGCTGGATCGAGGTCGAACACGATACGTCCAGGCGTCTCCGGCTTGCCGGGCTGGCAATTCCACGGGTGCATCTCCACCACCGCGATCTGCGCCGCGGAAACGAGCGCTTCCACGGTGTCGAACTGCACATAAGGCTCGGCGACGCCGGCGATTTTCACGCGCGTGATCAGTTCAGACGCCCCGCGCATCGGATGACGCTGGAAGAAGCGCTCGCCCTCGATGCCGTTGGGCGCTCGGATGATCGAGCAGGGCCGCCCCTCGACGTGCGGCAGCATCCAGCGGCAGACAGACTCGTAATACGCCGCCAAGTCCGCCTTCGTCACGGGCGGCGAGGCGCCTTGCGCCGGCCAGAGCGGTTTGTCGGCTTTCGAGATGGCGACGCCGCGAATTTCCGCTGTCGCCACCGCTGCCTTCGCGCGGCCCACGCGCGGCTTCACCGTGCGCTTCGGCGCGGGGTTGGCCTGTGCGGCCTCTCCGCGGTTGGAGCGCCAGACAGCGTCCGCCTTGCCGCTGGCCCGCAGCATGAACGGCTTCGGCTTCTTGCCCTTGCCGGCGGCGATCTGATCCATCGCCCGCCCGGACGCGACGGAGCGGGCGTCTTCCTCCGGACCACCGTCCGTTTCAACCGCATAGGCGTCGCGATGTTTGATCAGCAGCCAGTTGTCGCGCTTCTCGCCCTCACGGCGTTTCATCTTCACCAGTACGAACGAACCCTGCAGCTTCTCGCCGCTCAGCACGAACTTGAGCTCTCCCTTGGCGAGCGCCTTGCTCGGATCGTTGTCCTGCGGCGCCCAGTAGCCGCGGTCCCAGAGCAGGACCGTGCCGCCGCCGTACTCGCCTTTGGGAATCGTGCCTTCGAAATCACCATAATCCAGCGGATGGTCCTCGGTCTGCACCGCAAGGCGCTTGTCCTTCGGATTGAGCGAGGGGCCCTTGGTGACGGCCCATGACTTGAACACGCCGTCCAACTCGAGCCGAAGGTCGTAATGCAGCCGCGTCGCGGCGTGCTTCTGGACCACGTAGCGCAGGTGCGCCGCCGGCAGGACCTCGCGTTCGCCGCTCGGTTCAGCCGTCAGGCGGAAGTCCCGCATTGAGCGGTACTTCACGAGCTTCGCATCCGCCGGGCTGGTTTTCTTCTTGGCGGCCATGCGTCACTTCTTCGCCGTCCTGCGTGGGGCGCGCCGGCGCGACGCGGCTGCCGCGCGCTTCTTCGTCGGCGCCTTCTTGGCGGCGGCGCGTTTCTTCAGGCTCGCCTGCAGCACCGCCATCAGATCGACGACGTTGCTCTCTTCCTCGCGCTCGGGCTCTTCGGCCTCGACGACAGCTTGACCCTTGCGCTTGCGCGCGATCAAGTCGCGGAGAGCGTCTTCATATCGGTCCTTGAAGGTCGCCGGATTAAACGCCGCCTCCTTCTGCGCCATGATCTTCGCGGCGACGTCGACCATCTCCTTATCGGTGCGGACCGAAGGCACGTCGGAGAAGAACTGCTTCATGTCGCGCACTTCGTCGTGGCTGCGAAGGGTCGTGGCGATGATGCCCTTGCCGCGCGGCTCCAGCGCCACCAACCGTTCGCGCTGCGACAGCACGAGACGCCCGAGCGCCACTTGCTCGGCCCGCTCCATCGCGGCGCGGATGACGGCGAAGGGCTCGGCCGCCAGCTTGCCATCGGGCACGAGATAATAGGGGCCCAGTAGAGCCGATCGATCTCCTCTGCGGGCACGAACTTGTCGATGTCGATCGTCTTGGTGCTTTCGAGGCGGACCGAGTTGATCTCTTCGTTCGTCAGCGTGACGTACTTTCCTTTGGCGAACTCAAAGCCCTTGAGCAGGTCCTTGCGGTCGAGGATCTCGTCGGTCGTCGCGTCGATCGTCACCATCCTGACGCGGTGCTTGGTGTCCGGATTGATCAGGTGGAAGTGCACGTCTCCGGCGGGAGAGATCGCGTTGTAGAGCGCGACCGGACACGTGACGAGCGAGAGCTTCAAATGTCCGCGCCAGGAAGGACGGGCTGCCATGAAGTGGCAACGTTGCGTGGCGGCTAAAGTTGCGGCGGGGAACTCCAACCACGGAGAAGGGCCCGGCGAACACCGGGCCCTTTGTCAAAGCGACGGACTAGAACTTAGTGCAGCGCTTCGCCGGGTGGCGTTGCGCCGGTCTTGGCGCCCTGCACCCGTTCCTCGACCATGCGTACGCCGCGTTCGGCGAACTCGGCGCTGCTGCGGCCGACGGTGTCGGCGACGCCGCGCAGGCTTTCCCGTTCTGTGCGGCTGAGCGGCGCCAGCATGCCGATGAGCGCGCCGGCGCCGAGCAGGATGGCGCCCACGGCCAACGGATTTTCTTGATAGAAGCGGGTGCTTGCGTCGCGCGCTTCGGTCGCCTTCGCCCCTACATAGTGATAGCCGTCGGCGGCCTTGTGCGAGACGAAGCTCGCGCCCTCGGAGGCCCGGTGCGAAAGATAGCTTGCGCCGCTCGTCGCCTTGGCGCCGACGTACCTTGCGCCGCCGGTCGCCCGATGGGCGACGCCGGAAAGCGTGCGGCCGATCCGATCGCGGGCGCCTGCGGCGGCGTGCTTGGCGCCCTCCACCGCATGCGACACGCGGGTCCTGAATTCGCTCAGCGCTTCGCCGGCTTTCTGCTTCATGCCGAGCGCGCTGGCGTACGCTTGATGCACGCGCTCATCATAAGCTTCGTCGGTTTCGTTCGGCAGTCGCGGCGTGGCCCAGCGCGCCTCTTCGAGCGACCGATAGCGCCGCTCGCTCGACCAATCCTCGGCGCTGATCTGCGACTCGTGCGCCTTGTTGCGGTTGTTGACTACGAGCCACGCCACGCCCGCGCCGATCAGCAGCAGCGGCAGGGGATTGTCGCGCGCCTGGCGCGTTACGCCGTGAGTTACGCCTGAGGCGATCTTCTTGGCTTTCGTCTTGGCCATGCCTGCAACCTCGCTTGCAATGTGATTGGGCGACAACTTGTTGCCGAGGGCGTCCAGCGTTTCGCTCAGCTGGCTGCGCGATTGATTGAGATCCGCTTCGATGCGGTCTGTTTCGACACTCACGATGCCTTCTCCTTGATCATGCGAAGGTCGCGCGAGACCTGCTCAGCTGTTCGCGGCAAGCCGACGCGCTCCTTCTTGATAGCTTTGATCCCCGACGTGACGAGCACGTACGCCGCGATGCCGCCGATCGCCGCCGAAAGGAGCGCCGCGATCCACATCGGCATCGCTTCGCCGAGCAGATAAGCGACTCCCAGCAAGGCCACCGTCACGGCGGCGCCGCCGATCACGAGCCCCGTGGCAGCGCGCATCACGCCGCCGCCCATGCCCTTGACCGTCTCCATCGTCTCCGCGCGGGCGAGGCGCACCTCGTTGCGCATGAGATCGCTGAGCTGTGTCGCCAGATCTCGCGTGAGCTCCGAGAGCGAACGTTCGGCTTGCATGATTCAAAGCCCCGGCATTTGCGTAATCGGCTCTTCCGTCTGGCCGCTGTTTTGCGTTTGCTCCAGCGCCGCCTTGCCGATCCGGGCGAGCGCGAAGCCCAGTGCGAATGTGACGCCGAGGAAGACCGCAGGCTGGCGACGGGCGAAGCCGTTGATGTCGTCGACGATGCGATTGATGTCGCCATCGCTGATGGAGCGGGTGGCCTGATCGATCGAGTCCGCGGATTTGCGCAGGGCCGCGCCGAGCAGGCTGTTGTCGGTCTCGACATCATCCGCCGCGCGACGGAGCGCCGAGGTGGCCGAGTGGATGGTCGATCCGAGCTGTTGGACGCCTTCTTGCGCCTTTCCGACGGCAGCCTGCCTTGTGCGGTCGATCACGGTCGTCGCGGACTCTTTCAGGCGGCGTGCGCTATCGGCCGGCGTCGTCGACGCGCCGGGCGTGCCGTTGGGAGTTTCCATGGTCGTCTCCTGGTTAGGGATGTGTCAGCAACGCCAACTCAACCACGCTGTTCCCGGCGCGATGAACTTTTGAAGAAGCGCATGCCGCACGGTTCTGAACGATGCGTGGATGCATGCGTTGGCTTCCGAAGGAGGCGCGACGCTCATGAAGAACCAGAAATCACACAGCCAAGGCAGCAAGACCGTGGAACAGCGCAAGCGGATGCTCGAACGCAAAGACGACATGCCCCGCAGAGACGCCGACGGGAACATCGCCGATGACGACGCCGACCGCGACGCACAACAGTTCGACGACGAGGCGCGCCACTCGGAGTTCCCGATCAGCCGCGGTGGCATGAATCAGGAAGACCGCCGCCACAACAAACCGCACCCATGAGGTCAGGTCAGACGAGACAGGCGTTCGCCCGTGCCGGAATCGGCATAGGGCGGCGTCTGGCCGTCGGCGCTTACCGCCAGCACACCGGGCCGCGGTACCCAGCCCTGCGGCGTCTGCTCGAAGAAAACTTCGATTTGCGGCTGCAGCGCCGCAAGTTTCTCGGCGTTGAGCCGGCCGGCGATGTTCAGGTGCGACATCCGCTCGGCCAACGACGACGCGTCGAAGTCGAACGGCCCGTGGTCACGGTAAACCTGCAGCAGCGAAAACACGACTTGCGGCATGTGCGGGTCGGTGGATTCGAACGCGTCTAGCAGGGCGTAAGCGTCTACGAGGTGGGTCATACAAGCCTCCGTCTCGGCCAACGGAGCAGCGGCTGACGAGTTCCTAACCGCCGCGCGCCTTCAGGCCCGCTTGCTTCATGCGCCACATCAGGTGCTCAATCCGGTCCTGACCAAAGAAGGGCTCGTCATCGAACACGAACAGCGGCACGCCCCAATGCCCCGCATTCCGCTGCGCCGCTTCGTTGGCGGCGATCTCGATGTCCAGCTCGGCGGTTTGCGCGCGCGCCATCTCATCGGTCTCGCTCGGGTCGAGCCCGGCCGCGGCGAGCGCGCCCTTCAGGTGATCGCCTTCGTGCCAATTGTCGACCTGGCCCGACCAGATCGCGTGCGCGGCCGCGCGAACGAACTCGAAACCGCGGCCCTGCCGTTCGGCGGCTGCGCCGAGCCGGCTGATGTGATGAATGTAGGGTTGCTCGGCCGCGACTTCGTTGGCGGCGTGATCCATCACGATGGGATCGGGCCGCGGCCAGCGATAGGGGATGTTCAGCATTTGCGAGATGCGGAAGGTGTCGCGCAGCAGATAAGGCGGCCAGAGCGGGTTTACGTTCTTGAAAAAGCCAGGAATGCGCAGGGCGATCGGCAGCACAATTCGCATTCGCGGCCGCAGATCATACTGCGCGATCAGCTGCTCGATCTGCGGTGTGGCTAGATACGAGTAGGGGCTGCGAAACGAAAAGTAGAAATCGAACGTATACGTCACCGGTGACTCCTCAGTGCGCGTAGCGCGCGGTCATCTGTTCGCTGGCGCCGCCCAGAACCTCGCCGAGAGCGGCTTCGAGATCCGCCAGGTACTCGTGCGCCACCTCGTCGTGCTTCGGCGACAGCATCAGGTGCAGCGCCTTCGGCTCGAGCAACGCCGCCGTGAACCAGCCTCGGTGGTGCATGTTCGCATAGAGGGCCAGCGCGTCGGCTTTCTCATGCGTGAAACTGACTATGCCGAGCTGCGGCGTGCCGAGCACTCGGAAGCCCAGCTTTGTCACGCCCGCCTCGATCTTCTCGCGCGCCTGGGTGACTTGGCGCTGCTTGGCGCGATAGCCTTCGACGCCGAGAAATTGCGTCACCGCCCAGGCCGCGGCGATGGCGCCGCCCGGCCGCGTGCCGGCGAGCGTCGGCGTCGCCATTCGTCCGAGCGGCCACGGGCCGGCGTCGAACGTCATGAAGTCGAGCAGCTCGCGCGTCCGGAAGAACACGGTCGACGCGCCTTTGGAAGCGTACCCGTACTTGTGCAGATCGCCTGAGATCGACCAGACGCCGGGCACACTGAAATCGAACGGCGGCAGCTCGGCGCCGCTCATCTGCACAAACGGCGCGATGTAGCCGCCGACGCAGGCGTCGACGTGCAGCCACAATCCGCGCTCTTGCGCCAGCCGGCCGAGCGCTTCGATCGGATCGATCAAGCCGAACGGAAAGCAGGGCGCAGAGCCCACGATCAGCAGCGTGTTGTCGTCGAGCGCCTGCGCCATCGCCGGCACGTCGGCGAGATAGTCTGTCACCGGAACGCGGCGCACCTCGAGATCCATCATCATCGCCGCCTTGTCGAAAGCCGGGTGCGCGCTCGACGGGATGACGATGTTGAGGCCCTTGTCCAGTCCGCGCTTCGTCCGCGCATGGTCCCGCGCCGCCTTCACCGCCATGACGATCGAGTCCGTGCCGCCGCTGGTCATCGATCCCGCGGCGCCTTCCGGCGCATTCAGCAAAGCAAGCCCGAAGCCAACCACTTCGCGCTCCATCTGCGCGATCGAGGGAAACGCCGCCGGCCCGAGGCCATTCTCCTCCGAGAACATGGCATAGGCCGCCTTCTTGACCCGCTCGACGTCTTCGCCGGCGTTGAAAATGTAGAGGCCGGTGCGTCCCTGCCGCCATTGCACGTCGCCTTGGGCCATTTCGCGCATCCGCGCTTCGAGCGCCTCCCAAGGCTGGCCGTGCTGGGGAAGGGCGGAAGGCTTCATTGGGCGGTCTCCAGTTCGCGCACCGCAGAGCTAGCAGGGGGACGGCTTGGGGCAAAGCGAGCTGGTTTTGGCGCGCGGGGTAATGCCACCTGCGGCGGGCAGATCAGGCTGCCGCGCTTCCGTATGAGATCAAGCCTGCCTCTCGCGTGTGACAAGGGTCACGGCGGCCGTGGTCGGGCTGGCTTATTCCTTCTCCATGGCCGCTGGCGTGAGCGCCGCCGGCCAGGGAGGAAGAGAAATGGCCCGTATCGCCCGCACCGCGCTGCACCAAGCCCAAGCCGCCGCCGTGGTCGCCCTGTGCCTAGTCGCTTCGCTCGCATTGCCGTTGACCCTTGCCGCTATCGGCTTCCAAACCCTCTGATCTGGCCTAAACTGCCCTAGAGGGCGGGAGGCAACGATGTTCGGGGTTCGCGGATTTATCGCTGGTTTCTTCCTCACGGCGCTTGCAGCGTTTCCAGCATCCGCCCAGCACCCGCTCTTTTCGGATGACGCCGAAGTCCAGATCGTTCTCGAAGCGCCGCTCAACACGCTCATCCGCAACGCCGACCGCAGCACTGATGCCGTACCGGCGGTCGCCACCATCACCGCTCCCGGCGCACAAGCCGAGCGCTTCGATATCCAGCTGTCGCCGCGCGGCTTTTCGCGCCGCACCGGCGGCATTTGCACCTTCCCGCCGCTTCGGCTCGATTTCGACGCCACCCGCGGCACGTCCATGCGAGGTCAGAACCGGTTGAAGCTCGTGACCCGCTGCCGCAATGGCGCGAACTACGAACAGCTCACGGTTCTCGAATACACTGCTTACCGCCTCTACAATGAAATAACCCCGCTCAGCTTCCGCGTTCGCCCCGTGCGCGTCACCTATCGCGACACTGAAGGACGTCGACGCGAAGAAACGCAGTTCAACTTCCTCGTCGAGGACCTCGACGACGTCGCCCGCCGCAACAACGAGATGGCGGCGCTGGAGGTGCTGTCGAACGAGGTGCGCTCGTCACAGCTGCACACCGAAACCGCTGCCGTTTACGGGCTCTTCCAATACATGATCGGAAATCTCGACTGGGACATGGTCAGCGGCCACGCTGGCGATGAATGCTGCCACAACAGCAAGCTGGTGGGCGCGACCGCGGAGTCGCGCGAGAACGTGATCCCGATTCCATACGATTTCGACTATTCGGGCTTCGTCAACGCGCCGTACGCGATCCCACCGGAAGGTCTCGGCGTCGCCAACGTCCGCACGCGCTATTATCGCGGGCTCTGCCGTCACAACGAACAGGTCCCGGCCGCGGCGGAGCGCATCCGCGCCCGGCGCAGCGCGCTCTATGCGGTAATCGACGGCGAGCCGCGGCTCAACGCCAACAATCGGCGCAATGCGCGGCGTTATCTCGACGAATTCTTCGCCATTCTCGACGACCCGCAGCGCGTGCAGCGCCAGATCATAGATCGCTGCCGGCGCTAGTTCGCCGCCGCCGGCGCGCATTGCTGCGCCGTGAGCTGCGCCACCGGTCCTGCGTTGCTGTCGAGCGCCGCGATGCGGGCGAGGTAGGCGCAAGTCGCCTGCGGCGTGCCCGCTTCAATCGGTACGCGTTGGCCGCGATGCACCGTGATGGGCGCCCCGTTCTCGATGATGAGAAAAGCGTGCGGATCGCGGTGACCGCGCGGCACGCCGATATCTGCGACCAGCACCCGTCCGCCGAACCGCGGCAGCACCGTGGACGTCACCTTGCTGTGGCCGACGACGATGCGCCGTACGCCGTGAAACGCGAGCAGCGCTTCCAGGTGCGCGCGCTCGGCTGCTTCAGGGTTGGTCGAGAGCCCGCGATACCAGAGCGGTCCCTCTTGATGGTCGAGGATGTCTGGGTACCGCGAAGCAGGACGCCCACGCAGCGCCGACCGCACCGCCTGGTTCATCGCTTCACGCGGCGCATTGGCGAAGGATGGGCCGAGCCCGCCATGCACGTAGAGCGTGTCGTTGATTCGGATCACCGAATCGTGCCCGGCAATCCAGCGGCCGTAACGCCCGTTTGCCGCCCATCCGGCGCGGTGCTCGACAAATCCGAGCGGATGTTCGCTCTCCCATTGCGCTCGGAACGCATCGTCAAAGGCGGGCAGCTGGTCCCGCGGGGTTGCACGGCGGAGCTCCGCAAGCGTGCGATTATAGAATTGTTCGCGCCGCCGCGCCGATCGAGCGTCCGTGAACGCCGCGTACTCGCCGGGATGTACGTAGCGTAAGTCCCCCGTTACGTTCATCGCCTCGTGGTTGCCGATCAGTGCGTGAACGTAGCCGCCGGCGCGACGCGCCTGCGGTTCGAGCCGCATCAGATGGTCCATGATCATCCGGCTGTTCGGTCCGCGATCCGGCACGTCGCCAAGCTGGACCAGATGCGTACGGCCGCCGCTCCAATTCCCCACCCTATCGATCAAGCCCGCGGTGCGCAGCATGCCGGCGAACTTCTCGTAGTCGCCCTCGAGATCGCCGATCGCGACAACGCGTTCGACATTGTCCCACTCAGCTTGAGCTCGCGCCGGATTGCAGAAGCCAATCGCAATCAGAAGTGCCGCAAGGACCGAGAGCAATCTCATTCCGCGACCCTCGCGTAAATCGATAGAAGCGCGCGGCCGTCGCCGCCTTCGTCCGCGACAGCGAGTGAGCCGTCCGCGAGCACGGCCGCGCCCTCCGCCTGCACGTGCTGCGCGGCGAGCGCGCGGGCGCTGGAAACGCGATCCCCGTCCAGCTCCGCCACGGCGCCGTCGCGTGCGGAGAGCAGGATGAGCCGTCCTGTACGCGGATCGATGTCGAGCGAGGACGGGCGGAAGTGTTCGATCCCCGCCGCGCGGATCAGCTCCGCTTCCGGCAGACGTCGCCAGGGCCGCGCCATGCCCGCGCCGTCACGCCATGCGTAAAGAGAAATCGTGTCGCGCATCCCGCGAGCCTCGTTGCGCTTGCAGGCAAGAATGAGGCTTTCCTCCGCCGCCAGAGAGGCCAGGCCCTCGATCTCACAAACGCCGCGGAGTCCGGCGTCAAACCTCGCGAACCGGACTATTTCGCCGTCGCTCCCTTCGTTGAACCGGAGCAGCTCGCCTTGGCTTGTGACCAGCCAGAACTGCCCCGCCGGCGTGATCGCGAGACCCTCAAAGTCGCCGGTTTCGACTGGATCGCCCAGCGCGAACGCTTTCACGATGCGGCCCTGGCTGGCGTCGATTTCATAGATCACCGCCCGCTCGTCATCGTGGGCGAACAAGCGCCCGCCAGGCGCCGCGGCGAGGCCGGACACTTCACGCAGTTGATCGGGCAGGCGCCATTGCCGATCCGGCGTCGATGCGAACAGCGAGCCCGCGATGCTGGCGGCCTGCTCCTGGGCCCGCGCTTCGCTCGACGGCGCGGGCTCTGCGCACGCGCACGCCAGCAAGGCGGCCGCGAGGATGAATCTAGTCGTCATCGTCTTCGTCTCGCGCCTGTCGGCTCTCAGAGCGCTTCGGCTCATCGTCCTTCGCCATCCATTGGCGCGAGAACATCTGTTTGCCCGTGGTGGCGGCGCCGTACTCCATCGCCCACAAGCCGAGCACGGTATAATTGAAGAAAATCGAGATGATCGCCGCCACCTCGACTGCATTGATGCCGCAAGCGACGCCGACAGCGATGGCCGTGAAGAGGTAGGTTGTCTCGGCGCTGTCCTTCAATGTGTGCCGGAAGCGAACGCCGGCGACGATGCCGGCGAGCGAAAACGCGAGCGCCAGCGAATTGTGGACGACGTGGACGATGCCGGTGATGATGACCGGCAGCACCAGGATGGTCTGGATGAAGGATTGACTGACGTCCTTGCGCCGGCGCGCGCCCATGCAGATCCAGGTCACCGGGAGCATCAGCAGGAACGAGCCGATGATGGCGAGCGCCAAGCGGACGCTGTCCGCCAAAGTCGAGCGCGCCGGCTGCGCCGCCTGCGCAGCCTCGACCGGCTCGAATGCGGCTTGGCCGACAGCGCCGAAATCTGCGGCGCCGCCGACCGGCATCAATTGGATCAGACGCGGTTGAATAAGCAGCATCGCTGCGATGGCCGCCGCGATGGCCAGGTAGTAGGCAGTCAGATAGGCGTACGGCTTGCCGAGCTTGGCGAGTCCGTTCCAGACTTCCCGCTCCTTCTGCTCCGCCGTCTCCACCGCCATGTTCGCCTCGAAGCCGCACCGCGGAGTCTAGGAGACTTGAGCCGCTCCGGTAAGTCCTTGTTTCTCGGCGGGCGAGCGAGACGGTCGCAGCAATCGCCGTTATGGTGGAAGCACTTGGAGGCGAACCTATGCAGCATGGCGAACCGGCGCCAGTGAAGGTCCAGTCGGCGCGGCCCGGCGAGGCCTACGAGACCGATGTGATCATCGTCGGCGCAGGGCCGGTTGGGCTGTTTGCGGTATTCGAGCTCGGCCTGCTTGATCTGAAGGCGCACGTCGTCGATGTGCTCGACCGGCCGGGCGGCCAATGCGCCGAGCTCTATCCAGAAAAGCCCATCTACGACATTCCGGCTTTGCCGATCGTCACGGGCCAAGGGCTCACGGACGCGCTGTTGAAGCAGATCGCGCCGTTCGAACCGACGTTTCATCTCGGCCAGATGGCTGAAGCGCTGGAGCGCCGAGGTGACGGCAAGTTCACGCTGCGAACCGAACTCGGCACGAGTATCACCGCGCCCGTGCTCGTCATCGCCGCCGGCGGCGGCTCCTTCGTGCCGCGCAAGCCGAAAATCGAGGGCATCGAAGCGTTCGAAGGAAACTGTGTTCACTACGCCGTGCGGCAGATGGAGCGTTTCCGCGGCCGTGACATCGTCATCGCCGGCGGCGGCGACAGTGCGCTCGACTGGGTTCTCAATCTGCAGCCGATCGCCAAATCGACGACACTGATCCATCGCCGTGACGATTTTCGCGCCGCGCCTCACTCGGTCGCGCAGATGCGCAAACTCGTCGCCGAAGGCAAAGTGCGGCTGGAGATCGCGGACCTGAAAGGCCTGATCGGCGCCGGCGGAGCACTGAGCGCTGTCGAATGCCACAGCAAGGAGAGGGGCGGTTACAAAATTCCGTGCGAGGAGCTGCTGGCGTTTTACGGCCTCACCATGAAGCTCGGGCCAATTGCGAATTTCGGCTTGAACCTGCACGAAAACCTGATCCCGGTGGACACGGAGAAGTTCGAGAGCAGCGAGCCGGGCATTTTCGCCATCGGCGACATCAACACCTATGCGGGGAAACTGAAGCTGATCCTATGCGGCTTCCACGAGGGCGCGCTGATGGCGCAAGCCGCTTTCCGGATCGCCCGGCCCGGCGAGCGGCTCGTCTTTCTTTACACGACATCCTCAACCGACCTGCAGAAGAAGCTGGGCGTCGCCTGATCGGGCCGTCGGAAAACTAAACTGACCGTGTAGTTGAAGGCGGAATCGCCAATGCCTAACCCTGATCGCATGACCTTATATGCTTCCGTCATCGACGCCATCGGCAACACGCCACTGATCAAGCTCAGACGGGCCTCGGAAGAGACCGGCTGCACGATCCTCGGCAAGGCCGAGTTTCTCAATCCCGGCCAGTCGGTGAAAGACCGCGCCGCGCTTGCGATCGTGCTCGACGCCGAGAAGCGCGGCGCGCTGGAGCCAGGCGGCGTGATCGTGGAGGGCACGGCCGGCAACACCGGGATCGGCCTCGCGCTCGTCGGCGCGGCGAAGGGATATCGCACTGTCGTCGTCATGCCGCGCACGCAGAGCCAGGAGAAGAAGGACGCTGTGCGCGCGCTGGGCGCTGAACTGGTCGAAGTCGACGCTGCGCCGGCGGCGAGCGACAATCACTATCCGAAGGTCGCGCGCCGTATCGCCGAGGAGCGGGCGCGAACCGATCCGCGCGGCGCCGTCTGGGCCAATCAGTTCGACAACATCGCCAACCGTCAGGGTCACATCGACACGACCGCGCCGGAGATCTGGCGCGACACCCAGGGCAAAATCGACGGCTTCATCTGCGCAGTCGGCTCTGGCGGCACTCTCGGCGGCGTATCGATAGGGCTCAAGGCGAAGAACAGCGATGTCGTCATCGGCATCGCCGATCCAGGTGGAGCGGCGCTCTACAATTACTACAAGCACGGGGAGCTCCGCGCCGAGGGCAGCTCCATCACCGAGGGCATCGGCCAGGGCCGCGTTACCGCAAACCTCGACGGCGTTGCCGTCGACGAGGCGTTTCGCATCGAAGACAAGGACTGGCTGCCGGTCCTCTACAATCTGGTGCAGGAGGAGGGGCTTTCGGTCGGCGGCTCGTCTGCGCTGAACGTTCTCGGCGCCATCGAACTCGGGAAAAAGCTGGGCCCCGGCAAAACAATCGTGACGGTACTGTGCGACTACGCCAATCGTTACACGAGCAGGCTTTTCAACCCCGAATTCCTGCGCTCGAAGGAATTGCCAACGCCGCCTTGGCTGGCCTAATCGCGAACGATTTGCGTTCGCTGAAACGGATTGCAGCGCATGCGACCTCTCGCCATGGCGAGCGGACGATTCGCACTCTATCGTCGCGTCAAAGGGCGCGGGATGCTGACATCACTGAAGCTGGCGCAGACCGGCGGACAATGCGAGTTGACGCGCGAGCAGATCGCACTTCGCCGCGCGGCGCTGTTCGAAACCATTATCGACAGCATGACCGAACACGTGCTGGTCGTGGACCGCACCGGCGCTGTCATTTTTGGCAACAAATCGCAGCGCAAGCATCTGGACGGTGCGCCCGCGCCGCGCACGCGCGAGGAGTGGGAAGAGGCCTACGCGATCCACACAGCTGACGGATCGCGCAAACTCGAGTTTTCCGAATGGCCTTTGAATCGCGCGCTCCGAGGCGATTTCATCGAGAGCATCGAACTGCGCGCGCGCTTCCCTGGGCAGTCGGACAACTTCTTTCTCCTCTCCAGCCGGCCGTTGATCGATGAGACCACCGGTCAGATCGAGGGCGCGATTTTCGTCTCGCGCGACATCACGGCGATGCGTCGCACTGAAGAAGAGTTGCGTCACAGCCAGAAGCTGGAGACGATCGGCCAGCTCACCGGTGGCATCGCCCACGATTTCAACAACGTCCTCGCCGCTGTGCTGAACTCCTCCGAGGTTTTAGCGCGCGCGGTGGTCGGTGATGAAAAGCTCGAGCGCGCCGCCGCGACGATCGAGAAGGCGGCGCTGCGTGGCGCCGAGCTGACCCGCCACTTGCTCGCCTTCGCGCGACATCAGACGCTCAGTCCGAAGCCGATCGATCTCGCGTCCTTTTTGACCGACGCCCTGATGCTGATCCGCCCGGCGATCGGCGCGATGATCGAAATCGATGTCGAGGTTCAGCACGGCCTCCACGCCTTCGCCGATCCCGTGCAGCTGACGACGGCGCTGCTCAATTTGTGTGTCAACGCGCGCGATGCGATGTCGGGCGTCGGCGAGCTAACGATCCGGATTTGCGAAACGGAGGGCCTCGTCGAAATCTGTGTCGCCGATACGGGCTGCGGCATGTCGCCAGAGGTGCGGGAGCGAGCAGTCGAACCGTTCTTCACGACGAAGGAAGTCGGGAAGGGATCGGGGCTGGGACTCAGCATGGTCTACGGCTTCGCGCAGCAATCGGGGGGCAACCTGCGCATTGAAAGCAAACCCGGTGCTGGCGCGCGGATCACGCTGGCGCTGCCGAAGGCTGCAGCGCCAGCGCCGGTGGCGATCTCGGCAGCGCCGCCGACGCTGCCCGTTTCTCCCATGCGCGTTCTGATCGTTGACGACGACGCGATGGTTCGCGAGGCGCTGAAGCTGCACCTCTCCTCGGCAGGCTTTCAAACCACAACGGCAGCCGACGGCCCCGAGGCGATTGCGCTCATCGAGGCCGGCCTGGAGTTCGACCTGCTGTTCACCGACATGGTGATGCCGCGCGGCATGACGGGGCTTGCCCTGGCGGAGAAGCTCCGCGAGAGGCGCCCGGAAATCCGCGTCATCGTCAGCACGGGCTACGTCGAGGACGATTTGCCCGAAGCCGGGCCGAACTGGCTCCTCTTGCGTAAGCCCTACTCGTCGAACGAACTCTTCGGGGCAATACGTCGCCTGATCCTGACGGGAAGCTGAGCGCTTCCATCCTCGAAGCGGCTGTATATGGTGCGGCTCTCACCTGGGGAGACGCTCATGAAATTCCATCACATTGCGTCAGCGGCTGTGATTGCACTTGCCGCCTGTGCGACGCCGGCAGAAGAGGCCGGTGCGCCGGCGCACGATATAGCGGCGTTCAACGCGCCGCCGCTTTCGCCCGAAGCCTTGTTGAGTCACGTCCGCGTTCTGGCGTCGGACGCGTTCGAGGGCCGGGCGCCCGGAACCAATGGCGAGCGACTCACGATCGAGTACCTGCAGCAGGCTTATGAAGCGGCCGGCCTCCAGCCAGGCGTCGTGCTCGCGGACGGCACGCGCTCCTGGGTGCAGGAAACGCAGCTTACCGCCGCGACATTGACGAACACGCCGACGCTGACGCTCAGCGGCCGCGACGGCGCCCGCCAATACGAATACGCGACCCAGTTCTCGGCCTGGACGCGCCGGCTCGATCCGACCGTAGACATCGAGAACGCGCCGCTGGTGTTCGTCGGCTACGGCGTCAACGCGCCGGAGCTGGGTTGGAACGACTACGAAGGCGTCGACATGCGCGGCAAGATTGCCGTGATCTTGATCAACGATCCGGATTTTGAAACTGGCGACGACCGCGGCTTCGGCGGCCGCGCCATGACTTATTACGGTCGCTGGACCTACAAGTTCGAAGAAGCCGGCCGGCAGGGCGCGGCGGGCGCGATCATCATCCACGAAACAGCGCCAGCGTCTTATCCCTGGCAAGTGATCCAATCGTCGACCGGCAGCGCGCGCTGGGACGTCGTGCGCGCGGACCGCGGCGCCAATCGCGCCGGCTTCGAAGGTTGGATCAACAACGATGTCGCGATGGAGACCTTCCGCCGCGCCGGGCTCGACTTCAACCGCCTGAAGGCCCGCGCGCAGACGCGCGGCTTCCGCGCCGTGCCGATGGGGAGCCTCCGCGGTTCGATCGAGCTGCAGACCCGCACCGAAACGCGCACGACGAACAATGTCGTCGGCGTGTTGCCAGGGACGCAACGTCCGCAGGAGACGATCATCTACAGCGCGCACTGGGACCATCTCGGCCGCTGCCCTGCGATCGACGGCGACGACATCTGCAACGGGGCGCTCGACAACGCCACCGGCACGGCGGCGCTGATCGAGCTGGCGCGCCGCTTCAGCGCCGAAGGCGCGCCGCAGCGTTCGGTTGCCTTCATAGCGTTGACCGCGGAGGAGCAAGGCCTGCTCGGCGCACTCTACTACCAGCAGCATCCGCTGTTCGAGCCGCGCAACACGGTTGCGGCGATCAATATGGACGGCATCAACAACGCAGGCCCGACGCACGACATTGAAGTCGTTGGCTTCGGCAAGAGCCAGATGGACGATCTGATTGCGGAGGCCGTGCAGGCGCAGGGCCGACGCGTTGCGCCGGATTCGTCGCCCGAGGCCGGATATTTCTACCGCTCGGACCACCTCCACTTCGCGCAACTCGGCATTCCGGTGCTTTACACCTCGAATGGCATCGACATGGTCGATGGCGGCGTCGAGCGCGGCCGCGCGATCAATGAGGCCTACGTCGCGCACAACTATCACAAGCCTTCGGACGAGGTGACGGAGGCGTGGGACATGAGCGGAGGGGCCCAGGACCTTGAAGCGCTGTACGCGGTCGGTCGTCGTCTCGCCGATAGCGGCATGTGGCCGGAGTGGCGTGAAAACGCCGAGTTTCGCGCCGCACGCGAAGCGTCCCGACGCTGAGGTGAAGCGGGCGGCGGCGATATCTTGGCGCCGCGCCCGCAGGCGTCCCGCTATAGGCGCACTTTAGCGGGCGCCCCTTGTTCCCGTGCGGGCCAGAGCGCATTTGCCGGTTCAGGAGCGGGAAATGACGGCGATCAGGCTTTACGGCAGCTCGGACAGCGGCAACTGCCTGAAAACGAAGTGGGTCGCCGAGCGGCTCGGCATTCGATTCGAGTGGATCGAGACCAGCAGCTTCTCAGGGGCGACCCGCACTCCGGAATTCCTGGCCATCAACCCAGCTGGTCAGGTGCCCGTCGCCATTCTTGCCGATGGCCGCATGCTCGCTCAATCGAACGCCATCATGCTGTACTTCGCCGAGAACTCCGATCTCGTGCCGAAGGACGCCTACGAGCGCGCCAAGATGCTCGAGTGGCTGTTCTGGGAGCAGTACAGCCACGAGCCCTACATCGCCGTGCGAATCGCGCGGAAGTATTTCCTGAACCAGCGCGAGGAGGACCTCGATCCGGTTTTGCTGACCAAGGGCGCCGCCGCGCTGGCGCGCCTCGAACTGCAGCTGCAAGGCGCGCCTTTCTTGGTTAACGGCGCGCTCACTCTTGCTGACATCGCGCTCGTCGCCTACACCCGCGCCGCTCCTCGCGGCGGATTCGATCTGGAATCGTATCCCGCCGTGAAGGCATGGGTGGGCCGGGTCGAGCGTGAGCTTGGGCTGGAACCGCTGCCGCCGGTAGGGCAGTAAGTGGAACCGCCGCCGTCCCGCCGCATTGTGTTGCGACGGACTGTCATCCGACCTGGGCGAAGAGGGTAAATGGAAATCGCACCGGACCTTTGGCCCGTGTTGTGGTCTACATTCGGCCTGTTCTTGCTGGTCGGGTTCTTCGCGCAACTGGTCGACGGGGCCGTGGGCATGGCCTACGGCGTGATCTCAACCAGCGTGCTGCTGGCGTTCGGCGTGCCGCCGGCGCAGGCCTCAGCCACGATCCACGCCGCTGAGTGCTTCACCACCGGCGCATCCGGCGCCTCGCACTTGGTGCATCGCAACGTCGATTGGAAGCTGTTTTTCCGCTTGGCGCCGGCCGGGGTGATCGGCGGTGTCATTGGCGCTTATCTGCTCACCGGCTTCGACGCCACCTTCATCAAGGCGGTCGTGGTCGCATACCTGGGTGTGCTCGGCATCGTAATGCTGAGGCGCGCGCTGCGCGAGCCCAAGGAAGAGCCGCCGCACTTGAAGCACGTGATCCCGCTGGGAATCGTCGGCGGCTTCCTTGATGCGAGCGGCGGCGGCGGCTGGGGGCCGGTCGTGTCCTCGACCCTTCTCGGCCGCGGCCACACGCCGCGCTATGTCATCGGCAGCGTTAACTCGGCCGAGTTCGTCATCACAATGGCGATCTCGCTCACTTTCCTTTGGACGCTACTGACTGGACGCTTCGAACTCGAGGGCGGAATTGCGCTCGGTGCCGCGTCCTTGAGCGGCCTCATTCTTGGCGGCGTCGTCGCGGCGCCGCTTGCCGGCTACGTTACTAAGATCGCTCCGGCGCGCGTCCTGCTCGGGGCCGCGGCTGTGCTGGTGATGGGCCTCTCGATCTGGCAGGGCATCCAACTGTGGCCGCGGCTGCTGGAGTACCCGATCTTCAACGAAATGGCTCAGAGCGCCGGGCTCCATTAAGGGTTTGCTGCAAACGCCCTGTTTACGAGTGCTGCGCGAGGCTTGACCGCTTCGCGGGAGCCTGCGGCTTTGGTCAACAACATCAACATCGCCAATGCTTTGCTCGGGGGGACGACGTCCTCGGGCTTCGGCGTCGATTCGACGTTGCTGACCTCGTGGGCGCGCGCCAAGGCCGGCATCGGCGTCGATGTCGCCGCCGCGCAGGATTCCAACGCGCCGCTGGCGCCGGTCTGGACGCCTGGCGTGTCGCCCAGTGGGGAAGCGCTGATCCAGCGCGCGTTCGACGACAAGGCGTTCTTCGATACTGACGCCAAGCTCTACAGCGACCTTGGCGCCACCGGCGATTACAAGCGTCTGTTCGCGCTCTATTCGGGCCTGACGACGCTGCAGGCGCTCGCCGGCAACATGGACAACGAGAAGCTCGCGGCGGCCGAGAAGTCCAACACGCTGGCCCATTTCGCGCGCGGCCTCACCGAACTCGAGGCGTTCTTCGCCAGCCAGCAATTCGAAGACATCCGACTTGCGCAGGGCGATCGCGTCGACAGCGCTCAAACCACGCTGGCGATGCCGTCCAAATCCGAAGACTATCAAACCGGGTACATCCATCGCGGCGGGCTCTATGAGAAGCTCGCCGGACTCGCCGCCGATGCGAAGTTCACGATCAGTGCGACCTCGGCGGCCGGTGTTGCGCGCAACGTGGCGATCGATCTCTCTGAGATGGGTTCGATCACGCGCAGCTTCGGCAACGTGATCAGTTTCATCAATGGTAAACTCGGAAGCGCGGGCGTCGCGACGCGGCTTGAGGCGGCCGATATCACGCCGAAGGAGAACAACGTCGTTATCGCGGGCCGAACGGTCACCTCGCGCTACACGGGTCCGAAGCAATACGCGCTGAAGGTCGACGTTCGCGGCGGTGAGAAGGTTTCGTTCGCGCCGTCTTCCGCATCGCCGGCGTTCTATGCGGTAGGCGCAGTGCCGAACGGCGCGCGCCTGATCAAGATCGAGGACGTTGGTGGGCAAGCCGGCCAGCCTGTTTGGCTCGACCGTCCAGCCTCCACGACCGATCCAATCGGCGCCAACGTCGCCACCGGTTGGCTCGGCGCAGGCTTCCCCTACAGTTCCGCCCCCGCCGGCGCATGGGAGCAGCGCACGTCGACCCTGATGTCTGCCAGCGACGGTAAGTTCGAAGACGCGTTGCGCGCCGCCGGCGAAGCGGTGCTGAAGCTCGAGGCCGCGGACGGCCGCATGTTCACGGTGAGCGCCGGCTGGCGCAGCGACGATCTCGAAGCCTGGCGCACCCGCGACGGCGAAAGCAGTGATCGCGCCATCATGGATGACTTGGCCGAACGCTTGACGCAGCTCCTGCACGAGCAAGGCCTCACCGTCGGCGTCGACGTCTGGGAAGACAATGGCCAGCTCGGCTTCTCCATATTCAGCGGCGATCAGATCCGCGCCTCCAGTCTCAGCATCGGCGGGAGCAACGCGGCCCTGACGACGGTGGAGCAGCCCGGCATGGTCGGCGGCCTGCGGGACGGCGTGTTCGCGCGCAGATTCGAAGCCGCCGCAGTCGCCGGCGCAGCCGAGCTTTTCACCGGTACGCAGTCCTTCTTCTTCACCACTGCGTCGACAACGCAGAGCATCACGATCGACGGCGGCGAGGGCGGCATCAGCGCCGCCCAGCTCGTCGATCAGCTGAACGAGAAACTGCGCGCGAACGGCGTTTCGGCCGCCGCAGCGCTGGTCGACAGCGGCGGCTCGCTGGCGCTGCAGATCGATGCGCTGCACGATGTCCAAAGCGTGAGTGCGACGCTGAACGGCGCTGTGCACGACGCCACCCTGCAAACGCCCGGCTCCTGGGCCACGGGCGGCCTCCCGATCGCAACCCCCGGTCAGCCGTTCGGCGACGCCATCCGCAGCTACACCGCGGCTGGTTCGCCGCTGCTCACGCACACTGGCGCTCTGGACGTCGAGATCGTCGTTTCGACGGCCACGGGCGACAAGACCATCTCCATCGCCGTCAGCGACCTGGAACGCGCCGCCAATCCGGACGCTGCGCCCGGGGAGTGGAATGCGCTGTTCCAGGATCGGCTCAATGCTGCGCTGAATGCCGCCGGCGTCTATGTTGCTCCTGCGAGCAGCGACCTCACGCAATGGTCCGTCGCCGAGGGCGCGGGCCAACGCATCAAGTCAATTGCTGTGAACGGCGACACGCTCTCGCTCGACGCTGCGGCGCCTGCTTTTGCGCTCGGCGGCGCCTTTTCGGCCGAACGCAGTTTCACCGGCAGTCAGGCCGCCACTGGCGCCTCGGATGACGTCGCCGCGCTGCTTGTCGATCAGACCGTATCGATCACCCTCGATACCGTTTGGGGTCAACGCACCGTCACCGCCGCCCTCGACCCTGGCGATCCGCGCACGCTCGAGAGCGCGGCGCTGCGCTTGAACGAAGCTCTCGCTGCGCAAGGCTACGACGTCGGCGTCGTCGCCACTGCGCTCTCAGGAGGCGGCGCGAGCTTGCGCGCGGTCTCCGGCGTCTCGCACACGATCATTGGCGTGTCCGCGCTCAATCTCGGTGGTACGGCGGAAAGCTTCACGCTCGATCCGATCGATTCTGTCAGCCACGCGGACGATCCGCCCGGCGCGCTCAGCGTCGCCGAGCGCGCCTCGCGCGGCGCCGCGGTCACGCTCACGATCCCGGCGGATTCCGCCTTCACTGCCCCGAGCGCGAACGCATCCGGCTGGTTTCCGGGCCGCGCGTTCGACGTCAGCGTAGGCGGCGGTCTGCAGGTCGCCACCGCGCGCGCCGTCGCCGCTGGCGCCGACGGCTCGGTCTACGTCCTTGCTGATCTCGGCGGCGACAGCGCCTCGAGCGCCATCAAGGGCGCACGCGACGTGGCGTTGCTGAAGTACGATTCCGCCGGCAAGCTCGCCTTTTCGCAAATGCTTGGCGCGTCCGAGTCGGCGAGCGGGTTCGCGCTTGCCGTGGCAGCCGATGGCAGGGTCGCCGTTGCCGGCGCCGTGGAGGGCGTGCTTTCAGCCACGAGCGCTAAGGGCGGCGCCGACAGTTTCGTCACCGTGTTCGACTCCGCAGGCAAGGAACTCTGGACCGCGCGGCGCGGCGCGGCCGGCGCCGACCAGGTCAACGCCATCGCATTCGCGCCGGACGGCAGTCTGGTCGTAGCCGGCCAGACCGATTCCGCGCTCGCCGGTCAGGTCGCACTCGGCGGCGCTGACGGTTACGTGCGCGGCTATTCCGCCACGGGAGGCGAATTGTTCACGCGCCAGTTCGGCGGCGGCGGCGCCGATGCGGCGACGGCGCTGATGGTGCGCGACAACGGTTCAGGCGGCGTCGAGATCGTCACCGGCGGCGTCGAGAATAATCGCGGCGTGTTGCGCAGTTTCAGCTATTCCAGCAGCGCCGGGTTCAGCGCTGGCGCGACGCGCGATATCGGCTACTTCTACAAGGGCGCGATCAACGCCATCGCCGCTGACGGCGCCGCGCTTTATGTCGGCGGCGAGATCGGCGCGGATCGGCTCAGCGTCGGCGCGACCGCGTCCGCCGCGGTTGCGGGTCAAGAGGGCTTCGTCGCCCGGCTCGACTCCGGTCTTGTTTCAACCGCGCTCGATCGCGCGAGTTATCTCGGTTCTTCGCGAGACGATTCCGTGAAGAGCCTCGCGATCGTCGGCGGGGAAGTCTACGCCGCCGGCGTCACTCAGGGCGTGTTGCTGGGCCAGGGCGCGAACGGCGCGCAATCGAGCTTCCTCACCCGGCTGGGGGCCGACGGCGGCGCCGAATGGGTGCGCACCTTCAACTCGGTGGGCGGTCAGTTCACGCTGGCCGGCTTGGCGGCAGACCTGTCAGGGGCTTCGGCTCTGGACGCACTCGGCTTGCCGCGCGGCGCGATCGCCGCCGCCGACTCTGGCGCCCTGGTCGATCGCAGCGCGCTCCGCCTCGGCGACGAGCTGAAAATCGGCATCGATGGCCGCCGCCTCACAACCATACGCGTCGGCGCGAAGGACACGCTCTCGACCCTCGTCACCCAGGTCAATCGCGCCATCGCCGGCGCCGGCCGGGCGGAGATCGTCAAAGAGGATGGCCGCGAGCGCATCAAGATCACGCCGCAGGACGGCAGGGCGATCCGGCTGGAGGCCGGACGTGAAGGGCGCGACGCGCTTGGCGGGCTCGGCCTCAATCCGGGCGTCATCGCCTCCAACACCCAGGCCCGCGGCTCGGTAAGGACCTACGGTCTGGGCATCGTCGCGGCTGATCTGAGGTTGGACAGCAAGGCCAATGTTGGCCGCGCCAAGGCCGAGCTCTCTGCCGCCGTATCGATCGTCCGCCAAGCTTACGAGGCGCTCCTCAATCCAAACGCGAAGGAATTGACCGAGGAGGAGAAAAAGCTCCAGGAGCGCCGCCAGAACGCAGGCGCAGCCCCCGAATACTACACCGCCCGCTTGGCCAATTATCAGGCCGCGCTCGCCCGGCTCACCGGCGGCTGAGGCGCGGCGTCGCGCCGGGCTTCCCTCTCCGCGCGACGCGGGCTAGAAGCCCCGTCTTTCCAGGTCGCCGCGGTAGCTCAGTGGTAGAGCGCACCCTTGGTAAGGGTGAGGTCGAGAGTTCAATCCTCTCCCGTGGCACCATCTGACGCTCGCTTGGCGCGCGCAGGATGCCCGGAGGATCGCGCCAGCGGGCGCTGCTCACTCAGGTTTGGTGGCGACATCCGGATTCGGGGCCGGTGCGGGCTGTGTTGGCGCCGGCGCGTCGGCCGGAGTCGTGGGCGTGGCCGGCGCCTGTTCGGTTTGGATGTCCAATCCGCCGGCGCACGCCGCGCGGACGATTTGCCAGTCCGCGTCGCTCATCGACGGCTGCAAGCCTTGGCGCGCGCGGGCGCGCGCGGCGGCGGCGCGCTCGGCCGTGGCGGGGTGGCTCGAAAGCATGGTCGGGATCGCCTCGGCGCCTTCGGCCGGCTCTACTTCGTTTTCGATCCGCTCGAAGAACCGCGCCAGTCCGCCCGCATCGATGGCGGCGGCGTCGAGATAGTCGAGCCCGCGCAGATCGGCGTCAGTTTCGTCGCCGCGGCTGTAGCGCAGGCTGGCGAGGTTAACCGACGCGATCGCCACCATCTGCCCCGCGCCAGCGCCGCCGAACACGACATCGAAGAAGATGCCCGCGCCGACCGAGCGAATGATGTTCTTCATGATGTGGTTGTGCTCGATGTGCGCGATCTCATGCGCGATCACGCCGGTCAGCTCGTCCGGATGCTCCGCCAGCGCGATCAGGTCGTCGGTCACGACAATGGAATTGTCCGGCAGCGCGAACGCGTTCGGAAACGGCGCGTCGACGATGGTGATCCAAACATCGTCTCGCATCGGCACGCCGGAAACCGTCATCATCCGGTAGGCGAGATCGTTCAGGATCTGCGAGGCCTGATCGCTGTCGTCGCAATAGGAGGTGAACGCGTTCATCTGTGACCAGGAGATTTCCGCGATCTGATCGCGATAGCGCGGCGGCACGTAGTCAGCGATCGGACCCGCGCCCATCGGCACCGCGAGCAGGAAGACGGCGGCCAGCGACCACGCCGCCACGGCAAGGCCGGTTAGCGTGGCCCGGCCTTCGATGCCGAACGCGCCTCTGCCGAACAGCGCCGGCTCCGCCAGCTGCAGCCGCTCGCCGTCTTGTTCGCTGAGGTAAAGCCGTTCGCCGGTGTCCGGCTTGCGCTTCAGGATCACGCGGCCTGAGCCGTCGTCGGCGCGGAGCAGATCGGCGTAGCTCCAGGTGTGCTGGGTTTCGCTGACGCGCAGCGTCAGCGCATCGGCGCCGAACTCGACGCTGGCTTGGTGCGTAACCGCGGCGCGGCCATCAGCGTAGCGCGTCTCCCACATCAGACCACCCCCACGCCCATATCGAGATCGAACGCATCGCCGAGGCTCTCGCCCGCTTTGCCCTCCTCGACGATGCTCTGGCCGATCTCGGCGAATTTCGGGGCGCCAATGATTTCCAGCCGGCAAAGCACGTAGCGCACCTGCAGAAAGCCAGCCATCGGCGCGAGCAAGCCGAGCGAGAGGATCGTGATCAGCCATCCCGCGAGCGTGATGAGGAAAAGGCTCATCGTCTTCGCGCGCAGCTTGAAGCGCGCCCCATCGATCGAAATCAGCGAGGCGATTCGGTTCATCGCAGCGGCGTTGTAAGGGGCCCAGCAGACGAGCCATGCAAACAGCGTGGCCGCCATCCAAAGGAACGAGGCGATAAGGATGATCGTCGAGGTGTCGTCCACGGCCTCGTTCGTGGTCACGCCGATATAATAGGACAGGCCGATGAAGCCGCCGACGAACACAATTGTGTAACTGACCCAACCGAACGTGAACGCCCACCACAGCCCGCGCTGGGGTGGATGCCCGTCATCGATGAACTCGAACGGCTGATCACCGAAGCGCGCATTGTCCCACATCAGCTTGGCGCGGTTCATGCGCGCGACCGGCGTGTACCAGCCGAGCGAGAGAATCTGCAGAATGCTCCAGCCGAACGACGCCCAAGCGAAGCTCGCGGCCGAGCCGGCGAGCGCCAGACGAATGCCGCGCCAGCGCGTGCGGGCGAGCTGATAGCGCCGCATCAAATAGCGCGCGGCGGCCATCAGCGGCACCGCGATCAGGTAGAATCCAACGGCCAGCCAACCTGCAGTCACCGGATCCATCATCAGCGGGGCGATGTAGAAGATGAACATCGCCGGCAGAAAGAAGGTCGGCAACGCGATCAGGAAGCCGCGGAAGAGTTCGCCCGCGGTGCCGGTATATTCAAGGGGATCGCCCAGCACCGACGCTCGCGACCAGAGCCGCCGGCGCATCGAGGTGCGGGCCCAGAACCGGTAAAGCGTGAGCGTCAGGATCGTCAGCCCGGCGTTCTTGAGCGCCAGCCCGAGCACGTTGAAGAATTTGCCCGAGTGGACGAAAGATTGCGCCGGCGCCTCGACCGTCATGGTAGTCCCCCTCGCGCCGATCTAAGCAAAACTCGTCCTCAGGGTCGATTCGAGAGATGAGCCAGAAGCCGCCGCCCAAGCAAAAACCCCGAGATGCCCGGCTGGCCGAGGCGCTGAAGCGCAATATCAGCCGCCGGAAGGCGGCCGCCAAAGCCGACCCGCAAAAAAAATAACCATCCGAAACAGTCGCCCGCCCATGCGGCGATGGGTGACGTCTGGGCGCGGCTCGCCTTGCTTAGGCCCATCCGGAACCCCATAAACCGCGTCGGCCGGGGACCCGACGAAAGATTCACATGGACCGTATCGCCATCACGGGCGGCGCACCGCTTAGAGGAACCATCCCGATCTACGGCGCCAAGAATTCGGCGCTGAAGCTGCAGGCGGCGGCCTTGCTGTCGGCTGACCCGCTGATCCTCGAAAACATGCCAGATCTCGCCGACACGCGCTTCATGGCGCAGTTGCTCGCCTCGCTTGGGGTCGAGATCACCTGGATCAAGGAAACGCGCACGCTGCGCATGCACGCGGCCGAGATCAGCTCGACCATCGCCCCGTACGATCAGGTGCGGAAGATGCGCGCCTCGTTCAACGTGCTTGGCCCGCTGCTGGCGCGGGTCGGGCACGCCACGGTCTCGCTGCCGGGCGGCTGCGCCATCGGCGCGCGCCCGGTGGATCTGCACCTGAAGGCGTTCGAAGCGATGGGCGCCGACATCGTCATCGAGCAGGGTTATGTAAAGGCGGCGGCGCTGCGCGGTTTGAAGGGCGCCGAAATCGAGTTCCCGTTCGTCTCCGTCGGCGCCACCGAACACGCCATGCTTGCCGCCACTCTGGCGCACGGCGAGACGGTCCTCAAGAATGTCGCCCGGGAGCCCGAGATCATCGACCTCGCCGACTGCTTGAACGCGATGGGCGCGCGCATCGAAGGCGCGGGCACAGGCGAGATTCACATAAGGGGCGTGACGTCGCTAAAGGGGGCGACGCACAGCGTCGTCGCTGATCGGATCGAGGCGGGCACCTTTGCGCTCGCCGCTGCGGCGGCTGGCGGCAACGTTCTGCTGCAGGGCGCGCGCTTTGATCACCTGCAAGCGCTGATCAAAGTGCTGCGCGGAGCGGGCGTTGAAGTCGACGCCGAGGCGCGCGGCCTGCGCGTCAAGCGCAATGGCGGCCGGATCCAGCCGGTCAGCTTCGAAACCGAACCGTTCCCCGGGTTTCCGACCGACCTGCAGGCTCAAGCCATGGCGCTGCTCTGCCTCGCCGAAGGCCAGTCGCGTATTCGCGAAACCATCTTCGAAAACCGCTTCATGCACGCGCCGGAGCTTGCTCGTCTCGGCGCCCAGATCGCCGTGCACGGCAACGAAGCCGTGGTGACCGGCGTCGAGGCGCTGAAAGGTGCGCCGGTGATGGCGACGGATCTGCGCGCGTCCGTCAGCCTCGTCATCGCCGGCCTCGCAGCCGAGGGCGAGACGGTGGTGAACCGGGTCTATCATCTCGATCGCGGCTTCGAGAAACTGGAGCCGAAGCTTGCCGCCTGCGGCGCGCAGATCCAACGCTTGAAGGTAGAGCAATAACGTGACTGCGCCCCTGAAATTGATGGCTGAGGACGCCGCCGACCTCGAAATCATTTCGGCGGCGGTTCAGGACGCGCTCGTCCGCATGGGCGACATCTCGATCGACAAGCGCCAGCGGCGCGTCGCCATCCTGGTCAACCGTTTCCGCTGGGAAGCCGCCGACGGCAAGCGGCCGTTCGAGCGCGTGCGTTCGGCGCTCTCGTTCGAAGGCGTGCTCAGCGTGAAAAGCCGGCGGGTGCGGCCGGACGCGCCGGAGTCTGTCGCGTCTCTGCTCTCGATCGGTTTCATCCCCGATGAGGAGCCGCCGGGCGGCATCGTCCGGCTGATGCTCGCCGGCGGCGGCGAAATCGCCCTCGAAGTCGAGTGCCTGGACGCGCTGCTGATGGACATGGGCCAAGCCTGGCGCACGCCGCGTCGGCCGGACCACGAGAAGCTTTAAGTGGGCGTCAATAGGCTCATCGATGTGGTGCTGGACGAAACTTCGCTCGCGCCCGCCTCTCCGAACGCCGAACACGAGCGCCGCATCGCTTTATTCGACCTGAAGGAGGCCAATACTTTCACGGTGCGCGGCGAGGACCGCGGCCCTTATGTGCTGACGCTTTCGATGCTGGAAGGCCGACTCGCGCTCGACATCGCCGATCAGCGGGGCGAGCGCATCGTGCTGCATCACGTCGCCATGTCGGCGCTACGTAAGCTGATCAAGGACTACGCGCTGATCTGCGACAGCTATCACAACGCTATCCGCAACGCTTCGCCCAGCCAGATCGAAGCCATCGATATGGGCCGGCGCGGGCTTCACAATGAAGCGGGCGAGGTGCTGCAGGAAGCGCTCGCTCAGCACGTCGAAGTCGATCTCGAAACCGCGAGGCGTCTGTTCACCCTGGTCTGCGCCCTGCACGTGCGGGGCTGAGGCGTGGAGGGCCAGGGGCTGCCGCGCTCGGTGCTGTTCGCCTGCACCCATAACGCCATCCGCTCGCCGATGGCGGCGGAACTGATGCGCCTCCAGTTTGGTTCGCTGGTCCGCGTCGACAGCGTCGGCATCCGCCCGGCCGAGGAGGTCTCGGCCATGGCCGCCTTCGTCTTGGACGAAAAAGGCGGCGACATCGCCAAACGCCGGCCCAAGGGTCTCGACGCCTTCGGGGAGTACTACGAGGAAGGTCCCTTTGACCTCATCGTCTCCCTAAGCCCCGAGGCCCACCACACGATGCTGGACCTGATCCCCGCTTTGGGGGCGGAGGCCGAATACTGGCCCACCTTCGATCCGTCCCTGGCGGAAGGGTCGCGCGAGCAGGTTCTCATGGAGTACCGGCAGGTCCGCGACGGCCTCGCCAGACGGATATCCCAGCGGTTTCCCCGCCCGTCGACGGGATAAGGTTCAGCGCCTATAAGGCCCCCGCCGCCGAGTCATGGAGAGAGAATGGCCAAGGAAGAACTACTGGAATTCGCCGGAACGGTCATCGAGCTTTTGCCCAACGCCACGTTCCGGATCGAACTCGAAAATGGGCACGAGATCATCGGCCACACCGCCGGCAAGATGCGCAAAAACCGCATCCGCGTGCTGGCGGGGGATAAGGTGCTGGTCGAAATGTCGCCTTATGATCTGACCAAGGGACGGGTCACGTACCGCTTCAAATGAGCAAAAATTCTCTCGATCGCGCCGTCGTTGTCACGGGCGCCTCGACCGGCATCGGCCGCGCCGCTGTCGCGTCCGCCGGGCGCGAAGGCGCGCACGTGTTCGCCAGCGTCCGCAAGCAGGCCGACGCCGACAGCCTCAGAGCGGAGTTCGGCGAAGCCGTCACGCCACTGCTGTTCGATGTCGCCGACGAGGCCGCCGTGCGCGCTGGGGCGGCGCAAGTGGCGGCGGCGTTGGGTGACCGGCGCCTGTTTGGTCTGGTCAACAACGCCGGCATCGCCGTGCCGGGGCCGCTGCTGCACCTCGACACCGAAGAGCTGCGCCGCCAATTCGAGATCAACCTGTTCGGCGTCCACAACGTCACCCGCGCTTTCGCCGACCTGCTTGGCGCCGATCCGCAGCGGCAAGGCAAGCCCGGCCGCATCGTGATGATCTCGTCAGTCGGCGGCCAGAACGGATCGCCGTTCGTTGGCCCGTACTCGTCATCGAAGTTCGCGCTCGAAGGCTATTCGCAGTCGCTGCGCCGAGAACTCCTGCTCTACGGCATCGATGTCATCGTCATCGGCCCCGGCGCGATCGCCACGCCGATCTGGGACAAAGCGGAAGCGAACGACCTCAATCGCTTCGCCAACACGCCCTACGGCCCGATGTTGCAGCGCGTGGCCGATTACATGTTGAAGCAGGGACGCGAGGGCCTCCCGCCATCGGCCGTGGGCGACCTGATCTGGCGCTGCCTCAGCGATCCCAAGCCCAAGGTGCGCTACCCGATCCTGCGACGTCCGTTCATGGACCGCACGTTGCCGCGCCTCATGAACCCGCGCACGGTCGACAAGATCATCGCCAAGCGCCTGGGCTATCCGAACCGATCATGACCCGCCTCGTGCTGGCGAGCGCAAGCCCGCGCCGTCTTGCGCTGCTGGCGCAGATCGGCGTGACGCCGGACGAGGTCGTCGCCGCTGACATCGACGAAACGCCGCTGAGAGGCGAAACGCCGCGCCTGCACGCACTGCGCCTCGCGCGAGAGAAAGCTGAAGCGGTGCAGGCGGAGGACGCGATCATCCTTGCGGCGGACACGGTCGTCGCTGTTGGCCGCCGCATCCTGCCGAAAGCGGAAACTGAGCAGCAGGCGCGCGAGTGCCTCGCGCTGATCTCGGGACGGACGCATCGCGTGCTGACAGGCGTGGCTGTGCGGACCGCCTGCGCGTCGGTGCGCACCCGCCTCGCCGAAGCGCGGGTTACGTTCAAGCGCCTCTCCCGGTCGGACATTGAAGCCTATATCGCCAGCAACGAATGGCGGGGCAAAGCCGGCGGCTACGCGATCCAAGGCTTGGCCGGGCGATACGTCGTCAACATCACCGGTTCGTACACTGCCATCGTCGGTCTGCCGCTGTTTGAAACTGCGAACCTGCTCGAAAGCGCAGCAACGTGAGCGAGCCGCTCGAGACGTGGGTCGACGCCGCCATCGGCGAAACACGGGAGGCGCTCGTCCGCAATGGCCGGGCGATCGCGCTGCGCATCGCCCGTGCAAGCGATGACGGTCGCCGCGCGCGCTGGGGCGAACTCTATGTCGCGCGCGTGCGAGAGGTCGACCGTCGCCGCCGCGGCGTGTTTCTAGATTTGGGTCTTCGCGACGAGCACGGCTTCCTGCCGCTCGGCGAAGACGGCCGCGTCCGCCGCGCCGGCAAGGAGCGCGTGCCGCTGAGCGAGGGCGCGGGCGTCGTCGTCACCGTCACGCGTGAAGCTGCACGCGGCAAGAATCCCATCGTCGAGCTGCAGGAGACTGGTCACGACGGCGAAGCGCCGCATCGCATCGCCCGCCACGACGTCGACGACGAGCTGGTGCTCGCAAAGCCCGCCGACGCGCAGCTTCGCGTCAAGCTCGACAACACGATCGAGGACGCGCTCTCGCGCATCGCTCCGCTTCCGGGGGGCGGCGTCCTCAGCATAGAGCCGACCTCGGCGCTGGTCGCCATCGATGTGGACGCCGGCGGACGGCAGGGAACGGGCGATCCCGAACGCTTCGCGCTCGATCTCAACATCGCCGCCGCGCACGAAGCAGCGCGTCAGATTCGGCTCCGCAATCTCGGCGGGCTCATCGCGATTGATTTCGTCTCCATGCACGCCAAATCGCACCAGAAGCAATTGGAGGAGGCGGTGCGCGCGGCGTTCGCTGACGATCCTTGGAGCGTGCAGTTCGGCGGTCTTTCGCGCTTTGGCGTGTTCGACCTCGCTCGTGCGCAGCTGCGCCGGCCGTTGCACGAACAGCTGCGCGATATCGACGGGCGTCTCAGCGCCGAAACCGTAGCCTTGATGGCGTTCCGGGCGATCGAGCGTGAGGCGCGCGCGCAAACAGGGCGCCAGATCGCCTGCACGGTTTCGCCTGACGTCAAGGCTTGGCTCGACGCTGCCGAGATCGACTGGCGCACTGAGCTCTCGAACCGCATCGGCATGCGCTGGACGCTCGAGTCCGCGCCCGGCCCGCGCGACCGCATCGATGCGAGGGCGCTGTGAGCCCGAAGCCGGTGCACGAGCGGAAATGCGTGATCTGCGGTAAGCCGCAGGAGGAGAAATACAAGCCGTTCTGCTCCAAACGCTGCGCCGACGTCGATCTCAATCGCTGGTTCAGCGGCGGTTACGCCATTCCCGCTGTGGAGGAAGACGAGCCAGACGACGAGACGCCGGAGCCGAGCTGATCTTCCGTGAAATGGCTGTGCGATGAGATGCTTGGCGAACTCGCACGCTGGCTCCGTAGCGCCGGTCACGACACCGCCTTGGCCGAGCAGGGCGCTTCCGACGCCGTAATCCTGGCCCGCTGCGCCGATGAAGATCGGGTTCTGATCACCCGCGACCGCTCGCTCGCGAGCCGCGCCGCAAACGCCGTTCTGCTGAACGCCGTCTCGCTCGACGCACAGGCGCATCAGCTCAAGTGTGAGCATGGCGTCGATTGGCGCCTTGCGCCGTTCACGCGCTGCATGATTGACAATGCGCCGCTGTTCGAAGCGAATGACGACGATCTCGCCCGCATTCCGCAGCAGTCGCGTGACCTCCCCGGCCCCTTCCGCGTCTGCCCCACCTGCGCGCGCGTCTATTGGCCGGGCAGCCACTTCCGGCGCATGGATGCGCGCTTGAGCGAGTGGAGCGCCACAAACTGCTAGGGCGTGCCGCCGGCGCGCTGTTTTTCCAAGTGCTGCAGCAGCATCAGCACGTTCTTTCGGTTGGCGCGGAAGGCGAAGTCGAACACGTCGCCGACGAGCGGGATGGCGCCGAACACGCCGTCGATCGCCAGATTCCCCACCATACGCGCGATCAGCCAACCGGGCGCGCCCAGCTCACGCGCGCGGTAGACGATGTAGCCGCCCAGCGCTGTGGTGATGATGTCGCCGACGCCGGGGATTAGGCCGACGATGCTGTCGAGGCCAAAACGCCATTTGGTGCCGGGGATGACGAACTGGGAGTCGAGCAAGCGGGCGAGATGTTCGAGGTCAGCGACGTCCTGCGCATCACGCCAGCGGCGCGGCTCGATGATTTCGGCGGTGGTGGTACCCGTTCCGGCCATGCGAGTTCAATCGCTGTTGAACGAACGAAGTTCCTTCGTGCTCTTCGCGCTTCCCTTCGTGCCTTTGTGTTTAGACAAGAAGACACAAGAGAGTCAGCCGAATGTCGCCACGATCGGCACGTGATCGCTGGCCTTTTCCATCCCACGCGCTTTCTTGAAGATCTCGACGTTCTCCAGCCGATCCGCCGCCTGCGGCGAGAGCAGTAGGTGATCGATGCGGATGCCGTGATCCTTCTGCCAAGCGCCGGCCTGGTAATCCCAGAACGTGTATTTGTGCGCCGCGCCGTCGGTCTGCATGTAGGCGTCGGCAAGACCCAGGTTCTGCAATGCACGGTACGCCCCCCGCGTCTCCGGCTGAAACAGCGCATCGCCGGTCCACACTGCCGGGTTGTGGCAATCGATCTCGCGCGGAATGACGTTGTAGTCGCCGGCGATCACGAAGCGCTCCTCCTGCTTCAGCAGTTCGCGCAGATGCGCTTGGAGCGCTTCCATGAAGGCGAGCTTGAATTGGAATTTCTCGGTCCCGATCGGATTGCCATTCGGCGCGTAGATCGAAGCGACACGCACCGGCCCGCCCGGCGCGGCGATCACCGCCTCGATGTAGCGCGCCTGTTCGTGCTCGAGCCCGGGCACGCCGCGCACGAACTCCTCGATCCGGTGCTTCGAGAGGATGGCGACGCCGTTATAGCTCTTCTGCCCGTACGTCTCGACGTTGAACCCCATCGCCTCAATTTCGAAGCGGGGAAACCGCGCGTCTTCGCACTTGATCTCCTGCAGGCACCAGACGTCGGCGTTCACCTCCTCGAACACCTTCAGCGCCGTCGGCAGGCGCGCAAGGATGGAATTGACGTTCCAGGCGGCGATTTTCAGTGCCATAGCCGGGGCTTAGCCGCCCCGGCGCTCAGGTTCAACTGAACCAGGCCCCAGCCACGATGGCGAAGCCGATGACGACGAGGACGATCCCCGCCGCCAGCACGTAGCGCACGCCCTTGCCGGTCTCGCCGGCGCGGGCTTCGTCTTCGTTCATCTCGACGTGTTCGCCGACTCTGCGCCCGCTCATCGTCAACCTCCTCGGTTCAGCCCCGCGCGCGGAAACGCGCCAGCGGGACAGGCAATGTCCTGGCGTGTTAGACCACGCCCATGACCATAATCCTGTGGGCCTTCACCTTGTTCCATCTGCTGGTGGGGCTGGCGTGCATCGGCGCCGCTATACGCTTGCTGACGCCGGATGAGCGGGCGCACTGGCGTTCGCCCTTGGCGCTGCTGATGGCCGAGTTTCTGGTCTGGATTTACCCGATCGCCGCCTTCGTGGCGGCCAAGTCGGCCTGGAGCGCCTATGACGAGGGCCATCCTTTCGCCTTCGCCATGATCCTCGCGCCGATCGGCTGGCTGATGGTGATGGGCGTCGCTTTCGCCATCGTCGACTTTGCCGAGGACGGCATTCTCGGCAACGCGCGCAAAGCCTGATCAGAAGCCCCTGAACGTCGCGAACTCGTCCACGTTCGCGCGGTCACTCCGCAGCATGTTCACCGGTTTGGCCATGTCGGCGTAGCCGAGCGCCATGCCGCAATAGATCATCTCGGTCTCAGGCAGCGCGAAATGCGCGGCGAGCGGCGCGCGCATGCGCGCCCACGCTTCTTGCATGCACGAATGCACGCCGCGCTCCATGGCCGCGAGCGCCACGCTCTGCATGAACATCCCAAGGTGCGCCCACTGACCGTGGCCCATGCCTTTGTCGATGACGAAGAAGAGCCCCACGGGCGCGCCGAAGAACTGGAAATTTTGCGCCAAATGCATCAGCCGCGCCGGCCTGTTGTCGCGGCCGATGCCGAGCAGCGCGTACATGTCCTCGCCGACCTTGAAGCGCCGTGAGCGATAGGGCTCCCAGAGGTTGGCCGGATAAACCGGCTTGTCGTCTTCCGCGCCCGGCAAGTTCGCCTGCGCCAGCGCGGACACCGTGTCGCGTTCGGCGCCGGCGACGGCGATCACCTTCCACGGCTGCAGATTGCCGCCGGACGGCGCGAACCGAGCGACGTCCAGAATCTCGCGCACGGTCTGCTCCGGCACGGGGTTCGGCTTGAAGGCGCGGACGGAGATGCGCTGCCTGATCGCGTCATCGACGTTCATGCGCGCAATGATGAACCGGCGGCGCGCGAACCGCTAGAGTCACGCAACGGCAGGCAGATCGTCGTCCTTGGCGGCGGCAATCAACGTGGCCCGCGTGCGCGCTCGGCGATTTCCTTCGCGTACTGTCGCCCCAGCCTCTGCGCTTCTTCGATCTCCTGCGCGGTCATTTCCTTGGCCAGGGCAGCCGCGCGCTTGCGCGCCGCATCATCCCCGGCGAGCGTGACGCTGGCATAAAGCCACGCCAGCGCTTCGACGGGGTCGCGGTTGATCCAGAAATCTGACAAATGCAGCATCGCCGGCGCGTAACCGCTCTCGGAAGCGCGCGTCAGCCAATGGCGCGCATCGTCGGGCTCGCTCATCGTCGCCAGTTGGATCATAGCTTCGGCGTCGCCTGCGCCGGCCGCCGAGCGGAAATGCTGCCGCGCCAATTGGTTGTCCTTTGAGACACCGGCGCCGGAACGGAGGGCGATTCCATATGCCGTTTCCGCGCCGGGGTGACCGTCCTCCGCGGCGCGCGCAAAGTGCTCGACGGCAACGCGCTTGTCGCTTTCTCCGCCCAAACCGCGCCAATAGAGCAAGCCGAGGTGATAATGACCCGCCGCGCGCGGCTCTTCTTCGATCGCATCCTGCAGCAGCCGCCGCGCGCGCTTCCATTCGCGCCGGTCGAACGCGTCAAGCCCGCGGTCAAGCTTGGAGCGGGCGCCGAACATCACACCGAGAAGCTGACGCCGCAGCCGCAGCTCGAGGCGGCGTTGGGATTTTTCACCTTGAACGAGGCGCCGATCAGTTCGTCCACCCAATCGACTTCCGAGCCAAGCAGGAAGGGGAGCGACACCGGGTCGACGAATAGGCGCGCGCCGTCGCGCTCGATGATCGTATCGTCCGTATTCGGCGCCTGGGCGACGTTGATTTCGTACTGGAAGCCGGAGCAGCCGCCGCCTTCGACAGCCACGCGCAGGCCGGCGCCCGCCGGTTCGCCGGCGACCACCGTCTTGATCCGGTCCGCCGCCGTGGCGGAAAGGGCGATGCTAGCCATCTGTTAACGCAAACCTTTCAGCGGTTTCTCAAGTCTCGTCGTCCCATATATGGTCTCATCCTGGGCGTGAGGAGAAGGCGCTTCCGTGGCGGATGGTCAGAAAGCAGCAGGGGCGAAGCGGGCGCGTACGGTGAAAGCCGCCGAAACCGCCAGCGGCAGCGCTTACGAGCGTCCGCCGAAGGCTCCGTACGCCACCGATTTCACCCGCTCGCGCGGTCGGCTTTATCCAGAGCCCGAAAGCCGCACCCGCACCCCATTCGAGCGCGATCATGACCGTATCGTCCATTCGTCCGCCTTCCGGCGCCTGCGCGGCAAGACGCAAGTGTTCGTCGCCCACGAGGGCGATCACTACCGGACTCGGCTTACACACTCGCTCGAAGTCGCTGGCATCGCCCGCAGCGTCGCCCGCGTCATGGGTCTCGACGACGACCTCGCCGAAACGCTCGGCATCGCCCACGATCTCGGCCATCCGCCGTTCGGCCACACAGGCGAGGACGTGCTCGACGCCTGCATGGAAGGCTACCGAGGCTTCGACCACAATGCGCAGACCTTGCGCGTGCTGACGAAGCTCGAACGCAAGTATCCGGCTTTCGACGGTCTCAATCTCACCTGGGAAACGCTGGAAGGCGTCGTCAAGCACAATGGCCCGCTGGTCCGCTTTGGGGTCAAGCTCGAAGATCTGCCGATCGCGATCCAGGAGTACAACGTCACCCATGACCTCGAACTCGAGTCCTGGCCCAGTCTCGAAGCGCAAGTCGCCGCGCACGCCGACGATGTCGCCTACAACAACCACGACATCGACGACGGCCTGCGCGCCGGCCTCTTCACGCTGACAGAATTGCGCGAGGAGGTCCCGATGGTCGAGCGCGTGCTGGCGACCGTCGAGAAGGATTATCCCGGCATTGACGAGTTCCGCACCTCTGCCGAAACCATCCGCCGCCTAATCGGCGTTTGGATCGACGACCTGGTGTGGGAAAGCAGCAACCGCATCGCTGCGGCGAAGCCGAAGTCGGTGGAAGACGTACGCGCCGCCGGACAGCCGCTGGTCGGGTTCTCGGACCAAATGAACGAGCACCAAGCCGTGCTGCGCCGTTTTCTGATGGCGCGCATGTACCGGCATTGGAAAGTAAACCGCTCGCGCAGTCAGGCGAAGCGCATCCTGAAGCAGCTGTTCGATCTCTTTCTCGTCGAGCCGGAACTGCTTCCGAATGCGTGGCAGCAGGGCATGGACGGCCCGCGCGGCCAGCGCACCGCCCGCCGCGTTTGCGACTACATCGCCGGCATGACCGACGATTTCGCAATCGAAGAGCATAAGCGTCTGTTCAGCTTGGATCGCTAACCACTCCGTTACGCCTGCGGAATTATGGATTCCTTCCCGCTGCTCTTCGCTGCGTTAAGCGCGCGTGAAGCGCAGCCATGGTAAACGGCCTCTTACCCCGCGATTCCGTGGAGCCGGCTTTGAGCACTCGTTACGACCCGCGCATGCACGCGTACGACGATCATCAGACGCGCCACGCCGGCTTCGTCTACGGTCTGATGATCATCATCGCGGTCGCGTTCGGCGCTTTCCTGTGGCAGCTCTACAGCGCCCCGGAGATCCCGCGCATCCCAGCGCCCTCCGGCCCCTACAAGGTCGAGCCGCCGAGCGGCGCAGCCAATGCGCCCGACGCGACTGAAAGCGCCGCCTACGCAGCGCCCACGGAAGAGGCGGCGCCGTCCTTGCCGACCACCCGGGCTGAAGCCGATGAGCCTGCCGTCGAAGGCCCGCCGCAGCTTCCCACTGCGCCGCGCTTCGTCGGCAACGGCCCTTACGTCGCCCAGCTCGCGGCGCTGCAATCGGAAGCGGCGGTGGATCAGGCTTGGCGGCGGCTCTCGTCACGCGCGCCGCAGCTGTTCGCTTCCGCGCGGCTCGATATCGAGCGCGCCGACCTCGGAGCCCGGGGCGTCTACTACCGCGTCCGCGCCGGCTATTTCGCGGACCGCGACAACGCCGCGCGCTTCTGCGACCGCATCCGGCAAATGGGGCAGGACTGCATCGTCGCGGCGCGCTGATGCCGCGGATTCGCTGGCCCCACCGATCCCGGGGCGCGGCGTGAGCCGCGAGCCAGGCGCCCATAAACACGAATGTGTCCAACTTCCGCGCTTCTCTTTGAGCAGCTTGAGTGTATGGGTCCCGGACTTGGCGCCGCGCGCCAAGTCCGGAATGGGTGAGTGATGTCGCTGCTCTCGAGCGCCTTTGGAGTACGCCAAGCCAAGCTCGACGCCGACACGCGCGCATTTTTCCGCGAGGCGCGGCCGTGGAGCTTCATCCTGTTCCGCGAAGCCTGCGTCTCGCGCGTTCAGGTGAGGGCGCTGTGCGATCAGCTCCGAGACGCCGCCGGCCATGACGCGATCGTCTGGATCGATCAGGAAGGCGGCCGTGTGGCGCGCCTGAAAGCGCCCGAATGGCCGGTCTGGCCGCCCGCAGCGAAATACGGCCAGATTTACAAGCGCGATTTCGAAGCCGGCCTCGAAGCGTCACGCCTCGGCCATCGCCTGATTGCGCACGAACTGAAAAGCATCGGCGTCGACGCCGATTATGCGCCCGTGCTCGATGTGCCGGTGGAAGGCAGCGACAAGATCGTCGGCGACCGCGCCTTCTCGGCTGAGCCCGGCGAGGTCGCGATGCTCGCGCGCGCCGCGCTCGAGGGGCTACACGAGGGCGGCGTCGCCGGTTCGATCAAGCACATGCCTGGCCATGGCCGCGCCACCGCCGACAGCCATTTTCAATTGCCGCGCGTCACCGCCAGTCAAGCCGAACTCGAAAACGACATCGCCCCGTTCGCCGCGCTCGCCGACGCCGAGGCGGCGATGACCGCGCACATCGTCTTCGACGCCTGGGACGCAGATCGCCCCGCCACGTGCTCTCCGATCGTGATCGAAAACATCATCCGCGGCCGCCTCGGCTTCAGCGGCCTGCTGATGAGCGACGATCTCGACATGAAGGCGCTCCAATACGCGCTGAACGGCGGCCTCAGAGAGCGCGCGGAAGCCGCCCTGGGCGCCGGGTGCGACGTCGTTCTGCAATGCTCCGGCGATTTGAAGGAGATGCAGGAGACGGCCAAGGGCTGCCGCTCGCTGCAGGGCCTTTCCCTGGTCCGCGCTCGCGCCGTCGAAGCCTTCGCCAAACGCCCGCCGCGCGAATTTGACGCCGAAGCCGGGTGGGTCCGCTTCAAACAGCTGGTGAACAGCGTAGCTGATTGAGCTACCTCATGTTTCAGAAATGACCGAAGCAGACGACCAGATCGAACTCGACCTCCACGCCGCCGAAGAAGCGGACGAGGGCGAGGCGCTGCGCGTCGCCCTCGACGCCTTCGAAGGACCGCTCCACGTCTTGCTCGAACTCGCGCGGGCCAAGAAGATCGATATCGCCAAGGTCTCGGTCACCGAAATCGCCGACCAGTATCTCACCTTCATCGCCGAAGCGCGGGCGCAGAATATGGAGATCGCCGGCGACTATCTCGTCATGGCGGCGTGGCTCGCGTTGTTGAAATCGCGCCTGCTGATCCCGAAGCCGCAGCTGCCGGCCGACGAGCCCGATCCGCAGACGCTCGAAGCGGCGCTGCGCCAAAAGCTGATGAATCTGCAGGCCGCGCGCGGCGCGGCGAAGAAGCTGGAAGAGCTCCCGCAGCTTGGCCGCGACGTTTTCCTGAACGGCCAGCCGCAAACCACGGTGCTGAACAAGACCACCACCTGGAAAGCCGATCTCTACGAACTCTTGAACGCCTATTGCGCCGACCGCACCAAGCAGATCCGCAAGCGCGCCTACACCACCTTCGCGCGCCGCGCCTATCCTCTCGAAACGGCGCGTAAGAAGCTCGAACAGGCGCTGACCAAGCTCGAAGAATGGAGCGCCATTGAAGCTGTTGCGCCGGCTGCTGAAGCCAGTCCCGACGCGCCGCCGCAGGAGAGCTATCTCGCCTCCACCTTCGGCGCCGCGCTCGAGCTGACCCGCGAAGGCCGGATGGAGCTGCGGCAAGCGGAAGCGTTCGCCCCGCTGTTCGTGCGCGCCCGGCCGGGCCAACCTAGAGGCGCCGAATGAGCAGTGACGAGCCGCCTCTCGCCGACGCGATGCGCCGCATCGAGGACGCCTTCGCCGAGGGCGTCGAGCAGCCCCGCGCCAAGCCCAGCGCCGACGCCATCCGCGCCGCCGAGGCGCTGCTGTTCGCCGGCGGCGAGCCGATCACAGCGAAGGCGTTGGCCGAGAAACTCGGCCCCGCCGTCGACGTCGCTGCCGTGCTGATGAAGCTTAAGGCCGACTACGCCGGTCGCGGGGTGGAGCTGGTCGAGACCGGGGCAGGGTGGCGGTTTCAGTCCGCCCCGGACCTCGCCGGCCTTTTCACCGAGACCCGGGAGGCCCCCAAGCGGCTGCCCAAGGCCGCCATGGAAACCCTGGCCGTCATTGCCTACCACCAGCCCGTCACTCGGGCCGAAATCGAGGAAATCCGCGGCGTCAGCCTCTCCCGGGGCTCGATGGAACTCCTGATGGAGATCGGCTGGATCCGCCCGCGCGGCCGCCGCCGCACCCCCGGCCGGCCGCTGACGTTTGGAACAACCGACGCTTTTCTCAGTCACTTCGGCTTGGCCTCGCTTGACGCTCTGCCCGGCAAGGATGATCTGAAGGCCCTGGGGCTGCTGGATCCCCGCGCGGCGGCGCAGCTTGACGTGCCGCGCCCGAGCGAGGATGCCGCCCCGGACGAAGAGCCGCTGTCAGAAGGTGACGACGCGGCAAGCTTTTTCGTGGATCATCTTGGTGAAGATGAGTGACCTCTGCGCCGCCGGCGCGATGGAGTTTTGACGATGCATATGCCCGGGTTGATCCCGCTTCTGATCGTTCTGGTGCTCGCGTTTCTGCTGTTCTCCAAGCCCGGCCGCATTTCCGGGCTGATGGAGGATTTGGGCAAAGGCATCAAAGGCTTCCGCAAGGGCTTGGGCGACGAGCAGAAGCCGCAGGATGGGGCCGCCGAGCCGCCGCGTCAGGTGCAGGACCAGGCCGCTCAGACGCGTGAGACCGACCGCGCGCCGAACTGAGCGCCGGAGCCTAGCGCCTCATGCTGCCCAGTCTCGGCTTCAACGAGATCATCATTCTCGGCATCCTCGCCCTCGTGGTGGTGGGGCCGAAAGACCTGCCGCTCTTGTTTCGGAAGCTGGGACGGTGGACGGCGAAGCTGCGCGGCATGGCCCAGGAATTCCGGAGCGGCTTCGACGAACTCGCCCGACAGGCCGAACTCGACGAACTGAAGCGTGAGGTGGACGCCCTGCGGCGTACGACCTCGCTGCACGAAATCCGTAACGAACTCGCCAAGCCTCTGCCGACGCTCGAAGACTATGCCGGCGTCCAGCCGACGCCCGCGATCCCGCCGCCGGCCGCAGCTGCGCCCGCGGTTGAAGCTGACGACGACGTGAGCGCGGAGCGAGAGGCGGACGAAGCCCACGCCCAGCCCGAGGCCGAGGCGGATCGGCGCGGGCATGCCGAGGCCGCCCCGGTCGCGCGGAGCGCGCCGTGACCTCCGTGGCTCAGAACAAGAAGCCCCTGACAGACGAAGAGGAGATCGAAGCCTCCCGCGCGCCGCTGCTCGATCACTTGTTCGAACTGCGTGATCGCTTGGTGAAGTCGATCGCCGCGATCGTGATCGGCTTCGTTGTCTGCTTCATCTTCGTCGATCCAATCTTCATGTTCCTCGCCCAGCCGTTCCAGACGGCGATGGCGGTGGCTCATCCCGAACGCGCCGGCGAGGCGATCCAGCTGATCAATACGGGCGCGTTCGGCTTTTTTTCGGTGAAGATGCAGATCGCGCTGTTCGGCGGCATCGTGCTCGCGTTTCCGATCTTGGCTTGGCAGGTCTACGCGTTCATCGCGCCGGGACTTTACAGGCGCGAACGGGCGGCGGCGGCGCCCTTCATGTTGGCCGCGCCGATCATGTTCGCGCTAGGCGGCGCGTTCGTTTTTTATGTGGCCATGCCGTTCGCGCTGAACTTCGCGCTGACACAGGAAGTCACCGAAGGCCCGGTGCGGGTGACGTATCTGCCGAAGGTCGAAGAATATATGGGCTTGGTCACGACGTTGGTGCTGGCGTTCGGGCTCATGTTCCAGCTGCCGGTCGTCCTCTCGCTGCTCGGCAAGGTCGGTATCGTTTCGAGTTCGTTGCTGCGCAAAGGGCGCCGCTACGCCATCGTCGGCATCGCCGCGTTCTCGGCGTTGGTGACGCCGAACGACGTCATCTCGATGTTCGTCATGGCCGTGCCGGTCTACCTGCTCTACGAAATCTCGATCTGGATCGTGGCCGCGATGGAAAAGACGCGGGCCAAGGAAGAGGCGTCCGCCTCGATCGTCCCGCCAGCCCCGTAGCGCTTCCGCGTCCGTTCGGCTAAGCGGGGCGCGAACGGGAAGAATCCATGCACGACATCCGCGCTCTCCGCGAAAACCCTGACATCTACGACGCCGCCTGGGCGCGTAAGGGTCTGGAGCCGCAGGCCCGAAAGATCATCGATCTCGACGCCAAGCTCCGCGCCGCCTCCACCGCCAAGCAGGAAGCCGAGGCGCAACGCAACGCCGCCTCCAAGTCGATCGGCCAAGCCAAGGCGCAGAAGAACGAGGCCGAAGCGGAACGGCTGATGACGCAGGTCGCCGCGCTGAAGCAGCGCATTGAAGAATCGAGCGCCGAAGAAGCCAGGTGGCAGAAGCAACGCGACGACCTCTTGTCGTCGCTTCCCAACTTGCCGGCCACCGACGTTCCGGACGGCGCCGACGAGCACGCCAATGTCGAAGTGCGCCGCTGGTGCAAGACAGACGGCGGAGACCCGCCCGCGCTCGATCTCACCGCCGACCACGTCACGCTCGGCGAAGCGCTCGGTATGATGGACTTCGAGGCCGCCGCGCGCCTCTCCGGCGCACGCTTCGTCGTGCTGCGCGGTCAGCTTGCACGTCTCGAGCGCGCGCTCGCGGCGCTCATGCTCGATCTGCACACGGCCGAGTTCGGCTACACGGAGGTGGCGCCGCCGCTCTTGGTCAAGGACCACGTCATGTTCGGCACCGGCCAGCTGCCGAAATTCGTCGACGACCAATTCACCGCTGCCCGGACCGTCAGCCGCGAAGAGCTGCTGTTTCAGGCGCTCGACCGCTTCGACGAAGAGTTCGAAAAGCGCAAAGGGCAGGCCAAGCCGACCGAAGTGATGAAGGAGCTTCTGGAGGTCGCGCCGACGCGCGAGGATTTCTGGCTCATCCCCACATCGGAGGTCGCGCTCACCAATCTCGTCCGCGAGCAGATCCTCGACGAAGCGCCGCTGCCGCTGCGCATGACGGGGGACACGCCGTGCTTCCGCGCCGAAGCGGGCGCTGCGGGCCGCGACACGCGCGGCATGATCCGCATGCACCAGTTCCGCAAGGTGGAATTGGTCTCGATCACGACGCCGGAGCAGAGCCACGACGAACACGAGCGCATGGTTCGCTGCGCCGAAGAGGTGCTGAAGCGACTCGAACTGCCGTACCGCGTCATGCTGCTGTGCGCGGGCGACATGGGCTTCAGCGCGAAGAAGACCTACGACCTCGAAGTCTGGCTCCCCAGCCAAGGCAAGTACCGCGAGATCAGCTCTTGCTCGAACTGCGGCGACTTCCAAGCCCGCCGCATGAACGCGCGCTTCCGCAACAAGGAAGGCAAGACCGAGTTCGTGCACACGCTGAACGGTTCTGGGCTGGCCGTCGGCCGCACGCTCGTGGCGGTGCTGGAAAACTACCAGCAAGCGGACGGTTCGATCGCCGTGCCGAAAGCGCTACAGCCGTACATGGGCGGCCTGGAGCGGATCGCACGCTGATCCACCGGCGCGGCGCCTCCGCCTACAAGCAGATGCAACTGGGCAATTGGGATCAAGGTAATGATGAGGTTGCTCTGCGTCTGAAAGGGCGTTGCGCTGAGCTTATCGATGCGTGATGCCGCGCACTACGTCCCAACAATCCGCAACAATTCCGCTCCAGTGATATTGTCACCAAGCGTACTCCAATTTCCCTCCGCTTCCAGCGCCACCCCGAGCAACGAATGAAAAATCCGCCGTGGTAGCGTCTGCGCGCCGAACTGCTCCAGATGGGGTGTGATGAATTGCGCATCCAGCAGCTTGAAGCCGCCGACCTTCAGCCGCGCCACAAGATGCACCAGCGCCGCCTTGCTCGCATCAGTCACGCGCGAGAACATGCTCTCGCCAAAGAACGCGCCGCCAAGCGCCACGCCGTAGAGTCCGCCCACGAGCGTTCCATCCAGCCGCGCCTCGACGCTGTGCGCCACCCCTTGCGCGTGCAGCGATTGATAGAGCGAGAGAATGTCGGTGTTGATCCAGGTGTCCTCCCGATCCGGCCCTGGCGCGGCGCAGCCTTTGATCACGGCGGTGAAGTCGCGGTCGATGGTGAAGGTGAACTTGTCCTGCCGGATCGTCCGCGCCAGCCGCTTCGGCACGTGAAAGCCGTCGAGCGGAAACGTGCAGCGCCATTCCGGATCGACGATGAAGAAGCCCTCGTCGTCGCGGCTTTCCGCCATCGGAAAGACGCCGCGCCGGTAACAGGCCAGCAGATCGTCGGTCGAAAATGCTTTCACGGCGGGCCGAATGTGCCAAAACCGTGGGCGCGCGTCACCAACCTCCGCCGGCGGTTCAATCCAGCGCCTCGTCCGATTTCGCCGCCGCGCCCTCACGCTTCGCCCGCATGCGATCCACCCACACGTCCAGCGGATGCAGCAGCACCAGGACGATCAGCGTGAGCCCGACCCCGACCCAGACGATTTCCCAGGCCGCCAAGCCGCAGGCGATACCGAGCGCCGCCGCCACCCAGACCGTCGCAGCGGTGGTCAGGTTGTGCACTTCGCCTTCCTCGTGCGAGCGCAGCACGGCGCCGGCGCCGAGGAAGCCGATGCCCGCCATTACGCCTTGGATGATGCCTTGCACGACGCGGCTCACGGCATCCGGTTCGCCGTTCAGCGCTGTCAGGTGAACGGTCGCCAGCGACACCAGCGCCGAGCCCAGCGAAACAAGCGCCAGCGTCCGGATGCCCACTGGCTTGCCGCGCCACTCACGATCGATCCCGATCGCGACGCCGACGATGACGGACGCCGCCAGACGCAGCGCGATGTCGGCGAGGTCGACGGCCGGATCGATCGGTTGGGGCAGCGCCATGCCGCGTCAACCGCCGCCCCGGCAAGCCGTTCCGCTGCTCAGTAGCCGTTGAGGCGGCTACGCAGCGCGTCGTCGCCGATGTCGGCGTCGTGGAATTCCGGCACTGCGTGTTCTTCCGTCGGGATCGGCGCGATCGTGGCGGGGCTGTAGTGCGCCGCCACCTGTTCAGAATTGGCGCACGAGGAGAGCGCAAGCACCATGAAAGCGAGTGCTACGAGCACCGCGACGCCCGCGAATTGCTGCTGTGCCATGAAAGACGAGCCCTGAAGCCAAAGGTCAGGCCGCGCTCTGCAAGGCCCGGGCCGTTAACCCACTGGGGCCGCAAGTCCCGACAGCCAGGTTTGCGCGCGTTACGCGCCTTCCGCGTCCGCCTTCGCCTTCAGGTTCCGCTCGAGCCAGTGGATCGAGTAATCGCCATTGATCACGTCCGGCTCATTCATCAGGTCGCGGAAGAGCGGCAGGGTGGTTTCGACGCCGGTGATCACCATCTCGTTCAGCGCGCGCCGGAGCCGCATCAGGCACTCAGCTCGGTCGCGGCCGTGCACGATCAATTTGCCGATCAGCGAGTCGTAATTCGGCGGGATCGCGTAGCCTGCATAAATCGCGCTGTCCAAGCGCACGCCCAAGCCGCCTGGAGGGTGGAAGCCGGTGATCCTGCCGGGCGAGGGGCGGAAGGTGGCTGGGTTCTCGGCATTGACGCGGCACTCGATCGCATGGCCTTGGAACTTCACGTCCTTCTGCTTCACCGAAAGCGGCGCGCCGTCGGCGATGCGGATCTGCTCGCGCACGAGATCGAGCCCGGTAATCATCTCCGTCACCGGGTGCTCGACCTGCAGGCGCGTGTTCATTTCGATGAAATAGAACTCACCGTCCTCATAGAGATATTCGACCGTGCCGACGCCGAGATAGCCGAGCTTCTGGATCGCGTCCGCTGTGATCTTGCCGATGCGCGCGCGGTCCTCGGCGTTGAGCGCGGGCGAGGGCGCCTCTTCGAGCACCTTCTGGTGGCGCCGCTGCAGCGAGCAGTCGCGCTCGCCGAGATGGATCACGTTGCCATGGCTGTCGGCGACGATCTGGATCTCGATGTGACGCGGATGCGTCAGATACTTCTCCATATAGACTTCGTCATTGCCGAACGCGGCTTTCGCTTCTGCGCGCGCGGTCGAGAACGCTTCGGCCAAGTCTTCTTCCGTGCGCGCCACCTTCATGCCTCGCCCGCCGCCGCCTGCGGCGGCTTTGATCAGCACCGGATAGCCGATCTTCTTGGCCCATTTCTTCGCCTCGGCCTCACTGGCGACGCCGCCTTCCGAGCCCGGCACCACCGGCATGCCGGTGTCGATCGCCGCCTGCTTCGCGGCGATCTTGTCGCCCATCAGCCGAATGTGTTCGGCCGTCGGGCCGATGAAGGTCATGCCGTGCTGGGTCACGATGTCGGCGAACTTGGCGTTCTCCGACAAAAACCCGTAGCCCGGATGGATCGCCTGCGCGCCGGTGATCTCGGCGGCGGCGATGATCGCCGGTATGTGCAGATACGATTTCCCCGCCGGCGGCGGCCCGATGCAGACGCTTTCGTCCGCCAGCCGCACGTGCATCGCGTCGGCGTCCGCCGTCGAATGCACCGCGACCGTTGAGATGCCCATCTCCTTGCACGCGCGGTGGATCCTAAGCGCGATTTCCCCGCGATTGGCGATGAGAACTTTTTCAAACATCGTCAGCTACTCGGCGCAGCTCGCCAGCCGCTATTTGTGAGAAACGCGCGCTCGGTTCGTCAGGCGGCATGTCGTTGTTGTTCACGACACGTACGAAATTGGTGATCAAGGTGTCAGCGTCGCGGAGGGTGATCACAAAGCACCACGTCTCCACCCAGCCCTCGTTCCTCGGCCGCCCCGGATCCACTTCAATCGAGGTTATGACGGCGTTGGTGCCGTCGCGTTGAATCGAGAAGGCGCCCGGTTTGACTTCGATCGCCGATCCATTGTCCGGGACGAAGACGGCCACGGTCTGGCCAGAGATGACGAGCCGCACACCGCGCAGGCGCGCCGGCGAGAGTCCGGCGCCGTCCACGGGGCCGAGGTCGCCTTCCCAGGTCCCATCGAGCATGCCCACAGCTGTGACGTATTCCTGAGCGCCGGCCGACGCTGTCGCCAACGTCGCCGCTGCGCCAAAAACCAAAGTGCGTCTGATGGTGAAATCCGAACCCATCGACGTCACTCGATGATGACGAGCGGCTCGCCGTATTCCACCGGCTGCGCGTCCGTCACCAGGATCGCCGTCACCTTGCCGGCACGCGGCGCCGGGATCGGGTTGAACGTCTTCATCGCTTCGACGACCATCAGCGTCTGGCCGGCTGTGACCGTGTCGCCGACCTTGATGAAAGTCGGGGCGCCGGGCTCCGGCGAAAGATAAGCGGTGCCGACCATCGGCGATGGCACCGCGCCGGGATGCGACGCCGCTTCAGCCGCTGGCGCGGGTCCGGCGGCCGGCGGCGGCGCGACCGGGGCATGCGCCACCGGCGCCGCGGCCACGACATGATGCACCGGCGCAGCCGCCGCCGTCAGCGTGCGGGCGATGCGCAAGCGCAGCTCGCCATGCTCGACTTCGATCTCGGAGAGGCCGCTATCGGAAATGATCTTCGCCAGTTCGCGCACGAGGTCGGGATCGATCGCCTGTTTCTTGTCGCTCATGTTCTGCGGTTTCCTGCTCACGCGCTCTTCTCACTTGCCAGCAAGGCGGCCGCCTCGATGGCCAACAGATAGGATGTCGCTCCAAAGCCGGCGATGACGCCCTTTGCGGCCTGGCCCACTAACGAAACGTGACGGAAGTCCTCACGCGCCGCGGGGTTGGAAAGGTGGGTTTCGATCACCGGCACGGCGATCGCCTTGATCGCGTCATGGAGGGCGACCGATGTGTGGGTATAGGCGCCCGCGTTTAGAACGACAGCCGTCGCCTTGTCGCGGGCCTCTTGCAGCCAGTTCACCAGCTCACCCTCGACGTTGGACTGACGGAACACGATCGTCCGGCCCAGCTGGGCGGCCCGTTCGGCGCACGCTTTCTCGATTTCGGCCAGGGTCACGTGGCCGTAAATGTGGGGCTCGCGCGTTCCCAACAGGTTCAAGTTGGGTCCGTTCAGCACGTAAATGGGCTTTGCGTTCGGCATCGTCCTCGGCGCGGGCGGATGGGACGTCGGTTGCGAGGCGTCCCGGAGGGGCTTAAGTCCGGCGGATAGGAAGGCCCATGCGACTGATCGTCAACGGAGAATCGCGCGAAGCGCCCGATAAGGCGACCCTCGCCGACCTTCTCGCCTCGCTGGGGATCGACGGGCGGCGCGTGGCCGTGGAACGCAACCGAGAGATAGCGCCAAAGAGCCTGTGGTCTCAGATTGTTCTCAATGACGGCGATCAGTTGGAGATCGTTCAGTTCGTCGGTGGCGGGTAATGACGATCCGCGCAGAAATCAGCAAGCAACCGCGACTCCCTCCCCCCTTGAGGGGGAGGGGTGGGGAGGGGGGGCGTGCAAACGCGCCGCTGATCGCACAATCTCGCGCGAGCTTCTCCGCGCGTCTTGAAACATCGTGTGCTGCCCGCCGCCCCCCACCCCCTGGCCCCTCCCCGCAAGGGGGAGGGGAGGCGCTCTACTCGGCGAGCATTAGACAATGAACAACGACACCCTCACCATCGCCGGCAAGAGCTACAACTCCCGCCTCATCATCGGCACCGGCAAGTACAAATCCTACGCCGAAAACGCCGCCGCGCTCGAGGCCAGCGGCGCCGAGATCGTCACCGTCGCGGTGCGGCGCGTGAATCTCTCCGATCCCAGCAAAGAGCGCCTCACCGATCACATCGATCCGAAGAAGACGACGTTCCTGCCCAACACCGCCGGCTGCTTCACCGCCGACGAAGCGCTGCGCACGCTCCGTCTCGCGCGCGAAGCCGGCGATTGGAAGCTGGTGAAGCTCGAAGTGCTCGCCGACCAGAAGACGCTCTACCCCGACATGGAAGAGACGCTGCGCGCCGCGAAAATCCTCGTCGCCGAAGGCTTCGAAGTGATGGTCTATTGCAGCGACGATCCGGTCTACGCCAAGAAACTGGAAGACGCCGGCTGCGTCGCCATCATGCCGCTCGGCTCCTTGATCGGCTCCGGCCTCGGCATCCAAAACCCGGTCAACATCCGCCTCATCGTCGAACAATCCCGCGTCCCCGTCATCGTCGACGCCGGGGTCGGCACCGCGAGCGACGCGACCGTGGCGATGGAGCTCGGCGCAGACGGCGTCCTAATGAACACCGCGATTGCTGAGGCGAAGGACCCTGTGCGCATGGCGCGCGCCATGAAGCATGCGGTGATCGCGGGACGCGAAGCGTATATTGCTGGGCGGATGGGGAAGAAGAAGTACGCTGATCCCAGTTCACCGTTGGGCGGGTTGATTTAGTGCGTAGTGCGCCAGTGTTGAATGGCATCCGCAACTTCGTGGTGCTGGCGCTGACGTGCCCACCCCTCAGCATCGTGTTTGCCGACACCGAAGTCATACGTCGGCGTCGGATCGATTCCTGCATCGAGAAGCATGACGGCAATCGCGGGCGAGTTGGAGTTTACCGCCGCAATGAGCGGGTTACGCAGGTCTTCAACAGGGAGCTTGGCACCAGCTTCGATCAGGAAGGTCGCGACTTCGGCGTTGCCGTTCTGGGCGGCGGTAAAAAGCGGTGTGTGACGGCATTGATTTGATTCGATGTCCACACCGCGCTCAAGAAAGAAGGCCGCAATTTCTCTCGATGAGTTGACGGCGGCACAGTGCAACCAAGAGCCGAACGCTGTGCTCATCTTCGATCGCGCTCTCAGACCGTCCTTATTCTCGATGCGCTCCGGGTAAGCTTCGAATAGCTCGCGGACGCGTTGTGCGTCTTTTCTCGCAACAGCCTTGAATGCTTCGGCTTCGAATGGAATCTCGAACTTTGTCGCATCGGCGCGATCCCTCGCGAGAAGCATGGCGCGAATTTCAAGGGCGCCCCACAGGCGGGCCTTCTCCTTTGCATCGATAAACTTGAGCCATCCTTGCCGATAACGCGCCTTGTGGTCGATGCCCGCGCGAAGGAGTATTTCCGCCACTTCAGGAGCGCGCATCATGATCGTCTCCTCGTTGCGGCCGCGTCCCGCCGTAATCGCTGCGATAAGCGGATTTCGCACGGATTGGCTTACATCGAGCTTTGATCCTTGCTCGAGAAGAAATTGAACGATCTCAACATTGCCGCGACCGGCCGCGTTGCAGATGGCAAGGTCACCATCATTTTCACCGGGGGTGTTCACATCAAAGCCGCGATCCACGAGGAGTCGAACGACATCAAGTGACCCGTTGCCCGCTGCGTAGTGCAGTAGAGTGCCGCCCGCGATGCCGCCGAAGGCACGCAGCTGTTGGGGATGCTCATCAAGGAGTTCGGAAACGCGAACGGTGTCGCCCTTGTTGATCGGCTCCCAGAACTGGATGCTCTCTTTAGTGATGCCCACTTTCGCCCCCTCGAGTGGCTAGCTCATCGTGCCAACCACGCCCCCAGATCCCCCAACGCCCGTTCCGCCAGCGCCAGCTTCTTCGCCCGCCCGCGCTCTTCGCCTTTGAGCTTCTTCCCATCCGCTCCATGCGTCGGCGCGGCGATTTCCGGAAACAGACCGAAGTTCACATTCATCGGCTGAAACGAGCCTTTGCCGCCTTCGATATGCCCGCCCGTCACGTGCGCGAGCAGCGCGCCCAACGCCGTCGTCGCCGGCGGCGGCTCGACCGCGCGCCCCAAACGCTCCGCCGCAGCAAAGCGCCCCGCCATCATCCCCATCGCCGCGCTTTCGACGTAGCCCTCGACACCCGTCACTTGCCCGGCAAACCGCACCCGCGGCTCGGCGCGCAAACGCAGCGTGCCGTCCAACAGCTTTGGCGAATTCAAAAACGTATTGCGATGAATCCCACCCAGCCGCGCAAAGCGCGCGTTCTGCAAGCCCGGGATCATGCGGAAAATCGCTTCCTGCGCGCCATATTTCAGCTTGGTCTGGAAACCCACCATGTTGAACAGCGTGCCAAGCTTATTGTCCTGCCGCAGCTGCACCACCGCATAAGGCCGCTTGCCGACGCGCGGATCCATCAGCCCGACCGGCTTCATCGGCCCAAACCGGAGCGTGTCCAGCCCGCGCTCAGCCATCACCTCGATCGGCAAGCAACCTTCGAAGTAAGGCGTGTTCTTCTCCCACTCGCGAAACTCAGTCTTCGCCCCCGCATTCAGCGCATTGATGAACGCCACATATTGCGCCTCATCCATCGGGCAGTTCACGTACGCGGCCTTATCGCCGCCCGGACCTTCCTTGTCGTAGCGCGACTGCTTCCAGGCAATGTCGAAATCGATCGAGTCCGCATGCACGATGGGCGCAATCGCATCGAAGAAGGCGAGCGAATCTTCGCCGGTGAGGTTGCGGATGGAGTCGGCGAGGGCCGGAGACGTCAGCGGGCCCGTGCAGAAAATAATACTGGCGTCATCCCGGCCGGAGGCGCGCAGCGCCGTAGAGCCGGGACCCAGGGCAAGCGCACTGCCGCTTTCCCCTGGGTCCCGGATCGCGCTTCGCGCGTCCGGGATGACGGGCATTTGTTCGGCGTCATGGAGGAGTTGATCTAGCGACCGTACTTCCCCACGCTCCACCGCAATCAATGGATGCGCCGCGAGCGCCGCCGTCACTGCGTCGGAGAATACATCCCGATCCACCGCCAGCGCGCTGCCCGCCGGGACCTGCGCCGGCGCCGCGCTCGCCATCACTAGCGAGCCCAACCGCCGCATCTCCTCGTGCAGGAGCCCGACCGCGTTCCCGCGCCAATCGTCCGAACGGAACGAATTGGAGCACACCAGCTCCGCAAACTTCTCCGTCTTGTGCGCGTCGGTCATCCGAACGGGGCGCATCTCGTGCAGCACCACCGGCACGCCTGCGTTCGCCAGCGCCCACGCCGCTTCCGATCCGGCCAAGCCGCCGCCGACCACGTGAACGGGTTTCATTGATCCTGTCATCGGCGCCTTATAGGCTGGGCTACAGGCGGAAGGGGAGGGGCCGATGCGGCGTTTGCTGTGCTGGATCATCGCGGCGCTGGCCCTGGCCGAGACGGCGGCGGCGCAGGCGCCCAATCCGGTGCTCGAACATTACCGCGCCTACCGCGTCGCGCTCGAAACCGGCGACCTCGTCGCCGCCGAAGCCGCCGCCGAACGCGCCTACGCCGCCTCGCAGCAGCGTGACGGCGAAGGCGGCCGCACCGGCGTGCTCGCGCTCAATCTGGCGGCCATGCGTCTCTTGCGTGAGAACCCGGACGGCGCGCGTGCGCCCGCGGCATTAGCGCTGAGACTCGCCGCCAATCCCGAGGCCGCCGTCGATCCCATCACCGCCGCGTTGGTGCTCGGCCGCGCCGAGATCGGCGCTGGGGCCGAGGAGCGCCAGCTGCAGAGCGCCGGCGCGCGGCGCATACGCGATCTGCTGTCCGCCGCCGCGGAGCGCCCGGAGCTGAACGGCGAAACCTATCCCGCCGCCGTCGCGCTCGGCGCCTGGTCGTTCGCCAACGATCGCTTCGGCGATGCGGCGGAAGCCTGGACTGTCGCAGAACACACGTCGGACGGCGCCAACGCCGATCCGCAATTCGCCCGCGCCTACGCCAATATCGGCATCACCGCCTCGCTGGTGATGGATGCGGCGGGCCGCCTCATGCGCCCACGTGAAGTGGAGCGCGCCGCCACCGCCATCAGCGCAGCGATACGCGCCTACGCCCCGCACGTCAGCGAAGGATCGCACGAGACGTTAGGTCCGGTTCACAGCGCCTACGCGCAAGCCTTGGCGTGGCGCGCGGCGCTGTCGGCCAAGTTGCGCTCGGATGAAATGGACATTCCAGACGAGATCGAGGGTGTGCCGGCGCGGGAGATCGGTGCGCCCGCCGATGCGCGTCCGCCCTGTCATATGCGTTTGGCCGAACAGCCGCGTATCCGCTACCCGCAGCGCATGCAGAACCAGTCCGGCATCGGCTCGGTGATCCTTCACATCAGGACCGATGAAACCGGCCGCGTCGTCACCCGCCGCGTTGCCGCCGCCGTCGGCGCTTCGTTCGCGCAGACCGTGGACGATCTCGAAAGCGACTGGATCATGGAACGCGGTGAAAACTCGCTCCCCGGATGCCGCGCCGCCGTGTCGATCTATCAGTCCGTGGTGTTCGTCATCCGGTAGCGACGTTTTGCGGCTCGCGGGGCGTCAAAATCCCCGGCATAAGCGCGCCCGAACAGGAGCGACGCCATGGCCGCGCCGGCGGGCAAAGTGCCGATCTTCGAAAGCGCGGGTCATGCGGTGCGCTTTCTGCGCGAGCATTGGCGCGCCATCGCGCTGATCGCCGCCGTGTGCGCTCTCGCGCAGACCGCCGCGTTCGTGGTGCTCGGCATGACGCTGCCGTTCCTGCTGCTGGTGTTCTTCATCTCGGCGTGTGCCCACGCCGCTTTCATCGGCAGGGCGCTCGGCGGTGAAAGCGGTAAGCCCGCAGCGATCTTGCGTGACGGCGCGCGCGTGTTCACCGCCATGGCGGCCGTCGGGTTTTTCATAACCATCGTCGCCTTCATGGTGTTCTATATCACGATGGCCGTGCTGATCGCGCCTTATGACGCGCAGGTGAAAGCTGCGGGACAAGATCAAGCCGCGCTTGGCCGAATCTTCAGCGAGGCCGTGCAGGCTCAGCCTGCGACGCTCTCATGGATGCTGTTGCTCGGCGGTGTGCTGCTGCTTCTACTGACGTCGCGCTTCTATCTCGCCGCGCCGGCGAGCGTCGACTGTAAGCGTATCGTGGTGTTCGACAGTTGGCGGTGGACCAAGGGCAACATGCTGCGCATCGCCGCCGCGCGCCTCGTCGTGCTCGGCCCGGCTTATGCGCTGGTGTTCGCGCTCCAGACCCTGGCCTCGGCCGGCATCGGCATAGCGGTGACCGATCCGGTTCAGTTCGGCGCCCTGATCGCCGCCGAACCATTGCGCTTCGCCGCGTTTTATCTCATGGCCGGCTTCATCCAGTTCGTCTTCTACGCCGCGCTCGAAGCGGGGCTCGCGACCTACCTCTACCGGGGGCTGCGGCCCACCGATCCGCGCCGCCCCCCCGCTTGACGCTCGACCGACTCGGGTCGCTCGGCTAAACCCCCGCGTCCCATGGCCGCTTCACGCCCTTACGTCGCCGACCTGCTTCGGCTCGCCGGTCCGGTCGCGCTCGCGCGGCTCGGCATCATCGGCATGGCCATCGTCGACGTCGTCGTGGTCGGCCAGCTCGCGCCCGACGAGCTGCCGCACCAAGCGCTCGGCTGGGCCCCGACGGCGGTGTTCCTGGTCGCTGCGATCGGCCTCCTGCAAGGCGTGCAGGTGTGGGCCGCGCGTTCGCTGGGCGAGAAGAATCCCGAAGGCGCGGGCGTCGCGCTCCGCCGCGGGCTCGTGCTCGCTTTCGTCGCCGGCCTCGTCTCGATGGCGGCGATGTGGCTCGCCGGCATCAACCTCTTCACCGTGTTCGGCATCGATCAGGATCTCGCCGCGCCCTCGACGCCGGTGATGCGCATCCTTGCGCTCTCGATTCCGCTGCATCTGCTCTATATCGCCGGCACCTACTTTCTCGAAGCGATCAAGAAGCCGGGCGTGTCCACCGCCGTGATGTGGGGCGCCAACGTCGTCAACCTCGCGCTGAATCTCTGGTGGGTGCCCGAGCATGGCGCCATCGGCTCGGCCTGGGCGACTGTCGGCGCGCGCGTCTTCCTCGCCGGCGCGCTGCTCGCCTGCATCTTCCTGCTGCGCGACGGCGCTCATTACGGCGTGCGCAAGCTCGGCGCGCCGGGGCCGAGCTATCGCGCCTTGCTCGCCGTCGGCATCGCCGCCGCCGTCAGCCAGGCGGTGGAGGCTGGCGCCTTCTCGGCTATGACCGTGATCGCCGGCCGTCTCGGCGCCGACGTCGTCGCCGCCTATCAGATTCTGCTCAATCTCATGGCGTTCGTGTTTATGCTCGCGCTCGGCCTGGCCGCGGCCACCGCGGTCCTGGTATCCGAAGCGGTCGGCCGCACGGCGCCGCACGACGCCGCCCGTGCCGGCTGGACCGGCATCGGCCTCAACGCCATCGCCATGATCATCGCCGCGATCGTGATCCTGCTCTTCTCCGAGCAGATCGCGCGCGCCTACACAGCCGACTTAGTGCTCGCCGGTTTGATCGCGTCTTTGATGTGGATCACGGCGATCGTCCTACACCCGGACGGCGCCCAGGTGGTCACCGCCTCCGCCTTGCGCGCGCGCGGCGACAACTGGTTTCCCACCTTCAGCCACATAGCCGCCTACGCTGTGGTGATGCCGGTGCTCGGCTATTGGCTCGCCGAAGTCGAAGGGCAGGGCGTCGCCGGCCTGCTGTTCGCGATCTTCTGGTCCAGCGTCCTCAGCGCCGCCGTTCTCCTCATGCGCTGGTGGGCGCTGGCGCGATCGGAAGTCAGAAATCAGAAGCCAGAAGTCGGAAGCGCAGCGACGCGCCGCGCCGCCGCGCCCAACTCGTCTGATTTCTGATTTATGGCTTCCGGTTTCCAGGCTCTACGCGGCGACACCCAGTATCCAGCCTTCCTCGCGCTCCACCACCTCCCGGCGCGCGTCCTCTTTCGCCGGCCCGAACAGCGCCGCCAGCTGGCCCTTCTCATCGAGCGAATTAAACCGCTCGCACGCGCCGCGCACTTGCGCCTGGTCCTTGATCTCTCCCGCATTCGGCTTGGCGACGAACATGCTCGGATATATCTCCGCGAACACTGCCTCGGCATCGGCCACATCCGCGGCTCCCAGCGCCTTCCAGCCGGTCTCGAACGGCCACAGCTTGACGCTTCGCGCATCGCGCAGCCGCTTGATCACCGGCAGCCCCGTCAGCGCCTGACCGCCGACCGAGCCCCGATAATAAAGCTTCCAGATCGAGGAGGGGCCCTTCACCAGCTGTTCGGCGAGGCGGTATTCGGGCAGATCGTTCGGCCCATGCTCGCGCGGGCGCTTGGCCGAGAGCATCGACTGCTCGTCGCGCGCCGGCGCGCCCCAAAACGGAAACGCCTCGCCCGTCATCAGCCGGTTCATCTTGGCGCCAACTTGGAAGCGGTTGTTGGAATTGTCGGCCTTGTCCTTCACTTCCTTCGCGGCGAACTCCATCAGCGCCCGCCACGGCTCGCCTGGAAGCTTCAGCGCCGCCGCCGTGCCGCGTGGAAACGCCAGCGGAAAATCGAATCCCACCAGCGCTCGCTCGCTCTTGCGCTTCAGATCGTCGAGCACGCCGTTCAGCACGCGTTCGGCGTCCGCTCGTGTCGCCGGATTGTGCGATTCGAACGCCATCTGAAAGCGCACATTGCGCTTCAAGACGCCAATCCAGATGGAGTCCGGCCCAGTCGTCGGCTTCGCCGCCGCGCTCCAGTCAACCATGACGTAGGCTTGAAACAGTCTCTGCATATCGATGTCGTACTTCGCGTTCTTTGTGCCGCTCGTTGCGCCTTCGTGTTCAAACACAAAGAAACGAACGCCGCACCAAGGTCACAAAGTCTAGCCCAGCTTCACCAGCATCTTGCCGATATTTGCGCCCGTAAACAGATTGAGGAACGCCTGCGGCGCGTTCTCGATCCCGTTCTCGACCGTCTCTTCCCACTTGAGTTGGCCGCTGCGCACCCATGGCCCCATGTCGGCGTAAAACTGCTCGCGCATGTCCATGAAGTCGGAGACGATGAAGCCCTGCATCTTGATCCGTTTGCCGACGAGATAGGGCATGTTGCGCGGGCCGGGTGTGGGCGCCGAGCTGTTATAGATCGAGATCATCCCGCACTCGATGAATCGCGCGAACGGCCGCGCCACTTCCAGCGCCACTTCCAGATGCTCGCCGCCGACATTGTCGAAATAGATGTCGATCCCCTTCGGCGCCGCCTCGCGCACCTGCGTCAGCAGATCGCCCTTCTTATAGTTCACTGCCGCGTCGACGCCGGCCGCCTTGAGCCAGCCAAGCTTCTCGTCAGAACCCGCCGACGCCACCACCGTGCAGCCGCGCAGCTTGGCGATCTGGCACACCGCCGAGCCCACAGCGCCCGCTGCGCCGGAAACGAAAACCACATCACCCGGCTTAGGTTCGCCGATGCGATGAAAGCTCGTGTACGCCGTCATCCCCGGCATCCCGAGCACCCCGAGGAACGCCTGCGGCGTTACGCCCGCGTCCTTCACCGGCAGCTTGTTCAGCGCCGCGCCCGACGCGACGTACGCTTCGCGCCATCCGAACATGCTTTCGACCCAGTCGCCCTCCTGGAACTTCGGATCGTTCGACTTCACCACCTGCCCGACGGCGCCGCCCTGCAGCGGGGCGTCGAGCTGGAACGGCGGCACATAGCTCGGCCGGTCATACATCCGCCCACGCATGTACGGATCGACCGACATCCACGCATTGCGCACCAACACCTCGCCCGCACCAGGTTCCGGGAGCGCCACTGTCGCGACCTCGAAATTCGCCGCCTCGGGCATGCCGACGGGCCGGCTCTTCAAACGGATCTCGCGCGAAGTCGTCGCCATGGCGGCTCTCCCATGCAGGTTTGCCGCACCCTAGACCGGACTCCGGTCTATTCAAGCTGAACCGGGCCGCTGGACATTATGCGGCGCCGCACTCCATAACCCGGCGCTTCCGGCCAGAGTCTAAACCAATGTCCATCCGCCTTCGTTTCGCGCCGTCCCCGACGGGACGCATCCATGTCGGCAACGTCCGCACCGCCCTGATGAATTGGCTGTTCGCCATCCGCGAAGGCGGCCAGGTGCTGCTGCGTATCGACGACACCGACCTCGCGCGCTCGACGAAGGCCTACGAGCAAAGCATCGTCGACGACCTCGCCTGGCTCGGCCTCGCCTGGAGCGAGCGCGCCAACCAGTCGCACCGCTTCGACGCCTACGAGAAAGCCGCTGCGAAACTCAAAGCCGACGGTTTGCTCTATCCGGCTTACGAAACGGAGGAGGAGCTCGATCGCAAACGCAAGATCGCCCAAGCCACCGGCAAGCCCCCGGTCTATGACCGCGCCGCGCTGAATCTCACCGACACCGACCGGGCCAAGCTCGAAGGCGAAGGTCGCAAGCCACACTGGCGGTTCAAGCTCTCCGGCGCGCGCAAGGATTGGGTTGATTTGGTGCGCGGCCCGCAATCGATCGACACCGCCTCGCTCTCCGATCCCGTGCTGATCCGCGAAGACGGCGCTTTCCTCTACACGCTCCCCAGCGTCGTCGACGACATCGACTTCAACATCACCCACATCGTCCGCGGCGAAGATCACGTCACCAATTCCGGCGTGCAGATCGAGATCTTCGAAGCGCTCGGCGGCTCGGTTCCAGCGTTCGGCCATTTCCCGCTGCTGGTCGGCGCCGACGGCGGCGCGCTGTCCAAGCGCATCGGCTCGCTCGGCGTCGGCGAACTTGCCGCCGAAGGTTACGAACCGATGGCGGTGCTTTCGCATCTCGCCAAGATCGGCACCTCCGATCCGGTCGAAGCGCGCCTCGCCATCGATGAGCTCGCCGCCGAGTTCGACTTCGCCAAGATCGGCCGCGCCCCCGCGCGCTTCGATCCCGAAGAGCTGAAGCGCGTCAACGCCGCCGTCCTCCACCAGCTCGACTACACATCGGTGAAGGACCGCCTCGCCAACCTCGAAGCCGATAGGGGCGAATCCTTCTGGCTCGCCATCCGCGCCAACATCCAGCTGCTGCCCGAGGCTCGCCAATGGGCCCACGTCGTCGACGGGCCGATCGAGCCCTTCATCTCCGATAAAACCTTCGCCGCCGCCGCGCTCGAAGCGCTGCCGAAGGGGGCCTACGACGCCAGCAGCTGGAGCGCCTTCACCAATGCTGTGAAGGAAAAGACCGGAGCAAAGGGCAAGGCGCTCTTCATGCCTCTCCGGCAAGCATTGACGGGCCTCGACCATGGCCCAGAAATGGCCCCGCTGTTCGCGCTGATCGGCGAGGAGCGCGCCCGCAAGCGCCTCAGTGGGCAGGCGGCCTAACATCGCCTTTCCTCATCCCTTCCTGAACGCCTCGCGTCGGTTGCGCAGCGGCTGGTGGGTCGCGCTGTTCATGGCGATGCTTGCGGCGCTGTTGTTGCCGCTGATCCTGCTGTCGGCGCAGAGCGGCGGAGGCGTGCCGATCTGGCAGCAAGCGCTCGCTCTCCTTGCAGCGTCTGTCGTTTGCCAAGCGCTACGCCGCAGGCCGATGGCGGACTTGTTCGGCGCCTTCGATGCGCGTTGGCTGGCTCAGTTGGCGCTCGGCGGCGCCATCGGCGCAGTTCTGATGCTCGCGCCGGCGCTGATCCTTACAATGCTTGGGCTCGTGACGTGGCGCGTGGCGCCGGAGGGACTTGCTTCCCTCGGTCCCGCCCTCATGCTGTTCGCCGCCGTCGCGATCACCGAGGAACTGATGTTCCGCGGCTTCGTGTTTCAGCGCTTCATCGATGGACTGGGCGCGTGGCCCGCACAAATCATTATCGCCGCCTTTTTCGTCCTCACTCACTCGGCGGCACTTGAGGAGGCAGGTTCGCTGGCGTCCATCGCCGGCCTCAACATCTTCATCGCCTCACTGATGTTCGGCTTCGCTTATTTGCGCACCAAGAGCCTGGCCATGCCGATCGGCATTCACCTGATGGCGAACTTCGTCCAGGGCGGTGTGCTCGGCTTCGGCGTCAGCGGCGGCGCTGAGCAGGGCCTGCTCACGCCAAGCCTCACGGGCCCCGACTGGCTCACCGGCGGCGCCTTCGGCCTGGAAGCCAGTGCGCCCGGCCTTGTCTGCGTGAGCGTCGCCACGTTTGCACTTTGGCTCTGGCGCGGCCGCGCGGCATTCGCGCGCGGGTCTTCAGGCCCGCATCACGGCGCGGCGGGCGTCTAGCCGAGTTTACACGCGCGGCCGTAACTGTTCGCCGTCACCCAGGTATCGCGCTGCCCTGCGTAGCCGCCGGCTTAAGTCGCACCGAGCCGGTTGCTTCCGATGTCGCGCTACTCCCGCGCAATCGATGCACACCGAGCCCAGCCCTGTGCGGAAGCGTCTGCAACGGCAGCCGGCTCAACGTGCACTGACGGGTCGTCTCGACGCAAACGCGTGGTGAGGCGCCCGTCCGTCCAGATGCCGCTGCGTCGAACGCGGCCGCGCTCAGACCAGAGCACGCCAAATCCGTTCGGCCGATTGCGCGCGAACTCGCCTTCATAGCGCTCGCCGTTCGGAAAATAGTAGACCGCCGGTCCGTTGAAGGCGTCGCGACCGGAGCGGCCGACATGACGAAAGCCGCTGCTGCCATAGAAGACGCCGTAGCGCTCCGCCTCGCCGAAGACGTAATCGCCCTCATATCGATTGGGCGCGCGGTCACCTTGATTGGGCGCGTGATAATAGACGCCCGGACCATACTTGCGGCCGCATCGGAAGCTGCCGGCGTAGCGGTCGCCCTCGTACACGCCGGCGCCGAACGTCAGCACGCCGAACCCGGCGGCGCGTTCTTCTTCGGACCATCCGCCCTCGTAGCGTCGTTGCTGTTGATCGTTCTCGAAATCGTACGCGCGGTGGCCTGTCGCGCCGCTCCGCGCGCGCTCGGCCGCTTCCTCGCCCCGCTGCGCCGCTTCGCGAGCGGCCGCGGCCGCAGCCTCTGCGCGGGCCTCCGCTTCGCGCGCCCGCAAAGCCGCGGCGCGCACATCCGGGTGCAGGCGTTCGACGTCGAATGGCGGCAGCCGTTGCGCGTGCGCCTGCGTGGACGCCAACGCGAATAGCACGGCAAAGATCAAGAACTTCCGCATCGATCCCCCATGCAGCGGTCTAAACTTGCAGCGCCAGACGTTCGAGCAACGCATCCTCATCCACCGGCGCATTCGACGCCCCGAACGTCACGCTGCTCCCGCGTAGCCGGCGCGCCACGAACGCATCCGCCACCGCCGCAGGCGCGAACTTCGCCAAAGTCGCCGCCGCCAACGCCAGCGCCAGCCGCTCGATCACGAACCGCGCCTCGCGCTCCGCCACTGGCGCCGCAAGCAGCGCCTCCGCTTCCTCCGCCACGCCGCCGTCGCGCAGTTCAACGAGCAGCGCCTCGCGCGTCTCCGGCTCGCGCTGCAGCGCGCGCACCATGTCGAGCGCGATCACGTTGCCCGAACCTTCCCAGATCGCATTCAGCGGCGATTGCCGGAAGAGCCTGGGCAGGGCGCTCTCTTCGACGTAGCCCGCGCCGCCATGGCACTCCATCGCCTCGGCGACGACCGTCGGCGCGCGCTTGCTCACCAGATACTTCGCCAGCGGCAGACCGATCCGCGTCAGCGCCGCTTCGTGCGGATCGCCGGCGCGATCCAGCGCCATCGCCAGGCGGAACGCCAGCGCCACGCTCGCCTCCACATCGAGCGCCAGATCCGACAGCACCGCCCGCATCAGGGGCTGATCGATCAGCTGCTTCTGGAACGCGCTCCGCCCTTGCACGTGCCACGCCGCCAGCGAGCACGCCTGCCGCATCTGCGTCGCCGAGCCGATGATGCAGTCGAGCCGCGTCAGCGCAACCATCTCGATAATCGTGCGCACGCCACGGCCTTCTTCGCCCACACGCTCGGCCCAGGCGCCGCGATACTCGATCTCCGACGACGCATTCGAGCGATCGCCGAGCTTATCCTTCAGCCGCTGGATCTCAATCGCGTTGCGTTCCCCATCCGGCCGCCAGCGCGGGACGAGAAAGCACGTCACGCCCGCTTCGGTGTAAGCCAGCGTCAGGAAAGCATCGCTCATCGGCGCCGAGCAGAACCATTTGTGCCCGACCAGCTCGTATGAGCCATCCGCCTGGGGCAGCGCGCGCGTGGTGTTCGCGCGCACGTCGGAGCCGCCTTGCTTCTCCGTCATCGCCATGCCCATCGTCGCCGCCCGTTTCTCGTGCACCGGAACAAAGCGCGGGTCGTAGGCCTCCGCCGTTACGCGCGGGGCCCAGCGCTCAGCCACCGAAGGCTCTACACGCAAAGCCGGCACGACCGCATACGTCATCGACATCGGACAGCAGACTCCATAGTCCGCCTGTCCCATCAGAAAGAGCAGCGCCGCATGCGTCGCGTGCCCCACCTTCGGCACGTTCCATGCCGCGCCGGAAACACCCGCCTCGAGCCCGATCCGCATCATTTCGTGGTAGGCGGGATGAAACTCCACTTCGTCGATCCGCCGCCCATAACGGTCGTACGGCCGAAACACTGGCGTCACCCGATTGGCCTGCACGGCCCAGCCTTGCGCCTCCGCGCTCCCCACACGCGCCCCGAACGCCGTCAGCCGTTCTGCCTCCGCCACAGCGCCGGACCATTCGCAGGCCGAGCGCAAAATCGCATCCGTTGCATAGAGGTTCACATCCTCCAGCGGCGGCGGCTGATTGGTCACGTCGTGCGTGGCGAGATGCGCGCGCGGATTGCGGTGGGCCATGCGGCGAAGCTTAACGTTTGCCCATGGCGCCGCAAGCTCGGCCGTCGGGCGCGCTCGCTCGCCTCGAAATTCGCCGCCTAGACGCGCTCCGCCTCGCGCCTGCGTTCCCACGTCTGCACGACTTCTCGTGCGAACGTGCCGGCCAGCACCTTCACTCGCGCGCGCAGGTCGTCGCGAGCGTGCTCGTAGGCGGCGAAGTCGTTCGTGCGGCTGGCCTCCTCATGCGCCTCGTTCATCAGCGCCAGCGCGTCGGCCATGAACTTCTCGGCCGAAGCGACGAAGCCCGGCACGTTGCCGTCAGGGTGCGGCGCGATGTCGAGCATGTAGGCGGTCCGCTCGTTCGCGGCGAGGAACATGACGTTCCAGTCGTCATAGGGATAGAGTTCGAGTGTCATCTTCAGGAACACGCCCGTGGCGCCGTTCCAGCACGGATCGGGGATCAGATAGAACGGCCGCAGCCGCGCGCCCGCAACGGCCGCCTGTGCGTTGCGCTGCGCCTGCGCGTGGCGCGCTTCCATCAGCGCGCGGCCGTGCTCCATGCGCGCATTGACCGACGCCGCATTCGGAACGAGATTGCTTTCGTCGTCGGGGCTGAAGCCGAGTTGGCGCAGCAATTCGCCGGTTTGGCCCTGCCAGATCTCGTCAGGGAACACCTTGCGCCGGCCGTGCGGGTCCGCGGCCCGAGCCGGCGGCGCAGACATCTGCGGCGGCGTTGACGGCCGTTTACCGAAACTCATCGCTTAATCCCCGGTTACCGGGGCGAGACTAACGCGTCGCGCTTAATGACCGGTTCAGACCCGCGCCGGCGCGCCCAGCGCCGTGAAGCAATCTTCGATCGAGCGCGCGTAAACCACCGCGTCGCTGAAGCTCGCCGGCGTCAGGTTCGCCTCCACCGTGTGCTGCATCAGCGCGAAGAAGGGCGCCCAGAAATCGTCTTCCGACAGGAACACGACCAGCTTTTTGTGCAGATCGAGCCGCCGCCACGACAGCGTCTCCACCGCTTCCTCCAGCGTGCCGATGCCGCCCGGCAGCACCACGAAGGCGTCGCTCTCCTCGAACATTATATGCTTGCGCTCGTGCATGGTGTCGACCATGCGGTGCGGCACGGCTTCGTAGGTGATCTCGCGCCGCTCCAGGAAGCGCGGCATGATGCCGAGAACGTCGCCGCCCGCCTCGTGCGCCGCCCGCGCGCAGCGGCCCATAAGCCCGACCGCGCCGCCCCCGTACACCATACGCAAGCCGCGCCCGGCGAGTGCGCGGCCGAACCGCGTCGCCAGATCGAGATAGTCCGGCTTCGTCGTCTCCGACGATCCGCAATAGACGCAGACAGATCGCAATTGGTCTCGCAGCGGACTGGAATCAGCCATGGGGCTCATCTGATATAGCTAATACGGCGCCATTGCGGGCGAAAACCCCGCCACTTAAGTGGTCCCTTCAAGGATTGTTCCAAATGGCGCGCGGCGAAGGCAGAGTGGTGGCGAAGGCGGAACCGCCGGAAGATCCGGGTTCGCCGCCGATCCCGCGCACGATCGGGCGCCTGATGAGCCTGATCGGCGGTCTCAAAGGCGCGGGCTATCGCCTGCGGCTCGGCGCCGCGTTCGTGCTCACGCTGTTCGGCAAGGTGCTGGCGGTCTTTTCGCCGCTGGTGCTGGCTGACGGCATCAACGCGCTCTCCGAAGGCGACGCGCGCGGCGCGCTGCCGCTCTTCATCGGTCTCGCCGGCTTCTGGGCGGCGCTCCGGTTCGCCTCCACGGCCGGACCCCAGATTCGCGACGCCATCTTCCAGCCCATCACCGAAGAAGCTCAGCGCCGCGCCGGCACGCGCATCTTCAGCCACGTCCATGCGCTCTCGGTGCGCTTCCACCAGTCCAAGCGCACTGGATCGGTCTATCGCACCATCGAACGCGGCGTGCGCGCCATCGACTTCCTGTTGCGCTTCCTCGCCTTCAACATCGCCCCGACCATCATCGAGCTTCTGCTCGCGGCGGGCGTCTTGGGCTTCAAGTACGGCTGGCAATTCTCGCTCATCGCCGCGCTCACGGTCGTCATCTACGCCTGGATCACCTTCGGTATAACGGAATGGCGCCTGAAGCACCGCCGCGAGATGAACGAAGCCGACACCGAAGCCGCGGGCAGGGCGGTCGATTCGCTGCTCAACTTCGAAACCGTGAAGAGCTTCGCCGCCGAGCAGCGCGAAAGCGAACGCTACGACCGCGCGCTCGCGTCCTATGCCCAAGCCGCGATCCGCTCGAACACCTCGCTCGTCCTGCTCAACGTGGCGCAGACCTTGATCATGAATGTCGGCCTTGTGGGAATGGTGCTGGCGGCGGGCTTCCTCGTTGCTGAGGGCGGCATGGGCCCCGGCGACATCACCGCCGTCATCCTGATCATGACCAACCTCTACGCGCCGCTGAACATTCTCGGGTTCGCCTATCGGGAGATCAAACAGACCTCGATCGACATGGAGAAAATGTTCGTCCTGCTCGATGAAGATCCCGATGTCGCCGATGCGCCGAACGCGGCAGCTTTGAAGCCTGGCCCCGGCGAAGTGGTGTTCGATGCCGTCAGTTTCGCTCACGAGGGCAGGGACCGCGGGCTCGACTCCGTCTCCTTCACCGCTCCCGCCGGCAAGACCACCGCCGTCGTCGGCCCCTCCGGCGCCGGCAAGTCGACAATCCTGAAGCTGCTCTTCCGCTTCTACGATCCGGCGGGCGGGGAAGTACGCATCGATGGCCAGAATTTACGTGAAGTCACGCAATCCTCTTTGCGCACCGCCCTCGGCCTCGTGCCCCAGGACGTCGTCCTCTTCAACGACACGATCCGCTACAACATCGCCTACGGCCGCCCCGACGCGACGCAGCGGGAACTCGAAGACGCCGCCCGCAACGCGCAGCTGCTCCACTTCATCGAAAGCCTGCCGCAGGGTTGGGACACGCGCGTCGGCGAACGCGGCCTCAAACTCAGCGGCGGCGAAAAGCAGCGCGTCGGCATCGCCCGCGTCGTCCTGAAGAACCCGCGCATCCTCATCCTTGATGAAGCCACATCCTCGCTCGACAGCGCCACCGAAGCCGAAGTGCAGGACGCGCTAGAGCAAGCCTCGCGCGGGCGCACCACCATCGTCGTCGCCCACCGGCTCAGCACCATCGCCAATGCCGACCAGATCGTCGTGCTGGAAGAGGGCCGCGTCGTCGAACGCGGAACGCACCCGGCGCTCATCGCACACGACGGGCTTTACGCGAGCTTGTGGAAACGCCAGGCGGAAGATCCGGCGGTGGCGGCGGAGTAGCTACTGGGCGAGAAATTCGCCGACGTTCAGCACGACTGTGCAATCATAGCGCGCCGCATGCCCTTCGCCGGTGCGCCGGCAGAAGTCCAGAAACGAAGGGTTCTGGCGCATCGGTGACGTAAAGCGCCAAAGCACTCCGCCGCTTCCGATCTCCGACGCCTCATCGGCGCTCCACCCCCGGAGGCCGTCGAAGAATCGTTGCGCCGGCGCGCCGCCGCAATGAAAGCGAATGACATGTTCTTCGCGATCGTATGTCCGCGCCTCGGAAGCCTGATCGATGCAATCGATGTAAAACTGCGCTTGCGGCGGTGCCGGTTGGCCGGGAGCGATGTCAAGGGACGGCGTACCTTGCGGGCCTTCCGCGGTCGCGCACGCGGCCAGCGCGAACGCAGCAAGGATCATCGGAACCGCCTTCATTTCCGCGCTCCCAGGTCTCGCGCCACCACTTTCGCCGCATTGTGCCCCGGCGCGCCGGTCACTCCGCCGCCCGGATGGGTGCCCGAGCCGCACATATAAAGCCCAGCGATCGGCGTACGATAGTCGCCATGTCCCAGCACGGGCCGCGCGCTGAACAGCTGATCGAGCGAGAGCGCCCCATGCATGATGTCGCCGCCGATGAGCCCAAACGTCCGCTCCAGGTCGAGCGGCGACATGATCTGCCGCCCAAGCACGCTGTTCGCGAATCCCGGCGCATGCTTGTTTACCGTCGCGATCATGAGGTCCGCGACTTCTTCGCGATGATTGTCCCACGAGCGCCCGCCCGAAAGCTGCGGCTGCACGTGCTGGCAGAACAGGCTCGCCACATGTTTGCCCGGCGGCGCCAGCGTATCGTCGAGCGTCGATGGGATCAGCATCTCGACGATCGGCTCGCGTGACCAGCCGAACGCGCGCGCATCGTCGTAGGCGCGGTCCATGTAGGCGAGCGAGGGGGCGATGATGATGCCTGCGGTCATGTGATCGCCGGCTTCCGGCTTTGCCGTGAACCTGGGCAGTTCGCTCAGCGCCACATTCATCCGGAACGTGCCGGAGCCGACGCGATAGCGGCTGATCCGCTCGCGGAAGTCCGCCGGCACGGCCCCCGGCGGGACGATCCGTTCGAACAACAATTTCGGATTGAGGTTGGAAACGACCGCCTTCGCGAGCAATCTCTCGCCGCTCTCGGTGACCACACCTTGGACCGCCGGCGTTCTCGCCGGCGAATTGGCCGTCCCACCCGCGTCATCTCGAAGAATGAGCGCCTTCACCGCAACGCCGGTGCGAATCTCTACGCCGCGTGCGCGGCAGCACGCGGCCATTGCCTGCGTGATCGCGCCCATGCCGCCGATGGCGTGGCCCCACAATCCCTTCTTGCCGTTCACCTCGCCAAACACATGATGCAAAAGCACGTAGGCCGAGCCCGGCGTATAGGGGCTGGCGAAATTGCCGACGATGGAGTCGAATCCGAACAGCGCCTTCACCGGATCGCTCTCGAACCAGCCGTCGAGCCAGTCGCCGGCGCTCTTGGAGAACAGGTCCAACAGGTCGCGCTTCGCCGTGAGATCGAGCTTGTTCAGCCGCCCGCCCAGTCTTGCGCCGCGCAGCGCTTCCTCAACCGCCCGCACCAGCCCGCGCTCGATGAGGTTCGGCGGCTGCTCTAGCAAAAGATCGCGGACGACATCGGCGATCACTTCGAGCCGGCGCTCGTATTCCGGCAGCCGTTCGGCGTCGCGTTTAGAGAACCGCGCCGCCTGCTGCTGCGTGATCCCCGGCGCCGACATGAAGTAATCGCCACCTGGCAGCGGTAGGAAGTTCGAGACCTTGCGCTCTACAATCCTCAGCCCGTGCCGATGCAGATCGAGATCGCGGATGACTTTCGGATTGAGCAACGAAACCGTGTAGCTCGCCACCGAGTTGCGGAATCCCGGGTGAAATTCTTCGGTCACCGCTGCGCCGCCGACGATGTCGCGCCGCTCCAGCACCAGCACCTTGAGTCCCGCTTGCGCGAGGTAAGCCGCGCAGACCAGGCCGTTATGGCCGCCGCCGATGATGATTATGTCGTGCACGCTTGCTCCGCCTCCCGCGCCTCCTTGCCGCACGCCGCGGTGAAAGGCCAGAGCAGCGGCCAGGCAGGGCGCGCGCCGAACCAATCCAGCGATGGCGAGTTTGATGCAGGCGGAGCCATGGGCGCGCCGCAGCAAGCGGAACCCGATGGAGCAGACGGTCAGTCCCATTATCTACCGCATCCGACGCATCGCGGCGATGCTGGGGCGGTTGCAGCGGCTGGTCGTGTTCGGCTTCGAGCAGCTCGTGCTCGTCCGTCTGTTGGAGCGCCACCGCCCGATAGCCGAGTCGCTGACGGCGGCGCTGCTGAAGACCAAGCACATCGACTGCCACTCGCCCGAGCTATTCGTCGCCGACAGCTCCGGCCAGCGCGACGACTGGACTCACGGCTTCACCGCCGTGAACGCGGCGCTCTTCCTGAACTTGCGCAATCCCGACGCGCTCTCGCCTTGGCGCCATGCGCGGCCGGCGCCGGCGTTTCGCGCGATCTACCTTTGGGATTCCGCGTTCATCGCCCAGGTCTGGAAATGGTGGGAGCCGCAGGTCGCCTGGGAAGTGCTGAACGCAGTGATCGACGGCCGCGACGGCGCGCGGCTGCAGCACTACGTCTCCGAGTTTCAGCGCTCGACTTTCACTCAGCCGCCGCTGATCGCTTGGTCGCTCGATCGCCTCGGCGAGATCGTCGAGCCGGCGCGCTACGCCGATTGGATCGCCCAGGCCTATCTGCCGCTGCAAGCGTATCACCGCTGGCTGATCGCCGAGCGTCGTCTTTCGAACGGGCTCTATGCCTGGCTTCACGCCTACGAATCCGGCGTGGAGAATGCGCCGCGATTCGGCGATAGAGAAGAGCGGCGCCTGCGCGACACCCGCACAATCGCCGCGCCCGATTTGTCTTCTTATATGGTGCTACAGTGCGAAGCGCTCGCGACGATGGCGCTTCGCTTGGGAAAGCGCAACGAGGCTGCGGCCTATCAGGAGGAAGCGCACCGGCTGCGCGACCGTATCAACGAATTCTTATGGGACGAGCGGGAAGGGCTCTACTTCGATCGCGACATCGCGACCGGCGCGTTCATCCGCTCGCGCGCGATCACGTCACTGTTGCCGCTCTGGGCCGCCGCGCCGGATCAGCGTCAGGCCAAGCGTCTCGTCGACCACATTGTCAATCCCGCCGCCTTCAACACGCTGACCCCGCTGCCCTCAGTCGCGCTCGATGATCCCGCGTTCGAGCGCGACATGTGGCGCGGTCCCGTCTGGATCAACACCGCCTACGCCGTTATCGAGGGTCTACGCCGCTACGGCTTTCACGCTGCGGCCTCTGATCTTGCTTTCCGCCTCTGCGACGGCGTCTATCGCACCTACGGTCACACCGGCCGCTTCCACGAATTCTACGATCCGACTGCTCACACCATCGCCCATCTCCACCGCAAGCGCGGCAATCGCTGGAAAGCCATCACGCTCGGCAAGAGTCCGGTGACTGACTTTGTCGGCTGGACCGGTCTTGTGAACACGCTCGTCGTCGAAACGCTGATTGGCGTCCATGTCACCACGCGCGGCCCGGCGATCCGGCCGCGCTTCCCGGCTCGCGCGGAGGGCCTGCGGTTCTGCCTGACGCTGCCGATGTGGAAGCTAGAGATCGATCTTCACGTCCTGCACGGCGGCGTTACACGCGGCGAAGTGCGCGGCGCGTTCGCCCGCAGCTTCGAGGCCGAGTTCGGCGCAACCATTCCACTCACGACGACGCAGCACGCGTCGACAGGAGCCGTCGCATGAAGATCTGCGACATTACCATGGCCTACAACGCCAAGAGCGGCGGCATCAAAACCTATATCGATGAGAAGCGTCGCTTCCTACGGGATCACACCGACCACGAGCACTTGCTGATTATTCCGGGCAGCCGCGACCGCATCCGCCGCTCCGGCCGCAGCACGACGATCACGCTCCGCGGTCCGCTCCTGCCGGGTCAGGATCAGTACCGCGCGTTCCTTTCGCCGGTGAAAATCCGCAAAGCCCTGATGCAGGAGCAGCCCGACATTGTCGAACTCGGCAGCTACTACACCGAGCCCTGGGCCGCGTTCGCGTATCGGCGCCGCCGGCGCGACGCGGGTCTCGACTGCAAGCTCGCCGCCTATTTCCACACTGATGTTGCAGAAGCCTATGTTGGCGCGCCGCTCCGCACTGCGGCGCAGACCTGGCTCGAAGAATTAAGCGAAGCGCTCGCTAACAGCGTCGAGCGGATCGCAGACGTCGCCGCATCCGGCGCCGAACGCTACATCCGCTATGTCTTCAACCACTGCGATGTTACGATGGCGGCTAGCTCCGAGCAGGCCGACCGCCTCTGCGAATACGGCGTCGACGGCACCCACGTCGTGCCGATGGGCGTTGACTTGAAACTGTTCAGCCCGCGCCGCCGCTCGCAGGCGGTTCGCGAGGGGAATGGCGCCAGGCCTGGCGAGCTTGTGCTGATCTACGCCGGCCGGCTCAGCACCGAGAAACGCGTGCTGACTCTCATCGAAGCGGTCCGCAAGCTGCCGCGTGAGTTGAAGGCGCAACTCTGGATGCTAGGCGACGGCCCGCTGCGCGAGGATGTGGAAGCGGAAGCCGCGAAGACGCCGGCGATCCGGCTGCTCAAGTACGAAGGCGAGCGCGCGCGCTTCGCTGCGACCCTCGCGTCCGCCGACATCTACGTCACTGCGGGCCCATTCGAGACATTCGCGCTCTCCGTGATCGAGGCGCAGGCGTGCGGTCTTCCCGTCGTCGGCGTCGACGCCGGCGCGCTGCGCGAGCGCGTGGCGCCAGGTTTGGGCTATCTCGGCCCTGTCGACGACGCTGGCTCGATGGCCGCCAACATCGCCCGCGCAGCCGCCGAGCACGCTGCCATCGCTCGCCGCGCCCGCGCCCATGTCGAAGAGCACTTCGCTTGGCCGCGCGCCTTTGCGAAATTGCTGCGCTGCTACGATCTGCCGGCGCGTGTCGAGATAGCGCCGCCGCCAGCGGCGCGGGAGCCAGCTGTTCTAGCCGCCGAGTGAGGGGCGGCGAGGCGGCCAAAACAAAAGCCCGCGGGCGAGGGCCAGCGGGCTAGACGATCCAACCAATGAAGAAAAGAGAATGGCTCCTCGGGTAGGAGCCAAACTGGATTCCGCCGACGACAGCCCACCGCCGGAACGAAGGTTGGTTTTCCTCATGCGAGACAAACGCAACGCTCACGCTCATTCCGCTAACGGACGCTTGCGACAGCCGACGAACGCGCCCAAATCGGTATAAGCAAAGGTATGTTTGAGGACGAGGGATGGCGCGGGGCAAGCATCTGTTGACGGCGGCAGAGGTGAGCGCGGCGCGTCCGCCGGCCATGCTTCACGATGGCGGCGGCCTCTACTTGAAGGTCGAGCCTGGCGCGGAGCCTCAAGGCGTTGCGCAACGCTCCTGGCTGCTTCGCTACACGGCGCCAGCGACCAGCAAGCGCCGCTGGATGGGTTTGGGCTCCGCCGATGCTGTGACGCTCAAGCAAGCCCGCACGGCCGCCGACGCGGCCCGTAAGCAGCTGGAGGCCGGACTTGATCCGATCGACCAGCGGCGGCTGGAGAAGGCGGCCGCGGCCGTCGAGGCGGAGCACGCGCGGACGTTCAAGCAGGCGGCGCTGGAGTATCTGGAAACGAAGCGCGCCGGATGGGGCGAGAAGCACGCCAAGCTCTGGCTCGCGGCCATGGACAAGTACGCTTTCCGGCTGATTGGCGCGCTACCGGTTGCGGCCTTCGATACGTCCCGCATCGGCGTCGGCAATATCAAGCGGGTGCTGAGCCCGATCTGGAGCGAGAAGCCCGAAACGGCCCGCCGTCTCCGCCAGCGGCTCGAGAGTGTGCTGGAGTACGCCGCGGCGCACGGTTACCGGGAGGGCGACAATCCCGCCCGGCTGGCGCGCGTTGAGCACATCCTAGGGAAAAGCTCGCGGGCGGTAGAGCATCGGCCGGCGCTGCCGTTTGCGGAGGTTGGCGCGTTCATGGCCGATCTGCGCAAGCTCGACGGCCTGGGCGCGCTCGCGCTGGAGCTGACGGTTCTCTGCGCCACGCGCACAACCGAGACGCTGGGCGCCCGAAAGGCTGAGTTTGATCTGGAAGCCGCGCTTTGGGTTATCCCGGCGGAGCGCATGAAGGGCCGGAACGGCGAACGCCGCGAGCATCGGATTCCCCTCTCTTGGCAGGCGGCGGCGCTGCTGCGCCGGGTGTTCGCCGCTCACCCCAAGAGCCCGTTCGTCTTTCCGGGGCTGGGGACCGATTCCCATCTGAGCGGCATGGCGATGCTTAAGGTTCTGGAGCGGATGGGTCGGGACACGATCACGACCCACGGCTTTCGGAGCACCTTCCGCGACTGGGCCGCCGACGCGACTGACTTCCCGCGCGAGCTGGCTGAGCAGGCTTTGGCGCACAAACTGCCGGACAAGGTGGAGGCTGCTTATCGGCGCGGTGACGCGCTGGAGAAGCGCGCGAAGCTCATGCAGGCCTGGGCGGACTACTGCGATCGGGCAGCCGCCGGCGGCGCTGTTGTGCAGCTCCGCGTCAAGAGCGGGGCGGCCTAATGCGCGCGGACGGACGTAACGACAAAACTGTAGAAACTGCAGAAACTCCCAAAAGCCCCGAAACTCGGCGCGGAGAGGCGTAGGACAAAACTGCAGAAACTGCAGAAAGTAGGAAGGCGAGCCGGGACAGCGGCTCATTTGAGCGAACGCCATAGGAGGGCGAGCCATTGAACAAGCCAGCATCACCCGGCCGTCTCGTGCGAATCCCTTCTCGTCTATTCGATGAACCGGGGCTGCCCGCTGACAAAGCTTGGCGCGCGACCGCGGCTGTAATGAAGGCAAGCGAGCGGCTTACCGAGATAGCGAAGAGTAAACCCCCGCGAAACACGAACGATTTTCACCGCGCGCAGATTGATCGATGGATTTCGGCGCTCGGTACGATGCGCGAGCTTCTTGCTAACGACCTCGGTTGCTTGCCATCGAGCTACGAAGAGATTGAGGCCTTGGCGTTGTGCCTAAGCGAGGTGAAAGCTGGGCGGTTGCCTGATGGTCTCAAGCCGCGCGCGAGCGAAGTGGGCGGGGGAACCAATATCAACGAGCTCGGCCTGGCGAGGCGCATCATGTGCGCGGCCGCCCTCGACGTGATCAAGGGCGAGGAGCGCGCAGCGGGTCGCGAAACCTATACGCTGGGAATGGCCGCGAAGCGCGTGGAGGAAAGCCTGCGCAAGGCCGGCGTTCCGCTCGCACACTTCGGTATCGGGATGGCGCCGGATGAGACAGGTATCGCTCGCGGCTCTGAGACGTTCGCTACGGCCATTCAGATTAAGGACACTTGGCGTTCTGAGGCTTTGAAGAAGCGCGCCGATGAGTTGGCGGCCTTCATCGCCCTGGGGGAAAAGCTGGGTTCCGAGGAGTTGTTGTTGCGTGCCACCGCTGGCCGCACGCGGTGGGCCGACATCGCTAAGTGCACGGATGCAATCGAGATTCCGGCCGATGCAGGGACTGCTCTTGTTCGCAATCGGGAGCGGCCCTAGCCCCGTTTGCCCGCGTTTTTCGCGTCAGGGAAACGGCCCCCGCTGCCATTCCCCGGGATGAGGCGCGCATCTTTGCCATCACGGCGGCCCGCGAACGCGGGCGTAACGTGAGAGAGCAGACGCGATGCAGTACGCGAGGGCCAGCACAGAGCGCGAGCTTTGGCCCATCCCAGAATTTTGCCGCGCGTTCGGTCGCAGCAAGACGTTCGTTTATGACGCGCTCGCTGCGGGCGATCTGGATGGCGTGAAGGTTGGGCGCTCGACGCTCATTACCGCGGAGTCGGTGAAGCGCTGGCGCGACTCGCTGCCGAAGTTTGAGCCGGGCAAGCCGCTCCAGTGCGGCGCGGCCGCTGCGTGAGCGCCAACCATACCCCCGAAACGAAAACGGCGGCTGCCCGGACAGGGGTCAGCCGCCGCTCGCGCGATCACGCGCGGGAATGCCTCGATAGGAGCAAGGCAATGAGACGCATAATCCGAACCGTTCCCGCTGGCAATGATCCCGGGTCGCAGCCTGGGCGCGCACCGGCATTCTTCAATCGCTTTGACGGCACGGAGGCGAACACGGCGCACACTACGCGCCTGCTGGCGGCGCTCGCGAGCGTTGCGGGCGATCACACTGGCGACAAGCTGGCGCGGCAGATGATCCGCAACGCGACGGCGGAGCTTTTCGACGCCGCGGCCCGGCTCGATCGATTGGGCCAATGCGGCACGGCGCCGGCGCTCCAGCTGGAGGGCGCCGCCCATGGCGCCTGATGTGACGGAAGCGCGCCTGAGGGCGATCTGCGAGCGCTGGGGTTTTCCCGACGATCTCGCCGCGCCTGGCGCCGGGCTGCAAGCTCTGGAGGCTGTGTCTCGCGTCGATAGCGAGCTAGGAGCGCTCTATCCTGAGCAACGTGAGCGGCTGGCTTGGTTGTACGCGCAAGAGACTGGCACGCCGGAAGGTGACGCCATGGCGCGCGCGTTCGTGTTCGGCCTGATGATGCAGGCCCAACACCGCGCCGCTGACGACGCCGGCAAGGCTGGGGGCGATCAATGAGCGCCCCGGCCAAGCGTCTGACGGAAGCGCAAATCGACGTGGCGCGGGACGTGGCCTCAATCTCTGCGGTGGCGGAGCGCGGTGGCGTCATCATGGATCCACGCAAGAGCCGCCCCGCGTCAGGCGATTACTGGGCTCTGTGCCCGTTCCATGCGGAAAAGACCGCCTCTCTCCATATCGTCGAGCGCGGGGCGCAGAGCTATTTCCGTTGCCACGGCTGCGGCGAGCGCGGCGACGTGTTCGCGCTGGCGCAGCGCCTGTTCCGCTGCAGCTTCCTGCAGGCTTTCGAGATTGTCGGCGGACGGCTCGACGCGGCGCCCGACCCCGAATTGATCGCCGCGCGCGCTGAGCGCATGCGCGAGCTGGAGGCGCAAGCTGAGGCGGAACGTGCTGCGCGCCGCGCTGCGGCGGAGCGCATCTACTGCGCCGCGGGCCTTCATGTCGCCGGCACGCTGGGCGATCTCTACATAAAGCGCACTCGCACGATTGCCGCCCCGTTGGGCGCGGCCGATCTGCGCTTCTATTCTCGCGCGCCGTTGTCGCCTTACGAGCCGCACAAAGCGGGGCGCTGTCCGGCCATTGTCGCCGGCATCCGGAACGCTGAGGGCGCGCTTATCGGCGCTCACATGACGTTCATTAAACCGGACGGCTCCGGCAAGGCCGATCTGCCGCATCTTGACGGCTCGCGCTTGATCTGTGGCGAGCACGTCGGCGGACATATCCGGCTAGGCCGCGTCCGTGACGCGGCGGTGATTGGCGAAGGTTGGGAAACCACGCTCTCGGCTTCGGAGGCGTGCGCGCTTCCCGGACTCGCGGCGATCAACGCGCCCAACCTTCGCGCTCTCATTCTGCCGGCCGGCGTCAAGCGCGCCGTGATCGCTTTCGACCGCGACCCTAAAGGCGTCGGCGAGATGAGCGCCGAAGCGCTGGCGCAGCGTCTCTGGAGTGATGGGGTGCGCGTTGAGATGCTGCCGCCCCCGGATGGATTCGGAGACTGGAACGACGCCGCGCAAGTCGGCGCTCTGCCGAAGCTGGAGGCCGCATGACGGACGTTCACGCGGCCAACATGAACGGCGGCGCAGTCCGTCCGCGCGTTTATGATCCGGCGCCGGCATGGCCGGAGCCCGATTCTAACCTGACGAACGGCGGTGCGCGGCCAGCGCCGGCGTTCCCGATCGATACGCTAGGGGCGCTCGGTTCTTACGCTGCTGACTTCGCCGCATCGAAGGGCGCGCCCGTCGATTATTTCGCCGCCCCGTTGCTAGCGTTCGCCGCCGGCGCGGTGGGCGCCGCGCGCAAGGTCTTGATCCGTCCCGGCTGGGAAGAGCATGCAATCCTGTGGGTGGCGAGTGTCGGCGCGCCGTCATGCGGCAAGTCTCCGCCGCTACTGGCGCTCAAACGTGCTCTGGCGGCCATTGAGCGCGAAAGCGCGGGCGACGTTGCGGAGCGCCGGCGCGAGCATGAGGCCGCCAAGGCTGAGGCTGGGCTGCGGCGTGAGGAATGGGAGCGCTCTGTTGCCGAGGCGGTGAAGCACAAGCGCGCCGCGCCGCCGATGCCGGCCGAAGCGGAGGAGCCGGAGGAGCCGCGCATTCCGCGGATGATCGTTGCGGACGTGACCACCGAAAAGTTGGCGCGCATCATCGCTGAGAATCCGCGCGGCGTTATCTCGATCCGCGACGAGCTGGCGGGCTTGCTGGGGAATTTTGGCAAGTATGGCGGCGAGGATGCGCCTTTCTATCTCAGCGCTTACAATTCGGATTTCTCTCCTGTTGACCGGGTGAAGGGCGGCACGATCACGGCCGCGCGCGCCAATTTGTGCGTTGTCGGCTCGACGCAGCCCGACAAGATTCAGGGCTTGCTTTCGGGCCGTGCGAATGATGGCCTTGTCTCGCGCTTCCTGATGGTTTGGCCGGACGCCGCGCGCCGTGTTTGGGAAGTGCCCACCGTCGATGAAGGCCGCCTCGTGGCGCTCTTTCGCCGCTTGCGTTCGCTGGAGATGGACACAGAGGACACAGGCGAGCTTGCCCCGCGCGTGATCCCGCTTGCGCCTGAGGCGGCGCAGATTTTCGCGGCTTGGTGGAAGGAGCAAGGCGCGAAGGCCGCCGAGTCCGCCGGTTTCATGGCCGAATTCCTCGGCAAGTCTGACGGCACGTGCGCACGCGTTGCCCTGGTGCTGGAATTGCTCGACTGGGCGGCGGCGAGCGGCGGCGACAGGGACGGCCCACGCGCCGTCTCGGCTGGCGCCGTAGAGCGGGCCTGCCGTTTGTTCGCTGACTATTTCGAGCCTATGGCGGCGCGCGTCTATGCCGACGCTGGCTTGCCTGAAGCGGAGCGCAAGGCGGTTCTGCTGCTTAAGGAGATTCGACGCCGCGGCGCGCGGCGCTTCAATCTGACGAAGGTTTACCGCGGCGCTGACTCCTGGCGCCTGCCGGGCTTGACGCAATCGGCGGACGTTGAGGCCGCTTGCGCGGTGCTGATTGAGGGCGATTGCATCCGCGAAGCTGAGCGCGATCCCAGTGCGGCTCATCGGCCGAAAAAGGACTATCTCGTTAACCCCCGTCTCTTCGGGGGCGCAGCATGAGCAGCTGGCGCGAAGTGGCGCGGCGCGTGCTGCGGGAGCGGGAAGCGCCGCCGGCGCCTGAGCGCGCGTGCGCCGACGATCGCGACGATTACGCGCAAGAGGAACGCGCCGCGATTGCGCAGCATGAGGGCGGCTTGCCGCAAAGCTGGGCAGTGGCGCTTGCGGCGATCGAGCGCGGCCCGCGGCCGCACGGCGTCTCTGAGCGCGATTGGCGCGCGTTCGTCAATGTTGCCTGGGAGCGCGCCGACGCTTTTGGCGCAGAGCTGGCCGCGAACGGCTGGACGTTTGAGGAAGTGTTCGGCGTTGGCGAGCATTGGGCGCGGCTCGATCGGCGCGGCGCATGCTGGCTGGCGCGGGACGCGCGCATTGTGGAAGTGACGCCGGAGCGTATCGTATTTGAACGCGGCGGCGATCGCACAACGCACAACAGAGGGAGGCCGCATTGACCGCGCCCCCCTCTGGAGCGCCGCCAGCGCCGGGCTCAAGCCGCACGCGCGGCAAAGCCGCGGACGCGAGCGAAGCGCCTGCTGATGTTGTCGGCCGCCTGTTTGCGGAGAAGGCAAAGGTCGTTGCGGAGAAAGCGGCAGAGCTGGCCGCAGCCGGCGACGTGCAGTCCATGCGCCTGGTGCTCGACCGCATCGCGCCCGCGCCAAAAGAGCGCCCCGTTCGCTTCACGTTGCCGCCTGTCAATTCTGCCGCCGATCTGCCCGGCGCCGTCATGGCTCTGATGCAGGCGACCGCGCGCGGCGAGCTTGTGCCGGCCGAAGCGATGCAGTTGGCGGGCGTGCTGGAGCAGTACCGCAAACAAACCGAAACCGCAGAGTTTGAAGCGCGCCTGCGCGCGCTGGAGGAGGAACGCAATGCCGGCCGCTAGCATGACCGCGCGCCTTGTTGCGCTGGAGGGTGAGCGCGTCGCGACAACCGAGCCGCTTGTTACTTTTCTGACGACTGAACTGGCGACGGCCGAAGAGCTGGCGCAACTGGAGGCCAACGCGAAGGCCGCCTGGGCGGCTAACCATGGCCGCCCATGGCCGGCGGCTGGCCGCGTTATGCGCATTCTGCTCTGCGGCTTGAAACCAGAACGGAGTGGCGACAATGCGCGCTGACATGCTGTCACGTCTTGGCGCTTTGGAGCGCCGCGCGGGTCTTGGCGTCGGCGCCGGGCCATGGCTCAGCGTCGTCTATGAGGACGGCGCGCCCGCCGAGCATGTCGCGCGCCTGGAGGCCGAAGCGCTCGCCGCTTATGTCTCGGAGCGCGGCGAGCCCCGGGGCGAGGTGAATTACATTCATCGCGTCCTTATCGCCCCGCGTGCCCGCGAGGCGATGCAGTGAGCGCGCGCACCCTTTCGTCGCGGTTGAAGGCGCTGGAGCGCGCCGCGCGCACAGCTGCGCCTGTGTGCTTATGGCTCGACGAAGGCGAGACGCCGGCGCGAGCGGCCGCGCGCCGGTTCCCTGACGGCCCGCCGGCTGGCGCGCCTCTCCTGTTCTTTCGCTGGCAAAGCAGCGACGGAGCGCAAGCATGAGCGCGCGCGATCTCGCCCGCCGCATGGACGCGCTGGAGAAGCTTTCCGGCGCACGTGATCCGTTTGCGCATCTGTCAGACGCGGAGCTGGAGGCGTTCACGGCCGCTTGTCGCGCGCAATGGGCTGGCGAAGCCGACACCGCAGCCGCCCTTCTGGAGGCTCAGACAGAAACGACCCGCCTGCGGTTTGCTCGCACGCTTCAACTGTTGACGACGGAGGCCGCTTGATGGGCCTCCTAAGCATTCTGCGGCAGCGCGCTCGGGAAAATCAGAGGCCGGGCGTCGCGTCCCACGCGTTCGCCCATCCGGCAAAGACGCACATGCCCGAGGGCGACCCTGCCCATCCGGAGTCGATGCAGACGGCCCCCTTGGAGCAGCGCGCGGCTGTTTTGCAGGCGCAGCAGCGCGGCGCGCCTATCGGCGCTCCCATGTTCACGCAACAGATGGCGCAGAAGGGCCAGCTCCAGCTGGGCGCCGTGGGCGCGCAAAGCATGAGCACGCCTCAGGTCGCGCCTCAGCCGACGGCGCTGGATTCGCAGCTGACGCAGGCGCTGCAAATGGATCCGTTCTACTCGCTGCGGGTCGTGCAGGCGCTGCAGCAACGCTACCCGCAAAAGCGGCATTCTCACACGCTCGGCTCAGGGAGATAGCCATGGCCTCAATTGCTCGGCGCTCCCCAAAGCTTCCGCCGGCGCATTCGCCGCAAGACGTGCGCGATGCGGTGGCGACGCTGGAGGATCGACCGCGCGCGCCGGAGAAAACGCCGGTCTCGTCAAACGCAGACGGATACGAAGGCGAGTTTTGCTCTGACGGCGACTATTTCTACGTGTTTCGAGGTGGCCAGTGGAAGCGCGCTGCGCTCAGCACCTTCTGAGAGGCGATTGACGATGACCGTTGTTGATGTGAACGCGCCCATCCCGAAGACCATGCAGCGCCCGAACGGCGTTCCGCATCCGCACGCGTGGGAAGTTGGCGCATTTGCGCCGGCAGCCGACGCACAGGAGGCGTTCGGAATCTGGCAGGCCGCGATCCACGTGCTGCAAACGCACGGACGCCCCAACGGCCCCGATGGCGACACCTTCTGGGACGGCGCGAACGCGGAGGACGTTTATCCCTGTGAGCCGCTGCGCCAGCTGCTGCTGGAGCCGTTTCCGCCATCGAACTCGATTTGGCTCTTGCGCGTGCGTGCGGCGCCGGGCGTCGAGGTTCTGCGCATGGCCTGGAATTCCGCTGTTGAGGAGCCGTCAGAAAGCGGCGGGCTCTGGATAGAGCGCTTTGCGCCGGGCGATTGGCAGACCGCGCTCGCGACCATGGCGGAGGGCGCCTGATGCTCGGCGCGGCGATGCTCTTACTCGGCGGCAGCAGCAACGCGATCACTGTCAGCGAAGCCTGGGATTCGCCCACTGGCGCGAGCCCGCAAGTCACGGCCGCGCGCACGTTCACGGTGCCAGCGACCAACCCCGGCGATGTAACGTTGGACATTGTCCTGCACAGCGGCGGAACGCTGGCCTACCAGAAGAACAGCGATCCCTTCGTTTCGTTTGTCGATGCGGAAGGAGCGTCCGTCGCGAGTGGCGACACGATGCGGTTTCGTCTCACCGGCGCTGGAGAAAGCGCGAGCGTGATCGTGCGCGATGTGCTGTCCGCTGGGGCAATCGCTCCTGCCTTCACCATCACGAACACCTAGGGAAAGAAGATGCGCGGCGTTGCGATACAGAAGATTTCGTTCGGAGCGGTTAGAGGAGGCGACCCGTGTTGCTGACAGTGATCGGCAGCAACGGCTCCCGCGCGATCACGGTGGATGCGGAGTGGGACTCGCCGACTGGCGCATCGCCGCAGGTAACGGCGGCGCGAGTGTTGACGGTGCCGTCAACTAACCCCGGTGACCTAACTCTGGACATCATTTCGCAGAGCGGGGGAACGCTCGCATATCAAAAGAACAGCGATCCGTTCGTCTCCTTCATTGATGCAGACGCTGTGAACTGCGTGACTGGCGACACACTGCGCTTTCGACTGACCGGAAGCGATGAAAGCGCATCTGTGATCGTGCGCGATACCTCATCCGCTGAGGCGATTGCCTCAGCATTTACGATCACGAACACATAGAGGCGTGACATGGGATTGCTTCAAACGCTCTACTCGACGCAATACGCGCCTAGCGCCTGGCAGTCGCTCGCCTTTGGCCAACAGCCGCAACAGCCGCTCATGCCGCTACAGCAGGACGGCACGCTGCTCCAGCGTTGGCGCGAGCAGAACTCGCACTCGAGCGGGCCACGCGATCTCGACGGCATGCGCGCGGGGCTGCGATCGGCCGGGCCGAACGGCGGCGCCATGCCTTCAACGCCGCTGGCGGCGCTTACGGGTGCACGCGCAGCTCCGCAGCTGGGGCCGGAATGGCAGACGCCGGCGGCGCTGCCGACGCCTCCCGCTCTGCCGCAAGGCGCCGCCGCGATGACGGCCGGCGGCAAGCAGGCCGCGCCGTTCGATGCGACCGCGCGCCAGTTTCAGCCCGGAACAGCATCCGGCTTCTGGGGCAACCTACAAGCCGGGCTCAACGATCTGCCGAACAACAGGCTGTTGCAGACCGGTCTCTCACTGATGGGTCACGCTCAGGGCTCGCGGTGGGATCTGGTGGCGCAGGACTTGGCGCAGCAAGGCCGCGATCAGCGTGAGCGGCAAGCATTCGAAAATGAGCAGCGCCGGCAGAAAGTAGCGGATGCGCGCGACAGTGAGCAATGGACCTGGGCGCAGCAGGAGCGCCAGCGCACAGGCGATCGACGCCGGTTGGCTGAGGACTACATCAACAGCCGGCCGGAGGCGGAGCGCGCAGAGCTGCGCATGATCGATCCCGACGAGCTGGGCGGCTACATTCAACAGCAGCGGCAGTTTGACCTGCAACTGCAGGAGATGCGCGACAATCGTGCCTTCCGCGCGGCTTCGCTGAACATGGATCGGCAACGGCTGGAGCAGGACAGAATCCTGAACTCTGCTTCGTCGGTGCTGGGGCGTGAGGAGGCGCAACGGCTCGGCGCCGACATGCAGCGGCTTCGCGGCTGGAGCATGATCGATAACGACATGGCGGCGCTGGAGGAGATTCTGGACCGCAACCCGGCGGCGTTCAACAACTTGTTCGACGCGGACGTTGAGCAGGCGCTGGCGCGCGTGCGCGATCCGCAGACGCGCCGCGACGTACAGACGATCTATTCGCTCGCAACGTCGATGGCGCGCGAGGAACTGCGCGGACAGACGCCGGTCTCAAACATCGATTTGCTGTCCGCGGTTCGCAGCGCGCCCAACCCGTCGAGCGGCGCCGGTTTCGCGCGCGACTGGCTGAACCGCGCCTATCAGGACCGGGCGGACCTGGAGGGTTACGTTCAGGGCGCGATCAATTACATGCAGCAGCCAGACGGAAGCCGGCGCACGCTGTTTGAGCCCGATCCAGCGACCGGGCGCAATTTCTATCAGAGCGATGCATTCCGCCGCTACACGGGCAACGGAAGCTTTACCGACGTGCGTGGCGACCGGCGTTCACGGCAGGACAGCGAGGCGCAATCGGCGGCCGCAGCGCTGGCGGAGCGGCGCGCGCGGGGCGCAACAACCAGCGCGGGCTATGGCCACCTTGGCGGTGCCGCCGGCGCGCCGCGACTGCTGCGTGAGCCGAACGCATATGAGGCGACAATCGTGCGCCAATATCAGGAGGCACAGCGCGCCAACAATCAGAACCGCGTGCGCACGCTTGAAGTTCGCATGCGTCAGCGGGGCCTCATTCCATGACAAACAGATGGGACACCTTTAGCGATAGCGAGCTGGAGCGCATCGCCAACGGACGCGCCTCTCGCTACGAAATTGAGCAGGAGCGTCGCCTCAACGGGTTGCAGGGCGCCGGCGGCGAGTTCGGTTCTTTCCTTTCGTCAGCTGGCGATAGTCTGAGCTTGGGCTTTGGCGACGAGCTGATGGGCCTGGGCGCCGGCATTGGCGCATCGCTCAGCGGCGGCGATTTCGGCTCTGCCTATAGCAGCCAAGCGGAGCGCTCGCGCCAGAGGCTCGAGGATGCGTGGCGCTATCACGGCGGCTCTGCGCTTGCGGGCGCGCTTGTCGGTTCGCTGCCGATGGGCGGCGCAATCGGGATGGCGGCCCGCGGCGCGCGCACGTTGCGCAACTTGACACCGGTTCAACGCATCTTGTCTGGCGGCCTCACTGGCGCGGGCTTTGGCGCTGTCTACGGAGCGGGTTCCGACAATGACGATCGGCTGAACAGCTTGGAGGGCTGGCGCAATCGACTCATGGGCGGGGTGTCGGGCGCCGCGCTGGGGGCAGCATCGGGCGCGGCGCTCCATGGACTCGGCATGGGCGCAAGTCACGCCTTCCGCTCCGCAGTGGCGCCGATGCTCGATCCCGCCGAACGCGCGGCGCAGGAGCTGGGGCGGGCGATCAATCGTTCCGACATTCCCGAGCAAGCGGCGGCTCGCGGCGTTCCGGTCGAGAACGAGCTGGCGCGCCGTGCGCGCGATCTGGCGCGCATGGAGAAGTTCTCTCCCGGCTCCAATCCCATGGTTATGGACGCGCTGGGCGACGCCGGCACGAACATGACGATGGTCGCGGGCGCGCGGCCCAGCGCCGGCCGGCGCGCCATGCAGGAAGCGCTGGAGCAGCGCAACGCGGGCGCCCGCCAGCGCGTCGATACGATGCTGGTCCGCGATCTCGGCGGCGGTCAGCGCCGGACTGTGGCGCAAGCCTGGGAGGAACTGGACGGCATACAGCAGCAAGAGGCCGCGCCGCTGTTTGTGGATGCCATGCGGCAGACTGTGCATGCGGTCCCGCGCGAGCTGCGGGCGTTCGTCGCTTTCAACAGCCGTCCCGGCTCGCGCTTCGGCGCGGCGGTGGAAGCGGCGCGCGAGTCGATGCGCCGGCTGGGGCAGAATCCGAATATGACCGACGAAGCCATGATGCGCTCGCCGCGCTTCTGGCATCGGCTGCAGGAGAACGTCAGTGCGGAAGTGAACGCGGTCTATCGCGCCTCCCGCATGACGCCGCTGGGGGCGCCGCGGGGCTCCGCGGTGGGCGAGATGGTGCAGGATGACCAGATGGTCAACCAAGCCGTTATTCGCATGCTGGGCGGACCTCAGAGCCCGTACGGCCGCGCCATGAGCAAATACGCTGGGGCCGAGCGGCTGCGCGAAGCCTGGCGTTTGGGCGAAGACAGCGTGAGGCTCGACGGCGGCGAGTTCGACTTGGCGGACTACGCGCGGCGGCTCGTGCGCATGAGCCCGGCGGAGCGCGAGGCGGCGCGACACGCCGCCATATCCGGGCTGCGCCGCGAGCTGGCCCGCGCGGACACCGGAACGGGCCGCGCCGACGTGCTGCGGGCGATCGTCGGCAACGAAGCCAAACGCAACAATCTGCGGGCCATCTTCGGCGGCGAAGCGCGGTTTAGCCGGGTGCTGCGGACGCTCGATTATGAGCGCCGGCTGTTCCTGAATTACGCAGACACAAACCTGGGCCGCGGCTCGCCAACGGCGGACAAGCTGCAGGGCGCCGAGCAGATGTTCGGAGCGGACGGCTCGCCGCTCGCCAAGGTGACGCGTGCTTTGGGGCGTGATCAGCAGGCGCGCTATGACGAACAGCTGGCGACTGAGATTCTGAACCTGATGCGCACGCCATTGACGGGGCCGAACGCGCCCTCCAACATTCAGGCGTTCGCCCAGCGCCGCGGGCTCCTGAGCCGTGCGCTGCAGCGAGCGCAGCAACAGCGCGAGCTGCGCGCGCGGGCCGGGCCGCTGGCGATCCAGTCCGGCGCGGTCAATGCAATCGGCTTGTCGCCCAACGAGTTCTTTAGCTACTGATGCCCGACGATCCCAACTTCGCCTATGACGTGCTGAGGCCGATAGCCGTAGTCAGCGGCTATCTAATCAGCATGCGTTTGGGATGGGCTTTTAGAGATTGGCAGATAAGACAGCACCAGCGTCGCGCGGAGAAAGCTCGCAACGTGACACATGGGTAACGGCGATTATGAGTAGCCATTTGGCGCAGGCGACAGCGTTGTTGGCGGCCCACGCCTACGTGCTTGTGAGGTTCATGGCGATATTCGAAGCTGACCAAGCCATACCCAGTGCTTGGGTATTTGTAGGTCTCCTGCCGCTTGTTGGCATGGGATTGGCCTACGATGAGCTCGGCGAGTCAGAGTCAACCTGGCGGGAGCAAGCGAGCTTTTGGTTGCTCGCTATCATGGCTGCTCTTTGGGGCGGTTGGCAGATAATCATCCGCAACTAAGAGACTGGCGCTAGCAGGGAAACGTCGTTTCGAAGGCCAGCGCCAGCGCAATGCCGGCCCTTTGGGTTCGTGCGCTAGGGGTGCGTTCAATGTACTGCAGCAGAACTTCCCGAAGCGCAGGCATATCCAAGTTATCTGGGACGCAAGAGGCGCCGAAAGGCGCGCGTAATCCTTCCTCCCGAGCTCTGAGAGTTTGTAGGCGCACTCCACTGAAGAAGCCATCGATCTGCGACCAGCACTGCGCCGCGAGTATGGCGTTCGTCGCGATCGTAAGCGGATCGTCGCTCGGCGGCGCTTCCACGGCTACACATGCTTCTTGAAGGTCGTAGCCGCTGATAGGGAATGGACGCGGTAGCGATTGTGCAGCGACCGGCTCGGCGATCGCAAAGAGAATGGCGCACGAGACCATGACAGCGCGAGTCTGCATCGGATTGAGCCTCCCCGAAGACAATCTAGCGAGCGCCTGAGGATAACCCAAGCGCTAAGGCGCTACCCGTGGAGAAGGCGGGCCCCCGTTCCCCTGCCATTCGTGATCTCAACACCAGCGGCTTCGAACGCCGCCTTCAGCTTCTCGATCGTATCCGGACGCATTTGATCGCCAGCTTCGTAGCGAGCGACTGTAGCGACGCCTACGTCTGCTTCGCGCGCCAAATCTCGAACGCCCCAGCCGAGGAGGGCGCGGGCTGCTTTGCATGCTTGCGGGGTGAGTTTCGCCATTGGTCGCATGATAACATTGTTATCAAATCCTTGACCAGCGCTTTCCGAACTGATAACGCGGTTATCAGTACCAACGGGAGCCTCTGATGGCGAAGCGCTCGCGCAAATGGAAATCGGCAAAGCCGATGAAGCTGGACGCCGCGCCGCTGCTGCTGACTGACGTTCTCGGCAGCGAATGGCAGGGCGGCGTTCTCATGCTGAACGTGCGTAGCGGCGACGTTCGCGGAACGCTTGCGCTCACGTCAGAAGCCAGCTTGCGCCTCCTGTCTGCCGCAGCCGCCGCCACGCGCGACAACGCCGCGCCGTTCAACCGGACGCGCGCCGCTCACCCCCTCACAAAGGAGAAAGCCAAGCCATGACGCAGCAAGAGCCGACGCGCGACACGTTCGCGCCCCCGCTCGATCTATCGACGCCGCACGCATGGCGGGTGCTGGGCCGCGCGCATCGCCGCGCCCATGCTGACGATCAGGGCGCGCTTGATGCCTTCGAGGCCGCAGAGCGGGCCGCTGACACGCCGGGCGCGCCCAACGTGAAGGCCGCCGACGAACGCCAGCGCGAAACGGCGGCGCAACGCAGGGGGCTCGTGCGGGCCGCATTGGCCGCGTCCGCGCCCGATCGGCCGGCGCTCGCGCTCAAGCTGGACATGATCTCAGACGAGGGCGGCTGGAACGATTTTGACGACGCCACATGGCCGCTTTTTGTCGCCGATCTGCGCCGCCTGTGCGGCCTTTCCCTGGAGCCCTCGCAATGACGAACACACAACGCCGCGCGCTCCTCAGCGCGATTATCGCCGCGCCGGTGGCTGGCGCCGCGATCGCAGCGCCGATCACAGGCGCGCCCGACTTGGCCGCGCTCGATACTGACGAATTGCTGCGCTACGGGGCGACGTTGAGCGCCGACACGGAATTTGCCGCCCTCTGTGCTGCAGCCCTTGAGGCACGCCGACGTTCTGACGCGGCCGCTGACGCGCACGCGGCCGCGGAGGATGCGGTTGATGCAGAGACGCCATCGTTTCCCAGTGAGCTGACTTGGCGTGAACGCCGCCGCGATCCTGAGACGGGCGAAACGACCATTTACACGCGGCGCGCGTGCACAAAGGTTATGGGCTCGCCCGGCGCCGGCATGCTCTGGAATCTCACGCACTGGCACAAGGACCGGCTAGGCATTTCCTTCACAGATGCACAAGCCCGACTCCGCGCGACCTATGCTGACTGGCGCGCGGGGTTCGAGGCGGCGCGGGCGCGGCATGACGTTGAAGCGCTTAACGCCGCGAGCATGACCGCCGGGCGGTCCGCCTGTCTCGCGCTCGACCGCGTTCTAAGTCACCCCACGCGCTCGCCGGCCGTCTTGCTGGTGCAGATGCATTTGCGCCGCGCCGATTTCCTGCCGGTCAGCGGGGAGGAGGACTGGGCCGATTTCGTCGCGCATGTTGAGCGGGTTTTGTGGCCTGTTCTGCATGCGTAGTTCGACAAAGTAACGGCGAGAGTTCACCTAGCGCAACGCGCGTATCAGGCGTCTAGCAATGTCAAGGCCAGAACTCCGAGCACTATCAAGAGGCAGCCTATGCTATTGGAATCCCCTGCCTCGGGGTTCCTTGATTGGTTGACCCACGCCCAGATGCCGCCAGCGATAAGAGCAATGCCAACTAGCGCTACACCGATAGTGTCTGACACTGTGCGCCTCCCTTCGGTGCGCGCCTTGTGCTTAGCAGACATGACGTTCCGCCTGAAGGGACTCTCCTGCGTGTGATGACGTACGCCCGCTTGCGGCGAGTTTAGACCATTGCTGCCGTCGCCGCCTTACTGACCGATCGCATCGACCGTGACGGCCACAGAAATCCTCACTACGGCCCCCAGGGCGTTCACCGGTTGCGTAGGTTGGCGCATCGCGCGCATCGGAAGCCGTGCTAAGCTCGGTTCCGCCGCAAGGCAGCGTGACCCGGGGACACAGCGCGCGCAGACCGAGCGTCCTGGTGCCGCTTCGACGGCGTGTCGAAAGATGGATGCGATTTTGCGCTGCTTCGGTTTTTCTGATGCACTTCGAGTGCGCCTACGCCCCATGAGGTCTCCGGGTCACGTCTAGAGTTGGAGGGACCCATGACCAGCTACTATGCCGGCCTAGACGTGGGAGACACAGAGACAGCCGTGTGCGTGACGGACGCCGCAGCAACGGTGCTCTTCGAAGGGAGATTACGGAGCGATGCCAAGACCGTCGCCAGTTGCCTCAGGCCTTACAAAAAAATGCTTCAGGGCGTCGGGATAGAGACCGGCGCCACGGCGTCTCGGCTCTACAAGCAACTCTGGCGTCAGCGTTACCCGATGATCTGCCTGGATGCGTTCCACGCGCACAGCGCTTTAAGAGCCCAGCGCAACAAGACAGACCGTGCAGATGCCAAAGGACTGGCGCTGCTGCTCTGCCGCGGCATGTATAGAGAGGCGCATGTAAAAAGTGACGAGGCTCTCGCTGTTCGCTTCCTCTTGAATGCGCGGGCAACATTGGTGCGTCGGTCCTTGGACATTCGGTTGACGATCTTGTCGGCTGCTAAGCTGTTTGGCTTCACGACCGACCTGAAGGGCAAGCGGGTGCAGAGAATCCAATGGAGCCGGCGCGCAAGGAGTGCGACCGCATCGGATGCCGCAAATGCGCTATTAAGGAGCGAGCACATGCTGGCCGCCGAGGTGAAGGCCATTGATGCCATGCTCGCGAAGATGGCGAGGTCCGATCCCGTTTGCCGGAGGCTAATGACGATGCCCGGTGTCGGCGTGCTGACGGCTCTGACATTCAAAGCCGCAATCGACGACCCGGCACGCTTCCAATCGTCGCGCACTGTGGGCGCTCATTTCGGCCTGACCACGCGGCGCCACCAGTCTGGCGCGATCGACATTGGTGGCCGCATCTCCAAACGAGGCGACAGCAGAGTTCGCCAAGCTCTATATCTCGCGGCTGCGGCCATGCTTGCGAAATCGAAGAAGGAGAGCCGCCTTCGTAACTGGGGTCTTGCCCTTCGAGAACGGCACGGCTTCAGGTTTGCGGCCGTCGCGTGCGCCCGCCGGATGGCGGTCATCCTGCATCGGATGTGGGTTACAGAGACAGACTTCGATCCCGCGCGCTAGGACCACTTGCACAGGGACGCGTCTGGCGCTCCGAGCCTTCTCGATTCGGGAGTTTGGCTCCCACTTTCTCGTCGCGCGGAAAACCTTAGTGAGGTCATCGCGTTGCGGGCTCGCGCTGGACTCGGACCCGCGGGGATGCAGTCTCTCGCCATGCCGAACCTGACCGTAATTGATGGCGGCCTGGCCAAATCCGGTCGCCCCCGGCGCAGCGTCCTTCCTGATTTACAGGACTTACGCCGAATGTTGCACAAGCCGTCAGTGCGCCGGCTGCACGTCGCCGGTCTCGACGTGGAGGTGCGCCGCGAGCCGTTCACATCGATCGATGGCGAGGAGCGCGATGGGGCGATTTATCGGCGCGAGACCTTGTGTGTGGTGTCGCGCGATGGCCGTTCGTTGAGCTGCGTCTCGTAGGGCTCTGGGAGCATCTGCCGCACGCCAGCCAGTATGTGGATCTGTTGGTCGCTAGACTGTTTCCTAAGCACAGCATACTAGTCGTGCAGGCAACGCCGCTGAATCCCCGTGATCCGAAGCGCATGGAGGAGTTGGGCCTGGACCGGAAGCAGGCCCTCCAGCGCGCCGCTTTGATGCGCATGTGCAGCCGCCATCTTGGCTTCAAACCGTTTCCTTCACCGAATGCGAGTGGCGACGGATGGATGTGGCGGTCCCGTCCTGATCTGGCGCGGATCATTTAGCCGCCGGCGGAGCCGCCGATATGCCCCAGCAAATGGATTGGGTTATGTGAGCGGCGCTACGCGGGGGCTCGTCACTTCTTCAATAAGAGCTGCTCGCAGAGGTCTTCAGTTGCCCGTCCGCGGAACGATTCGGTTGGCCGCCCAAGCACGCGGTTAAGGTCCGTCGCGCGATAGTAGCCATGGTCGCAATAGTAGCGATGCATGTCTTCGACCCACACGGGAATCCAGAAAGATTCCGTTTTGACGTCTGCAGCCACAGGCGACCCCACCGGTTCGTGCTTTCTCTTATTTTTGGGTGCTTCTGTCATGGCTGAACTCCATCGACAACTGCCGCGTCCCAGTTCTTGTGCCTTACCCAACGGAAGTTCCTATCCGAGCTGACAACCGCCAGCTCGATGGGACCCCCGCAAATTTGCGGCATATGTGAAAATTTCAGCCCCTTGATGGTGCTAAAAATACAGGAATGGACGAAATCCACGACGTCCCGAAGAGGGATAATCGGGTGCGCCAGCCGCTGCTGCGCCAGCACGGCATCAAGATCGGCGTCTGATCCAGTCCAATGGCCGGAGTGTAAGATCACGTTCCGGGTCTCGTCGTCCGCCCCGTAAAGCAGACGCCGGATCATGTTAGGCGCGCCCCAGAATTCGTATTCTAGCATCGCTATCGGGGATGCGGTTGGGCTCATGTTGAGAGGATCGAAATGCACGAAGCATGCCGCTGGCGTGCGGTCCGGAAGCACGTAACCCCCGATGCAAAAACCCGCCGTAAGGACGCGCATAAGATGCTGAAAATGCGCGTCTTCTTGCGGCGTTAGTTGACCCTTCACCGGGACCCCGCCCGTGCACGGCGGCCGCTTTGAGTAGGCAATACACGCGTCAAATGCAGGCTTCATGGCCGGCATAGCTGCATATTTTGCCCAGTGCGCGCCAAATATCTTGATCCACCTGGTCATCGCATCTGCGACGCTGGATGGCGGGTTGGTCGCTAGATCATCGGCTAGCCCAGCAATGATGGTTCTGTAGCTCACAGCGCCCAGGCTGCCGTGCCCCCAGGTCATGATCGCCAGCCTGCTATCTTGGCCGATCTCAAAGATTTTCTGAGCGTGGTTGAAGTAGTGAGGGCCGCCAGCGAGCCCATAAGACGATGTGCTGTCCGCGCCAAACACCACGCCTTCAGGCGACACGTAGCAGCAGGCGATGGTCATGGAGCCCTCAACCAGACCGGGAACTTTTTGCCTACCTGTTGTGAAGAGTCGGAGCAAGAGCGGTCAACCCGCCCGTTCTTTGGCGCGCGAGCAGCGTTCCTCGTGTTATTTGACGGGTTTGACGATTCACTAGCACCTTTCCGCCGCATGGGAGCAGCGAAATGGCTACGTCGGTGGACGAGTTCAAAGAGAAGGCTTTTCGGGTGGGCAGCGTTTTTACGCCCGGCTCCCCCATTAATGAGCGCGACCTATTCGCCGGCCGCTTGGATCAGCTCTCCAAAATCATCGATGCGGTTTCCCAGAAGGGTTACCACGTCGTACTGTATGGCGAGCGAGGGGTAGGAAAAACCTCGTTGGCGAACGTGTTGGCGTCTTTCCTTCGCGACCAAACGCCCAACGTGTTGTTGCCGCGAGTGAATTGTGACGCGTCCGATACCTTCCATTCCATGTGGTTGAAGGCGTTCAAGGATGTGTTTGTCACCAACTCCAAGGCGAGCCCTGGCTTCAATTCTCACGCCGTTACAGAGGCGAAGTCTCTCGCTGACGCAATGGGCGAGAAAATCGGACCCGATGATGTGCGGCGTGTTCTCGCGCAACTCTCTGCGGGCGCGCTCGTTATCTTCGTATTCGACGAATTCGACCGCGTGCAGAATGGAACAGCTCGAACGCTGATGTCGGACGCCATCAAGGCTCTTTCTGACTTCGGTGTCTCGGCGACCATCATGCTCGTTGGGGTGGCTGACTCTGTCGATGCTCTTGTGGTGGAGCATCGATCGATTGAACGCGCTCTCGTGCAAATTCCGATGCCACGCATGACTGAAGAAGAAATACGCCTCATCATTCGGAATGGGCTCGCGCGTCTGGAAATGAGCATCATAAGCGATGCAGAAACCCAGCTGGTTCGCTTTTCACAAGGGCTTCCGTACATCACACACTTGCTTTGTTTGCACACGGCGAGAGCCGCTCTCGCACGGCGGTCAGACGAAATCGATGGGAACGACGTACGGGAGGGCATCCAGGCCGCGCTCCATCAATGGCAGCAGTCGATCATCACAGCGTATTACGAGGCAACAAAGAGCCAGCAGCCCGGCAACATCTACCGAGAGGTACTATTGGCCTGCGCTTTCGCTCAGGTCGATGACCTTGGTTACTTCTCGGCTGCTGCTTTGCGGCAGCCCCTCAATGAAATAACGGGGCGCAGCTACGACATTCCGAACTTCGCACGGCACTTGAAGGAGCTTAGCCAATCGGGCCGCGGCGAAATGCTTCAACGGGTCGGCGCCGCCCGGAAGTTGCGCTATCGCTTCAAGAGCCCGCTAATGCGTCCGTTTATCATCATGAAGGGAGTAACCGACGGTCTAGTTACGCCTGAGCAAGTTACGGAATTGAGTGATGGATAAGGCTGCGTCTTGCGCTTTGCGAGGTTCGTTCGGTGATCTGAGGCGCTAGCGTCTCTCATCGTGTCTAGTGCCGTCCCCGCTTGCCCATCCGCCCAGGCGGTTCGCCCCGGACGCTCACGAAGTCCGCTGAGCCGCAGCGGCTGCACCGCGCCCGGATTTGATCAAGGCGCATCTGGCCGCCCCAGCGCCTAAGCGCTTCCTCGATGCTCACCTTGCCGACGTGATCGCAGACGCCCGGGCGCACACAGTAGAAGGCAATGCGCAGGCTGCCTTGTTCGTAGGCCTGTTTCAGACTTACCACCGCGGGCGCTCCGTTCTGAAGCGACCCCATGCGCCGGCCGATGTAGGAACGGCGACGACGCGTGCTAGGTTCTATCCCCATGAACGAGCACCGCAGCACGGCCGCTGAACCGATCCAGCCGTTTCTCTGGCATCTCGGCTCCGACGACGGCGGCGAGACCTGGCGCCGGCTCAAGCCGGGCGAGCGCGCTCGACTCTACTGGAGCAAGCTTGGGCCCCCGGAGCATTACTCGCAGTCTGAGCGCGAGGAATGGAAGTCTCCCGAGACGCTCGAGGAGGCGATCGCGGAAGCGAAGCGGTCGGTACAAACTTCCCCCTAAGGGCGGCCCATGCGAAGCTCCCGCGCGTGCGAAGGAGGGCTGAATGGGCGGCTGGGATAACGCGCCTGAGTACGGCGGCGGCTTGCCAAAATGGCTGACGGCGATCGCCATCATTGTCACGGTGCTTATGTGCGTCGGCGCGGCCTGGCTCGCCTATTCGAACGCGGCGGCCCAAAGCACGACCGTCGCGGGGGTCGCCTCGGTCATTGACGGCGACACGATCGAGATTCACGGCCAGCGCATTAGGCTCTCGGGATTTGACAGCCCGGAGCGTGGCGCGCGCTGCGGTGAAGTGAACGTCTATCAGCGCTCCGCCCTGGCGCTCTCGGATTTCCTCGCGCAGCGCACCGTCAGCTGCACGATCAGTGACACGGACCGCTACGGCCGCGGCGTCGGCCGCTGCAGCGTCAGCGGTGTTGATCTGGGGGAGCACATGGTGGCGCAGGGCTGGGCGCGTGATTGGCCGCGTTACAGCGGCGGCGCCTATGCAGATGAGGAGGCCGCAGCCCGCCGCGATGTTCGCGGCATCTGGGGCATGACGTGCGCGGATGATTTGTGGCGCTCGCAGTTACTCGCGCTGAGGGAGGCGGCGATGAGTCAACCGCCGGTCCGCATCGTCATACTGATGGAAGACGGGCGCTCGAGCGGGAGATGGTCTGCCGGTTCACCCTGACCTCCTGGACTTCATACTGATCTGCGACTCCCGTCAGCAACTAGAAGCCGACCTCCCTGCAGCACTGGAAGCGCACTGCGGCGCGCCCATCGCCTACGTGTTTCTTCGGCCTAACGCCTTGAGTTAGGGCCGGCCTATCGTTCTTGATCGAGGTGCTGTTCAACGTAGTGCTGCACATCCGGCCTAGCGCGCCACATCACCTCCGGCCTGGCCTCGCGAACAACGAAAGGCGTGAAGCCCAACGTGCGCTGATAAAATCGCATCTGCGCGCGTTGGCGCCATTCGAACGCGCCCAGACCTTCAACGGTTGTGTCTCTCGGGTTGAGCAAATCGCCTACGTGCTCAAAACCCGCGGGGTGAGCGACAAGCACTGCCAACCCGTACGCCGGCGTCAACTTCTGCAGCAGCGTATCGAGAAGGGCGCCTTGATCGAGCCGCGTCCGACATGCCGGCGCAATCCAAACACCGCTGAGCAATACAATTGAGCCCCAGTCGGCCGCGCTCGCGAACGAGCCGCCGAACGCCTCGCGCATCGCTTCGACTGCATCAGCCGCCTGGCCGCTTAGTCCGTCAGCCTCATACCAAAGCTCCTGCCAGTAGGTGTCGGGATCTGGGTCGAACTCTTCGAGCTGAAGCATGGCGATCCGCTCGGCGCCGTCGAAGAGCCAGCCGGCCATTTCACGGTGGCGAACAACACCGCCGTCCCGGCCCCCGCTCATTCGCTCCCAGCGCGATCGACGAAACCGGGTAAGGCCCTCTGGCGTCTCAATCCGCAGGGGATAGCGACACCGGCAAGACAATTCGTGCTGAACGTTACGAGGCAGGGCGGCGCGCATGCGCTGGACTGAACGCCCGTCTCGCTCCTGGCGCCACTTACGGCAGTGTCACCAGTTGGTCTCCCTTGCGTGACGAGCGGCGCAATCGTTTGTTTACGCAGACCGCGCAATATGGGCGCGTTTCCTCAGCGCGCCCCTCAGCCCCGCTGGCCAAGCCGCGGGGCGCTTTGCGTCTCTATCGACATTGCGCGCCGCGGTCTGCACGCAACACGGCTGCATCTTGGCCGCACGAAGTAGCGCCACCGTGCAGCGGCGAGCGATCAGCACGCTCCATACCCTTTCGGTACTTTCTGCAGTTTCTGCAGTTTCTGCGCGAGGCACGTTCGCGCCCTCAGCGCGCATCGGCGGACTTTCTGCACTTATTGCAGTTTTGTCGGGGCGCTACTTTCTGCGCAAAGCGCCCTCAGCGCCCAAATCGACGCGCTAGCCGCGTGGGCTGATTGCTAGAGGGGTGGAAATAAGCGACTCTTTTGTCATGAGAAACCGCATTTACTCGCACACCTGGGCGGACGTGGCCTTTCTCGATGCGGACCATATCGCACGATGGGGGGCGTTCGACGGCTACCGCGGCCCGGTGGCGTTCGAAGGGCTCAACCCGCGCAAGGCTGATCTGGAGCACGACAAGGCGAGCGATGCGCTGCGGGTGTTCTACACCTGCGACGGCGAGCGCGTGCTGCGCGAGGCGATCAAGCTCGAGCGCGATCCCTGCCGCTATGGCGGCGAGCGTGTTTGCTTTCGCGCGCCATGCTGCGGCCGGCGCACGCGCAAGCTGGCTTTTCTAGAGCAGGGCGTTCGCTGTGCGCGCTGTGGTTCGATCACTACGGCGCCGCGGAGAGGCGGCAAGATAGAGCGGGCGATCATCAAGGCTGAGACGTTGGCGCGCCGGCTCGGCTGCGCTCACTGGCGCGGGCCGATTACGAGGCGCCCGCCATACATGAAGCGCGCGACGTTCGATCGGCTGGCGGATGCGCACGCTGCAGCGGTGGCGCGGGCGGACCTGGCTATCGCCCCGCAGATGGAGAAGGCGGCGGCGCGAGGGCCGGCGGCTCAGCTCAACGTTCTGCTGCGGGCGGGGCTCTAAACAGAACGAGATATGGCGCGTGATGGCCGGGGGAATTTCAACCGACTCGGCCTAGCCTGATGTCATGTCCAGTGTGGCAAGCTCAGGCCTCGTCCGGTTCACGCGCGACCTGTATTTGGCGACAATCCCGCAGCTCGCGGCAACCGGCACGCAGTTAGGCGGCTGGGTTGTTGTCGGCAACGGATTGGCGCTGCTGGCGGCGTTCAACGCGATTCTTGCGGGGACGCAGTGCGATGCAGGAGATCTAATGCAGGCACTGCGTTACTTCGGGGGTGGACTCGCAGCAGGATTTGTGGGGGCTGTTGTCGCGTTCCTCACGAGCATGCACATCAGCGGGCTCTTAGGCCAGACTGCGAACCTTTTGAGCCTTGCTGAGATGAACGAGATCAATCTTGTGTCGCTGGAGGCTCGCATGGGTCCCCAGCCCGAAGGCAATGTACTTCAGACCGGCATCGACGACGCGATGCGGAAGGCCGGCGAGCTTCAGTCGAAGCTCGCCGGCGCACGCCCATACGCGCTTGCGGCATATGGCTTCTACACACTTTCAGTGGCGCTATTCGCGCTCGGCGCAGCGGCGCCCGCATTGAGTGTGGAAGCACTGCAGCTGTGCGCCGGCTCGGCGAGCTGACACGGTGCTCGCACATAGAGCCGAGGTGTGACCCCGGGTATACCAGTCTCGGGCAGGGTGACACGCCGTTGGTATGTGCAACGGTAGGAGTGGCGAATTTCGGTAGGTGTTGCGCCAAGAAAAGGCAAGCGATCACACGCACTTAGCGCGAAAGAGAATGGCTCCTCGGGTAGGATTCGAACCTACGACCAACCGGTTAACAGCCGGTTGCTCTACCACTGAGCTACCGAGGAACAATTCGCGGACACCGAAGCGCCAGCGGCGGGCTTCCTATCAAGTTCGGCGCCAGGGGAAAAGCCCTGGATGTTGTTCAAGTGTGGGGCGATGTGTGCGGCGCCCCAACGAAAACGAGGGCCCCTTGCGGGGCCCTCGAAGGCGTTGGGTATGGTGGGGTGTCTCCAAGGGAAGACAAGGTGAAGATCGCACTAACCGGTAAATGCCGGGTTAACGCGCAAGATTGGCTTCACCGAAGTTGCCAAACCCTTGAAATCTAGCGCTATTGCATTTTCTCCGCGCCGCTTTGGCCGCCTTTGCCTTGCTTGCCGCCGCCGGTGCGGGTGGTCTCTTCGCTCGACTGCACACGCAGATTGTTCTGCACGTGCTTCACACCGGAGCAGGATTCGACCAGATCTTCGGCGCGGCGCTTTTCGTCGCGTGAGTCGACGGCGCCGGTGAGGGTCACTTCGCCATTTGCGACCTTCACTTCGATCTCGCTCGCGTCGAGTTCGTTGTCATCCGTCAGCCGATCGTTGATGTCGTCGCGGATGCGGTCATCGGAGCGGGTGTAGTTTTTCGGGCCGCGGCCGCGGAAGCGGCCCTGCAGGCTGCCTTGGCCGAACGCCGACTGGCCGTAGCCGCCTTGGCCATACTGACCGGACATGCCGCCCTGGCTGTACGAGCCGGTCATGCCGGACTGACCCGACGAGCTCAAGCCGCCTTGGCCATAGCCTTGGCCGGTCTGGCCGTAGCCTTGGCCGTACTGGCCGCCGCTGAAGCTCGATTGGCCGTAGCCGCCTTGGCCGTATTGGCCCGAGCCCCACTGGCCGCCCGTGCCTGTCGGCGACTGGCTGCTGCGACCGTAGTTCTGGCCGCCCTGCGCGCCCCAGCCTTGACCGCCGCCTTGGCCGTAGCGCTGGCCCCACTCATCGGACGAACCGTATGATTGGCCGCTGCCGGACTGGCCGAACTGGCCGCCCGATTGGCCATACTGGCCACTCAAGCCGTATTGGCTGCCGGACTGTCCGTACTGGCCGCCTTGGCCGCCGTACTGGCTGCCGTACTGACCGCGATTCTGATCGTACTGGCTGGTCGAGCCGTAGCCGCCGGTTTGGCCGTAACCGCCTTGACCGTAACCGCTCTGGCCATAGCCGCCCTGACCATATTGCCCGCCGGTCGTGCCGCCGTAGCCGCCGCCGAACTGCTCGCGGCCGTAGCTGCCCTGACCGTAGGACGCGCCGCCTTGCTCGAAGCCTTGGCCGCCTTGGCCGTAGCGCATCTGATCGCGTCCGCCGCGGCCGAAGTCACGCTCCCATTCGTCGCGATCGCGATAGCCGCCGCCATAGGTTTGGCCGCTCATGCCTTGGCCGTAGCCGCCGCCATACCCGCCGAAGCCGCGACGCTCGTCTTCGTCACGCGAGAAGCGATAGTCGTCTTCATCGTAGTCTTCACGCCCGCGGGCCATGCCGCCGCGCCCGCGTTCGCCCATATCGATGTCGCGCCAGCGGCCGCGCCCCTGCCGTCCGCCGTTGCGACCATAGGATTCTTGCCCGGAATATCGTTCCGCCATCGTTCATCTCCTCGCGAAAAGACCTCCCGCCTCTCTGAGCGGAACGCGAGGGTTAAGACGCCGTTCCAGGGCGGCTACGGTAGCAGGGAGTGAAATTTCGGAAGTGTGGAGGCCTCGCCCGGAATCGAACCGGGGTGCACGGATTTGCAGTCCGCTGCGTCACCACTCCGCCACGAGGCCTTAGCCGCCGCATATGGGTGCGCCGGGGCCGTTGTCCTAAGCGTGAGCGCAGCTCACGGTCAAGCGCTTGCCGCGCCGCGTCAAAGCGGCCCGCTTGCAGCGGGCGGCGGGGCGGCTTAACCGGAGCGCGGAAAGTTGGGAGCGCCGAGGCATGGATCTGGCTCAATCGCGCGAAATCATGGTGGAGAGCCAAGTCCGCACCGCGGACGTGACCGACACCCGCATCCTGCGCGCCATGCGCCACCTGCCGCGCGAGCGTTTCGCGCCGGCGCAAAAGCGGGCGATCGCCTACGCCGATCTTGAGATCGAAGTCGGCGACGGCCGCTTCCTTATGCGGCCGCGCGATCTGGCCAAGCTGATCCAAGCGATCGGGCCGCAACCGGGCGAGCGCGGCTTGGAGATTGCGGGCGCAACTGGCTACGGCGCGGCGGTGCTCGCGGCCTGCTGCAGGGAAGTGATTTCGCAGGAGCCGGACGGCGACCTCTCGTTCGCCGCGCACGCGGCGCTCGAGTCCGCCGGCGTCGTCAATGTGAAAACCGTGTCAACGGCCGTCGTCGACGGTTGGAAAGACGAGGCCCCTTACGATGTCATCCTGCTGAACGGCTCGGCGGAGTTTGTGCCGGACGCTTGGCTGAAGCAGCTCGCGCCGGGCGGACGTCTCGGCGTCATCCTTCGCCAAGGTCCGGTGGGCGCGGCCCGCATCTATACGCGATCGGAAGACACGATCGCGTTCCGGATTGCGTTCGACGCGTTCCCGCCGCTGGCGCCCGGCCTGGCGAAGCCGCGCGGATTCTCGTTCTGAAGCGGCATTGCGCATACGGAACGATGCGCCATTCGTCTTTATTAACGTTCCTTTATCCGATGCCGCCGAGCATGAGCGGAAGAGGGCGAGTCACGTCGTGTGCGATGCACAGCGGAAGTGGACGGGAATCGCCGTGATCAATAACCTTCGAGTCGAAGCGACTCGCATCGGAATTCGTGAGGCTCAAGATGGCGCTGCAAGACCCGCAAGCCGAACCTTCCATGGAAGAGATTCTGGCGTCGATCCGCCGGATCATCTCCGAGGAAGAGCAGGCACCGGAGCCCGTGCTCGATCTGACGCAAACGGATGAACCGGTCGCCGCGGCGCCAGCGCCGCAGCCGCAGCAGACCGCCGCCGAGGACGACATCGTGTTCGAAGCGGTCGAGCAGGTCGTCACCCAACAGGCGTCGCCTGCGCCGCAGCCGGCCACTCCTGCGCCGCAGATCGAGTCCGGCGCCCTGGGCGACGGCATCGTCTCGCCGCCGTCGGCTAGCGCGGCCGCGAGTGCGCTCGCGCGCCTTTCCGGCACGCTGCGCATCGCCGACACGCCGAACCAGACGATCGAAGGTGTCGTGCGCGAACTATTGAAGCCGATGCTGAAGGAATGGCTCGACAAGAACTTGCCGGCGATCGTCGATGCGCGGGTCGAGGCCGAGTTGGAACGGATTTCGCGCCTGGCGCGGTAAGCGCTGGATCGCCGATAAACACCAACGCCCCGGCTGCGGCCGGGGCGTTTTCGTTTGGGCGACGGTTCGCACGTGCGAAACGGCCTGCTATAGGCGTCAGCATGATCGAGACGACGTTCAATCCGAAGGAAGTTGAGCCCCGCTGGTCGAAGGCGTGGGAGGAGTCCGGCGTGTTCAAGCCGAAGGCGGACCCCAAGGCGGACCCCTTCTGCATTGTCATCCCGCCGCCCAACGTCACCGGTTCGCTCCACATCGGGCATGCGCTCAACAACACGCTGCAGGATGTGCTGGTCCGGTTCGAACGGCTGCGCGGCAAAAGCGTGCTGTGGCAGCCGGGCATGGATCACGCCGGCATCGCCACGCAGATGGTGGTCGAGCGCCAACTCGCGCAGGGCGGCGACAACGAAGACCGCCGCTCGCTGGGGCGCGAAGAATTCGTCAAGCGCGTCTGGGCTTGGAAGGAAGAGTCCGGCGGGATGATCTTCAATCAGCTTCGCCGCCTCGGCGCCTCGTGCGATTGGTCGCGAGAGCGCTTCACCATGGACGAAGGCCACTCGGCTGCCGTGCTGAAAGTGTTCGTTCAGCTCTACAAGGAAGGGCTGATCTACAAAGACAAGCGACTGGTGAACTGGGACCCGCATTTCGAGACGGCGATCTCGGACCTCGAGGTGGAGAACCGCGAAATCGCCGGACACTTCTGGCACTTCAAGTATCCGCTCGAAAACGGCGAGACCTATCAATTCCCGATCGCGTACGACGCCGACGGCAATCCGGCCGACTGGGAAACGCGCGACTACATCTCGATTGCGACCACACGTCCGGAGACGATGCTGGGCGACGGCGCCGTCGCCGTGCATCCGAGCGACAAGCGTTACGCGCCGATCGTCGGCAAGAAGGTGCTGTTGCCGCTCGCCAATCGCTACATTCCGATCATCACCGACGAGTATCCGGATCCGGATTTCGGCTCAGGCGCGGTGAAGATCACCGGCGCGCACGATTTCAATGATTATAAGGTCGCTCGCGCCCACGACATTCCGCTCTACGTTCTGATGGATTCGAAGGGCCGTATGGCCGATGTCGAGCACGTGCCGGCGAAGTATCGCGGGCTCGATCGCTTCGAAGCGCGAAAGCAGGTGGTGGCCGACATCGAAGCGCAGGGCCTACTCGAGCGCGTCGAAGACAAGAAGATCATGCAGCCGTTCGGCGATCGATCGAACGTCGTCATCGAACCGATGCTGACCGACCAATGGTACGTCAATGCCGGCGAACTGGCGAAGAAGGCGGTCGCAGCGGTCGAGACCGGCAAGACCAAGTTCGTTCCGGAATCCTGGACCAAGACCTACTTCCAATGGATGCGCAACATCGAGCCGTGGTGCGTCTCGCGCCAGCTCTGGTGGGGCCACCGCATTCCGGCTTGGTACGGGCCGGATGGGCATGTGTTCGTCGAAGAGAACGTCGATCTCGCGAAGGTCGCGGCGCGCAAGCACTACGGCAAGGAGACGGCGCTGCACCAGGACGAGGACGTGCTCGACACCTGGTTCAGCTCGGCGCTGTGGCCGTTCTCGACGCTCGGCTGGCCGGAGAAGACGCCGGAGCTGAAGAAATTCTATCCAACCTCCACGCTCGTCACCGCGCACGACATCATTTTCTTCTGGGTCGCGCGGATGATGATGATGGGCACGCACTTCATGAAGGAAGTGCCCTTTCACGAGGTTTACATCCACGCCTTGGTTCGCGACGCCAAAGGTCAGAAGATGTCGAAGTCCAAGGGCAACACGATGGATCCGCTGGGCCTAATCGACAAATACGGCGCCGATGCGCTGCGCTTCACGCTGGCGGCGATGGCGGCGCAGGGCCGCGACATCAAGCTCAGCGAACAGCGCATCGAAGGTTATCGCAATTTCGGCACTAAGCTCTGGAACGCCGCCCGTTTCGCGCAGATGAACGAATGCGCGGTGTGGGACGAGTACGATCCGCGCTCGCCGGAGCAGACGGTCAACAAATGGATCGTGGGCGAAGCTGCCAAAGCGGCGGCCGCGGTGACGCGCGAGCTGGAAGCGCGGCGCTTCAACGAAGCGGCGGGCGCGGCCTATCGGTTCGTCTGGAACGTTTATTGCGACTGGTATCTCGAATTCATCAAGCCGCTGCTCAACGGCGACGACGAAGCCGCCAAGCAGGAGACTCGCCGCACCGCCGCATGGGTGCTGGATCAGATCCTCATTCTGCTGCACCCGTTCATGCCTTTCATCACCGAGGAAATCTGGACCCGCATGGGCGAGTATGGCCACAGGCGCGACGGCATGCTGATCGTCGAAGCGTGGCCCGATTTGAGCGACGATCTGATCGACGCCGAGGCCGAAGCGGAGATCCAGTGGATGATCGATCTCATCGCCGAAACCCGCTCGACCCGCTCGGAGCTCAACGTGCCGGCCGGGGCGAAGATTCCGCTGCTGCTGATCGGCGCCGATGCGGCGACCGAAGCACGGCTCGAACGCTATCAGGATCTGATCGACCGCATGGCGCGCCTCGAATACTCCACCAGCGCCGCCGACGCGCCGGCGGGGTCGGTGACGTTCGTGCTCGCCGGCGCTACAGTAGCGCTGCCGCTGCAGGGCGTGGTCGATCTGCCCGCCGAGGCCGCGCGGCTTGCGAAAGAGATCGGCAAACTCGACGGCGAAATCGCCAAGATGGACGCGAAGCTCAACAACCGCGATTTCATCGCCAAGGCGCCGGAAGAAGTGGTCGAAGAGTTGCGTGAGCGGCGCGAGGATGCCAGCGCCTCCGCAGCGAAGCTCAAGCACGCGCTCGAGCAGATCAGGGGCGCCTGATGCGCATTTTCGTCACCGGCGGGTCAGGCTTCGTCGGCGGTGCGGCGACGGAGGCGTTCGGTCTAGCTGGCCATGAGGTGCGGGCGATGTCGCGCGCGCCGGCGAGCGATCCGATGATCGCAGCGCGTGGCGCGACGCCGGTGCGCTGCGATCTGGAGAACGTGACGGCCGAGCACATCGGCAACGCGGAGGCGGTTTTGCATTGCGCCGCTTTCGTCGAGCAGTGGGGTCCGCCGGACGCCTGGAAGCGCTTCAATGTCGACGGTACGGCGCGGATGCTCAAAGCCGCGCGCGAAGCGGGGGCAAAGCGCTTCATCCATATCAGCACCGAAAGCGTGCTCTGGCGCGGGAAGCATTTGCGCGGCGCGGACGAGACCTATCCGCTCGCGCCGCGCTCGCCCTATCCATACGCGGCGACGAAGGCGCAGGCGGAAATGCTGGTGCGGGAGGCGAACGCGCCGGGCCTCGAGACAATCATCCTTCGCCCGCGTTTCATCTGGGGGCCGGGCGACACGACGCTGGCGCCGACGATCGAGGCGATGGCGCGGGCGGGCAAATTCGCGTGGGTCGACAGCGGCCGGGCGATGACCTCGACGACGCACATCGCCAATCTCGTCCGCGCGATCGAGCTTGCGCTGACGAACGGCCGCGGCGGCGAGGCGTACTTCGTCCTCGACGATGGCGTTCGGCCCATGCGCGAGATGATCGCCGGCATTGCCGCGGCGCGCGGGATCACCCTGCCGGAAAAATCCGTGCCGGGCTGGGCGGCCGATGCGCTCGGCGCAGTGTGTGAAGCCGCCTGGCGCACGCTGGCGCTGAAGGGCGAGCCGCCGCTGACGCGCTTCGGCGCGATGATCATGAGCCGCGACAGCGTGCTGAAGGACGACAAGGCGCGGCGGGAGCTGGGCTATGCGCCGGTGATCTCGGTGGAAGACGGGATGCAGGCGCTGCGCCAAGCCTGATCTCGGCTCTGGCCGAGCGGGAACCGGGCGCCTAAATGGAGGTAGCGGGCGGGGCCTGTGGAGGCTCCTGCAATGCTCGATACTTTGCTGCGCTCATTCATCCTCGATGGCGCTCTAGTCGTGCGTGGGCCGGACGACCGGACGCACGCGGTCGGCGGCGTCAGCGAGGCGGACTCTCCCCTCATCGTCCGCATCCACGATCGCGCGACGCTCTGGCGGCTCGCCCGCAATCCCGGACTGGAAGCGGGCGAGGCGTACATGGACGGGCGACTCACCATCGAACGGGGCACGCTCTATGATTTTCTCGCCGTCGCCACGCGCAACTTGCAGCACATAGCTGCGCAGAAGCGGCGCTGGATAGTGCGCAGCGCAAAGCACGGCAATCCGAAACCGCGAGCGCGGCGCAACGTGGCTCATCACTACGATCTCTCTCGCGAGCTGTTTCGCCTCTTCCTGGATGAAGACCTGCAGTATTCGTGCGCCTACTTCGCCCGCCCCGACATGAGCCTTGAAGAAGCGCAGGCGGCGAAGAAGCGGCACCTTGCCGCCAAGCTGCTCCTGCGCCCGGGTCATCGCGTGCTCGATATCGGCTCAGGCTGGGGCGGCTTGGCGCTGACCTTGGCGCGCGAGCACGGCGCGCAGGTGCTGGGCGTGACGCTATCGACCGAGCAACTCGCTGAGGCGCGCGCCCGCGCCGAGCGGGTCGGGCTGGAGCGGCGCGCCCGGTACGAACTGCGCGACTACCGCGAAGTCGGCGGCGTTTTCGACCGCATCGTCTCGGTTGGCATGTTCGAGCATGTCGGGCCCCGCGATTATCGCAAGTTCTTCGAGATGATCGCGGCGCGGCTGGCCGCTGACGGCGTCGCCGTCCTGCACACCATCGGCCGAACCGACGGGCCGCGGCGCGGCAATGCCTGGATCGAGAAATACATTTTCCCGGGCGGCGTGCTTCCGTCGTTGTCGCAGATGGCCGCGGCGATCGAGCAGGCCGGGCTCATTCTTACCGACGTCGAAGTGTTGCGCCTGCACTATGCCGACACGTTGCGCGAGTGGAGCAAGCGTTTCGCGGCGCATCGCGAGGAAGCGAAGCGGCTCTATGACGAGCGCTTCTGCCGTATGTGGGAATTCTATCTGGCCGGCGCAGAGGCTGGATTCCGCGAGGGACAGCTCGTCGTGTTTCAGCTGCAGATGGCCAAGGATCGCGCCGTCGTGCCACTGACGCGCGACTACATCACGGCCACCGATCACGCCGGCGTCGCCTCTCACCGCGTGGCGGCGGAATGATCAGCTGACGTCGACGATCGCGCCGCGGCCGGCGTCGTCGCCGATGGCGATGCGTTTGCCGTCGGCGCTCCACGCCAGCGCGGTGACCGCGCCTTCGCTCGGCTCGTCCAGTTCGATGCCCAGGCTGTCGGCGAACCGCACGACGATTGCGGCGCCGTCGGAATAACCGATCGCTAGCACTTCATCGGTGGGATGAAACGCGACCGCGGTGACGAGCGCTTGGCGTTCACCCGGCTGCAGCGGCGCTTTGCCCTGCGGGCCGAGCTTGCCGGCGAACGGCCAGACGATGGCGGCGTTGGCGCCGGAGGTGGCGAGCCAGCGGCCTCGCTTGTCCCAGGAGAAGCTTTTGGTCTTGGCCGGATAACCGTCCATGCGAAGATCGGTTTTTTCCGGCAGCCGCCAGCCATGCAGCGCGTTTTCCTGCATGCCGCTTATGACGTAATCGCCGTCGGGCGAGATCGTGCAGGCCAGGTGCGAGCCGGCCCAGTTCAGCGCAACGCCCTTGTCCTCGGCGGTCAGCACGTAGCGCAGAGTGGCGCCGCCATAGTGCGTCGCCGCAAGCCGGCGGCCTTTGCCGTCGAGCGCAAGGCCGCCAATGCTGGAAGCGTGCGTGAAGCGATGCGCTTCCTTGTCGCCCTTTAAAACGACCGCCTCCTTGCCGACGCCGGCGACGATAACGCCGGAAACCGGACTGGCGACGACGTGAACGATCCACTTGCGCAGCTCGGCGAGCGTGGAGACGTCACCGTCGGGCGCGACGACTTTCAGACGGCCGTCATCGCCGCCGGTGACGATGCGCTTGCCGTCCGGGTGCAAAGCTGCGCTGAGGATCGCGCCGTCGTGCGCTTCGATGCGGCGGGTTTCGCCCTCGCGCTGAGCGACGAGCACTTGGCCGTCGCCCAGTGTGAACAGCCCGTTTTCGCCGATCCAATGGACCGATGTGGCGCTGGCGCCGAGGGCCAGACGGCGGCCGTTCTCATAGACTTGCGCGTTCACGCCGCGCACGCCGCGAATGCGGATTCCAGCTCGGCGCGGTCGAGATTGCGGCCGATGAAGACGAGGCGCGAGACGCGCTTCTCCTCTTCACGCCAGTCGCGCTGGGTGTCCCCTTCCACGATCATGTGGACGCCTTGCACGACGAAACGTTTCGGCTCGTCCGGGAAGGCGAAGATGCCCTTGAGGCGCAGAATATCCGGCCCGCGCGCTTGGGTGAGATCGTTGAGCCATGGCAGGAGCTTCTGCGGATCGATCAGCTTCTCCGTGGAGAGCGCCACGCTGGAGATACCGGCGGCGCCGACGTGATCGTGGGCGTGATCATGGTGATCGTGGCTGTGATAATCGTGGTCGTGATGGTGGGCGCACGCGTCGTCGCAGTCGTGATCAGGCAGGAAGTGCGCATCGATCTCGGTGACGCGATCGAGATCGAAGGCGTGCAGCCCCATGATGGCGTCGAGCGGGATGTCGCCGCGAGTCATGCGGTGGAGGCGCGCGGTGGCGTTCACTTCGCGAATCTTGCGCTCTATCGCTGCGAGTTCATCCTTCGAGACGAGATCGGTCTTGTTCAGCAGGATCACGTCAGCGAAGGCGATCTGTTCAGCCGCTTCCTCCGATGTCTCCAGCTGTTGAAGCACATGCTTGGCGTCGACCACCGTGACGATGGCGTCGAGCTTGGTCTTCGCGCGCACGTCGGCGTCCACGAAGAATGTTTGCGCCACCGGAGCGGGTTTGGCGAGGCCGGTGGTCTCCACCAGGATTGCGTCGAAGCGACCTTTGCCGGATTGGCTCTGCCGCTTCATCAGTCCTTCGATGATGCGGATGAGGTCGCCGCGCACGGTGCAGCAGACGCAGCCATTGTTCATTTCGAACACTTCTTCGTCAGCGTCGACAATCAGATCGTTGTCGATCCCGATCTCGCCAAATTCGTTGACGATGACAGCGTACTTCTTGCCGTGTTGTTCGGTGAGGATGCGGTTGAGCAGCGTGGTCTTGCCCGCGCCCAGGAAGCCTGTGAGCACGGTTACGGGTACGGGTTCGGTCATGGGCTCCTAGATAGCTATTCCGGGCCACGGCGCTAGCGGCTAGGGTGACGGGAACAGGCGGGGAGTACGGTATGAAGCCGTGGTTGCGCTGGGTGCTGCTGGTCGGAGGCGCTCTGCTGGCGGCGGCGCTGATTGGCGCCGGGGTGCTGGCTTGGCTCGTACTTCGGCTCGACGTGCGCGGCGAGGTCGAGCGCGCTGTGGAAGCCGGCACCGGCCGGGACGCCGTTATTTCTGGCGATGTGGGCGTGAGCTACTGGCCGGTGCTCGGCCTGCGTGCGCACGATGTGACGCTCGCCAACGTGCCGGGCGGGCGCGCGGCGTCCTTCATTACCGCTGGCGAGATCGATATTGGCGTCGAGATCCGGCCGCTGTTCGACCGGCGCGTGGTGGTGCGGCGCCTGGTGCTCCAGCGTCCGCAGATCGCGCTCGAAGTGGACCAGCAGGGCCGTCCGAACTGGGCGCTGCAGGCGCGCCGCCCCGAAGGCCAGCCCGCGCCGCAGCCGTCCGAGCCGGCCGTCGACGTGGCGCGCACGCGTCTGCGCGAAGTGCGCATCAGCAATGGCGAAGTCAGCTTTTTCGACGCGCGCACGGCCTCGGGCTGGGTGATCGGCGATGTCGATCTGCGCACCGGCTTCGACGGCCTAGATCAGCCGATGCGGGTCCAGGGCGGCTTGCGTTACGCCGACAAGCCCATTCGGCTCGATCTAACGCTGGGGCGGCCCGGCGCGGCGATGCGGGGTGAACTCACCCCACTTTCGCTCTCGATCGAGACGGAGCTGCTCGAGGCCGAATTCCAGGGTCAGACCATCGCCGGCTCGGGCGAGATCGCCGGCAACGTGCGCGCAAGCGGACCGAGCTTGCGTCAGCTCGCCGCATGGATGGGATCGCCGATCCAAGGCGGCGTCGGGTTCGAACAGTTTGCCGTGTCCGGCCGGTTGCAGATCGGCGGAGGCGCCTACACGTTCAGCAATGCCGGCTTTGTGCTCGACCTCGTGCGCGGGCGCGGCGACTTTGTCCTGTCCGAGCGGCAAAACAGGCCATATCTGAGCGGCCGGCTCGAGTTGTTCGACTTCGATCTCAACCCCTACCTCACCGGCGTCGCGCCCGCGCAGGCGCCTGCCGCACAGATAGCGGCTGCGGCGGAGGCGCCAGGCGAGCGCACGTTGACCGCCGAGGCCGCGACAGCGCCCGAAGCGCCACGCGCTGTCGACGTGCGCGTAGCGGCGAGCGATACGCCGATCGACTTCTCGGGCCTGAAGGCCTTCGACGCCGATCTGGAACTCGCTACTCACGCTGTGCTGGTGCAGCGCACGCAAATCGATTCCGCGCACGCGAATCTGGTGCTGAACAACGGCTATCTCGCGGCCACACTGCACAATATCGCGCTTTACGGCGGTTCCGGCCGCGGCCGCTTCGAGATCGACGCGCGAGAAGAGCAAACCCGGATCGTCCAGGACATGGCGTTCAGCGGCCTCGATGCGCGGCGCTTCCTGACCGATACGGTGAACTACGGCAACATCGAAGGCCGCGCAGAACTCAGCCTCAACATCCGCACGGTCGGCCGCACGCAGAGCGATTTCATCGAGGCGCTCGATGGGCGCACGCATGTCGAGGTCGTCAGCGGCACGCTGCACGGCGTCGATCTCGGCGGCGTGTCGACGACGATCCGCAACGCGCTGCGCGGCGAGCTGATCGCGCCCGAAGCGCGCACGCCGTTCCAGGGCTTCTCTGCGACGTTCGCCATCTCGAACGGCGTGCTGGCGACGGATGACCTGAGTTTCAACACCACGGACCTGCGCATTCCTGGCATCGGCCTGATCGACGTGCCGAACAGGCGGCTGGATATGCGCCTTGCGCCGCGCTCGCCGCGCGGGGGCGTCGTGGTGCCGTTCTCGGTGCGCGGGCCGTTCGGCCGGTTCGAGTACGCGAGCGACATCCGCGATCGGGCGCAACGCGAAATCTTGGGCCGTGTGCGCGCGGTGGAAGCGGCGCGGAGCGGAGATTAGACAGCGGCGTCGAGAATGGCGGTCATCCCGGCGAGCGACTGGAAGCTCGGATCGACCGCCGCGCCGTTCAAGAAAAAGGTGGGCGTGCTGTGGACGCCGCGCCGGTTCGCCTCGTCGATCGAGCGACTTAGTCGCGCGGCGCCGTCGCCATCCTGCAAACTGGCGATCACCTGCGCGGCCGAAAGACCCCATTCGGCGCCAATGGCGACGAGCGCATCGCGGACCGCCGCCATAGAGCCGGACTGCAGGATCGTCCGCTGGCGCTGAAAAAGAACGCCCAAGCGGCGGAAGTACTCGTCGGAAGCAGCGTTGCCGCAGCGCGCCAGCTGGAACATGCCGAAGGCCACCTGCGGCGGCGGCGTCGCCATCTCGCGCATGGTGAAGCGCACGCGTCCGGCGTCGATGTAGCCGGACTTGAGGCGCGCCCAGTTGGTCTCGTGGAAATGCGCGCAGTGACCGCAGGTGGATGAGGCGTACTCGACGAGATGGAGCGGGGCTTGGGCCGCGCCGATGGTCATCTCCGCCGGGGCGGACTGGGCATGCGCCGGGCTTGCCGCGAGCGCCGCCGCGCCGACCAGAAGGCCCCGCCGATCAATGATCATGCCCGCTCCTTTGACGATCGAGTATGACAAACGTGGGGCGGCGGGTCGAGCGGCGTCCCCCAGAGACCGGCGGGCCTACGCTCCGTCGATCCAAACCCGCTTCACTTGGAGCGCCTCATCCAACAGTACAAGCGAGGCGCGGGCGCCGGCACGGATGGCGCCGAGGTCGGTCAGCCGAAGGAAGCGTGCGGCGTTCGACGAGGCGAGCGTCGAGGCCTGTTCGAGGTTGAGACCGAGCATGGTCATGCTGTTGCGGAAGGCTTGCGCCATGTCGAGATTGGAGCCCGCGAGCGCCCCGTCCGGCGCGACGCAGACGCCGTCGCGCACCTCGATGGTCCGGCCCTGCAATTGGAACGAAGGCTTGGCGTCGCCGACCGTCGGCATGGCGTCGGTCACCAGCATGAACCTGTCGAGGGGTTTACAGCGGAGCGCGATCCGCAGCACGACCGGATCGACGTGGCGGCCGTCGACGATCATGCCGCACCATGTGGTTTGATCTTCGAGCGCCGCGCCGACTGCGCCGGGCGCGCGGCTGCTGAGCGGGGACATCGCATTGAAGATGTGAGTGAAGCCTGAAAGCCCGGCGCCGATCGCGGCTTGCATCTCCTCGTAGGTGGCGTTGGTGTGGCCGGCAGAGACAATGGCGCCGGCTTCGACGAGGCGCCGGATCATGTCGGGCGTCGTCTCTTCGGGCGCCAAGGTGATCAGCGTGCGGCCGGCGCCGAGCGACGTCAGCAGGTTCAGCGCGTCATCGTCGAGCTGGCGGAATTTGCGTGGATCGTGCGCGCCTTTGCGGGCTGCGCTGAGGAACGGGCCTTCGATGTGCACCCCGAGGACGCCGGGAATCTTGCGTTCCATCGCTTGCCGGGTGGCGTCGATCGCGCGCGCTATGATGTCGAGTTCGTCGCTGATCAGCGTCGGCATGAACCCGGTCGTGCCGAAGCGACGATGCGCGGCGCCGATGGCCTCGATCGCTTCGACACTCGGATCGTCGTTGAAAAGGACGCCGCCGCCGCCGTTCACTTGCACGTCGACGAAGCCGGGCGCGAGAACGCCGCCGCCCAAATCTTCGATGCGCGCCCGCGCCGGCAGCGCCTCGGCGGCGCGCACGTCGGCGATCCGGCCGGCCTCGAGTACGACGGCGAGATCGTCCTTCAATCCCGCCGGCGTCAGCACCCGGGCGTTGATGAGCGCCGTGCTCATAGCGTCTTGGTAACTTTGCTGAGGTGCGGCGGCTTGTCGGCGTCGCGGCCGCGCTGGACGGCGACATCGTGCGCCAAGCGGTAGAAGCTCTGAATGAGCAGCATCGGCTGGAGCGCCGGATGCGCCTCGAGCGTAGGCAAGCGCGTCGCGCCTGGCGCGTTGGCGCCGGCGATGAAAACATTCGCCCCGCGGGCGGCGGCATCACGGGCGAAGTCGGCGACGCTGGAGCTGGCTTCATCGTGCTGCGCCAAGCACAGCACCGGAAAACCGGGGCGCACCAATGCCATCGGCCCATGGCGCGCTTCGGCGGCGCTGATCGCCTCGGCGTGCAGGCCGCAACTCTCCTTGAGTTTGAGCGCCGCTTCGCCGGCTGCGCCGAGGCCGAGGCCGCGAGCGATGACATAGAGGCTCGCCGCCTCTGCGAGCACGGGCGCCGCGCCGCTCCAGTCTTGGATCCACGCTTCACGCAGCACTGCCGGCGCCTCGCGGTGCGCCCGCTGTAGCGTCGTGTCTCCGCTCCAGTGCGAGACGATGCCGATCAGCGCCGAGAGCGAGGCGATGTAGGATTTGGTCGCCGCCACGCTGCGTTCGGGACCCGCGGCGAGCGAAAAGGTCTCGTCGGCGACCTGCGCCAGTGGAGAGCCTTCGGTGTTGACCAACGCCAGCACGAATGCGCCGGCGCATTTGGCGTTTTCCGCCGTGGCAATGAGGTCGGGGCTTGCGCCTGATTGCGAGATCAGCAGCACGACGGCATCACGCAACATCGTGTCAGCGCGGTAGAGCGAGGCGACGGAAGGCGCGAGCGATGCAGTCATCACGCCCACCCGCGTTTCAATCAGGTATTTGGCGAACGTTGCGGCATGATCGGAGCTGCCGCGCGCGCAGGTGGCGACTAGGCGCGGCGCAAGCCGGCGCAGGCGTTCGCCGAGAGCAGAGAAGCCGCCGGCTGCCAATTGCGCCGTCACGGCCTCTGGCGCCGCCGCCGCTTCGGCGAACATCAACGCGCCCGGGCGAGCGGCGGGCGCCTGCATCAGTTCGACTCGCCGAGTTCGGCGACGAAATCATAGGTGTCGCCGCGATAGAAGGATTGGGAAAACTCGACGGGGCGGCCGTCGGCGAGAAAGCCGCGCCGCTCGACGAGGAGCCCGGCGTCCTTCTCCTGCGCTTGCAGCAGTTCGGCCTGCTGCTTGGTGAAGAGCACGGCGCGCAAGCGTTGCAGCGCGCGCTTGGGACGATGGCCGCTGCGCTCGAGCGCGGCGTAGAGCGAATCTTCGACCGCGCTGACGCCGGGCAACGCAAAGGCGGGAACGGTCGCATATTCGAGCGACATTGGCGCACCGTCGGCGAAGCGGATGCGGTGAAACCGGTAGACGCGAGTGCCTGGGCTAAGGCCCAGCGTCAGCGATTCCTCCGGCGTCACGGCGCCTTCGGCGCGGCGCAGCCATTCGCTGTGCGGCGTGCGCCCGCGCGCGGTCATGTCCTCGGAGAAGGAGGTCAGCATGGAGAAGTTCTTCTCGACCCGTCCTGCGACGAAGGTGCCGGCGCCATGGCGGCGGGTGAGCAGCCCTTCGCCGACGAGCCCGTCGAGCGCCTTGCGCACGGTGATGCGCGAGACCTCGAAGTCCTCGGCGAGGTCGCGTTCGGCGGGCAGCGCGTCATCCGGGGCCAGGATGTTCTTGTCGATCGCCGCACGCAGGGCGCGCTGCAGCTGCTGATAGAGCGGCTGGCGGTCCTCTCCGTCCAATGGGCCGATCAGCTTCGATAGCGGGGTCAAATCGCGCGCTCCACGGCCTCATGGGACCTCTCGTGGGTGGACATAGCCACTCTAATACCAATGAACCCTGTGTTCCCGTCAATAGCTGAATACATCGAAAGATTCTCGCTTGACAGAGGGATTTGGACGAGTGAATGGTTATTAAGTGGACTTATAGTGGTCCTATCAAGGCCGGAGTTCGCCCAGTTCAAACAATCAGAGGCGGCCAGTCTCAACAGGGAGGAGGGGAAACATGGGGTCCCAGAAATCGGTTCTGATCGCCACCGCAAGCGCCTTGGCGGTTTGGGGTTTGGCCATGCCCGCGATGGCGCAAGACGCGGCGCAGGATGACGAAGAGATCGTCGTCACAGGATTCCGCGCGTCGGTCGCCGAATCGATCGACGTGAAGCGCGAGAGCGACGCCGTGGTCGACGCGATCACGGCCGAGGACGTCGGCAAGTTCCCGGACCGCAACGTCGCTGAAGCGTTGCAGCGCGTGCCCGGTGTGCAGATCAATCGTGAATTCGGCGAAGGCGAACGCGTCAGCGTGCGCGGCCTTGCGCCCAACCTCACGCGCACTCTGCTCAACGGCCACGCTCTGGCGACCGCTGATTGGTTCATCCTAGAGCAGCTCGCCGCCACACGCAGCTTCAACTACCTGATGCTGCCGGCCGACATCATCGGCCAAGTGCAAGTGTTCAAAAGCCCGACCGCTGATCTCGACGAAGGCGGCGTCGGCGGTACCGTAAACGTCATCACCCGCAATCCGCTCGACCTCGAGTCGCTTACGTTCACCGGCTCCGCGCAGGGCGCTTACACGGAAATGTCGGATTCCACCGATCCGCAGGTGTCGGGGCTACTCAGCTGGAGCAACCAGGCCGGCACGCTCGGCATTCTCGTGGCGGGCGTCTATCAGGAGCGCAACATCCGCCGCGACGGCGTCGAAGTGCTCGGCTATTTCGGGTACGACCACGACGCCAATGCGGGCACCGCTGACGTTCTCGTGCCATCGCTGATCGGCTCGGCCCTGTTCCAGCAAGAGCGTGTGCGCGCCGGCGGCAATTTCGCGATACAGTACCGCCCGAACAGCGCCTGGGACATCAATCTCACCGGCCTCTACTCGCACTTCGACGCTGACAACTACAATCAGAACTATCTCGCCTGGGGCAGCAACGCGCTGGGCGGCGGCGGCGCGCTTACGAACGCGACGATTGTCGACGGCACTGTCGTCGCCGGCACGATCACGTCCTCGGGCGGCGGCACGACCGGGCGCGCCGCTGTATTTGATGCGATCGACCGCTCCGCTTTCGCCGAAACGCGCAACATCAATCTCGACACGGTCTATCAGCCGAACGATCTTTGGCGGCTGCATTTTCAGATCGGCTACACCGATGCGCAGGGCGACACCGAAGCGCAGCCTTTCGTCGAGTTCGGCGCTCCCGGCGCTTTCGACTACGATCTCCGTAACGGCGCGCCCGAGGTCGATTTCAGCCTCGATCCGACCGATCCGGACGACATGATCTTCGATTTCGCGTCGATGCATCAGATCACCAACGACGACAGCGAATTCTACACCTATGTCGACATCACGCGCGACGTCGACCTGGGCGCGCTGACGGCGATCCAGGGCGGGCTCAAATATTCCGACCATGAGCGTGAGACGACGTTCATGGCGACTACGTTCGGCGGCTTCTTCCTGCCGTTCGCGGCCGCCGGTTGCGGCGGACCCTGCACCCCCGGGAGCTTCTTCGGCGGCCTCACACCGTCGGATTTCCTCGACGACATCGCCTCGCCCGGCACGCTGACGTCGTACTGGCAAGTCGATCGTGGGCTGTTGCGGGATTATCTGCTCAACTGGCCGGGCGTCGAGGCGGGCCGCATCCCCAATCCGCCGGAGAATTTCTCGATCGAAGAGATCGCTTACGGCGGCTATGTGCTCGGCCGGTTCGAAGGCGACGATTGGCGCGGCAATATCGGCGTTCGCGTCATCACCACCGATCAGACCTCGAGCGGCGCCGTCTCCGGCGCAGCCGGTCCTGGCGTGATCTCCAACGCCTTCGGCAACTTCCTGCCGGTCACGTTCCAGCGCTCGTACACGGACGTGCTGCCGAGCGCGAATTTTGCGTTCGATCTCACAGACGATTTCGTGCTGCGCATGGCGGCCGCCCGCACGATGGGCCGGCCCGACTTCACCGACATCGTGCCGCGGGTTTCGCTCAATCCCGGCTCGCTGACGGGGACCGGCGGAAATCCCGATTTGGACCCGTATCGCGCCAACCAGTTCGATCTTTCGTTCGAATACTACCCGACACGGGATTCGGTGTTCGCGTTGGGGCTGTTCTACAAGGATATCCAGTCCTTCATCACGAGCGACATCGTGCAAGGCACGTTCGGTGTCGAAACGCTGACGCCGAACTTGACGCGCTGCACGCCGTCGGGTGGTCCCAACCCCAACCTCTACGATTGCGTGTTCGACATCGATCAACGCGCCAACGGCAGCGGCGGCCGCGTGCAGGGCTTCGAGGTGAACATCCAGACGCCGCTCTGGGGCGATTTCGGCCTGCTGACCAATTACACCTATTCCGACGGCGAGACCGACGAGGGCGATCCGCTGCCGGGCAATTCGGAGCACACGTTCAATCTCACCGGCTTTTACGAGACTGATCGCTTGAGTGCGCGCCTCTCATACACGTACCGGTCCGAGTTCTTTGTCGCCTTCGACCGGGCCTCGCCGCTCAACCAGACCGAGCTCTCGTCCCTCGACACTTCAATCAGCCTCAATGTCACGCCGAACGTCGCCCTAACGCTCGACGCCATCAATCTGACCGACGAAGTGATCGAGCAGTACTCGGGCAGCGGGGTGCGTCCGCGCGGCATCTACGACAATGGTCGCCAGCTCTATCTCGGCGCCCGGGTGCGTTATTGAGGCCATTGAAGGGCGGGCGAACGCGCGCCCTTCAAGTCCCGGCCGCTTTCGTCGACAAAGATCCTCCGGCACACTGGCGGAGCGGCCCAGACCGCTCCGCAGCTTCTTCCGCATCAGGACGATCATGGGACAGGCACGCGCAGCACGACCGATCCGGCGCACCATCCTCGCCGCGATGGCGCTGGCGGCGTGCGCCGCTGCGCCCGAGCCTGGACCGCCGTCTTCGTTGATCCCGGCGCCGGCTGAGTTGACGCAGGGCGCCGGCGGTTTCGTGGTTCGCGCCGGCACGCCGATCGTCGCGGCGCCGTCGGATCCGGACGCGCGCTGGATAGGCGAATATTTGTCCGACCTGACGGCGCGGACACGGGGGCTCACCTTGCCGGTGCGTGGCTCAGGCCGTGGCATCGTCATCCGCCTCGTCGACGATCAAAGCCTCGCCGCGGAAGCGTACCGGCTCAATGTCACGCCGCACGGCGTGGTGATCGAGGCGCGCGAGCGGGCCGGGCTCTATTATGGCGTAGCGACGCTGTGGCAGCTGATGACGGCCACTGCCGAAGGGCCGGCGCTCATTCCGGCGTTGCGGATCGAGGATCGCCCCCGTTTCCGCTGGCGCGGCATGATGTTGGACTCGGCGCGTCACTATCAGTCGCCGCAGTTCATCCGCGCCTTCATCGACGTGATGGCGCTGCACAAGCTCAACGTGCTGCACTGGCATTTGACCGACGATCAGGCTTGGCGCTTAGAGATCAGACGCTATCCGCGGTTGACGGAAATCGGCGCTTGGCGCGTGCCGGCCGGCGCGGGCCGCAACGACATCGATCCGGCGACCGGCCGGCCGCGGCTCTATGGCGGCTATTACTCGCAAGACGAAGTCCGCGAGATTGTCGCCTACGCAGCCGCGCGCAACGTGACGATCGTTCCTGAGATCGAGATGCCGGGTCATGCGTCGGCGGCGATAGCGGCTTATCCCGAGTTAGGCGTGCTCGACGATCCTCCGCGCGAGACGCCGGCCGACTGGGGCGTCTACCCCAACCTTTACAACGTCGAGGAGCCGACGTTCCAGTTTCTCGAAAACGTGCTCGTCGAAGTGATGGAGCTGTTTCCTGGCCAGTACATCCATGTGGGCGGCGATGAGGCGGTGAAGACGCAATGGGAGCGTTCGCCCCGCGTGCAGGCGCGCATGCGCGCGTTGGGCGTGGCGGACGAGCATGCGCTGCAGAGCTATTTCATCCAGCGGATGGAGCGCTTCCTCGCCGGACACGGGCGGCGTCTGATTGGATGGGACGAAATTCTCGAGGGCGGATTGGCGCCGAACGCGACGGTGATGTCCTGGCGCGGCGTCGACGGAGCGGTGACCGCCGCGCGCGCCGGACACGATGCTGTGCTGGCGGCTTGGCCGACGCTCTATTTCGACAATCGCCAGAGCGCCTCCGTCAACGAACCGCCTGGCCGCGGCCGCATCGTCAGCGTCGAGAGCGTATATGCCTTCGATCCGGCGCCGGATTCGCTCACGCCTGCCGAGCAGGCGCACATATTGGGCCTGCAGGGCAATCTGTGGAGCGAGCACATTCGGACCGAGCCGCGCATGTGGCGCATGGCGCTCCCGCGCGCGGCGGCGATCGCCGAACTTGGCTGGTCGCCGGCGGAGCGCATTGGTTGGGCGGACTTCTCGCGCCGGCTGCCGGCGCAGATGGCGCGTTACGACATGCTCGGTCTGCCCGAACCGCCGCCGCTCTCTGCGCCAGCGGCGAACGTGCGGCGCAGCCAGGAGTTGGAAACATGCGCCGACAAGCTGGTCCTCTCGCTCGAAGACGACGCACCGGTGCGCGGTGAGCGCGCGGTGTTTCTCATCGACATCATGCAGCCGTGCTGGCTTTGGCGCGGCGTTGATCTCTCGCAGGTCGAGACGTTGCGCGCCGGCGTGGGCCAAGTCCCGTTCAACTTTCAGATCGGGGAGGAGGTGAACGCAATCCGCTTTCGTCGCCCCGCCACTCGGGCTGGCGAACTCGAAGTGCGGCTTGGCTGCGAGGGCGAGCGGATCGCCGTCCTGCCCCTCGCGCCGGCGGCGCGCGCGCCGGGCGTCGCCGCTTTGGCGCCGGTTCAACTGGCGCAGAGCGAAGGCGTTGCAGACCTTTGCTTCACGTTCACCCAGCGGGGCGTCGATCCGATGTACGCCATCGACTGGATCGCGCTCGATCCTGTGAGCGGCGCGCCATGAGCACACTCGTCATTTCCTCGCCGCTGGAAGGTTGGGCCGCGCCCTTGAGCGAAGTGCCGGATGCGGTGTTCGCCGAGCGGATGATGGGGGACGGCGTCGCCATCGATCCCGTCGGCGCGGTGCTCTATGCGCCATTCGACGGCGAGGTGATTTCTCTGCCGCAGACGGGCCATGCGCTGGGCGTGCGCTCCGATGCGGGCGTCGAGATGCTGATTCATGTGGGGCTCGAGACCGTGGCGTTGGCGGGCGACGGCTTCATCGCGCACGTCTGCGAAGGTCAGCGCGTGCGCGTGGGCGACCGGCTGCTCAGCTTCGACCTCGACCACTTGGCCCAGCGCGCCAAGAGCCTCGTCACGCCGGTCATCCTCACCAATGGCGAGCGCTTCGAGATCGTGCGGCGCATCGAAGGGAGGCGGATCGAGGTCGGCGAGGCGCTTATGGAGCTGCGGCTCCGTGCAGCGTCCGAAGCGGGAGCGGCCGGCGGCGGCGAAGCGAGGCGCGAGATCGTGCTGCAGTTCGAACACGGCCTCCATGCGCGTCCGGCGGCGACCATCGCGCGTGCCGCGCAGCGCTTCGCAGCCGAGATCGCCGTTTTCGCCAATGACAAACGCGCGAACGCAAAGAGCGCGGTGAGCTTGATGACTTTGGGCGCGCGCAAGGGTGACGTTCTGGCGATCGAAGCCGTCGGCGCGGATGCAGCCGCGGCGGCCAGGGCCGTCGCGGAGGCCGCCGCCCAGCGCGAAGCGCGCGTAACGCCAGCGCCCGCGCTCGCCCCCATTGCCCCGGAGCAGCCGCCGAAAGCCGACGAACTGCGCGGCCTTTGCGCCTCACCGGGGCTTGCCGTCGGCGTCATCGTGAAAATCGTTCGAAGCGAGGCGTCCGTGGCTGAAAAGGGCCGCGGGCTCGAGTTCGAACGCGCCGCGCTCGCGCGCGCCCGCGATAGAGCAAAGAACAAGATCGAGCAGGCCGCTCAGAGTGGGCAAGCGAGCCAACGCGCGGTTTTGACGGCCCACGCGGCGCTGATCGATGACGCCGAGCTCGCATCCGCGGCGGATCGGCTGATCGCAGACGGCAAGAGCGCGGCCTTCGCATGGCGCGCCGCTATCGCAACGCAAATCGAGACTTTTTCCAAGCTTGGCGACGGTTACATGGCGGAGCGGACGGCCGACCTGAAAGACGTCGAGATGCAGGTGCTCACCGCGCTGGGCGTGGCGTCCCACAGCGATCTTTCGAAGCTGCCGGAGCGTGCCATCGTCACCGCCGATGAATTACTGCCGTCTGAGTTCGCGGCGTTGGACAAGACGCGCCTGGCCGGGCTCTGCATGGCGGGCGGCGGGCCGACGTCCCATGTGGCGCTGTTGGCGCAGGCGGCGGGGGTCCCCGCGCTTGCGGCGGCAGGCGCGCGCGTCATGGAGGTCGTGGAAGGAGCCACGGTCATCCTAGATGCCGAGGCGGGCGCGCTACAGCTGGCGCCGAGCGCCAAGGAGCTACGCGAGGCGCAAGCGCTAATCTTGACGCAGCGGGCCCGCGCCGCTGCGGCGCAAGGCGGGGCAGGCGATGAGGCCCGCACCTCGGATGGGACGCGCATTCTCGTGCTCGCCAATCTCGCTGCGGCGAACGAGGCGACGGGCGCGATCGAGCGCGGCGCCGAAGGCTGCGGCTTGCTGCGGACGGAGTTCCTCTTTCTCGACCGCGATACCCCGCCGAGCGAACAGGAGCAGCATGCGCAGTATCAGGCCATAGCCGACGCCCTGGCGGGACGGCCGCTCGTGGTCCGCACGCTCGACGCGGGCGGCGACAAGCCGATGCCGTATCTGGCCTTGGCCGACGAAGAGAACCCGGCGCTGGGTCTACGTGGCGTGCGCGCAAGCCTGAAGTATCCGGAGCTGTTGCGCGCGCAGCTGCGCGCAATTTTGCGGGTGCGGCCGCTGCCGAAAATACTGTTGCCGATGGTCACCGATATCGCTGAGCTGCGGCGTGTGCGGGCGATGCTGGCGGAGCTCGATTCTGGCCACGAGATCGAACTGGGCGTCATGGTCGAAACGCCGGCAGCGGCGATGCTGGCCGATCAATTGGCCGCGGAGGCGCAGTTCTTGTCGATCGGGACCAACGATCTCGCCCAATACGTGCTGGCGATGGATCGGTGCAACGCGGAGCTCGCCGGTTTGATCGATCCGCTGCATCCGGCGGTGTTGCGGCTGATCGCGCACGCTGCGGAAGCGGCGCGGAAGCACGGACGCTCGATCAGCGTGTGCGGGGCGGCGGCGTCCGATCCGCTTGCGGCGCCGTTGCTGGTGGGCCTTGGGATCGACACACTATCTGCGGCGCCGAGCGCGATCCCGGCTGTGAAGGCGCGGCTGCGCGAAATCCGCCATGCGGATTGCAGGCGCGCCGGCGAGGGGGCGCTTGCACTGGGTGATGCGCAAGCTGTGCGCCGGCTTGCCGCGTCACTGGGACGTGCGCCATGACGTTTCTTCCGGCTCTGCAGCGGCTCGGCCGCGCCTTGATGCTGCCGATCGCAGTGCTGCCGGTGGCGGGGCTGCTGTTGCGCCTCGGTCAACCGGACTTGCTCGACATTCCGTTCATCGCCGCGAGCGGGGCCGCGGTGTTCGGCAGCATCGGCGTGGTGTTCGCGGTGGGCATCGCTATCGGCCTTGCGCGGGAGAACCACGGCGCCGCAGGACTTGCCGCGCTGGTGGCCTATCTCGTGACCACAGAAGGGGCCAAGGCGCTGATCCAGGCGCCTGCCGAAGTCACGGCGCAGCTGCCGCAGCAGGCGCACGATCTCGCGATCGCCGCGTATCGCCAGGCGGCGGCGAACAAGTTCGGCATGCCGGTCGGCATTCTCTCGGGCTTGATCGCGGGCGCGCTCTACAATCGCTTTCACGACATCAAGCTGCCCGACTATCTCGCCTTTTTCGCGGGAAGGCGTTTCGTGCCGATTGTCGCCGGGCTCGCGGGCGTCATTCTCGCCGGGGTGTTCGGGCTTGGCTGGCCGGCGCTCGAACGCGGCATGGACGAGGCCAGCCGCGCGGTTGTGGCGTCGGGTGAGGCCGGGCTTTTCTTCTATGGCGCGCTCAACCGCGTGCTCATCGTCACCGGCCTTCATCACATCCTCAACAACATCGCCTGGTTCTTGATCGGCGACTACGGCGGCGCCACCGGCGATCTCAACCGCTTCTTCGCCGGCGATCCGCATGCGGGCGCATTCATGACCGGGTTCTTCCCCGTGATGATGTTCGGGCTGCCGGCCGCGTGCCTTGCCATGTATCACGCGGCCGCACCGGAGCGCCGCAAGGCGGTCGCCGGCCTCTTATTGTCGATGGCGCTGACGTCGTTTCTCACCGGCGTCACCGAGCCAATCGAGTTCACCTTCATGTTCTTGGCGCCCTTGCTTTATGTGGTCCACGCGGTGTTGACCGGCGTGGCCATGGTGCTCATGGACCTCCTGGGCGTGAAGCTCGGCTTCACCTTTTCCGCCGGCGCCATCGATTATGTGCTCAGTTACAATCTCGGCACGCGGCCCTGGATGCTGCTCCCGGTCGGCGCCGTGTTCTTCGCGTTATATTATGGGCTTTTCCGCGTCGTCATCGTCGCTTTCAATCTGCCGACGCCAGGGCGGGAGGCCGAGCCGCGCGCTGCAATTGCGCCCGTTGGCGCAGGCGCGCGCGGCGAGGCTTTCGTCAGGGCGCTGGGCGGCTCAGCGAATTTGCAGCTGGTCGACGCCTGCACCACGCGCTTGCGGCTGCGCCTCGCCGAGCAGCAACGCGTCGATGAAGCTGCGTTGAAGGCGCTCGGCGCGCGCGGTCTGGTGCGGCCGGATTCGGCGACGTTGCAAGTCGTGCTCGGCCCGATCGCGGACCAGGTCGCAAGCGAGATTCGCGCCGCCATGACAGCGGGCGCGATGTCAAATTCGGCGGAGGCCGGAGCGCCGGTCTTGGAAGACGCGCAATTGGCCTCGGCGATCGTCGCCGCGCTCGGGGGCGCCGCCAATGTCCGCACCGTGCAGACCTGCTCCACGCGCATCCGTTTGGACGTGCTGAACGCGGAGCGCATTAGCATGAGCGCGCTCGAGGCTCTGAAGCTGCGCGGGCTGGTTCGGCCCGAGCAGCATATTCTGCACGTTTTGATCGGACCTCGCGCGTCCGCCGTGGCGGCCAGCATGGCGGCGCTTTGACCAGTCCTCGGATAGCCGATGCGTCGCCGGGAAAAAATGGTGCTGGGGCCGGAATCGAACGGGACCGCTAACATCCAGATATTCCAAGCAACTTTTCTATTTGAAGGAGCACGGGTCCGTCAATGTGTCGCCAATAGGTAGCGCGCAGTTGGGCAAATTGAACGTCCAGAGAGCAGTCACTGGGACGTGGCGGAATGATGCGGAAGCTTGAGGCATAGCGGTGCGGGATGACGACCGTCGCGTGCGCTGATTATCGTGTGGTCACGAGGCCACCATGCTTTTGCGCTTGCCAAAGGTGATGCAAGAAACGGCGCTGTGTCGCTCCTCAATCTACGCCGCAATCAGCGAAGGCCGCTTTCCGCCGCCTGTACGAATTGGCCGGCGTGCGGTCGCTTGGCGGCTCAAAGATATCGAAGCGTGGAAGGCGCGGCTGCCTCAGGCTGGCCCTGTCCGATGGGAGTGATCGGCAGGGCTCCGAGGTCGGCTGCGGGGCAGAAGCGGTCGCCAGCAGCTTAGCGTACGCGCGGCGAAGCGGACATCGGTCGAGCGCGCCCCGGGAAAGACTGAAGTCGCGAAATCAGGCGAGGATGTCTATTACGTCGTTTTCGAATTTGGCTCCGCCTCATCTGCTTCCGAATTTGTTTGATCGCACGCCCAGCACGGCTCGATGCGCTTCGTATTGCTTGGTATCAGTTTTCCAATGATTTGGAGTTAGCTGACCGTCGCGATCTTCTTGGGTGTTGCGTCCAGCACGACAAATTGAAGCAAGCCGGCGTTTGCGTGGAGGCTCTGCAGCGCAACGAGCAGCTCAGCTGCGGACATCGGCTTGGGAAGCCCGTCGGGCGCTGTCGGAATCGATCGGCTCATGGTTTGACCGCCAAGCCAAAGTACGACGTAGAGTCCACGACCTTGGGCCTCCGGGTCTATTGAATACAGGCGCTCAAGCTGCGCACTCGGAGCGCTCCAAAGCTTTGGGTGCGTTTCGAGTTTGATCTCGATTGGAAGCTTCATTGCGTCGGACAGTGCGGCGATATCGACTTCCTTGTCGTCGGCGAGATGGAGCTCGGGCAGGAGCCGGACGCCAAAGGATTTCAGCCGAGCGCGTAGATCGTCGAGCAGTCGATCTCGACATTCTTCTTCGCCCTTGTGACCGCCCATGGTTGCGCGGCCATGGCTGTCTGTGTTCCAGAACTTGCGCCAGCCATCCGTATCGCCGCCCTGATATTCCCCTGAAAGTTCTTCGAGGTGGCCGATCGTCAGCGCCGCGAGATCGTCAATGTTCGCTGGCGGGCCATTGCGCAGAGCGGCAGCGACCGCGGCGGGTGAGGAATGCTTAAAGCCGCGTTCGCGAACAATCTTGCTGCGCCCCTCGGCGGCATGGAGCATGTCATCCCGATAGGTCGAAAGGTCTGGATCATTGATCAGTCGGCTCAGCGCCGCAGCGGCGTCATCGCTATAGTCCGACGCTATGCGGGATACGCAGCCCTTCACAAAATCATCGACCTCGGAGCCGGTCCGTCCTCGCCGCGAAAGACTTGAATTGCGGGGATTTGGGAAAATGTGACCGAACAGCCGAACGGCGCGTTCTAATGACGCCAAGTCCAACGACGAGGTCGGCGTCTTCCGCCGCCGATCAGGAAATATCACTGAGATCGATGATCGCGCGTTGTTGGCTCCATGCTCGGGGTCGCGCAATTGCGTTTCGAGATGAGCCGTGTAGACGTCCGGATTCAGCAGATAGCCGACAGTGATCCAGGTCGTTCGTTGAGCCGGCTCAAGATCGGGAATGTCCAGGGCGAGTTCCACTAGCGGCATGAGATCGCCGCCTGCGCCGCCATGGAACGCCGCCAAAACCAAATCGGTCAAGATCTGAAGGGGCGGATTGAGCTTGGCCCGCAGCAAGCGCGGCGCAATCAAGGCGGCGACGCGGCTGTACCCGGCATAGTTTGCAAGTGCGTAGGAACCTTGAATGTGATTGGCGCCCGCTTCGAGCAGCGGGGTCATGTAGCGCGTCAGCGCGTCGGCAACGGCGTCTGGCGCGGCGCGGGCGACGCTTTCGTCCAGGGATTCGCGTTCGTCGTCCTTTTCCAGGTCGTCGGTAATGCTGCCGCCGTGCATGTGGCCAATGAAGATGCTCGCCAGGCGTTCTCGCGGAAATGCAGCGACGAGCTTGTCGGCGCTATGGTTGATCTCCGGGCTGCGCCAAAATAATTCCACGGCCGCGGCGACCGCCGTTGTGAGATAGAGAGTCTGATTGTTTGCGGCGTGCTCCGCTGTTTCCTCTGGCGTGGGAAGAGCGCCTTTAAACAGAAAGCGTTGAAGCGCTATCGCGGCCTCGGCGGCGAGTTCATCTCCGAGCGCCTCTTGGAGGCGCTCTATGAGCGGCTTGGGCTCCTTGTTGCCGTTGCTTCGAGCAAACAGGAGTCCCGACAGAAGGTGGAGGGGATGAGGCGCAGCGCCAGAGCCGATCCCAGTGAGGTTCTCGCGGATGTACGCGATACGATCGGCCTTTTGACGAAGCTCGCGGCGCTTGCGGTCTGTTTCATGGGCGCGTTGCTTTTCTAGGTGTCCGAGCGAGGATTGTGTAAGGAAATTGCGGGCTTTGTTGTAGTCGCCGGCGCGGCTTGTGAGTGCGAGTAGCGCGGCGAAGTCCGGCTCGGGCAACGGCATGACCGATCGCGCGAGACGGGCGACGAACCAAAGCACTTCTGGGCCACGCTCGGGATCATCTTCGGCAAGCGAGGCTATGTCGCGAACGAGTTGGACGGTGAGGTCCATTCCGATCGGGGCGTCATGAACAGCGTCGCTCAGGCGATGCCAAAGCCGGTTCATCGGCGTGCCATCCACGAAGAGGCGCAAATAGTCGAGTTGGAAGCCTTCTGTGCTTACAATGTGCTTTCGCAGCGCGGACGCGACTTCACGCTCCTCATCGAACAATGAATGACCAAGCGCCGGCAGCCATCGATGGAGGCGGACCGGTGTGATCGCTTGCGGGCGAGCGGCGAGCAAACGGCGCAGCGTGGCGAAGGCCGCGTGTGAGAGTTCGTCGGCGCCGTGGTGCTCGGGCGGATTGGTCGCCGCCAGTGCGTCAAGAAACTCCTCCAGCCGATCGATGGGGGTTAGCCGACCAATTTGACCACCGGCCATGATGCCGACATCGGCGCTGTCGCGCCGAACGGCGGCCAAAACCAGGTTCGCCAACTCGGACACGTCGATCGCTGCTGAGAAGCGCGATTGCAGGATCGCCAATCGAACCTGCAGGTCGTGATCGTTGCCGGCTGCATTGACCTGGGAAAACAATTCCGCGCCGATTGCGTCGTCCACGTCGCCGCAGCGCGCCAAGGCGTCAACCGCGTCGGTGCGCACGAGATTCGGTTCTGCGGCGTTGAGCGCTAAGGCGGTCAGGACCTCAGTGAAACCCGACGGCGTCTCCTTGCCGTAGGTTAGCGCATTTAGAAGCGCCGCCTTGAAATGCGCCGGCGCGGTTGGATCGGAGAGCTCCGTCCGAAACCTCGCCCACATGCTCGGACGCGATATTGCGCCCCATGGTTCGTCGGAACGGTATTCGGCGAGAATCCAGGGATCTCTATGGCGCGCGCGCTCGCCCAGCGCATCGATGAGCGCGCCCAGAACAACATCGGAGAAGAGCGTGGGATCGCCCTGCATCACAACAGCGACGGGGTCGGTTGCGACGAGCGCCGCCGCCGTTTGCTCGTCTGCGAGTGAGCACACCCATGAGAAGAGTCCCCGCAGCGAAGCGAGCGTGCCGCCATCGTGGCCGGTGATCAACGAAAGAGCGCGCCGGCTTGGAATTCCGTTGCCGACGCGCTCGGCGATCCAGCGCCCAGCCAGATATTCTGCCGTGGTGCGGTGGTTAGGCGCGAACACATCCTGGTCGAGAGTGGCGAAGAGGCGTCTTCCGAGCGCAGCATTGGCCGCCTTCGGCGCCGCCGGCACGGCGCGCGCGTCCAGGACGTCCTCGTCTGGGGTCTCCGTGCGCGCTATGCCCAGGCAATCGGAGATCAGATAAGTCGCGCAAATTGCGCTGGCCGCCTCGGAGACTTCCGTAACGGTGATGTCTTCGGCGGCCTGTGCGTGAACGTCGTTGGACTCAGCCGCCTGTACCGCGATCGCCTGCCGAAAGAGATCGGACTTTGTCGCGGGCCACCCGGATTTGACGGCGTCGGCGAGGAGCCGGACAAGCTCGGGATTGAGCAACAGTTCTTGCAGACCGCGGCGTTCGGCCTCGGCGATCAGCTCCTCAGGCTTGGATGTGAAGGCCGAAGCGACTGCGATAGCGTCCTCACGGGACAATGGCAGCAGCTGCACGATGGCGAGGTCGTCATAGCCCACATTCTCAACAATGCGGGTCTTGTCGATTTCGCCGAACCAATCGCCCGAGCGGCAGGTCATGGCGAAGTTCGGGAGCCCGAAAGCTTCAAGTTTGCCGAGGATGCGCTCCAACGTGGAGCCGTGCCGGTCCCCGGCGCGGGCTTCGTCCAACCCATCGATGAGGATTGTTGCCGCGTTTGGATTCACCTCCTGTGCGAGAAAGCGCCTAGCGCGGAAGTAACGACGGCCGGATGCCTCCAACGACCGAAGCAGGACGGTCTTGCCCATCCCGGGCTCGGCAAGGATGACCACGGCTTTGTGTTTGAGAAAGTCCTCGATGTCGCTGGATTGGGTTCGCTCGCCCGGAGCCTTTATGAGGGACAGGCGCCGCTTGATCGGCGTTGGACTAGCCATGCCGGGCATCCGCACGGCGGGCAAAGGCCGCGCCATATCCGACGGAGTGGGCGGTTTTCACGCTGCGTCCGGGGTCTTTCCGTAGAACGTCTCGATCCATTTGGTCTTCATATCGACGAAAGCACTCGCGACATCTGCGAATTTGATCACGAACGCTTTGTCATCCGTCCTCACCATGGCGACGATGATCTCGCCGGCTTGGACGGCGAGCCGTCCCATTTCTGAACTGACCGCTTCGAGTGCATTCGGGTCCACGAACGGCGTGTTGGTCGCCTCAAGACCCTTGGGTCTCAGCATGGCGACTGAGACCATGCTGGCGTGCCCCGCGAGTTCGGAGAACTGCTGATAGAGAAGGGCGCGCTTCTTCGTGGTGTATCCGTCGCGGGCATCAAGCTCTTCACGAACTTTCACCGGTTTGAAGTCCCGCAGCCTTTCCTCCCGCGTTGCGTTTCGCCATGTGGTGATGGCCGCGCTGTTCGTGCGGAAGAAATCGAGCAAGAACACGGTTTCCAGGATGTCGCGCAAAATCTGCGCGCTGAAAAGGTAGTAGCCGGACAGCATGAGCTTGGTGGCGGCCGCCAGCGCATTGAACACGCGCAAGCTGAGCATCTGCACGACTTTGAAGTCTTCATCGGCGGTGCGGTACTGACGGAACACGTCGAGCGCATCCATGGCCCGCTCGGTGATCTGGAAATGCAGCAGCAGCTTAGGGCTGGTTTCCACCAGTTCAATCGACTTTCCGCGGAGTTCTTCCTCACCCTGGTGGAGGAGGATCAGATTTGAAGGCATTTTCTCTGTTGACATGAACTAAGGATACGCGATTCGCACCGCGGCCCGAATCGCCGAGCGGGCCATGCTGGATTGTCCGCTATCGGCCGGCCCAGACGGAGCGTCTCTTCTTGGGAGTGGCTGTGTGAAAACGCTTTGGGGCGCGAGGCCGTAAATGACGCACGATTCACGCGCGGATCGCCGCCACGAGTGGACGCACGCCCATGATCGAGATCATACGCTTCAGATTGTAGGCCAGGACGCACAAGCTC
>NZ_DASPLU010000006.1:0-288404 GCF_035627415.1 Vitreimonas sp. | reverse complement strand
GAAGGGCGGAGACGCGCTGATCTCTTACTCAGCGCGGCTCCGTCGCGAAGCGACGAGAGCGCGGCGCGCGTGCAACGCGCGCGACGCCCAATACTCACTGTAGTCCCCGCTGATAGACCGCTACGCCCACGGCCCCGGCGTAGACGAACCGCTCATCTGGTACGAAGGCGCGAACACGTCAGATCCAAGCGGGCTTAATCGCCGATCGTCAGGGCTCGATCATCGCAACGACAGACGCAACCGGCGCTGCGACGACGTACGCTTACGATCCGTATGGACGGCCGCGTGAGTGGCCTGGACCGAGATTCAGATACACAGGACAAGCAGCGCTGCCAGAGCTTCAACTCTATCACTACAAGGCGCGCGTCTATGATCCCGGGCTGGGGCGGTTCCTGCAAACTGACCCCGTCGGCTATGAAGACGATCTGAACCTCTACGCCTACGTGCGGAACGATCCGCTGAACTTGGCTGATCCGACCGGCAGAGAGTCCGCATCGTTTGCGGTGGGCGACTACGATCCGCTAAACCAGACCCCTGAGGAGGCGCAACGTTTCACCGAGCAAGCAACAGCGTTAGGGAGCTTTGTTGCGAATGCGCTTCCCGGACTTGGCGATCTAACAGGACTGGGTGAGCTTGCCCAGAACCCGTCATTGGGTGGCGGCGTCGCTGTAGTCGTTGGTGTCTTGCCAGGTGGTGACTTCGCACGAGGACCGATTCGGAGCGCGATTGGAGGTGCCGGTGATGTGGGCCTTGCGTCGCGGGGGTACCGTCCCGCCCCTGGAGAGAGGACAGTGCAGGGCTACGTAGAGAGCACGATTGCGGAAGCGGGAGGAAATCCCACGGTGCAGAGAGGTGGCCATGATTTGTTTAGGCTACGAGCGAGTGGCCATGGCAGCAGCTCTGCGACTGCCACGTCTCAGAACGTAAGGCGCGTGGCGCCCGACGGGACGGTTCGTCACCAAGCCGGACAGGACCGACCCGTTTCTAATCGAGACATCCGCGAAACCTACCGCGCCCGCGACGGGCAAACTGGATCACGCATTCGGACGAGAAGAGACAGACCCTAATGACTATCTGCGCCGTGCTGCACGATTCCCCCCATCGAGACCGCGTAATGGCTTCTGTTTGTGCGTTCGCGCTTGGACCTCTCCTTGAAGTGAAGCAAGGCCTCGACGACTTGGACGAAAAGGACAAGACCGCGATCTGTCGGCTCCGCGACGCGTTCCAAGCACGAGAGATAATCGTGATTGGTGCGCTAGGCAGCGCGCGAGAACTCTATAATGCCACGACCTTGGGTGATGATGTCTTACAGCCTCGAAGCCTATTAATCGGTTGTGTGCGATCCCTACTGGACCAACGACAGAAATTGCAGGTGTCGAAGCTGGGTTTGCTCTTCTTTCGAGAATTGGATGACCCAGACGCGGTCCGCTATCTCCACGGCGAGATCGAGCGCCTTTCAGAGTTCGCCGCCTTGAACGGTGGATTGGAAGCAGTTCGATTTACCGTGCCGCATGGGCGCGTTCAGGTTGATGCATACGATCCTCTGTTGTTTGATGTTCGGCTCTAAGGAGGCCAACGAAGAGGGGGGTTGCGAGCGGCGCCGCCGCCCTCCGCAGCGCTTCAGAGTGGCCGCGTCCGCGCCCCCTGAAAACCGCCACTAGGGAAATTTTTCGGAATGGCAGAGCGTCTCAAGGCCGGAGCGCCGCGTATCGATTTGTCGCGTCTAGAGAAAATGCCCACGCCTACGAAAAAGCGCGTCAGGACCGACAGTCCCTGCAAACTGACCCCGTCGGGTACGAAGACGATCTGAACCTTTACGCCTACGTGCGGAACGATCCGCTCAATCGTGTGGATTCAGATGGTCGGCAGTCAGAAATGCTTCAACGGGAGCGCGACGAAGAAGAAGCGTTTCGGGCTACGCTGACCCCGAGTCAGCGACAGACTTATGATGCTGCGTCAGCACGGGCGAACAGGCAGTTGGCATCCGGTGTTCGGAACGCAGTAATCATCGGGACAGCCGTGCGGGCCAATCCGAGGGGTGCGGTGTTGGGGGCACTTGGAGCGGGCACTGCGGAGTTGGCGACAAACGAGAACGCAACGGTGCAAAGCGTATTTAATGCGGCGACTGGCGGCGCTGTAGGCGGAGCGGTTGCAGATCAGCGCGGCAGCGCTCTCGCAAAAGGCCTTATCGGCGGTGGTGCTGCGCCATTAGGAGGCGAGGTCACAACTTTTCTTAACAACCTAGACAATGGAGGTCCATTGTCGACGAACATGGGTGAGTCCATGACATCTCCGATCGCCATTTCGGGTGGCGTCATGGGCGGGATCGTTGGTGGTTTTCTTGAGGAGTCAGGAGCAAGTCCTATTGTGGCCGGGATAGCGGGTGAAGCAGCGAGCAGCAGCGCACAAGCCACCGAGGAAGACCATGAATAGGGCAAGGTGGCTCCGCGTTGCGCTGGGGTTTTTGCTTCCCGCAACTATCGGGTCGATCTGCATTGGATGGGCGGAAGTTGGGACACTACCAGGGGGCATCTCCTACGTGTTCGCGCCTGCTAACTGGGCGCGCAGTTTGTTTTGGTTCTCTGCAATTATCCTCGCGCAATTCGTGGGACTCCGCGTGGCAAATTGGATTCGACGAAATTTGTCTGGCTGAGGAGGATCAGGACGGCGCAGAGCGTATACGCGGGCATTCAAGTCCGAGGCGGTACAGCTGTTCCGCGTGCCCGAAAACCGCTTCTAGGGAAATTTTGGTATCGAAGGGCCTCTAGGAGACGTGGTGCCGCTTATCGATTTGGCGCGTCTAGGGAAGATGGCTGCACCTACGATGAAGCGCGTCTGGACCGATAGTCCCTGCAAACTGACCCCGTCGGGTATGAGGATGATCTGAACCTCTACGCCTACGTGCGGAACGACCCGCTGAACAATGTTGATCCAACTGGGCGACAGAATGAGGCGATACTTGATGGAATCAATGATGCTCGCGCCTGCGGCGGCGATACCAGCTGCGTCACGGGTCGAGTTAACGCCAGAGCCGAGGCCGCGGCGCACATGCTTCCGTATGCCGCTGCTGGTTCGATCGCGCTCGGCGCCTGCCTGTCCGGTGGGTGTGCGCCCGTTCTCGTGGCGGGAGCTGGCAACGCACTAGCCAACGTCGCCGCTCAGTCCGGTACGGGAGACGGTTCGATTGACGGCGCGCAAGTATCCAGAGCGGCCGTACTCGGGGTGATTGCGGGGCCGGCATTATCGCAGGCGGGGAATGCTACGAACGTGGTCGTCATGGGATCGACCCTTAGTGCTGCGCAGGGCCCTTACGTCAGCGGTGACCCTGGTGCCTCACTCCTTCCCGGCGCTGACGATTTGCGGTCAGGCCTATCAGGTACCATCCCAGTATCGGCCGCTCGCAGCGAGTTGAAGAGGGACCGCAAGAATGGGTCCGGGATCGCGCCGACGGCGGCGGAACTCGCTCAATTGCGATCGCGAGACCGCTGGTTGCCTCTCACGCAGCCTCGAACCTTTGGTAACGCCGGGCGTTAGCAACGCCGGACCGGCGACGCGAATGCGCCTGTCAGTCCGGCGGCGAGAAATATTCGGGGTGAGGACATTCATGCAAGACCAAGCTCAGCATCCGCCTCGATTGCGAGACTGGCGCGTCCTTGTGCTGGAAGATGAAGCCCTCGTCGGTGCCGAGATCGAGGACGCACTGAGCGCTGCGGGCGCTTCAGTGATTGGGCCGATCGCCAGCCTAGCGGAAGCGCTGCGGCGCCTGAGCGACGAGAGACCAGACGCGGCCGTGGTCGATATCAATTTGGGCGGCGCTTGGGCTTTGCCGGCGCTGAACCGCTTGGCCGCTTTAGGGGTGCCGACAGTGATCGTGACCGGCTATGCGCTCGATGCTCTGGCGGAAATTGCCGGCAGATTCGATATCTGCGAAAAGCCGATGGACTCGGCAGACCTTATTCGCCGCCTCTGCGCGGCGGTCGCCAAAACTGACGTCAGAACACCGGGCTGAGAGCTCCAAGTGCGATCAACCAGATGAGCATTCGCGCCCGGCTCATACTATGGGGCCTCGGCCAATGCAGGACCGCGCGGCAGCGGCCGCGCCTGACGCAGCTGGTTGTCCGCCGAACCCGTGCAGGTTGCGACAGCGCTTCCCGCCAGCGCTGGGCACATCACCCGTTCGGCGAGAAGCGCGTTTTTCTGGATGTGCTGTGGGTTGCAGGACGAGAACAGCACAACGCCTGAACGATTGCGCTCCATCGCCGCTCGGATCGCGAGCTCAGCAGCGGGCGAACATCGTTCGCGCAATCGGGCGCCGGAGACCACCGAGTGCGTAACGAAGATGGAGCGGCCGCCCGCCGGCAGCGGCAACGAGGGATCATCGGCGAGCTGGACTACGCGCCATGTCTGCGGCCAACGGCGGCGCAGCTCATCGGTGGCCTGGCTGCTCGTAGCGATGCCGAAAGCGCCGATCTTGCCTTCGCTTATGAGCCGGCCGAGTCTTAGGATAAGCGCTTCGGTCACATGCTCTGGCTCGCATTCATGCAGCAACAGCGCATCAATGTGATCCGTCGCCAGCGCCCGGAGGCTGGACTCGACCGACCGCGCGACCTGGTCTGGTGCGAACAGGCCGCTTCGATGAGCCGATCGCGCGCCGCCCAGCCTTCGCGCGACTCGTCCAGCCAAGGTCGGCGGCGCCATGCCCGCCTTGGTGACGATCGTCATTTCGCGCCTGCGGCGACGAGCAATCTGGCCAAGCGCTTGCTCAGCGGCGCCGTCGCCATAGGAGCGGGCGACGTCGAAGTGAGTGATCCCAGCATCGAGCGCGGTCTCGAGCAAACGCACGGCCGCGGCCTGGCCACAGCGTGACAATAGCTGTGCGCAACCAAATCCGAGCCCAGGTCTCAGCGGCTGGGCGCCAAGCGTCGCTAATCCGGCCCTGTCCCTCAGCTCACCCATTGGCAAACAATTAGCGCGGACGAGACGGTAGAAAGGGAGCTTCGCGTCTGACGCTTGAGCGCGTCAACCAGCACAACACTATTTTCGTCGAGGGGACACGGCGTTCTTTGTGGTAACGCAGGGCGCGTCCGTTCACCCCTCCACACCTGTATGCGCGCCGAGCAGAGAACTTGACTCGGCCGTGCGCCGGGCGCTCCGGGAGGAGAGGTTTCGGACGTTCGAATTCCAATGCGCGAGGCACGCATGCCGGCGCTCGCCCGCGCCTCAAGCGCGGGCGCACTTTCCGCGCCGTTCTACCCCGGCCGCGAGGAGCGCGCGCGCCTTGTGCTCGAATTCGGCGAGGTCCAGCGGCTTCGCGACATATTCGTCCGCGCCGGTCGCAAGATATGCGTCGCGTTGGCCTTTCATGGCGCTGGCCGTGACCACCATGATCGGCACGCTCGCATAGGGGGCGTTTGAAGCGCGGATGGTGCGGATCGCTACGTCGCCGGGCATGACCGGCATGTGGATGTCCATCAACACGAGATCGTAGTGCGCCGCCTCCAGACACTCGATTGCATCAGCGCCGTTCTCCGCCTCGGTCAGTTGCACCACGCCAGCTTCGTGCAGCACCTCGCGCATCAGCAGCCGGTTGGTCTCGTTGTCCTCGACCAGCAGCACGCGCGCCCCGGCAAGATCGTCCCCCCGGCGTATCGGGTCCGTTTTGCTCTGGTTTGCCTCGGCGGCGCGCCGCGACTCGAGCGGAAGCACGAACCAGAACGTGGAGCCGTGGCCGGGGACGCTCTCGACGTCGATCGCGCCCTTCATGATGCTCACAAGCTCGCTGCAGATCGCAAGGCCGAGGCCTGTGCCGCCGTGCCTGCGCGTGCTCGATCCGTCCACCTGTCGGAAGCGCTCGAAGATTTGCGCCTGCTGATCGGGGGGGATGCCAGGGCCGTTGTCGGTGACGGCGAATTTCCAGCCCGCCCGTCCGACATGTTCCATGCCGAGCCGCACCACGCCCTCGTCGCTGAACTTCAGCGCGTTGCCGAGCAGGTTGACCAGCACTTGGCGAACGCGGTCGGCGTCGCAGTAAAGCAGCGTCTGGTCGGCCCGCGGCGGCAGCTCGAGCTCCAGCGCAACGCCCTTCTGCAAGGCGACGCCTTCGACTACTCCGAGCGCCGCGTGTGCGAGCTGATCGAGGCCAACCCAATCCGGATCGAGCCGCAGCATTCCCGATTCAATCTTGGAGAGATCGAGAATGTCGTTGATGATCGAAAGCAGGCTGCGCGCCGAGTTCAAGATCGTGTCGGCGTAGCGGCGCTGCTTTGGATCGAGCTCGCTCCGTTGCAGCAGCTGCGCCATGCCGATGACGCCGTTCATCGGCGTGCGCAGCTCGTGACTCATGTTGGCGAGAAACTGCGACTTGAGGCTGCTGGCCTGATTGGCCGATTCCATTGAACGCACGAGATCGTCGATGTCCTGGGTTACGACGATGCGCCGGGTCGCCCTGCCGGCGGCGTCGACGGCGCCGGCCACGAACACGCGGTGCCAGCGGTGGGCGTCGTGCTCGAGGTCTTTGACGCGCGCCATCACGGTTGCGGAGTCGCCGCGCTTGGAGGCGTCGATCGCCACCTCGACCTCGGACAGATCTTCGACATGGACGGCGCTGGCCAGAACCACCGAGGCGTTCGCCAGCGCTTCTCCGCTCGGCACGCCGAGCACCGCGCACATGGCCGGAGAAACGTAAGCTTCGTCGCTGGCGAGATCGATGTCGCAGAGCGAGATCTGACCGGCCGTCTGGATCGCATGGGCCCGCTGCTCGATCAGCGTCGACTGCCGCACCGCCTCGGCGAGGCGAACGTTCTCCGTGCGGAGCGTTCGTCGCGAAAGGTGCTCGATCAGCGCTACGGCGATAGCGGCGAGCGCGACGACGGGCGCCGCCGCCAGCACTGGATCTACGACTTGCTGCATATGCCCCGGCCTTGCTCTCATCGGCTCAGCAAAAGCTATGCGCGCGCTGGTTTCTCACCTCTTCACGATGGCGGCGCGTTGCAGTTCAAAACGCAGCCCCTTTATCGCCGACTTAACCGGCAGGGCGGCAGCGTTCGCGCGGAGACCGAACATCGATGCGACCGAACGTGCTTGTGGTGGATGACAATCCCGTCAATCAGCAGCTCATCCAATGGGCGCTCGAGGACAGCGCCGACGTACACGTCAGCGCCGACGGGCGGGACGTTCTCGCCCGGGCGCTCTCGCTGGACGCTAAAGTCGTCTTCCTCGATTTGATGATGCCCGGCGTCTCCGGCTTCGACGTCATCGAGCAATTGCGGCGCGAGATGCCGCAGCTGCTGCAGCGCACGATCGTCATCAGTGCGCAGGACGATCCTGAGACGAGGCGCCGGGTGATGGCGGCCGGCATCGCCGCGTTTCAGAAAAAGCCGCTCGAAATTGACGACGTCCTGCGCTTGTTTGCATCGATGGCCTCGTCCTAACGGCGCGGCTCGTCTTAAGCGTCGGAGCAGTTTGCTTTACTGCACGTTTAGGAAAGGCGATGCACGCTCTGGGTGAGCGTTTCCCATTGCCACAACCTGCCAAGACCAGTTTGCATGTTCACGCTTAACGGCTGCGACAAGGCCCGTCTCAAGGAGATCATAGCCGCCGGCGGGCTGCGTGATCTTAGCGACGTGCTGCGCATAGCGATCGAGCCGGTGCGCAGCGAAGACGCGCCGCGCTGGCTCGAGTACCTGCACCGCAACAGCGACGCCGTCGTCGAGTGGGCGCGAAATCTCTGCGGCGATGAGAATATCGTTCTGCTGGATGAGGGTGTGCTGACGCTGATCCGCCATCCTGCGACGAGCTTGGAGACGGCGGACCTGCGGCTGCTGCTCGTCGCCTACCTCACCGACCGACTGAGTGGCAACGAAGTGCTGCCAATCGAAAAGCTGGTCATGCGCGACTTGCCGCCGGAATCGGCCGCCAAGTGGCTGGCGTCCGCCGCCGCGCAGGGCGAGCCCGAATCCGCTTCGCCCGCCGCTCTTTCGCCCGCGCCGCGCCCGCTGGCGAAAGAACGTGAGCGGATCAGGTATGAGGACATGGAGCAGGAGCTCACCCAGGAGCTCACGTTTCGGTTTGACGCAGTGGCGCGCGAGGGCGGCGACACGGCCTGGTTCGTCAGAGTGCAAGGCGCGTCGGCGGCGTTCCTGCAAATTCGAGACTATTGCGCCCCCAGCAATGAGGCTGCGGAGGTCGATCTCGCCTCTATCCGGGAGGCGGCTCACTTGGCGTTCGATGGCCTGAGACAGCAGGCCGGACGCGCCCCTTGCGTGCTCTTCCCGATCAACATCAACAATTTGAGGCTCTCCCATCTGAGGGCCAAGCTGCTGTTCGAATTGCGCCAGATTCCGAAGCCCGTGTCGCGGCTGATGGAGCCGGTGCTCGTGCGGTGCACCCCGGGCGTGCCGCAAGCCGCGTATTTCGATGCGTCGCTCTATTTGCGGTCGTTCTTCCCCACGATCTGGACCTTCGTCTCGGCGGAATTCGACCCCAGGCTGTTCACCTGGCCGCAGATCATGCTGGGCGTTTTGTTGGATCTCTCCGTCAGCGGCGATCAGCAAGCGCGGTCGCGCTTGGCGGAAGGCTGGCGCAGCGAGGCAAAGCGACGGCGCCTGCCGCTCTCGATGCTATCGGATGGAAGCTGCAGAACGCCGCCGCGCGCGCCAGCGCGCGCTCGCGCCTGCTGATCGCGGCCCGACGGGCCGCGCGCGCGCGGCCATGCCCGATCCGATGCGCTCGCAGCTGTGTTTGATCAACCGACCGCGCCGCTCTCAAACACATGCACTTGAGCGAGGTCGCAACTCCGCCGCCTGCGCGATAAGCCCGCGGAGCGCTACCGGCGGTAAGTTGCGGTAATGACCGAAAAAGGAGGCGTGAACCTTGTTGCTTCATCCCCTGTCCGGCTGGTCTGCTAAGATCCCGCACACGATGGCCGCCCTGAGCCAGCGCGGCAGGCGACGACCAACGCGCGCGGCGCGGCCACCACATACGGCTGTGAGGCGCGCGGCGTTGCGTTTAGCCACCGATGCCGGCATCCCGCGTCCTTGCAGCCCGTACGCGTGCGCGAGAACGGCGTAGCCCGCGCGTCCGGTCCTGTCGAGGGACGCTTCGCTCTAAAGCCCTCGACAGGACCGGCCTGAACGCGGGCGCAAGGGTAGGGGTCGCGCACGCGGCCCCGGCGAGCAATATCGCAGCCGGGAAAGCCAATGAGGCTTTCCATGACACAAGCAATCGCAACCCATGACGAGCACGCCGTTCAGACCGGCGTCGTGCTGATCCCGCTCAACAAGCTCAAGAAGTCGCCCAGGAATGCGCGCAAGACGCCCCATTCCAAAGCAGAGATCGAAGCCCTTGCGGCGTCGATTCAAGCCAAAGGCATGCTGCAGAACCTGGTGGTCGAGCCGGAGTTTGATGACGCCGGCGCACGCACCGGCTTTTACCTGGTGCAGATCGGCGAAGGCCGGCGCCAGGCGCAGCTGCTGCGCGTCAAGCGCAAGCAGATTCAAGATAGCGAACCGGTGCGTTGCGTCATCGACACGACCAACGATCCGCTTGAGATCAGCCTGGACGAAAACGTGACGCGCTCGCCCATGTCCGTGATGGACGAGGTCGAAGCCTTCGCAAGGCTGGTCGATGGCGGCATGAGCGTCGACGACGTTGCCCGCCGCTTCGGCTGCACGGTGCGCCTAGTCGAACAGCGGCTCGCGCTCGCGCGCCTCTCGCCGAAGATCAGGGCGGCCTACCGCAAGGGCGACATCAATCTCGACGTGGCGCGCGCCTTCGCCATCAACGATGACCACGCGGCGCAGGAGCGTGTCTTCCGCCAGTTCGCGAAGCCCATCACGCATGCCCCAAGTGTACGCAACGCGCTGACTGTGGGCCGCATTCCCGCGCACGACCGGATTGCACGCTTTGTCGGCGCGGAGGCTTATGAAGCGGCTGGCGGTCGTTTGGTCCGCGATCTGTTCGAGCCCGACGTCGTCTTGTTTGACGATCGCGAGTTGTTGCAGCGGCTCGCTTCCGAGCGGCTCGATCAGATGTGCGCGGGCCTCGCGTCCGAAGGTTGGGGCTGGGTCGAAACCTTGCGCGGCCACGGCCAGATTGAAGGCTGCGCCGGCGAGCGGCTCCATCCGACGCAACGCAAGCTGAAGGCTGCGGAGAAGAAGGAGATGGCGCAGCTCGAAGCGCGGCTCGAAGAGCTCGACGCCAAGCTTGAAGGCGCCGAGGAAGACAATCCGCTCTGGACCGAACGCGATGAAGCCGAGGCCAAGCTCGACGCCTCGCGCGAGGCGACGCGCACCTTCGATCCAAAGCAGATGGCGCATGCAGGCGCCGCGGTCGCCATCGACCGCGACGGGCGCGCGGTCATCACCAAGGGCCTCATCAAACGCGCCGACCTCAAAGCGATCGCCAAGCTGCGCAAGACAGATGTGAAGGCGGCGTCAGAGGAGCGCGCGCCGGACGCCTCTGATTTACAAGAGGATGCCGACGACGGACCGCGTCTCACCAAGGCGCTGACCCAGCGACTGACCGAAGCCCGGACCCGCGGCGTGCGCGCGAGTCTGGCCGCCAATCCGGCGGTCGCGTTGGGCTTGCTCGTCTTCACGCTGATGCGCCAAAGCGCTGACCGCTCACGCGTCCCGGGCGTGGGCGTTGAAGCGCGCCCCATCGGCTTTGACGATGACGATGCGATGGAGAACGTACGAATCGCCTACGCCGAAAAGGCGGAGGAGGATGAACTGGCGTTCTTCGCAGCCTGCATCGACCAACCGATCGAGAAGCTGCTCGAAATGCTCGCTGTGTTTTTGGCCGAGACGGTCGATCTCACGCATAGCGGCGTTTCGTCGGAGGACAAGCGGCTCCAGCGCATGGGCGATGCGCTGGCTGCCGCGCTCGATCTCGACATGACACGCCACTGGGAAGCGGACGAAGACTTCTGGTCCGCCGCGCCCAAGGCGCTGGCGATCGGAGCTCTGGAAACGGCGTCAGCGATTGCGTCACTCGGCGAGCAAGAACGCAGCGGCATGATCGCCGCGTTCCAGAAGATGAAGAAGGCCGAACTCGCTCGCACGGCCGCTCAAACGCTCAAGGGCGCAGGCTGGCTGCCTGATCTGTTGATCACGCCGCCTCGCGAAGGCGCCTTCGCCGTCACCGCCGACGGCAAGCGCGCTCTTGCAGAGACGCAAGCGGCCTGACGCCTCTTCTCATTCAATCCAGCGCCGCCGGTTTGAAGCCGGCGGCGCACTTTTTTCTGGAGTTTCATCATGACAAGCCAACACGCCCTTGCTGGCGCGCGCCGCGATGTCGCGGCCGAAATAACCTCGAAGATTTTGTCTGAGCTGGAGGCCGGCGTCTTGCCGTGGCGCAAGCCGTGGGACGGCGCACGCATCGGGCCTGTGCTACCGCGCCGCGTCACCGGCGAGAGCTATCGGGGCGTCAATGTCATTCTGCTCTGGTCCGCCGCGATCGAGCGGGGTTATGCCTCGCCCTATTGGCTGACTTTCAATCAGGCCGTGAAGCTGGGCGCGCAAGTGCGCAAGAGCGAACGCGGCGAAGTCGTCGTCTATTACGGGCACGGCACGCGCAAACGCACCGATGATGCCGACGCCGAGGTCGAAGACGCGTTCCGGTTCTTGAAATGGTACGTCGTCTTCTGCGCCGATCAGATCGACAACCTACCAGCCCGCTTTCATCCAGAACCGGTCGTGTCCTCGCTCGCGCCGCTTGCGGCGCACGAAAGCTGGTTCGCAAAGCTGGACATCGCCCGCATCGCGACGCGGGACATCGCTTGCTACATTCCAAGCAAGGACGTAATCGGCATGCCGCCGATTGGCGCCTTCGACACCGCAGAGGATTACGCTGCGACGCTCAATCATGAGAGCGTTCACGCGACCATGGCGCCTCATCGCGTCGGCCGCGACATGGGCAAGAAGTTCTCGCAGCACGCGATTGCAGCCGAAGAGCTTGTCGCCGAGATCGGCGCAAGCTTGCTGGGCGCGCATTTGCGGCTGCCCCCGCATCACATCCATGACCATGCTTCCTATATCGGTCATTGGATGAAGCTTTTGGCCGACGATAAGCGCGCGTTCTTGACCGCCGCCGCCCAGGCGCAGATCGCGGTCGATTGGCTCTTGGCGAAGAGCCCGTCGCCATTCGCGGAGGAGGAGATTTCTGATGTCGCGGCTTGAGCGCATCGTCGCCGCTTGCGGGGGCATCCTGCTCGACGGCGGCGCGCGCGCTCTCATCCCTGGACCAAATCACAGTCACAGGGACCGCTCCGTCTCGCTTCGCCTGACGGAGGAGGGGCGCATCCTCATTCACTGCTTCAGTCCCAAGGACGACTGGCGCGACGTGCGGCGCGCCTTGGCCGATCTTGGCCTCTTGGAAAATGAGCCGCGCGCGAAGTTGCGCGGTTCGCATTCGGCGCCGGTGAGGATCGCCGCGCAGCCTGCCGACGAAGAGCGTATCGCACGCGCACAGCGCATCTGGGATGAAAGCCGATCACTGAAGCACTCCGTTGCCGAAGCCTATCTGCGGCGGCGAGCGATCCCGGCGGCGCTTTGGGAAAGCGCCGCGCTCCGCTTCCACGCGTGCATGACCAGTCTGGACGACCGCGCAAGGCGGCCTGCGCTTGTCGCCGCAATCTCGGACCCCGATGGCGCGCTTCAAGGCGTCCAGGTTACGCTGCTCAGTCCTCATGGCACGGCGAAAGCGGCCGTGCCGACACCGCGACGCGTCATCGGCAAATTGATGGGCGGCGTTGTCCGGCTCGCTGAAGTCGAGGATGAACTTGCCGTCGGCGAGGGCGTCGAGACCATGCTTTCGGCATCAGACGTTTTCGGCATTCCTGCTTGGGCCGCGCTCAGCGCCGGCAATCTCAACCGCATAAGCATCACTGTGCCTCTGCGCCGGCTCATCATCGCGTCTGACAATGACGCCGCCGGCTTGCGCGCGGCTGAGGCGTTGCGGTCTCGCATGGCGCCTACAGTCGCAGCCGAGATCGCGCCCGCGCCGTCCGGCTTCGACGATTGGAACGATTGGGCTCGCGCACGCGTGCACGGCTAAGCCGGCGGTTGTTGCATCGGTTCTCGCTTCGTCAGGCCGTCGCGCTGCCGCAAGCGTCGCCCACGCCGTCGCCAGTGACGCCCGGCCGTCGCCGCCGGCAAGGAGAAAATCGTTTCCCCGCCCCGCTGACGCGGGCTTCGGTCCGCGTGCTCGCACGCGGACGCGGGCCCCACCATTTTCGCCTTGCCCGCGCCGCCTCATGGCCGGGCGCAAAGAGCGCCGTCGCGGGCGACGCCCGCGGCCCCGGGATCAGCCGGGAATGCTCATCGAGGACCCTTCCATGACCAACCGCGTCACCATCACCGGCACGCTCGTCGACGATCCCAAAGTTCGTTCGTTCGAACAGAAGGGCGGCGCGATCGAGATCGTCTCGCTCTGGCTCGAAGTCAAAGACGAGAACCGCACCGACCGCTTCACCGTCGAGATCAATGACGGCAAGGCCTCCGTCGCCGCCAAAGCGATGAAGAAAGGCGTCACTGCCGAGATCACCGGCAAGCTCCGCCACGACCGCTGGAAAGACAAGGCCACTGGCCGCTGGATCGGCAAGGTGTTCGTCGCCGTCGATCCTGGCGAAGGCGCCGTCAAGTCGCTGGGCTTGGCCGCCGCCTGATCTCGAGACGCCGCTTCCACGTCTCGGAAGCGGCGTCGCTCATCTCAACTCAATGACATTGAGGAGACATCGCAATGTCTTCAAAGACCCTTCGCGCCGGCGATTTGGCGCAATTCACCGGCAGCGAATGCTGGTATCGCCATCGGCTTTATCCTTCGATCACATACACCGACGGCGCCCAATATGTAGCTGAGGCCGGCGGCGCCTATTGGCTGCTCGACGCCATAGTCTCCCATCAGCACGACGCGCGCGTGCGGGCGGAGCCTTTCCAGGTTTGGACGCTGAAGGTCGGGCAAGACATGAGCGCCGTGCTGACCTGCGAGGACGGTGACCATGGGCTTGTCACCTCTCAGACCATCGCCTTCACCGACTTCCCGCTGCCTGAAATCACGCTCTGGCTTCAGAACGATGTCATCTTCCTGCCAAGCGAATACTGAAGCGGCGCAGGCGCACCGGATCCCGGCTCGCCTGCTGGCGCTCCAACCGCCAAGGCCTTCGGGCGCCGTCCGGCCCGCCGCGTTGACCGGACGGCGCCTCTCTCATCCTGTCTCTTCTTGTTCAGATTTCCGATGGTACGGCGCTGGAGCGCTGCGTGTCGAAGGAGTGTGGACCGAACGAGGCTAGTCCAGTCAGGTGACGTCGGCGTCGAACTCAGTTCATCGCTCAGAACGATAGCGAGCACCGCCGGAGCGCTTCGATTGGACTTGCCAAAACGTGAGGCGTCCTACGTCAAGAGGAGGGAGTCCAAAAATCGATTACGTACGTCCAATTGCGCATACATCTGAACGCCGCCGTCCAGATTGGCTTACGGGCCAGCGTCTGCGGCGCGGGCTCATTCTTCAGTACGGCGCACAACGAGGCCCGGCACGCGCTTTGCGAGTTCGGCCATCGCTGTTTGTTGGGCCGCGTCGAGCAGCTTTTGCGGAATGAACCCATAAAGCGCGTCGGCAGGACTGCTTCCGGGCACCGGGCGCAGATCGGGACCGGGCCATACGAAGCGATTGAGCGTAGCGAGGCTGATCCAGGATTGGTTTGCGTCGAGACCTAAGTGCGCGCGCACGCGCGAGGGCACCTCTAAAGCGGGCGCACGTTCGTCGGGTGAAAGCGTGGTGATGGGAGCAACAACCACTTCTTCGCCATCCGCCAGGAGCACCAGAACGACGACCGGACGATCCTTCGCGCCCTCTTCCTGACCGCGCTTGGCCTCATGCTTCCAGAGGAAGCTGTAATGCAGAACCATGCCGGCTTGCGGCGCCTTCGGGATCATCTACGCAGACGTCACGAGCCCGGGCGGGCGTCGTCATCCATCAAGTGGTCGAGCGCCTGCGCTTCGGGCGAGGGGGGCGCATTAGCAAGCGCTTGGAAGAGCTCCGCGGCCTCGTCGGGCGTCGTCTCGTTGATCACCACAACTCGCCGGAAGGAGGCCCGCATTCGCTGATACTCAGCGGCCGAAAGCACCACGAGTTCGTCGCGGCCATATCGGGTGACGACGATCGGCGCCTGTTTGGCGGCGTCGGTGTAGCGACCGAAATTGTTCTGGAATTCTGCCGCCGAGATTTTGGTGGTCGCGCTCATAATCCCTAAGTTAGCTAATATCCCCAAAAAGTCAAGCATATCCGCTCCGCTCGGCGAGCCGCCAACCCCCCAAAAAAAAGGCGACGCCATATAGCTGTTCTCGTGGGACTTTTCCTTTGGGGATCCGGAACCCCAAGCGCCCCAAAGCAGTCCGCGGCGTGGAACCTGCTTGAGTCGGCCCGATGAGCAAACGAGCCCGATCGGTCCTGCTGCTGGGCGGCGGCGTGGCCGCCGCGCTGGCGGCTGCCGCGCTCGCGGCGCCGCGCGACCTCTTGATTTACAATCACAGCCCGTCCGTGCCGGAGGGTTTTTACGTGCGCACAAGCGCGCCTATCGCCGTGGACGCCTTCGTCACCGTCCGGGCGCGAGACGTGGCGCCGCAGGAGGCTCATCGGCGTGGTTTCGACGACGCCTCCGATCGCTTCATTAAGCGTGTCGCCGCCGCCGCCGGCGCTCATGTGTGCGGTGATGGTCAGCGTCTCACGATAACAGGCGACGATCGGGGTGGTCGTGAGCACATTGCTGTCCGCGTCATCCTTCAGGATCGCGACGACGATACTCGCCGTCCCGTTGGTTGGCGGGGCTGCCGCACATTGGCTGCCAGCGAAGTTCTCCTCTTGGGCGATTCCGATGACAGCTTTGATGGACGCTACTGGGGGCCTGTGAGCGTTGATCTGATCGAAGGCGTGTGGCGCAAACTCTGATCGAGTTGCGCACATGAGATAACGGCGTGCAACACGGTGCTACACGCGCCGGCGTTACGTGCGACCGAAAAAGCGACTCTGCAAATGAAGAGGAGATCGGGGTCGCGGCAATCAGGTGGTGGAGAGCAAGATAAAGGGCGCGGCAGGTTTTCGTCTGGAGCTTGCAACGCCTGGCGTTTTCATGCGGCAAGGCGGACTCTGGCGCCGCGAAAAGCACCGCATCGGTGCGATTCCAATGACGAACGCCGCCGCACATGCCGAAGGCATCGATTTCAGAACTATTGGCTGCTTCGCCGTTGATGCGGCCCAACGAACGCGATCACCAGCTGAGCGCGGCGCGCGAACTCAATGTGTTTCGCGACGACGACATTCTCAACGGCAAGGTGCACAAGCGCGCGTCTTCGCAGCAAGCACGCAGCGGAGGGCTCGGCGCCAAGCTCTCCAAGCTCATGTCGGAGCGCAAGGGGAGCGGTCGCCGCGCTCGCCTTCGAGGCGGAAAAGCAGCATTCGCATCGGATCCTCGGCAACGCGTCATCGCCACTGTCTTCTACCAAGGCCACGGCGGAGCTGCGGCGGCTCGCCTGATCGCCCACGGCAAGTATCTTGAGCGCGACGGCGCAGGCCCTGATGGCGACAAGGGCCAGTTCTATGACCGCGATCGCGACGAGGTCGATGCGAACCCGCGCTTGGAGGAATGGGCGCGGGAGGACAAGCGCCACTTCCGCCTGATGCTGGCGCCCGAGAGTGGAATCCGCATCGAGGGCCTCAGGGATTTCACCCGCGCTACCATGGCGCGGATGGAGCGCGATCTTGGTGCACCGCTCGATTGGGTTGCGGTTGATCACCACAACACCGACAACCCGCACGTCCACATCATCTTGCGCGGTCGCCGGCGGGATGGAGCCGATCTCCTGCTGCCTCGCGATTACGTCGGCCGCGGCTTGCGCCATGCCGCGCGGGACGTGGCCACCGAGATGCTCGGCAGTCGCGGCCCGGATGACGAGCGTCTAGCTCTGGAGCGCGAGACGCGGTCAGCCCGGCACACCCGGCTGGACCAACTTCTCGAAGCCGAGATCAAGAGCAATGCCGACATCCGCATCCAGGCGGTTGGACGCAAGTTGGAGCCAGTACTTCGCGCGGCGCTGCGCAACCGCGTTCGCGAATTGGCGCACATGGGACTGGCGTACGAGCGAAAGCGTGGTCGCTTCCGGTTCGAGCCGGATTGGAGCGTGCGATTGCAGGAGATCGGCCGCGGTCTCGACATTCGCCGCAGGCTGGGGCGCGAACTGGCCCCGGGCGAGGGGAAGCTGCGTCTCTACCGGCCTTCAATGGGCCGCTTCGCCGGGGAGGTGATGGAGGTCGGACGGCGTGGCGATGGGCCAGGCAAGGCTTATGCGATCGTTCGCAGTCCGGCGCATGGACCCGTCTTCATCAACGTCCGCGCACGAGCCGTCGCTGGCGTCGAGCGCGGCGGACTCGTCGCGATCGAGCCGCACCCACACAGCGGACGCGGCAACCGCCTGAAGGTTTACACCCTCTCGGCGCTACCGCTCGAAGTACAAATCTATGCCCGCGCCGAGACTGAACTTGATCGCGAACTGGCGAGGGGGATCGCGGGCGCCGCCGGCCAACTGCCATCGACGCCAGCCGTGAGACACGCGCTGGCGCAACGGATCGCCTGGCACGAGCGAGAGAAAAGCGGCGGCAGGGATTTAACTGGCCGATTCGAGTTTGAGCCAGGCGCGCTAAAGCGCCTGCGCGAGGGCGAACTTGCGCGGGAAACGCATGCCTTCGCGAATGCCCTGGGCAAGCGCGTGATCGCCATAGACGACGGACTGGAACGCGAATGGACAGTGCGCGGCTTCAAAATGCTTCACCAAGGGCGGTTCGCCATGCTTGAACGCAACGATGGAGTCGCACTGGCGCCGCTTGTGGCGGGGCAACAACTCGCGATCGGCAAGAACTATTCGATCTCAATCGCGAGCGGAAAGGCCAAGGCCACGCCTTCACTGGGGCTTGAGCGCTAATTCGCGATTCTTCTCAGTGGCGAAACAAGGCAGTCGCGCCGACGCCACAAGGGGACACACCGGGCAACGCCAACGACGTCGGACGGAAACTCGAGGTGACGGCGTGAAAGACCGGCCTACACGGTCTGGTGCGATGCAGGGTTCGATGGCTTGCAGCGTCGATTAAACGCCAATCAACTGCACGGATAATTGGTTTGATGCGAACACCTTCCCGCTGGACCATCGACTTAGGTTGAGTGCCGACGGTGCGCATGAGGACCGGGTCATGGCTTCCAGAAAAGCATCTGCAAGCGCACGCGCTAAGTGTAGGGGATCGCGTCAACTCGAAATACCTTGTGATGCGCTCCCGGCGACGCTGCCTGTCTTCGAGGAGTCGTTGAAGCCCGCTCCTTGTGCGATTGGAGCTCCGAATTTCTCCGTGATCCGCCTCGACACGCACCGGCTGAAGGCTGGAGAGTGGTTCAGCTCGCGCCCGCCCACCCGGTTTTACGACACCGCTGTCGCGCGATGACCGAGCACCGCGCTCTCCGCCGCGCGCGTGCGCGCTACGCCAGCGATGCGTTGGCCGAACGCGCGGCCTCGCTGGCGCTGAAACTCGGCGTCAAACTCAAATTGTCTGCCGATGGCAGCGTCGAAATCACCGGTAAGCTTGACACGCAGGCATCCGATGCGCTGGCGTTGGGCCAGGAGGGCGGCGCCGATGCCGACGACTACGAAGCGTGGAAGCGGGAGCACTTCGCTGCCGGGCGTTAACAAGATCTGGCGCGCGCTGCCGGGCGGGCGTGTCGCCCGCGATTGGTACGCCTGGCGCGGCAAGGGCGCCCCGGCGATCGCGCGCTTCGAAGCCGCAACACGCGCCGCCGTGATCGAGCAGGAGAGCAGCGTCGAGGGCGCCAAGCTGATTGCGCAAGGCTACGCCGAAGCGACCCATCCGAAGGTCGACACCAGGACCTTGGGGGGCATTCTGACCGCGTGGGAAGGCAGCCCCGCCTTCATTCATCGCGCGCATTCGACAAAGCGCAATGAACGCAACGCGCTGAAGCAGATCGGTAGCGCTGGCATCGCCAAAACGCCGGCGAAATTTCTGACGCCGAAATCGGTGAAGGCGGTGCGGCGCGACATCCGCACCTGGCTTCAGAAGGTTGCCGACGAGCAGGGCCCGCGCGCGGCCGACGTGCGCAAGGAGATTCTGTCGAAGGCGCTGAACTGGGGAATCGACGAAGGCTATTGCGAGGCGAACCCGGCCGATGGCATCGAAGATTTCAGCTACAGCGACCGCTCCGACATTATCTGGCTCGGTGGCGAGCTGATGGGCTTTGAGAGCGCCGGCCGCGCCGCGCGGCGCAAGCTGATGAAGAAGGATGCGCCGGAACCGGAAGAGCCGCCGGACACGACGCTGGCGCTGTTGCTGGCCTGCTATAGCGGGTTGCGGCGGGAGGATCTCTGCCGCTTCGCCGATCCGCATATAGGCGAACACGCGATCGCGCTGAAGCCGCTGAAGGCGCAGCGCCGCGCGCGCACCGCCGGCAAGAAGGCGCCGGCCGACATCATCATTCCCCGCACCCCCGAGCTCAACGCGGTGATCGCGCTCTGCCGACAGGTGCGGGCCAAATGGGAGGAGAAGGACAAGATCAAGCGCGCGCATCTGTTGCTGAACAGCCGCGGACGGCCGTGGACGCCGGCAGGCCTCACCTCGAGCTTCATCAAGGTTCGCGACGCCGCGAAGATCCTCCACGTCTACGACGACGGCCGCAATCCCGAGCCCAAGAGGCTGCACGATGCGCGCGGCACCTTCGTGACGCACATGCGCTGCCTGGGATACACCAAGGAGGAGGTGGCCGAGATGGTCGGCTGGGACACTGACGACGTCGATCGCGTCGCCAAGAAATACGCCGACGCCGACCGTATAGCGTTAGCTTGGCTCGAGCGGTTGAAACGGAGAGCGGGATGAGCGCGGTCGCGCCGCCACTGCTGTTCATCGGCCTCGCCGGCGTCCGCTACGCGCTGGTCACAATCGCCGTCGTGGTCAGAACGTCCGGCGCACATCCTGCAACAGACGCTGCAACAAGCGTCGATAGTTCCGCTTGTGGGTCGTGGAAAAAGTCTGCTAAATCACCAACATCGCGGGCGTAGTTCAGAGGTAGAACGTCAGCTTCCCAAGCTGAATGTCGGGGGTTCGATTCCCCCCGCCCGCTCCAGCTTCTCCTAGCTCAGTGCGCTTCGGGCGGGGCCAGCGCGCGCCGGAGCGCCGCTGGCGCTGTGGGCGCGGCGCGCATGCGCGACCAGAGCCGTTCCCAGGGCGCGGCGAATGTCGCCCAGGCGCCGCCGCGGATCGGGTGGACGAGGCCGTAGCGTTGCGCGCTGCCGCCTTTGGGCTCTGCAGTGAAGGTGCCGAAGAGACGGTCCCAGACAATGAGGACGCCACCGAAATTGCGGTCGAGGTGCGCAGGATCTGTCGAGTGGTGCACGCGGTGGTGCGAGGGCGTGTTGAAGATGTATTCGATCCAGGCGGGAAGTGTGCGCACGCGCTCAGTGTGAATGAGGAAATGATGCACGGCGCGCAGCGTCGCCGATGCGGCGACGAGCACGGCGGGCGCGCCGAGCCCAAGCAGCGCCACAGGCGCCGCCGCCGCGGGAGTCAGCAGCCAAGTGGGCGGCTGCCGGAGGCCGGTGAAGAGATTGTAGCGCACCGGGGAGTGATGCACCGCGTGCGAGGCCCAGAACAGGCTGACTCGGTGCGAGAGGCGGTGGCTCAGATAATAAAGGAAGTCATCGGCGATGAAGACCGCGAGCGCCAGCGCGAGACCGCCGCTCCAGGCGGGCCCTTCGCGCGCCGGCAGCGCCAGTTCGATCAACAGTGCGGCGGCGCCCAGGAGCAAACTTATGCGCACTTCGTTGCGCCATTGGGCAGCATCGTCGTAGGCGCTGCGGCGCGCTTCGATGAAGGCCAGCGCCGCGGCGATCGCGAAGACAAGAAGCGCAAGCATGATGTTAGAACGCCGTTGCGGCCTCGGTGTTCATCTGCTCGTGGAGCGCGAGCGTCTCGCGCGGCCTGCCGAGCGAGACGGCCGCGAGCAGACGATTGTTGCGCAAGAACCGGGCGGTGAAGTCCGCGGCCCCGATGGAACCTTCGATGGCGACGTGGTCCCAGCTGCTGGCCTGGCCGACATAGTGCAGGCTGTGCTCGTAATGTTTGCTCCAGAAGAATGGGGTGTCGGCGAAGACCGCATCGGCGCCGAGCATGTTGAGCGCGGCGGTTTGTCCTTGCCGTTCGGCCGCCACCCAGTGCTCGATGCGGATGTGCTCGTCGAGCCTTGGGTCGCGATAGCGGGCGATGTCGCCGGCGGCGAAGACGCCCGGCGCGCTCGTGCGCAGGAAGCCGTCGACCAAAACGCCGTTGTTCACGCTCAAGCCCGCCGCTGCGGCGAGCTGAACATTGGGCGCAACGCCGATGCCGACGACGATGAGATCGGCGTCGACGGCGCCGCCGTCCGAAAGGCCGAGCGTCCGCCCGTCGAACGAATCTGCGGTGCGGCCGAGATGGAAGCGCACGCCTTGGGACTCGTGCAGGCTTTGCACGAAGCGGCCGATCTCGGGCCCGAGCACACGCTGCAGCGGCACGTGATCCGGTGCGATCACGTGCACGTCGAGTCCGCGCGCACGCAGGGACGCGGCGACTTCGAGGCCGATGAAACCGGCGCCGACAATAGCGGCGCTGCGGCTTTGCTGCGCGCGTGCGATGATGGCGCGCGCGTCGGCGACGCTGCGCAGGACGTGGACGTTCGGAAGATCGAAGCCCGGCGAAGGGAGCCGGATCGGCGAGGCGCCCGTCGCCAGCAGCAGCGCGTCGAATGGGAAGGTTTCGCCGGCGCGCGTGGCCACGTGGCGGGCGCCGAGATCGATCGTCTCGACTTCGGTCTCGAGCCGAAGATCGATGGCGCGATCTTGATAATAGGCGTCGTCCTTCAACGGGATCCAGTCTTCGGGCGCCGTGCCGGCGAGATAGTCCTTGGACAAGTTGGGACGATCGCAGGGCGGCGAGGCGTCGGCGCTGAGCATGGTGAGCGCGCCGGAAAAGCCGCTGCGGCGTAGCATGTCGGCGGCGGCAAAGCCCGCGGCGCCGCCGCCTAAGATGAGGATGCGGTCCGGATGCCGTGACTTCGACGGCATCGCCGGCGCCGGCGCGGGTGCGCGGGGGAGTCGCTCGCGCACGAATGCGCGCTCGCCCTCGATGTCGACGCGCCAGCGCGCCAGCTGCTGGAAAGCAGGCGCGGCGATGGCTTCGCCGGTGCGCAGATCGAAACAGGCGTGATGCCAGGGGCAGCGCACGTGATCGCCGGCGACAAGCCCTTCGCCGAGCGGCGCGCCGTAGTGCGTGCAGGCGCCGGAGAGGGCGTAGAATTGGCCGCCGCGGCGCGACATCAGGACAGGTTCGTCGCCGACACGGCCAGCGAGGGTCGTCCCTTCAGGAAGCTCCGCGAGCGCCACGCCCAGGGCGAAATCGGGTCCGCCCGCTTGTTGTTGCGCACCCATGGTTCAGCGCCTCCTCAGCCATCAGATGCGGGCGCGCGCAGAACGTTCCCGCCGGAATGAAAAATTTCGGGAACCTCCGGGCGCGGCGCTCATCCAATTGGCGACAGACGCGAGGTGAGACATGCTGGAGACGGTTCATTCCACGTTCGAGAGCGGCGATGCCTACATCGAGGCCTCGCCGCCGGCGCCGCGGCCATCACGCGCGCAGGCCGAAGATGCGGTGCGGACGTTGATCCGCTGGGCCGGCGACAAGCCCGAGCGGGAAGGCCTGCTGCAGACTCCGGCGCGCGTGGTGCGCGCCTACGAAGAGTGGTTCGCCGGCTACGCGGCCGATCCCGCGGCGGTGCTGAGCCGCACGTTCGACGAGGTCGGCGGTTACGAGGACGTTGTCGTGCTGCGCGACATCGAGCTGGAGTCGGTTTGCGAACACCACATGGCGCCGATCCGCGGCGTCGCCCACATCGCCTATCTGCCGGTGCGGCGCGTGGTCGGGATTTCCAAACTGGCGCGGCTCGTCGATGCATTCGCGCGCCGCCTGCAGATCCAGGAACGTCTGACGTCGGAGATCGCCGACGCGCTGGAGAGCTCGCTGCAGCCGCGCGGCGTCGCCGTGGTGGTGGAGGCCCGGCACGAATGCATGTCCTCGCGCGGGGTGCGCAAGCACGGCTCGCTGCTGGTGACGCGCAGCTTCCGTGGCGTCTATCGCGAGCCCGGCCCGCGCGACGAGGTCATGGCGCTGCTGCGCGCTGCGCGCGCGTGAGGCGGATCCCTTTGCCCCGACTGCCGCATCCAATAGGCTTAAGACAACGGAGTTCGAGATGGCCGTTTCCCAAACTGGACTGCGTCCAGACTACGACGCGATGGAGGAGGCGGAGTTGGTGCGCCGCGCGCGAGACGGCGAGCGCGATGCGTTCCGCGCCATCATGCGCCGCGGCAATCAGCGCCTCTTCCGCACCGCGCGCGCGCTCATGCGCGACGAGGCCGAAGCCGAAGATGTGGTGCAGGAGGCCTACGTGCGGGCCTTCACCCATCTCGGCGATTTCCGCGGCGAGTCGAGCATCTTCACCTGGCTTACGCGGATCGCGCTCAACGAAGCCAATGGCCGGCTGCGCCGCCGCAAAGATGTGGTCGACGTCGACGCCATCGAGGCCGCGCAAAATGGCGGCGGGCACGTGATCATGTTTCCCAACGCCGATCCCGCTGCGACGCCGGAGGCCGACGTGGCGCGGGCGCAGGTGCGCCGCTTGATCGAAGCGGAGATCGACGAACTGCCCGAAGCGTTCCGGCTCGTCTTCATCATGCGTGACGTCGAGGAGTGCAGCATCGCCGAGACCGCGGCTTGCCTCGACATTCGCGAGGAGACGGTGAAGACCCGGCTTCATCGCGCGCGGCGCATGCTGCGCGCAGCTCTGAGCGAGCGGCTGGCCGCCACCTTGACCGATGCGTTTCCGTTCCTCGGCGCGCGTTGCGACCGCATTACCGAAACCGTGCTGGCGCGCCTGCCGGAATAGCTTAGCCGGCCGTGAGCAGCTGAAGCGCACAGAGCAGCACGGCCACGAACGCGCCGCCCATGGCGCCCGTCAAGCCGCCATGCAGTGCAGCCAGGGCGATGCGCCGGAGGAAGCCGCCACGCCGTCCTTTTTCGGGGACGGAGAACGCGCTCAACGTGAACCCCTTGGCGGCGCCCTGGACCGCGGCGACGCCAAGCCCGGTCCAAGAGAGGCCGCCGAATAGGGCGCCGACGGCCGCTCCCGATGCGAAGCCGCCGATGGCGCCTAGGCAAAGCGCGAGACCGAGAGCGAAGAAGAGAGCGTAGAGGGCGCTGTCGAACGAGAGCGTGTCGAAGCCGCCGTGACCGCCGGCCGCCGTTACGTGGTCCAACGCCGCCGCATAGGTTTCGGCGGAGGCGAACACGCCCAGCGCCGTCAGAATCGCGCTGACGACATACGCGGTGGCGAGATTGGTCGCGAGCAGGCGCGCGCTGTCGACGACGCCGCCAACCCAAAACTCGCGCGAAGCCACGGTCGAGGCGACCGTGCGCTTGAGGCGCGCGCCGCCAGGCAGCCAGTGCAGGCGCTGCGCCAGTGCGATCGCGAGGCCGGCGGCGACGCCCGCCGCGATCGCCGGAACGACGGCGCCTGCGAGAGCCATGGAGAATGCGGCGTTGAGGGCCCCGCCGGCCACACTGAAAGCGCTGAGCGCGCCCCATGCCGCCGTGATCGGCAAGCCGAAGGCGAAGCCCAGCAGGTTGACGAAGAAATTGCCAGGCGTGATCGCCGCCGCGGCAACGAGCAGAGCGAGCACGGCGAGGCTGGGCGCCAGGACCAGCAGCCTGATCGGCTGCGGCTTCGCATATGTTACTTGCTTGCTCGAGCCGGGCCCGACGATCTGGCTCATGCCACGCCTCGCGAGAGAGCGGAAAGGCTAGCGTTCCCGATGGTCGCCGAGAAGCGGCGCGGCGCACGCGGAGTTTGAATTGCGTACGCGGGGTTACGCCTGCACGGCCGTCCTAGAAGCGCGCGCTCAGCGACAGCGCGCCGAAATCCTGGCGCGTGGGCTGAGTTTCGAACTCTTCGGTGCGCCAGACATAGGTGTAGGCCAAGCGCAGCGAGCCGGCGCTGATCGAGAAGCCCGTCTGCATGTCGAGCACGTACGGATTGCGCTCGACCGAGGCGCTGTCTTCGAACGTATTGCCGTCGAGGAAGAGATTGTGCGCGACGGCGCGGCCTTGCACGCCGGCGAACAGCGACCAGGAGAGATTGCCGCCGCGGAAATGCTCGACGCTGGCGAGTGAAGGCCTGACGCGCGGCGGGCCGTAATCGCTGTCTATGCCCTGACCGACGCGGGCGGCGAGGCCGACGCGCGCTTCGGTGCGCAATGTGCCGAGCGAGGCGCCGGCGCTGGGCGTCAGGTCCGCTTCGAGGCCGCCGAAATAGTCGCCGAACACCCGGAGCGCGCGCCAGCGGCGGTCGAACGAGACGGCGAACGCGACTTCGTCCTCTAGCTGGCTGTCCCAGCCTTGCGGATCGGGCGCGCCGAGCCATTCGTGGATGCCGCGCTGGGCTTCCTCGCCGAGCGCGGAGGGGCCGACGATGCCGAGTTCGAGTTCGTAGGTGTCGAGAAAGCGCGGCGCCCGCCCATCGCGCCGATCCTCTTCGGCCCCGACGGAGATCTGCATGTAGAGCCAGCCCGCGTAGGGATGCTGGTCAGGCGGGGCGGGGACTGCGTTGATGTCTTCCGGCGTGAAGATCGACTGGCCGATGGCGAAGCCCCAGAAGTCCGGATCGGAATTCGAGAGCGCGCGCGTGAAGCCGCCGGCGCCGTCGAGCCAATCGGGCGCGCCTTCCGCGGGCGAGACGTAGCCGAGGCGGATGCCGGAGGTATAGTTGCGGTCGGCGCCGGAGGAGAGGCTGTCGTTCTCCACCGTGAGCGAGAACACGCCCTTGGTGTCGGCGTCCTGCGCGAACGCGGCGCCCGGAAGCGCCGTGAGCATCGCCGCGCCTGTCAGCCACCGCCTCAAGCGATGATGTCGGGCGTCAGCCTGTCTTCGATCCATTGAATCTGGTCCTTGAGCACGAGCTTGCGCTTCTTCAGCCGTGCGAGTTGCAGCGCGTCCCCGGCGCTTTGTTCCTGCAACGCCAGAATGGCGCTGTCGAGCGCGCGATGTTCCTCGCGCAGCTCTCCCAGGCGCACCTTGAGCGCCCGCTTTTCCGGGGTCTCGGTAATGTCGAATTGGTCGTCGTCGCCGGCGCTCATGCGCGCGAATTCCAGGTTCGCCGCGGGCCCCCGCTGGTCCGCGAAAAGGCGAGCTAAGCCATGGCCGAGGGGCGCTGTAAAGGCGCGACTCAGCCGGATTTCGCGGCCGCGAAGACCGCAACTGGGATTATGACTAATTTTGTGTGCGATGTAAGGAGACAACACCCAAAAAGGGGCGCATGCTCGGACTCGCCCAAGCTAAAGGAGGCGCCTTCGATGGCTATCGAGCAGCGGCTACGCGAACTCGACGCCCGGCACCGGGATCTCGACATGATCATCAGAGCTGAGGCCCAGCGGCCTTCCGTCGATATGATGCAGCTCAGCGCGATGAAACGTCAGAAACTGAAGCTCAAAGAAGAAATCGAATACCTCCGACAGGAAATGGATCATCATTAACGACAGGTTCGCTTAGCCGGCGCGAGCGTCGGCTGACGCGCGAAAATCTCAATCTCGCGGCGCGCGAGATTGAGCCTGTGGCGAGCGCGCGCTAGCGTTCCCGCTCTTGCGGGAGCGCGCATGCGGGCTTTGTTTTCTTTCGAGCAGGCGTTGACGCCTGCGGCGATGACGGTCGTGTTCCAGATCGTCTCGAGCGTCATGGCGCTCTTGGCCGTGCTCGGCGCGCTGGCCGTGCTGACCTCGATCAACACGCCGAACTTCTTCGCCGCGCTGATGAGCGCAATAGCCATCCTCGGCGCCGGCGCGGCGCTGATCCTGGTGCTGCGCCTACTGGGCGAAATCTGGATGACCTCGCTCCGGGTGCAGGATCGGCTCGCAGTGCTGGTCGAGCAGGGGAAGGACCGCCGCTAGGGAACTTCGCGCACGTCGTTACCGTTGGCTGGCGTGAACGTCAGCAGCGCCGAGTACGCCCGCGACCTCGGCCGCGCCCTGGTCGGCGCGGTGCTGTTCGCGTTGCCGCTGTTCATGACCATGGAGATGTGGTGGCTCGGCTTCACGGCGGATCGCATGCGGCTGGCGGCGCTGCTGATCGTCACGCTGCCGATGCTGGTGGCGCTGTCTTACTTCGCAGGGTTCGAGCGCGCCTTCGGCATCGTCGATCATGTGCTCGACGCGTTCGCGGCGATCGCCATCGCCGCGGTCGCCGGCGCGATCGTGCTGTTGCTGTTGGGCGTGTTCTCGCCAGGGCAGCCGCTGGACGAGATCGTCGGCAAGATTGCGGCGGTGACCTTTCCCGCCGGCATCGGCGCTCTGCTCGCAGACAAGCAGCTCGGGCGCGAGCAGCATGTCGAGGACAAGGATAGGCGGCTGCAACGCTCCTATTTCGCGCGCCTCTTCCTGATGACAATCGGTGCGTTGTTCGTCGCGCTCAATGTCGCGCCGACGGAGGAGATGATCCTGATCGCCTTTCAGCTCAGCCCTTGGCAGTCGCTGGCGTTGGCGCTCGTCTCGCTCGCGGCGTTGCACGCGCTGCTGTTCTGGACCGAGCTGCCGGGCAACGGCGACTGGCGCGGAGAGGCCGGGTTCTTCTCGGTGCTGATCCGATTCACCTGCGCCGGCTATGCGCTCTGCGCGCTGGCGAGCCTGTTTCTGCTGTGGACGTTCGGACGCACCGATCATGTTAGTTTAGCTGAGCTGACCGAGTTCGTGGTGGTGCTGTCGTTCCCTGCGGTGCTTGGGGCGGGGCTGGCGCATCGCGTTGTGGTTGAACAGCGTGACTGAGCGCAAATCCGCCGAGCAGGCGACGCCGCTGCTGGAATGGCTGGTCGGCGGGGCCGGCGCGCTATTGTTCTGCGCCATGCTCGCGGTGCTCGCCATGAACGCGACGAGCGATCCCAGCAGCCCGCCCAGCGTGGTCGTGGCGGTGGAGCGCGTCGCCAGCGTGAGCGGCGGCTATGTCGTCGAGTTCGTGGCCCGCAATGAGGGCGACACCACAGCGGCGATGGTGGAGATCAGCGGCGAGGCCGGCGGCGAAACCCGCACGGCGACGCTCGACTATTTGCCGCCGCACTCGACGCGCCGCGGCGGCCTCTTCTTCGCGCGCGATCCGCGCGGAAGCGGGCTGACGCTGCGCGCCGAGGGCTATCAGGATCCCTGAGCGCTAGCCGCCGTCGACGATGGCGACATAGCGGCCGTAACCCTGCGCTTCCATTTGGTCGCGCGGGATGAAGCGGATAGCGCAGCTGTTGATGCAGAAGCGTTGGCCGCCCGTGCCGCGCGGGCCGTCGTCGAAGACGTGGCCGAGATGGTGGTCGCCCTCGCGCGAGCGCACTTCGATGCGGCGCATGCCCATGGCGTAATCCTCGCGCAAGACGATGGCGTCGGGATTGATCGGCCGCGTGAAGCTCGGCCAGCCGGAGCCGCTGTCGTACTTGTTGGTGGATGCAAACAGCGCCTCGCCGGTGCGCGCTTCGACATAGATGCCGGGCTCATGGTGGTTCCAGTATTCGTTATCGAACGCGCGCTCGGTGCCGCCACGCTCCATCACCCAGTCGCGCAGGCGCTCAAGCGCGTTGGCCGAGCGTTCACGCGCGGCGGGGGCGTTCTGGTTCTGGGCGTAGGCGTAGACGCCGGCGCCGCCGCCGATAAGGGCGGAAGCGATCAGGGCGGGGACGAGCTTCATGGCGGGCTCCTTGCGGCTTGCCCGGTGATACGGGCGAGGGTCGCCAGCGGTTGCTTGAAACCGTTCACATGATCAGACCGTATAAAAGGCATGCTTCGTCGTTCCATCATCGCCAGCCTCTTGTTCCTGTTCGCCTGCTCGCCGCCGGACACGGCGGCGCAATCACAACGGACGACGCCGCCCTCACGCGCTGGGCTGGAAGAGGCTGTTTTCGCCGGCGGCTGCTTCTGGTGCATGGAGCACGACATGGGCGCGCTGCCGGGCGTCGTCGAAGTGATGAGCGGCTATACCGGCGGGCGCAACGCGAACCCGACCTACGAGAACCATCCTGGCCATTACGAGGCCGTGCGCGTGCGCTACGATCCGAGCGTGATCAGCTATCGCCAGCTGGTTGATCGCTACTGGCTCTTCACCGACCCGACCGACAATGGCGGCCAGTTCTGCGATCGCGGCTCGAGCTACCGGCCGGCGATCTTCGTGACGCCGGAGCAGCGCGCGGATGCGGAAGCGAGCAAACGCGCGGTGATCGAAAGCGGGCGCGTGAACGGTCGTGTGATCACGCCGATCCTGGACCTTGGACGCTTCACCGAAGCGGAGGAATATCACCGCGACTACGCGCGGCGAAATCCCGCGCGCTACGCCGCGTATCGCGCCGCGTGCGGGCGCGATCGCGTGTTGCGGCAGGTGTGGCGGCGTTAGCGGAGCGCGCTCAGCCTTCGCCCTGCTCGTACGTTTCCGGCGGCACGGTTTCTTGCGCGGCTTTCAGCGTCTTCGCTTCTTCCTTGGCGCGGCGGGCGTCCGAGCGGGCTTTGGCGGCGGCCGCTTCGGAGACGACGGCGTCCAGCTCGATCTGGGTGCAGAGGCCGATCGTGACGGGATCGACCGGCTTGATCTGGTTGGAATTCCAGTGCGTGCGGTTGCGCACCTGCTCGATCGTCGCCTTGGTGGTGCCGATCAGTTTGACGATCTTGGAGTCCGGCACTTCCGGGTGGTTCTTCAAGAACCAGGCGATCGCGTCCGGGCGATCCTGGCGGCGGGCGATCGGCGTGTAGCGGGCGCCGCGCTTCTTCACCTGCGGCAGATCGATGCGCTTCTGCTCGAGCGGCTTCAGCTTGTAGGTCTCGTCGGCCTCGCCCTTGGCGATCTCCTCGCGCGAGAGGAAGCCGCCGGCGATCGGATCGACGCCGCGAATGCCCTTGGCGACGTCCTCGTTGGCGATGCCTTGCACTTCAAGCGGGTGCAGGCCGCAGAACTCGGCGATCTGATTGAAGGCGAGCGAGGTGTTTTCGATCAGCCACACGGCGGTGGCCTTGGGCATGAGGACGTTCGAGGTCATGACGGGCTCCAGATATGCAAAAGCGCCCGGCGTCGTCGCCAGGCGCTCAGGCCATCTGGTGCAACGGGCTGACGCATCCGGGCGCGGACGAGGTCAGTTGTGGCGGATATAGCGCGGCGGCGGCTGAAAGAAAACGGGCGCGCAGCCCTAATTGTGCGGCAGCGGGAACTTTTTCCTTGCCAGAAGCGCAGCCCTCGTTTTGGGATGGCGCCGGGGGAGGAACCTACAATGAGATTGGCAATGACGACGCTCGCACTCGTCCTGAGTGCGGCTGCAACTGGTTGTGCGACCATTACGCGTGGCACAGCCCAGGATTTCACCGTGGAATCGACGCCGAGCGGCGCTGCGATCGAAACCAGCAACGGCTTCCAGTGTTCGGCGACGCCATGCACTTTCCGCATGCAGCGGAAGCACGGCTTCACGGTCACTGCGACGCTGGACGGCTATCTGCCGGCGCAGGCGACGGTCCAGAGCGAGTTCTCCACCGCGGGCGGTGCGGGCATGGCCGGCAACGTGCTGATCGGCGGCCTGATCGGCGTCGGCGTCGACGCGACGAGCGGCGCGACCAACGATCTGCGGCCCAATCCGCTGCACCTCGCGCTGACGCCCGTTCCGCCGCCGGCGGAGGCGACCGTGGTCTCGTTGCCAGCGGATGCGGCGGCTACGGCTGACGCTCCCGCGGCTTCGCCCGAGGCCGAAGCGCCGGCGGAGGCCGCGCCTGCGGAAGCCGCGGCGCCAGCGCCGGCGAACTAGGAGACTTTCCGGCGAGTTCGGTCGTAAGCGTCTTCCGGCGCATCAACAGGGGGCCGGCGTTCAGTGCGCCGGCCCTTTTGCTTGCGCGATCATTGAGGACGGGATCAGCCGTGCGCGAGCGGGTGGCGGGGCTGGTAGAGCCCCAATTTGCCGCCGCCGGGGAGGGTGAGCGCGGTGACTAGGCCGTACCCTTGATCTTGGATCGGATCGCAGGCGACGCCGGCGGCCTCGAGGCGCGCGGTTTCGGCTGCGACGTCGTCAGTCATCAAATGAAGCTCGTGCACATCGTTGCGCTCGTGCGGGTGCACGCCAATTTCCGCCGGCGGCAGCGCGAAGATCAACCAGCCATCGCCGGCGTCGACATGGTCGAACTTCAGCACGTCCCGCAGAAAGGCGCGATCGGCCTCGGCGTCCTTGGAATAGAGGATGGCGTGCGCGCCGATGATCATCTCGCTCTCCGCGCTCAGTATCCGCCGATCACCGGCAGGATCTCGCCGGTGATGTAGCTCGACATTTGCGGGCTGGCGAGGAAGACAAAGGCCGGTGCGATTTCTTCCGGCTGGGCCGGGCGTTTCATCTTCGAATGGGCGCCGAATTCCTTCACTTTCTCTGCCGGCTTGTCGGCCGGATTGAGCGGCGTCCAGACCGGGCCGGGGGCGACGGCGTTGACGCGGATGCCTTTCGGGATGAGGTGGCCGGCGAGCGACTTTGTGAAGGCGTGGATACCACCCTTGGTCATCGCATAATCGATCAGATCCTTGTTGCCTTCGATGCCGGTGACGGAGCCGCAATTGACGATCGAACCACCTTCCCGGATGTGCGTCGCCGCGGCTTGGGCCATGTGAAAATAGCCGTAGAGATTGGTCTTCAGCGTCTCATCGAACTGCTCGTCGGTGATTTCTTCGAATTCGACCGTGTGGATCTGGAAGGCGGCGTTGTTGACGAGGATGTCGAGCTGACCGAACTCGTCGACGACGCGCTCGACCGCGTCGAAGCAGAAGTCACGGTCCTTCACATCGCCGTCGATCAGCATGCAGCGGCGGCCTTCCGCTTCGACCGCGCGCTTGGTCTCTTCCGCGTCTTCGTGCTCTTCGAGATAGACGATGGCGATGTCCGCGCCCTCGCGCGCGTAAAGCACCGCGACGGAGCGGCCGATGCCGCTGTCGCCGCCGGTGATCAGCGCCGTCATGCCGTCGAGCTTACCCGACCCCTTGTAGAACGGAGCGTCGTACATCGGCTGCAAATCCAGAACCGCTTCCTTGCCGGGCTTCTGCAGATGCTGCGCCGGCATTGGCGGCTCGGGGTAGCGGCGCGCACCCGCCTGCATTGGCTTCTCTTCGGCGCTCTTGCCGTTTTTCTTGCCCTTGCCGGCGGCTTTCGCGCTCTTGGTAGCCGTCTTCGCATCGACCTGGCGTTGGATCGCGCGCTGTTTCGCGCCGGTCTTCTGCGGCTTTGCGCTGCTCGCTTTCGGCATGAGGCTCTCCCGTGTGCGACATGAACGGAGAGCGCGGCTCCGCGTTCCGGAACATCATGGCGCGCGGGGCGGTTTGTCCTGATTGCAGAGGAGTTCCCCCATGGCTGAACCCCGCCAGCCCGAACCGGCGCCGAGTGCGAAGACCGGCGTCAAATCCGGCCAGACGCGCAGCACGGATGCGACGCGCAAACCCAAACGCCCGATCGAGGAAGAGGACGTGTTCGGCGGCGCCGAGCGCACGAAGAAGAACGAGGACGTGGAGTCGGGCGGGGCTAAGCCTTGAACGAGGGAATAGGGAGTTGGGAATTGGGATTAGGGGTTGCTGCGAACCCAACCCCCTATTCCCAACTCCCAACTCCCCTAAGTAGTCAGCACGATCTTCCCGGCGTGTTCGCCGCTTTGTAGGCGCGCGTGGGCGGATTCGGCTTCGTTCAGGGTGAAAGTTGAGTCGATCACCGGCTTCACTTTGCCAGCCTCGATCCAGGGCCATACGCGCTCTTCCACCGCGCGGGCGATGCGCGCCTTCTCCTCCACGGAGCGAGAGCGCAGCGTCGAGCCCGTAAGCGTGAGACGCTTCAGCATCAGCCGCATCAGGTTGAGTTCGACTTGTGGGCCCTGCAGGAAAGCGATGATCACGCAGCGGCCGTGATCGTTCAGCACGTTGAGGTTTTTCTGCACGTAGGGGCCGCCGACCATGTCGAGCACAACGTCGGCGCCGTCGAGATCGCGCACGATCGGCTCGAAATCCTCGGTGCGATAATTGATGGCGCGGTCGGCGCCGAGCTTGAGACAGAGCTTGCACTTGGCGTCGTCGCCGGCGGTGGCGATGACGCGGCTGCCGTGCGCCTTCGCCATCTGGATCGCCGTCGTGCCGATGCCGGAGGCGCCGCCGTGTACGAGTAGCGTTTCCGCCGGCGAGAGGGCGGCAGTGTCGAACACATTGGCCCACACCGTCATCACGGTTTCCGGCAGCGCCGCCGCTTCGACCAGCGAGAGCCCCGACGGGATCGGCAGCACGGCGCCCTCGTGCGCCAGCGCGAACTCGGCGTAGCCGCCGCCCGCGAGCAGCGCCGCCACCTGCTCGCCGACGTGCCAGCGGGTGACGCCCGAGCCCAGCTCCACGATCTCGCCTGCGACTTCGAGACCGAGCGTCGAGGGCGCGCCGGGCGGCGGCGGATAGTGGCCGGCCCGCTGCGTCAGGTCCGGCCGGTTGACCCCAGCGGCGGCGACGCGGATCAGTACTTCATGCGGGCCGGGCCGGGGAACATCGTCTGTGACAAGAGTGAGCGGCCGATCGGGCGCGTGCGCGACACGTCGCATCGTCTGCGGTTTCAGCACACGCGCCTCCCTTAAACTCCGGGCCGATCCGGGTTATGCTATCCCCAGGAGGTTGGCCCCATGATCGACGACGATCCCTTCGCTGCCGCGGTTCGCAAGCCGCTGTCGCTCGAGGCGCAGCTCGAAAACGCTTCGATCGATGATCTGGAGGATCGCGTCGAACGTCTCAAGGCCGAAATTACGGCTTGCGAAAAAGCCATTCAGGCAAAGCGGGCCCAGCGCGCGGCCGCGGACTCCGTCTTCGGCGCTCGGCCGTCTTAAGCATAGGAACTTCCGCCCCGGGCAGGCGGCCCGCTCTTTGCGATTTCACGGGCCCATGACCGATACGATGCAAGCTTCCCCAATGAGGAGCGGTTTTGACCCGCAGCGGGCGCTGGATTTCGCCCGTAGCGAGCTGTTCGACCGCACCTTCAAAGAAGGCATGGCCATGGTTGAGGAAACCGCGGCCTATCTCGACGGCCCGGGTCGCGCCGCTTCGAAGCGCCTCTCGCGCGCCGCCGCACTGGCCTATGCGGGAGAGAGCATGCGGCTGACGACGCGGCTGATGCAGGTGGCCTCCTGGCTCCTGGTGCAGCGCGCTGTGCGGGATGGCGAGATCCAGATGGCGGAAGCGGCGAGCGAGAAATATCGCCTGATCGCCCGCGATGCGCAGCCGGGCGCGACGTTCGCCGGTTCGGACGACCTGCCCGAAGCGCTCAAATCGCTGATCATCCGTGGCGGCGCGATTTATGAGCGCGTGCGCCGGCTGGACGAGAGCATGTACGAAGGCGGCGCGGCCGAGACGGCGAATCCGGTCTCGGACCAACTCGCCAAGCTGCAGGCGGCGTTCAAGCGCTAAGAGCGCCAGTCGGCAATCGGCTGTCGGCAATTGGAATGCGAAAAGGGCGCTGGACCAACCAGCGCCCTTTGAATTTGCTGCGTCCGGCTGCCGCTTGCCGACTGCCGGGAAGGCCTCAGCCCTCTTTCTTCTTCATGAAGCCGCCGAACTTGTCGTTGAAGCGCGAGACGCGGCCGCCGCGGTCGAGCATCTGCTGGCTGCCGCCGGTCCAGGCCGGGTGGGACTTCGGGTCGATTTCCAGCGCCAGGGTGCCGCCTTCCTCGCCGTAGGTCGAACGGGTCTTGAAGGTGGTGCCGTCGGTCATCTGGACGGTGATGAAATGGTAGTCGGGATGGCCTTCGGACTTCATGACCGGGTTCCTGGGGAAAAATTGAAGCGGCGCTGATAGCGGAAAGCGCCCCCGAGGGCAAGGCGGCTTACTGGGCCTCAAGCGGCCCATGCTCAGGCTGGCGGTGGTGGAGGACGGCCGCCAGCTCGCGGCTATCGAAGCCCTGTCCGCAGTGGGGGCAGGTCTCGAGCGCGTCGAGATCGCCATCCGGCTCCTCGAACAGAACGCGGATGGTTACCGGATCCTCGTCCATCGGGCGTGCTCCCAAGGTCGATGGGAAACCGTGGTCGAGAGAGGCCGGTTCCCGTACACCGTCGCGCGTCGCAGGAGGAGGGCTGCAATGCCGGCTGGTTACGCAGGGACGCCGCTGGCGAAGAAGCTGGGCTTCAAGCCGGGGGCGCCGCTTTGGGTCTCGGGCATGCCAACTGCGGTGAAGGCGGAGCTCGATGCGCAGGTGATGCCGCGCTACCTGGCGCGGCCGACGAAAGCGCTGGCGGCGGCGCACATCTTCCACACCAGGGCGGCCAAGCTTGCGGCGGAGCTGGAGGGCCTGCGCGCCAAGCTCGCGCCCGATGGCGTGATCTGGGTGTCGTGGCCGAAGAAGGCGTCGAAGATGGAGACCGACATCACCGAAGACGTGATCCGCGCCATCGCGCTGCCGCTGGGCTTGGTCGACGTGAAGGTGTGCGCGGTGGACGAAACCTGGTCGGGCTTGAAGCTCGTGATCCGCAAAGCGCTCCGTTAGGCGACGCTTTCGCCCGGCGCCGGTTCGGGCGCGCGCTTCTCGACTGGAATCGGCGGGGCTAGCCGCAGCAGGAACGGGTTCAGAGCGATCGAGATGAGCGCGGCGGCGAGGATCAGATTGTAGGTCTCGCGCGACATCACTTCGAGTTGAAGCCCGAGCCCCGCCAGCACGAACGAGAATTCGCCGATTTGGGCGAGGCCCATCGCCAGCATCACGCTGGCGTGCGGCGGCTGATTCATCCAGCGCATCAGCACGTAAGCGAGCCCGGCTTTGCCGGCGACGACGATGGCGACGATCGCCGCCACCGCCAGCGGCTGGCGTAGCAGCACGCCGGGGTCGAACAGCATGCCGACGGCGACAAAGAACAGCACCGCGAAGGTGTCGCGCAGCGGCAGCGAATCCTCCGCCACCTTGTGACTGAACTTGGTCCCGTTGAGCGCCAGGCCGCCGAGGAAGGCGCCCAGCGCGAAGCTGGCGTCGAACCAGAAATAGGCGGCCCACGCGACGCCCAGCGCCAGCGCCAGCGTGCCGAGCGACAAGAGCTCGCGCGACTTGGTGTGCGCGATCTGGATGATGAGCCAAGGGAAGACGCGCGCGCCAATGACGAGGATCAAAGCGATAAAGCCGGCGATCTTGGCGAAGGTGACGCCGAGCGCGCCGGCGATGAGCCACGGCGAGAGGCTCGCGCCTTGCGCCGACATCGCCCAGACGAGCGCCGGCAGCACGACGATCGCAAGGACGATCAGCAGATCTTCGATCAGCAGCCAGGACACACCGATGCGGCCGGTCTCGGTCTTCAGCAGCTTGCGGTCCTCCAGCGCGCGCAGGAAGACGATGGTGCTGGCGATGGAAAGCGAGACGCCGAGGATAAGACTCTCGAGCCAGGGCAGGCCGAGCGCGACCCCGCCGCCAAAGCCGAGCGCGCCCGAAGCGATCGTGTGCACGACCGAGCCCGGCACGGCCACCCAGCGCACCGACCAGATGTCGTCGACCGAGATTTTGAGGCCGACGCCGAACATCAGCAGGATCACGCCGATCTCGGAGAGCTGCAGCGCGAGTTCGACATTGCCGGTGAAGCCCGGCGTGTACGGGCCGACGAAAAGTCCCGCGAGCAGGTAGCCGACGATGGGGGAGAGGCGGAAGCGCTGGGCGATCATGCCGAGGACGAACGCCAGCACGATCGCGCCCACGAGGGTCGTGATCAGTGCGTATTTTGCTTCCACGTCGCTGCGCCCTCCTGTGAGCCATAACGCACATCGAAGCGCGTTCGCGCAAGGCGAGCGGCGATTTCCGGAACAACAAAAGTCGCAAGTCGTTCTTGTGCCCGAACAGGGATCGCGCTTCGGCGCGGGCTGAGGACGATGGCTCACGAAACGATCTTGCCGCTGCAGCGCGTGGAGCCGCCGGCGCGCCCGCCGCGCGCCAATTTTTTGCGTTCGGAACGATTGGTCTTTCTGGTCGGAGCCGCTGGGCTCGGCGGCTTGATCGGCTTCGTCATGGCGGTGGCCATGGGCCGTCAGGACATGTGGAGCCAGCTGCTTGCGGGCGCTCCCGTGCTGGCGCTGGCCTTGTTGCTAGCGTGCGCGACCTTCGTCGAGGCCCAAAGGCGCGCGGCCTACGGCTGCAGCGTGATGGCGGCGGCGCACGGGATGTCGTTGATCGCCTGGCCGCTGTTCATTCCGCTGCCAGCCGCGTTCTGGGTCGCGCCCGCGCTCGCGCTCGGCAGCGTCGCACTGCTGGCCTCATGCTGGAACGGCTCGTCGTCCGTCATTTATCGCGCTGGCGCGCAGGCCTCGCTGGTTGCGGCGCTGGCGGCGTATCAGGGCGTGCTAATCGTCCTAGGCTAGGCCGACCTGCCGCAACGCCTCCGCCTGACGCTGCGCCAGCGCGTCGGGGGTGAAGCCCTCGACGCTTTCTGCGAACATGCGGCCGAAGTTCAGCTCCGCGTGCAGGTGCAGGAAGGCGGCGCCGAGGCCGATGGCGGCGCGGTCCATGAACACGAATTCGCGCGGAATGAGGACGGGGCCGAGCGTCTTCAAGCGCTTGCGCACCTCGAACGCTTCGCGCCGGCCGTACATGGAGGGCGGCACGTCGTCGGCGATGGTGCGGACGCGATCGTCGAGCAGCGGGCCGTAGATGAAGCGCGCCCACATCGTCAGCGCGTCGATCAGCTCGGCGTTCAGATTCTTGAAGCCCCAGATCTCATAGGAGTGGGCGACTTGATCCATGTCCTCGGCTTTGAGACCGCGCCATAGGCCGACCACGCCTTCTAGGAAGCGCGATGGGAAGATGCGAACGCAGCCGAAATCGAGCAGATGCAGCCGTTCGGCGTTGTCGGTGAGGGCGTAATTGCCGAGATGGGGGTCGCCATGGATGACGCCATAATGCGTCATCGGTCCCCACCAAGCCTTGAACAGCAGCTCGGCGATGCGGTTGCGGACCTCCTGTGGCTCTTCGAGCCAATGCATCAGGCCGCGGCCTTCGAGCCAGGTCATGGTGAGCAGGCGCTTGGAGGAAAGCTCTTCCAGCGGCTCGGGCGTTCGGATGCGCGGCTCGTCCGCCAGCATCAGCGCGAACAGTCGCATGTGCTTCAGCTCGCGATCGTATTGCAGCTCTTCACGCAGCCGTTCGCCGACTTCTTCGATCGCTTCGGTGCTGTCGATGGTCTTGTCCATCGACTTGAACAGATTGAGCAGGGTCTTGAGCTGGCTCAAGTCGGCTTCGACTGCGCTCGCCATGTCGGGATATTGCAGCTTGCAGGCGAGGGCGCGCGCGTCGTGGGCGACGGCGCGGTGCACTTGGCCCAACGACGCCGCAGCGGCGGCGTCGCGTTCGAACGAAGCGAACTTGGTTTCCCAGTTCTCGCCGAGTTCGGCGCGCATGCGCCGCTGCACGAATGGCCAGCCCATAGGCGGGGCGTGCGCCTGCAGTTTGCGGAATTCTTCGGCGTAGGCTTCGGGCAGAAGGTCCGGGATGGTCGAAAGCAGCTGCGCCACTTTCATCAGCGGGCCTTTGCTTTGCCCTAGCGCCTTGCGCAGCGCGCGCGCCAGCGCCGCCTGATCCGCGCCGGTCACGCGCGCGGCGACGGCGCCCGACATGTTCGCGCCAACTTTCGCCACGCGCCCGATGCGTGCGGTAATACGGTTGCGCTCGGGGTCCTTCGCTTCGCTCATGGCGAGTGGCGAATAGCGAATAGCGAATAGGGACGACCCGACCCTACGCGACCGATTAAACCCCTATTCGCCATTCGCTATTCGCCACTCGCTTCTTGGTGAACACCGCGTTCATCTAAGGCCTACGAAGGCTTACGAAAATCGCGCCTGAGTGTGCCATTTTAACGCGACCTGAACATCTCGTGGTTATGGTCCCGCCAACGATCAGCGTTTCCGTCAGAGAAACGCGGCGAAAAACGGTGGGTATGACATGGGTAAGACGATCCTGATCGTCGATGACGATCCGGCGCAGCGCCGTCTGTTGCAGGCGGCTGTGGAGCGCAACGGTTTCCTGACACGCGCGGCCGAGAACGGCCAACAGGCGGTGGAGGCGGTCGATAAGCACGCCGACATTGACATCGTTTTGCTCGATCTCGTCATGCCCGGCATGAGCGGCCAGGAGGCGCTCAAGGAAATCCGTATGCGCCGCGGCGATCTGCCGTGCATCGTGCTGACCGCCTCGGGCGGCATCGACACGGTGGTGCAGGCGATGCAGACCGGCGCGACGGACTTTTTCGTCAAGCCTGCCTCGCCGGAACGGATCATGGTGTCGATCCGCAACGCACTCGAAATGTCGAACCTCAAAACCGAAGTCGTGCGCATGAAGAAGCGCGCCTCGGGCCAGATGGGATTCGACGACATGGTCGCCAATGCGCCGGTGATGGGGCCGGTGGTGCGCATGGGCAAGCGCGCGGCGGCGTCGAACATTCCGGTGCTGATCACCGGCGAGAGCGGCGTCGGCAAGGAATTGCTGGCGCGCGCGATCCAGGGCGCGAGTGAGCGCGCGGGCCGTCCGTTCGTGACGGTCAATTGCGGCGCGATCCCTGAGAACCTGGTCGAGAGCATTCTGTTCGGTCACGTGAAGGGCAGCTTCACCGGCGCGACCGACAATCACGCGGGCAAGTTCGTCGAAGCGCACGGCGGCACGCTGTTCCTCGATGAGGTCGGCGAACTGCCGCTCGACATGCAGGTGAAACTGCTGCGCGTGCTGCAGGAAGGCGAAGTCGACCCGGTCGGCGGCAAGCGCCCGGTGAAGGTCGATGTGCGGATCATCAGCGCCACCAACAAGGATTTGGCGAAGCTGGTCGCCGACAACGCGTTCCGTGAAGATTTGTATTATCGCCTCAACGTTTTCCCGATCGAAGCGCCGCCGCTGCGCGAGCGGAAGGAAGACCTGGGTTCGCTAGTGCAGCGCTTCATCGCCCGCTTCAACGCCGAAGAAGGCCGCAATGTGCGCGGCGCCTCCGCTGCGACGATGCAGATGCTGCTCGACTATGACTGGCCGGGCAACGTCCGCCAGCTCGAGAACAGCGTCTTCCGCGCCGTAATCCTGTGCGAAGGCGACCTCCTGCAGCCGGAAGACTTCCCGCAAATCTGGGGCGGCAAGCCGCTGACGGCGGCGAACGATGCGCTGCCGGTCGAAGTGTCGCCGCCGGCCAACGATCATCACGTCACCGCCGCGCACGCTGCGTTCACGCAAGCTGTGGCGGAAGCCGCTGCGACGCCGACGCCGCCTGTCGCTGTGTTCGACGGCGAAGGTCACCTGCGCCAGCTCGAACAAATCGAGCGCGACCTGATCGAACTCGCGATCGATCACTATGCCGGGCACATGAGTGAAGTGGCCCGGCGCCTCGGCATCGGCCGGTCGACGCTCTATCGCAAGCTGCGCGAATACGGACTGGAAGAGCGCGCGGCGGCTGGCTGAGCGCTATTCATCGTCCGACCGATTGGGCCGCTGGCGTTGCTTCCAACCCAGCGGCTTTTTCGTCGTCAGGCCTTTGCGCGGCTTTCCGCGCGCCTTGGCGGCGATTTCCTTGAGCTTCACGGTTTGCAGCGCCGAGAGGGCGTCTTCCTTGCGGCCTTTGCTGAGGTCGGCGAACGCGGAGCCGTATTTCTCCAGCCGTTGATCGACTTCGGTGAGAAACTCGTTCTCCCACGACGAATAATCGACCTTGCCTTCGCCCGGCTTCATTTCGCCGGTCTCGGGATCGATCGTCTCCGGCGCGCTGCCTTTGGCGGCGAGCTTGCGGATGATCCGCAGCGCCTTGCGCGTCTGCTTGCGATCAATCTCGCGGGGCATTGTAGGGACTAGGTTCTAGGGACTGGGCGCTAGGGGCGCAATCGCAGCCGCTGCGATCCTAGTCCCGAGCACCGAGTCCCTAGCCCCTAAATCTCGCCCAGCGCGTGCAGATAAAGCTCGCGGATCTGGTCCTGCTCCTCCCGCTCTTGGCGGTCCTGCTTGCGGATGCGGATCACTTGGCGCAGCACTTTGCTGTCGAAGCCGACCGCTTTCGCTTCGGCGTAGCTTTCCTTGATGTCGTCCGAGATCGACTTCTTTTCTTCCTCGAGCCGCTCGATGCGCGCCACGAGCTGGCGCAGTTTTTCCTGCGCGGTTTGCGTCAGCGATTGCGTCGCGACGACCGTATCCGTCCCACCAAAATCCGGCATGGCGCCCACCCTCAATCGTTTCGAGAATCGAATCGTTGAGAAAGGTTAGCCTTCGGCCGGCGCTGCCGTCAGCTCGTTGACACGCCGAATCGCGGCGATGACTAAGTCTGTCCTCAGGCGGTGCGGCATATGCCCGGCGTCGGGCGCGATCACCAGTTCAGCGGCGGGTAGATCGGCGGCGAGGGCGCGGGCGTGGCGCTTCGGCGAGACGATGCGGTCCTTCTCCGCGGTGATGATGACCGTAGGTGTGAGCAAGTCGCCGTAGCGCGGCTGCTGCGCGCCGAACTCCACGTTGCTGGCGCAGACATCGAGCGCGCTGGCCTTGAACGCCGCCGGGCGGAAGATCAGCGGCACGGCGGCTTCGTCGAGGTAATTCACAGGCACCGGCTGCGGCCAGAAATTGTTGGCGACAGCGGCGGCGCTGCGCATGGGCCCAAGCCACGGAATGAGCAGCGTGAAGAGATCGCCGATCAGCGGCGTGGATGCGAGGCGCGCCCACCAGGCCGGTTTGCCGGGATAGGGATGGCTCGCGGGCGCGACGAGCACGAGGCCGATGACGAGGTGCGGATGATCGAGCGCGAGCCGTAGCGCCACCGCAGAACCGAGCGAGTGCGCGACGACGAGCGCGGGCCCGCCGGTCTGCTTCAGCACTTCCGCAGCGACGAGCGCTTGCGAGGCCATAGTGTGCGCGCTGCGGCGCGGGCGCGTCGAATGGCCCATCCCGGGGCGATCGTAGGCGACGACGCGGTGGATCGGCGAAAACTCCTCCGCCAACGGTCCCCACAATTCGATCAGGTTCGAACTCGCGCCATGGATCAGCAGCAGGCGCGGGCCGTGCTCAGGGCCAACTTCGCGCACATGAATGCGCGCGCCTTCCGCCTCGACGAAGCGGCCGCGTGCGGGAAAGCGCGCTTCGGCTTTGCGGGTGTAGGCGCCTGCATTCGCTGCAAGCGCAATCACTGCAAGCGCCGCCGCGAGCGCGGCGGCGGCGAGCCAGAAGATCATGCGTCGCGGCCGTCGACGCGCGGCTCCAGCCGGCGCACGCCTTCGAGCGCGACTTCGTAGTGCGGATGCACGACGAGCGCGGCGCGGAAGGCTTCGAGTGCGGCGCGGTGCTGGCCCAGCTCTTCGTAGATGAGCCCCAACCCCGCCATGGCGCCGAAATGGCGCGGCTCACGCTTCAGTGTTTCTTGGATGGCCTCGATCGCGCCGGCATAATCCTCGGCGCCGTAAGCGATGTTGGCCCGCAGCCGCCACGGTTCGGCGTAGTCGGGCGCGAGCGCACTAGCCTGATCGAGGAAGCCTTCGGCCATTTCTGCGTCGCCTTCGGCGGCGGCGGCGGTGGCGCGCTCGATCAGCACGTTGACGGTTGGCGAGCCGGAGTCGGACCATTTCGCCATAATCGCCTGCTGGATCGGCGCGGCGGTTTCGGCGTCCGGCGCCTGTTCGAGCTGGACGAACAACCGATCGAGCTCGGGATCGTGGCGCGCGGCGCGCTCGTTCGCGCCGCAGGCGGCGAGCGCCAACGCTGCGGCGGCGGCAAGGATGAGACGGCGCATCGCGATCATGAACCGCGTCAGGTTTAACTGATTTTCACTACGCCCGCGAGGGGCGACGGCGCCTATGGGCTCGAATTACGGCCCAATTCAGCCCTGCTTGGCCTTATAACGCGGGTCCACCTTGTTGATGATGTAGACCCGGCCCTTGCGGCGCACCACCCGGCAGGCCCGATGGCGGGCCTTCAGCGACTTGAGAGACGACTTAACTTTCATGACCGAAATGTCCGGGCGGAAATTGAAGCGGGGTCAATAAGGGCGGGTTCTGCGTAAGTCAATGCGCGGGGCTGGCGCGGAGATTGCCTGCGGCGCCCGACGCACCCTAGAGGCGTTCTGGGGCTATGAAGAAGAGGTTGCGGATGGCGCGTGCTGTGATCCTGGCTGCGGCGGTATCGCTGGCCATTGCCTGCGGGCCGACCAGTGTCGGCGCTCAGCAGACCCCGCCGCCGCCCAGCTTCCAAAGTTCGGGGAACGCCGCGTTCGACGCCTGGCGCGACGATTTCGCCCGCCGGGCGGTGGCGCGGGGCCGCGATCCGGCCGTCCTCGCCCGGCTGCTGCGGGGCGTCAGCCCGGACGAGCGGGTGATCGAACTCGACCAGCGCCAGCCCGAATTCGTCAGCCCGGTTTGGGACTACGTGAACAACCGGGTCACAGAGCGCCGGATCGACGACGGGCGGGCGTTGAAGGCGGGCCTGGGCGACACGCTGACCGGGGTCGAGCAGCGGTACGGCGTGCCGAGCGGCATCATCCTCGGCATCTGGGGGCTCGAGAGCAATTACGGCGATGCGGCGCTCAACTGGAATGCGCAGACGGCGCTGTCGACGCTCGCCTACGAAGGCCGCCGCCGGGCGCAGTTCGAGGGCTATCTGCTAGCGCTTGCGGAGATGGTGGAGCGTGGGCTGGCGAGCCAGGAGCAGCTGTCTTCGTCCTGGGCGGGCGCGCTCGGGCAGCCGCAATTCATGCCGGACGTCTATCTCACCACGGCCGTCGATTGGGACGGCGACGGTCATCGCGACATCTGGAACAATCGCGGCGACGTCGCCGCTTCGATCGCGCACTATCTGCAGGATCGCGGTTGGCGGCGCGGCGAGCCGGTGTTCGACGAAGTGCGGCTGCCCAATCAGTTCGACTATTCGCTCGCCGACGGCACGATGCGCTCAGTCGCGGACTGGGCCGCGCGAGGCGTCACTCGGATCAATGGCGAGCCGTGGGCGGGCAGTGAGAATTTGCAGGCGCAGCTATGGCTTCCGGCGGGCGCGCAGGGCCCCGCGCTCCTGCTGCATCACAACTTCGGTGTGATCCGCCGCTATAACAATTCGGATCGCTATGCGCTGGTCGTCTCGCTGCTGGCGCGGGCGATGGACGGACGCGCCAGCGCGCTGGTGCGGCCGTGGCCGACGCAGATTGGCTCTTTGAACCGTGAGCAGACGCTCGAACTACAGACGCTGCTGAATGGCCTCGGCTACGACGCCGGCGCTGTCGACGGCCTGTTCGGCAGCGGCACGCGGCGCGCCGTGCGCGCGTTCCAGGCGGCGCAGAACCTGCCGGCGGACGGCTTCCCGACCGCGTCGCTGCTCAACGAAGTTCGTGCGCGCGCCGGCGTCGCGACCGAGCCGGAGCGCGAACCGCGCGGTCTCGACCGGCGCGGCGTGCGCGAACTGCAGCGCACGCTCAATCGCCTGGGTTACAGCGCCGGAACGGCGGACGGCGTCATCGGCACGCGCACGCGCAATGCGATTCGCGCGTTCGAGCGCGCGCGCGGCATGGAAGTGCGCGGCCGCGCGACAGATATCGTCCTGGAAGCGGCGCGGGCGGCTCTGTAGGGTCTGGGTTCTAGGAGTTAGGGGTTAGGGGTTAGGTTCGGGCGCCATCCTGCCGTGCGCGAACGCGCGGGTCCTCATCGCTAGCACCTAACTCGGCGGCGGCTCGCTTGGCGGCGTGTCCAGCGCGGCGGCGTTGCGCAGGCGCCGGCTCCGCAGCGCGAACGCCATCATCGCCAGCAGCAGAACCAGCATGATGATCAGCGGCGCGTTCATGTCGACGGTTTCGTAGACGACGCCGCCGATCACGGGCGAGAACACGAAGCCTGCGCCATTGGCGGCCACGACGAGTCCGGCGGCGCTGCCTTGCTCTTCCGGCTTCACGGCGACCGAGGCGCCGCCGGTGAAGCCTGGCCGCGCCAGCCCTGCGCCCAAGCCCTGCACCGCCTGCGCCACCAGCAAGGCCGCGAGGGTGTCGGCGATAATCTGCACGCCGACGCCGAGCGCGAGCAGGCCCGCGCCCCACGCCATCAATCCACGCGGACCGAGCTTCAGGCGCGGCAGGATCGCCATCTGCGTGGCGAGCAGCGCCAGCGCATTGACCATGAACCCAGCGGCGGTGAGCTCGGCGCCGCGTTCGCCGGCCGCGTTCAGGCGGTCCATGGTGAAGAGGCCGAACACCTGCACGGTGACGCCGGCGACCACTGAGAGCGCGAAGCCGTAGAGCAGAAACGCCGAGAGGCGCCGGTCGGTCACCAGCGCGAGCGACTCGCGCCATTCGCCTTTCGGCCGTTCGCTTTTCGGCGGCGTGTTTTCCGGCAGGAAGCGCCAGATCATGAATGACGCGATCGCAGCCAGCACTGCGACCAGCCAGATCGGAAATACGAGTCCGAACTTCGCCGCCAGCGCGGCGCAGATGGCGGGGCCGAAGGCCTGGCCCAATGCGAACGCCGCAGTGAGGCCGGCGAGCTGCTCGGTGCGTTCGAGGCGCGTGGTGCGGTCGGCGATATAGGCTTGCGCGGCGGGGGAGGAGGCCGAGCCGAACGCGCCGAAGATCGCGCGCGCCAGCATGAGCCACGTGAATAGCCAAGCGCCTGCGATGAAGCCCGCTTGCCCGAACATCACGACGACGCCGAACGACGCCATCGAGACGGCGTAGGCGCCGAGCCCGAGCGCGGCGACGGGCTTGCGGCCGATACGGTCCGAGAGCCGGCCCCAGCCCGGGCTCATCACCACCCACAGCAGTGCCGAGAGCGAGAAGATCCAGCCGACGCTCGAATCGGGCAGCTTGAGTTCGCGCACGAGCGGCGGCGCGACCGCGAGCAGCATCGAATTGCCCGCGCCGATGACCAGCAGGCAGATGAACAGCAGCCGGAATTGGCGGTTGCGTCCGATCGGTGCGCGCGGATCGGCGCGCGCAGCTTCAGGCAAGGGTGGCTGGGTGTCTGGCATGAGCCTTGTGCGCGGCCTTGCTACGCTGGCCCGGCGTCGCGGGAAAGGGCGTTGACGAAGCGGAAATCAGCAAACGAAGCAGAAAGGCTAACAGCCGAAACGGCGCGTTAAGCGCGGTCGGGCATAACGCGATGTCGGCAGAACGCCTTCGGTAAACGCGCGTTATCCATGTTTCCTATTATCGGCCTCGTCGTGGTGTTCGGGATGGTGTTCGGCGGCTTCATGCTCGCCGGCGGCCATTTCGAAGTCATCATCGAAGCCGCGCCGATGGAGTTCATGATGATCTTCGGCGCCGCCGTCGGCGCCCTCATCATCTCCAACGACATGGACGGCCTCAAAGGCGTTATGGGCGGCTTCGGCAAGGTCATGTCCGGGCCGAAGTGGAATAAGAAAGACTACCAGGATCTGCTTTCGCTGCTCTTCCAGCTGACCAAGCTGATGAAGACGAAGGGCATCGTCGCGCTCGAAGCGCACATCGAGAAGCACGAAGAGAGCCCGATTTTCCAGAAGTATCCAAAGCTCTGCAAAGACCACTTCGTGGTGCATTTCATCTGCGACACGCTGCGGATGATGACGATGAACCTCGACGACCCGCACCAGGTCGAGGACGCGATGGAAAAGCAGATCGAAAAACACCATCACGAGAGCCTGCATCCCGCGCATGCGCTGCAGACGATGGCGGACGGCCTTCCCGCGCTCGGCATCGTCGCCGCCGTGCTCGGCATCGTGAAGACGATGGGCGCAATCAACGAGCCGCCGGAAATCCTTGGCCTCATGATCGGCAAGGCCCTGGTCGGCACGTTCTTGGGCGTGTTTCTGGCCTACGGTATCGTCGGCCCGATGGCCGCGCGCCTCAACGCCGTGACCGAACACGACGCGCAGTTCTACAAAATCATCCGCGACGTCCTCGTTGCGCATCTGCACGGCAACGCGGCGCAGGTTTCGGTGGAAATCGGGCGCGGCTCGGTGCCCACGCACATGCAGCCGAGCTTCGCGCAGCTCGAAGAAGCGTTGGCAGCCGCAGCGGAAGGCTGACAGTAGACTTGAGTTCCCTGCCCGAACCTATGCGTAATTGCATGGTCATTCGGGCCCGTACCGCTTGCCAATGCGGTTAATCCTTGGCATGGAGTCGCCTCCCGCGTTGGGGGTAGACCCCGACGCTGAGACGAGGGGTAGAACCTATGACGAAGTTCAAGTTGGGCATGGCGGCGGCTGCCGCTGCCGTTCTCGCCTTCGGCGTCGCGGCCTGCGGCCAAACGACGACGACCACGGAAGAGCCGGCTGCGGCGACCGAAACGACGGAACCGGCGGCTGATCCGGCTGCGGCTCCGACCGATCCGGCTGCGGCGCCGACCGACCCGGCTGCGGCTCCGGCTGACCCGGCTGCGACCACCACGCCGCCGGCGACCACTCCGTAATCGAACTACGGACGTAGTTATCGCGATGAGCCGCCCGAAAGGGCGGCTCATTTGCGTTTAGGCTTCCGCCAATGTCCCGTTTGCCGCCGCAGCCCGAACTCGACTGGAGCGAGGAAGCCGCCCCGCGCGCGCGCGCGTTCGACGACGTTTACTTCTCCCGCCGTGGCGGCTTGGCCGAGAGCGAAGCCGTTTTCTTGGCGGGGTGCGGCTTGCCCGAAGGCTGGCGAAACAAGGATCGTTTCGCTCTCTGCGAGCTCGGTTTCGGCACGGGACTGAACGTTTTGGCCGCGTGGCGAGCCTGGAAAAACACCCGGCTACCCCATGCGCAATTGCATATCTCCAGTGTGGAGGCATACCCGCTCGCAAAGGACGACGCGGCCCGCGCGCTGGCGCAGTTTCCCGAGGTGTCGGAGCTTGCGGCGCAGCTGTTGGCGCGTTGGCCCGTGCGCGCGTACGCGCCGCAGCGGCTCTGGTTTCCCGCGGACGGCCTCAGCCTGACACTGCACATCGGCGAGGCGGCCAAAATCCTGCCGACGCTCAGCGGCGCGTTCGACGCCTGGTTCCTGGACGGCTTCGCGCCGGCGCGAAATCCGGCGATGTGGTCGGCGGATCTATTCCACCAGATCGCCCGCCTCAGCGCTCCGGGCGCCCGGCTGGCGACTTTTACCGTCGCCGGCGATGTGCGCCGCGGCCTCGCAGCCGCTGGGTTCGAGGTCGAGAAGAAGCCCGGCTTCGGCGCCAAGCGCGAGCGGCTCGAGGCGACGCTGCCTGCAGGCGAAGCGCGGACGAATCGCCCCGCAACCGCCGGCGCGGCGACTTATCCGTACGCCGCCGTCCAGCCGAAACGCGTCGCGATCATCGGCGCTGGGATCGCAGGCGCTTCGATCGCGCACGCGCTCGGCCTGCGCGGGATCGAAACCATCGTGCTCGAGGCGGCGCGCACGCTGGGCGCCGGCGCCAGCGGCAATCCAGCGGGGCTGGTGATGCCGCGGCTCGATCGCGGCGGCGTGCTGCAGAGCTTCCATCTCGCGGCGTATCTCCACGCTGTCGCGGCTTACGAAGACCTGGGCGTGTTCGAACGCTGCGGCGTCGAACAATTGCCGGACGCGGACGGAGAGGCGCTGGCCGACCTCATCGCCGATCCGCCGCTGCCGCACGATTGGTTCAGCGGCCTGGCGCATGGCGCGGCGCTGCACGCGCGCGCCGGTCTGGTGCGCCCCGTCGCCGCCGCCGCGGCGATGCTTGCGCGGGCGCACGTTCTGTTCGAGTCGCCGGCGCACGCCATCGAGCGCGCTGATGGCGGCTGGATCCTGCGCGCGCCGGATGGGCGGGCGCTGATGAAGGCGGACGCTGTCGTGCTCGCCTGCGGCGCAGCGCTTCGGCAGTTCGGGCCGGCGCAGTTTCTTCCGCTGCAGCTCTCGCGTGGCCAAGTGGAATGGGGCGAGGGGCCGGCGCCGGCGCACGCCAAGGTGCGCGGCAGCTACGTCGCCCCGTTCGAAGGCCGCGTGCTGTTCGGCGCGACGTTCGACAAGGCCGAAGATGCAGCCGCTTCGGCGCCGGACGAAACCTCCCGCCGCCGCAATCTGGCGGCGCTGCGCGAGCTGGCCCCGGAGATCGCCGCGGGTGTCGATGTTTCCTCGCTCCGCTCCCGCGCCGCGCTGCGCGTGACGACGCCGGATCGCGCGCCGATTGCGGGTCTGTTGCCCGACTCGGAGAGGTGGCTCGCCCAGTACGCGCCGCTCGCGCACGGAGGCAGGATCGAGATGGACGCCGCGCCGCCGGCGCATGACGGCGTTTACGTTATCGGCGGCCTCGGCGCGCGCGGGCTCACCAGCGCGCCGCTGCTGGGCGAGATCATCGCTGCGGAAATGTGCGGCGAACCGGCGCTGTTGCCGCAAAGCGCGCGCGACGCGATTCATCCGGCCCGGTTTCTGCATAGGGCGCTCAAACGAAGTTAAAGCAACGTTTGGGTTAATCGACATGGCCTTCGACGGCGGCGCGCTCGCAACGCGCGGAGTGGACTTTCTCGACCTTCAATTCAGCGGCTTGGACCTTGACGCGGCGGTGGACGCCGTGGCCGCGCGCGCCAGCCTCGATCTCCCGTTCGCTTACGTGGCGACGCCGAATGTCGACCATGTCGTCGGCCTCTCGAACGAGCCGGCGCGCCGGGCGCTCTACGATCGCGCCTGGCTGTTGCTGAACGACAGCCGTATCCTGGAAAGGCTCGCCAAACGCGCTGCGCTGACGCTGCCGGTGGCGACGGGCGCCGATCTAGCCGAACGCCTGCTCGACAGTGTGATCGACCGTCACGAGCCGGTGACCATCATTGGCGGCGACCGCGAGCAGATCGAAGCTTTGAAGGATCGCTATGGCCTCACTGACGTGCGCTGGCATAGGGCGCCGGCGGGTCTGCGCAACAAGCCGGAGGCGATCGTCGCCGCCGCCGCTTACGCGGCGCAGCAGCCGTCGCGCTTCACCTTCGTTTGCGTCGGCGCGCCGCAGCAGGAGCTGATCGCTTACGCGATGAGGCAGCATGGCGGTGCGCGCGGCGTCGGCCTCTGCGTCGGCGCGGCGCTCGACTTTCTCTCCGGCCGCGTCCAGCGGGCGCCGCTTTGGATGCGCCGGGCGGGGCTCGAATGGCTGCATCGGCTCGCCAGCGAGCCGAGCCGCATGTGGAAACGCTACTTGGTCACCGGACCCAAAGTGTTCTCGCTGTTCGCCGCGTGGCGCGCCTCGATGGCGGCGTGAAGCTCGGCCTGGGCTTTCTCGTCGAGCGGATAGCCGTTCAAGGAAAGCGCGGATGCGAGGTAGAGCGCGATCGGAACGCCGATGAACAGGAAGCTCAGCATGCCGAGCGCAGTGGCGCTGTTGTCGGCGCCCAGCGCGGGCGCGAAACCGACCAATCCGAGCACCGCGTAGGTAAGCGGGCCCGCCGCCACGCCTAACTTCGAGGTCGTGAGCATCACACCGAAATAGAGCCCGGAGCGGCGCGCACCGGTGCGCAGCTCGTCTTCATCGACGACGTCCGCCATTAGCGCGCGCGTCAGCAAGACGCCGCCGCCTTGCGCCAAGCCGGCGATCGCCATCAACGGCGCGACCACGGCAAAATTTCCCGCCGGCAGGAACAAGAGTCCCGCGGTCGTCACACTGCCGAACACCAGCGCGCCCTGTAGCGCGATGTGCTTGCCGAAGCGACGGGCCGCCCACCACCAGATCGGCACGCCGACGAGGCCGGCGATGAAATAGATCGCCAGCAGAGTCTGCGCCTCGCCTTCGAAGCGGAGAACGAACTGGAAGTAGAACAGGAAGAGCCCGCCCGAGGCGCCTTGCGCGATCCCCAGCAAAAGATCCGGCAGCAGCACGCGCATGGCGAGTTTGTTGGCGAACAATGTGCCAAGCGTATCGCGCAGCGACATGTGCGGTTGTGGCGGCCGGTAGGGCTCGCGGACAAACGTCAGCGCCATCCAAGCGGTGATCGGCGCCAGCGCAAGCAGCGTCCAGCCCATCGCGTGGACGGCGTCGGCGTTGGAGCCGTTGAATCCCTGCGCGACCACGCCGGCGATCACCAGCATTAGCACCTGGCCGATCATGCCGGCAGTTTGCACAGCGCCCAGCACATGCGTTCGGCCGTGATACGTCGGCTGCAGCTCGCCAGCCCAGCCGAGGTGCGCGATCATCATGCTGGCGTAGGCGATGTACATCACGAACACGGCGAGCCCGGCCGCCAGCGGGGGCACGCCTTGCGGCAGGCCGAGGAAGACGAGCCAGAGCAAAACCATCAAGAATGGCGTGCTGAGGCCGAGCCAGAAGCGGCGCCTCCCGAAACGTGACTCGGTGCGGTCTTGCAAGCCGCCGAGCCACGGATCGATCAGGAGATCGAACACGCGCGCGCCGAGGAATATTGCGGAAACCGCCCAGAGCGGCAGGCCGAGATGCTCGGCGAAGTGCGGCGGCAGGAAGATGATCACCGGCAGCGAAAGCGCCAGCAGCGGCGCCGCGGGCGCAGCGAAAGCCGCGATCTCCCAATAGGAAATCTTCCGTTCAGCGCCCTTGGATGTGGTCAAGCGTTTCCTCCGCCCCGTCCCCGGGCGGGGCGAGCCTTATGAGCTGCCAGTGTTCACGACCAGAGCCTCGCGATCAACTGCCGCGAACGGCCTGCGTCAGCGCCGGCAGGAGGCGTTCGTTTGCCGCTACGACAGCGCCGGTCTTCATGAAATCGTCGCCGTCGATCTCGGTCACGACGCCGCCGGCTTCGCGCACCAGCACAGCGCCGGCAGCGATGTCCCAGGCGTTAAGGCCGCGCTCCCAATAGCCGTCGAAACGACCCGCCGCGACGTAGGCGAGGTCGAGCGCGGCCGCCCCGAAGCGGCGCATGCCGGCGCTCTTTGCGATCACGCGTTCGATTTCGCCAAGCGCCTTGGCGTGACCCGGCTTGCCGTGGAACGGCGTGCCGGTCGCGAACAGCGCGTCGCGCATGTCGCTGCGGCCGGCGACGCGCAGGCGGCGATCGTTGAGATAAGCGCCCATGCCCTTCTCGGCCCAGAACAGCTCATCGCGCACCACGTTGTAAACGACGCCCGCTACGAGCACGCCCTCGCGCTCGAGCCCGATCGAGATGGCGAAATGCGGGATCGCGTGCAGAAAGTTGCTGGTGCCGTCGAGCGGGTCGACCAGCCAGCGATTGGTCTTGTCGGTGCCTTCGACGACGCCGCGCTCTTCCATGACGAAGCCGTAGCCGGGGCGCGCCTTGGAGAGTTCTTCGAAGATCGTCTTCTCGGCCTTGATGTCAGCGGAGGAAACGAAGTCGCTGGGGCCTTTGCGCGAGACCTGCAGGTTCTCTACTTCGCCAAAATCGCGCGCGAGCGCCCGCGCCGCTTTGCGGGCGGCGGCGATCATCACGTTCATCGTGGCGGAAGCTTGCGGCATGACGGTCCTGCGGGAAGGCGCGCTTGCTAGCAGGGGCCCCCCGGCGCGGCAAGGGCGGGCGCTGCCCAGGTGAACGCCCACCCTGCCGCTGGGTTCAATTGACCTTGTAGAAGGTCATTCCCTTGTAAATCAGGGCGCCATCCCGGAATGCGCCGCCTATGACGCCGCCTGCGTCGTTTTCGAACGCGATGCGCGCCCCTTCGACGCGGTAATTGCCTTCGCTGGCGTTCCTGCGTTCGCCGCGCATCTCGACGAAGCGGCCGTCCGGGAGGAGCTTGCGGCCGAAATAGCCGCTCGCGCTTTTCCAGAGCCCGACGAAGGTGCCCGGATCGCCGCCGTCGACGACCGTGTGCGTGGGTTTAGGGACGAGCATCGGCGCTCCTCAGTTCGCAGCGGTGGGGCGGACGACGATCTCATTCACGTCGATGCCGTCGGGCTGTTCGATGGCGTAGGCGATCGCACGGGCGATGGCGTCGGCCGGGATGATGGTCTTGCGATAGTCGTCGATGAACTTGGCTGTCGCTTCATGCGTGATCGTGTGCGCCAGTTCAGATTCCGTCACGCCCGGCGAGATGATCGTAGTGCGGACGTACTTGTTCTCTTGGCGCAGACCTTCGGTGATGAAGTTCACCGCAGCCTTTGTGGCGCAATAGACGGCGCCGGTCGGGATCGCGCGATAGGCGGCGATCGAGGACGTGTTGATCACGTGGCCGTAGCCTTGGCGGGCGAACACCGGCAGCGCCGCGGCGATGCCGTAGAGCACGCCCTTGATGTTCACGTCGACCATCTGCTCCCATTCGTCGACCTTCAGCGCCTCGAGCGGCGAGAGCGGCATGACGCCCGCGTTGTTGACGAGCGCGTCGAGCTTGCCGAAGCGCTCTGCGGCGAAGCGGACGAAATCTTGAACGCTGTCGCGGCTGGTGACATCGAGCGCGGTGAACTCCGCCGTCGCGCCTTGCGCGCGCAGATCGGCGACGAGTTTCTCGAGCCGGACGGTGCGGCGGGCGCCGACGACGACGGTTGCGCCGCGTTTGGCGAGTTCGCGCGCGGTCGCTTCGCCGATGCCGCTCGAAGCGCCGGTGATGGCGACGATTTTGCCTTGGATGGACATTGCGGATCTCCGTGGATTTCGGGAGCCGGCGGAGCGCGCCGGCGACACGGGAGAAGATGCGGGATGAGGCGGCGCCAGCGGTAGAACAGGCCTCCGCCATGATTGCCTATTTCTCCAAACCTGCATTGTCATCGCTCGTTATCGTGCCCAGATCTGTTAGCGTCAGATTGCCCAAAACAGGACCTGCGCCATGGATCGGTTCACCGAACTCATTGAGCTGATTGCGAAATGTGCCGGGCCCGCCGATGGCGCAGTCCAAACCGCGATCCCGCGCGTGAAGCTGTTCCGCTTCTCGACGCCGACGCAACCGCTCCATTCTCTACACGAACCGGCCATTTGCCTCGTCGTGCAGGGCAAGAAGCGCGTGCTGATTGGCGAGCAGTCGCTCGATTACGATTCGAGCCGCTTTCTCGCCGCCTCGGTCGACGTGCCGGTGATCGGGCAGGTGATCGAGGCGAGCGCGGAGAAGCCGTATCTCTGCTTCAAGCTCGAGATCGACCGCGCCATGCTCGCGGCGCTCGCGCTGGAGATGGGCCCGGCCGATGCGGGCGATCCCGCGCCCGGCGTGGCGCTCAGTCCGGTGACGCCGGAGTTGCTCGATGCGGCGCTGCGTCTGCTGCGCTTGGCGGATACGCCCCGCGACATTCCGGTGCTCGCGCCGCTGGCGGAGCGCGAACTGCTCTATCGTCTTTTGGCCGGCGAATACGGCGCGCGGCTGCGCCAGCTGGCGCATGCCGATTCCAAGCTCAGCCAGGTCACCCGAGCGATCAACTGGATCAAAACGAACTATCGCGAAGCGTTCTCGATCGAGACGCTCGCGTCCGAAGCGCGCATGAGCGCCTCGGCGCTGCATCTCCACTTCAAACAAGTGACCTCGCTCAGCCCATTGCAATATCAAAAGCAGATGCGGCTGCAGGAAGCGCGGCGCCTAATCTTCGCTGAGTCCATGGATGCCGCGAACGCTGCGCACGAAGTCGGCTATGAAAGTCCATCCCAGTTCAGCCGCGAGTATCGGCGCCTGTTCGGCGCGCCGCCGGTTCAGGACGTGACGCGGCTGCGGGAAACCGCCCTAACGATCGGCGCCGCCGCGCCGTAGTATGGCGCGGGCGGCCCAGACGCCGGTCGCGAACGAGGCTTGCAGCAGATAACCGCCGGTGGGCGCCTCCCAGTCCAGCATCTCGCCGGCGACATAAGCGCCGGGGATCGCGCGAAATTGGAGGTCCTCGTCCACGGCAGCCCACCGCACGCCGCCGGCGCTCGAAATCGCGCGATCGAGCCCTTGCGCCGCGACGAGGCGAACGGGAACGGCTTTGATCAGCCGGGCGAGATCCTCCGCTCCACGCGGCGGCGGACCGCTTTCGTGCAGCAGCGCGATCGCAAGCGGCGAAAGGCCGAGCGTTTTGCGCAGGGTGGAGGAGAGCGTGTCGCCGCGTTTGGCGCGCGCCAGCTTGACAGCGATCTCTGTCGACGTAAGCGCGGGGCGCAGGTCGATCGCGATCGTCGCCGGAACGTTGTCGCGGAGCTCGGACGACAGCGCATAAATCGCGCCGCCTTCGATGCCGTAGTGCGTGATCATGGCTTCGCCGCGCGCTTCGCGTTCGCCAAACCGGATGGCGATGGTCTTGAGCGGCTGGCCGGCGAAGCGGGAGCGCAAGTGTTCGCTCCAAGCAACGCAGAAGCCTGCATTGCTCGGCCTGAACGGCGCCAGCTCGACGCCGCGCGCCTCGAGCGTCCTCGTCCAGGCGCCGTCGGAGCCGAGCTTCGGCCAACTCGCGCCGCCCAGCGCAAGCAATGTCGCACTCGCGTCCAATGATGGCGCTGCGCCGCCAGCGGCGAGGCGCAGCGTCCCATCGCCATTCCAACCGAGCCAAGTCGTGTTGGTGTGGATGACGACGCCCCGATCAGCCAAGCGCCGCAGCAGCTCCCGCAGCAAGGGCGAGGCTTTCATCGCCTTCGGAAAGACGCGGCCGCTGGAGCCGACGAACGTCTCCTGTCCAAGTCCCTCCACCCACGCGACCAAATCCGCTGGCGTGAACGCTTCGAGCATCGGCGCAAGCCGCGCCGCGGCTGCGCCATAGCGGGTCATAAAGCGCTCGAACGGTTCCGAATGCGTGAGGTTAAAGCCGCCGCGCCCAGCCATCAGGAATTTGCGCGCAACACTCGGCATGCGCTCGCAAACGACGACGCGCCGGCCGGCCGCGCTCAGCACGTCCGCCGCAATCAATCCTGCAGGGCCCGCGCCAATGATGGCGACGGGCGCGTCGTCATTCATGCGCGTGGCTGACGGCTTCGATCTTGTTGCCGTCCGGATCGCGGACGAAAGCGCCATAGTAGTCGGGGTGATACTCGGTGCGCAGGCCGGGGCGGCCGTCCTCGATGCCGCCTTGATCGAGTGCGGCGAGGAAGAACGCGTCGACGGCCGCGCGCGTCTCCGCACGGAAGGCGATATGGACGCCGTTGCCCATGCTCGCCGGCTGGCCATTGATCGGCAGGCCGATCCAGAACGCCGGCTTGCCGGGCTGACCGTATCCGACGGCGACGAGCTGGCCGCCGTACTCCACCGGCATAACCGGCTGCATGCCGAGCGGCGCGAGTGCAGCGTCGTAGAACGCTTTGGAGCGCTTCATGTTGGTGACGCCGACGGAGACGTGATCGATCGCCATGAACCCTCCTCAGCGCCAGCGCGCGAACCAGTCGAGCGTGCGCGAGAGCGCGAGCTCCCGTGACGTCGCGTGGAAATCGTTGCTGCCGGCGCGGCAGAAGCCGTGCCCGGCGTCGTAGAGATAGAGAGGCGCATCGGGCGCCGCCAGCCGCACGCGCTCGTAATTCTCCGGTGGGATCGAGGCGTCATGCGCGCCGTAGTGCAGCATCACCGGAACTTGTGGCGGGATGTCGAGCAGGTCGGCGATCAGGCGGCCATAGAAGCAGGTTGCGGCTTTGAGCCCGGCGCATCTCGCCGCCGCCATCCAGGTCGCGGCGCCGCCGTAGCAGAAGCCGGTGACATAGACCGGTTGCGGCAGCGCATCGATGGCCGCCTGAATGTCCGAAACCACCTGCGGCCAGGGCGAGGCCTTCACGGCGGCTGCGCCTTTCTTGACGCCCTCCGGATCGTGCGCGGCGTGGAAATCGCGTTCGATGCGATCGAACAGGCTTGGCGCGACGCACGCGTATCCCGCATCTGCGAACACGCGGCACATGTCGCCGATGTGCTCGGTCAAGCCGAAGATTTCCTGGATCACCACAACGCCGCCGACGGGGTTGGTTTTCGGCTGCGCAATCAGCGCCGCGACCTCGAAGCCGTCGATTTTGCTGGTAAGGGTGGTCCGCTCGATCATGGCCTTCCGTCGCATGGCCGGCGCTTTTCGTCGAGCCTCGCAAGAAGTTGAGCGGATCGTCACTGGCGCGGGGCGGCGCACCGGATCAAGGTCGTCGTCATGGGAGCGTTCGCCCGTTTCGTCGCGATGGTCGTCAGCGCGGTCGCGGCCGCCACCGCCGCGTCGGCGGAGTGTATCGACGCGCCTGATCTCGCCGCCTATCAGGACGCCCGTCCCGAAGATTTCGCGCTCGGGCCGACGCGATCGGATCGGCTCGGGCGCGTGGTCGCGCCGGTCAGCGTCAACGGGCAGGGCCCCTATCGATTCATCGTCGACACCGGCGCGAACCGATCCGTCGTGTCTCAGGCGCTGGCGGAACAGCTCGGCCTGGCGCCGGTCGGCTCAGGCCAGGTTCACTCCGTGCATGGCGTCTCTACCGCGCCGCTGGTCGAAGTGGATTCGCTTCGTTACGGCGAGCTTTCGCTTGCCGGTTCGGCGATGCCGATGCTGCACGGCGCTGTGCTCGCGGGCGAGCAGGGGCTCTTGGGCGTTGACGGCATGCGAGGGCGCCGGCTCAGAATGGATTTTGAGCGTAACTGCATCGAAATCGTTCCCTCGGACGAAGCGCGGCGCCTGCGCGGTTGGGCCACCATTCGCGGGGAGTTGCGCTTCGGTCACCTCGTCGTCGTGCGCGGTCACATCAACGGCGTGCGTGTCAATCTGCTGATCGACACCGGCTCGGACTCCTCCCTCGCCAACAATGCATTGCGCGACGCCTTGAACGCGCGGGTTCGCGACAACCGGCGCCAGATCGATTACGCGATCGCCTACACCGCCGGCGATCGCGTAATCCTGAACCGCGCCATGCTGGTGCAGCGCCTCAGCATCGGCGAATTGGAGGTCCGCAATATCACCGCCTTCGTCGGCGACTTCCACATTTTCAGTTTCTGGGGGCTGCAGGACGAGCCGACGCTGCTGGTGGGCATGGACGTGCTCTCGCAAGCGCGCGGGCTCGCCATCGACTACGGCCGCAGCACCGTGCATGTGCGCCCGCGCGACGATCTGCGCTTCGGCAGCCGGGTGCAGAACTAGGGCAGGCGCGGGCTGGCGTCGAACAGGCGCCCGCGCTCCGTCCATACGATCGTAACCAGAGTGGCGAGGCCTGAGAGCGCAAGTCCAAGCGCGAACGGCGCCGGCGTGCCGTCGAAGGCGCGCGCGATCAGCCCGCCGGCAATGGCGCCGCCGGTGGCGGAGACCGCGCCGTAAAGCGCCGAGGCGGAGCCGGCGATACGGCCGACCGGCTCCATCGCGAGGGCGTTGAAGTTGCTCGAGATCAGCCCGAACATGGCGAAGGCCAGCGCCATTAGGCCGAAGAACACCCAGAACGTCGCGAGGCCGAGCGCCGCCAGCGCGCCGATCACGGCGGCGATCAGCGTGAAGGCGATCAACGTGACGTGCGAAAGCCGGCGCATGCCGTGCTTCACCACGAGGCGTGAGTTCAAGAAGGTGCCAGCAGAGATAGCGATCGCGATCGCGCCGAAGGCGAGCGGAAACGCCGCGCCGAGATCATAATAGTCGACGAAGATCTGTTCAGACGAGGTGATGTAGCCGAACAGGCAGCCGGTGACGAAGGTGGTGGCGAGCATGTAGCCGACGGTCTGACGCTCGCGCAGGACGGCGAGATAGTTGGCGGCGATCTCGCGCGGCCGAAAGGGTGCGCGATACTCCGGCCTCAGCGTCTCGGGCAGTCGGATCAGCGCCCAGGCGAGCACGACCAGCGCGTAGATCAGCAGCGCGCCGAAGATCCAGCGCCACGGCGCGACAAAGAGAATGAGCTGTCCCAGCCCCGGCGCGACGATCGGCACGATCATGAACACGGTCATCGCCATCGACATGACTTGCGCCATGCGCCGACCTTCGGTGAGGTCGCGCACGACGGCGGTGGCGATCACGCGCGTCGCGGCGGCGCCGACACCCTGCATCGCGCGCGCGGCGAGGAAGAGTTCGAAGTTCGGCGCGACAACGCAAAGCACCGAGCCGACGATGTAGATCCCGAGGGCATAGATCAGCACGCTGCGCCGGCCGAATGTGTCGGCGAGCGGGCCGTAGACCAGCTGCGAAACCCCGAACAGGGCGACGTACGAGACGACTACAAGCTGGCGGTCGTTGTCGTTCGCGAGCGAGAAGTCGCGTGCAATGTCCGGCAGCGCGGGCAGCATGATGTCGATGGCAAGCGCGTTCAACGCCGAAAGCGCCGCCACCATGGCGACGAGTTCAAGCGTAGAGAGCGCCTTTGGCGCCGTGGTTTCCGGACTGCGCATCCGGCCTTGTAGCGCCGCCTTGGCGGCCGCGCGAGCCGCCGCTTAGGACGCTGGCGGGTCGCGCCGGAACATGCGCATCACCGCTCCGCCGAGCGCGACGATTCCGGCGATGATAAGCACGATGAACTTCTTGCCGAACGCAAGGATCATGGCGAGCAGCCCGGTCTTCTGGGCGACGGCCGCCAAGGCGCCGCCAGCGATCAGGCCGCCAATGCCATAAGCGGCGCGTTGATCGACGCCTTCGACATAGTCGGCATAGGTGTTGCCGGCGGTGAAGTTCGCCATCTCCATCACCGCTGGCGCAGCGGCGCGGATGGTCTCGAGCTGATCCATCGTCGAGACGAAGCTCACCACCAGATGGCCTTCGCGGCCCAGCACGCGGATGTCGTAGTTGAGCGAATGGACGCTCTCGCCGCCGAACAGCAGGTCCTTCGCCCAATAGAGCTTGTGCGTGGCCGGATCGTAGTGCGGCGCTTCGGCCCAGCCGACCAATGTGACGGTGGGATAATTGTTCTCGCGCCGCCAGGCGTTCTCCTGCTCCGCGCCAGTCTGCATGTCGCGCAGCAATTGGTTGTAGTCGATCGTGCTGGCTTCATCGTCCGGCACGTGGCCTTCGTTGACGTACTGGACAATCGCGCCCCATGAATCGAGCGCGGGATTGGCGCCGGCGGGGAAGATGATGCCCTCGACGCCCTGGGCCGAGTTCGGCGGATTGCCCCAGACATCGACAATGATGCGGCGCGCGTCCGCAGCGCCGACGAAATAGTGCGTCTCGGGCACATTGAGGCTGACGCGCCCCTCCGCGATGGTCACGACGCCAGTCTGACGATCGAGGCTGTCGTAAAGCGCCTGCGCCTGACGCAGGTACTCCTGCTCTTCGGCCGTCATCTCCGGCGGCGCCGCGGCGGGGGCGGCTTCGACGGGCGCGCCCTCGGTCAACGCTGGGGCGGTCGGCGCTGCTTCTTGCACCGCGGGCTCGCTCTGCGCCCACGCCAAAGCCGAACTCGCGACCAGAGCCGCGCATGTGATGAGAGCAGTACGACGCATCTTCCCCTCCGCCCAAGCCAGTCTACGCGAGGCGGTAACGCCTGTCACGGCGAGTGCGCGCCGTGGGGGTCAAGGCCGAAGAGCGCCTCGGTCGCTCTGCTTGCGGCCGGCGCAACCATGCTATCGTGGGTCTCTCCCGCCAGGATGGCGGCGGAAACGACCAGACCGGGTCGGCCCGCTAAGAGCTCTGAGAGGCGCACCATATCGCTCGCCATGGCGCTCCGTTCGCCAGGCGGCGTGTCAGCGGCGAGAAAGACCGCTCTCAAGCGGTGGCTTTCCGCGAAAGTTTGCTGAAAAATCTTGCCGTCGTCGAACCAGAGCGCAGGACTGAGGATCGCGTAACGGTCGAACAAGTTGGGCGCACGCTGGAGTGCGTACGTGGCGAACAGACCTCCATATGAGTGGCCGGCAATGGCGCGGCGTTCGCGAGTGATCGGCAGGCGCGCCTCCGCATATGGGATGATTTCATTTCGCAGAACATCGAGGTACGCCTCCGCGCCGCCCGTCCGGTTAGGCGTTCGGCCGAAGGGCGGCGTGAAGTCGTGCTTGCGCCGTGCCGCCGTGCCAACGATATCGCGATAGCCGACGCCGACTATGACGACGGGCTCGATGCGATGCGTGCGCGCGCCTTCGTCGACGATCCGGGCAAAAGTCGGCAGCCAGCGTTCGCCGTCGAGCAGGTAAAGAGCTTGGCACCCGCCGCGGCGGCACGCGTCGGGAACGTGAATGTAGAGAACGTACTCGACGCCGTTGGATGCGCGTGGCGGCAGCAAGACATGGCTGCGCGGCGCAATCAAATGATACGCCGCAAAACTCATAACGACGAGCGCCAGAGCCGCAGCGATCAGCCAACGCCTACGCATTGAAACGGAAGTGCATCACGTCGCCTTCACGGACGACGTAGTCCTTGCCTTCGAGCCGCATCTTGCCGGCTTCCTTGGCGCCTTGCTCGCCGCCGAAGGTGATGAAGTCGTCGTAGGAGATGGTCTCGGCGCGGATGAAGCCCTTTTCGAAGTCGCCGTGGATGACACCGGCGGCTTGCGGCGCGGTCCAGCCCTTCTCGATGGTCCAGGCGCGCGCTTCCTTGGGACCGACGGTGAAATAGGTCTGCAAGCCGAGCAGATCGTAACCGGCGTGGATGAGCTTGGTGAGGCCGGGCTCCTGCAGTCCGACCGTTTCCAGAAATTCCGCCTGCTCTTCGTCCGAGAGCGCGGCGATCTCGGCTTCGAGTTGGGCGCAGATGATGACGCAGGCGGCGTTCTCCTCCTTCGCGCGTTCTTCCACGCGCGTGGTATGGGCGTTGCCCGCAACTGCATCATGTTCGTTGACGTTGCAGACATAGAGCACCGGCAGCGCCGTCAAGAGCTGCAGCATCTCGAACGTCTTTTGCTCTTCCGGCGCGCGCTTCACGAGACGCGCCGGCTTGCCGTCTTCGAGCAGCGCCTTGGCGCGCTGCACGAGATCAAGCGTGAGCTTCGATTCTTTGTCGCCGCCCTTCGCCTTCTTTTCGAGATTGGTTACCCGCTTCTCGAGGCTTTCGAGGTCGGCCAGCATCAGCTCGGTCTCGACCGTCTCCAGATCGCGGATCGGATCGACGGAGCCTTCGACATGGGTGATGTCGTCGTTCTCGAAGCAGCGCAGAACGTAGGCGACGGCGTCGCACTCGCGGATGTTGGCGAGGAACTGGTTGCCCAAGCCTTCGCCCTTCGAGGCGCCGCGGACGAGTCCGGCGATGTCGACGAAGTTCATCCGCGTCGGGATGATTTCCTTCGACTTCGCGATCTCGGCGAGCTTCTTCAACCGCGGCTCAGGCATCGCCACCTCGCCGACGTTCGGCTCGATCGTGCAAAACGGATAGTTCGCCGCTTGAGCCGCGGCGGTCTTCGTCAGCGCGTTGAAGAGCGTCGACTTGCCCACGTTCGGCAAGCCCACGATGCCGCATTTGAAACCCATAATGTCCTCTTTGATCGTCGCGTTAGCGCACGAGCCCAACGCGGTAATTTGTGTAGAACGGCGCCCAGTTCAACGCCGCGCGGGCGCGCCGATTGCTGACGCGGAACGACGGAAAGCCGGCGCGCCCGCCCGCCTCCGGCGCCGGCGCACCCGCAGATTGGGCGATGAAGCTGAAGACGTCCTTCCACCGCGCCGGCTCATCGTCGGCGATGATCAGCGTTTGCCGGGACGGCCATTTTTGCACGGCGGCAAGCGTCGCCGCCGCCATGTCGGCGATGTGGAGCAGGGACACGAAATCCGAGCCGTCGCCGGGCAGGCGCAGCTTGCCGGCGCGGGCGCGCGCAAACCAGTCGTCGTCGAAGCCCGTGCCCGGACCGTAAAACAGGCCGCCGCGCAGAATGAGCCAATCGAGATCGGAGGCGCGGATCGCTTTCTCCATTGCTGCCGACGCTGCGAGGGCGCGGCCGGTCACGCTGTCGTCAGCAGGAAAGATCGTTTCCTCATCCGACCATTCATCCGTGCCGGACGCGCTGAGCATCGCAATGCTCTGTTGGATGACGCGCTGAACGCCGGCTTTGCGGCAGGCGGCGGTCCAGATCGGCGTGCCTTCGCTGCGGACGCGGTCGTTGGCTTCGTACGTGCCGCGCCCGCTGGGTCCGGGCAGGGAAGTCGCGAGATTGACGCCGAGGTCGCAGCCCTCGAGACCGGCGACGAGAGACGCTTCGTCGAAAATGTCCGCCACGCGAATATCCGCGCCGCACCCGGCAGCGACGCCGGCCGCTTCCGGACGGCGCACCAACGCGCGCACGGCGTAGCCAGCGGCGACGAGACGCGGCGTCAGCCAGCGTCCATAGACGCCATTCGCGCCCAGGATGGCGATCGTCTCCATCAGGCGCGCCCCAACGCTTTCGCCGCCATGTCGCGCCAGATCCGCGCTTCGGGACGCAGCGGCGGGGCGATCTTCTGTAAGCGGCGATCGAGTTCGGCGAAGCCGATCTCGGCGTCTTCGCGGCGGCCGGATTTGGCCATGAACGCCACGTAGCGCCCGCCGGCTTCAAGCCCGGGCACGCGGTCCGCGGCGAAGCGATAGGCGTCGTCCGCTTCCTGATTGCGGCCGAGGCCTTCATACGCGCGCGCGAACGCGAGCGCCGTCGTCGGCGACGCGGCTTCGCGGCCGCCGAGCGCCTTCAGTTGTTCGAGCCGCGTCAGTGCTTCCTGCCAGCGGCCGAGTTCGAGCAGCGCGTTGGCGTGGCCCATCAGGATCGCAGGGTCTTCGGCCCAGTGGCCTTCGAGGCATTGCGCCCATTGCGCCTCGGCGTCGCTCCAGCGCCCGAGCGCTGCGGCGGCCTGCGCCACGCGCATGCGGTTGCCGACCGTCGGCGTCTCTTCGAGCGCGGCTTTGGCGTTGCGATAATCGCGCTCCGGATCGAGCGCTTGGCGCGCCGCCTTGCCGACGCCGCGCGCGGTGCGTCCTCCCATCCATTCCGGCACGATGATGGCGAGTACGTAGAACGCGGGCGCGAGCAGCGGCGCGATAATGAACAGCAACAGCCAGAACATCTCGCGCCCGGTGCGCACGACATGAACGCCGCAAAGCAGCGACGGCAGATAGGTGAGGATCAGAATGATCATGCGTCCCCGCTCGCTTGCTGCCGCGGATTGGCCTTTTCCGCCGGCGCCAGGCGCATCACCTCGCCCTGGTATTTTTCGTCCTCGCCCTTGGCCAAGAGCGGGGCTGCTTTCGCACACGCCTCGAGCAGGTTCGACACCCATTCGGCGTCGGCTTTGTGAAAGTCGCTCAGCACGTGGTGATGCACGAGCTCCTTCACGCCGGGATGACCCACGCCCATGCGCGCGCGGCGAAAGCCTTCACCGACCGACGACGCGATGATCGAGCGGATGCCGTTATGGCCCGCCGCGCCGCCGCCCTTCTTCATGCGGAAGCGGCCGGGGGCGAGATCGATCTCGTCGTAGAAGGCGACGATGTCGGTGGGCGAGAGCTTGTGGAAGTTCGCCGCTTCGCCGACGGAGCGGCCGCTCTCGTTCATGAACGTCTGCGGCTTCAGGAGCAGCGTGCGCACGCCGTCGATGTGGCCCTCAGCCAGCTCGCCCTGGAATTTCTTCTTCCACGGACCGAACCCATGTGCGCGCGCGATCGCGTCCACGGCCATGAAGCCGATATTGTGCCGGTTGCCCGCATATTTCGCGCCCGGATTGCCGAGGCCGACGAGGAGCAGCATGAACGCCTTCTAGTCTTCCCGTTCGCGGGAAGGGAAGGCGGATCAGCCTTCCTTCTTCTCGCCTTCAGCCGGAGCGGCCGCGCCTTCGGCCGGCGTTTCGGTCGTTTCGACTTCGGCCTTGCGGCCGGCGATGGTGGCCACGGTGAAGTCGCGGTCGCGGATCACCGGGCGCGCGCCTTCCGGCAGCGCGATCGAGGAAATGTGGATCGAGTCGCCGATTTCCTTGCCGGTGAGGTCGACGACGATCTCTTCCGGAATCTTGCTGGCCTTGCAGCGCAGCTTGATGGTGTGGCGCACGATGTTGAGCGCGCCGCCGCGCTTCAGGCCCGGCGAAGCTTCGTGGTTCTTGAAGTGAACGACCACGTCGATGTCGATTTCGGAATTTTCTTCGACGCGATAGAGATCGATGTGGATCGGCTCGTCCGTCACCGGATGGAACTGGATCGCGCGCGGGATCACCGGTTGCGTCTCGCCCTGGTGGTTCAGCTCCACCATGTGCGACACGAACTTGCCCGAGCGCAGCGCCATCTGGACGTCCTTGGCGTTGATCTCGATCGGCACCGCGCCGCGCGGGCCGCCATAGAGCACGCCTGGGATGAGGCCGGAATTCCGGGTGGCGCGGGCGCCGCCCGTACCGGTGCGCTCGCGCTTTTCAACGTTCAATACAATGCCGGCCATGGGCCCGTGCCCCTTCGAATTTCCGTCAGGCGGGAAAAATGGAAGCGGGGCTTCTAGCCGAAGGCGGTTCTCACCGCAAGGCGGGGCCGCCAGCCGGATCCGGATCGCTGGCAGGCGGCGGCGGGGCGGCCGCTGCCCGGCCCTCGGCCTCGGAAATGGCCTGCTCCATGGCCGCTAGAAGGGCCGGCACACAGCAGGCGTTGAGGAAGTGGTCGCCCTCCGGGACCGTGATCAAGGTGTGGCCGTACTCGTTGGCGATGCGCTGATCGGCCTCGATCGGCACGAACGTATCGGCGTCGCCATGGATGAAGACGATCGGCTGGTCGAGCCCGCGCAGCGCCGCCCAGACCGCGGGCAGCTGGTCAGCTTGGGCGCTCATCTCGGCGATGGAGTTTCGGAAGTCCCGCGGCAACACCCCCTGAAACAGGCGGCCCGTCCCGAACAGACGCCGGGCCGTGGGACCACGATCGCCGAAATAGGCCGAGACCAGCACCATGGCGTCGACTCGGTCGGGGTGGCGCGCGGCCATCAAAGTCGCCACCGGCGCGCCAAAGCTCTGGCCGACCAGCAGCACGCGCTGGCCTTCGCGCGCCTCCAGCATGGGCGAAAGCGCCTCCGCCTGTTTGGCCAAGTCCCGCACGGCGTCCTCCGGCTCCGACGTCCGGAAGCCTGGCCGGTCGGCCACGATCAGCTCGCGGTCCTGCGGCAGGCCCGCGATCGTGGGGGCCCAATATTCGCTCCATGACGGCGTGCCGGTGATGATGACCACCTTCCAGTCGGCGTCCGGCCGCTCGGGGGTCCGCAGCGCCGAGATGCGCCAGCCTTCCGCCACCCCGGCTGTGAACTCGATCCGCTCCATGGTTCCGGGCGGGTATGCCGACGAGGTTGGAAAGCGGCTGCTGTCGTCCTCGGACGTGCCGATGGCGCAGGCGGAAAGAAGGAGGACGCCAATCAGGCCGCGGAGGGATCGCATGGACCCGATGCTAAGCGCATCCTGTGACGGTTGCCCAGTCCGTTCAGGCGATCACGGGTTCAGCCTTGGGCGCTTCGGCCGGAGGTGCGGCAGCCGCAAGGCTGGGCTCGGCCGCCGTCTCCTGGGCGCGCCAACGGCGGCGGCCGCGTTCCAGCGCCTCGAGAGCGCCGAGGAAGCGCTCGGGCGCGCCTTGCTCCTGCGCGCGCAGGCCTTGGTGGCGGGCAAGATAGAAGAGGTACTGATCCGGCGGCAGCTGATCGTCGAGATAAACCGGCAGGATCGCTTTGCCGCCGCGCACTGAGAGCACCAGGTCCTTGTAGATCGCGCGTGACGCGAACGCCTCGGCCGAACAGAAGACGATGACGGCGCGCGCGGCCCGCAGCACCGCGCCGAGATCCATCGGCGCGCGGTCCGCGTCGATGCGCTCGGTCCAGATCAAATGCCCCGCCGACCGCGCCGCTTCGACCAGCGATGCGATCTTCGCCGCGTCTTCCGGCGCGTAAGCGGCATAGAAAAAACGGCGCATGCCGCGCAGGCGCCGCGTCACGATCGGCGACGGCCGCGCAAGCTGAACCTGCCGCGCAAGCCCCGCCCAGCGGACCGGCCTCGCGCGCAGGCGTTCGATAACAGGCTCAAGTCTCACATGGCGCTAACGGCAACGGGCCGGCGCCGGTTTCATCACGTCGCTGCGGCGTGGTCATTCGAATAGCGAGCGGACGTCGTCGACCTGACGCGTGCTACCGCCTCGCGCTTCAGCACTCGACGACCGAAGTTTGCGCGCTCCCGCGACGCACGCTACAGCACCTGAGCTCGACAGTTGGGCGAACGTTCTGGGGGGAGCGTCCATGCGCGCGTGTCTTACACTCATCGCTCTTGTGCTCATGACGGCAAGCGCCGCTGGACAGACGTCCGCGGACCGCAGTCTGTCGGGCCATATTACCGCACGCGCGCCGAACGCGTCTTTCCAGCTGCAGCTCGAGGCTGGTCAGATCGTCAATCTCACGACCTCTTCCGCCGAGGACCTCGACACGGTCCTGAGGCTGACCGACCCCGGCGGCAGAACGGTCGCCGAGAACGACGACTGGCAAGAAGGCGATCTCTCGTCGCGCATCGTCTATGTCGCGCGCACGCGCGGCCGGCACACGGCCGTCGTCAGCGGCTATGGCGACGCAACGGGCGCGTTCCAGCTGCAGGTCTCGTATGGGTTGGATGTCGGACTGTCCGACGCTGCGCGCACGCTGCGCGAGGAGAGGCTGTCGTTCAACGCCCAGCGCCGGGAGGCCCGGTTCGATGTGGATCTTGGCTCCGGCGACGTTTTCGTCGCCTCCACTTTCGCTTTGAGCGATGGTCTCGACACGATCCTCACGCTGCGTGACTCGACTGGCGCCATCCTTGCCCAGAGCGACGACCGCGGCGATGGAACGCTGAACTCCCAGATCATCTACGAAGCGGCCGCCGCGGGCCGCTACACGGTGGTCGTGGGCACATACGACGGCAAGGGCGTGGGCGATTACATCCTTTCGCTCGCACTCGATCCGAACGCTGAGGCGCCGTTCAACTTCGCCGCGATCGAAGGCGCGCCGCTCGCGCAATACGACGGCGAACTCGGCGATGCTCAGCCTTCGCGCAGCTACAGCGTCAATCTCGCCGCCGGTCAGACTCTGTTTGCGAGAAGCGACGTCCTCAGCGGCAACCTGGATCCGGTGCTGCGGCTGACTGGTCCGGATGGACACCCGGTCGCGCTCAATGACGATCGCGGCGACGGTTCGCTCAACTCGGCGCTCGCTTATACAGCGCCGGCGGACGGCGCGTACACGCTGGAGATTTCTCGCTATCGCCAGAGTGGGACAGGCGGCGCATACCGGATCGTGCTGTTGTCGACCGACAGATCCTTGGTCACGACGCTGCAAGCTTTGGTCGAGAACCAGGTGACGCTCAGCGGCCCCGAGCGGATTATCGAAACGGCGGATTTTCGACTGCACTACACGCTCGAGGGCCAGGACGCCTCGACGTCGGAATATGCGCAGGCGACGGCGGAGGCGTTGCAGGCCGCGCTCGAGGAGCAGGTCGAGCGCCTCGGCTGGGCGGCGCCGATCCGCGGGGAGGACGGCCGGATTCGCGCCTACGTCGCCCACGCCGACGGTTCGATGGGCTACGTGAAAGCGGTGCAAATGGTGTTCGACAATCCGAGCACTCCAGGCGTCCGCGAAACGGCGGCCGCGCGGGGCGTACTGGTGATCGACAACGACTTCCGCGGTACGGGAAAGAGCGCTTCTCCGGAAAGTCTGATGCGCGCAACCGTCGCGCACGAGCTCAATCACATACTGCAGCACGGCTACGACTCGCAGGAGGGCTTGAGCTGGCTCTACGAGTCGACCGCATCATGGATGGAAACGGCCACCGCAGGCAGCGATCAAGACGCCACTGGCTACGTGGAGACCGATTTCGCCGCTCCCGAGCGGTGTTGGACGACCTCCGCGGAGGGGCACAACTACGCGCAATGGACGCTGCTGCAATCGCTCGCGGACAGTCACGGCGACCGCATCGTCGTAGGGATTTGGGAAAACAGCGTCCGTTACGACGGCTTCGAAACGATGTCGCGGACACTTGCCGGCGTGGGTACGACCATCCCCGATGCGATTCAGCGCTGGCGGGCGCAGAACTTCGCCCGTGATTACGATTTGGCGCCGCTGTTCGGACGCTCGGTGCGCCTCCATGGCTCGATCGCACGCGACGGCGCATGGACGCCGAACGGGCGCGTCGAGCAGCTCGGCGCACACTATGTCGCTGTCAATCTGCGAGGCGCTCGTACTTACGCGTTGCAGGGAGACGCGAATTTGGAGCTGGTCGGGCTCGGTCGGCGAAACGGCGCCATCGAGGTCATTCCGCTGGGACGCGGCGGCGTCTTCGACGCCTCGGCGTTCGAGAACGCCGCGCTCATGGTGTTCCACCGCGCTTTGCCGGATGCGCCGGGTGTATGTCGCGGCGTGAGCTATTCCATTCAAGTGAGCGGGGCGCGCGGAAGCATGGCGCGTGCGCGATATCAGTTCAGCGCCGAACACTTCGCGCCGCCGTCGTAGCGCAAGTCCACACGCGCACCCGCCTTGGCCGCTAGGCCAAGGCGGGGCGCGGCTCTCGGGAAATCTGCTGAGAGGATGTGGCCAAGCTCGGCCGCTGCACGGCCCAGCGCGTCTGCGGCATGGTTATTCGAACAGCGAGCTGACGCTTTCCTCGTGCGCGATGCGCCAGATCGCATCGCCCATCAGCGGCGCCACCGAGACGGTGCGGACCCTGCCGCTGGCCGACTTACGCGCGTTCGGGTCGATGGAGTTGGTGACGACCAATTCCTTCAGCTTGGAATCTTCCACCCGCTTGATCGCGCCGTTGGAGAGCACGCCGTGCGTGCAATAAGCCGAGACCGAGGCCGCGCCTTCCTTCAGCAGCGCCTCCGCGGCGTTGCAGAGCGTGCCGCCGCTGTCGACGATATCGTCGACCAGGATGCAGTCGCGGCCCGAGACGTCGCCGATAATGTGCATCACCTCGCTGACGCCGGCCTTCGGGCGGCGCTTGTCGACGATGGCGAGATCGGCCCCCAGGCGGTTGGCCAGCGCGCGTGCGCGAACGACGCCGCCGACGTCCGGCGAGATGATCATCAGCTTGTTCACGTCGGCGCAATGTTCGCGGATATCGCGCTCCAGCACCGGCGTGGAGAAGAGGTTGTCGGTCGGGATGTCGAAGAAGCCCTGGATCTGCCCGGCGTGCAGTTCGAGCGTCAGCACGCGGTTTGCGCCGGCGGTGACGATGAGGTTCGCCACCAGCTTGGCCGAGATTGGCGTGCGGCCGCCGACCTTCCGGTCCTGACGGCCGTAGCCGTAATAGGGGATCACCGCGGTGATGCGGCGCGCCGATGCGCGGCGCAGCGCGTCGATGCCGATCAGCAATTCCATCAAATGATCGTTGGCGGGAAACGAGGTCGACTGGATGAAGAACACGTCCTCGCCGCGAACGTTCTCCTGAATCTCGACGAAGATCTCGTTGTCCTTGAACCGGCGCACTTCCGCCTGCGCCAGCGGCGTGTCGAGGTGCTCGGCGATCGCTTTCGCGAGCGTCTCGTTCGAATTGCCGGCGATGAGTTTCATGGGAGCGGGCCCCGCGCGTCCTGATCGGGCCTCCCTTACTCTTCGACTCGGGGGCGGGGAAAGGGATTTGCTGCAGTTTCGTGACGGCAACGGCTTCTGTGGCGCCTAGAGCGCAATCGCCGCGCAATTGCGGCCGTAGTCGCCTTCGCGGCGATGGACCGAGCGGCGGTGGCTGAAGCAGTCGCCCTCGCGGGCGTAGGTGTCGAGCGCCAGCGTCTCCACCTGGCGCACGCCGGCCGCACACAGCCGATCGGCGCAGAATCCGGGCAGATCGAACTGGAAATGTCCTACATCGCCCGGCGCGAAGTAGCGGGCGTAAGCGCCGTCTTCGTCGCGGAATCGCTGCTCGAACTCGGCGCCGACTTCGTACGAGCCCTGATGGATGCACGGGCCGATCGCCGCGGCGATCCGCTCGCGCGCCGCGCCGTGTTCTTGCATCAGCGCAACGGCGGCTTCCAGTACGCCGCCGATGGCGCCTTTCCAGCCCGCATGCGCCGCGCCGATCACGCCGGCTTCGGCGTCGGCCAGCAGCACCGGCGCGCAATCGGCGGTCAGCACCGAAATGACGAGGCCCGGCGTCGTGGTGACCAGCGCATCCGCGTGCGGGCGCTCGCCGCGCCATGGTCCGTTCACGAACACGGCGTGCGGCGAATGCACCTGGTGCACGCCGAGCAGATGCTCGAGCGGCGCGGCGAACGCCGCAGCTATGCGCGTGCGGTTCTCCCGCGTCGCTTCACGATCGTCATTCGAGCCCGTGCCTGCATTGAGCGTGGCGTAGATGCCGCCCGAGACGCCGCCGCGGCGGCCGAAGAAGCCGTGGCGCACGCGCGCCAGCGCATCCGCCGTCCAATGCGGCGGCGCGTCCGCGCTCAGAAGCCCGCGGGCGGAGGAAGGTTGGGGCTCGACAGGCATATTACTTTGAAGAGGGCGCCCATTTGTTCGGGCGAGATCAAACGGTGCAGTTCGCGCGCCAGCCGCTCGGCGTGCGCGGGATTGGCTTCGGCCAGCGCTTTGAAGCGGAGTTCGATGCCGAGCGCGCGCAGGAACTCGCCCTGCGTCACCGGCCCGTACACGGCGAGATCGGCTTGCCGCGCGAGATGGGCGACGCGCGCGAAATCGACATGCGCCGTCAAATCCGCTTCCCCCGGCGTCTCGATCGGATCAATTTTCGTGTGGCTCTTCAGCGCCTGCAGCGTATCGGCGCCTTCGGGCGTCACGTAGCCGTAGTCGATCAGCAGCACGCGGCCGGGCGCATCGTGCAGGCGGCGCTCGATCTCATAAATGAGGCTTTCAAGCCCGGTGGCGATCTCGCGCACCACGCCTGGTTCGTCTTCGCTCTCCGGCGCGGGCAGGGCGGCGCTCAGACCGAAGGTGAGCCGCCCATCCTCGGTGACGCCGACGAGCTTTTCATGCCAGCCGTCTTCGCCGCGCAGGAACTGGCGGATCGGTAGGCAGTCGAGGAATTCATTGCCGATGATGAGCGAAGCTCCGGGCGGCGCGTCCTCTAGTCTCTGCGCCCATTCCGCTTCCGGCACGCGCTCGCCTTGCTCCTCGCGCAGCGGCGCGCTCATCTCCACCAGCACGATGCTGGATGAATCGTGGAAGCCTTCGACACGCCGCGTCGCGCGTAAGATGTCCTGCATCAGCACGCCGCGCCCCGGGCCGAGCTCGATCAGGTTGAACGCCGGCTTGCCCAGCTGATCCCATTCGTGAGCGCACCAGAGCCCGATCAGCTCGCCGAACATCTGGCTCGCTTCCGGCGCGGTGAGGAAATCGGCGCCTGCGCCGCCAATTGACGGGCGGGTGGCGTAATAGCCGTCTTCCGGATCATAGAGGCACGCGGCCATATAGTCCGCGACCGTCATCGGCCCGTTCTCGCGGATGTGTTCGACGAGTTTTTCGCGCAGGCTCACGCCGGCGCCAGTTTTGGTTGCTTCAGCGCGCGGTTAATCAGCCAGGCGCCGGCGAGGATCATCGGAATCGAGAGCAGCATGCCCATAGTGACATAGCCCTGCAGCGCCTCTGGCATATGCGAATCCGGCTCGCGCACGGTTTCGAGCACGGCGCGGAAGAGGCCGTAGAACACCAGGAACAAGCCGACATTCATCCCTGGCCGGCGCAGCGACTCGAAACGAAGTGTGGCGATGTTGATAATGGCGAACAGCGCGACGCCCTCGAGCGCCGCTTCGTAGAGCTGGCTCGGATGCCGCGGGACTTCCTGGCCTGTCCATATCCACTGACCCGTTGTCCAGTCGTAGCCGCCCTGTGGAAACAGCACGCCGAACGGGCCGTCCGTCTCGCGCCCCCACAATTCGCCGTTGATGAAGTTGGCGATGCGGCCAAAGAACAAACCGATCGGCGCGGCCGCCGCCGCAAGATCGCCCAAGCGCAGCAGATCGACCGTATCGGTGCGCGCTTTTTCACGCAGCTCGGTTGCTTCCGCTTTCTTCAGCCAGCCCTGCGGGCCGATGCGCTCGTATTCGCTCTTCTTGTCCGCCGGCGGTTCGGCGACGACGCGTTTCTTCGCGAGGCCCGCGAACTGCTCTTCGTTCACATGCTTCTGCCGCGTGAACCAGTACGCCGCGAGCGCGACCCCGATCAGACCGCCATGGAAGCTCATGCCGCCCTGCCAAATCTGGAACACTTCGAGCGGGTTCAGCCAGATCATGTCCGGCTTGTAGAACAGCACGTACCCGAGCCGGCCGCCGGCGATGACGCCGAGCGTCGCCCAGAATAGAAAGTCATCCGCTTGCGGCACGCTGAGCGCCGGCCGGCCCGGCGCCCAGAGCTTGTCGCGCCGGATCAGCCAGACCATCCAGCGCCAGCCGAGCACGAGGCCGACAATGTAGGCGAGCGCGTACCAGCGCAGGTGGAATGGCCCCCACGTGTTGCCGAACAGCTCGAACGACGGCAGCGTCAGCGCCGCGGGATTAAAATCGGGAAATTGGAACGCCGCCTCGATCATGCCCGCTAACATCCTGACTTCAGCCGTTTCGCCGCATTGCCCCGGCCGTGAGCCGGGTTTCTAAGTAGGCCGAAAGGTTCGGTCCACATGCAAACGACAAGCTCCGTGTTCGACGATCTGGCCCGTTTGATGACCGGCGCGATGGGTATGGCCCAGGGCATGGGCGATGAGGCCAAGAGCTTCATGCGCGCCCAGGCGGACCGTCTCGTCGCCGAAATGGACCTCGTCAGCCGCGACGAGTTCGAAGCGGTGAAGCAGATGGCCGCCGAAGCCCGCGCTGAAGCCGATGCGCTGCGCGACCGCATCGCCGCGCTGGAAGCGGCGCTGAGCGCGAAAGAGTAGCGCCACAGCGGATCGCGCGCGCTAGCTCGTCAGTCCGGGGCTCGTCCAAGCCGAACACGGAACCCAGGGCCGCCGCAATGCACGCGCCGCTCGGGGATAACCTGTCGCGTTAAGTTTCGCGCAACACTCGCGGCGCTTACCTTGTAGGCAGGGGCTTGATTCGACGCGTCCGCTCAAAGCGCGCACCCAAGGCGAAGAGATCGACCACCCGGCCGCCGCTCGCGGCCCTTGAGCTCGAAGGGGACGCTCATGGATCTCTGGCTCGACGACGAACCTGAAGCAGCGGTCGATCCGCTGGACACGGTTGAGTCCGTCATCGCTTCCGACGACCGCTTCAAGAGCGAACGCGCGCCTGACGGGGACGTCCACTTCTCCTTCCGCTGCCATTGGGGCGAGAGCGTCGGCTACTTCTCCTATCGCGGCGAGCTGCCGGCGCTGTTGTTCACGCTCGGGTTCGACATCCAGGCGCCGAAATCGCGCCTCGCCGAAGCGATCCGCCTCGCCGGGCTCATCAACGAGAACCTCTGGCTCGGTCATTTCGACGTCTGGTCCGACGACGGCACCATCATCTTCCGTCACGCCATGCCGATGATCGGCCGCGAGGAAATCTCCATCGGCGAGGTGCAGGCGATGATGGCCGCAGCGATGGATGCGGCGGAGCGCTTCCAGCCGGCGTTCCAATTCCTTATTCTCGGCGGCATGTCGGCGGAGGACGCTTCCAAAGCGGCCTTGTTCGAAGTCTGCGGAGAAGCGTGAGCGGCCTCGAGTCTCCATCGATCGCTCTGGTCGGCGCGGGCGCCATGGGCGGCGCGCTGGTCCGCGGCTGGATCGAGGCCGTCCGCAAGGGCGGCGGGCTGACGCTAACCGTCGTCGAGCCCCATTTCGATCCCGACCTGGAGCGCGAGCTCGACGCCGCCGGCGCGGTGATCAATCCGCCGGACGCGGGCCCCGTCGACGTGCTGGTGCTGGCGGTCAAGCCGCAGACGTTTCCTTCCGTCGTCGAAAGCGCGCGCAAGTTCGTCGGCGAGGACACCCGCATCATGTCGATCATGGCCGGCGTCACGCTGGAGACGCTCGGCCGCGCCTTCAACGCCCAGCGCGTTGTGCGCTGCATGCCGAACAGCCCGGCCCGCATCGGACGCGGCGTCACCGCCTATGTCGCAACGCCCGCCTGCACGGCCGAGGACCGCCGGCTGATCGAGCAATTGCTGGAGCCGCTGGGTGCGGTCGAGCCGATCGCGGCGGAGCGGCTGATGGACGTCGTCACCGCGGTCTCCGGCTCCGGCCCGGCCTACGTCTTCCTGCTCGCCGAAGTGCTGGCCGCGGCGGCCGAGCAGGAGGGGCTGGACCGCGAAGCGGCGATGCGCCTTGCGAGCCGCACGGTCGCGGGCGCCGGCGCGCTGATGCTCGAGACCGGCGAAGCGCCCGGCGCGCTGCGCAAGCAAGTCGCCTCGGCCGGCGGCACCACCGAAGCCGCGCTCGACATTCTCGGCGCCGGCGACGGTCTCGGCCCTTTGCTCCGCCGCGCCGTCTCCGCCGCCGCCCAACGCTCCCGCGACCTCGGCAAGGGCTGAGACTGGTTTCGCCTTGACGGCGTCCGCCGCCGTCGCCTTGATCGTCTCATGTCCCTGCACGATCCCGCGCTCCGGCGCGACCTCGCCCGCGCCGCGCTTTCGCTGGCGTCCTCGGGCGCTTGGCGCGAAGCGACTTTGGTGAAGCTCGCCGACGCGGCCAGCCGCCCGGTCTCCGATTTCTACGGCGCCAGCCTCGGCGAAGCGGCCGATTGCGTCGAGGAGGCGTTCGACCGCGCCATCGGCGAGAACCTCGATCAGCTGACGGCCGGCCAAAGCGTGCGCGACCGTTTGTTCGATCTCATCATGCGCCGGTTCGAAGCGATGGAGCCGCACCGCGAGGCGGTGCTGGCGATGGAGCACGGGCACGATCGCGATCCCACTCTGCTCGCCGCCGCGCACCAACGTCACGTCCGCTGCGCCCGCTGGGTGCTGGCGCTCGCCGGTCTCGAAGCCGACGGCATGACCGGCAATGCGCGCGCGCAGGGCTTGGGCGTCATCATCGGCCAGGCCCGCGCCGCTTGGCGCGGCGACGACGCCGGCGACTTCGCCAAGACCATGGCCTCGCTCGACAAGAACCTCCGCCGCGCGGAGGAGATGTTCGGCAGATGGGCGGGGTTCGAGGCGAAGCCGAAAAGCAGCGACGAAGTCAGTCCGGCGTGAGCGGTAAGCTCCACCCCATCCGCGGCGAGGGCGCGCCCGACTTCAAGCCGATCGACGCCGACCGCATCGTCGACGGCGCGCCGATGACGGAGACGCGGCTCGATTACGAGCGCGATGGAACGTACGTCGGCGAATGGGCCGCCGATGTTGGCGCGTGGCGCGTCCGTTACGACGAGTGGGAGTTCTGTCATATGCTGGAAGGCGTATGCGAATTGACGCCCGAGGGCGGCGGCGCGCAACGCTACCAAGCCGGCGACAGTTTTGTGATCGAGGCGGGCTTCGTCGGCGTATGGCGCGTCGTCGAACCGATGCGCAAGCGCTTCGTCGTGCGCATCGGCTGACAATCAACTGCATTTCGTCCGCGCGTAAACTTTTTGGTCAGCTCTTATTTACGCTTCGCGCGCAATGATGAACGCGCATTAGCCAAGAGGCGCGCGTGATGTTCGGTTATGTCATCGATCTGAGCGGTGTGAAGTCTCGGCTACGTCGCCTCGCCGATGCGCAGTGGCGCATGCTCGGCGGCCTCGCCTTCATGCTCATCGCCATGGCGGCGATCCAGTACGACGAGCTGGTCGCCCCGGAAGTCAGCCGTCTGTCCGACAGCTGGTCCACCGCCGCCACGGACTTCAGCCGCAAGCTCGCAAGCTTCACGCTGTAACGCCGCCGCCGGACGACGGCTCCCCTATCGAAGGGGAGCAGGGGGACGTCAGCCTTCGCGCTTCATCCGCTCGCGCCGCTTCAGTTCGAGTTCGTTCGGCGGAACGATCATGGCGATGTCGCCAGGCTTGACCTCGCCGGCGCGTTCATAGCGGGCGATGACGATGCCGTTCTGCGAGACCTTGCTGTGCGTCAGCTTGAACGCCATCGGCGGCAGGCCTTCCTCGAACAGTTTTTTGCCTTTGCCGAGCACGAGCGGAAAGGTGAGCGTCCTGATCTCGTCGATCAGGTCGTTGGCCAGCAGCGTCTGGATCAGATTGCCGCTGCCCTGGGTGACGAGCGCCGGGCCGTCTTCCTGCTTCAGTTTGGCGACGTCGGCGGCGGCGTCCTTCAGATGCACAGAGTTCTTCCACGTCAGATCGACGCCCTTGCGACTCGCGACATATTTCGTGCAGGCGTTGAAGGGCTTGGCGATCTCGTCCATGCCGAGGCCTTCGGCGAACGGCCAGTGCGCCGCGAAGATCTCGTAGGTCTTGCGCCCGAGCAGCAGGTCGAACGGCTCGCCGAACAAGCTGTCGACCTCCTTGCCGAACTCCTCATCAATGAGCGGCGCGACCCAGCCGCCCTTGTCGAAGCCGCCGGTCGGATCTTCTTCCGGCCCGCCCGGCGCCTGCATGACGCCGTCCATGGAAATGAAGGCGGCGGTGATCACTTTGCGCATGACATGTCTCCTTCGGTTCGACCCTAGGACGAGCGGCGCCGGGATGATCCGACAACGTGGCGCGATTTCTTGCGTTGTCGGACGCCCGTGCTTTGATGCGGGTTATGACCGCCGCTCCACTCCCTGTCATCGACGTTGCGCCCCTGCTGGCCGGCGAGGGGGAACATGCCGCGCGCGAGATCGGCAGCGCCTGTCGCGAACTCGGCTTCTTCTATGCGGCGGGTCATGGCGTCAGCGCCGCAACGCTGGCCGCGCTCGACGCTGCGAGCCGGCGCTTCTTCGCGTTGCCGGAAGCGCGCAAGATGGACATCGCCATGGCGAAGGGCGGCCGCGCCTGGCGCGGCTACTTTCCAGTCGGCGGCGAGCTGACCTCGGGCAAGCCGGACTTGAAGCAGGGCTTGTATTTCGGCGAAGAGCTTGGCCCCGACGATCCGCGCGTCGCCGCCGGCCTGCCGCTGCATGGCGCAAATCTGTTCCCGGCGGACGCGCCCGACCTGAAGCCGGCGGTGCTGCTTTTCATGGACGAAGCCGCACGTGCGGCGCACGCGATCATGGAAGGCGTGGCGCTGAGCCTTGGTCTCGAGCGCCAGTATTTTCGCCGCACGTACACGGCCCGGCCGACCTTGCTGTTCCGCATCTTCGAGTATCCCGCCGCGGCGCACGATCGCGAAAGTTGGGGCGTCGGCGAGCACACCGATTACGGCCTGCTGACATTGCTGGCGCAGGACGAGAATGGCGGACTGCAGGTGAAGACGCCGAACGGCTGGACCGACGCGCCGCCAATCGAAGGCGCGCTCGTCTGCAATATCGGCGACATGCTCGATCGGCTGACTGGCGGGCGCTACAAATCGACGCCGCACCGCGTGCGCAACATCAGCGGCAAGAGCCGGCTCTCGTTTCCGTTCTTCTTCGATCCCGGTTGGGACGCCGAGATTGTCCCACTCCCCGCGCACGCCAACGCGCAAGACGACAGCGGCGAACGCTGGGACCGCGCCAACGTCCACGCTTGGAGCGGCACATACGGCGACTACCTGCTCGGTAAAGTGTCGAAGGTGTTTCCGGAGCTGGCGGGGAAGGTGAGTGAGTAGCGAATAGTGAGTAGCGAATGGGGTGCTGAGGGCTTTTGGCGCCCTATTCGCTACTCACTACTCCCTATTCACCTCTAGGCCGCCGGCATCATCTCCACCAGCGCCCCGCCAACGGACATCGAGATTTGCGGGAAGGCGTCGCGCAGCGAGTGATCGACGCTGGAATAGAGCGAGTTGGCCGGTGAGAGCGGGCCGATGCGCAAGCCGACGCGGCTCGGCTTCATCTGCCCGGCGCTCTTGACCAGATCGATCATGAACGGCAGCCGCGAGCCGCCGCCGGCCAACACCACGTCGACGACATCGGCGCCCTGCGATTCAGCGCGGGCGATGACGCGTTGCAAGCTGGCGGCGATGGTCTGGCGCAGGGCGCCCAGATAGGTGCGGAAGTTCGGGTCTTCCATCAGCTCGTTGGCGCGGATGGTGGTGGCCATCCAGCCGGTCTTCAGCGAGCACTTGCCGGTGGCGAACAGTTCGCGCTTCAAATCGCGCGCCGCGAGCACGATGGTGCGCTTCAGCTTCAGTTCGTCCTCGCGCGTCTTCTCGCCGCCGCGCTTGCGGATGTAGAGCTCGGCCAAGATGCGGTCGATCTCGTCGCCGGCGAGCGCGCTGCATTGGCGCGCTTCCTTGATCTCGGAGAGCGCCGGCGGATCGGTGCGCTCGTCGAACTCGAACGCGGCCATGTCCACAGTGCCGGCGCCCATGTCGAACACAAGCACGTAGCGGGTCGGCGCGTTGGTGAAGGCGAGCGCGGTCGCGGCCGCGGCGTGCGGTTCGAACACGCCGGTTTCCATGAGGCCATTGCCGGGCTGCGCGGCGGCGCGGTCGAGCGCGTCCTTGGCTTGCGCGATCGAGACGCCCTCGGGTTCGATCAGAAGGCGGCTCAAACGCTGTGACACCGCGGCGGCTTCGTTGAAGATCGCTTCGAACGTCTTGTCGACGCCGCTGCCGGGGCGCCACACCGGGCTCGTATAACGCCGGCGCGCATTGGCGGCGATGTTCGGAATGTTGGGCGCAAGATCGATCGCTTCGCGGATCAGCTGGTCGAGATAGGCCAGATAGAGCACGAGCGCATCGCGCGCCTTGAATGTGCCCGTCGGGTCCATGGACGGACGCAGCTTCGCCGCCAGCGCCGCGTTCGGGTCGGTGGCGCCCAGCACAGTTTTGAACGAGAGCAGCGGATCACGCGCGCTGTCGACGCCCCGCCGCGCATGTTCCAATGCGGCTGGGCCGAAGAAAATTCGGCCCTGGTCGACGTAGAGAACCGATGGCGTCAGCAGCGGATGTTCCGCGCGCGCAATGGCGCCAATCGGCAGCGGCTTCACGCCCACTTCGAGCGGCATCAGCGGATCGAGGCAGATCGAGGCCTTCGACAGCGCGGTGCCGAAGTCGATGCAGATCCGCGCGCGCTCGAAGCGCATGCTTTCACCGTCATCCATCGCCGACACCCTGCTTCGAACCCCGCGGTCCCCGCCGAACCCAAGCCTTAAAACTATCCTAACGGCTTTGGAAGCGCCGCGGCGCAGAGATCGGGCTTACTCACAGCCCGAAAGCCAGCGCCGCGCGCAGTGCGGGTTCGGCTAAACCGGCTTAAAGAGCAAAGGCATAGCAGCGCGGGCGAGGCCGGCCGCTGCGCCGTCCACAGCCGCGAACATTGCCGGGCGAGGCGCAATCGTCGCTACAGCTCATGCCGGCCGCGGCAGGCGCAAGGTCGCGCGCAGGCCGCCGAGCGGGCTGCGGCTCAGCAGGATGTCGCCACCATGGCTGCGCGCCACGTCGCGGGCGATGGCGAGGCCAAGACCGACGCCCTTCTGGTTGCGCGAACGGGTGGCGTCGAGCCGGGAGAAGGGGCGGAACGCCTCCTCGTACAAATCCTCGGGGATGCCGGCGCCATTGTCGTCGACGCAGACGAGCACGGCGTCGTCCTCGCCTTGCACCTTGATGCGCACCCGGTCGCCGTGCGCGGCGGCGTTGTCGATCAGGTTGGCGAGGCAGCGCTTGAGCGCGCGGGCGCGCCCAGGCGAGGTCACATCGCCGCTGGTTTCAACCGCCACATCGGCCGCGCCGTTGCGCTCGGCGTTCTCGACGATGTCGTCGACCAGCGCGCCGACATCGACCCGCTCCGGCGCCTCTTCTGCAAGCCCCTTGGCGAAGGCGAGGTATTCGTCGAGCGTCTCTTCCATATCGGCGAGATCGCGTTTGGCGTCATCGATCTCGGGCGCGGGCGGCATCAAGGCCAGCTGCAGCTTGAGGCGCGTCAGCGGCGTGCGCAAGTCGTGGCTGACGCCCGCGAGCAATTGCGAGCGCTGCTCGATGTGACGCGAAATGCGCTCGCGCATGTCGAAGAAGGCGTTGGTTGCGCCGCGGACTTCGCGCGCGCCGCGCACGCGGAAGCGGCCGGTGTCCTCGCCCCGCCCAAACTGCTCCATCGCGTCGGCCAACAGCTCGATCGGCCGCACCTGGTTGCGGATGAAGATCACCGACACGATGATGAGAAACACGGTCGCGCCGGAAATCCAGGCGACGAACAGCGGGCCCGAACGCGCCTGCAGCCGGTCACGGAAAGCTTTCAGCTGCAGCACGCCGCGCGGCGTCTGCACGCGGATGATCACCTGCGGGCCGGGGCAGGTGGAATCATAGAAGATCTCGCGGCCGATATCCTGGCGCAGCGCGCGCAGGAAGTGGCGGTCGAGCGTGGAGCCCCAGGGCCGGCAGCGCGGAATCTCCAGCGGCGCGCCGGGCTGCAGTTCGACTTCGAGCCGGAGCGGGCGCATCGCCAACGCCTGCAAGTCTTCCAGGTTTTCCGCCGTCGGATTGCGCTCGAACAATTGAATGATCAGCGCGACATCGGCGGCGACGCCCTGGCTCATGCGCTTCGACGTCGCCTGCCAGTGATCGTCCAAAAAGACGAGCGTGATGATCAGCTGCAGCAGCGCCGCCGGCGCCACGATGATCAGCAGCGTCCGCCAGTACAAACCCTTCGGCAGGATGTCGCGGATACGGAACTTGGGTTGCGGCTCCATTCAATCCGCCGCCAGCTTGTAGCCGACGCCGCGCACGGTCTGCAGATAGATCGGCGCGCGCGGATCTGTTTCCGTTTTGCGCCGAAGCCGCGTCACCTGGACGTCGACCGAACGCTCGAGCCCGGCGCCGGTGCGCTTGGCCAGCTCTTCGCGGCTCACCACTTCGCCCGGCCGCGCCGCCAGGACGCGCAGCAGCGCGACTTCCGCTTCCGTCAGCCGAACCGGCGCGCCGTCGCGCGAAAGCTCGCCGCGCGCGCTGTTGAAGCTGAATGGGCCGAACGTCACCAGCTCCGGCGTTTCGCCGCGCTGGGCGACGGTGCGGCGGAGGATCGCGTTGATCCTGAGCGCCAGCTCCGCCGGCTCGAACGGCTTCGGCACATAATCATCCGCGCCGATCGAGAGGCCGCGGATGCGGTCTTCGGCAAGGCCGCGCGCGGTCAAGAGCACGATCGGCACTTTCGAGCTGCGCCGCACGCTTTCGGCCAGCGAGAACCCGTCCTCGACCGGCATCATCACGTCGAGGATGAGGAGGTCGAAATCCATGCTCTCGAGCAGCTTGCGCGCCCCGGCGGCGTCGGCGGCAGCCGAGACCCGCGCGCCGGCCTGAGATAAGTAGCGCTTCAGAAGCTCGCGGATGCGGTCGTCGTCATCGACCAGCAGCAGATGCGGCGGCCGGTCGAGCGCGTCGAAGGCGGGCGCGGCACTCATGTGCGGGTGAGCCCATCGGAATGCCGCGACTGAGGCTTATCCATTCGCTTTTGGCTCGGTTTTGAGGCATAGATCGCCGCCACCGCCGCGGCTTGATTGACAGGCATGTCGCGCGACACCGATTATCCTCAAAAACCAACCCTGGCCGCCGGACCTTCCCATTCGTCCGCCGGCTCGGCAAGGGGATCATAGCAGGAGGAACGTATGGCGCAGCCCTATGACGACCGCGACGGCTGGATGTGGATGGATGGCGAATTCATCCAGCACCGCGAGGCGCGCGTCCACGTGCTGACCCACGCCATGCACTACGCTTCGGCCGTGTTCGAGGGCGAGCGCGCCTATGACGGCGTCGTGTTCAAAAGCCGCGAGCACAGCGAACGCTTGCACAAGTCCGCGCGCATCCTCGGCTTCAGCCTGCCGTACAGCGCCGAAGAGATCGACCGCGTCAAAGCCGACCTGATCGCCAAGCAGAACATGCCGAACTGCTACCTGCGCGCCATCGCCTGGCGCGGCTCCGAGCAGATGGGCGTCTCGGCCAAGCGCGATGACGTGCACGTGGCCGTGGCCGCCTGGGAGTGGGGCGATTACTTCGCCGACAAGATGAAGGGCGTGCGGCTCATGATCGCGCCGTGGCGCCGCCCGGCGCCGGACACCGCGCCCGCAAACTCGAAAGCTGCCGGCCTCTACATGATCTGCACGCTCTCGCGCCACGCCGCGACCGACGCCGGCTTCGACGACGCGATGATGTTCGACTGGCGCGGCCAGATCGCCGAAGGCACTGGCGCCAACATTTTCTTCGTCCGCGAGGGCGTGTTGCACACGCCGTACCCGGATTGCTTCTTGAACGGCATCACCCGCCAAACCGTTATCGGTCTCGCGCGCCAGCGCGGGATCGAAGTGGTCGAGCGCGCGATGTGGCCGAACGAGCTGCCGACATTCAGCGAATGCTTCCTCACCGGCTCGGCCGCCGAGATCACCCCGGTGCGCGAAATCGCCGGGCTGACCTTCAAGCCGGGCGCCGTCACCGAGCAGCTGCTGCACGATTTCGCCGCGCTCACCCGGCGCAAGAACGCTGCTTAGGTAGGGGAACGGAACCGGCGGGCACACGTTACCGGTCGAGCAATATTCGACCGGAGGGACGTCCATGGTCGCCTACCTGTTTGAGCCCGACTACACCACGGCGGGGCGCCACTACGCGCATCCATTGATCCAATGGCCGACGATCGTCGCCGGCGCCGTCGCCGCGATCGCGATCGGCTTTCTGTTGAACGTGCTCGGCCTCGCCATCGGCGCTTCGGCGTTCAACCCGTTCGAGATCAACCGCCAGGACGAGACCATCAGCATCGGCGGCGGGCTTTACGTGATCTTCGCGCAGCTGGTGGCGTTCCAGATCGGCGCCTACATCGCCGCGCGCGGCGCGCGCTTTCCCGATCATTTCGGCGGCCTGCTCACCGGCTTCATGGTGTGGGCGCTCGCCGTCGTCGTCGCCATCCTGATCGCGACCTTCACCGCGGGCGCAACCGCGAGCGGCGACGCCATTCCATCGGGCGTCGCCGAAACCATCGGCGAATTGAGCGACGCCACCGACGCCGAGGGCGCCGCCCCGAGCGAACTCGCGACCGCCGAAGACACGGCCGACGCGCTCGCAACGATCGCCTGGTGGACCGTTGGCGCGCTCTCGCTAGGGCTTGCCGGATCGATCGCCGGCGCCTGGCTCGGCTCGCATCACCCGAAATGGGAAACGCGCCCGCGCCTCGACGACGGCGTTGCGTATCAGAGCAAACCCCGGATCTGAGGAGACGCCGCCATGGAAGAACTCGGCAAAGGCTGCATCCTCTGGGCCATCGGCATCCCGCTGCCGATCATCATTCTCTTGTTTCTGTTCGGCGTGCTGAATTAGGGCGCAGCGGGTCGGCTTAGCTCAAGCAGCTACCCGCCCTCCACCTCCGGCGTCATGAAATGTCCGTGCAGCGTGGCGATTGGCTGGCTCTTTTCGCCTTGCCAGGCTTCCGCCTGCACGTTCGCAACGCGTCGTCCAATTTTCACGACGCGCGCCCGTGCGAACGTGTCGACCGGCCGGCCTGAGCGCAGATAATCGATGCCGATGTCGATCGTCTTCGGGAAGCGTTCGCTTTTCGACGCAATCGCCAGTTGCGTCAGCGCCGTCACTTCCATCAGCGCGCCGACCACGCCGCCATGCAAGGCGGGCAGCATCGGATTGCCGATCAGGTGTTCGCTGTACGGCATCACCAAAGTGAGTTCATCGCCTTTGAGTTCGGCGCGCAGATTGAGGAAGCGCGCATAAGGAATGCGCTCCAACGCGGCCGCGACGCGCTGTTGCGGCGTGTCGCTCATCACGTCTTCTTCCGCACGTTCGCGCCGAACTTACGGCCTGCGCTCGAATTGACCATGAAGGCGCACGCCACGTGCGCGATCGGATTGTCGGGACTATCCTCGTAGGCGACGGCGCGCACGAACGCGATCGAGCGGCCGAGCTTGTAGCAGTGCGCCTCCGCCAGCACGTCGCGGCCGGGTTCGGCCGCGCGCATGTAGTCGATGCGAAGATCGATCGTCGCCACCGTGGTCGGGCTCTCCATCGCCGCCACCGCGGCCATGCCGCAAATCGTGTCGAGCAGCGTCGTCAGCACGCCGCCGGCGATGACGCCGGTCTCCGGATCGCCCACCAGATCCGGCCGGTAGGGCACGCGGCCCCAGACCCTTGCCGGCTCGATCCGCGTCACCTCCATGCCGAGCGCGGCGGCCTGCGGCGTAAACCGGATCATCGCCTTGACCCGCTCGAGCGGGTCGTTGCCTGCGGCGTAGGCGGCGGGCGGGGGCGTTTCGTCGCTCATGCCCTTGGCTACCAGCGCCCGCCGCCTGTCGCCAACCATAGAAATTGACGGCGCGTCACTCTTGTGCCGCCATAACGTTGGACATTAAGAGATGCACATGAACGAGACGGCGATCGTCGAGCCGATCGGCAAGCGCGAGCGGACCAAGGTGGCCAACCGGCAGGCCATTCTCGTGGCCGCCCGGCGGGTCTTCGCCCAGCTCGGCTACGAGGCGGCGACCGTGCGCGACATTATCCGCGGCACCGAGCTCGCCTCCGGCACCTTCTACAACTACTTCCGCTCGAAAGAAGAGGTGTTCGAGGCCCTGGCCGACGACGGCGCCCGCCGCTTCCGGCCGATCCTCCGCCATGCTCGTGAGAACGCGAAGTCCTTCGATGACTATCTCCACAGCGCGTTCGTCGCCTACTTCCGCTTCATCGTCGAGGACAACGCGCCCGAAGGCCTACCGATCGACCAGCGCCGACCGCATGTGCGGATGGACACGCCGGAGATGATGGCGGTTTACCAAGAGGTGCGGCAAAGCCTCGAGGACGCCATCGCCCATGGCGATGCGCCGCGCGTCGACGCCGATTATCTGGCTTGCGCCTGCATCGGCATCGCGCAAGAGGTGGGTTCGGCCATGTTGCGCCGTTCGCCGCCGGACATCGACGCGGCTGCGGACTTCGCCACTGGACTCATCCTAAAGGGCCTCGACGGCGCGCCGCGCCAAGGCTGACCCGAGGAGACGCAAGACTTGTCCTGGCTGCGCAAGGCGCTTGTCCATCTTGCTTTGTCGCGTTCGAACGAGGCGCTTGTGAAGGCGTCCGGCGGCGAGCCGCGCACGGTGCGCGGTATGACGCTCGATCCGCGCTTCCAGTTCCTGGAGGCGCAGGCGCGCGCCCGGGCGCTTCCGTGGGAGCGGATGACGGTCGACATCCTGCGCGCGCAGACCGACGCCGGCTCGGACCTGTTCGGCGGCAAGCCGGTCGGCGGCGTTCGCATCGAGAAGCAGTACGTGACGGGCCGCAGCCATTCGGTGCCGACGCGGCTCTATCTGCCCACCGTGCGCGACAATTCCGCGGCGATGCTGGTCTATTTTCATTTCGGCGGCGGCGTCGTCGGATCGCTGGAAACGGCGCACCGCTTCTGCAGCATGCTCGCGAAGGAGGCCGGCGCGCCGGTCATGTCGGTCGAGTATCGGCTTGCGCCCGAGTACAAGTTTCCGGTCGGCCTCGAAGACTGCATCGCAGCCTATCAATGGGCGGTCGACAACGCCGCGCGCTTCGGCGCGCCGGTCGGCAAGGCCGCTGTCGGCGGCGACTCGATGGGCGGGCACTTTGCTGCGATCATCGCTCAGGAATTTCGCAAAACGAAACCGCCGGTGCTGCAGCTCTTGATCTATCCGGCGGTCGATTTCACCTCCGAAACACCGTCGATGCACGATTTCGCCGACGCCTGGCCGCTGACGGCGGAGACAGTCGACTTCTTCATGAAGCAATACCTGCCCGGCGCCGTCGACCCGGGCGACCCACGCATCTCGCCGCTGCGCACCGAGGATCTGCGCGGCCTTGCGCCGGCTCTGGTCTACACCGCCGGCTTCGACATGCTGCTCGACCAAGGCAAGCAATACGCCGATCGTCTACAGGAGGCCGGCGTGAAGACGAGCTATCATTGCTTCGAGTCGCTGCCGCACGGCTTCATCGCGTTTCCCACCGCATCGCCCGCCGCTGAAGCCGCACTGCGGCGCATCGCCGGCGAAACCGCCGCCGCACTCAAAGGAACCCACTAGCTGCCGCCGTCCGCTCGCATCGACCGCGGCGCCTGGAGCTGGGCGCTCTACGAGTGGGCGCGCAACCCGTACGTTCTTTTGTGCGTCATCTACGTGCTGGGCCCGTACATCTCGACCGTCGTTGTCGGCGATCCTGTGCGCGGCCAGGCGATGGTCACCGGCTGGCACAAGATATCGGGCCTGTTCGTCGCCTTCACCGCGCCCTTTCTCGGCGCAGCGACCGATCGCATGGGCCGCCGCAAGCCGATGCTGGCGGCGGTGACGCTTACGCTCGCAGCGAGCGTAGCTGCGCAATATTGGGCGATGCCGGGCGGACAAGGGTTACCGCTTTGGGGCGTCGGCGCCGCTGTCATCTTCGCCGGCATTTCGTTCGCGTATTCCGAGGTGCTGCACAATTCGATGATCACCCGCGCGGCGCATCATGACGTGCTGCCGCACGTTTCCGGCCTCGGCCTCGCGCTCGGCAATCTCTCGTCGGTGCTGCTGCTGATCTTCGTGCTGCTGACGATTGCGTTGCCGGGGCAGGTGGATTGGGCGTTTCTGCCGAACGCGCCGCTGTTCGGGCTCGATCCGGCCGCGCATGAGCCCAGCCGCAGCGTCGCCATCGTCTGTGCGCTCTGGCTGCTCGTCTTCGCCGCGCCGATCTTCCTCTACACGCGCGATCTCGACACGACCGGCGAGCGCTTCTTCGACGCCATGCGCCACGGCGTCGGCAACGTCGTGCGCACCATCCGCAAGCTGCGCGATTATCGCAACGTCGCGCTCTTTCTCCTGGCCCGCATGTTCTACGCCGACGGCAAGACCGCGATCCTGATCGTCAGCGGCATCTACGCCGCCGGCGTGATGGGCTGGGGCCTCATCGAGATGCTCGCCTTCGGCGTCATCCTGACGATTTTCGCCGTGCTCGGCGGCTTTGTCGGCGGCTGGCTCGATCACGGCGTCGGCCCCAAGCGCGCGGTGACATTGGAGATCGGCGTCACCTTTCTCTGTTTGATCGCCATGGTGTCGATGACGCCGACATCGATGCTGTTCTTCATCCCGGTCGATCCCAATGCGATCGCCTGGGACGGCCCGTTCTTTCGCACCGCGCCCGAGCTTGGCTACATGGCCTTCGCCGTCATCATCGCCATCTCCATCACCGCCGCCTATGCCTCCAGCCGCACTCTGATGGCGCGGCTTGCGCCCGCCGGCATGGAAGGGGAGCTGTTCGGCCTCTACGCGCTCGCCGGATCCGCCACCGTCTGGCTCGGACCGCTGCTCGTCGAAACCTTCACCAACGCGTACCAAAGCCAACGCGCCGGCTTCGCCTCGATCGCCATCCTGCTGATCGCGGGTTTTGCGCTGCTGCTGTTCGTGAAGCCGCCCGAGCGGCGTGCGGACTAAGCCGCGTCGCTCGCGAGCTGGCGCAGCTTCTTGTCCACCATCCGCTTCAGGCTCTTGGCCACGGCTTCGCGCTCGCCGCCCAAAGCGTGCGGCAGGTGCGCGAGCTGGTGCAGCGCCGCGACGTGCGTGCGCACGACTTCGGGATCGAGCCGCTCGGTCGCGCCTTGCGCCTGCAGATAGCGCGCCATTTCCCGCGTCGCCGAGGCGAGCATCGCATCGCCGATCTGTTCGGCCACTTCGATCAGCCCTTGCGCCGCCTTGAACACGTGCCGCGCCGCCTTCGCGTCGCCCGAGGTCAGCGCCTTCGCGTGCGCCTCGAGCGCGGCGACGCTGGCGCGAGCGAGCTGCGCCTTCACCTCGATCTCGGCGTCGTCGAGCGAGGCGTCGGCGGCGTCGTCGAGCCGGCGGCGCGGGCCGAGATAGTTGAGGTCCGGCCGCCGCCTGCGCCGGCAGGGGCCGACATAGGTGGGCGTCGCGATGAAGGGCTGGGGATTAGTGACGACCGTGCGCACGCGCTGCTGCAGCGCCAGCGCCGAGATCGGTTTCCTCAAATAGCCGTCGACGCCCGCGCGCCGCGCCGTTTCGACATCGGCCAAAGCGCCGCGCGAGGTCAGCATGAAAATGCTGGCGGCCCGGTTCGGCGCCTCTTCGCTCTGGCGCACGCGGCGGACGAAATCGAGCCCGTCGCCCGCACCGTCGAACCATTCCAGCATGATGACGTCGGGATTCGCCTTCTTGAGCGTGTCCCAGCCTTCCATCGTGTTGGCGGCGCCCAGAGCGCGGCGAAAGCCCATGCTGCGCAGCTGGTCGAGCGAGATGCCGCGTTCGAAATGGTTGTCGTCGACGACCAGCGCGGTCAATCCGGACGGATCGAATTCGTCGCCGTTCATGACTGCGCAAGGCCCCCGAGACAGCCCGCTAAGCTAACGGCGATTGCTTAGAATTCGCTGAAAGGAAGGGTTTACGACTGGTAAAAGCTCAGCCGTGTTTGCCTTCCTCCAGTTCGCCGATCAGCGAGACTTTCTGCCAGATCTTGCGCGCAAGACCGGTGGTCAGGTTCTCAATCTCGGTGACGGCCTCGATCACCACCGGATCGCGCACCCGCTCGGCGTAAAGCGCCGCCAGCTTGCCGATCAGCGCCAGCATCTCGGCGCAATAATCGAGATAGCGCGTCAGCTGGAACGCCGTCATCGCACGTGGCGGCGCCCGCTCCTGCACCAGGGCGGTAGGGTCCTTGGTCAGCTGGTGCATGTCTATGACGTGCGCCAGCGAGCGCAGTTCGTGCAGCGCATCGAGCGCCTGCTGGCGCTTGAACCGCTCCTCCAGCGTCAGCAAAAACCAGGCCGCGCCGCCAAACAGGATGAGCAGGTTGACCGCGGCCTCGAGGCTTCCGAGCAGGCTGATATTGGCCTCGAACCGCTCCAGGTGCAGAAGCTTCGCCGCCGCGAACTGAGCAGCGACGCCGAGCGCCAGGATCACGCCGACGGTGATCCTGAGCGGCCAGTTGCGCTCCGCCAGCTTTGCGGCGTGGCCTGAGGATTGATGCGCGGTCGCCAACAGCTCGCCGCAGACGCGCGAGAGCCCGGCGCCCGGAAAGCGGCTGTCGATCCGCTCCTGCAGCCGCTCGATGGTTTTGACGATATGGCGCGGATCGAGCGACCGATAGCTCATACCACCTTGATGCCATGCGCCGTCGCGCCGCTCAATCGCCGTCGCGCGGCGCGTAGGCAATGACGCGAATCTCGACCATGCCGTCGTCCGGCAACAGCCGGTCGACATCGATCGCGGTCCAAGCCGGATAGGGCTCGGGGACATAGCGGTCCTTCACCCGCGAGAACGCCTCGAACTGCGCCGGCAGATCGGTGTGATAGGTGGTGATCTCGACCACATCGCTCCACTCGGCGCCGGCCTCGCCGAGCACCATTCCGACGATGCGGAAGGCGCGCTCGTACGCTGCGTCCACCGCCGCTGGATCACCGCGCTGGCTCTCGGGCAAGCCGGCGACGACGCCGGACAAGAACACGTAATCCCCGGCCCGCATCGCCGGCGAGAAGTGCAGCTCGTCATAGGCCCGCTGCGCCTGCGCCGGCACGATGGATTCCCGCACGCTCGGCCGCCCCGTTTCGGTGACGTCGACGGCGACGCAGCCGGCCAGCGCCGCGGCGGCGGCCAAGAACACAAAACGCATATTGAAACTCCACATCGGCCCGCCACGTTGGCGGCGCGGGCCGCTTGCGCAATAGGGCGTCGACAAGCGCGCGCCAAGCGAGGATCAACGGTCGATGGACGCCCGCGTCCCCGTTCTGTCGGAGCCGTTCGCCGCCTGGTTCGCCAGCCGCGGCTGGGCCCCGCGCGCGCATCAGCTCGAACTGGTGCGGCGGGCGCAAGATGGGCTCTCGACGCTGCTGATCGCGCCGACCGGCGCAGGCAAGACGCTCGCCGGCTTCCTGCCCAGCCTGATCGAGCTGGCGCCTTTGGCCGAGCAGGGCGGGCTGCGCCGGCCGCACAAGCTGCACACGCTCTACATCTCGCCGCTGAAGGCGCTGACCACCGATGTCGCGCGCAATCTCGAGACGCCGGTGCGCGAAATGAAACTCAGCGTGCGGATCGAAACGCGCACCGGCGACACGCCGCCGCACAAGCGCCAACGCCAGCGCGCGCATCCGCCGGATATTCTGCTGACGACGCCCGAGCAGCTCTGCCTGCTGATCGCCTCCGAACACGCGCGCGTCTTCTTCGAAGACCTGCAGACGATCGTCATCGACGAAGCCCACGCGCTCGCCCCGACGAAGCGCGGCGATCTCCTCGCCCTCGCCATGGCGCGCCTGCAACGCTGGGCGCCGGCGCATCGCCGCGTCGGCCTGAGCGCGACGGTGGCGGACGAAGAGGGACTGGTGCGTTGGCTGTTGGGCTCGCGCGAACAAACCTCCCCCCTTGCGGGGGAGATGGCCGCGAAGCGGCCGGAGGGGGGGCGTTCCGCCGCGCAGGCGCCTGATCGTCTGCACGCCCCCCGCCCCCCAACCCCCTCCCCGCAAGGGGGAGGGGGAATAGCTGGCGTGATTGTCCGCGCTCCGCCCGGCGCGCAGCCGGTCGTCGATGTGCTCGATTCCGACGCGCGCATCCCCTGGGCTGGCCACACCGCGCGCCACGCGATGCCGGAAATCTACGAAGCCATCAAACGTACGAAGCTGGCGCTCGTCTTCGTCAACACGCGCGCACAAGCGGAGATGACGTTCCAGGAGCTCTGGCGCATCAACGACGACGCGCTGCCGATCGCGCTGCATCACGGCTCGCTCGATGTCGGCCAGCGGCGCAAGGTCGAAGCGGCGATGGCCGCGGGCCAGCTCCGCGCCGTGGTCTGCACCTCGACGCTCGATCTCGGCATCGACTGGGGCGATGTCGACCTCGTTATCCAGATCGGCGCACCCAAAGGCTGCTCGCGCCTGGTGCAGCGGATCGGCCGCGCCAATCACCGCTACAACGAACCCTCGCGCGCGTTGCTCGCGCCGAGCAACCGTTTCGAAGTGCTCGAATGCCGCTGTGCGCAGGATGCGGTGATGGACGGCGAACTCGACGGCGAACAGCGCCGCATCGGCGGCCTCGATTGCCTGGCGCAGCACATCATGGGCTGCGCCTGCGGCGAACCGTTCGACGCCGACGAGCTCTACGAGGAAGTGGTCTCAACGGCGCCTTATGCCGATCTTCCGCGCGCGCAGTTCGATCGCACGATCGATCTCGTCGCCACCGGCGGCTACGCGCTCAGGGCCTACGACCGCTACCGCCGCATCGTCCAGGATCCGCACACCCACCGCTGGCGCGCGCGCAACGCCAGCGTCGCGCAGCAGCATCGCATGAATGTCGGCGCCATCGTCGAATCGGAGATGCTCGACGTGCGCATGGCGCACAGTGTCGGCGCCCGCCCGCGGCCGGGCACGCCGAAAAGCGAAGGTCCGCGCCCGCTCGTCGCCGGCCGCAGGCTCGGGCAGATCGAAGAATATTTCATCGAAGGCCTGACGCCCGGCGACACCTTCATCTTCGCTGGCCAGGTGCTGCGCTTCATCGGCCAGCGCGAAACCGACGCGCTGGTCGTGCCCGCCGTCGGCGCCGAGAACCCAAGCATTCCGTCGTACGCCGGCGGCAAGTTTCCGCTCTCGACCTTCCTCGCCGATCGCGTGCGGCAGATGCTGCACGAGCCGAAGAAGCAGAAGAACCTGCCGCCGCAAGTGCGCGAATGGATCAAGCTGCAGAAGCGGCGCTCGATCGTGCCGGCGCCGGACGAGATGCTGGTCGAAACCTTCCCGCGCGCCAACAAGCATTATCTCGTCGCCTATCCGTTCGATGGCCGCCTCGCGCAGCAGACGCTGGGCGTCCTCATCACGCGCCGCCTCGAACGCGCCGGCAAGCATCCGCTCGGCTTCCTCGCCAGTGAATACGCGATGGCGGTGTGGGGCTTGGAGCCCATGGGCGATCTCGATCTCGACGCGCTGTTCGACGAGGACATGCTGGGCGACGATCTCGAAAGCTGGCTGGCGGAATCGACGCTGATGAAGTCGACATTCTCGAAATGCGCCGTCATCGCCGGCATGATCGAGCGCAAGATGCCGGGCGCGGCCAAGAAGACCGGCCGCCAAGTCACGTTCTCATCCGACCTCATCTACGACGTGCTGAAGCAGTATGAGCCCGATCACATCCTGATGCAGGCCGCGTTCGCCGACGCCGGCGAAGGCTATCTCGATCTCCGCCGCGTCGGCGCGCTGCTGCGGCGCGTCAAAGGCCGCATCATCCACCGCGACCTGCCCCACGTCTCGCCGTTCGCCGCGCCGGTGATGCTGGAAATGGGCCGCGTCGGCGTCCAAGGCGAGGCGGAGGAGGCCATCCTGGCGGATGCCGCGGCGCTGATCGAAGAAGCGATGAGCTGACGGCCTTTCGGGCATGGGGCTAGAGCATCCGCCCAAATAGCTACAGCCGCGCCAAGCATAGCGCCCCGCTCCTCCTCGATGGAGGAGCTGTCATCGCGCGCAAGCGCGATGACAGAGGAGGTGAGGCCCGCCGAACTTGCGGAACCGAGTCTGGAGGCGGGGCCTTTCGGCATATTTGGCGAGGCGCCGGCGAGTCCGATCTGCTTCTGAAGCGTCAAGCTCCACGCCTGGATGCGGGGATAGCAACCGCCTCTATCCACGGCTTTTCGCGCGCAACCCGCTGAAAACAAACGAGCCGAACAAAATCAATCCGACCGCTGGAAAGCTGAAGTATAATGCGCTTGCTCTCACACGAGAGGGTTTCGAAGAGCTCCGAAGCTTTGAAATGTGAGGGCTGCGGTCGAGCGTGAGGCGTTGCGAAAGCGAAGCCTGAAGCCGGCGGGGTCATAACCGCTGGGGCCTGCGTCTTCTTCGGGGAAGGCGACACACGCCGCCGGCCGAGCCGCCTCCAGGAGTGAATACACCTCCCGCGACGGCGCCGGCGAGCACAGACCGCAACGGGGCGCGTTCGACGCGCAGCGTTGTCTGGCGACAGCCAACGCACACTAGAGACTACCTCAGCGCGTCCGACGCGCCCCGCCTCTCGCTCTCGCGTGAGGATGGCTACTGCGAACAGAGCGGGTCGCGCCGCTCGCGAGCCATGCGCGCGACGCAACGTCAGCATTGCGCTCGGCCCTGAGCCGGCGCAGCTTGCAACAAGACGGGGGAGACGATGCGCAGCATACTGATAGCGGCGCTCGGCATCGCGCTGATCGGCGCGGCCGAAGCTCAGGTCACCGACGCCACGCGCGCCGCGAATGCGGAGTTTTCGCGCACGCTGCCATGGAGCGATCGCGAGGACGAGGATTTCGCCGCGCGCGGCTTCATCGCCGCCAACCCAGAGCCGCAGATCCGCACCGCCGACGGCCGCGTGGTGTGGGACTTCACGGCGTATGATTTTCTGCGAGGTCCGGCGCCGGAAACGGTGAACCCGAGCCTGTGGCGTCACGCTGGCCTGCTCGCGCGCGCCGGCCTCTTCCAGGTCACCGACCGAGTCTACCAGGTGCGCGGTTTCGATGTGTCGAACATGACGATCATCGTCGGCGACACTGGCCTCATCATCGTCGATCCGCTGACCAGCGCCGAATCCGCGTTCGCAGCGCTGATGCTCGCGCGTCATCGCGAGGACATCGGCGCCAAACCGGTCGTCGCCGTCATCTATACGCATAGCCACGTCGATCATTTCGGCGGCGTGCGCGGTGTGGTGGATGAGGCTGCTCTGGCGGCAGGGCGCGTCGAGATCATCGCGCCGGATGGTTTCATGGAGCACGCGGTGACGGAGAACGTCATCGCCGGCAACGCGATGGGCCGGCGTGCGCTCTACCAATTTGGTTCTGGGCTCACGCCCGGACCCGAGGGACAAATGAGCTCCGGCATCGGTCTCGCCATCTCGGCCGGCACGTTCACGCTGATCCCGCCGACTCGCACGATCGCGCGCACCGGCGAGACGCTGGCGATCGACGGTGTCCGCATCGTGTTTCAGCTGACGCCCGAGACCGAAGCGCCGGCGGAGATGAACTTCTTCCTGCCCGATCTCGGCGTGCTGTGCCTCGCCGAGAACGCCAACGTCTCGATGCACAACGTGCTGACGCCGCGCGGCGCGCTCGTGCGCGATGCGAAGGCGTGGGCGGACTATCTCACCGAGTCGCTGCGCCTCTACGGCGATCAATCGCAGGTCATGGTCACGAGCCACGGCTGGCCGCGCTTCGGCAACGCGCGGGTGCGCGATTTCATCGCCAGCCATCGCGACGCTTACAAATATCTACACGATCAGACCGTGCGGCTGATGAATTCCGGCTACACCGACCGCGAGATCGCCGAGCAGGTGCGGCTTCCGGAGCCGCTCGCCAGCCGCTGGTTCAACCGCGGCTATTACGGCACGATGATGCACAATTCCCGCGCCATCTATCAGCGTTACATGGGCTGGTACGACGCCAATCCCGCCAATCTCAATCCATTGCCGCCGGAGGAGGAGGCGACGCGCTTCGTGCGCGCCATGGGCGGCGCCGAGCGTGTATTGGCGGAAGGCCAGCGCGCGTTCGATGAAGGCGATTATCGCTGGGCTGCGCGCGTGCTCAATCACCTCGTCTTCGCCGCGCCGGACAACGCCGCGGCGCGCCAGCTGCTCGCGCGTACGCACCGGCAAATGGCGTATCAGGCCGAGAGCGCGATCTGGCGCAACATGTATCTGGTCGCCGCGCGCGAGCTGGAAGAGGGGCCGCCGAACCGGCCGAGCCAGGTGCAGAGCGCCGATCTCGTCGCCGCCACGCCGACTTCGTACATCCTCGATCTGCTGGCCGTGCGCCTCAATCCCGAGCGGCTGGGCGAGCGGCGCTTCGCCTTCAACCTGGTCTTCCCGGAGCGCAACGAGCGCTTCGCCGTCAGCATCGCCAATGGCGTCTTGGTGCACGAGCGCGACGTGACGCTGGAGCGGGCTCCCACGCTTACGGCATCCCGCGCCGACTTCCTTCGGGCGATGGCGACCGGGACGATGCGGCGGGCGGTGATATCCGGAACCATCCGCATCAGCGGCGACAGACGCGCCCTTGAAGGCTTGAACCAGGTGTTCGATACACCGGACCCCAACTTTCCCATCGTCACGCCCTGAAGAATCCGGTCTGATCGCCGCCCATGCCGATGCTGCATCGCCCCGCCGCGAAGCCGGAACGTCCGCGCCGTAAGAGCGCGCGGGCGATGCCGCCGATGGCGATCGCGGGCGCCAATGTCGAATTCAAGCTCGGCGACACGCTGGCGACGGCGCTGCCGGAAGGCGCGCTCTGGGTCGCCGACGCGAAGACGCTGATCGTCTCCGACATCCACTTCGAAAAGGGCTCGGCCTACGCGATCCGCGGTCAGATGCTGCCGCCCTACGACACGCACGCGGCGCTGATGAAGCTCACCGATCTCATGCTGCGCCTCTCGCCCGACATCATCGTCTCGCTCGGCGACTCGTTCCACGACGGCGGCGGCCCGCAGCGCATGGATGCGCGTGACCGCGATCTGCTGAAGCTGCTCATGTCGCGCTGCGATTGGATCTGGGTCGAAGGCAATCACGACGGCCGCGCGCCGGAAACGCTCGGTGGCGCTGTGCGCGAGGTGCTGCACATCGGCTCGCTCGTGCTGCGACACGAACCGACGGAAGGCGCCGCGCCCGGCGAGATCGCCGGCCATCTGCATCCGTGCGCGAAAGTCAGCGGCCGCGGCCGCAGTGTGCGGCGGAGGTGCTTCGCGACAGATGGGACGCGCTTGGTCATGCCGGCGTTCGGCGCGTTCACCGGCGGGCTCAATGTGTGTGACGACGTCTACGCGCCGCTCTTCGCTGACGGCGTGACGGCGCTGGTGCTGGGCAAAGACCGCGTGCTGCCGGTGGTGGGCGATCGGCTGCTCGCCGACTAGATCCGGTGCAAAGCCGTCGCGAGAGGAATGAGCAAGCAGATGATCATCGCCCCGCCCGTCAGCACTTGGCGCAGCAGCGGATACCAGAGCGGCGCGCCCGCGTCGGCGGCGCTGCGGTGATCCCAGGCATATTGCGCCGCGAACAGTCCCGCGAACGCGGAGGCCGCCGCAATCGCCGCGGGCACGAGCACGACCAACAACGCCAGCGCCCACCCGGCAAGCGCCGGCAAAGCGCTGAACAGAAGCCGCAAACCCTCCGGCGCCTGCGGCGCGCGCATCAGTTCGAAGCCGCAGCGGACGCCGCCCAGAAACGAAAGCAACACCGCCGCATAGAGTGAAAACCCAATCGCCCCCAACAGCGCCGTTTCGTGATGCTGCGACAACGACACCAGTGCGCCGACCGCAAGCGGCGCAAGGCCGAGGAAACCCAGCCGCAGCGCGGCGCGCGGAAGAAGGGGCGGCGGCTCGTTCACGTGCGCCGGAACAGAAACGCCGCGACCCATCCCGCGGCAAGCGCGAGCATCACCGTCAAAAGCCCATAAATGAAGGGAAACTTGGTAGCGAGATCATGGATGCGCCGTTCGATGCCGACACGTCTGATGCTGATCGGAATGCGTTGCGCCGAAATCAGCCGCCCGTCGCGGAAAAGATAAGTGTCGGCGTGATATTGCGCGATCGGCGCATTCGCGGGCAAGCGCACGACGGCGCGGAAGAGCCCGCCCTGGTACATGGTGAGCCCGCTGCGCTGATCCGGCGTCGCGCCGCTGGCGAACTCCTGATACAACCCTTGCGCCCGCCGCAACCGCACCAAGGCGGCGCGGTAGGCCGAAGGGTCGGTGTCGCCCGTCGAACTCTCGAGCTGAGCCGACGCCGCAGGATCGAGCTGATAACGCCAGATCGATTGCGGACTCGCGATCGAGCGGAGCGGCCGGTTGCTCAAGACCGCGAAGAACGAGGGCGCTTCGCTGAAGCGCACGGGATCGCCGTTGACCAAAAGCCCGAACACACGCCGTTTCTGCATCACCACGGCGCTTTCGTTCGGCCCGCGTACGACGACGACGATGTCGCCGCGCCCGCGGCGGTCGGGATTGACGCCGAACACCGTCACGTAGGAGCCGCGGTAATCCGAACTCACGACGATGGATTCTTCGGCGACGCCCGCGGGCAAGTCGGCTACGTCCGCCGGCGCCTGCGCCGCCGCCGGCGAGCAGAGCAAGAAGAGCGCGAGAACGAGCCGCTTCACCACAGCCCCCCGCCCAACACGTACCGTTCGGCCGGCGGCACCACGAGATCCCAAAGGAATTTGGCGCTCGCCGCCAGCAGCAGCGCACCGAGCACGCCGCGAACGGTCTCGCCTTTGAGGCCTGCGCCCAGCCGTACGCCCATCTGGGCGCCGATGACGCCGCCGAGCATCAGCAGGCCCGCGAGCACGAGATCCACTGTTTGCGTCGCCGCCGACTGCAGCACGACGATGAGCGAGGCCGTGATGAGCACCTGAAACAGCGACGTGCCGATGACGACGTTCGTCGGCATCCGCAGGAGATAGATCATCGCCGGGATCAGGATGAAGCCGCCGCCGATGCCCATGATCGCCGCCAGCGCGCCGATGCCGAAGCCGAGCACGAGCGGAGGAATGACGCTGATATAGAGTCCCGAACGCGGAAACCGCAGGCGAAAGGGCAAGGTGTGCGCCACTGTCTTGATCGGGCGGCGCAGGATTGAAACGCCCTGCGCCTCGCGGCCGCGCCAATGATGATAGCTCTCGCGCAGCATGAGAAAGCCGACGCTCGCGAGCAGCAGCAGATAGAGGAGCGAAACGATGAGATCGAGCTGGCCGAGCGCGAGCAAACGCTCGAACAGCCACACGCCCGAGGCGCTGCCGACGATGCCGCCCGTCGACAACAGCATGCCCATGCGCCAGTCGACCGACTTGCGCCGGGTCTGCGTCATGATGCCGGAGAACGAAGTCGCCGCGATCTGGCTCGCGCCGGTCGCGACGGCGACGGGAGCAGGCACGCCCATGAACATCAGCGCCGGCGTCATGATGAAGCCGCCGCCGACGCCGACGAGACCGGACACGAAGCCGACCCCGCCGCTCACCAACAAGATGAGCAGCACGTTCACCGGCATTTCGGCGATCGGCAGGTAGATCAATTGTCCAGCTCTGTACCTGGGAGCGTCCCGCGCCAGCGCTCCTTATGGGCGCCGTCCGCTTCCGGCGCAACGGCGGCGAACGGGAAAATGCCGGCGCCCGCAACGGCGCCGAAATGTCTAGGTCTGCGCGCCGCGCGCCAACGCGAGCCAGGCGAAGACGACGCCCGAGACGGTCGCGATGGGGAGGCCGACAATCAGCGCAAGCGGAGCCATCGCCACGCCGAGCGAGACGGCGGAAACGGCGCCCGATTCGAGCCCCGTTTGCCCCGATGCCGCGGCGAGCAGCTCGGTCAGCGCGAAGGGCGCCAGCAGGGCGACCGCCGCGCCCGCGCCGACGACGTGGAGAACGGCGGTCAGCCGCGTCCTCGGCGCGCGTCCCAGCGTCCAGCTCGCGCCAAGCGAGCAGAGCGCCAGCGCGAATACGATCATGCCGGCCGCCAGCGTCAGCCGCTGTATGTTCGGCTCTTGCCAGAAGGCCGCGGCGGGCCAGCCGATCGCGCAGATCAGCGCAAGCGGCGTGCAAAGCACGGCCGGCTTGCGCCAAGTCAGCGGCGCGATGCGTTGCGGGATGGGCGCGCGCATGCCGCGGACCATAATGGCCGAGCCCAACGCGTCACCAGCGCGCAACCAAAGGGCGCTGCGCTTTCCTCTGGAGTGTGGCTAATGGTTGTCGTCCTGCCATGACCGACGCCCGACAGCGCTCGCCCTCCACAGCCCGCAATCAGGATGCGATCCTGGCCGTGCTGCGGCGTGTGCTCCCACGTGAGGCGCGCGTCCTGGAGATCGCCTCGGGAACGGGCGAGCACGCCGCCTTCTTCGCCAAGGCCGAGCCCGGCTGGCGCTGGCAGCCGAGCGACCCCGACGCCTCGGCGCGCACGAGCATAGCCGCATGGACCGAAGGGCTGCCCAATGTCGCGCCGCCGCTTGCGATCGACGTGCGCGAGCCGGAGTGGGGCGTCGAAGGCCTGTTCGACGCCATCCTCGCGATCAACATGATCCACATCTCGCCCTGGGAGGCCACGCTTGGGCTCATGGCCGGCGCGGGCCGGCTGTTGCGCGAAGGCGGCGTGCTCTACACTTATGGCGCCTACAAACGCGGCGGCGCCCACACCGCGCCCTCCAACGAACAGTTCGAGCAATGGCTCAAAGCCCGCGATCCGGCTTTCGGCGTCCGCGACGTCGCTGACGTCGAAGCGGCGGCAAATGCGCAGGGCTTGCGCCTGCGCGAAATCATCGAGATGCCTGCGAACAACTTCTCTCTGGTGTTCGAGCGCTGAGCGCGTGGCTCGAGCAGCTGTTGCATCCTTGCAAGCGCTGGGATGAAAGCGGGCGAATTCAACGCGATTTAACGCTGGCGCCATTTTGCCGTTGCGCATCGCCCTTATCTCCGCGGCGCGGACACCTCCCCGTCCGTGTTGCCGAGGGACATCAATGCGCAAAGCAATCACACTGCTCGAACTCGCCATCGGCGGCGCGTTCGCCATCGCCGTCGCGGCGTATGTGGCGCACGGCTATGTGCTGATGGCGGGCATGGCCGCGTGACGCGCATGAAGCGGGGCGCGTGGGCAGAACGCCCGCGCGCCCGCACTTCTCTCGATGTGAAAAAGCCGACGGCTGTCAGCGCGTCGGCGTCGGAGGATCGGTGCGATAGTCGTAGAAGCCGCGCTGAGTCTTGCGGCCAAGCCAGCCGGCTTCGACGTATTTAACGAGCAGCGGGCAGGGGCGATACTTGGAGTCCGCGAGGCCCTCGTAAAGCACCTGCATGATCGAAAGGCAGGTATCGAGGCCGATGAAATCCGCAAGTTCGAGCGGACCCATCGGATGGTGCGCGCCGAGCCGCATCGATTTGTCGATCGCCTCGACCGAACCCACGCCTTCATAGAGTGTGTAGATCGCCTCGTTAATCATCGGCACCAGCACGCGGTTGACGATGAACGCCGGGAAATCCTCGGCGTTGGCGATGTTCTTGCCGAGGCTGTTCACGAACGCGATTGACGTGTCGTACGTCTCCTGGCTCGTGGCGAGACCGCGGATGATCTCGACCAACTCCATGACCGGCGCGGGGTTCATGAAGTGAACGCCGATGAATTTATCCGGGCGGTCCGTCGTGGCCGCAAGGCGCGTGATCGAGATAGAAGAGGTGTTCGACGCAAGGATCGCTTCCGGCTTCAGCACGCTGCGCAGGTCGGCGAATACCTTTTTCTTGGCGTCGTCCTGCTCGACGATGGATTCGATCACGAAGTCCGCAGCGCCGAACTCCTTCAGCGAGGCCGCCGGCTTGATCCGCTTCAGGGCGGTATCTGCGTCCGCCTGGCTGATCGTCTCGCGGTGGACTTGGCGGCCGAGGTTCTTGCCGATGGTTCCCAGCGCCGCGTCGATTCGGGCGGTATCGGCGTCGTGCAGCAGCACGTCGTAGCCGGCCAGCGCGCAGACGTGCGCGATGCCGTTGCCCATTTGCCCGGCGCCCACCACGCCGACCGTTTTAATGTTGGTCATGTTACCAGCCATAGGCGCTCAGGCGCCGCTGAAATGCAAATCTTGTTGCAGTGCAGCATAGGGCCGGGCGGCGCGCAAGGGTTCTGTGGAGCGCGTGCGTCGCCGCCCGCGCTCTCGATGGCAAAGAATAGCGCGGGCGAGGACGCCCGCGCTCCACTTCAGACGCCCGCTTTGCTCAGTTCGTCCATCAGCTCTGGCACCGCGGTCTTGTAGTCCGCCACTAGGCCATAGTCGGCGACTTGGAAGATCGGCGCGTCTTCGTCCTTATTGATGGCGACGATGACCTTGCTGTCCTTCATGCCGGCGAGGTGCTGGATCGCGCCGGAAATGCCGACCGCGACGTAGAGTTCCGGGGCAACCACCTTGCCGGTCTGGCCGACCTGATAGTCGTTCGGCGCGTAGCCGGCGTCGACCGCCGCGCGCGACGCGCCGACCGCGGCGCCCAGCTTGTCGGCCAGCGGCTCGAGCACTTTGTGGAACTCTTCGCTCGAGCCCAGCGCACGTCCGCCCGAGACGATCCGCTTCGCGGCCGTCAGTTCCGGGCGATCCGACTTCGCCAACTCTTCGCCGACGAACGCCGACTTGAACGGACCCGATGGGGCGGCGGTGGTTTCGACCGCGGCGTCGCCGCTGGCGCCGGCCGCCTTGAACGCAGTCGGCTGCACCGTCAGCACCTTCTTCGGCTGGCTGTCCTGCACGGTGATGATCGCATTGCCGGCGTAGATCGGGCGCACGAACGTGTCGGCGCCTTCGACGCCGATCACGTTCGACACTTGCATGACGTCGAGCTTCGCCGCCACGCGCGGGGCGACGTTCTTGCCCGTCGTCGTCGCCGGGAAGAGCACAGCGTCGTAGTTTGCCATCAACGGCGTGATCAAGGCTTCCATCGGCTCGGCCAATTGCTTCGCCAAAGTCGCGCCGTCGGCGTGCAGCACCTTACGCACGCCGTCGATCTTCGCCGCCGCCTGCGCCGCGGCGCCGGCGTTCGAGCCGGCGACCAGCACGTCGACATCGCCGCCCATCGCCTTCGCGGCGGTCACGACCTTGTTGGTCGCGTCCTTCACCGACGTATTGTCGTGCTCTGCAACAACGAGAACGGCCATCAGAGAACTCCCGCTTCCTTGAGCTTGCCGACCAGTTCAGCGGCAGTCTTGACCTTGATGCCGGCCTGACGCTTGCCCGGCTCGGCCGTCTTCACCGTCTTCAAACGCGGCGCTGTGTCGACGCCGAAATCGGCCGGCGTCTTGACGTCGATCGGCTTCTTCTTCGCCTTCATGATATTCGGCAGCGAAGCATAGCGCGGCTCATTCAAGCGCAGGTCGGTCGTGATGATCGCCGGCAGGTCGACGTCGATCGTCTGCAGGCCGCCGTCGACTTCGCGTGTCACTGTCGCCTTGCCGTCGGCGAGCACGATCTTCGAGGCGAACGTCGCTTGCGGCCAATCGAGCAGGGCGGCGAGCATCTGGCCCGTCGCGTTGTTGTCGTCGTCGATCGCTTGTTTGCCGAGGATCACGAGGTCCGGCTTCTCGGCGTCGATCACGCCCTTGAGAATCTTCGCGACCGCGAGCGGTTCGACTTCGCCTTCGGCTTTCACCAGGATGCCGCGGTCGGCGCCGATGGCGAGCGCGTTGCGGATCGTCTCTTGCGCCTGCTCCGGGCCGATCGAAACGGCGACGACTTCCGTCGCCGCATCTTTCGCGTGTCCGCCGCCGCCTTCCTTCATGCGCACGGCTTCCTCGACCGCGATTTCGCAGAACGGATTGATCGACATTTTGAGGTTCGACAGATCGACGCCCGATCCGTCCGGCTTGACCCGGACCTTCAAATTGAAATCGAGCACCCGCTTGACCGGGACGAGGACTTTCATCGTTGAAATCCTTGAGGATTGGGCCGTGTTTCCACAGCTGCGCGCGAGGCGGACATAAACCCCGTCATAAATCCCGCGTCAATGCGACTATAGGGACAGGGCAAAGGCGAGGGAGAACTCATGTTGACGCGCAGACCGCTTATTCTAGGCGCCCTAGCGGCATGGCTGCCGTGGTCGGCGGCGTGCGCGCAGGAGGCCGCGCCCGGCGCGTTCGCCGGCGAATGGAACGGCGTGCTCGAAGCTGGGTCGCAGCGGCTGCGGCTGCGCCTCGTCGTCCGCGAGGGCGGCGCCGATCTCTACAGCCTCGACCAGGGCGAGGATGCTATCCCGGCGAACTCCGTCCGGGTCGAAGGCGATCGGCTGCGGTTGCGCTTCCCGTCGATCAACGCCTCTTACGAAGGCCGGCTCGTCAACGGACGCATCGACGGCGTGTTCACGCAGGGCGCCCGGCTGCCGCTCGTGTTCGCGCGCGGCGAAGTGCAGGCCGCGCCGGTTCAGCCGCTGACGATCGAGCGCTTGCGGGCGCTTCGCGCAGAAGCCGGTGCACCGGCGCTTGCGGCTGCAGCGGCGCATCGTGACGGCCGCCGTCTCGATCTCGCCGATGGCGTTCGCGTCCAGGGCCGTAGTGAGCAGGTAACGACTCAAGATGTCTGGCACCTCGGCTCGATCACAAAGTCGATGACATCGACTTTGGTCGCGCGCTGCGTCGAGGCCGGCGCCGTCTCGTGGGACGATACAGTGGGCGCCGTCCTCGCTGGCGCGATCGCTGACATGCGGCCTGAGTATCGCGACGCCAACTTCCGGCATTTGCTCAGCCACCGCGCCGGCCTCCAGGCGAACCTGCCGATCACCGATTTCGTCCGCTATCGGCGCGAGAACGAGGATCCGCGTGAGGAGCGCGTGGCGTTTGCGCGCCAAGCGCTGCGGCAAGAGCCGATCGGGCCGAAAGAGCAGAGCTTTCTCTATTCCAACAACGGCTACGTCATCGCCGGCGCCATGCTGGAAGCCAAGCTCGGCGCCTCCTGGGAGACGCTGATCCGCCGCCACGTGTTCGAGCCGCTCGGCATGGCGAGCGCCGGCTTCGGCGCGCCAGGCGCGCGCGCGGCTTACGATCAGCCGGCGGGGCACGCGGGCGGGCTCGTCGGCGGCCTGCGCCCGCACCTGCCCGGCGACGCAATCACGGATAATCCCGCCGTGCTCGGCCCCGCCGGGCGCGTGCACGCCGCGTTCGACGACGTGCTCAAGTATCTCGCCGCGCATCGCGACGGCGCTGCGTTCCTGAACGCCGAAAGCTGGCGCACTCTGCACACGCCGCCGTTCGGGGGTGACTACGCCATGGGCTGGGTCAAGCGCGGCGACGCGCTCTGGCACAACGGCTCGAACACGCTCTGGTACGCCGAAGTGACGTTCGATCGCACGAGCGGCGTCGCCGCCGTCGCGGCGGCGAACGACGGCCGTCTGCAGCGCGTCACGCCCGCGGTCGGCTCAGCGCTCGCGGGCGCTGCGGCGGCGGTTCAGACCGGCTAGCGCCGCAACACGCCCGGCCAGTTCGCGTTCGCGCTGCGGATGAAGCCCGGAATGCCGCGCTCCCAGCGTGATTGAATCTCGTCATTGTAGTTCAGATAGAGCTTGCCATCGACGATGCGCCAGTTCTGCGGATTGCCAGCGGCGGTGTAGCCGTTCGCCACCGCCCAGGCGCAATAGCCGCCATATTGCGGCAGGTAGCGCGCAGGCGCGGCGCGGAAGGCGGCGGCGTTCGCGGCGCTGGCGAAGCGATACTCGTAGCCCTGGTGCGTCACGCGATGCTCGGCGCTGCCGCGCACGGGGCGGCCGTCGGTGAAATACGCCACCGGATCGTAACCGCCGACGGCGACGCGCGAGAGCAGGCCTGTGTGCACCGGCGGGGTGTCGGCGTGGGCGGGCGTCGTCATGAGCGGGGCGAATCCTAAAACGAGAGCGAAGACGAGTTTGCGCATGTTATCCTCGAGCGTGAGCAGGCGCGCGCATGGGCGCAGAGAGCGGTTGCGGGGAGGGGACGAAGGCGCAGGCGAGATCGGTCAACAGTCCGGCGATCTCGTTGCGGCGGATGACGAGCAGCGCGATCGACGTGAGCCAGATCGTCACCGCCGCCGCGAACAGACCGCCGCCGTCATTGTTCGGATCGATGCCGAGCGGCGTGAAGAGATGAAAGCTCACCGCCCCGGTCATGACAGCGAACCCGATCGCGGCGCCGAGCGCATTGAGCCGGGCGAAGCGGGGGAGGAGGCCGAGCAGCAGCAGCGTCGAAGCGGCGAGTTCAGCGCTGCCGATTGCGTATTGGCTGAAAAGGCCCGTGTGGGCGAACAGGCCCGGCGCGCCGAGCGAGCCGGCCCAGCCGTCGAGCCGGCCGAAAATTTCCTGCGTGTTCGGGTGATCGGTGAATTTGTAGCGCAGGCTGTCGAGAAAGACGGCAGCCGCGAACAGCGAAATCGCGGTGGGAGCGTAGCGTTTGACACGAGCCAACATGGGCGGCGGCCCTCCTTGGTGGGAAGGTCGCGCGGAGGATGCGTGCGGTTACACCACCGCATCGCTTTTCTTAGGCTGAATGACTCAGCGATGTTGCGCCAGTGCTTCGCGGAGCCGAGTTAAAAGAGGGTCGGTGTTGTCCCTAATCGGGATCAAGGATTGCATGTTGAAGGACACGCGCTCCCTGAGACCCCGTGATCGAAATTCCGCGTCGATTGTCAGCGGAAAGCCGCCGGAAGAAGGATAGAGCCGCCCAATATTGTCACGGAGCGCAATGAAGGTTTGACCGACGTCGACGAAGTAGGGGCCGTTGCATTCGCCGAGGCCAAGCCCTGCTTCTTGTGTCGCCCCGCCGGTGAACGCCGTGCCGTTGTCGCCCGGGCGCTCCGGTAGCCAGTCGGGCAGCCGATTTGGGTGCGAGGCGACGGCGTCCGCTTGCCGACCATATGCTTGGAAAAGCTCCGTTGCACCGTACGCCAGAATGCGAGGATTCTGTTCGTACAGGAACGACGCCGTGTCCGTTGCGCCCTTCAGAGTCTCGACCACGGAGAGCGCATAGACGAACTGATCAACGTACTCCGGTTCGTGATCAGGGACGTTGGTATCTCCGTTGCGTAAGTACCACTCTCCTTCCGTATAAGTACGCCAAACGAGGTGCCGCGCTGTGACGCGAACAATCTGAATGGTGTCCGCTTTACGTGCGATTTGCGTGATGAGGTCGCCGCCAACATAGCGCCCATCATCTTCATACGCGGGCAAAGAGCAGGCCTTGGCGGGTTCAACCGCAGCTAGTGTCACCGCCGCCGTCAGGGGGGCGATCACTGATCGGAGCAGATTGAGCGGGCGTGACATACGCGAATCTTCGCCGGGCGGTGCTGTCCATGCAAGAGCCAACTATGCCTTCCGCCTCACCCGCACGTGAATGTTACATCCGAGGCTGCTAGAGCTGCGCCGACTCGCTGGGCGTCACCACCGCAAAAACCGCGACACCACAACCGCCCCCAGCGCCGCGCTCACGGCAATGCCCAGCGCATACCACGTCGTCACGAATGCCACCGAATCCACGGGGCAATACATCGCGTACGCCATCGCGCCGACGCCGCCGGAGAGCGCGCCGATCGCGGCGCCGGCGAGCGTGAGGCGCGTCGGCGCGAAGGCGCGCATCAGCAGCGTCAGCAGCACGGCCGCGGGCGCGGCGAGCAGCGGAATCAGCACGACGCACCATGGCATCGAGCCGCCCATCCACGCTTCCCAGCGCCGCTCCGGCATTTCGCCCATGAGCGCGATCCAGGTCGCCAGCGCGCAAAGCGCAACGAACAGAACCACCGCGCCGATGCGCCAACCGAGCGGCCGGCCCGGCCGCATCAACTGCACCGTCAGCGGCAGCACCACCGCGGCGGCGGCGGCCGAGAAGATCGCCTTCCACATGATCGGCATGCGCGCCGCGCCGATGTCGGGCCGCACGCCCAGCCAGATCGCCACCAGCGCAACAGCGACCACGAGCCCCGTCGCCAGCGTGATCGCCAGCTTGCGCCGCCAGTGCGGGCGCTCGGCTGGCCCGGCGCCGCGCGCGAGCGCATCGATGAGGTCGTTGGTGTTCACGTCGCCTGCTCCCCGGCCATCAGCCGCATCAGCGTCTTCAAGCCGCGATGGATCGAGATCTTGATGTCGGATTCGCTGAGGCCGGTGGCGTCGGCGGTTTCGCGCACGCTCCTTTCCTCGAGCTTCACCATTCGGATGGCGGTGCGCTGCTTCTCAGGCAGCTTGTCGAGCAGCACTTTGATGTCGTGCTTGGCGTCGGCCGCATCGTACTCCGGATCGGGTTCGCCGAAATCGTGCCCGTCGAGCCCTGCATGGTCGCGGTGCTTGGCCCGGCGCAGGAAATCGATCAGCCGATAGCGGGCGATGGCGTAGAGCCAGGCGGTCAGCGGATAATTCGGATCGTAGCTGTCGCGGCGCGTGTGCAGCGCCACCAAAGTCTCCTGCACCAGATCCTCCGCGTCTTCGGCGCGGCCGCGCAAGCGGTTGCGGAAATAGGCGCGCAGCAGCGCCGCCGCTTCGGTCAGAAACGCGCGGTGCGCCGCCTCTTCGCCGGCCAGCCCCTTGAGCAGCAGGGCCCTCAATGCGGCTTCGTCCGCCATTCGCCTCCGGGAGGTTTATACGTGAAGACGAGGCGGCGGGTTACGTCTCGTTCGCATCTCGACCGGCTCGTCAAAAAGGTCGTCGACGTATGCGTTCGCCTGACGTTCGGACCAAGTCTCTGCGGTGTACTCCCAGATCTCGCGCACATCTCTGTCGGCGAGTGGACTGAGGTCCAGCCTAGGCATTGCGCTTCTTGGCGCTGTACTCGCTGCGTACTTCGGCGAAGAATTTCTCTCGATCGAGCGGGATCGACTCGCCGCTCTCGTCGCCTTCGCGGATCAGTTCGCGCAGCTTTTGCAGTTTCGCTTCGCGCTCTTCGAGCAGGCGCAGCCCGTCGCGCACGACTTCGCTGGCCGAGCCGTAACGCCCTGAGGCGACCAGGGACTCGATGAAATCCGTGAAGTGAGCGCTGAAGGAGATCGAGGTGTTTTTGCTCATAATAGCGAGAGTACCAAAAATTGGTACTCGCTGCAACTCACGTCCGGCGGAACGGATCGGCCGGGTAGACGCCCAGCACTTTCAGCGAGGCGGAGAAGAACGCCAGCTCCTCCATCGCCAGCTTCACGTGCCGCTCTTCCGGATGCCCCTCGATCTCGGCGAAGAACATGGCCGCCGAGAAGGCGCCGCCTTCGATATAGCTCTCGAGCTTGGTCATGTTGACGCCGTTGGTGGCGAAGCCGCCGAGCGCCTTATAGAGCGCCGCCGGCACGTTGCGGACGCGGAAGACAAAGCTCGTCATGCAGGGGCCGGAGCCAAGCGCCGCGTTCTGCTCGGTGCGCGCGAACACCAGGAAGCGCGTCGTGTTGTGCGGCGCATCGGCGATGTCGGCCTTCAGCACCTTGAGCCCATAGATTTCGCCCGCCAGCGAAGAGGCGAGGGCGCCGACGCGCGGATCGCCAAGCTCGGCGATCTCGCGCGCCGCGCCGGCCGTGTCCGCCGTCTTCACCGCCGCGACGCCGAGCGCGCGCAGCTGCTTGCGGCATTGGCCCAGCGCCTGCGGATGCGAGCGCACGTGCGTCAGGCCTTCGAGCGTTGCGTCCTTCAATCCCAGCAGCTGATGCCGGATCGGTACGAAGCGCTCGCCGACGATGTAGAGCCCGCTTTCGGGGATGAGCGTATGCACGTCCGCGACGCGGCCGGCGACCGAGTTCTCGACCGGGATCATCGCATAGCGCGCCTGGCCCTCGGTGACGGCGGCGAACGCGTCCTCGAAGCTGGCGCACGGCAGCGGCTCCAGGTCCGGATAGGCTTCGCGCGCGGCGATGTGTGAGTTCGCCCCAGGTTCGCCTTGAAACGAGATATAGTCAGTCATCGGCGGCGAGCGTTAGCGTAAGCGCCGCTGCTGCGGTAGGGCGAAAGCGCAATGGGCGTGGCGCAGAGTGTCGAGAGGGCGATCCTGGCGCAGACGCGCCGGGGGCTGCGCACGCTGCTTGCCGTGCCGGCCGCGCGCGCCGCTGGCCTAAAGCGCGTCGAGGATCTCGAAATCTCCGGCGCCGCCGGGCCTCTGCGCGCCCGCTATTACGAAGCGCAGGACGCGCCGCCGCAGCCGCTGATCGTCTTCTTCCATGGCGGCGGCTTCGTCTGCGGCGATATCGACACGCACGATTCGGTCTGCTCTTGGCTTGCGAAGTGTTCGCACGGCCGTGTGCTTTCCGTCGGCTATCGGCTGGCGCCCGAGACGCCATTTCCCGGCCAGCTGCACGATGCGCGCGCGGCGTGCGCTTGGGCGTTCCAGAACGCGCATCTTTTCGGCGCCGAGTCCAACCGCATCGCGCTCGCCGGCGACAGCGCCGGCGCTTATCTCGCGGCGACGATGGCGCTGGAGCTCAATCGTGCGACGCCGGGCGCGGTCGCGCTGCAGGCGCTGCTCTACCCACTGATTCATGTTCAGGACACGATGTGGGCCGACGAGGAGCTGCGCAATTTCCGTTTTCTCGGCCGCGTCGCCTGCATCTACATCGCCAAGAGTCTCGGCGCGGAAGCGCTGCCGTCGCTCTTGGATATCGACCTCGCCGCAGCGCCGCCGACGATCGTCGCCGGCGGCGGCCCCTTGGATCCCGTCCGCGCCGACGTGCGCGCCTTCGTGCATGCGCTCGGCGCCGCCGGCGTGCGCGTCACCGAGAAGAAGTATCCCGCTTTGATGCACGGCGGCCTCAACTTCACCGCGTATTCGAAGACTGCGACATCGGCGCTGCAGGACGTCGGCGCACTGGTGCATGCGGAATTCGGCGGCTAGGCTCGCCCGAACTGGGAGGGACTACACGATGCGTACTCTGTTGAGCCTTGGCGCACTCGCGCTTGCCGCCGCATGCGCGCCTGCCGAAATGGCGCAAACGGCGTCGGTCCGCGGCTGCGATGCCGTGGCGACCGAAAGCTGGCAAGCCGGCGCGGAAACGCTGACCATTCAAGCCACAGCGGCCGGTCCCGATTGCGAACATGCAGTGGCGACGCTCGTCGTCCGCAACAGCGAAGGCGCGGTCTGGTGGACCGCCGCGCACCCGACGGCGCAAATCATGACGCTCGCCGGCGCGCGCGACATCGAAGCGATGCAAACGGCGCTGCGCGAATGGATCGCGCCGGCCAACAACACCATGCAAAGCACCTCGGCGCTGCCGGTATGGCCCGAGAATGCCGACTCGCCCGCGGCGGGCGAATTTCCGTTCCACGTCGCCGACGGCTGGGACCGCACCAGCTACGAAAGCATCCGCGCGGACGATCGGGCGCTCTTCTGCTACGTGCAAGGCATGGAAAGCCTCGCCTGCGCCGCCGCCGTCGACGGGCGCCTCGATCTCGTCGGCGTGCAGCAGTTTCCCGGCTAAGCGCTGAGCTTCAGCGCAGTCGCTCGCGGCTGCGGGCGGATGCGCGCGAGCCGCAGCGCGGCGGCGCAAAGCAAGTCCCGCGTCGCCGGCTTCACCAGGTGCTCGGCCGCGCCCAGCTCGATCGAGCGGCGGCGGTCTTCCTCGATCGACAGTACGACGATCGGAATCGGCGCCGTCTCCGGGTCGACGCTCAGATCGGAGATCACCTCCCAGCCTTCGCGGTCGGGCAGGTTGATATCGAGCACGATCAGCGCCGGCTTAAGCGTCCGCGCCAGCGTGATGCCCGCATCCGCCGTGCGTGCGCACTGGACGGCGAAGCCGACCTGCGTCAACGCTCGCACCGCCAGATCGCGGGCGCTGGCCTGATCGTCGATCACCACCGCAAGCGGCGCGTCCTCGTCGCCCTCGCGCTCGAACACGTCGCCGCTGCCGCTCGCGCCGAAACCCTGATAGAATTGCGGCACCCAGAGCGTGAACACGGCGCCTTTGCCGAGTTCACTGGCGACGCTGACGTCCCCGCCCATCATCTGCGCCATCCGGCGCGTGATCATGAGCCCAAGCCCGGTTCCGCCGAACTCGCGCGCCGTGTTCGCGCTGGCTTGCTCGAACGCCTGGAACAGGCGGCCAATCTGCTCTTCGCTGAGGCCGATCCCCGTGTCGGCGACGGTGAAGACGAGGCGCGCGCCGCTGTCGTGCTGCTCGCGCCGCATGGCCAGTTTCACCTCGCCCTGCTTGGTGAACTTGCAGGCGTTCGAGAGCAGGTTGAGCAGGCACTGGCGGAGCTTCTGCGCGTCAACGAACGCTTCTGCGACCTCTTCGATGTCGCAATCGAGGGCGTTCTGGTTCTTGCTGGCGAGCGGACGCGCCGTAGCCATAGCTTCGGCGGCGACAGCGCGCGGATCGGTCGGCGCCGCCAGCACGTCCATGCGGCCCGCTTCGATCTTGGAGAGGTCGAGGATGTCGTTGATCACCGCAAGCAGGTGACGCGCGGCCATGTTGATGCGCTGCAGGTCGGCGATCGAGGCGCTATCGCCGCGGTCTTCGGCGTCTTCCGCTAGGATCTCCGCATAACCTATGATCGCGTTCAGCGGCGTGCGCAGCTCGTGGCTCATGTTGGCGACGAATTGCGATTTGGCGCGGTTGGCCGTCTCGGCGGCGATGCGCGCGGCGTCGGCGCTGATCCGCGCTTCGGCGGCGTCGCGTAGCACCGCGAGCGCGCGCGCCATCTCGCCGATCTCGTCGCCGCGGGTCAGCGCCGGAATCTCCGAATCATAATTGCCGTCGGCGATGGCGCGGATCGAAGCGGAGATCGAGTCGATCGGCTGCACCAGGCCGACCCGCAGCAGCGCCACGACGAAGCCTAGCACGACGATGAACAGCGCCGCCGCCAGCAGCAGCGTGCCGGTGCGCTCGTCGGCCAGCCGCTTGGCGCGCGCTTGAAGCATCGTGTCGAGCGCGGTGGAGACGCGGCCGCTCAGATCGGACAGCGCGAACTGCGCGCCGGCTTCCGTGGCGATCAGTTCCTCCAGATCGAGTCGCCCGCGCCCCAGCGCCCGTTCGACGGAGCTGCGATAAACCGCGAAATTGGTCAGCACCGCATAGACCGGTGGCTCGAGTGAATTGCTGAGTCTTTGATTGGCGGCGCTCTCCGTCATGGACGTCATCGCGTTGCTGAGCGCGCCGGACGTGCTTTCAAGGAGAGCGAGGTGCTGCAACAGCTCCGTGCGCTCGCCTTCGCCGATGCGTCGATCCGCAAACACGGTCTCAGTGAGCGCGGCGAGCTCCCGCGCCTGCTGCGCCAACATCGGTGCGCGTTCGATGACGACGCCCGCCGCAAAGTGGCTCGCGCGTTCGGGGTCACGGACCAAATGCGCCCGGTCGCCCACCTTGTGTGCGAGATCGCAGAGCGCCATCACCGCCGCTCCGGCGGCCGTGGTCCGCGCGCGATCGTTGTTCAGCACCGTGCGCATCGCCGTGATCGCGCGATCGGATATTTCGGCTGTCTCCAGACCCTCGCCATAGCGGCGCTCGGCCGAGCGCAGCGCGCGGATGGCGGCGGAAATGTTGTCGACATTCTCATGGCCGAGCTGCTGGGCGCGCATTTGCATGTTGAGCAGCGTGTGCGCTTCGTTGATGACGCGCAGATAAGCCGCGCCATCGCGCTCCTGGCGTACGACATCGACCGAATGCTGCTGCTCGTCAGCCAGTTTGCCGGCGACGTACGCCAGCGGGATCAGGAACAGCGCGAACGCGACGGCAAGCTTCTGGCTGGTGGAGGCCGACTGCACCATTTTCCAGGCGCCTTGCCGCGCGGTCGCCAAACGGCGCACGATTGCTTCTTTCGCGTCCATTCTTTCCCCCCGCCGCGTACGCGTGCGCGGGACGACTAAACGCGCGCAGGTGATAACGAGCGCTGAAGGGAAATCACAAAAACGAGAGCCAAGAGTGTGCAAATCGCAAACGCGACTGCCTCGTCTATTAATCCGCGCTCACACCTGTGCGCGAAGCGTAAACGTCAGCGGCCGGCCAACGTCGCGCGCGCCGCTTCGAGATCGGGCGGGCTGTCGACGCCCTTGGGAAAGTCCTCGATCGCGTCCGCGGTGATGATCATCCCCATCTCCAGCGCGCGCAATTGTTCGAGCTTCTCGCGCAGCTCGAGCGGCGAGGGCGGCGCCGCCACGAAGCGCGCCAGCGCCGCACGGCGATAGACGTAAATTCCAACGTGTCGCTCGATCGGTCCTTCGCCCCATGGCGCCGGCGCGCGCGTGAACGCAAGACAGCGCCCATCGGCGGCGCGGATCGCCTTCACGATATTCGGATTGCTGCGCTCGCCCTCGTCGCGCGAGGGCGACACCAGAGTGGCGATGTCGGCCCCTGGTCTCAGCGCCGCCACCGCGCGCGCGACATCGGCCGCGCGCATGGTCGGCATGTCGCCTTGCAGGTTTACCGCAACGTCGAAGCGCCGCTCGGGATCGAACGCCTCCAACGCGGCGTGCACGCGATCCGAGCCCGACGGCAGATCCGGGTCGGTCAGCGTCACGTGCGCGCCGGCCTTCAGCGCCGCTTCGGCGACTTCCTCCTCCGCCGCCGCCACCAGCACCGGCCCGGCGTTCGCCGCCTTTGCCAGTTCGATCACCCAGGCGATCATCGGTCGCCCGTGGATATCGGCGAGCGGCTTACCGGGCAGACGCGTGGAGGCCATGCGCGCGGGGATCACGACGACAGAGTTCATCGCCTCCGATTGCCGTGCGGCGGTTCGCCGCGCAAGGCCGATGCGGCGCGTCCGCGTCACAGCCGCCGCTTGGCGCGGCGCGCAACGCACGCCATAACCCGCCCGTCAGTTTGGGCCGGACCGGGCCAGCCAGGGCAGGGCAATGAGCGATCTGCGGATGAATTCGATTTTCGGAGCCGTGTTGGCTTCGGTTCTCGGCGTCATGGGCGTCGGGGTGTTGGCCGATTCCGTGGTTCAGTCGCACTATCCTGAGAAGGCCGGCTGGCTCCCAGAGGTGCAGCTCGAGACCGCCGGCGGCGGCGCCGCGACGCCCGCCGGTCCGCCGGACTTCGGCCGCCTCTTCGCCGACGAGGCGCAGCTGCAGGAACTGATCGCCCGCGGTCAGCGCGTCAGCGCCCAGTGCACGGCTTGCCACACGCTCGAAGCCGGCGGCCCCAATCGCATTGGCCCCAACCTCGCCGACGTGTTCGGCCGCGCCGTCGCCAGCCATGCCGGCTTCGAGTTTTCGGACTCGATGCAGGCCCACGGCGGCGCCTGGGACTATTTTGCTCTGAACGATTTCCTGCTCTCGCCGGCGCGCGACGTGCCCGGCACCAAGATGGCGTTCGCCGGCGTGCGCAATGAGCAGGATCGCGTCGCGCTGATCGCCTATTTGCGCTCGATCTCGCCGCACAACGTGCCGCTTCCGGCGCCGTTTCCGGAAGCCGCGCCGGCCGAGGGCGAAGCGCCCGCCGAAGGCGCCGCTCCCACCGAAGCGGCTGCGCCGGCCGCGCCAGCGCCAGCGGGCGGCCACTAAAAAGAGCGAGGGTCTAAACGCCCGCGCGCTCCTCTAAAGCCTGCGGATCGTCCGCGGCGGGCCAATGCGCGTGATCGCGTCGGCCAACGGCTCCGCCACCGTCTGCATGTGAAAGCCATTGGCGTGCAGCAATTCCGTTTCGCTGCGCATGAGCCCCACATGGCCGGGCCAGAACACGAGGTCGCCCCGGCGCAGCTTGGAATCGAGCGGGATCGCTTTCCCAACCACGGCTTCCTGCATGTCCGCATCGCGCGGCGCGCGCACGCCGGCGGTCTCCAGCGCGCTCTCCACAAGTCCTGAGCAATCGACCGCGCTCGAATCCTTGCCGCCCCATAAATAAGGCAGGCCAATAAAGCGCTCGGCGCTCGCCACCCAATCGTCGACCTTCGTCTCTAGCGGCGCGATGTGCGCGGCGTAGACCCAACCGCCGCGCGAGAGCGGGGCGAACCCGTTCTCGATCGGCCCGTTCACACTGACCTTCGCGTTGAGGCTGAGCGGTGAGGGCGGCTGCGATTTCTTATCTGGCGCCGGGAACACCAATGTCCGCAGCACCGCGATGCGATGCGTCGGCGCGTGAATGTCCGTGTCGAAACTTTCGGCGCGCGCGTAGCCGACGTAGCCGTCGAGCTGGGCCTGGCCCCACACCCATCCATCGTCGTCGCGATCGTAGACGTCGAAAACTTCGCCGTAGAGCAGCTGTGTCTCCAGCCGCGCCTGAAAATCCGGCGCCTCCCGCAGAACGGTGGCGCCGACTTTCACTTGATGCGGAACGGCTTCGACGAACCGTTCCGCATCAACTTTGCCTTTGAGCTTCGCCGCCGCCACATCGCTGCGCGCCGGCGTCAGCCGCGGATCATTCATGAGACCGCTTGTAGCATCGGCCGCTGCTGCGCGCCGCCCTCATCCTGCAGAATGGTCGCGCCCAGTTGTTCCAGGAACGCATCGCCCTTTTCGGTGCGCTCGACGAACACGTTGCGCCCGTCCTTCGGGTCGCGCCGGCGCTGGACGAAGCCGAGGCGCGACAGCGTGTCGAGCGCCCGGGTAATCGCCGGCTTGCCGACATTCAGCGTGGCCGCGAGGCCGCGCACCGTGTGCGGCGCCGGCTGCAGCCGCACCGTCATCAGCACCGCCAACTGGCGGGCTGTCAGGTCCGGGGCGTCCGAACGCACCGTGCTGACGGTGACCCGCCGCCAAAGATCCAGGGCTTCCACTTTATTTTGGACGAGGTCCATGCCGCTCCCCTCCGGTTGAATCGCAAGTGGAAGATTCGCTGATTTGGTGGTCCTTGCAAGCGCGAAACCACAACATGTTGTGGAAGATAAGAGATGATTAACGCGATATGTTGTTTGGCTCCTGGAACGAGCCTCCGCCACGCAAGAGTAGGCTAGAAATTAGCCGGAGACTGGCTATATCTGGCGCATGAAGCAGGTTGCGCTCTACGACGCCAAAAACAAGCTCTCCTCGCTCATCCAAGAGGTCGAGGAAAAGGGCGTGGAGGTGATCATCACGCGACACGGAAAGCCGGTCGCGCGGCTGTCGCCGGTGCGGAGGCTTTCTGCCGCTGACCGTTCGGCGGCGATCGAGCGCATGATCTATTTGCGCGATGGCTTCACCGATGCCGGCCTGGAGCCGTTCGATTGGAAAGCTGCAGTTGAGGATGGGCGCGAGTGAACGTCGTCATCGACGCGTCACTCGCGATTGCGTGGACGGTCGCATCTCAGCGCACATCAGCGGCGGATTCCTTATTGCGCACAGCCAACGCGGTGTTTGTCGCGCCTTCGATCTTTGCTTTCGAGGTGCGAAACGCCTTGGTGAAGGCGGAGCGGCAGCAGAGGATTACCCGGGAAATCGCCGACGAAGCGATAGCCTTCATAGCCAATCAGCTGACGGCGCTCGAAGCTCTGCCGGACGAGAGTCTGCTGGCCGACATAGTCGCGCTCGCGCGTGGCGAGGGTCTCTCGTTCTATGATGCCTGTTATCTTGAAGCCGCATCGCGTTTGTCGGCAACTCTGGCAAGTCGCGATGCGCCTTTGTTGGCGGCAGCCGCGCGGCGCAATGTGGTGATCTACGATGCACGTTGAGGTGCGGCCTGCCTACGGGCGCCCGCATCGCTGACGTTAAGCCATCGAACCGTTTGGCCCGAACCAGCGACTTAAGAGCCGGAAAGGGCATGCATCGTGCTGCGGGGTCTGGATCAGGCGTTGGACGAGTATCTCGTCCTGTTGGCCCAGGCCGGCGAGCGCGAGGCGTTCGAGCGTCTTGCCGCACGCTGGAGCCCGAGATTGCTGGCGTTCGCCGCCCGCAGTCTCGGCGATCCGGAAACGGCGCGCGATGCGATGCAAGAGACTTGGATGAGCGCCTGGCGCACCATCGATCGGCTCGATGATCCGGCCAAGCTGCGGCCGTGGCTCTACGCCATCGCCGCGCGCAAGTGCACCGACGCGCTGCGGCAATCGTATCGCCGCCGCCGCATCGCCGACGCGCTACCGGCGCCGCACGAACCGCCGCCGCCGGCCGACGCGTCCGACGCGCGACTGGACCTCGCCGCGGCGTTGAAACGGCTGCCGCCGGAGCAGCGTATCGCCGTCGGTCTGTTCTTCGGCGAGGACATGAGCGTCGCCGAAATCGCCGCAGCGACTGGCGTTCCGGCCGGCACTGTGAAGTCACGTTTGTTCGCCGCGCGCAAAGCATTGCGCGCGAGCTTTGGAGAAGGGCAATGACCAATCTCGATCAAGCCATCCGTCAGGCCTTGTCGGCCGAGGACGCCGAATTTCTGGCGCGTTTCGACAAGGAAGCGCCGCTGCATTCGCAAGTGCTCGGGACCTTCAGCGGCCCGATGGGGGCGCTCAATGTGTTCGCCGCCATCATCACGTTCGCGATGTTCGGCGCGGCCGTGTACTGCGCCTACAATCTCTTCTTGGCGTCGGATGCGCGGACGGCCGTGCTGTGGAGCGTCGGCGTCGTCGTCAGCATGCTCGCGGTGGCGATGCTGAAAATCTATTTCTGGATGGAGATCAACAAGAGCGCCGTGCTGCGCGAAGTGAAACGGCTCGAGCTTCAAGTCGCGCGGCTTGCGGCGCGCGCTCAGGCTTGAGCTTTCGCAAACCGCCCCTTGATTACCCGGTACGCCGCCCGCAGCGCCTGCGCTTCGCCGCCTTGCGGGCGGCTGGGCTTCTCTTTCGGGGCCCAAGCGAACACGTCGAAATGCGCCCAGGCCGGCGTCGTCACGAAGCGGCGCAAGAACAGCGCGCCGAAAATCGCCCCGGCGAACGCGCCGTCGCCTGTGTTCTTCAGGTCGGCGATCGGCGAATCCATGTCGCCCTCGTAAGCGTCCCACAGCGGCAGCCGCCAGATCGGATCGTTGGTCTCGAGCGATGCGGACGCGAGTTCCGCCGCGAGCGCTTCGTCGCCGGTGAAGAAGGGCGGAATGTCCGGCCCTAGCGCCGTGCGCGCCGCGCCCGTCAGCGTCGCGAAATCCAGCAGCAGCGCCGGCGCATCTTCACACGCGCGCGCCAGCGCGTCCGCCAGCACTAGGCGGCCCTCGGCGTCGGTGTTGTCGATCTCGACGCTCAGCCCCTTGCGGCTGACGATGACGTCGCCTGGGCGGAATGCGTCGCCCGAAATCGCGTTCTCGGCGACGGCCAGGAACACGTCGAGCTTCACGTTGAGCTTCGACTGCATGATGAGCTGGCCGAGCGCCAGCGCATGCGCGGCCCCGCCCATGTCCTTCTTCATCATGCGCATGCCGGCGGCGGGCTTGATGTCGAGCCCGCCGGTGTCGAACGTGATGCCTTTGCCGACCAGCGCCACGCGCGGCGCGCCATCGTCGCCCCAACTCAAATGCAGTAGCCGCGGCGCCTGCGCCGCCGCGCGGCCGACCGCGTGCAGCAGCGGATAGTTCTGCGCCAGCAAGTCCTCGCCGACGATCGCCTCGAACGCCGCGCCATTTTCCCGCGCGACCTTCTCCGCCGCCGCCTGTAGGTCATCTGGCCCCATGTCGTTGGTCGGCGTGTTGACGAGATCGCGCGCCAGCCATGAGGCTTCGACAACGCGCCGCGCCTCATCTAAGTCCGCGCCTTCCGGCGTCGCCAGCCGCGGCGCTGGCCGCTTGCGCTTCTTGTAGCGATCGAACGCATACGCCCCGAGGCCCCAGGCGATGGCGATCGAGGCGCCAGCGAACTCGCGAGGCGCGAAGGCGATGCGGTAGTCGCCCGCCGGCAGGTGCTGCGCCAGCGCGCCCATCACCATGACGTTGGCCTTGTCGCCGACGCCGAACAGTACCCGCTCGATCGATCCGTCCGTCGCCGGAACGAGCAGGATGCGCGCGTTCTGCGCCTGAAAGTCGTGCGCCGCCGCCAGCCGCCGCAGCGTCTCCGAATGCCGCTCCGCCCAGTTTTTCCACTCGCCCGAGCGGATGGCGTGAATGGGAACGGCGGAGCCGTTGGCGTCGGGGAGGAAGGGGAGAGTCATTGGGGTCTAGGTTCTAGGGGTTAGGTTTTAGGTGTCCGGAGAGGGCCGCGGGACAGCCCCGAGTCACCCCTAACACCTAGAACCTAAAAGCTAACACCTATTAGCTCTTTATTGAGCAAATCCCCGCAGCCTCCGCGCCTATGCACCGTCTGCCCCTCGCGCTGCTCGCCGTGTCCGCGCTCGCCGCCTGCGCCACCAGCGGGGGCGGCGAACAGGCGGTCGACACGACCGGGGCGCTGCAGGGCGTGCGCCCCGTCGACCGCGAGGCGCGCGAGCGCATCGTCCGTGAGGACATGCTGACGCAAATGGCGTTCTGGGCCGGCGAGTATCAGACGTTCCCGAACGATCTCGAAGCCGCGCAGCGTTTCTCGGAATCGTTGCGCAAAGGCGGCCGCGCCGACCGCGCCGTACAGATCGCCGGCGAAGCGCTCGGCCGCTTCCCGGACGATCGCCAGCTCCTCACCACGTACGGGCTCGCGCAGATCGCCTCGTCGCGCCCGCACGAAGCGTTGCGCCCGCTAGCGGTCGTCGCCGCGGCGGAACCGGAGAATTGGCGCGTCCGCTCGGCGCTCGGCGCCGCGCTCGATCAGCTCGGCCGCTTCCCCGAAGCGCGCCGCGCCTATCAGGAAGCGTTGGCGCTGCAGCCGAACGATCCGCGCATCCTCACCAATATGGGCGTCTCGCACATCATGGCCGGCGAACCGGCCGAGGCCGAGCCGCTTCTGCGCCAGGCCGCCGAGCTGCCGAACGCGCCGCCGGAAGCGCGCGCCAATCTCGCCATCGCCATCGCCCTGCAAGGCCGCTTCGACGAAGCCGAACAGATCGAACGCATCGACCTGCCTCCCGCGCAAGCCGCGCAAAACATCGAATACCTCCGCGGCCTACTGAGCGACCCCCGGCGGTGGGGTGATCTGGGGCGCGCGGGGTAGGTCGCGCCGGGTGAGGCGACGTGACATACAGTCATACCTACGTGTACGACTATATTGTACAACTCGCGCCGTGAGTGTGTGTCACCCCGCATTGGCGGACGGAACAAGAATGTGTTCGCCCTTTCAGATGCTGGGAGATCTGTTTTGGGCGCCGTGATCGCGGCCTGTGTGTCATGAACATTGAAGATCTTCGCGCCGACGAGTTCAACACAATCGCAGACGTCATCATGATAGCGATCCTGCTGCTTGGCGTCCCTTTGGGATTGCGGAACTTCGCCTCTATCGCCGGTCACGTGTGAGGCTTGCGCGAGCCGGAATACTACATCGCTATTGGTGGTCCGTGTCTGCGATGGTCGTGCTTCTGGTCGGAACGCTGCTTCTTTCTGCTCTCATACCCGGGCATGACTGGGAGAGCAGACGAGCGTTATCGATTGTAGCCGGCGTGTTGTTCGTCGCGATTGGTGTTTTTCGCTTCGCCTTAATCAAGCACCGATGACGCCAACCAAACCCCTGGAAAATGCGAGGCGCAGGCCATTACGTGCGTGATCGCTTCCCGGTCGTACTCGTCGCCGGATCGGTAGCTTTCGAAATAGGCGTTCAGCCGCTCGACCCGGTCGAGATGCTGGCCCGCCGCCTGCAGGCCGATGGACACGCCGTAATTGGTGAAGGCGAAACGCAGATCGCGTTGGCGCCGGCTGCGGCCGAAATAGCCCGGCGGATCGACCCACAAGCGGTCGAGCGCAGTTAAAGCCCGCGCCGCATGCAGCTTCGCCCAGTCTTCTTCGGGGAAGAAGTGCGCGAGCCACAACATCATCCCGAGTCCCAGATCCTGATCGATGTCGAGCTTCCTGTAGCTCGCCTCGATCAGCGCCTTCATGTCCGCGATCTCGTGCGCCAGGGCCTGCTCATCGAGCAGCCGATAAGCGATGTAGCCGTCGAACGCATCCATCGCGCCGAGCCCGTAGCCAGGATAGGGGCCGCTCAGATCCTCCTCCATCTTCCAGATCACGCCGACGCCGGGAACCACGAAGGCGGCGTGAATGTCCTTGGCGATGGCGATGGCGCGCGCGCGATAGTCGGGCCTGTGCTCGCCCAGCCGCGCCAGCGCGAACAGCCACATCGCTAGATAATGATAATATTGCCCGTCCCGATCGGGCGCTTCGCCGATCCGCAGCCCGCGCGGCCGGCCGAGCACGCGCTCGACATCTCTCACCAGTTCTTCGGCGCGCTCGAGCCAAGCGTTCTCGCCCAGCTTGCGGTAGAGCGACACGAACAGCACGACGCCGAACGCGTCGGTCCAGAGATAGCGCAAGCCGTTCGGCCAGATGCGCTCTGCACGCATCCAATCGAGCTTGGCCAAAACACGATCGATCTCTTCGAGCATCGGGCTTGCGCCCTCGCGTGCGGTTCTCCGCAATCACGAACAACGGCCCGCCGGGGAGAGCGTTCCGCGGAAGACGACTACTGGCTGCCGAGGATCTCGTTGATCTGGATGATCGCGGGGCCGATGATCACCGCGAACAGCACCGGCAGGAAGAATAGGATCATCGGCACGGTCAGCTTCGGCGGCAGCGAAGCCGCTTTCTTCTCCGCTTCCGACAAGCGTAGCTCGCGGTTTTCCTTCGCCATCACCCGCAGCGCCTGGCCGACTGGCGTGCCGTATTTTTCCGCCTGCGTCAGCGCCATGGCGACGGCCTTCACGCCCGGGTGGTTGGTCCGGCGGGCCAGGTTCTCGTACGCCATGCGCCGTTCGGGCAGATAGGAAAGCTCCGCCGTCGTCAGCGCGAATTCTTCCGCCAGCTCCACCGAGGCCGGCGCGATCTCCTGGCCGACGCGGCCCAGCGCCATTTCGATCGACATGCCGCTCTCGACGCAGATCAGCATCATGTCGAGGCTATCCGGAAACGCCTCCATGATCTTCGTGCGCCGTTTGTCGGCGAGGTTCTTCAGATAAAGGTTGGGGCCGTAGAAGCCGGCCGCGACGCCGCCGACCACGGCGATCAGCTTGAGGTGCAGCGGCATCTGCGCGCCGAGCGCCAGCACGTAGAGCAGGGCGAGCACGCCGAAGCCGATCGGCAGCGCCGCGCGATAGAAATAGAACATCGTCTGCGCAGCCTGGCCGCGGAGGCCCGCGCGGATCAGCTTCTCGGCCAGCGAATCGTCCGCCAGCGCCTTCTGCAGGTTGAGCTTGTCGACCAGACCCTTGGCGAACTGGTTGGCGTTTTTGTGCTGCAGCGAAGCGCCGCTCTTGGCGAGATCGGCGCGGCTCTTCTTGCGCAGCTCTTCGCGCTTCTTCGCCACTTCCTTCAAACGCGAGCCGAGCCTGTCTTCCGACATCGCCGGCGCCGCGACGGTGACGATGGTGGCAAAGCACGCGCCGGCGGCGAGAACGCCGGCGATGGTCAGCGGATCGGTGAGGAGCTTGACGAAATCCACGCTCGCGCCCTCAGAACTTGAAGTTGACCATCTTGTGCATCACGAAGATGCCCATCGACATCATCACCGCGCAGCCCAAGAGGATGAGATTGCCGACCGGATGCTCGAACAGCACCGCGATGTAGGCCGGGCGCGTGAACCAGACGAGAATGCCCACCAACACTGGCAGCGAGCCGATGATGCCCGCCGAGGCTTTGGCTTCGGCCGAGAGCGCCTTCACCTTCTCCTTCATCAGCTTGCGCGAGCGCAGCACGGATGAAAGATTGCCCAGCGATTCCGACAGGTTGCCGCCGGTCTTCTGCTGAATCACCAGCACGATCGAAAAGAAGTTCACTTCCGGCAGCGGCATGCGGTCGTACATGCGCTGCATGCCGGTTTCGAGCGGCACGCCCATGGCCTGCGAATCCACCAGCGCCTGGAATTCGCTGCGCAGCGGCTCGGGGCTTTCGCTCGCGATGATGCGCAGACATTGGCCGAGCGGCAGGCCCGACTTCACGCCGCGCACGATCACGTCGATCGCGTCAGCGAGCTGGTTGGAGAATTTCTTCTGCCGTCCGCCGACCATGACGCTCAGCACCCAACGGGGCAGGCCGAGCGCGCCGATGAACAGGCCCGCGAGCGCGCCGACCGGATGCTTGCTGACCAGAAAGCCGACCAGCGCCAGCGCCAAGCCCGCGGCCACGGCCATCATCCAATAAGCAGGGACGGAGAGCTTTATGCCGGCCTGGGCGATCTGGCCTTTGACCGAAAAGCGCCGCTTGCGCGACTGCTTCTCGCTGGCCGAGAGTTCGCGCAGGGCTTCCTGCGTGGTTTGCTTGCGCTTCAGCGCCGCCATTTCCGTAGCTTGCTTGCGGCGATCGACTTTGGTCGCGCCGGCGACCGCTTTCACGCGCTTGGACGCCGCCGCGGGTTGTCCGCCGCCGCTGAAGGCGATGCCGGCGCCGCCAATCGCGACGAAGGCAAGCACGGCCGCGACAATGGCCGGATCCATCAGCTCGACTCCGACTCGTCCAGCGCCTGCGCCAGTTCCTTCTCGAGGCCGAAATAGCGCGCGCGCTCCCAGAAGCGGGGGCGGCCGACGCCGGTGCCGCGGTGGCGGCCCTGGATGCGGCCGTTCTGATCTTCGCCCTGGATCTCGTAGACCATCAGATCCTGCGTGATGATCGTGTCGCCTTCGAGCCCGAGCACTTCGGTGATCTGGGTGATGCGGCGCGAACCGTCGCGCAGGCGCGCGGCCTGGATGACGACGTCGACGGCGGCGACGATGATTTCGCGGATCGTCTTCGGCGGTAGCGAGAAGCCGCCCATCGTGATCATCGACTCCAGACGCGAGAGCGCTTCACGCGGCGTGTTGGCGTGCAGCGTGCCCATCGAGCCGTCGTGACCGGTGTTCATGGCCTGCAGCAAGTCGAACGCCTCGCTGCCGCGGACTTCGCCGACGATGATCCGCTCAGGACGCATCCGCAGACAGTTCTTGACCAGGTCGCGCATGGTGACCTGGCCCGAGCCCTCGAGGTTCGGCGGCCGCGTTTCCAGGCGCACTACGTGCGGCTGCTGCAGCTGCAGTTCTGCCGCGTCTTCGCAGGTGATGACGCGTTCGGTCGGATCGATGAACGCAGTCAGCGTGTTCAGAAGCGTGGTCTTGCCCGAACCGGTGCCGCCCGAGATCAGCACGTTGCAGCGGCACGCGCCGATGATCTGCAGGATCTTCGCGCCGGCGGGCGAGATCGAGCCGAACTCGACCAGGTTCGAGAGCTTCAGCTTGTCCTTTTTGAACTTCCGGATCGTCAGCGTCGGCCCGTCGATTGCGAGAGGCGGCACGATGACGTTGACACGCGAGCCGTCCGGCAAGCGCGCGTCGCAGATTGGGCTCGATTCATCCACCCGCCGGCCGACTTGGCTCACGATGCGTTGGCAGATGTTCATCAGCTGGCCGTTGTCGCGGAAGCGGATGCCCGTCTTCGAAATCTTGCCGCTGACTTCGATGAACACGGCGTTGGCGCCGTTGACCATGATGTCGGCGATGTCGTCGCGCGCCAGCAGTGGCTCGAGCGGGCCGTATCCCAAAACGTCGTTGCAAATGTCGTCGAGCAGCGATTCCTGCTCGGCAATCGACATGACGACGTTCTTGATCGAGATGATCTCCGCGACGATGTCGCGGATTTCGTCGCGCGAAGATTCCGGGTCGAGCTGCGCCAGCTGCGTCAGGTCGATGGTTTCGATCAGCGCGTTGAAGATCGTCGATTTGACCCGGTAATACGCTTCGGAGCGATATTCAGGCTGTTCCGACGGGTCGGGCTCACGCTGGCGCACGGCGGGCGCGCTCGCCGATGGCGCGGCTGGACGCGGCGCAGCGGGCGCGGGCGTGGCTGAGCGCGGACTCGGCGCGGCGGCGGGGCGCGGTGACGGCGCAGTCGCGGCCGGGCGCGCGCCAACGCTGGCCGGCGCGGCGGCGGGCGCCGCCGGCGCAGCGTTCGGTGCATCGCCTATGCCTCGCTTGCCGAACATTCAAATTCCCTAGCGCTTCAGGAACGGGATCTTGTCGGCGAGAGACGCCTTCTTCGCCTCCACCGGCTTGCGTCCCGTGAGCGATGCCGCGAGGTCATCGAGAATAAGCGCAGTCTTCGACTGCGCGGCGACTTCGCCGACCATCTGGCCGTTGTTCGCGGCCATGCCGAACAGCTGCGGATCGAACGGAATCGAGGCGATCGGCTCGGCGCCCAGCGCCTCGGCGAAGTCCTTGAACGGAATCTCCGGCCGCTTCGGCACGCCGACCATCGACAGCACCACCGTCGGCGGCGAGTCGTAGGGGCGCATCGCCTTCAACAGGTCCATGATGTTCTTGGTGTTGCGCAGGCTGGCCAGGTCCGGCCCCGCGACGATGATCGCATCGTCGGCCGAGAGTAGCGTGTGCTTCACCCAGGAGGTCCAGATGTGCGGCAGATCGAGCACGACATAGGGGCTGGTGCGCCGCACACGCTCGATCACCATTTCGTAGGACTGCGGATCGAGTTCGAACTCGCGCTCCAACGTCGCCGGCGCTGTCAGCATCTGCAGGCGCTGCGTCTGCTTGGTCGTCACCCGCTCGAGGAAAATGTCGTCGACCCGGTCGGGCGCCATCAGCGCGTCGGCGATCGACTGTGGCGGGTCCTGGTTGAAGTCGAGCGCAGCGGTGCCGAACGAGAGGTCGAGATCGAGCAGGGTGGCGCTCGATTCCTGCCGCTCGGCGATCGACCAGGCGAGATTGTGCGCCACTGTCGACGCGCCGATGCCGCCGCGCGCGCCGATCACGGCGACGACGCGGCCGGCGAACGGCTTGTCTGGATGCACGTAAAGCCCGCACACGGTGCGGATCAGGTCGAGCGGCTGCAGCGGCGGCACGATGTATTCGCTGACGCCGCGCGCCATCAGCTCGCGGAAGAGGGCGATGTCGTTGACCGCGCCGATGATGACGACCTTTGTGCCTTCCTCGATCACCTGCGCCAGGCGGTCGAGGTGGTGCAGCATCGCCGCGCCCTGCAGCAGCGTGTCGATGATGAGGAGATTGGGGCTGCCTTGCGCCGCGAAGCGCGCGACCGCCGCGTCGATGCCGCCGGGCTCCACTGTCACTTCCGCGCGCGCCATGCGGCGGTCGGCGGCGATGCCGGCGATCAGATCGGAGATTTCCGGCCTGTCGCAGCTTGCATGAATGCTGATGCGCGGCACCGGCTGTTCGGTGACGCGCCCGGTTTCACGCGGCGTCGCCGGCAGCGCGGCGGCGACCACGGCCGGCGCGCCGAGGCCGAACGGATCCTCGTCGGTCAAGGGCGATGCCGGCGCTTCAGTCGCATGCGCAGCTGCGCCGTCATCGAACGGCGGCAACTCGGCGCCTTCGAGGTCGCCGACGCCGAAGCTCTCGTCATCTTCGAGCACGAAGTCGTCGTCCGTGCCGAGGCTCCAGGCGGGATCGGGGTTGCTCATCCGCTTTCCCTAATTGCTGACCGCGTTGCTGATGGCGACGCGCTCGTCGCTGCTCCGCTCGGCGTGCGTCGGATCGCCGTTGCGATAAGCGTCCATGACCGTCTCGCGGCGCCCGCTGTCGCGCGGATCGGCGTTGCGCGGGCGCAGCAGGTCGGCCGGGTCCTCGACCAAAGCGGCGAGATTGGCTTGGGTGGCGCAGCCGAAGCTGGCCCACGGCTGGTTGTTGCTTTGATGCGCCAGGTCTTGCTCCCACAGCGGCGCGCATTCCGGCGCGTGCGCTTCGAACCGGGTGAAGCTTGCGACGATCGGCGCGTCGCCGCCGGACCCGTCATAGGTGGAGCCGGCCACCGCGGCGTAGGAAACGCCCGCATCGACCAGCGACATGCGCGCTTCGTGCGCCAGCACGGACGCGGCGTCGGTGTTGGCGCCGCCCGACGGCGAACTCAGCACCAGCGGTCCGTGGCCGTAGCGCAGGTAATTGCTCGCGAGCATGCGCAGGTGTGCGCGCGCTTCGGGCGAAAGCGAAACGTCGCCGGACTCCACCAGAATTTCGACGCGCTCCGCCGTTTGCGTCACCTCGATGCGATGGCGGTCGGCGGCGCTGGCGACCGGCGGGCCCTCGGGCGTCGGCACGCTTGCGCAGGCGGCGAGGGTGCTGACGCCGAGCAGCAGAACAGGCAGGCGGGATTTCATGGCGTGCCTCATCATTCGATCACGTGGCCATGCGGGCCCTGGAGGCGCGCATTCTCGCGCGCGCCGTCGGAGCCGCGCGCGGGGCGGTAGATGGAGTTGAGCCGGCCGGTGAGCAGGCTTTCGCCTTCGCTCGGGTTCATGAAGCCGTCGGCCGGCGTGCGCAGCTGATCCGGGCTCGTCGGCCGCACAAGGTACGGCGTCACAATGATGACGAGTTCGGTTTCGTTGTTGACGAAGTCGCGCGAGCGGAAGAGCGAGCCCAGCACCGGCGTGTTCATCACGCCCGGCACGCCTTCGAGCGCATGGCGCGTGCGTTCTTGGATCAGGCCCGCGAGCACGATCGAGCTGCCGGACGACATTTCCAGCGTCGTCTCCGCGCGCCGCACCTGCAGGGCAGGGATGGTGATGCCGCGGATCACGGTGGTGGTGCCGTCTTCATTGCGGATTGGCGTGTCGCCGGTCGAGATCGCGCCTTCCGTGGTGAGTTCGCTGACTTCGGTCGCGACCTTGAGCGAGATGCGCCCGCCCGACATCACCACGGGGGTGAAGGCGAGGCCGACGCCGAACGGCTTGAACTCGACCGAGATCTGGCCGTCTTCGGAATTGACCGGCACCGGGAATTCGCCGCCGGCCAGGAAACGCGCCGCTTCGCCGGAGATCGCCGTCAGATTTGGCTCGGCCAGCACGCGCAGCAGGCCCGCCCGCTCGAACGCTTCGATCGAAGCGTCAGTGCGGCGGGCGCTCTGCACCGAAGCGGGTCCGTACGTGATTTGCCCCGTGTCCGGATCGAACTCGTACCCGCCGACTCCGGCATCGCCCGTCGTAATGTTGGGGTCGACCGTGCCGGAAGGGTAGGTGTAGCTGTTCGGTCTCAGAATATTCTCGGCGACGCCGCCTGCGGCGCTGAGGCCGCCGAGCAGCGATCCGTTGATCGAGAAGCCGTTGCGGGTGGCGATGTCGATGAAATCGTCTTCGCCGACCAACTGGTTGATCAGCTCCTCGTAGTTCGTGTTGATGCCGAGCTGGCGCACCAAAGTGCGGCTCATCTCGACGACGCGAACGCGCACCAGCACCTGTTCGCTGCCCTGAACCTGGATCAGATTCACGATGCGATCAGGGCTTTCCGCTCCGCCGGATGCGCCCCCGCCCGTGGTGGCGACGTATTGCGTGGCGATCTGGTGCGCGCGATCGGCTTCTCCGGCGCTGCGCGCCGTGCCCGAGAGCACGATCGAGCCGTTCACGGCCTCCGCTGTGATGTTCGCATCCGGCGTGTATCGGCTCAGGATGTCGTTGAGCGGCTCCACGTCCGGTTCGACGCGGATCTCCACGTTGGCGATCTGGCGCCCGCTGGCGTCGAAGAAGAAGATATTGGTCTGGCCGAGCTGGCGGCCGATCACATAAGCGCGCCGCGCCGTGCGCACGGTGGCGTCGGCGATCTGCGGGTTCGAGATCAGGATGTCGCGCGCGTCCGCGGGCAAGTCGATGATCGCCGACTTGCCGAAGGGGAGAACGAGCGACGCCGATTGCGCGCCGCCGCCCCCGGTGATGCGCATGCTCGTTGCGCTGGCCGGCTCGACCTGCGCAACGACCTGGCCGGGCGTCAACGCCACGGCTGCGGTCAGCGCCGTGGCGAGCGATACGCGAAGGGACCTGCCCCGATTCATCTGCCACCCCCGAGCACCGAGCCGTATGCGTGTATCCGCACAGCGCCCGACGATTGGCCGACACCATTGTTGCGTCGCGTGCTGGTCATGCCGACTGTGTCGACCTGCACGCCGCGCAGCGCGAGCGAGATGTCGCCGAGCTGATCGGCCTGCGCGAGGACGCGCGCGTCATCGGCGGAGAGCTCGAGCACCGCGAAGTTCGCGTCCACAGTCGCCGGCGCTTCGCCGCTGGTCTGCGTTTGCGTCGTATCGCCCAACGCGAGCACCCGGATATCCTCGAGCACGATCTCGCTGGCGACGCGCTCCTCTGAACCCTCGTTGAACTTGTGCGACATGATCACGTCGACGCGGTCGTTCGGCTGGACATAGCCCCCGACCGCCGTCTCGCGCTCGATCTCGATCGCCACGGCGCGGAAGCCTGGCTGCAGCTGCGCCGCCAGGAAGCCGCGCCCTTCGGGCTGCACGATGTAGTTGGTGGTGATCGGCTCGCCTTGAACGAACGCGCGGCGCGTCACCGCGCCAACGAAGTCGGATTGCGCCGACGGGTTGTCGGCCACGCGCACGAAGCTCGGCGCGACGGATTCTTCGGGAAACAAGGCCACGGCGAGGTCGCTCGGGGTCAGCGCCGCGCCTTGCGGCACGTCGCGCGCCGCGACGAGAACCTGCTGGCCCGCAATCGGCGACGCTTCCTCGGACGTGGCGGTGTCGTCGTCGCCGCCCATGCTGCGGATGAGAAAAAGCGCGCCGATCGCCGCGATCGCGGCGATGACCAGGACAATCAGCTGACGCGCTGACATACTCTCACTCCCCGCGTGATCCGGCCCCGAACACCCCGGCCGAACAGACCACGCTCATGGCTAAGGCAGGGTTAACGGGCTCGTCATGAACGGAAGGGCCGGAATCGCCATCAGGCCGCCGGCCATGATGGCCACGCCGTAGGGGATTCCGCCTTTGTGCTTTAACAATCGATTTACGAACGAGGGGTTCGTCTCCGCTTGCTTGATGAAAGTGCGCGCCGCGAGCAGCGCGAGCGCCATCACGCCGCCGGCGAGCGCGGTCCAGAACACGAACGGCGCGAACGCCGGAAAGCCGGTCCACACCGTCGCCGCCGCGAGCAGCTTGGCGTCGCCGCCGCCAATGATGTTGGCTTGAAACAGAAAGAAGCCGACGACGAGCACGCCGAGGCCGAAGAGGAGGTGCAAGCCGATTTGGTAGAGCGGGGCGCCGGCGAGCATCGCCGCCGGAACGAACAGCCCCGCCATCGCGAGCGAAACCCAATTCGGAATGGTCAGGCTCGCGACGTCCGAGCACGCCGCGTAGATCAGCAGAGCCGCGAAAACACAAAGGGCGAGCGCTTCGACCATAGCCGCGGAGCATGTCGCGCCGCCTCTCAAGAAAGAGTTTAAGGAGAGAAACGACGCGCTAATTTCCGCCGAAAAAACAAAAGCGCCGCCCGAGGGGCGGCGCGAGGAGGAGGGGAACTTGAAAGGACGCTCGCGCTGCGCGCCCGAGGGACGCGCAGCGCGGCCATAGCGATTAGTTCGCGTTGTTGAGGTCCGTCGAGATCTGCGTGAACACGCCTTCGAGGCTGTCGCCGACCAGCGTGACGGCGGTGATGATCGCGACGCCGATCAGGGCGGCGATCAGGCCGTATTCGATCGCGGTGGCGCCGTCTTCATTCTTCAGGAAACGCTTCAACATGTGACTACTCCAGTTTGTCGAGTGCTTTTTCACCGGCCCGGTGGAGGCGTCGCACCCGACACCCATCCCAGACGCGAAGTCGACGATACGCGGAAGTGTTTAACGGCCCGCCCAACGAGAAGAGATAATTCTAGATTAACAACGAATGCGATTTTTCAGCGCGTACGCATTTGTAATGCGCCTGCGTGAAGCGCCTCTTAGCGATCCCGCAATAAATGGCGCGTAGCTCTCTATGAGAGCATTACGAGGAAACGCCCCATGCGCGCCTTGCGCACGTTCGCCGCCGCCCTTGCGGTCGTTTGTACTGTCGCAACGCCCGCGCTCGCGCGCGACGTGCGCGTCGCGCTCGATCAAGCCTTTCCGATCCGATTAGCCGAGCCGGCCGAAGGCGTCGCCATCGGCAATCCCGCGATCGCCGGCGTTTCCGTGCAGAATGATCGTTTCCTGTTCGTCACCGGCCGCTCCTACGGTTCGACCAACCTGGTCGTCGTCGGCGCCGAGGGCCGGGTGCTCTATTCCGGCCGCGTCGTGGTGACGCCGGACGAGACCGACGTCGTCATGGTCACGCGCGGCGTCGAAACCGCGCGGCTCGAGTGCACGCCGCTCTGCCGGCCGCGTCCCGACATCGGCGACGGCGCCGCCTCCGAGGCGGTCACCGAACAGATCACCAGCCGCGCGGCGGCGAGCGGGGTCCGGTAAATCGCCGATTTACCTCTTGGTTTGACGGTTTCTCAGCCCTTCGGCGCCTAAGCTGCGCGTTCGGAGGCGCCATGGCCGCGGCCAAATCATCGATGAAAGCGTCGCTGCGCCGCTTCAAGCGCGCACGCAAGGGCTCGGCCGCGGTCGAGTTCGCGCTCGTCGTGTTTCCGTTTTTCCTATTCCTGTTCGGCCTCGCCGAAGTCGCCATGATCGGCTTCGCCCAGACCAGCCTCAATTATGCCGTCGCCGAAACGGCTCGCCAGATCCGCACGGGCGAGGCGCAAATGTCCGGCGCGTCGGCGGGCGACATCCGCCAGGAGCTCTGCGACGAGCTCAACAAGTTCATGATCATGACCTGCGAGGGCAACCTCTATCTCGACGTCGATCGTTTCGACTCCTTCACCAGCGCCAGCAATGACGAAGCCGACCCGATCCAGAACGGCGAGTTCAGCGAAAGCGGCTTCGGCTACACCCCGGGCGCGCCGTCCGACATCGTCGTCGTGCGGGCCTATTATCGCTGGGAAGTCATGACGCCGATGTTCGCGCCCGTGTTCTCGAACGTTTCGCACGGTCAACGGATCATGGTCTCCACCATGATGTTCCGCAACGAGCCCTACCAATGAGCCTGAAGCTTCGCCTGCGCCGCTTCGGCCGCGACAACAACGGCGCCGCCGCCGTCGAGTTCGCGCTCGTCGCCGTCTTCATCATGGTGCCCTTGCTGCTGGGCTCGGTCGACCTGATCGATGCGATGAACGTCAACAGCCGCGCCCAGAACGTCGCCGCTTCGCTCGCGGACGTGGTCGCGCGCGACACCGAAGTGTCCGACGCCGAAGTCGCCGGCTATTGGGACGCGCTCGACGTCCTCATGTATCCAAGCGACGGCGCCGATGTCGGCGTGCGCATCACCAGCATCCGCATCGTCAACAACAGCACCGCGACTGTGGTCTGGAGCGAGGGCCACGGCATGTCGCCGCGCGGCGCGGGCGATCCCGTGCAGGGGCTCGCCGACGGGATGATGAACCCCGGCACCAGCATCATCATGGCGGAATCGAGCTACACGTACGAAACGCCGCTTGGTTTCCTGTTCAAGGATGGCGTGACGCTCGAGCACACCGCCTACCGCCGCTCGCGCCTGGTCGATCCGATTCCGCGGGTCGACTAGGCCTTGACGCCGCGCGCGGGTAGGGGATGCTCTCGCGATGGAAGATCCCAAGACGCCCGCTGAAGCCGTCGATCGCCTCGAGTTCCTGCACAACCGCGCCGTCACTGCGCTGATCGAATCCGTCCGCCGCTTTTCCGAAGGCGGCGCGCCGCCTTCGTTCGAGGAGCGCGCGCTCTTCCGCTATCCCGAACTGCGCGTCACCTATCTGCCCGGCGCGCCGGCGCCGCGTCTGGCGCGCGCCTACGGCCAGCTCACTTGGCCCGGCGAATACGCCGTCACCATCACGCAGCCGAACTTCTACCGCGAGTATTTGATCGAACAGCTCACGCTTCTCGTGCAGGATTACGGTGCCGAACTCAGCGTCCGCGTCAGCGAAAGCGAAATTCCCTATTCCTACGTGCTCGACGCCGCTGGCGCCGCGGCTTACGAAAAAGTCCCGGCCGAAGAGCTCGCGCGCTATTTCCCCCACCCGCGTCTCACCCAAGTCGGCGACGCCGTCGTCGATGGCCTCCGCATCGATCGCCTCGACGGGTCGCGGCCGCTCGCTCTGTTCGATGCGCTGCGCACCGATTATTCGCTGAAGCGCATCCAGCACTATACCGGCGCGCCATGGGCCGATGTGCAGCCCTGGATTCTCTTCACCAACTACCAGCGCTACGTCGATGAATTCATCCGCTGGGCCGCCGCCGGCGTCGCCAACGGCCCGAAAGGGTGGAGCCTCTCATGCCCCGGAAACGTCCACATCGAAGCGGGCGATAAAGACGCCGAACAAAAAGCGCTCGCCGCGCCCTGGCGCAAATACCAGATGCCGGCCTATCACCTGACGACGCCCGAACGCGACGGCGTCACGCTCGTGAACATCGGCGTCGGCCCCTCCAACGCGAAGACGATCACCGATCACCTCGCGGTGTTGCGTCCGCATTGCTGGCTGATGATCGGCCATTGCGGCGGTCTGCGCCACACCCAGCGCATCGGCGATTACGTGCTCGCGCACGCCTATCTGCGCCGCGACAAAATCTTAGACGACCGCGTGCCGCTCGAAGTGCCGATCCCCGCCATCGCCGAAGTGCAGATCGCGCTGCAGAATGCGGCGAACTCAGTGCTCGGCGGCGACAAGGAAGAGCTGCGCCGGCGCCTCCGCACCGGCACCGTCGTCTCCTACGCCGACCGCAATTGGGAGCTCAACTACAACCAGGAGCGCCAGCTGCTCAGCCAATCGCGCGCCGTCGCCGTCGACATGGAAAGCGCCTGCGTCGCCACGCAAGGCTTCCGTCTGCGCGTGCCGTACGGCGTTCTGCTCTGCATCTCCGACAAGCCAGCGCACGGCGAGATCAAGCTCCCCGGCGTCGCCGATCGCTTCTACGACAGCGCCATCGGCGCGCACCTGCGCATCGGCCTCGAAACCGTCGCGCTGCTCAAACAACAGCGCGATCGCCTGCATAGCCGCAAACTCCGCGCCTTCGACGAGCCGCCGTTCCGGTAGGTCTTAGGCGTTAGGGGTTAGGGGTGGCTTTGAGTTTGGCGTGGAGGGCGTTCAGCATCCGGCCAACTTCTTCAATGTCTGACAGTACGGGATCGACGTCGCGAGCTGAAAGGAAGGCGACATCCACCGCCAGCATCAGCAACGTTTCAAGCTCAGCAGTGGATCCGCGTGCGATTGAAATGAAGTGAGCAAAGTCCTTGCGGGTTGCCCTGGTGCGGCCTTCAGCGATATTGGCGGGAACTGAAATCGCCGCGCGGATCATCTGCGCCGTTAGCCGATACTCTTCCTTCTTCGGCATTAGCTCCGCTAAGGCGTAAACTGCCTTCGCCACGCCCATGGCCTTCGTCCACACCGCAAGATCGCGGTAATTTCGAATTGTCATGGGGCCCGTCCATCCCTAACACCCAACACCTAACACCTAACACCTAAAACCTCCCAAATGCACGACCGCCTCATCCCCTTCGACCGCATCCTCAATTTCCGCGACTACGGCGGTTGGGAAACGCCGCACGGCAAGATCACGCGCGGCAAGCTCTTTCGCTCCGCGTCCTTCCATGACGCCACGGAAGCCGACATCGCCAAGCTCAACACGATGGACCTCCGCTTCCTCGTCGACCTCCGCCGTCCCGAAGAGCGCGCGCACGAACCGAGCAAGTGGTCGAACGAAAGCTGCCGCATCATCTTCAATGACGAGGGCGGCGGCGGCCACGCGCTGCCGCCGCATCTCGTCGCGCTGATGCAGAGCGAACTGACGCCGCAATCGACGCGTGACTACATGCTCAGTCTCTATCGCGAAATCCCGTTCGATCCGCGCCTCGTCGGGCTCTATCGCGACTGGTTCGCCGCTTTGGGCGAGGGCGGCGCGGGCGTCGTCCACTGCGCCGCCGGCAAGGACCGCACCGGCATCATCTGCGCGCTGACTTTGACCGCGCTCGGCGTCGACGAGGACGCCATCTTCGCCGACTACGAATTCACCAACGAGGCCGTCGATCTCGAAGCCCGCATGCCGCGCATCCAGCAGCGCATCGAAGAACGCCTCGGCCGCAAACTCGACAGCGCCGCGCTCAAGCCGATGCTCGGCGTCCACGTCGATTATCTCCGCGAAGCGCTGAATGCGATCGACGCGAAATATGGTTCTGCGCTGAATTACATCGAGCAGGAGCTCGGCGTAGGCGCAAGCGCGCTTGCGAAGCTGCGCGATAATCTGAGCGCTTGAACTCCACCCATTCCCGGGGCTTCGCGCAGCGAAGAGCTCGGGACCCATAAACACGAATGTGCGCGATTTTGAGCGCAGCGCTCAGATACATCCCATTCGCGTTTATGGGTCCCGGACTTGGCGCTTCGCGCCAATCCGGGAATGGGTGGTGTAACGAGAAGCGCGAAACTAACCCGCCGCCTTCCGCTTCTCCATCATCTGATCGAAGTTCGACCACACGCCTTCGCCGCCGTGCCAATCGCCCTTGGTCGCGGCTTTCGAATATTCCGTCGCCCGCGCTTCGAAGAAGTTCGCGTGCTCGACGCCGTTCAAAATCGCCGTCAGCCACGGGATCGGGTGCTCGGTCACGCCATAAATCTTCGGCAGCCCCAGCTGACCCAAGCGCCAATCGGCGATGTAACGGATGTATTTTTTGATGTCGTCCGCCGTCATCCCCTGCACCGGGCCCATCTCGAAGGCGAGATCGATGAACTTGTCTTCCATGCCGACGACGGTCTTGCAGCATTCGATGATGTCGGCCTTCACCGCGTCCGTCAGCGCGCCGGTTTCCTTCGCGTACGCATGGAAGAGCTTGATCATGCCTTCACAGTGCAGGCTCTCGTCGCGCACGGACCAGGTGATGATCTGGCCCATGCCCTTCATCTTGTTGAAGCGCGGGAAGTTCATCAGCATCGCGAACGACGCGAACAGCTGCAGCCCCTCGGTGAAGGCGCCGAACATGGCGAGCGTGCGCAGAATGTCTTCATCCGTGTCGACGCCGAACTTGCCCATGTAATCGTGCTTGTCGCGCATCGCCTGGTAGTCATAGAAGGCGGCGAATTCGCTATCCGGCATGCCGATGGTTTCGAGCAGCAGCGCGTAAGCGGCGATGTGCACCGTCTCGATGTTCGAGAACGACGCGAGCATCATCTTGATCTCGGTCGGTTTGAACACGCGCGCATAGCGCTCCATGTAATTGTCGTTCACCTCGACATCGCTCTGAGTGAAGAAGCGGAAGATCTGCGTCAGCAGATTGCGCTCCTCGTCGCTGAGCTTCGAAGCCCAGTCCTTCACGTCCTCGCCGAGCGGCACTTCTTCCGGCAGCCAGTGCACCTGCTGTTGGCGGCGCCAGAATTCGTACGCCCACGGATAGCGGAACGGCTTGTAGCCCACCGATGGCGTGCGGAGCCCCGTCAGCTTGCTCCCGTTTTCACCAGCCATCCGCGAAACTCCCTTTCGAAGCCGAAACGTAACCCTAGATATAGGGATTTTGTGACCCGCGGGCCACCACATATGGCGCATGAGGGCGCGAGTCGCCTTTCAAAAAGGTTACCGCCGCCCGGGTCCGACCATGCAGCGATTCACCGGCCTAGCGAGCCGAGCAGGGGCTGCCAGCTGTGGATTAAGGCAGCCGGCCTCTGAGCGCGCCGCTCCGGCGGAGCCCTCCTCGCTGCGGGGCCGGAAAGCGTGCTATATTTGCTCTATGACCGCAGACTATCACGGCATTATCACCCAGGAGCCGGGCAAGCGCGGCGGCCGTCCCTGCATAAGGGGCATGCGGATCGCCGTTGCCGACATTCTGGGATGGCTCGCGGCCGGCATGACGCCGGCGGAGATCGTAACGGACTATCCTGAACTGACGGAAACGGACATTCGCGCGGCGCTGGCCTACGCCGCCGATCGCGAACGCCGCATCATGACCGCGACAGCGTGAAGCTGCTGTTCGATCAAAATCTCAGCCATCGTCTCTGCCGCATGCTGGCGGACATTTTTCCTGCGACCGCGCAGGTGAAAGCGCTCGGACTCGATCAGGCAAGCGACGACGCAATATGGGACTTCGCGCGCCGCGAAAGCTGCACGATCGTCACTTTGGACGCGGACTTTGCGGAGCTGGCGGCGCTCCGAGGGGCGCCGCCCAAGGTCATCTGGCTGCGCTGCGGCAATCAGCCGACACGCGTCGTCGAACGTCTCATGCGCGATCGAGCCGTGCTGATCACAGACTTCATCGAAAGCCACGACGCCGCGTGCCTTGAACTCTACTGATCGCAGCAGCAGGCAAGGAAGAACGGGGATAGCCGCGCCATCTATCCTACACTTTCGCGCGCAAAATCCCAGCGCAATCAACGATCGCGGCAAAATCAATCCGACCGCGCCAAAGCTGGGGTATAATGCTCTCGTTCTCACATGAGAGGATTTCGAAGAGCTCCGAAGCTTTGAAAGGTGAGAGCGTCAGCTGGCGCGGCAGGCGTCGCTTCGATGGAAGGGAGAAGCTTTGTGATCGTTGTGCGGCCTTTGCGCCTTCGTGTTGAAAAACACAAAGACACAAGGAGACTCACGAAGGACACGAAGCGACAGCTTCCCATCGTTGAGGAAGTCCGCGGACGTGGGAATGTCGAGAGGGCCCTTGCAGAGGGTACGACGCTTTCCAGGCCCGAAGGGCGAAGCGAACGATGTCTGCATTGCCTGCGGGGCGTGAAACCGCAGGGTCCAGAGTTTTTTCGGAAGACTCTGACGCGCTGAACCGGCTCGTGGCCATAAGGAGCCAAGGCCCCTGCGTGCTTTCCATGCTGGTGCGCCACAAACTCCTGGTCGCCAATCCGGGACAAACAGCCGATGTGCGGGGCGCGTTCGACGCGCGCGTCGTTCGAGCGATCGGGCGACGCATTCTAGAAACTAACTCGGCGCGTCCGACGCGCCCCGTCCTCTTGTTGGGGGAGTAGGCAATGGCTGGAAATTCGAGAACCGGCATCGGCCGGCGCACGAACGCGCCTATTGCCTACTGCCCATTGCCTATTGCCTGTGACACGCGCAGCGCGTCACCGCCGCATCGTCACGGTTACGCCAGTGAAGCTCTCGTCCTGGCTGTAGGTCTGATTGCCGACGCGGGTGGATTCTTCGCGCTCGACATAGGCGAGCGAGGTCTGCACGCCGTTGCGCTCCCAAGTGACGCCGGCGGCGAGATCGCCGACTTCGACTTGGTCCTGCAGCGCGAACGAGGCGCCTTGGCCGCCGAACTCGTTGCGCGAGCCGGGCTGCCAAGTCAGCGCTTCGTCTTCGGAAGCGACGAACACATAAGTGGAGGAGCCGCGATTGCCGCTGTCACGCTCACCGACGAGGCCGCGACCGACGCGCAGTTCCGAACCGCGCCCACGTCTGTCGATGTCGCCATCGGCGTTGGCGCCGATCGAGGCGCGCTGGGCGATCGAGACGTCGAGCGGAGAATCGCCGCCGCCGGCCGCGAGTTCGAGTTCGACGCCGCGGCGATCGCCGTCGCCTTGCGTCGGGCCGATCGGTGAAATCGGTTGGCTGTTGTCGTCACGGACGGAAAGGTTGAGCGCGGCGCCTTCCGGCAGGTCCGCTTCGGGATCCATCAGATTGACCAAGAGCGCCGGTTGCGCAGCTTCCTGCGCGCCCGCGAGGGTCACGCCCACCGCGCTCGCCGCGATCACGGCGCCTGCCAGCAGTGCTGTTCGCAAGACTTTCGTCCCACCCATTACAGCCTCGTACTGAAACGATCCAACGAAGCGGCAATGCACAATGGCTGCCACGGGTTCCGGCGCATGTGAAGACCTGACGGGGGCGTGATGAAAAGGAATCACAGCGATTTTCAGTGTCGCATGGTTAGCGTCAGACCGGTGAAGTCCTCGTCGTGAGAAATCGTGCGGGCTCCGGTGCGGACGCTGACTTCGCGCTGCACATAAGCCACCGAGGCCTGCCAGCCGTCGCGCTCGTAGGTGACGCCAGCCTGCATATCGCCGATCTCGACCCGGTCCTGCACCGTGAACGAGGAGCCCCGGCCGCCGAAATCGTTGCGGACGCCCGGCCGCCAAGTCAGCGCTTCGTCCTCGGAAGCGGCAAAGAAGTACCAGGTCGGCTCGGAGCTCGGCTCGTCGCTGCGAACCCGGCCGAACCGAAGTTCGGAGCCGCGGCTCTCACGCTCGAGATCGCCGTGCCGGTTGAAGCCCAGTCCCGCACGCTGGGCGAAGGCGACGTCAAATCCGGCGCCCGCATGGGCGACCAGTTCGACTTCGTAACGGCGATAATCGGAACGGTTCGCAGCGTCGTCGCCGGAGGGCGAGGGGGCGAAATTGATGAAGCGGGGGTCTGATGCTTCGCCGAAACTCAGATCGAAACGATCGGCGAATGCCTCGCTCGGATCGACAAAACTGGCGTTGTCGACGCCAACCAAAGTGGAGTGAGGCCCGCCCGCGTCTTCGGCTGTGGCGATATTGGCAGCGAAACTTACGAACCCGACCAACCCAACGACCACGAGCTTGCGTAAAAGCATCGCGATCTCCTCCCAATGCGCACGAGCATGAAGTCGGCATGGTTACCGATTTCTTACTCGCGCTGGGCGCGCGCTGCAGTCGATTTACAGTCGGCTCAGGTCGACGACCCGAGCGGAGGAATGCTGCGCTGCATCACGACGACGTCGAGCAAGCGTCCGAATTTCTCGCCGACATTCGTCAGCGTGCCGACATGGCGGAAGCCGAGCTTGGCGTGCAGGCCGATCGAGGCGGCGTTGTAACTGTCGCCGATGAACGCCAGCGCTTCGCGCACGCCATCGGTCTGCAGCGTGCCGAGCAGATTGCGCAGCAAGAGCGCGCCCACGCCTTGGCGCATCGTCGTCGGGGCGCTGTAGATCGAGACCTCGAACGTCTTCGCGTAAGCGGCCCGATCCCGGTACTGCGTGGCATAGGCGAAGCCCATCACCCGGCTCAGATTGTCGGCCGGGGAGGCGACCAGGAACGGCCAGCCGCGCTGCACCACATGGCCCCAGCGGGCGCCGATCTCGTCGAGGCTGGGCGGCTCGATCTCGAACGTGCCGGTCCCGGTCAGGACGTGGTGGGCGTAAATAAGCTGAACCATTTCCAGGTCTTGCTGGAAACAGGGCCGGACGATCAGGGCGGGGCGCTCGCTCATCGCTCCGGCCTGACGCGGAAACCGCCGCCCGGTCAAGTGCGGCGGCAGGGCGCATTCACCCAATACCAACCGCCCTGGTCTAAGATCGGCGCCGAAATGATGAGTCTGAGGTTAACCTGGCCGGCGAAGGCGCTGGGCCTGGCGGGGCTGGCGTTTGCGCTCGCCGCCTGCGCCTCGGCGCCGGCGCCGATCAGCGCCACCGCCGTGTCGGCGCCGCGGCTGGACCTTCCGTACGAGCCCTCGGCGCCGCCGCAGGTCGCCGATTATGCGGCCCGGCTCCAGTGCGTCCCCTTCGCCCGCCGCGCCTCCGGGGTGGAAATCTACGGCAACGCCAACACCTGGTGGCGCCAAGCCGAAGGCCGCTACCCGCGCTCCAACTCCCCAGCCCCCGGCTCGGTATTCGTGCTGCGCGGCCACAACACCCCCCACCGGGGCCACGTCGCCGTGGTCAAAGAGATCGTCTCCAACCGCGTCATCCGCGTCGATCACGCCAATTGGCTGAACGGCGGCGAGATCAGCGTCAACGTGCCGGTGATGGACGTGTCGGCGGCGAACGATTGGAGCGAGGTCCGCGTCTGGCACATCCCCGGCGGCCATTGGGGCGGGCGGACCTACAGCGCCGAAGGCTTCATCCACCCGTTCACGATGCATGCGGCGACGAGTTAGTGAGCGGCGTTAAGATTTATTGATGAGGTCGCCAGACTAAAATTAAGAAGTATTACTGCGAACACTGAACTAGATGTAGTTCTTCTGCGCTTCCATTTACCATATTCAACGCACCTTTCTAAGAGTTCAGCTTCGCAATTAAGCGTTCTTTAAGTCCGTTGGCGCGTTTGTGTGTGCCAGTTTGGGGCAAAGGCCTCGCCTGGGCATCAGGGCATGTTGGATTCCCGCGCGCTTCTCCTCGCCGCCGCGGCCGTCGCCGGTTTCGCGGCGCCGTCCGATGCGAGCGCTTTGACGCCGCTGTCGATGGATTTGGCCATCGATCCGAGCGTCACGGACGGAGCGTCCGATCATTCCAGGCTCGCGCCCAGCGCGTTCGAGCGCCTGCCGGACGAAGTCTACGAACCGACCGCCCGGGTCACCAACGGCCGGGCGCGGCTGCAATGCGTCCCATTCGCCCGCCGCGAATCCGGCGTCGATCTCTACGGCAACGCCAACACCTGGTGGCGCCAAGCCGCCGGCCGCTACGAAACCGCGGAAGACCCGAGCGAAGGCGCGGTGCTCGTTCTGCACGGCTACGCCACGTCGAGCCGCGGCCACGTGGCGGTGGTGAAGGAAATCGTCTCTTCGCGCATGATTATCGTCGATCACGCCAACTGGTTGAACGCCGGCGAAATCACCCGCGACGTGCCGATCCAGGATGTCTCAGAAGCCGGCGACTGGTCCGAAGTGCGCGTCTGGCATGTGCCCGGCCGGCATTGGGGCGGGCGCACCTATCGCGTGCAGGGCTTCATTCTGAATGTCCTCGCCGAAGCGGCTCGTCAGCAAACGGCGGCGAGCGCCGCCGGGGTTCCGGTCGGCTAAAGCTTTCCCGACGCATTGCAAACGCGCTAACCTGCGCTGCCGGTGGAGGGACCGGCGGTGGAGGGGAAGTCGACATGGCCAACGGCGCTGCGACGGCGACGGTAGGCGTGCAAACGCCTGTGGGGAAAGTCAAAGCGAAGAAGGCGCGTCGCGGCGGCATCGCGCTTTTTCGCTGGCTCACGCGCAACTGGCTCTGGGACGGCTTCATCCTTGGCTGCATCATCGCGAACGCAGCGATCCTCGGCTACGATGCGCACTACGGAGAGGCCAACCCGTATCACGCGCAGATCGATCAGTGGAATGTCTACTTCCTCTGGATCTTCACCGCCGAACTCGTGCTCGAGTTTTTCGCCCAAGGTCCGAGGCGCTACTTCAAGAGCGGCTGGAATTGGTTCGACATCATCGTCATTGGCCTCAGCTACGTCGCCGTGAACCCGGCGATCTCGGCGCTGCGCACCTTGCGCGTCGTTCGCGTTTTCCGCCTGGTCAGCGCGGTGCCGCAGATGCGGCGCGTGGTGGAGGCGTTGTTCGGCGCGATGCCCGGCATCCTCGCCACGCTCGCGATCCTTGCGATCGTGTTCTACATCGGCGCGGTGATGGGCACGACGCTCTTCCACGAGGAGGAGGGCTTCCGCGATCTCGGCGAAAGCGCGCTTTCGCTCTTTGCTTTGTCGCAGTTCGACGGCTGGGGCGACACGATCGCCCGGTTGCAGCCTGAATATCCGTACGCTTGGTTCTTCGTCCTGAGCTTCACCGTGATCGCCGCGTTTGCGGTGCTGAACCTCTTCATCGGCGTCATCGTCGAAGCGGTGCAGCAGGCGCCGCAGGAGGCGATCAAGGAAGAGCTCGAGGACGTGCAAGAAGACGTCGAGGAGATCGCCGAGGCGCAGGAAGACGCCGCTGTCGTGCAGCACCGCATCCTCGACGAGGTGCGCGCCCTGCGTTCGGAAGTGGCGGCTCTGCGCGGCGCCGCGCCGCCCGCCGGCTGAGACAATGGTCGGCTGATCTGCGACCGGCGGGGTGGCGCCGGCGTCCGCCATCGGCGACAATGGCGTCATGTCAGTTTGGTCCCGCATTGTGGAAATGGCGGCGAAGGCCTTCGATCCGGAGGCCGAGCCGCCGGAGTTTGCCGAGGAGTGCGCGCCGCGCCCGAACGATGTCGGCTTCACCGCAGCCGTCATCGGGCTTGCGGCGAAAATGGCTAAAGCGGACGGTGCGGTAAGCGAAGCCGAGCTCCACGCTGCGGCGCAGGTGTTCCGGCCGCCGCCCGGGGAAGAGCAGAACTTCCGCCGCGCATTTTCGCTGGCGAAGCAGACGGTTCTAGGATTTGAATCCTATGCAAAGCAGATCGGGCGCAAGTACCGCGCTCGGCCTTGCCTGCTTGAGGACGTGCTGGACGGCCTGTTCCACATCGCCGGCGCCGACGGCGCCGTCGGCGACGCGGAACTGGCCTATCTCGAGCAGGTCGCTGCGCATTTCGGGTTCAGCGAGATGGAGTTCCGCCGGATCAAGGCCACCAATCTCGGCCCCGAGGTGGGCGATCCCTATGCCATCCTGGGCCTGCTGCCGGGCGCGGACATGGACGAGGTGCGCCACGCTTGGCGGCGGATGGCGGCGGAAAACCACCCCGATCGGATGACTCAGCGCGGCGCCCCGCCCGAGTTCGTCGAGATCGCCCGCGACAAGACGGCGGCGATCAACGCCGCCTACGCGCGAATTCGTGAAGAGCTCAGCGTCGCGGCGAAGTGAGCGGCGAGGGACCCCGCCGTAGGAGCGCCGCATTGAACCAGCAGACTCACCAGCCATATTGAAGCGAGGAGCTGTTCCTTCATGACCGCTAACGCTGTTGATTTCGGGTCCGCTGCGCTGTCCGCCTTCCTGCGCGCGGCAGGGCTCGCGGTCCTCGCGGTCGGGGCGGCCCTCGCTCTCTTTTTCGCGTTCGCCGCGGCGGTGATCGTCGGGTTGATGGTCACCGGCGCTGCGGTCGCCATGCGGTTTTGGCCGCGGCGGCGCGAAGCCCGGAGGGGCGGCCCCGACGTGCTCGAGGCGCGCAGCACTCCAGCCGGCTGGGTGGTCGAAACGGCCGCCAAACGCCAGGCCTGACGGATCAGCTCGGAACGCGCATAGTGCGCGCCGTGACTCGATACATCGAACGACCCTCGCCGAACTTCGACGCGCGCACGCGGCCGATCGATCTTGTCGTGCTGCATTATACCGGCATGCAGGACGCCGAGACGGCGCTGGCGCGCCTGACCGACCCGGCGCCCGTGGCCAGGCGATATCCGGGGCCGTGGCAGAGCGATGACGCGCTGCCCGATGCGCCGTTGCCGAAAGTGTCGGCGCATTATGTGGTCGATGAGAGCGGACAGATCTTCAGCCTCGTGCCGGAAGAGCATCGCGCTTGGCACGCCGGGGCGTCGAGCTGGGAAGGCGAAGGCGATGTGAACGCCCGCGCGATCGGCATCGAAATCGTCAACGGCGGACATGATTTCGGGCTGCCGGAGTTTCCCGACACGCAGATCGAAGCCGTGATCCAATTGCTGCGCGACATCTTCGAACGCTGGCCTGATTTGAAGCCTGCGCGCGTGGTTGCGCATTCCGATATCGCGCCCGACCGCAAGTCCGACCCAGGCGAGAAGTTTCCGTGGAAACGGCTCGCTGACGCAGGCGTTTCGATCTGGCCGAATCCGGCGCACACCGTGCTCGCAATCGACGACGATCCCATTCCCCATGTGCAGCAGCAGCTCTCCATCATCGGCTATAACGTGCGCCAAACCGGCGTTATGGATGGCGAGACCAGGGCGGCGCTTATCGCCTTCCAGCGCCGCTTCCGTCCGTCGGACACGAGCGGCGCAGCGGATCAGGAAACGCGCCGCTTGCTGGCGGCGCTCTCGCGTCAGCTCTCGGTCTAGTCGATCGATCCGCCGCGTCGTTGCGCTTCGGCCCCGTAGGCCTGAGACATGTAAGTCCATTGCGCTTCGGTGCTTTGCACCATCTGCCGCGCCAGCGAGAGTGCGCGCTGAGCACTGGCGCAACGGGCGGGCTCATCGACGCCGGATTCGAACTCCATCAGCGCTCCCATCATGCCCAGGACCGCGCTCATGCTCGTTTCCGTGTGCCGCGCGAATTGGGGGTCGCCCAGGAGCCGGAGGCCGAACTGACTGGAGTCTTCTTCGGTCCATAAGCCTTGGGCGATCATCTGGCGGCTCTTCCAATGCATGAGCGTCTCATTGTATCGCGCCGCTTCGCTCCCATAAGCCATGATGTCTTCCATGCGGCCGTAGAAATCGGCGACGAACGCCGCGCGCGCGTCGCTCGCCTCGCAAACGCCGGCTGGAAGCGCGGCCGGAAGTGCGAGTTGCGGCGGCGCCGGCTGCGGGGAATCCGCAGTGACGTCGCGGCCTGCGATCTCGTCCATGGTGCGCTGGAAGAGAGCGGCGTCGACGCAGAAGAGCGAGAGTTCGCGGCCCATCAGCGAGACCTCGGCGCGGAAGCCGGAGGCAGCCTCAGGCGGGCCGCTGTAATAAGTGACGCTGTCCTCGTACTCGCTGGCTTGCGAGGCGAAGCGCTGATCCTGGTCGAAAGCGTCGAGCGCCGCATCGTAGGCGGCGCCTGCTTCCTCTTCGCTGTCGAAGCGGGCAATGCCGGTGATGGTGTGGACCAGCCGAGAGCGGTGAGTAACGACCACTTCGGCTTGGTTGAATGGCGCGTGCGCGGCGTCGAGCGTGACGAATTGCGAGTTCATCATGCGCATGCCGAGGCCGCGCTGGCCGGCCGGCGCTTCGGCGCCGAAACTGACCCCGAACGCGCCTGTGCTCGTGCACTGAGCGGCCATCGCCGCGCCGTTCACTTCGGCTACGGCTGCGCCGCACCACATCAAGGCGATCGCTGCTGTGATCGCCGCGCCAAGCCGCTGCATCCGCATGTCCTCCCCGGAGCGGCACTTTGGCTGGCGTGCGGTAACGGTCAAGCTTTGTGGTTTGACCTTGCGATCCTATATTGGCGGCGCCAGTCGGCTGGACGGCCGCGAGCGCAAGTCCCGAAAGGGCGCGTTCGAGGAAAGTCCGGGCTCCACGCGGATACGGCGGCGGGTAACGCCCGCCGGAAGCAATTCTAGGGATAGCGCCACAGAGAACAGTCTGCCGATGGCCGGCGAAAGCCGGCACAGGTCAGGGTGAAACGGTGGGGTAAGAGCCCACCGCCGCGACTGTAAGGAAGCGGGCACGGCAAGCCCCGCCGGGAGCAAGACCGAATAGGGATGCGCGCAGCGCACGCTGCAAGCCCGTCCGCGGGTTGCATCCGGGTTGGTCGCGAGAACCATGCGGCGACGCATGGTCCAGAGGAATGGTCGTCGCCTCGGCAACGAGGAACAGAACCCGGCTTACAGGCCGACTGGCGTTTTTCTCTACATGCTGTTGATGTGCAGGATGTTGCCGTCCGGATCTTTGAACCAGGCGGCCTTGAAACCGTCCTGAACGTGCATGTCGCCTTCGATCTTCATGCCAAGTTCGGGATAGTGTTCGAACTGCACGCCACGCTTCTTCAACTCGGCGACAATCTCGTCGATCTCGTCGCCACAGTCCCAGACCACGGCGTTGGCCCGGTTGGTGCCGGCCTCTTGGCTCCGATACACATTGAGGTGGGTCGCGCCGGTCTTAACGCTGAACACCTCGTCAGATTCATCGGCAAGCTCAAGTCCAAGCGTTTCGGTGTAGAACCTTTTCGCTTTGTCGAGATCGCGGCTGGCGACGATCGCGCTGGAGTTCTGATCGCTTAGCATGTGGTATGCCTCCGCCCGTTGAACGCGGGCGGGCGGCATTTGCTCCGACGTGAGAACGATCGGTGACCGGCGGTTCGGGACTCGTTGTAGACTGGCGCCATGAACTCCGGACATGCTCCCGTCCTCCTCGCAGAAGCCATGGACGCGCTCGCCCTGAAGGATGGCGGCGTATACGTCGACGCGACGTTCGGGGGCGGGGGCTATTCGCGCGAGATGCTGCGGCGGGCGAATTGCCGGGTCATTGCGTTCGATCGCGATCCGGACGCGATTGCGCGCGGGGCGGAGCTGACTGCCGAGGCCAAAGGTAAATTCACGCTTCATCAAGGCCGGTTTGGCGATCTCTCGCTGGATGAGCCGGTGGACGGCGTCGTGTTCGATCTGGGCGTTTCCTCGTTCCAGCTCGACCAGGCCGAACGCGGGTTTTCGTTTCAGGCGGACGCGGATCTCGACATGCGGATGGAGAAGGAGGGACCAAGCGCCGCCGACGCCGTCAACGGCTTGAGCGAAACCGCGCTCGCCGAACTGATCTACCGCTACGGCGAAGATGACGAGAGCCGCCGTATCGCCCGCGGCGTCGTGCGCGAACGCGCCGCGGGCAAGATCACGCGGACGTTGCAGCTGGCGAAGATCGTCGAAGACAGTGTCGGCGGCCGCAAAGGCGCGCGCACGCATCCGGCGACGAAGACGTTTCAAGCCTTGCGCATGCTGGTGAACGATGAGCTGGGCGAACTGGCGCGCGGACTTTCGGCGGCGGAGCGGGCGCTAAAGCCGGGCGGGCGGCTCGTTGTGGTTTCGTTTCACTCGCTCGAAGATCGGATGGTGAAGCTCTTCATCACCGCGCGCGCCGACGCGCAGGGGCGCGGCTCGCGCTATGCGCCGGACCTGCCGCCGGAGCGGGCGCCGAGCTTCACGCTTGAACGCAAACGTGCAACTGCGCCCAGTGATGAGGAGACCGCGGTGAACCCGCGCGCGCGCTCTGCGTCCCTGCGCTGGGCGACGCGCACCGATGCGCCGGCATGGGATGAACTCGAGCCGCCGTCGCTCGCGCCGAAAGCGGAGGCCGAATGGGCAAAGCTCAGCTGATCCGCATGCTGCAGATCATCGCCGCGGTCGTTATCGTGGTGCTGGCTGTCGGGCTTTACCGCGCCAAGAGCGATGCTGCGCGCACGCAGGCGCATGTGCGCGAGTTGCAGAACGAGATCGAGGCCCGCGAAGCGGCGCTGCGGGAGCTGCGCGCGGAGATCGCCGAGCGCGAAAGCCCGGCGAACGTCGAACAGCTAGCGCAGGATCGACTGGGCGTCGCGCCCGGCAGCGCGAACGCAACCCTTCCGGAAGGCGAGATCGCACGGCGCTTGCCGGCGCCCGAGCGAGCGCGGGAGCCGCGCTCTTGAGGCCGTTCGGCGCGACTGGCGCGGTCGGTCCGCAACAGGCCTATGTCGCCGCCGAGGCGGCGCCAGCGCGCAACCGCGTGCGCGCGCTAGCGCTCGGCATCTTTGCGCTATTGCTGCTACTGGCGGGCCGCGCAGTGCAGCTCGCATTCTCCGACGATCCGCTGGCGGAGCCGCGCGCCCCTGGCGCAGCCATCGTTCTGCCGCGTGGCGACATCGTCGATCGCAACGGCGTCTTGCTTGCGACCACCGTGCGCGCCTATGCGCTGACGGCGACGCCGGCGCGCGTGTGGGATGCGCCTGCGATCGCCGACGCGCTGCGGCGCGTCTTTCCCGATCTCGACCGCGAAACGACGATCCGTCGGCTGACCGACACGTCGCGGCGGCTGGTTTATCTGCGCCGGGGGTTAACGCCGGAGCAGCGCACGCGTGTGCACGAGCTCGGCCTCGCGGGCGTCGGTTTCGAAGCCGAGCATCACCGCGCGTACCCACAAGGCGCGTTGGCGGCGCATGCGCTTGGGTTCACGGATGTCGATCTCAATGCGTTGTCCGGCGTCGAGCGCGGCCTCGACGCGGAAATTCGCGCCGCTGGCGCTGAGGGCCGTGCAGTGCGGCTCTCGATAGACATCCGCATGCAGTACGCGCTCGAAGAAGAACTCGGCGCAGCGGCGCGCGCGGCGAACGCATCGGGCGGGGCGGCGATTTTGCTCGATGGGCGCACTGGCGAAACGCTGGCGCTCGCCTCGTGGCCGGCGTTCGATCCGAATGAAGCGGGCGCGGCGCCGGCGAGCGCGCGGCGCGATCGCGTCGCCGGCGACCTGCACGAGTTGGGCTCGACGATTAAGCCGTTCACGGTGGCGATGGCGCTGCAGGAGCAGGTGACGCGCAGCGGCGAGCTGTTCGACCTGATGACGCCGTACGTGGTCGACAGCAGCACGATCATCGATCACGAACGCATCGAGGGCGCCTCGACGCTCGGCGACATTCTCGCGCACTCTTCGAACATTGGCGCGGCGCGGCTCGCCGTGCGGCTGGGCGGCGCGCGGCAGCGTTCCTATCTCGATCGGCTTGGTCTGACGGCGGCGGCCGGCCTCGAACTTGGCCGCAACCAGGCGCCGCTGGCGCCGATGGCGCGCACGCGGCGCGACATCGCCGGCCTCGGCTTTGGCTACGGGCTTGCGGCGACGCCGGCGGCGCTCGCGGGCGCGTACACGGTGTTCACCAACGAAGGCGCGCGGGTGATCCCGACTTTGCGCGCTCTGGCGCCCGACGCGGCGGTCGAACGCGCGCCGGTGTTTTCGCCGGAGGTGACGCGGCAGCTTTTGATCTATATGCGGCAGGCGGTCACCGAAGGCACCGGGCGTGCGGCGGACGTGCCAGGCCTCCTTGTCGCCGGCAAGACCGGAACGGCAGAGAAGCTGGACGGCGCGGCCGGCTATGACGAAGGCCGCAATTTCTCCTCGTTCGCAGGCGTATTTCCGGCGAACGATCCGCGCTACGTCATCGTGTTGGCGCTCGACGACACCGGCGAGGGCGCGGCCGGCGGCATGGTCGCGGCGCCGGCGGTGGCGCGGACGCTGCGGCGGATAGCGCCCATGCTCGGATTGCGTGTGGAGGCCCGCGCCCAGAACCGCTAATGAGGGCGCGCTACGGAGAAGGAATGAAACTCGGCGCACTCTTCTCGACCGGCGTGCCATCAGGCGCCGCCGAGGTCGAGATCACCGGCCTCACCGCCGACTCCCGCAAAGTGAAGCCTGGCTTCTTGTTCGCGGCGCTCGCAGGCGCTGCGGCGCACGGGCGCGATTTCGTTGCGCAGGCCAAAGCCAACGGCGCGGCGGCGGTGTTGTCGGCGGGCGATTTGGGCGCCGACCCTGGAATCGCGCATGTGGTTGCGGGCAATCCGCGGCGCGCGTTCGCGTTGGCGGCCTCGGCCTGTTATCCGGCGCGGCCGGAGACGATCGTCGCCGTCACCGGCACCAACGGCAAGAGCTCGACCGTCGACTTTCTGCGTCAGATCTGGACGCACGCGGGCAGGCGCGCGGCGAGCCTCGGCACGCTGGGCGCTATCGCGCCAAGTGGCGTGATCGATCTTGGCCACACGACGCCCGATCCGGCGGCGGTGCATGCAACGCTTTCGGCGCTTGCTGCGGACGGGGTCACGCACGCGGCAATGGAAGCGTCGAGCCATGGGCTCGAACAGCACCGCATCGACGGGCTGACGTTCGCGGCCGGCGCGTTTACGAACCTGACCCAGGATCATCTCGACTATCACATCGACATGAGCCGCTATCGCGCCGCGAAAATGAAGCTGTGGGCGCTGGTGCGCGACGGCGGCGTTGCGGTGGTGAACGCCGACGCGGCGGAGGGCGAAGCGTTCGAGCAGGGCGCCGAAGCGCGCGGTCTCCGTGTCGTGCTGTGCGGCTGGAGGGCGCCGCGGGGCGATGCGCTGAAGATCGTCGAGATCCAGCCGCGCCCGAACGCGCAGACGATGGCGCTCTGCTGGCAAGGGCAAGATTACAAGAGTATCGAGCTGCCGCTGATCGGCGAGTTTCAGGCGATCAATGCGGTCACCGCGGCGGCGCTCGCGCTTTCGCTCGGCGAAGCGCCGGAGGCGGTGTTTGCGGCGATGCAGACGCTGAAGCCGGTGAAGGGGCGCATGGAGCATGTCGGCCAATCGAAAACCGGCGGGCACGTGTTCGTCGACTATGCGCACACGCCAGATGGCTTGGACGTGCTGCTGCGCGCGGCGCGGCCGCATGCGCCGGGGCGGATCATCGTCGTGTTCGGCTGCGGCGGCGACCGCGACACCGACAAGCGCCCGAAGATGGGCGCAATCGCCGCGCGGCAGGCGGATGTCGTGATCGTCACCGACGACAATCCGCGCAGCGAAGAGCCAGGCGCGATCCGCAAGCAGATTCTGGCGGCGGCGCCGGGGGCGCTGGAGATCGGCGACCGCGCGCAGGCGATCAAGGAGGCGGTCGCGATGCTGAAAGCAGGCGATGCGCTGATGATCGCCGGCAAGGGCCACGAGACTGGGCAAATCATCAAGGGCGTCACGCATCCGTTTTCGGATCAGGACGTCGCGCGCGGGGCGCTGGAGAGCTGAATATGAGTGAACTCTGGTCCGCACGCGAAGCCATGAAGGCCACGGGCGGGCGTCTGATCAATGGCGATAGCTGGAACGTCAGCGGCGTTTCGATCGATACGCGCACGCTGGAGCCGGGCGATCTGTTCGTTGCGTTGAAGGACGTGCGCGATGGGCACGACTTTCTCGCGCAAGCCTATGTCAGCGGCGCCAGCGCAGCTTTGATTTCCGATGCGGATAAGGTGGAAGGCTTGGGGCCAGCGCTGGTCGTGCCTGACGTGCTGGAGGGGTTGCGCAAGCTCGGCGAGGCGGCGCGCGATCGCAGCATGGCAAAACGCGTCGCGGTGACCGGCTCGGTCGGCAAGACATCGACGAAGGAAGCGCTTGCGGTGTGCCTCTCCGCCAGCGGGCAGACGCACCGCTCAGTGAAGAGCTACAACAATCATTGGGGCGTGCCGCTCACGCTCTCGAGGATGCCGCGCGAAGCGCAGTTCGCCGTGTTCGAGATCGGCATGAATCATCGCGGCGAGATCCTGCCCCTGACGCAATTGGTGAAGCCGCACGCGGCTTTGGTGACGACGATCGCGCCCGCGCACGTGGAGAATCTGGGCTCGCTCGAAGCCGTCGCCGACGAGAAGGGCGACATCTATGCGGGGCTCGAGCCCGGCGGGGCGGCCATCGTTCCCAACGAAGCGCCGCACGCGAGCCGGCTGATCGCAGCGGCCGAGCGCAATGGCGCGACTCTGGTTCGTTTCGGGCGCGGCGAGGAATGCGAAGCGCGGCTCACAAGGTTCGACATGGACGAGACCGGTTCGACCGCGGAGGCGGAAATCCTGGGGCGCACCATCCGCTATCGCATCGGCGTCGAGGGCGCGCATTGGGCGCTGAATTCGGTGGCGGCGTTGGCGGCCGCGGACGTGGTCGGGGCCGATCTCGATGCGGCGGCGCATGCGCTGGAACATTTGCGCGCGTTCGACGGCCGTGGGGTCGCGGCCAAGATCGAAGCGCCGTTCGGCGCCTTCATGCTTGTGGATGATTCCTACAACGCCAACCCCGCTTCGATGGCGGCGGCGTTCGCAACGCTCGCGGCGAGAAAGCCAGGGCCAGGCGGGCGGCGCATCGTCGCGCTTGGGGATATGTTGGAGTTGGGACCGGACGAGCGCGCCTACCACGCCGGCCTCGCTGCGCCGCTGGAACAAGCTGGCGTCGATCTCGTGTTTTGCGCAGGTCCGCGCATGGCCGCGCTCATGGAGGCGCTTCCGCCGGCGCGCCGCGGCGGCTATGCCGAAACTTCGGACGCGCTGATTCCGGTCATTGCCAATGCGCTACGACCTGGGGACATCGTGCTCGTGAAGGGATCGAACGGCTCGAAGATGAGCCGCGTGGTGAGCGCGCTGCAGCGGCTCAAAGGGGACGCGAATGCTTGAGCTGTTAGGCCAGTACGCAGAGCAGTCCCAGTTCTTCAACCTCTTCAACTACATCACCTTCCGCACCGGCGGCGCGATGTTCACGGCGATGATCATGGCGTTCGCCATCGGCGCGCCGTTCATCCACTGGCTGCGCAAGAAGCAAGGCAAGGGCCAGCCGATCCGCACCGACGGCCCCGAAGGCCATCTGCTGACCAAGAAGGGCACGCCGACCATGGGCGGGCTCATCATCTTGATCAGCCTCGGCATTTCCGCGCTGCTTTGGTCCGACCTTCAAAACCCCTACGTCTGGGCCGTGCTGATCGTGACGGTCGGTTTCGGCGCGATCGGCTTCGTCGACGATTTCGCGAAAGTGACGAAGCAGCACCATGGCGGACTGTCGGCGAAGCTCAGGCTCTTCTTCGAGTTTTCGATCGCGCTTGTCGCGATCATCGCGATGCTGGCGGCGGAATGGGTGGCGACGACGCCTGGCCAGACGCACGACGTCATGGGGTTCCTGAATGCACTGATGGCGTCGGAGCCTCTGACGGCGGTGGCGCTGCCGTTCGTGAACGGCTGGGGCATCCAATTGCTGGCGTTCTACGTGCTGTTCGCGATGTTCGTGGTCGTGGGCTTCGGCAACGCCGTTAACTTGACCGACGGTCTCGACGGATTGGCGATCGTTCCGGTGATGATCGCGGCCGGCACGTTCGGCATGATTTGCTATCTCGTCGGCCGCGTCGACTATTCGGAATATCTGGGCATTCCGCACGTCGCCGGCGTCTCGGAACTGGCGACGCTGCTGGGCGCGCTGCTCGGCGCCTCGCTCGGGTTCCTCTGGTACAATGCGCCGCCCGCGCGGGTTTTCATGGGCGACACCGGGTCTTTGGCGCTGGGCGGTTTGCTGGGCGCGGTGGCGGTGGCGACCAAGCACGAGATCGTGCTGGCGATTGTCGGCGGCCTGTTCGTGCTGGAAACGCTCTCGGTGATGCTGCAGGTGGCGGTGTTCAAGCGCACCGGCAAACGCCTCTTCCTGATGGCGCCGGTGCACCACCATTTCGAGAAGCTCGGCTGGCAGGAACCGACCATTGTGATCCGGTTCTGGATCATCTCAGTGATCTTCGCGCTGGCGGGACTTGCAACGCTGAAGTTGCGTTAAGGACGCGAAGCAGCGCAGGAGTCCGCTGGTTGGAGGCGGCGCGTGATTCTGAACCAAGGCAGTAGGCAGTGGGCAGTAGGCAGTAGTGCGTCGCGCACCGCTGCGTTCTACTGCCTACTGCCGAGTGCCTATTGCCTCATGGCGAAGCCATGATCCCCATCACGGAATTCAAAGGCCGCGACGTCGCCGTGTTCGGGCTCGCACGCACGGGGCTGGCGGCCGCGCGGGCGCTGACGGCGGGCGGGGCGCGCGTGCATGCGTGGGACGATAACGACGTTACCCGCGCCAAGGCGGAAGCGGCGGGCGTGCCGGTGTCCGACATCAACAGCCGCGACTGGCGTTCGTTCGCGGCGCTGGTGCTCTCGCCGGGCGTGCCGCTCACGTTTCCTGAGCCGCACCGCGTCGTCACGCTTGCGGATGCGACCGGCGTGCCGATCGTCAGCGACATCGAATTGTTCGCGCGCGCCGTGAACGCGCTGCCGGCGACGCAGCGGCCAAAGCTGATCGGCGTCACCGGGACGAACGGCAAGTCGACCACCTCGGCGCTGATCGCGCACATCCTCAAGGAAGCCGGCAAGGACGTGCGGCTTGGCGGCAATATCGGCGAGGCGATCCTCGACCTGCCGCCGCTGCATCCAGGCGCCTACTACGTGATCGAGCTGAGCTCGTATCAGCTCGATCTCACTTCGAGTTTGCGGCTTGACGCGGCTGTCTGGCTCAACACGACGCCGGATCACCTGGACCGCCACGGCGACATGAACGCCTATGTCGCCGCCAAGAAGCGAATCTTCCTGAACCAGGGCGCGGCGGATTGGGCGATCATCGGCGTCGACGATCTCTATTGCGCCAAGGTCTGCACCGATCTCACGCGCGCGGCGGTGCAGCACGTTGCGCCAATCTCGTCCGGCCAGGCGCTCGGTCGCGGCGTGTGCGCGCTCGACGGCAAGATCGTCGACGCACTGAGCGGACGCTCGGAGATCGTCGCCGATCTCGCGCAGGCGCCGGCGCTGGCGGGCAAGCACAACGCTCAGAACGCCGCGGCCGCCTATGCGGCGACGCGTGTGCTCGGCGTCGATGCCAAGGCGATCGCTCAGGCGATGAACACATTCCCGGGCCTGCCGCACCGGCTGGAGCGCGTCGCCTCGATCGGCGGCGTGCGCTTCATCAATGACAGCAAGGCGACCAACGCGAATGCGGCGGCGCAGGCGCTTGCTGTCTATCCGCGGGTCTATTGGATCGCCGGCGGCGTCGCCAAGGAAGGCGGCATCGAGGAGCTGGCGCCGTTCTTCCCGCGCATCGCCAAGGCGTATCTGATCGGCCAGTCCGCCGGCGATTTCTCGGACACGCTGCGCGGCAAGGTCCCGGTGACGATGGCTGGGCACCTGGAGGCCGCGGTGAGACTTGCGTTCAACGATGCGCGCGCCTCCGGCGAACCGCATCCGGTCGTATTGCTCTCTCCCGCCTGCGCCTCGTTCGACCAGTTCAAGAGCTACGAGGATCGCGGCCAGCAATTCAAAGCGTTCGTCGCCGCCTTGGCGGACGCGCAGGCGCAGCGCAACGGAGGCGCCGCTTGAACGCGGCCTCCGAGCGGTTGGGCGCCGCGCTCGATCGCGTCCGCAGCTACGACCGCCCGCTCCTGATCATCGCCGCGGCGCTGTTTGCGCTCGGCATTCTGTTCTCGATGGCTGCGAGCCCGGCGGCGACCGCCCGCATCCGCATCGAGGAGGCGTTCTATTTCGCCGGCCGCCAGGCCGCCTACGCCGCCGTCGGCGTGATGGTCATGCTGGGGGCGGCGGCGCTCGATCCGCGCCAGGTGCGGCGCATGGCGACGATCCTAGCGGCGATCATGCTGCCGCTCTGCGCGCTTGCCGCCCTGTTCGGCCCCGAGATCAAAGGCGCGCAGCGTTGGTTCGATTTCGGCGTCTTCTCGCTGCAGCCATCCGAAATCCTCAAACCCGCCTTGATCGTGGTGTGGGCTTGGATGCTCGGGGAGAGTATGAAGCAACGCCAGTTTCCTGGCCGCCTCGTATCGCTTGGCCTATTCGCGCTCGCGGCCGCCGCGTTGCTCGCTCAACCGGATGTTGGACAAACCGCTCTCCTGGCGCTGTGCCTTGCGCCTTTGTTGGCGCTCTCCGGCATCGCGTTGCGTTGGATGCTCGGGGCCGGCGTTCTCGCCAGTGTGAGCGCATGGGCGATCTACAGGTTCTATCCGCACGCGCGCGAACGCGTCGACACGTGGCTCAATCCGGAGGGCGACGGGGCCTATCAGGTCAACCGCGCGCTCGACGCGATCGCCGCGGGCGGCGTGTTCGGGCGCGGGCCGGGCGAGGGAATCATCAAACGATCGCTGCCGGACGCACATGCGGACTTCGTGTTCGCCGTCGCTTCCGAGGAGTTCGGACTGCTTGCTTCGCTTGGGCTCATCGCGCTGTTCGGCGCGCTCGCGTTCCGCGGGCTTTCGCGCGCGAGCCGGTTGAACGAACCGTTCGAACAGCTTGCGGCCGCCGGCCTGATCACGCTTCTGGTCTTGCAGGCGAGCATTCACATTGCAGTTAACTTGAGTTTGCTCCCGGCCAAGGGCATGACGCTGCCGTTTATTTCGTTCGGGGGTTCCTCGATGATCGGCTCGGCGCTGGCATTGGGGTTCTGTCTTTCCCTTCTGCGCAACCGTCCCGGCGCCTATCTCTTTGCCGGACGTGGGACGTAAGTGTCGATGGCAAAGAAGATCGTCGTCATTGCTGCGGGCGGAACGGGCGGTCACCTGTTTCCCGCCGCTGCGTTCGCGGAGGAGATGTTCCGCCGCGGCTGGCGCGTGGTGCTGATGACAGACGCGCGCGGGCGCCGCTACGCCGAAGGTTTTCCGGCCGAGCGCATCATGGACGTGCCAGCGGCATCGCTGTCGATGAATCCGTTCACGGCGCTTCCGGCGATGATCAAAATCTCGCGCGGCATCGACGCGTCGAAGAAGGTGTTCGACGAGTTGAAGCCGTCACTGGTGGCGGGCTTCGGCGGCTACCCTTCGTTTCCCGCTTTGATGGCGGCGCGCGCCAAGCACGTGCCGATCATCATCCACGAGCAGAACTCCGTGCTCGGCCGCGTCAACCGCACGATGGCCGCCAGCGCGGCGATCGTCGCCTGCGGCTTCGAGCGGCTCGACCGTCTGCCGGCGAAGGCGGCGGACCGAAAGCGCGTCGTCGGCAACCCGGTGCGACTGCCGATCCTGGCGGTGCGCGAGCGGCCGTATCCGGAAGCGCCCGCCGGCGGGCGGATGAACCTGCTCATCATCGGCGGCAGTCAGGGTGCGCGGCTGTTCGGCGAGGTTATTCCGGCGGCGATCGCGCTGCTGCCGCAGGTGCTGCGCGCCCGGCTCGATGTCGTGCATCAGGTGCGCGAGGAGCAGGTCGCGCAGGCGAAGAAGGTCTACCAGAAGGCCAACGTGAACGCCGAGGTGTCGCCGTTCTTCAGCGACATGGGCCAGCGGTTGGGCGCGGCGCATCTGGTGATCTCGCGCGCCGGCGCATCGTCCGTGACAGAGCTGCAGGTGGCCGGCCGGCCGGCCATCCTGGTGCCGTTCGCGGCCGCTGCGGACGATCACCAGACGGCCAACGCCGAAGGGCTGACGGCTGTCGGCGCGGCCGATCTCTTCACTGAGGACGACTTCGAGGCCGCGCCGCTCGCGGCCACGCTCGAACGGCGCCTCGCCGATCCGCACGGGCTTGCGGTCCGCGCGGCGGCCGCCCGCGCCGCAGCCAAGCCCGAAGCGGCCAGCACCTTGGCCGACCTGGCCGAAAGCATCGCCGCTTAACCAAGATATTTTCACGTCCCTGCATCCAGGCCTCCGCCGTGCGGCGATTAAGGGTCAGAGCGCCTGTTTTGGCGCTGGAGGGTTGGACGATGACCGAAGAGCTTTTCCGTGATTTCTGGTGGCTCATGTTCCCGGTGTTCGGGATGGTGATGGCGCTGATCGGTCTGCTGCAGGACGGCGCGAGCCGCGACCACATTATCGAGAACGCCCGTCATGAGCTGGAGCGCAAGTGATGACCTTCGAGGAGTTCTTCCACGATTATTGGTGGCTGATGTTTCCCGTGTTCGGGATGATCATCGCGCTGATCGGGATGTTTCAGGCCGAAGGGCGCAACCGCAAGGTCATGGATCTCATCAAGGCGTACGTCGACCAAGGCAAGGAGCCGCCTCCGGAGCTGCTCAAGCTTGCCGGCGAGAACAGCGACTACGACATGAGCTTTCAATCGCCGAAGCCGCGGCACAGCAGCGCCTGGTCATTCGTCGTCTTTCTGGCTCTCGCCGCCGGTTTTTCGGTTGGCTACTGGTTCGTGCGAACTGAGGATTATGCGTTCGCCTTTGCGATCGTAGCGGTGACGATGGGCGTCATGGCACTGGGCGCACTGCTGTTGCTGCTGCTCGGCCGCAAGTAGTGCGACATGGACGCGGGCGAAGAAGCGCGCCTGATCGGACTGGCCCGCAACGGCGACATGCGCGCCTTCGGTCATCTGGTCGATGCGCACCAGCCGGCGGTGCGGGCGTTTCTGCGCCGCCTGGTCGGCAATTACGCCGATGCGGACGATCTGGCGCAGGATGCTTTCGCCCGCACCTGGGAGGTGCTCGAGCGCTATGACGGCAGCTCCAGCCTGCGCACTTTCATTTGCGGCGTTGCGTTCCAATACTGGCGCCGGGCGCGGCGGTCGCAATCGCGCCGCCAAGCGCGCGAGGACGCTTATGCCGAACTCGCCGATACCGAGAGTGAGCCGCCGGCGCGCGCAGCGGCTCGTCTTGCCCTCAGGAAAGCGATGGACGATCTTCCAGGGGACCAGCGCGCGGCGCTTGCGCTGTGCCTGGGTCAGGATTTCACCCATGCGGAGGCGGCCGAAGTGCTGAAGCTTCCGCTGGGCACGGTGAAGTCGCATGTGACGCGCGGACGCGCGCGGCTGCAGGCGGCGCTGGGTGTGACGGAGAAGGCGTCATGAACGACGATCTCGAATTGGCCGATCTGCTGGGCGAGGCGCCGCCGCGCGGCCCCGATCCCGGCTTCCGCTTCGATGTGCTGGCGCGTGTCGCCGAGCGCAATCGCCGCCGGTCAATGGCGGCGCGGGCGCTGCGGCAGGTGGCGGTGTTCTTCGCGATCGGCCTCGTGTTCCCGGTCGTGCAGGCGGCGGGACTCGACTGGAGCTCGGCGCAACCGGTGCTGATCGTGGCGGGCGCTTTGACGGCCGCCGCCGCCACGGCGCTCTTGACCATCGGTGGGCCGGGCTTAGTGGTCTCCCGCTCGCGGGCGCTGCTGCGCGCGCCGTTGCTGCGGGTGTGACGGAGGGGGGAATGAAGCGGTTTACGATCGTGTCGCGGCTCTTGGTGACGCCGGCGCCGAGCGTCGTTGGTTATGCCGATACGCCGCAGGAGGCCGTCAGCATCGCGCATAAGGCCACCCAGGACGGCAAGCGAGATGTGCGCATCGGCGACAATCAAGCCGAAAAGCATTTCGACACCGAGAGCTTCGCCAAGCAATACGGCGTCCGCTGATCCGCCTTTGATACGCCCCGGACGCGCGCCTATAGTGGCGCGCGTTCCCGTTTTCGGAGCATCCATGTTGCGACGCGCCATTCCGTTCGACACCGGCCCCATCCATTTCGTCGGCATCGGCGGCATCGGCATGTCGGGCATCGCGTCGGTGATGAAGAACCTCGGCTACGACGTCACCGGCTCGGACGCCAAGGAAGGCGCCAACATCGAACGGCTGCGCCAATGCGGCATCGCCGTGCACATCGGCCACAAGCCTGAGAACGCCGCGCACGCCGGCGTGGTCGTGATCTCGTCGGCGATCAAAGAGGGCAATGCCGAGGTGGATGCCGCCCGGGCGCGCGGCGCGCCGATCGTCAAGCGCGCCGAGATGCTGGCCGAGATCATGCGGCTGAAATGGACCGTCGCGGTGGGCGGCACGCACGGAAAAACCACGACGACCTCGATGATCGCCGCGCTGCTCGACGCCGGCGGCAAAGACCCGACGGTCATCAATGGCGGCATCATCAACGCCTATGGCGCAAACGCCCGCATGGGCGAGGGCGAGTGGATGGTCGTCGAAGCCGACGAGAGCGACGGCACCTTCACGCGCCTGCGCGCCACGGCGACGGTCGTCACTAACATGGATCCTGAGCATCTCGACCATTACGGCTCGGTCGAGGCGATGAATGAGGCGTACCGGCAATTCGTCGAGAACATCCCGTTTTACGGCTTCGCCGTGATGTGCCTCGATCATCCGCAGGTGCAGGCGCTGGCGGCGCACGTGCGCGACCGGCGGGTGATCTCCTACGGCTTCAATCCGCAGGCCGATGTCTGCGCCGTGAACGTTCGGCCCTCGCGCGAGGGCTCAACCTTCGATGTCGTGGCGCGCAAGAAGGGCGAGGGGCCCGGCGTCACGCTGCACGATCTTTTCCTGCCGGTGGCGGGACGCCACAACGTCCAGAACGCGGTCGCTGCGATTGCGGTGGCGCGCGAGCTGGGCGTGACCGACGCCGGCATCCGCAACGGCTTGAAGAGATTCTCCGGCGTCAAGCGCCGCTTCACCACCACCGGCTACTGGAACGAAGTGCGCATCGTCGACGATTACGGCCACCATCCGGTGGAAATCGCGGCCGTTCTCTCCGCTGCCCGGGAAATGACGGGCGGGCGCGTGCTCGCCGTCGTGCAGCCGCACCGCTACACGCGCCTGCGCGATCTGTTCCAGGACTTCTCAACCTGCTTCAACGACGCCGACATCGTCTGCGTCGCGGACGTCTACAGCGCGGGGGAGGCGCCGATCAAGGGGATCAACGCCGATGCGTTGGTGATCAGCCTGAAGAGCCATGGCCACCGCGACGCGCGCCGGATCGCCAATTTGGATTCGCTTCCGGAATTCGTGCGCGCGGAGGCCAAGCCGGGTGACATCGTCGTCTGCCTCGGCGCGGGCGACATCACGGCCTATGCGAATGCCCTGCCGGGTAAGCTCGGCGCTGCGGCGGCGTGAGTCGCAGCCGAAACATTTGACCCGCGCCGCGACTCTGCGCAGCCGGGTAGAATGCCGGACACAGCCCACCGCGCGCCGAAGCCGCTCCGCGCCGCGATCGTCTATGATTTCGACGGCACCCTGGCGCGGGGCAATCTGCAGGAGCTCAGCTTCATTCCTGAACTCGGCATCGACCACGACGTGTTCTGGAAGGATGTCCGCCGGCTCGCCCGCACGTCGGACGCGGACGAGATCCTCGTCTACATGCAGCAGATGATCGAGCGCTCGCGCGCGCTGGGCCGCATCGTCACGCGCGACATGCTGCGCCGGCACGGCTGCGAGCCCTCGTATTTCGACGGTGTTGAAAGCTGGTTCGCGCGGATCGATTCGTTCGCGGCGGATCAGGGGCTTGAACTCGACCATTACGTCGTCTCTTCCGGCATCGAGGAGATGATCGAAGGCTGCTCGATCTATCCGCACTTTTCGCGCGTATTCGCCTCACGCTTCATTTACAACGAGAAGGGCGAAGCGGTCTGGCCGGCGGTGGCGGTCAACTACACCAACAAGACGCAGTTCCTCTTCCGCATCAACAAAGGCATCCAGAACGTCTGGGACACCCAAGCGATCAATCGCTGGATGCGCGCCGAGGAGCGACCGCTACCGTTCGACCGCATGATCTTCATCGGCGACGGCGACACCGATATACCGTCGATGAAGATGGTCACCGAGCAGGGCGGCACGGCCGTGGCGGTGCTCGATCCGGACCGCTGGAACGATCCGCTTAAAGTCAGTCACATCCACATGCTGATCGCGGAGGACCGCGTGAACTATGTGGCGCCGGCGGACTATCTGCCGTCGAGCCAGCTCGACGTCATCGTGAAGGGGGCGCTGCAGCGGATCGCGCTCCGTGCTGGCCTTCCGATCGTGAGCTGACGTCTAACTGCCGGGCGGCGTGTCGTCCGGCGCGCGCTCGATACGCGTCACCTGATACGGAATCGCCGGATCGCCGCCGAGCACCTGAACGCCGGCGCCGTTGCCGACGCAGATGAAGCTGGTCGTCGAGCGAATCGCGATGGCGTGATTCCAGTCGAGATCGCGCGTGTTCTGCGCGATGGTTAGATAGTATTCGCGCGAGGTGCTGACACGGGCGCGGATACGGTGCTCGTCGACGACGCCGTAACCACGGACATCGACCGTGCGGAAGCAGTCGCGGCCTTCGGCGGAGCTTGCGGTGTCGGTGGTCGCCGACGCGCAGGCGCCAAGGGCGAGCAGGGCGGCGGCGGCGGCAAGTTTGCGAAGCATGTGTTCTCCTCAGCTGCCTTGTGCGGCCGGCTCTTCCGGCGCTCTGGTGATGGATGTGATCGGATAGGTGCGGCGCGGCTCGCCGCCGATGACCTCGACGCCAAGCCCGTTGCCGGTGCAAATCCAGCCGGTGCTGGAGCGGATGGCGATGGCGTGAGTCCAGTCCAGGTCTCGGGCGTTCCAAGTCGTGCTCAGGATGTAGTCGCGGCTTGCGCCGACGCTGACGCGGACATTGTGGTCGTCGATCACGCTGTAGCCATTGATGTTGCTGGCGCGAAAGCAATCGCGGTCGGCGGCGGCGCTCGTGCCGGCCGGTTGTGTCGCGCAGGCCGAAAGCAGGAGCGCGGCGGCGATAAAGCCCTTGCGGCGCATGTGGGCGTCTCCGTCCTCTGTCGTATGCCAGTATGGCGCGGTCTCATGACGCCGACGAGCGGACCCGGCTTTGCCGGCGTTCAAAAGCGTGAGATAGGCCATCAACTATGAGTGAACTTGATCTGCCGAGCGTCCGCGGCCAGCTGCTGCGCGGCGAAAGCCTGGCGCCCTACACTTGGTTCCGGGTCGGCGGTCCGGCCGACGCGATCTTCTTGCCGACGGACGAGGAGGATCTCGCCGCATTCCTAGCAGCTTTGCCCACAAGCGTGCCAATTCTGCCGATCGGCGTGGGCTCGAACGTGATCGTGCGCGACGGCGGCGTGCCGGGCGTCGTGATCAGGCTGGCTGGCCGGGCGTGGGCGCAGATCGATACGCTGGACGGCGCCCGCGTCCGCGCAGGCGCTGGCGCGCTCGACGCCATGGTGGCGAAGGCGGCGGCGAAGGCGGGAATTACCGGACTCGAATTCTACGCGGGCATTCCTGGCACGATCGGTGGCGCGCTGACCATGAACGCCGGCTGCTACTGCGCCGAAACGAAGGACGTGCTGGTCGACGCCGTCGCGCTCGATCGCACGGGCAAGCGCCACGTGTTCAGCAACGCCGAGTTCGGCTTCACCTATCGCCACAATGCGCTGCCCGAGGGGCTCATCTTCTTGAGCGCAACGTATCAGGGCCGGCCGGATGATCCGGCGGCGGTAACCGCGCGCATGACTGAGATCACGGCCAAACGCGAAGCGTCGCAGCCGATCCGCGAGAAGACGGGCGGCTCGACGTTCAAGAATCCCATCGCTGCGAATGGCGAGAAGCTCTCGGCGTGGAAGCTGAACGACGAAGCCGGCATGCGCGGCTATCGCCGCGGCGGCGCGCAGGTCAGCGAGAAGCACGCGAACTTCCTGATCAACACCGGCGATGCGACGGCGGCGGATATCGAGGGACTCGGCGAGGATGTGCGCGCCGCGGTGAAAGCCAAGCATGGCATCGAGCTCGAATGGGAAATCAAGCGCGTGGGCCGCCCGGCATGATGCGGCTCATGCGCGTCGCCTTCGGCGCGCTGTTCGTTTTGCTGGGCCTCGCGATGCTGGTTGTGGTGCTGCGCCGGGGCGGGCCGGACGCCAGCCAGGCTATGATCGGCCCGCTGGCGCTCATGGGCGCGGGCGCGCTCGCGATTTCCAGCTCCCGCAAGCGCAAACCGTGAACAGCGGCGTCCTGTGCGCTGGCTAGGCGCTCCGCAAATGGCTAAACAGCGGCCCAACTTCCTCCACGAGAGCTTTCGATGAGACTGAAACCGAACATCCTCGCCGCGATCGGCAACACGCCGCTCGTGAAGCTCAACAAGGTCGTGCCGAAGGGCGCGGCGGAAGTCTGGGTGAAGTGCGAGTACCTCAATCCCGCCGGGTCGATCAAAGATCGGATGGCCAATTATATCATCGAGAAGGCTGAGGCTGCCGGCGTGCTGAAGCCGGGCGGGCTCATCGTCGAGAACACGTCAGGAAATACGGGGCAGGGTCTCGCGATGGCGGCGGCGATCAAGGGCTATCGCTGCGTCTTCACCATGCCGGACAAGATGAGCAAGGAGAAGCAGGACTCTTTGCGCGCGTACGGCGCCGAAGTGATCATCACGCCGACGGATGTGCCGGGGGACTCGCCAGAGCATTACGTCAACGTCGCCAAGAAGATCGCCGAAGATACCCCGGGCGCGTTCTACGTCGATCAGTATCATTCGCAGTGGAATATCGAGGCGCACTATCATTCGACCGGGCGCGAGATCTTTGAGGATACGGACGGCGGCAAGTTCGACGCCTTCGTCGGCGGCACCGGCACGGGCGGCACCGTTTCCGGGGTCGGGCGCTGGTTCAAGGAGCACGCGCCGCACGTGAGGATCATCGGCGCCGATCCGCTGGGCTCGGTGCACTATCATCTCTTCCACACCAAGACGCTGCCGACGGCGCACGTCTACATGGTCGAAGGCATCGGCGAAGACATCGAATGCCGGGCGATGGACTTCTCCGTCGTCGACGACATGCGCCAAGTGAACGACCGCGACTCGTTCGTGATGGCGCGGCGGCTGGTGAAGGAAGAAGGCCTCTTCTGCGGCGGCTCATCAGGCTCGAACGTGCATGTGGCGATCGAGATCGCCAAGGAGCTTGGGCCCGGCAAGGTGGTCGTCACTGTGCTGCCGGATCACGGCAATCGGTACGTGTCGAAATTCCTCTCCGACAGCTGGATGAAAGAGCACGGCTTCACCGAAACCGAGCAGGAGCTGGGCTTTGTCGAGGAGCTTCTGAAGGGGCGGACGGTAAGGCCGATCACAGCCGACGCAGAAGCGCCGCTGCGCAACGTCGTCGACCTCATGCGCGAGCACGGTGTCAGCCAGATACCACTGATCGAACGAGGCAAGCTCAACGCCATCGTGCACGAAAGCGACATCCTGGCGAAGATGCAGAAGCGCGACTTCGATCTTGATGCGCCCGCAAAATCGATCGCCTCGCCGATTGCCGGACTGATCTATCCCAAAGCCCGGATCGAAGAGCTGTTCCATATCTTCGCCACCGATCACGTCGCCGTCGTTGTCGACGCCTCGAACGTTGTCGGTGTGATCTCGAAGATCGATCTGATCGAATATCTCGCCGCCAAGGGCCGCTAAGACCATGCACCACGACAACAAACGCTTCGGCACCCGCTGTATCCATGCCGGTCAGCAGCCTGATCCGACCACCGGCGCGATCATGACGCCGGTCTATCAAACCTCCACGTATGTTCAGAAAAGCCCGGGAGTCGTGATCGAGGATTACGATTACGCGCGCTCGGCTAATCCCACGCGCAAGGCGCTGGAGGCCAACATCGCCTCGCTCGAAGGCGGGCGACACGGCGTCATGTTCGCCTCCGGCCTCGCTTCGCTCGCCGCCTGCATCCACTTGCTGCAGAGCGGCGATCATGTCGTGTTGTGCGACGATGTTTATGGCGGCACCTATCGTTCACTCGACAAAGTATTCAAGCAGTTCGGCGTCACCTACACCCGCGTCGACATGCTCGATCTCGACGCCACCGAGGCGGCGTTCACGGCGAAGACGAAGCTGGTCTGGATCGAGACGCCGACCAATCCGCTGCTGAAGGTGATCGACATCGAGGCCGTGGCTCGGATCGGCAAGGCGCGCGGCGCCATCGTCTGTGTCGATAACACGTTCGCGACGCCGGTGCTGCAGAACCCGCTTTCGCTGGGCGCCGATATCGTCAGCCATTCCTGCACGAAGTATATCGGCGGCCACTCCGACGTGATCGGTGGCGTGCTGATCACCAATAGCGACGAGCTGGCGGAGCGGCTGCACTACATCCAGAACGCCGTCGGCGCTGTCAGCGCGCCGTGGGACTGCTTCCTGCTGCTGCGCTCGACCAAGACGCTGCACGTGCGGGTGCAGCGCCATTGCGAGAACGCCGCCAGAATCGCGGACTTCCTGGCCGAGCAGCCGCAGATCGAGCGGGTGATCTATCCGGGGCGCGCCGATCACCCGCAACACGCCATCGCCAAGAAGCAGATGCGCGGCGGCTATGGCGGCATGATCACGGCGACGCTGAGGGGCGGGCTGCCGGCGGCGCGCTCGTTCTTGGAGAAGGTGCAGCTCTTCTCATTGGCGGAGTCGCTGGGCGGGGTGGAATCGCTGATCGAGCATCCGGCGATCATGACGCACGCCTCGATCGACAAGCCGCTGCGCGAAGCGCTCGGCATCAGCGACGGCCTCGTGCGCTTCTCGGTCGGCATCGAAGACGTCGACGACCTGATCGCCGATATTGCCGAGGCGCTGGGCTAATCGGCCGCTTGCCCAGTCGGGGAACGCCGTGGCCGAATCCCGTGTTGAGCAGCCATGCGTCGGGAAGTCCGTCCGGCGTCGGGCCAGCCCGACGTCAGCCTCGTCAAGCTGCGTCCGCGCGCCGACACGCTCTATGTGAGCAGCGGGCGCACTGTGCTGGCGACGGACCGTGACGGGTTCATCGACGATGGTCCGGACATGGGCCTATTCGTGCATGAAACGCGACTGCTCTCGACCTATCGCTATCGGATCGAAGATCGCGCGCTGCACCCGGTTGCGGCGAGCAATGTCTCGCAACGTTCCTGGCTTGGCTATTACATCGCGCCCGCGCCGCTGCGCGAAGATGCGAGTTGTTTCGCCGCTACGGCGGCTGCGAACATCTACAAAGCGGCGCAGCAGACGGTCGAGCTTCGGCTGTCGCGCTTCGTCGGCGAAGGCATGCACGAGGATGTCGACGTTTCCAACTTCACTCAAGAGCCGGTTCGATTCCGGCTCTTGCTGGAGATAGGCTCGGACTTCGCCGACCAGGCCGAAACGCACGATGAGCGTCGCCAGCGCGGGCGCGTGGCGTCACACTGGACACCCGGCGAACGGAGCTGGGAATTGCGCGCTGACTACGAGGTCACGCATTCGTACAGCCATCAGGGGGAAGTCGGAGTGGCGCGCCTTCGGCGGGGCTTGGCTACTCGTTTTTCGAATGCAGGTTCGCCGCCCGTTTGGAAAGACGGGGTTGTCGCCTTCGACATCGTGCTTGAGCCGCAGGGCGCCTGGCACTGTTGCGTCGATCACGCGCCGATCATTGAGAACGAGCGAATGTCGCCGCGTTATGGATGCCGCTCGTTCGCGTCGCAGGACAACGATTACGACCGGCGTTCGCGCATCTTTCTCGATGAGTCCACGCGTTTCGCCAGCGCCGAAAGCGATGCTTTGTCGGGCGTGGTCGTGGGCGCGCTGGAACAGGGCAAGCGCGACCTCGCGGCGCTGCGCCTGTTCGATCTCGACTGCAACGACCGCGCCTGGATCACGGCGGCAGGCCTGCCGCTTTACGTCGCGTTGTTCGGCCGCGACACGCTAACGGCGGCCTGGGAGGCCGCGCCGCTGGGGCCAGAATTGATGCAGGGCACGCTGCCGGTTCTGGTCGATTGGCAAGGGCGCGCCTCTAATCCGTGGCGCGACGAGGAACCTGGCCGCATGCTGCACGAGGCGCATTCCGGTCCGCTTGCTGCGCTCAACTACATTCCACAGGGCCGCAACTACGGCTCGGTCACCACGTCAGGATTTTTTCCCTTCGTCGTGGCGCAGCTCTGGCACTGGACGGCCGACAAGGCGCTCGTTCGGCCTTATCTCGAGCCTGCCTTGGCTGCGCTCGAATGGCTCGACAAGCGCTGCGACACCGATCGGGACGGTTTCTGCGCTTATCACACCAAGTCCGAACAGGGCGTCGAAAACCAGGGCTGGAAGGATTCCGGCGACGCCATCGTCTACGAAGACGGGTCGCAAACGCGCCCGCCGATCGCCACGTGCGAGGAGCAGGGCATCGTCTATTCGGCCAAGGCCAATCTTGCCGAAGTGCTCTGGTGGATGGGACGGAAGGACGAGGCCAAGCGGCTCTTGCACGAGGCGAGCGAACTGAAGAAGCGCTTCAACGAAGCCTTCTGGATGGAGGACGAGGGCTTCTTCGCCATGGCGCTGGATTCGGATCGCCGGCAAGTGCGATCCATCGGCTCAAATGCACTGCATTGCGTCGCAACCGGCATTGCCGACAAGGCGCTGGTGCCGCGGACGATGCGTCGGCTGTTTGCGCCGGACATGTTCACAGGCTGGGGCGTGCGCACGCTTTCCGCGGCGCACCCCGCTTACAATCCCTACGCCTATCACCGCGGCACAGTGTGGCCTGTCGAGCATGGACCGTTCGCAGTGGGCGCCTATCGCTACGGCCTTCACGACGATGTCGAACGGATTTGTCGCGGCCAGTTCGAGGCCGCGGCTTTCTTCGAGCATCATCGCCTGCCCGAATGCTTCGCCGGCCATCAACGTGACGATGACCATCCGTTTCCCGCGCCCTATCCGGCAGCGAACTCGCCGCAGGCATGGTCGGCGACCACGGTTTACACGCTTCTGCAGGCGATGCTCGGTCTCCAGCCTTATGCGCCGCTGCGTGTGCTTTTCGTCGATCCGTTCCTGCCGGCATGGCTGCCGGAGATCACGATCTCAGGCTTGCGGGTCGCAAACGCGACAATCTCCATTCGCTTCCGCCGCAAGCGAAGCGGGCGTACGGACTACGAGATTCTGAGCCAGCGCGGCCTGCTCTTCGTGGTGCGCCAGCCGAGCTATTGGTCGATGACCGCCGGCCTTGGCGAGCGCATCGGCGACGCCGCGAGCAGTCTGTTCCATTGATCGCAATGGGGGCGGCCGTTGATCACGACGCGATCGCGTGAGCACTTTCGGCGCGTAGGACGGCGGCGCCGGCGTTCACCACCGCCGCGATCTTCAGCGCCGCTTGCACTTGCACCGCGCTGAATCCGCGCTTGCGCAGCTCTGCTTCGTGACTGTCCAGGCACATGCCGCAGCCGTTCACGGCCGAGACGGCCAGCGACCAGAGTTCGAAGTCGCCCTTGTCGACACCCGGATTGGCGATGATGTTCATCCGGAGGCCTGCGCGCAGTGTGCGATACTCTTCGTTCTTCATCAGGTGCAGCGAACGATAATAGACATTGTTCATGCCCATGATCGCCGCGGCTGCCTTGGCGGCGTTCGCTGCCGCCGGCTCGAGCTTGCTCACGACCTCAGCTTCGATCGCGCGCAGCAGCGAAGGTTCGCCGATTGCGTGCGCGCAGGCCAGAAACGCGCCCCACTTCTGCTGCTCGTTCAGCGTCGTGTCGCCGGCGAGCGAGCCGAGGTTCAGTTTTATGTCCTTCGCATAGTCCGGAAGAGTGTCGCGCAGCGTGTCGAAGGCCATGGCTGGATTCCTCTGTGACTAACAAGCGCCGGCGGGACGCTTGAGCCCAAACGTCCCGCCGGTTCTCCCGCGCGCTCTCGGGGGGAGGGTGAGTGGCGCGCAGTGTTCTGTGCGTTAAGCCGCCTTCAGCGTCTCACCGCCAACTTGGCGATTGCACGGGCACAGTTCATCGGTCTGCAGCGCGTCAAGAACGCGCAGCGTGTCCTGCGGATTGCGGCCGACATTGAGGTTCGTGACGTAGACGTGCTGGATCGTGTTGTCCGGATCGACGATGAACGTCGCGCGCAGCGCAACGCCGTCTGCCGAACGCACGCCAAGACCGTCGACGAGCGAGCCGTTGGTGTCAGCGAACTGCCAATGCGCGAGGTTGGCGAGATCCTTGTGATCGCGCCGCCAGGCGAGCTTGCAGAATTCGTTGTCGGTCGAGCCGCCGAGCACGACGGCGTCGCGCTCTTCGAATTCCTTGTTGAGCTTGGCGAACTCGGCGATCTCGGTCGGGCATACGAAGGTGAAGTCCTTCGGATAGAAATAGATGACCTTCCACTTGCCCTCGAAGCTCTTCTCGGTGACCTCTTCAAACGCCGAGACGCCGTTTTCTTCGTGCTGCATGAACTTGGGCTTCACGCCCGTGACTTTGAAAGACGGCAGCTTCTGGCCGATCCCCAGCATGTGGTGCTCCTCGGTGTTTTGGGTGGTTCGAGGCGCATATGTAACCCTGCCTACGCGGTGTTCAAATTGATCGTGAGCAAACGCAGCATAGGAAAAACCTATGCAGCACTTATGCTTAGGTCGCGGGACTGGTCTGCATTTTTGCAGTGCGGAATCATGAGCAGGGGCTCTCGCTGGGCGCTTCGAGCCCGAGCAGCGCTCGCAGCGTGACGGCTTCGCCAGCGCCGGGCGTCGGTTCGTCGTGAACATCGACGGCGACGATGTCGTCTATGCGCCATTCGCCGTTGGGCAGACGGCACATATTCCAAGTCAGGTTCATGCCCCCAGTCAGGCCGGTTTGCGTGAATCGGGTATTGATCTCGGAGCGGTTTTGCGTCGCGTGCTGGCCGACGGCGTAGCGGATGTCGACGATCTCGGGATCATTGGCCCAAGAGCGGAAGTCGAAATCGAGCCGATCGGCGTCCGGACCGGTCGCGTTGGCGACGATCGCCGTGGCGAGTTCGTGGCTGAACCAGACGGTGAGCTGCTCCTTGTCGGTGCGCGCGATCTCGCCGGAGTCGTAGAAGCCGGCGACGACTGGCATCGGCCCCATATCGACCGCGCCTTCAGTCGTGCTCTGTTGTTGTTGGCAGGCGGCGGTGAAAAGCGCCGCGGCGGCGATTACGAACGTACGCATCAGAGTCCCTCCCCGTTTCATTGATCAGTCTTGCGGCGCCCTAGTGACACAGCGTGCCGCATCGGTCTCGATCGTCGCGACGTCTGCGTCATCCTGTACGGCGACGCTACTGGCTTCGTATTGCGCAAGCTCGCTGGCGCTGAGCGCATCGTCTGCGGCGGCGCGCCACGCTTCGAGCGCTGTGCCACTGCCGCTTCATCGTCCCGGGAGCAGCCTTCGGCGATCGCAGTGCGCTGGAGCAAGGGCCGCGCAAGCGGGGACGAAGTGTGGCCGCATCAATTCAGTTCCCTTGGCGCTGCTCGCGCGACAGCATTGTGCGTGCTGCGCGTGTCAGAAGTACAGCGAAGTAACTTTCGTTCGGCTTCAAAGGCCAAACGTCCCGCGAATTTGGCCGGGGCATGGTTAAGCGGCGACAATACGTCTGAAGTGAAATTTACCATAAAAATCAGCAACTAAAGCCTTTGCCCTCATCATGCCTTAACCCTGGAGCGTTTCATTATGACACTCCCGGAATGAGGCGCGGCGAACGCGTCCGGCGGGGTTTGGTGTTGGACGCGAGGCGCAAATGGCGCGGGTGGCGGTGCTTCTTGGGGGCTTGAGCCCCGAACGGCCAGTGAGCCTGAGCTCGGGCAAGGGCTGTGCTGACGCGCTGCGTCGGCTCGGTCACGAAGTGATCGAGATCGATCCGCAGCACCACGGCTGGATCGCCGAGCTTCAGGACGTTCGTCCCGACAAGGTGTTCAACGCCCTGCACGGCGAATGGGGCGAGGACGGCCGCACCCAAGGCGTGCTCGATTATCTCAAGCTCCCCTACACCCATTCCGGCTGCCTCGCTTCGGCGCTGGCGATGGACAAGGATAAGTCCAAAGCCGTGTTCGCGCAGGCGGGGCTTCCGCTCGCCAACGGCAAGCTGATGCATCGGCTTGACGCCGCGAAGGCGCACCCGATGCCGGCGCCGTATGTCGTGAAGCCGAACGCGCAAGGCTCGTCGGTCGGCATCTTCATCGTCCGCGAAGGCGCCAATCGCCCGCCTGAACAATTGCTCGATCCGGACTGGACCTTCGGCGAGGAGGTGCTGGTCGAGGAATTCATCGACGGCAAAGAACTGACCGTCGCCGTGATGCACGAGCGCGGCGCGCTAGCCGTCACGGAAATCTTCGTCACCAGCGACGGCGATTGGTACGATTTCGACGCCAAGTACGCCGAAGGCGGATCGCGCCACGTCGTGCCGGCGAACATTCCGCAAGGCGTCGCCGATCAGCTCATGCGCGCGGCGGAAGCGGCGCACCACGCGCTCGGCTGCCGCGGCGTGACGCGCGCCGACTTCCGTTATGATCCCAAGCGCGACCGCATCGCGCTGCTCGAAGTCAATACGCAGCCCGGCATGACGCCGACTTCGCTCGTGCCGGAGCAGGCCGCCCATATCGGCATGTCCTACGACGATCTGGTCGCCTGGATTCTGGAGGACGCGTCATGGCCGCGGTGAGAGCACGCCGATCCGGCGGGCGCGCCGCTGAGCCCGCGCGCGGCAAGCGCCGCAAGACGCCGGCTGTGTCGTCTTACGACAACATGCCGCGTCTAGCGCGGATCAAGCTGTCCGGCGGTCTGACGCCGGACGACGTGCAAGTTACGTCGAAGAGCCTGCTGGTGGCGTTGACGGGCGCGGTGCTGTTCGTCGGTATCGCTGTGGCCTCTGCCGCGTGGCTCGGCTCATCCTTGTTCGACGCGCGCGAAGCGTTCGCGCGTTCGGCCGATTCTGCAGCCGCGGGCGTTGGCTTCAACATCGCGTCTGTCGACGTCGACGCGACCCCCGGCGGCCCGGCGATCACCGATGCGCGCCGTGAGGAAGTGCGCGCGCTGATCGTGCCGGACGGCCGCCGCTCGATCCTCGCGCTCGAACCGAACGAGGTGAAGGCGCGCGTCGAGAGCCTCGACTGGGTCGCGTCCGCGCGCGTGCGCCGGCTGTGGCCGTCGACGCTCGAGGTCGCGGTGGAGCGGCGTCAGGAATACGCGCTGTGGGAAGAGGACGGGCACGTTTCCGTCATCGACATCAATGGCGAACGTCTGCTCGCCGAACGCGCGGCGGATCATCCGAATTTGCCCCTGATCGTCGGCCGCGGCGCTGGACCTGCGGCCGAGCCGCTGCTCCAGGCGCTGGAGAGCCTGCCCAACGTGCGCTCACGGCTGGTGCAAATTGTGCGCGTCGGCGACCGGCGCTGGAATCTGGAACTGAACTCCGGCGCTATGGTCGCACTGCCGGAGGAGGGCGCGCCGGCGGCTCTGGCGCGGCTGGAGTCGCTGCACGCGCGTTACGCCTTGCTCGACCGGCCGGTGCGGCAGCTCGACCTGCGCACGCCGGGACAGCTCGCCGTCCGCGTCCATCCCACTCTCGCCGGCGGGCTCAATCCGCTGCTCGGAGGCGTGTGATGACCGCGCTTCTCGACCGCATCGAAGAGGGCCAAGCCGAGCCGAACCCGCTGGCGCCGCTGCTGGCCGCGCTCGATGTAGGCGTCTCGAAGACCATCTGCCTCGCCGCGCGGCGTGATCCGGTGCTGGAGATGCATCCGGAGCGGCCGCTGCGCGTGCTTGGCGTCGGCTTGCAGACCGCGCCGGCGATCGCATCTGGCAAGGCCGCCGACTTCGACGCCTGCGCGCGCGCCATACAGGTTGCGATCGAAGAGGCCTCGGCCATGGCCGGCGCGCCGATCAAGCGCGTTGTCGCGTCCTATGCCGGCCCGGGCATGCGCGCCGATATCGTACGCGCCGCGGTGCGGGTGAAGCGCGGGACCATCACCGGCGCCGACGTCGAGAATGCGATCAACGCGGCGATGAAGTCGCTGCCGACGCCGCAGCGTTCATTTCTGCACGTCGAGCCGCTGAGCTATTCGATCGACGATGGCGAGCCGATTGCCGATCCGCACGGCCACAGCGGCAAGATGCTGGCGGTGGAGGCCTGCGCCGTCACTGCCCCGACCGAGGCGCTGAACGCGCTGCGCGCCTGCATTCAGCAGGCCGGCGCAGAGGTGGAAGACATTATCGCCGCGCCGAAGGCCGCGGCGCTCGCGGTGCTGACGCCGGAGGAACGCGAAGAAGGCGTGCTCGTCATCGATCTGGGCGCGGGATCGACCGGCGTTTCGATCATCATGCAGGACACGCTCGTGCACGCCGAGACGATCTCCATCGGCGGCGTGCGGCTGACGCGCGATCTCGCCGCCAGGCTGCAGACGACGTTTGCCGCCGCCGAGCGGGTGAAGCTGCATTTCGGCGCTGTCGGCGCCGCCTGCGATCCGCGAGAGGCGGTGCAGGCGCCGAAGCTGGGCGAAGACGGCCGCCTCGAGGCGTCGACGACGCTGCGCGGCGTCATTGCCGACACCATGAGCCCCAGGCTGCAGGAGATGTTCTTGCAAGTGCGCGATCAGCTGCGCCGCGCCGGTTTCGATCATGAAGATGGCCCCCAGCGCGTGGTGCTGGTCGGCGGCGGCTCGCTCATTCCCGGCGTCCGCGAGCTGGCGATCGAGTCGCTGGCGATGCCGGTGCGTATCGGCCGCCCCTTCGAACTCTGCGGCTTCGATCACGGCGACGCCGGCCCGGCATACGCTGTTGCCGCCGGCATGCTGCGCCACCGCTTCGACACTCCCTCGCTTGAGGATGTGGAAGACAGTTTCCAGCCGTCGTTGACTCAGCTCGCGGCGGCGATGCGCAATACCGCGCGTGGCGCCTGGGCTTGGCTGCGCGAGAACTTCTGATCCTTGGAACACGCGCGGGCGGCGGGCCGTTTGCCCGTCGTGAGTACGCGTAAGGTTGAGATGGACACGCCGAACGGGCGTGACGAAGTGCCGGCCGCTACGGACCGCCTCCGTGGGGCGGACCGTAGCGGCCTTCACGACGAGGGCTGGGCGGAAGTGCCGGCTGACGGCGTCGGTCATCCGGACGACAACAATGTCGGACCGGAATACTACGAGGATGCTTCGCTCCTGCCGGCCAATCCAGAACAGCGCACCTGAGCTCTTCTGCGGGGGCTGGAAGCGCCTACATTTCCTTTGCCAGCCGGGTTTGGACGCCGCAGCGCCGCAAAAGCGCCGTGTAATGTTTCGATGGCTTAACAAAGGCTCAAGCACCGTCGCGGACGGTGCAGTACGAGTGGGCGAATCGTGAGATCGATCGTCTTGGAGCGGGTAAGAGCGCGAAAATGCAGGAATTGAGACCGCGCATCGTGGTGTTCGGCGTCGGCGGCGCCGGCGGCAACGCCGTCAACAACATGATCGACGCCAAGCTTCAGGGCGTCGAGTTCGTGGTCGCGAACACGGACGCGCAGGCGCTGACGCGCGCGCGTACGCCGAACAGGCTACAATTGGGCCATTCCATCACCGAAGGCCTCGGCGCCGGCGCCCGTCCTGAAGTAGGGCAGGCGGCCGCGCAGGAAAGCCAGCCCGAGATCATCGAATTCCTCGACGGCGCGCACATGGTGTTCGTCGCCGCCGGCATGGGTGGCGGCACCGGCACCGGCGCGGCGCCGGTGATCGCGCGCACCGCGCGCGAGCGCGGCATTCTGACGATCGCGGTGGTGACCAAGCCGTTCCACTTCGAAGGCCAGCGCCGCATGCAGCTCGCCGAGCAGGGCGTGCAGGAGCTGCGCAAGCACGTCGACACGCTGATCGTCATCCCGAACCAGAACCTCTTCCGCGTCGCCAACGAGCGCACGACGTTCGCCGAAGCATTCCAGCTGGCGGACCAAGTGCTGTACTCGGGCGTGCGCGGCGTCACCGACCTCATGGTGATGCCGGGCCTGATCAACTTGGACTTCGCCGACGTGCGCACGGTGATGGCCGAGATGGGCACGGCGATGATGGGCACCGGAGAAGCGCAGGGCCCGAACCGGGCGCTACAAGCGGCGCATGGCGCCATGGCCAATCCGCTGCTGGACATCGTCTCGATGCGCGGCGCGAAGGGCGTGCTGATCAATATCACCGGCGGCTTCGACATGACGCTGTACGAGGTCGATCAGGCCGCCAACGAGATCCGCGCCGAAGTCGATCCGAACGCGAACATCATCCTGGGCTCAACGTTCGACGAGAACCTGGAAGGGTCGATCCGCGTCTCGGTGGTGGCGACCGGCATCGATGACGAGGCGATCGTCACGCAGCAGACGGTGGTCGAGCCCGCGCGCCGCGCCAGCGAGGCGCCTGTGCGTCGACCGGTGGTCACGCCGCGCGCTGAGCCGACGCCGGCGCCCGAGCCAGTGCGCGAAACGTACGAAGACACGCGGCCGAGCTTCGCCAACGACATAGAACCCGAGCCGCGCCGCAGCGGCGGCGGTGGCGGCGGTTTCAGCCTGTTCGGTTGGAAAAAGCCCGAGCCGCGCGAGGAGGCGCCGACCTCGTACCGCGAGTTCAATCTGGACGAACCGGCGGCGGTGGAGCCCGCGCTTGAGCCGGCGCCGCCCCGGCGTGCCCACGAAGACGTGGTGCGTGACCCCGCGCTTGACGAAGAGCTGGAAATCCCGGCCTTCCTCCGCCGCCAGATCAACCCGCGCTAGGAACCAGCAAGAGAAGCGAGGCCGCGGCCGCGCCTGCGACGGCGCCGACCACGACTTCGTTCAGTGTGTGCCGCTTCAGTTCAAGTCGCGACCAAGCCACAGCGGCGGCGAACAGAGACAGCAGAACGGCGGCGATCGGCATCGCTGGCCAGAGCACGCCTGCGCCGAATGCGGCGAACGCCACGTGAAGCGAGAGCTTGAGGAGGTGGCGCAAGGCCAGGGCGGCAAGCACGATCGCGCCGGCAAGCGCGAAACCTGCGACAAGTCTGATCGGCTCGCCGTTCATATACGACAGCGCGGCCGTCCCGGCGAGTAATGCGGCGAGGAAGAGATTCAGCTCCACACGCTCACTCGGCGCCGATGCGTCGCTGTCCCGCCACCGTCCGGCGCGGACCTGCATCATGCCAAACACGACCACACTCGCCGCAACTGCAGCCGTCACGGCGACCGAGAGCAGCTTCGTGCGCTCGGCGGCGTCTGCGCTGGCGCTTATGGCTGCGAGTGCGACGAGCGGCATCACTAGAGCGGGATGACTCGCAAGCGAGAGCGCACGAGCCGTTGCGCGAAGCGCGTTCATCCGCGCCACAGCCGTTTTCTCAGCTCGGCTTCGCGCTCCGTCATGGCGCCCGCCTTCGCGAGTTCGTCAAAGCGCGCAAGAGCTGATTTGCGGTGGGCTTCAGCGCTAAGCGGATCAGCCACGCCGAACAGATGCGTCTCGACGATCGCACGAAAGCGCAGCGCCTCGATGTCATGCTCGTCGCTGAAGATGCGATCGGCGAGGATGAGTTCGTCTTCCCAAGCCGCGCACGCTGTCGCCTTGTCGCCTTGCGCCAGCGCGACTAGGCCGAGTCGTTCCAGCGCGACAGCGAGCGCTTGCGCCGCCCTCGGATCCTCCGGCGCGGCGTCATACATCGTGAGCCGCATTGTAGCGCTTTCCTGGAACGCTGCGCGCGCGCCCGCTAAAGCGCCGGCTTCGAGAGCGGCCTCCCCGTGCTTCACCAGCGCCGCCGCCAGTCCGCGGGCGGAGCGCGCATTGTCCGGCTCACGATCGAGCGCCATCCGCCTGAACTCCACCGCGCGCGCGAACGCCCCTTGCGCCTGGTTCAAGGCCCGCAGTCCGCGCGCCACCTCGCCGAGACGGTCCCAGGCGGCGGCGATATCGGTGAGCCAAATGGGCGCCGACAGTGGAATACGCGCGACTGTTTCCGCGTGCATGCGGGCCGTGTCCGCCGCTTCACGGGCGAGATTGGTCTCACCCGTGCGCAGCGCGTGGTCGGCCTGGTCGAGCAGCGTGTGGATGAAGAAGCGGGCGGCCGCTTCGGGGCAGGGGGGCGCGGCCAATTGCTCCGCAAGCAGTCGCGCCTGACAGAGGGACTCCGCAGCTGCCTGATGATCGCCCAACGCCGCCCGCAACGCGCCGCGGATGCGCCATGTGCCCGCTAGCGCCCATGCTTCGCGCGGGTTCTTCGCCGCGAGCCGCAGCCGCGCCTGCAGCGCTTTGTCCATGGCCTCGCGAGCGCGGTCGTGCGCGCCGCGCGCGTAATCGGCTTCTGCGGCGAGCGCCCACGCGTCCGACAAGACCGCCCGCCAGTGCGGTTCGTCCGGCTCGGTGACGGCTAGCGCTTCGTAGCGCCCGATCGCCTCGGCGAATCGGCGCCGCGCCGATGCCGCTTGGCGCTCGTCCAGTTCAAGCGCTCCGAGGCGGAGCTCAGCGTCGGCGATGTCGGCGGCGAGCACCGGGGGCTCGCCAATGGCTGCCGCCGTCGCCCGCAGCATCGCCAGCGCGCCCTCGGCGCCCACCCGGGCGCGCTCGCGCTGGCCTTCGCTAGCGTCGAGCTCCGCCAGACGGCCGCGGGCTCGGGCGTACCAACGAGCGGCCGTGGCGTCGGCCCGGTTTGCGCGAAGGATCTCATCCTCGATCCGCAGCACAGCCGTGTAACATTCGCGCGCGGCGACCAAATCGCCTTCAACCCTTGCGATCTCCGCGACGATGAAGGCGGCGCGGGCGCGGGCGGCTTGGTCCACGGCTTCGTCCATGACCCCGCGGGCCTCGGCCCTGGCGGTGCCAAGGTCGCCTTGTTCCGCCGCCAGGCGCGCGAGCGCCAGGCGCGGCGCCGGGTCCATCGGCTCGAGCCGGATGGCGACCGTGAGCGCCTCGCGCGCCAGGGCTGGGTCGTCGCGCTCCGCCAGCCAGGCCGCACGCCGCGCAGCCACCGCCGCATGCGCGCCGCCGGCCCTTGCCGCCGCTAACAGGGCGGCCGCGTCGGGGGCGCTCGGAGGAGGCGGATTTGTGACCATTTTCAGAGACTTCCGCCTATTCGCTTAACAGTCACAAACCGTAACGCAACGTGTGTTGTTGGGACCGGAACCGGCGCCTTACATCAAACGTCGGGTCGGGGGGCCCAGAGCCCTGCGGGGGGACAAAAAGGTGACTTCGTTGCGTAAGCAGCAGACCATAGCTGGTCCCGCTATGTGTGCGGGTGTGGGCGTCCATTCCGGCACGCACGTGCGCCTCGCGCTGACGCCGGCGCCGGCGGACGCCGGGATCGTGTTCGTCCGCTCCGACGTGCGCGGTGTGGATAATGTCATTCGTGCCCATGCCGATAGCGTCCACGATACCCGCAGCTGCACCACCATCCGTAACACCTCGGGCGTGGAGCTGGCGACGGTTGAGCACCTGATGTCGGCCTGCGCTGGCCTCGGCATCGACAATCTGATTGTGGAAGTGGACGGCCCGGAACTGCCGATCCTGGACGGCTCGTCCGCCCAGTTCGTGCAGGTGCTGCTGAACGCCGGAATCAAGCAACAGCACGCACCGCAACGGTTCATCCGAATTCTCGAGCCGATCGAAGTCCGTATGGGCGCGAAAAGCGCGGCCTTGACGCCATCGGAAGGCTTCGAAGGCCTCGATATGGATGTGACGATTCGCTTCGCCGACGCCGCTATCGGCGTGCAGCGCCGCCGCGTCCATCTCACGCCGGAAAGCTTCCTGCACGATATCGCCGACGCGCGCACGTTCGGCTTCCTGGCCGACGCCGAAGCAATGCGCGCGGCGGGGCTTGGCCTCGGCGCCTCGATGGCGAACACGCTGGTGGTGGATTCTGGCCGCGTCGTGAACCCCGAAGGACTTCGCTTCGACGACGAATTTGTCCGTCACAAGATGCTCGACGCGGTGGGCGATCTGGCTATGGCCGGTGCGCCGATTTGTGGCCGCTTTGTGGCTGACCAGCCGGGCCATGCGCTCAACGCGCTGCTGGTGCGGGCTCTGCTGGATACGCCGGAAGCATGGCGTTGGGAGTACGACTCCGAGGCCGAAACGGTTCGCGAGCATGCGCCGGCGCTGATCGCAGCTGCGGGCTGAAACAGCTGTTCGTCCCACAGCCGCAGGCGCTTTGCGGCGCGGCTTTCATCCTGTATCAGGCCAGGGCAGCGTTTCGCTGCGCGTCCTTCCTGAGCAAGAAGAGGCCAGGTAAATGAACTCTCGACAGTTGCACGCCGCCCGCATGCTGGGCGCCGCCCTGTTGGCCGCCGGCCTTGGGGCATGCGCTTCGCTGAACCGCGAGCAGGCGGAGCAGCAGCAGTATGTCGATGAGCCGGTCGAGCGCATCTACAATCGCGGCACAGACGCCTTGGATCAGGGCCGCTATCCGCGCGCACTGCGCAATTTCGAGGAAGTCGAGCGCCAGCACCCGTATTCGTCTTGGGCGCGCCGCGCGATGCTGATGGAAGCGTACGCGCACTATCAGAACAACCAGTACGATGAGGCGATCGAGGACGCGCAGCGCTTCATAGCGCTCCACCCCGGCAACGAAAGCGCGCCGTACGCTTATTACCTGGTCGCCATTTGCCACTTCGAGCGCATCCTCGATGTCGGCCGCGACCAAGCGACGACCGAGCGGGCGCTGCAGGCGCTGAACGATGTCGTGCGCCGCTATCCGGAGAGCTCCTACGCGCGCGACGCGCGGCTGAAAATCGACATGGTCTATGACCAACTCGCCGGCAAGGAGATGGCGGTCGGCCGCTTCTATCTCGAGCGCGACATGCACCTCGCCGCCATCAACCGCTTCCGCAATGTGGTCGAGAACGAGAATTATCAGCGCACCTCGCACACGCCGGAAGCGCTGCACCGGCTCGTCGAAGCTTATCTCTCGGTCGGCATGACCGAGGAGGCGCAACGCATGGCCGCGATCTCCGGCCACAACTTCCCGGGCAACGAATGGTATCAGCGCTCCTACACGCTGATGACCGATTCCGGCGTCGCCCCAGTTGCGGAAGAGGAGGCCGAACGCCGCGGCTGGTTCGGACGCACCTTCGGCGCGGTGTTCTGATAACGAGCTTGGGGGCGCTTAGGGCCTTGATCCGCCCCGCGGACTCCCGCCTAAGATGCCGCCGATGGCGGACAAGGCAGTCGAGAAGCTGACGGAGAAGGAGGCGGCCGCCGAGTTGGAGCGGCTCGCGGCCGAAATCGCGCGGCACGACAACCTCTACTACCTGAAAGACGCGCCGGCGATTTCCGACGCCGAGTACGACAAGCTGCGCGTGCGCAATTCGGCCATCGAGGCGCGCTTTCCCGAACTCGTCCGCGACGACAGTCCCTCGATGCGGGTGGGCGCAGCCCCGACAGAGAAGTTCGGCAAGGTCCGCCACAGCGTGGCGATGCTGTCGCTAGACAATGCGTTCGACGCCGACGACGCGCGCGCGTTCGTGCAGCGCGTGCAGCGCTTCCTCAATCTGGGCAAACCGCCTGTGCTTACGGCCGAGCCCAAGATCGATGGCCTGTCGGCATCGCTGCGCTACGAAAACGGCCGCTTCGTGCAGGGCGCGACGCGCGGCGACGGGCGCGAGGGCGAGGACGTCACCGCCAACCTGCGCACTATCGGCGACATCCCGCAGACGATCAAAGGGGCGCCCGCCGTGCTCGAAGTACGTGGCGAGGTTTACATGGAGAAAACCGCGTTCGCGAAGATGAACGCAAAGCTCGAAGCCGAAGGCAAACAGACCTACGTCAATCCACGCAACAGCGCCGCCGGCGCGCTGCGCCAGCTCGATCCGAAGATCACGGCGTCGCGGCCGCTGCGCTTTTTCGTGCATGGCTGGGGCGAGCTATCCGAGCCCTTCGCGGCGACGCAATACGACGCGATGCGGCGCCTGGGCGATTTCGGTTTCCCGCTCGCCTCCATCAAGCGCGCCAAGGACGCCGAGGAGTTGCTGTCGTTCTATGAGCACATCCTCGCCGGCCGACAGAAGCTCGCCTACGAGATCGACGGCGTCGTTTACAAGGTCGATGAACTCGCGCTGCAGCAACGGCTTGGCTTCGTCTCGCGCAGTCCGCGCTGGGCCATCGCGCACAAGTTCGCGGCCGAGCAGGCGGAAACGACGCTCGAAGCCATCGACATTCAGGTCGGCCGCACCGGGGCGATGACGCCAGTTGGGCGCTTGAAGCCGGTGTTCGTCGGCGGCGTCACGGTCACCAACGTGACGCTGCACAATCCAGACTACATCGCCGGCGTCGGCGCCGATGGCGGGCCGATCCGCGGCGGCAAGGATCTGCGCATCGGCGATACGGTGATCATTCAGCGTGCGGGCGATGTGATTCCGCAGATCGTCGACGTCATCGAGTCAAAACGCGCGCGCACCGCCAAGCGCTACGATTTTCCCGATGTCTGCCCGTGCCCGCTGAAGACGCCGGTCTCGGCCGAAGAAAGCTCGGTACGGCGCTGCACCGGCGAGTTTGCTTGCCCTTACCAGCGCATCGAACATCTCCGACACTTCGTGTCGAGGCGGGCGCTGGACATCGAGGGGCTCGGCGCGAAGCAGATCGAGGAGTTCTTCGAAGCGGGCTTCATTAAAGAGCCGGCGGACATCTTCACACTATCGAAGCACAAGACGGCGATCCTCGAGCGCGAGGGCTATGGCGATAAGAGCCTCGCCAATCTGTTCGCCTCGATCGAAGCGCGCCGCGAAGTGGAGCTGTCGCGCTTCATTTACGCGCTCGGCATCCGTGATATCGGCGAGACGACGGCTGGCGTGTTGGCGCGCAGGTTCGAGACCTGGGCGGCGTTCCGCGATGCGGTGGACGCCGCCGTCGCGGCGCGGCCGGGCGAGGAATACGAAGCGCTCGAGCTTATCGAAGGACTGGGCGAGGGTGCGCGCAACAATCTCGTCGCCGCCGCGCCGACGCTGAAGGCCGGCGGGGGCGATCTGTTCGAAGATGCGGAACCGCCGAAGATCAAAGGGGTCAGCGCCAAGGCCTGGGAGTCGCTGAAAGCCCATTACGGTTCGCTCAGCGACGCGTTCGCGGCCGTAAGGAAGGCCGCTAGGCAAATTCCTGGCGAGGATTATCTCGATCTTGCGCGCGTCGACGGCGTGGGTCCGGTGGCGGCGGGCCATCTCGTCGACTTCTTCGCCGAGAAACACAATCGCGCCGCGCTCGAGCGCCTGTTGAAACAGGTGACGCCGAAGGCTGAGCCCAAGGCGGCGACTTCGAGCAAGGTTGCCGGTCTCACGATCGTGTTCACCGGCACGCTGGAGAAGATGACGCGCGATGAAGCCAAAGCGCGCGCGGTGGCGCTCGGCGCCAAGGTTTCCGGCAGCGTGTCGAAGAAGACCGATCTCGTCGTCGCCGGGCCGGGCGCCGGCTCGAAACTCGCCGAGGCGGAGAAGTTGGGCGTCAAAGTGATCGACGAAGACGCTTGGATCGCAATGAGCAAGTGACATCGTAAGCGGCACGGGCCGCTCACGATGTCACATTGATCTCTGGCGCTTACGTTCCGGCGCGCGCCCAGGCGCGTTGCCCGAATTCACCGTTGGCGACGGCGCTGGCGGCGCGCGGGCGGAATGCTTGTGCGCGGGCTCGGGCTTGCTGCACCTGAATCTGCGGCAGCTGCGATTCCAGCGCGGTGGCGCGTGCGCCAGCGTCCTGATCCCCTTGGCGTGCGGCGACCAAGAACCAGAACAAGGCTTCCGACGGGCTCGCGTTCACGCCCCGGCCCTGCTGGTAGAGGACGCCCAGGTTGTACTGGCTGTCGGCGACGCCCAGTTCGGCCGCTTGCCTGAACCAGCGGAACGCCGCCGCTTCGTCGAGCGGCGCGCCTTCGCCGCGGGCGAAGTAGACGCCGAGATCGTGCATCGCGCGACGATTTCCTGCGGCGGCGGCGCGTTCGGTCCACTGCCGCGCCACGGCGAGATCCGCCTGCACGCCTTCGCCGCGCTCGTAGAGCTTGGCGAGGCGATATTGCGCCATCGGAAAGCCGCGGTCGGCAGCGCGGCGCAGCATGGTGACGCCTTCCTGCGTGCGCCCGGCCGCGATGCGCTGCAGCGAAAGTTCGTACTGCGCGGTGAGGTCGCCCGCTTGTGCGGCTTGTTCGAGCGAGACGTTGCGCGGCGGCAGCGGACCGGCGACGGTTGGCTGCGCTTGCGGCGTCGCGGCGGCGATCGGCGTGTCGTTGGCGCCGGTTGCGGTTTCGGCGTTACTAGGCGCTTGTGCGAACGGGTCGTCCGCGGGCGCTTCGAACGGGGCGTTCGGATCGACAGCTTCCGAAGCCGGCGGCGCAGCCTGCATTGCCGGCGCAGGCGGCGGCGCTTCCGGTTCAGCTTGGGTATCGGCGCCGGTGTCGCCGCCGCGAATGTAGAGCGCGCCGCCGACAAGCAGGGCGGCGACGATGCCTGTCGCGCCCCACAGCACGACGCGGCTCGATCCGCGCAAGCTGAGCTTCGGCGTCGCCGCTTGCTCCTTCTCGCGCGTCTTCGGCAGCGATTGCGCCTGCGCGGCTTTGCGTGCTTGGGCGAGATAGTCGTTCTTGCCTGGCGGCGTCTCCGGCGCCGGCGGATCGGTGAGGTCGAGCGTCGGCGGCTCGAACGCAGGCGATTCCGGCAACGGCGGCAGCGGATCGGGCTCGGCGCCGGCGTGCTCGCTCATGAGCGGCTCGAACGCGTCGTCTTCAAAAGCCGGTTGGGTGACCGTCGGCGTGTCGGACGGCGCCGACAGATCGAGATCATCCGGCGACCAGAACGGATCGTCGTCTGCCGGCGGCGGCGCAGCGACGGCGTCGGCGGCTTCCAGCTCCGGTTCGTCAATCAGCAAATCGTCGTCAGGGGAGACGATGGGCCTGGCTTCGATCGGCGCTTCGGCCTGCAGCGCGTCCAGCGTGTCGGAGGTGAACGGGTCTTCGCCGAGATCGTCGGTCAAGAGATCGTCGACGTCTTCGGCGAAATAGATGTCGTTGTCGGCCTCGGTCTGCCGCAGCACCGGCGCGGCGGTCGGTGTCGCTGTCGCGAGCGGCGGCAAGGGCGCTGCGCGCACCGGCTGCGCGGCGTCCAAGGGGGCGACGTACGGCTGGGGCTCGGGATCGGAGAGATCGTCGCCGAAGTTCGGGAAGTCCTCGATACGGCGCGCGGGCGTCGGAATGCTCGCGAGCGGGGGATTGTCGTCCTTGGCGCTCTCGAACTGTTCGAGTTTCGAGGCGACCGAGGAAACCGCCTTCTGCACTGGCGCGATCGCTTCCTGCGAGTGCTCTTCCACCTCCCGGAGGCGCTGCATGATCGAGCCGATCGCTTCGGCGACACGCGCGCCGGAGCGCTCCTCGCTGTCGAGCATCCGCTCGGAGAGCTCGCGCGACAGCAGTTCGTGGCGCTGGTTGAAGCGCTCGGCCATGCGCGCGACTTGTTCGCCCACATGTTCGATCGCTTGGGCGCTGCGGGTCTCGACCGCGCCGACGCGCTCTTCGAGGCGCTCGGAGAGGCGGCCGACCTCGAGGCCCATCCGGTCGAAGGCGGCGGCTTCTCGGCGCTCGATGTCGTCGAAGCGCTGCTCGAGTGTTTGCGCCATGCGCGAAAGCTCTTCGCGAACCGCCGACGCGGCTGCGTCATCGTTGCGGGCCTCGACAGCGCGTAGGCGCTGATCGACGCCTTCGCTCATGCGCTTGATCTCAAGCGAGATGGCTTCGATCGTTTGCGCTTGGCGACGCTCAGCGGCGGCGAGGCGGCGGTTCACGTCCGCCAGTGCGCCTTCAAGACCTTCGCCGGCGACGCCTTCGAGCGCCGCTTGCAGTTGGCCCGCGAGTTCGTTGCGCGCTTCGCCGACCATCTGTCCGACGGATTGCGCCATCGAATCGAGGCGGTGCTCCAGCAGGGCGCGCAGCGCCTCGGTCTCCTGTGCGGCGCCGCCGCCTTGCTCGACCTTGGCGCCGAGCGACGAGACGGTTTCTTCGAGCGTGCGGATCGCCGTGTTGGCGGTGTTTTCGGTCTCGGCGATGCGGTCGGCCAGGCGCTGCAGCGCCTGATCGAGCGTCTTTACCGCACCGTCGACTTCGTCGAGCTTTTGCGTGCTCGCGCCGGCGGTCTCGACCGACGCGAGGCGGCGCTCAAACGCGGCGAGCGCGTCCGCGACCGGGTTCGTTTCGGTTTTGCTTTCGAGCGTCGAGAGGCGTTCGGCAATATCGGCTTGGGCGTGGCGCAGATCGGACAGGTCGACCGCGCCGCTTTGACCGGCGATGTCCTCAACCTGCTTGACGCGCGCGGCAAGTGTGAGCTGCGAATTGCGCAGATCGGCGATCGCGGCCCCGGCGGCTTGACGCAGGCCCGCGGTGCTTTCGCGCGCGCCGGCCTCGGCCCGCTCAATCCGCGCGATGAGCGCGGCGTGCTCGCTCCTCAGCTCATCGACGCTGCCGACGCGGCGCGCGATCTCGCCTTCGAGGCGGACGACCTCTTCCAGCAGCGCTTCGCGCGTGCCGCGACTGTCGGCGCTGACCTCGGCGACGGCGGTTTCGATGGCGCGGCGGGTGGAGGTTTCGCTCTCCTCGACGCGTTCGGTGAGCTCCTGCTGCAACCGGCGCAGTTCGGCGACGGCGTCGGCCGATGCTTGCGCGGCCTGACGCGCGGCCTCCTCGGCGACGCTGCGCGCTTCCACGAGCGTCTGCGCGACAGCCGCGTCGCGGTTTTCCATCTCACCGGTGAGGTAGCTCGCGGCGGCTTCGGCGCGGCGGGCGACTTCCTCGGCGACGGTCACTTGCTGTTCGAGGCGGTGTTTCACGCTTTCGATGCCGCCGGTCGCGCCATCGAAAGCTTTTTTCGCTTCGACCGCTTCGTATTCGGCGCGCTCCAACTTCCCGCTCAGCGTCTCGCCGGCGATGCGGAATTGTTCGAGCGCCTCGCTGACGCGCTCAGCCGCCTCGTTGGAGACAGCTTCGGCGTCGTCGATGCGGGCGGCGAGGCCCATGACCGAGCGGTCGATGGTGGACACGGCGCGGTCGAGACCGGTGACAGCGAGTTGGGTGCGGCGCTCGATCGACTCAAGACGTTGCGCGAGGCGGGACGGATCGCTGAGGCGCGGTCCGCCGACAGCCCAATCTTCGTCGTCGTGATCGATGGTGGCGGGTAGGCTCGAATAGCGCGGCCGCGGGCGCGGCGGCTGTGGCCCCGCCTGCGGCGCCTGCGGCGGCGCCTGGCCGTGGCCGGCGAGCGCTTGGTTCAGATATTCGCCGAGGCTCATGCCCTGTCGAGCGGCGGCTTCGCGCGCAGCCTCTCGCACTTTCGGGTCGATGCCCTTTACGCTCCAGCTTTGCGCGCCGCTCATTTTGCCCTCGCCGCATGTCGCCGCGCGTCCGCGGCTCACGCCCTAACCCCAATCGCCGTGGAAGATTCGAGAATCGCTCACGACTTTGCAGTGTCGATCAAAGGGGTTGGCGTGTTAATGGCCGGTAAAGTCGTAAACGTGGATTAGCCATGTCGGACACGCCCCGCGATTTCGAGTCCGAATCCAGGGCTCCATCTACGTGCGCGGACTGGGCGGCGTAACGCCCGAGATCCCGACGCACTTCACTGCGCTCGAAGCGGCGGCGCAGAAGAAGATGGCGCCGCAAGCGTGGGCCTACACCGCAGGCGGCGCGGGTTTGGAAGCCTCGATGGACGCCAATCGCGCGGCGTTTTCGCGCTTTCCGAGCGCGCCGCGCATGCTGGTCGAGGCGAGGCAGTGTGATCTCGCTTGCGAAATATTCGGCGTCACGCATTGCGGCGCCGACCATGTCGTCACCGACCAGCGTGCTGGAGATGATGCGCGCGGAAGCGGACCTTGCCGTTGCGCGGGCGATGGCGCGCCTCAACCTCCCTGTCCAACCTGGCGTACCGACTGATGCTTCCGCAGCTGCCGGAGGAAGACCCGCAAAGCCGCGGCGAGCGGATCGCCAAGACCAGATCGTAAACGAAACTGCCCGTGGTGCTGAGGGGAGCCATGTGCATGACGGTGCGGCATGGCCTCCGCCGAGGGGTGTGACGGCATCATGGTCCTCGAACGGTGGTGCCTCAGCTGCCCCCTGGGGCGCAGGCAGTCCGGATCGGCCCTCCTTAAGTTTATGGCATGCGATGACGCTTGGCGGCGACCAGGGTGTGTAGGCGATGATGACGCGCCTGGCGGCTGAGTTCGACATTACTATGGGCTGAACGGCTGCCCGACGCCGGTTCGGCACTTAAAGGCAAGCTTGCCGTGAACTCGGATTAATGACGCCGCCGTCAACTTGAATTGACGCTTCCGTAAACGGAAGCTACCGTCGGGTCTGCTGGGCGAACCCGAGGGACTTCCGATGACCAAAACCGAGCGCACCTACACGATCTCACAACTGGCCCGTGAGTTCGACGTCACCCCGCGCGCGCTCCGCTTCTATGAGGACAAGGGGCTTCTGACCCCGCGCCGCGACGGCATGAACCGGGTCTACTCGCATCGCGATCGCGCGCGCCTTCAGCTCATCCTGCGCGGCAAACGCGTTGGTCTTTCGCTGATCGAGATCAAGGAGATCCTCGACTTGTACAAAGTCGATCAGCGCGCCCAGGCGCAGACGGCGCTGAAGAAATACAAAGCGCGCATTGTCGCGCTCGAAGCCCAGCGCGAAGACATCGACGCCGCGATCGAGACGCTGACGGATTCGATCGCCAAGCTCGAGAAGTTCCTGGCCAAGCCCGCGGCGCCGGCGGCGATGGGCGCGGCGCGCGCGTTCGAAGCCGAAGCCAAGAAGCGGCTCGAAGAAGTGCACTAAAGGCAGTAGGCAATAGGCAGTAGGCAATAGGGCCGCCGCTGCCGCTATTGCCCATTGCCGATCTGCCTATTGCCTCGTTCGGAGCAGCCGATGCCGACGTACACCGCCCCGCTTCGTGAATATCGCTTCCTGTTGAAGGACGTGCTCGACATCGAGCGCTATTCCAATCTGCCGGGCTTCGCCGAGGCGCCGATGGATCTGATCGATCAGGTGCTCGAGGAGGGCGCGAAGTTTTGTGAGGGCGTTTTGGCGCCGCTGAACAAGGTCGGCGACGAGCACGGCTGTGTGCGTCACGACGATGGCTCGGTGACGACGCCGCCTGGGTTCAAGGAAGCGTATCAGAAATTCGTCGAAGCGGGTTGGCCCTCGCTTTCGAGCGATCCCGCTTATGGCGGACAGGGTCTGCCGCACGTCGTCGGGCTTGCCTGGAACGAGATGGTCGCGAGCGCGAATATGGCGTTCGGCATGTATCCGGGCCTTTCGCACGGCGCCTATGAGGCAATCCATCAGCACGGCAGCGATGAGCAAAAGCAAACCTATTTGCCGAAACTGGTCAGCGGCGAGTGGACCGGCACGATGAATCTGACGGAGCCGCATTGCGGCACCGATCTCGGCATGCTGCGCACCAAGGCGATCCCGCAAGCCGATGGCTCCTATCGCATCACCGGCCAGAAGATTTTCATCTCCGCCGGCGAACACGATCTCGCATCGAACATCATCCATCTCGTGCTGGCGCGCATTGAAGGCGCGCCACAGGGCACGAAGGGCATCTCGCTCTTCATTGTGCCGAAGTTCATCCTCGACAAGGATGGCAATCCCGGTCAGCGCAACGGCGTCGTCTGCGGCAAGATCGAAGAGAAGATGGGCATTCACGGCAATTCGACGTGCGTGCTGAACTACGACGACGCGACCGGATACCTGATCGGCCAGGAGAACAAGGGCCTCATGGCCATGTTCGTGATGATGAACGTGGCGCGTTTGGGCGTCGGCCTGCAGGGGCTGTCTCAGTCGGAAGTCGCGTATCAGAACGGCGTCGCCTACGCGAAGGATCGGCTGCAGGGCCGCTCGATCACCGGCGCAAAGAATCCGAACGGCCCGGCCGATCCAATTATCGTGCACCCGGACATCCGCCGCATGTTGATGGACGCCAAGGCATTCAACGAAGGCGCGCGCGCGTTTGCGTTCTGGACGGCGATCCATGGCGATCTGCTGCACGCCTCGCCGGACGAGGAGGTGCGCGAGAAAGCCGGTGATTACATGGGCCTGATGACACCCGTGATCAAAAGCTATCTGACCGACAAGGGCTACGCCAACGCCACCAATTGCCAGCAAATCTACGGCGGTCACGGCTACATCGAAGAACATGGCATGAGCCAGTTCGTGCGCGATGCGCGCATCACCATGATCTACGAAGGCGCGAACGGCATCCAGGCGCTCGACCTCGTCGGCCGCAAGCTGGGCGCTAATGGCGGTCGCGCGATCTTCTCATTCTTCAACGAGATCGACGATTTCGTGCATAATCACGAAGACGACGCGGAACTGAAGGAGTTCACGACGGCGCTCGCCGGCGTGAAGGGCCAGCTGCAGGACGGCACGATGTGGCTGATGCAGAACGGCATGACCAATTTCGACAATGCCGGTGCGGCGAGCCATGACTATCTCAACCTCTTCGGCATCACGGCGCTGACCTACATGTGGGCGCTGCAGGCCAAGGCGGCGTTGGCGGCGAAGAAGAACGGCGGCGCGTCTGATCCCTACTTCGACACGAAGCTGGCGACGGCGCGTTATTTCCTGGCTCGGACGCTGCCTGACGCTGGCGCGCATTTGGCGAAGCTGAAGAGCGGGGCCGATCCCGTGATGGCGCTAGCGGCGGAGGCGTTCTGATGGGCGCCTACACCGCAACGCTCACCTGGACGCGCGGCGAGCAGCCGTTCAGCGACGGCAAGTATTCACGCGGGCATGACATCGCGTTCGACGCCGGGTTCTCGATTCCCGGCTCGTCGTCCCCGCATGTGGTGCGTCCGCCGCTTTCCCGCGAAGACGCCGCCGATCCGGAAGAATTGTTCGTGGCGGCGCTGTCGTCCTGCCACATGCTGTTCTTCCTAGATTTCGCACGCAAAGCCGGGTTCGTGATCGATTCCTACATCGATAAGGCCGAAGGCGAACTGGCGAAAGGCGCCGACGGGCGCATGCAGATGACGCGCATCCAACTCAATCCGGTGATCGCATGGGCCGGCGAAACGGCGCCGACGCCTGAGCAATTGCGCGAATTGCATCACAAGGCGCACGACGCCTGTTTCATCGCCAACTCGTTCAAAGGTGATGTCGATATCGCCGGCGGGGAGGCGCACTAAATTTACCGCGCTGTCGCCGGCCCGGCGGCAGCGGTCAGCGGAGTAGGCGCGGTTCGCGCCGGGGACGACTCCGGTCCCAACAGGGTGCGAAGCGGCCGATGCCGCTGGTTGGAGTGAAGACGATGGCTGAAGCCTATATCTATGACGCGGTGCGTACGCCGCGCGGCAAAGGCAAGAACACGGGCGCGCTGCACGAGGTGACGGCGCTGTCGCTGGCTACGCAGGCCCTGCAGGCGGTGCGTGACCGCAACAATCTGGACACGTCGAAGGTCGACGACGTCTATCTCGGCTGCGTCTCGCCGGTGGGCGAGCAGGGCTCGGACATCGCCCGCATCGCGGTGCTGAATGCGGATTACGCCGAGAGCGTCGCCGGCGTGCAGGTCGACCGCTTCTGCGCCTCGGGGCTCGAAGCCGTGAACATCGCTGCGGCGAAGGTGAAGTCGGGCGAAGCGGAGATGGCGATCGGCGGCGGCGTCGAGAGCATGAGCCGCGTGCCGATGGGCTCGAACGGCGGCTCCTGGGCGACCGATCCCTCGATCGCGATGAAGACCTATTTCACGCCGCAAGGCGTCGGCGCCGACTTGATCGCCACCAAGTACGGCTTCTCGCGTACGGACGTCGATGCGTACGCGGTGCAAAGTCAGCAACGCGCGGCGAAGGCGTGGAAGGAAGGCCGGTTCAAGAAGTCGATCGTGCCTGTCAAGGATCAGCTGGGCGCTACCTTGCTCGATCACGACGAGCACATGCGGCCGGACACCACGCTGCAATCGCTCGGCGCGCTCGAAGCCAGCTTCAAGATGCAAGGCGAAGTGATGCCGGGCTTCGACGGCGTCATTCAGCAGCGCTATCCGGAAGTGGAGAAGGTCAATCACGTCCACCATGCCGGCAATTCATCCGGCATCGTCGACGGCGCGGCGGCGGTGCTAATCGGGACGAAGGAGATGGGCGATGCACTGGGCCTGAAGCCCCGCGCGCGCATCCTGGGTGGCGCTTCGATCGGATCGGAGCCGGCGATCATGCTGACGGGTCCCGAGTTCGTGACCAAGAAGCTGCTCACCAAACTCGGCATGACGCAGAAGGACATTGATCTGTGGGAGCTCAACGAAGCTTTCGCGGCGGTGGTGCTGCGCTGGGTGCAGGCGCTCGATCTCGATATGGAGAAGGTCAACGTCAATGGCGGCGCCATCGCCATGGGCCACCCGCTGGGCGCAACCGGCGCGATGATCCTCGGCACCGTGGTCGATGAACTGGAGCGCTCGAACAAAGAGCGCGCGCTGATCACGCTCTGCGTCGGCGCAGGGATGGGCACCGCGACAGTGATTGAACGGGTGAACTGAATGAACGGCGGGGTATTCGCAGCCGGCATTGGGTTCGGCATCGCCATCGGCGTTGCGATCGGGCTCTCGACGGGCAACCTCGCGTTAGGTCTTGCGGCCGGCGTCGCCCTCGGCGTCGGCCTCGGGACTGCGCTCGGCGTCGCTACGGCGAAGAAGAACAGCAACGACGGGTCGGATAAGACCGGGAAGGATGGGTAGGATGGAAAACTTCAAGATCGACGTCGACAGCGACGGCATCGCGCTCATCACGTTCGACGTGCCGGGCCGCTCCATGAACACGATCACCGCAAGCGTGATCAAAGACATTTACGAGATCGTCGGCCGCATCAAGAGCGACGACGCGATCAAGGGCGTCGTCTTCACCTCGGGCAAGGCGAGCGGCTTCTGCGCCGGCGCCGATCTCGGCGAGATGAACGAGCGCGGCGTCGGTGGGGGCGGCGAGCCGAAGAGCGAAGACGAAAAGCTGAAGGCGAATTTTGAGCGCGGCTTCGGTCTGAACCGCGTCTATCGCGATCTTGAAACCTGCGGAAAGCCGGTGGCGTTCGCGCTCGAAGGCTTGGCGCTCGGCGGCGGCTTGGAATTCGCGCTGGCGGGCCATTACCGCGTCGCGGCGGACAACCCGAAGATCAAGCTCGGCCTGCCGGAAGCGAAGGTGGGTCTGCTGCCGGGCGCTGGCGGCACGCAGCGTCTGCCGCGCCTCATCGGAGTGCAGAACGCGGCGATGATGATCCTGCAAGGCGCTGACAAATCACCGCAAGAAGCCAAGGGGCTTGGCTTCATCAATGAAGTCGCGCCCGCTGGCCAAACGGTCGAAGCGTGCAAGACGTGGTTGAAAGGCAAGCCGAACCACGTCGCGCCATGGGACGTGAAGGGCTACAAGGTGAAGGACGGTCCGTTCACGCCCGGCGGCGCGATGGCGAGCGTCGGCGGCAACGCTATGGTCTCCAAGCAGACCAACCTCAACTATCCGGCCCAGCGCAACATCCTCTCGTGCATCTACGAAGGCGTGCAAGTGCCGATCGACGCGGCGTTGCGGATCGAGTCTCGATACTTCTTGAAGACGGCGGCGACGCCGCAAGCCAAGGGCATGGTGCGTTCGCTGTTCGTGAACATGCAGGCGCTCGGCAAAGGCGGAAATCGCCCCGAAGGCTATCCGACTTACGAGATCAAGAAGGTCGCCGTCCTCGGCGCGGGACTGATGGGCGCGGGCATCGCCTATGTGCAAGCCAAGGCCGGCATCGAAACGGTGCTATTGGACGTAAGCCAAGAGAGCGCCGAGAAGGGCAAAGCCTACTCGCAGCGCATCGTCGATAAAGACGTCTCGCGCGGCAAGATCACGAAAGAGAAGGGCGATGAGATCCTCGCCCGCATCACGCCCTCGACCGATTATTCGCTGATCAAGGGCAGCGATCTCGTGGTCGAAGCGGTGTTCGAGAGCCCGGCGCTGAAGGCCGAAGTGACCAAAAAAGCAGAAGCCTTCCTCGGCGACACCGCGGTGTTCGGCACCAACACATCGACACTGCCAATCACCGGTCTCGCCGAAGCGTCGGTTCGTCCGAAGAACTTCATCGGCATCCACTTCTTCTCGCCGGTCGAGCGCATGGGCCTGGTCGAGCTGATCATGGGCAAGGAGACGAGCGCCGAAACCCAAGCCAAAGCGATCGATTACGTCATCAAGATCAGGAAGACACCGATCACGGTGAACGATTTCCGCGGCTTCTACACCTCGCGCTGCTTCGGTACTTATCCGGCCGAAGGCGTCGAGATGCTGATGGAAGGCATTGCGCCGGCAATCATCGAGAATGTCGGCCGCCAGTGCGGCATGCCGATGGGGCCGCTGGAAGTGTCCGACTCCGTGGGCCTCGATACAGCGCTGAAAATCGGCAAGACCAACGCCGAACTGACGCAGCAGGATTACAAGAAGGACCCGCGCGCGAACCTGCTCTCATGGATCGTCGAGGACAAAGGCCGCGTCGGCCGTAAGGGCGGCAAGGGCTATTATGAATACGGCGACGACGGCAAACCGACGCGCATCTGGCCAGGCATTTCCGAACGCATCGAAGTGAAGGTGAAGGAATGCCCGCCGGCGCTGAAGCAGGAGCTCACCAAGCGCTTCCTCTTCCGCCAGTGCATCGAAGTGGCGCGCTGCTTCGAGGAAGGCGTCATCACCGATCCGCGCGACGCGGACGTCGGCTCGATCCTCGCCTGGGGCTTTGCGCCCTACAGCGGCGGCTGCATCAGCTACATCGACCTCTTCTGGGGCACGAAGAAGTTCGTGGAAGAAGCCGATCGCCTGGCTGACGCCTACGGCGATCGCTTCCGCCCGAACAAGCTGCTGCGCGACATGGCCGCCAAGAACGAGAGCTTCTACGAGCGGTTCGGCGCGAAAGCGAAGCAGGCGGCTTAACCCACGGTTTAGCGATTGAACTGAGTTAGGGGGTGCGCTTTTCGCGCGCCCCCTTATCTTTGGCCGATGACCTCGCTCTCCGATCCGCTGACGTTCTCCTCCGGCGCCGTGCTGAAGAACAGGTTCGTTCTCGCGCCACTGACGAATTTGCAGTCGCATCCGGATGGGGTGCTCAGCGAAGACGAGTATCGCTGGTTGACAATGCGCGCCGAAGGCGGCTTTGCCCTGACGATGACCTGCGCGGCGTCAGTGCAGGAAAGCGGCGTCGGCTTTCCCGGCCAGCTTGGGTTTCATGACGAGAGGCATTTGCCAGGCCTCTCCAGACTGGCGGCAGGTATCAAGCGACACGGCTCTCTTGCGATCGCGCAGCTGCATCATGGCGGCCTTCGCGCGCTGAAGAACCCGAAGGCGCCGTCGGCGGATGAAAAGCTCAAAGCGGAGGGCATGACGATCGATGAAGTGCACGCCTCGCGCGATTGCTTCATCGAGGCGGCGGCGCGGGCTGAGCGGGCGGGCTTCGACGGCGCCGAGCTGCACGGCGCGCATGGTTATCTGATCTGCTCCTTTCTGTCGCCGGAGCTGAACCGGCGTGAGGACACGTATGGCGGCTCGCCGGAAAACCGGGCGCGTTTCCTGTTCGAGATTATCGATGGCGTGCGCGCGGCGACCAAGCCGGGTTTCTCGCTGGGCGTACGCCTCTCGCCGGAACGCTGGGGCATCGATCTGATGGAAATTCGCCATGTGGCGCAGCGGCTGATGCGCGAAGGGAAGATCGACTTTCTCGACATGTCGCTCTGGGATTTGCGCAAGGAGCCGAACGACGAAGCGTATCAGGGCCGCACGTTGGCCTCGTACTTCGCCGAGTTGGAGCGCGGTCAGGTCCGCCTCGGCGCTGCGGGCAAGATCATGCGCGCCCAGGATGCGCGCGATGTGCTGGCGATGGGCTTCGATTTTTCGGTGATCGGCCGCGCCGCCATCCTGCACCACGATTTCCCCACGCGCGTTGCGATGGATCCGAACTTCGCCGCGATCGCGACTCCGGTGAGCGAGGCGTACTTGCGCGAGGAGGGCCTGGGGACGGCCTTCGTGCAGTACATGCGCACCTGGAAAGGCTTCGTCGCCGAAGCGGCGTGACGTGGTTTTGCCGTATTCGGGCTTCGGCCGACGGGCAGCTATGCCCTTTGGCGTTATTGACTTTGTAACCTTCTACCCTGATATCCGCACTCAGCGACCGTTCCTGGCTGCGCAAATTGCCTGGAACGCGGTCCCTTCTGGAACGCCACCATCGACGTTCGGCTTTGAGCCTCTCGCTCGCCGCCCTTCTTCGCCGTCGCATCGTTCCGAGCTGATAGAGTCGCCCGCGATGACGCGCGCGGCTGAAAGATTTTACGTGACCACTTTCCAAGATCTCGGCGTTTCCACGCCGATCCTCAAGGCGCTCGACGCCGAGGGCTATTCCAAGCCGACTCCGATCCAGATCCAGGCGCTGCCGATCGTGCAGACGGGCAAGGACCTAATCGGCCTCGCCCAAACCGGCACCGGCAAGACGGCTGCGTTCGCGCTGCCAATTCTTGATCGCCTGCACAAGGACCGCAAGCACGCGGGCGAGAAATCGTGCCGTACCTTGGTGCTGGCGCCCACGCGCGAACTCGCCGCGCAGATCGGCGACAGCTTTCGGGCCTACGGCAAATTCCTTGGGCTCTCGACCGCCGTCGTGTTCGGCGGCGCCTCGATGTTCAAACAGAAGCAGGCGATGTATCGCGGCGTCGACGTCCTCGTGGCGACGCCGGGCCGGCTGCTCGACCATGTCAGCCAGCGTTCGATCCGGCTCGACAAGGTCGAAATCCTCGTCCTCGACGAAGCCGATCACATGCTCGACATGGGCTTCATCCACGACTTGCGCAAAATCGCAACGATCCTGCCGCGCACGCGCCAGACGCTGTTCTTCTCCGCCACCATGCCGCCGGCGATCGAAGAGCTCGCAGCCCAGTTCTTGGATCGCCCTGAGAAGATCGCGGTGACGCCGGTCAGTTCGACCGCCGAGCGCGTCGAGCAGGCGGTGATCCACGTCGACCAGGCCAAGAAGCAAGATCTGCTGCACGCGCTGCTGGCCGACAAGTCGATCAAACGCGCGCTCGTGTTCGCCCGCACCAAGCACGGCGCTGACCGCGTCGTGAAGAAGCTCGAAAGCGGCGGCTTCGAAGCGGAAGCGATCCACGGCAACAAGAGCCAGGGCCAGCGCATGCGCGCGCTCGAAGCGTTCAAGAAGGGCCATGCGCGTTTGCTGGTCGCGACGGAAGTCGCCGCGCGCGGCATCGACGTTGACGACATCACCCATGTCATCAACTACGACCTGCCGAACGTGCCGGAGCAATACGTCCACCGCATTGGCCGCACCGCGCGCGCGGGCGCCCGCGGCGTCGCGATCTCGTTCTGTGCGCCGGACGAGCGCGCATACCTGAAGGACATCGAGCGGCTGACGAAGCAAGCGGTGCCGGTGATGGAGACGGATTTCTCGCTCGCTGCGCCGAGGAAGGACGAGCGTCCGGCGCGGCCGAAGGGCCCCTCCGGCCGTTCCGGCTCGGCGCATCCGGCGCGCAAACATGCGCCAAAGAAGCATCACGCTTCGGAAGCGCACGGCCAAGCGCACGCGAAGCAGGGCCATGCGCCGTCGCGCGCCCGCGAGGATGCGGCGCGAGATCGCGGCGACCGCCGCGACCGCAAGGGAAACGCCGTCTGGTCGAACAGCGCGCCGCCGAAATATCGCAAGCAGCGCAAGCCGACAGTCTAACGCCTCTCCTCGTCGCGCAGCGTTATGTCCTGGATCGGGTCGAGCAGCGTCCGGGTCCAGACGTTCTCGCGCGAGCCGTTGGTGAGATAGACGATCACATAATGATCGCTCAGAGACTCATCGCGGAAGACGATGCGCACGCGCACCTTGACGCCGCCGTCGAGACCAACCTCGCGGTAGCGGCCGCTCTCGCCATAGTCCCAGCCCGCGGCGAAAACGCCGTCCTCGCCGCTCCGTAGCTGGTAGGGGCGCCACGCGCGAACGAGCGTTTCTTGCCGAACCAATTCGCCTTGCGCGACCGCTGTCAGGAAGGCGCCCAGATCGTCCGGCGTCGTGTAGAGTTCGGCGTGAGCGATGCTGTAGTCCTGCCATGGCGGGGTCGGATCGGGAACGAGTTCGCCGTTCTCGCCGCGATAGGGTGAAACGAGCCGGCCGCGCGGCGCGTGCGCGAGCCCTAGGTAGGTGTCGTTGAGCGCGAGAGGCCGGAGAATGCGATCACGAACGATGTCGCGATAGGACGCTCCGTGAAGGTTCTCCAGAATGGAGAGCAACACCACATAATTGGTTTGGCCGTAGCGGGTTTCGGCGCCAGGCGCGAACAAGAGCGGCCTGTCGGCGAGACTCCTAAAAACATCCTCCTTCGTCGGCGGAAGCGCACGCTGCGGATCGGCGCCGTCGAAGAAATCCGGGAGGCCGGAGGTGTGGCTCAGCAACTGGCCGACGGTGACTTCGCTCCATGCCTCGGGCAGATCGGGTGCGTAAAGCCGGGCAGGCTGCTCCAAATCCAGTCGGTTCTGATCGACCAATTGCAGGATGAGAATGCTGGCGAACAGCTTGCTCACCGAGTAGACGGCATAAACGTCGTCGGCCGCGACTGCGCGGCCAGTGGCCGTGTCCGCGAGCCCTCGCTGAGTGCGATAGAGAACTTCGCCGTTCCGCATCACGAGCACCGATTGCGCCGGAATGCCGTATCGCTGAGCGTCAGCCGCCAGCTTCGCATCGATTGACGGGCGAAGATCCGCAGAGCTAGTCGCGCTCGAGCAGGCCGTCAGCAGCAACACACAGAAGACGCTGGCGATACGCTTAAGAGTCATTCCAACACCCCGCAGCGAAAAAGAAGCGCATACCTGTCGAAAGCGAGATCAAGAAGCGCTGCGCTGAGCGCAGGCTAGAAGCCGCGTCCGCAGCCGGTGAACACCCGGTCGTCCAACCTTATCTCGACCCTGATCGGATAGACCGCGCGATCCGCGCGCTCGCATGGGCGATCGTTGCGGATAGCGACGTAGAGCTCGTGCGTCCCGGCGGTCGTCGCATAGATCGAGCCGTTCCAGCGCGGAAGTTGCGGTTCAGGCTTTGCGAACGTGAGCGTCTCGCCGCTCGCGGTCTGCGTCAATCGAATGACGTCCTCGCGCATGATCTCCAGCACGAACCCCTCGCCGACGCCGCGGAACTCGACGCCCTCGGCGCGCGCGGCGACGAGCGGATCGACGCCGGCGCGCTGCGGCAGCTCCGGCGGCGGAAGCTCGCGCGGCGGCGCGCTCGAACAAGCGGCGCACGCGAACGCGGCGATTAGCGTGAAGCGAAACGGCATGCTGGAGTTTTCTCCCGGTTGATTTCGGATGACGGCGGAAGGGCTTTAGACGCTCTTGCCGCAGCCGTTCAATGTGCGCCCGTCGATCACCACTTCGACAGTGCTCGGATAGGGCGCGCCGCTCATGGCGTCCTGACACGGCGCGCGGCGAATGGTGACGGCGAGGGTGCGTCCGTTCTGTGCGGCTTCGTAGCGCGTAGCGCCTTCTTGCGGATAAGTCGGCGGTGTCAGCGGAAAATCCGCGGCGCTTTCGCCGTAATCCCAAACCAGCCGCATGCGCCGTTCCGTGTAGATGTCGAGAATCCAGCCGGGCTCTTGGCCGACGGCGCGAAAATCCACGCCCGCGGCGCGCGCGCCTTCCCAGCTCGGCATCCGTGCAAGTGCGTCCTGCGCCGTGATCGGCTGCTGCGTTTGCGTCGCCGCCGCGTCCGCTTGCGGCTGATCCGGCGCTTCTGCGCCGCCGTCCGCCTCGGACGAAGGCGCTTCGCCTTGCGTGCAAGCGGCCAACGCGAGTGCGAGAAGAATGGCGCGCATCACCGTCTCCTGATTGTGGAAACGCCGCCGCGTGCGCACGCGACGGCGTTTCTCATGGTCATCGGCGCTCGCTCAGCTCAGCCCTGGAAGGCGCTGATATAGACTTCGACGCGGCGATTGCCGGCGGCGCTGCACGGTTCGTAGCGCGGCTGGCTCTCGCCATAGCCCTGCACAGCGAGGCGCTGACGGATCACGCCGCCCTGCATCAGCACCGATGAGACGTTCATCGCGCGGCGCTCGGACAAATCCTGATTGTGCGCATCGGTGCCCGTGCAATCGGCGTGGCCGTAAACGTCGACCGTGGTCTGATCGTATTCGCGCAAGATGGAGCCCACGTCGCGCAGCGTCGGCACGAACTGGCTCTTCACTGCGTCCCGATCGAGGTCGAACGTCAGATCGGCCGGGAAGTTCAACAGGATCTGCGACTGGTTCACGCGCGTGACGCCGACGCCGCTGCCGGCGAGACGTTCGCGCAGGTTCTGATAGGTGCGGTCCATGTAATTGCCGATCGCAGCGCCCGCGAGCGCGCCGACGCCGGCGCCGATCATGGCGTTGCGGCGGTCGTCGCCGCCGGCGAGTGCGCCGGCGCCTGCGCCGACGATCGCGCCGATGATGGCGCCCGTGCCGGTGCGGTTGGTGGTGCGCTCGCCGGTGACCGGATCGACGTTGGTGCAGCCGACCAGCGTCAGCGCGGCGGCGGCGATGGCCACATATTTGCGGATCATGAAATCCCTCCAAACGAAAAGGCGGGCGGGCAGGCCCGGTCCGCTGCGGAACTTCCTACCACCATCCTGAGCCGGCGATGAACGTTCCTTCTAATCGGGCGAGCCCGACGCCGTATATCGGCTGAGACGCCCGAACTGTTCCATGAGGACTTGGTCGACGAGCGGCGCCAGCCGATCAAGGTTGAGTCCCGGCTCTCCTGAAACGCGATAGCTCATCGTGATCTTCGCGCCTGAGGCGTGCGGCGCGACGGTGAAGGTCAACACGCCGCTGACGCCCAGCTCCTGCAACGGGCCCAGACCGCCCACCAAGCGCAACGTGCGCACCCCCTCGTGCTCCATCACCAGCGCGACCCGCCCGTGCTCCACCGACTGGCCGTCTCCCCAGCGCTCGCACCAGCAGCCGCCGGCGCGGGGCTCGAGCGTCATCCGGCGCGCATCGCCCGAATATGTATGGGAAGAACTCCACCAGCGATTCAGCCGGGTGAGGTCGCGCCAGGCTTTCTCGGGGGAAGCGGCGACATCCGCCTCAGCCTCGATCAGGAACGCTGCAGAGGAGGCCGATGCGACCTCCGCCCGCGCCGGCGAAATGAAAACGGCGGCGAACGCCGCGGCGGCGATCACAAAACGCATGCTGCTTCTCCCCGGACAAACTCGCGTCCTTCGCCCCATGAGAGCGCTTGTTTGAATGATCATTCAAGTGGACGCTTGTTAACGTCCGGGCAGGGCTGCGACGGCCACACTGGCGGCGCTTTGATGGGCGGGATGGGCACCTTGGACGCGCAACAGACGCGCGCGGGCCGGGCGCGGGCGATGGTCGCGGTCGGCCGGGCGCGCGTGTCCAATGCGATGCTGAGACTGGCCGCGTGCGGCGTGGTCGCCTTGGTGGCGATCTCCGCCGTCGGTCACGCTTGGCCGCTGCTCTGGTTCGCGGGCCTCATCGCGGTGATCCTCGCCGACCGAGCCATCTTCGCGCGCGTGCTGGCCAAAGCCGAAGCCGGCGAGCCGCCGGCGCGCACGGCGCCGCTGGTCGCGTGGACCGCTGCGCAGAGCCTCTACGGAAATTTCCTCGGCGCCGTGCTCTGGTTCTCGACCTATCTGCCGGGCGAGACGCTGGCGATGATGTACGTGCTTGGCGGGCTCGCCAACGCGGCTGCGACGCTGCGCTATTCGCACGCACTCTCGATCGCGGGCGCAGGCCCGACGATTGCCTTCATGCTCGGCCTGCCGCTCGTCGATTATGCGCTCAGCGGCGCCAACCCGACCGATCTCTTGCAGGTGGTCGCGGGTCTGCTCGTGCTCGGCTTCGGCATTCCGCTGTGGCGCAGCCTTCTCGCGTCCGACGCCGCGCAGGCGCAGGCGGAAGCGGCGGTGCTGCGCGAACGGCAAACCGCTGCGGCCGCCGCAGCCGCCAAATCTGACATGATTCAGCGCATGAACGACGAGTTGCGCACGCCCATGGCCGCGCTTGTCGGCGCAGCCGAGCACTTGCGCCGCGCGGCGGCCTCGCCGCAAGCGCGCGCGCATATCGCCACGATCGTGCAAGCCGGCGAAGTGCTGCAGCTTGTGCTCGGCGATTTCTCGGATCTCGATAGGCTCGAGAACGGGCAGCTGCGCATCGAGACCAAACCCGCCGATCCGCGCGACATTGCGCGCAGCGTCGTCGCCGCCTTTCGGCCGGCGGCGCAGGACAAGCATCTTGAACTCTTCCTCGACGTGGCCGCGCACGTGCCGGCGCAAGTCGAGATTGACGCGCTGCGCGTGCGCCAAGTGTTGTTCAATCTGCTCGCCAACGCAGTGCGCTACACGACGCATGGCGGCGTGCGCATCGGCCTCAGCGCCGAGCCGTCCGAGATCGAAGGGCGAACCGTTCTGACGTTCGTCGTCGCTGACACTGGGGCAGGCATGTCGCGTTCGCAGCTGGCCATGATCTTCGGCCGCGGGCGCGTCTGCGGCGAAGGCGAGGGGCCGGGGCTAGGGCTGTCGATATCGCTGCGGCTCGCGAAGCTGATGGGCGGCCAGCTGCAGGCGAGGAGCGAATTGGGCGAAGGTTCGGCGTTTTCCTTCAGCTTGGAGACGCCGGTGGTCGCCGCAGCGCGCGCGCCGCGCACCGCAGCCTGAGCGCGCGATTGGCTTGACGAGCGGTTGCCGCCGTGGTCTGCTAATGCGAAGCAGTCGCACAATAGGAGCCGCATGACCGCACTTGGCCCGCTTCTGCGGCGCGAACGCTGATGCCGGCGCTGCTCATGTTCGGCGCCGGCCCGCTGGCTGCGGTGATGGCGGCCGAACGTCTCCAGTCGGGTCGCGCAGGCGCGTCCTCCCGCGTGGCGCGCCCCGACGAGGCTCCCGCCGGCGCCGCGTCTTCGCCGGCGGGAGCGCTTCAGTCCGCGAGGAACGCGCCCAGCTTGCGCGACAGCGCCGAGTTATCGCGCGTTTCGCACTCCCACACCACGAGCGCCGACCAGCCGTCCGCGCGCAGAGCTATGAGCGAAGCGGCGTCGCGCGCGCGGTTACGTGCGATCTTCGCGCGCCAGTAGCTCGCATTGTCCTTCGGCTGACGCGCGCCGCGCTTGCAGTCATGCCCATGCCAGAAACAGCCGTGCACGAACACGACCTTGCCGAGCGACGTGAACACGAGATCCGGCTTGCCCGGCAGCTGCGCGCCATTGAGCCGATAACGCCGGCCGTAACCAAGCCCGCGCACGGCCGCGCGCACCGCCAGCTCCGGCGAGGTGTCGCGCGACTTCACCGCGCGCATGATTGCGGAGCGCTTGTCGCTGTCGAAAATGTCGGCGCGCATCAGGCTGTTTTGCGCTGAGACGCGGCGCCCGCAAGCGGGGCGAGCAGGTGCTGCGACAGCCAGCGCACGGCCGGCACGCACACGGCGTCGCCGACGAGATGCAGCGCTTGGGTCTGGCTGGCCGGCAGCGGATAGTGATCCGGAGCGCCCATCAAGCGCGCGGCTTCGCGCGGCGAAAGCAGGCGCGAACGCGTCGTTTCGCCCTCCACGAACAACAGCAACTGCCGGCTCGATCCGCCCGCCGGCGTGCGCAAACAACCCGCAATCCCGTCAAATCGCGCTTCGGCACGCTGCACTCGCTTGCCGTGTTCGACGCGGATGCGTCGAAAAACTGCGCCAATCTCGCGCCGGCCCGTCTCCCTTAGGGCCTCGACCCGCATGCGCTGTAGCGGGCTCATTTGCATGAGCAATCGCGCGGTCTGGTCCTCGCTCTGCCACGCGACCGCGGCGTCGTCGTCAAGAAGATCGACAAGTCGCGCATTGCGCTTCGGCGGCGCCGGGATGCGCCACCAGACGAAATGCTTGCGCAAGCCTTCCGGCAGACGGGCCGCTACGCCGCGCAGCGCTTGTGTGTGAAATGGTTCGATTGGGCCCGACGATGTGAGGTGCGCCGGCGCGTGACGGGCGGCGACGATGAACAGCCGCGGCCGCGACTGCGGCGTGAACAAGGAAGCGTCGATCTCGAGCGCGCCGGCGCGATAGCCGAGATCGTCGAGCGCATGGATCAGCGCCGTGAAATCGGCGCCCCCGTGCGAACTCAGCAACCCCGTCACGTTCTCCAGCGCCAGCACGTCGGGCGCGCGGCCCTCGTGCGTCAGCTTCTCGATCAGGCGGTGGAAGCCCCAGAACGCGCCTGACCGCGGCGCGGCCAAGCCGCGGCGGGCGCCGGCGAGCGAGAGGTCCTGGCAGGGAAACGAAGCCCAGGCGAGCGCCGCCTGACCCGGCAGGTCGCCCGCGTTCAGCTTCCAGATGTCGCCTTGGCGCATGTCGTCGTCGCCGAAGGCGGCGCGATAGGCGGCGGCCTTGGCCGGTTCGATGTCGTTGGCGAAAACGCAGGCGAAATCCGGCTCCAAACCGAGCCGCGCCAGCCCACCGCCCGCGAAAAACTCGTAAAGTGGGGCGCCGGAATCACGCTGCATGGGTCTATACTACACTCAAGCGGCGCGAGCGGCCTCCGCCGTCTGCGCCGAACGGGGGGATGCCATGCGGACCGTGATCCGCGGCCTATGCTTGGGCGCCGCGCTCGTGCTCGGCGGCGCCGCGCTTTCAGCCTGCCAGCGTCAGAGCGAAGCGCCGGCCGAAGCGCCGGCCGCGCCAAGCGACGCCGAACGCGAGGCCGCCATCGCCGCCGAACAGCTTGCCGCGCTTGGCGGTCCCGCCAGCGCCGAACAGCGCGCGGCCTACGCAGGCGATTTCCAGGCCTCTGGCGGCCTCGACGCGCTGAGCATGGGCGAGGGCGCCTGGGAACTGCGGCTGCTCGAGGACTACGCGCAATTCTCCCGCCCCGGCCTCGGCGAGGACGGCGGCATCCCAGGTGAACGCGATTACCGCGAACGCGGCATGCGCGTGGTCGCCGGCGCGGTCACGATCACGATTATGCAGCAGCCGTGTACGGCGAGCGGACTCCAGCTGCCTTATGTCGCGCACGTGCTGTACGAAGGCGTCGCCTACCAAGGCTGCGCGCGGCGCGGCATCAACGAAGGCGAAGGCGGCGGCTGGGCCGCGGTGCTGCCAGATCTCATTCCGGCCATCGACACCTGCATCGCGCGCGCCGAGGCGCAGCCGGCGCGGGTGACGTTCGCCACGCCGCTCGGCGAAGGCGAGACCGCCGTGCGTCTGCGCGAAGCCAACGGCTCGCGCCGCGAATGCATCGCCGCCGGCGGCCAGGTCACCGTGTATGAAACGCTCTCCGACGTCGACAGCCGCCGCAGCGAGGGCGATCCCGAATTCCAGCGCGGCGGCGCGCGTCCCGCAGGTGCGTGCGTCGAACCGGCGGTGTCCGGTTCGGGCGCTCAGCTGGGTTGGTTGATCAGGCGCTCCTGCTGACGCTCAGAACAGGTTGACCGCGGGCAGCACGCCTTCGAGCCAATTGCCGAGCCATGCGGCGGCCATGACGCCATACTTCGTGAACAGATAAACCCACACGATCGACCCGATCGCGCAGGGCACCGAAAGCAGCATCAAAACGCCGTCGCGCTGCATCAGCGCGAGCGCGGTGAGCGTCACGGTCACGCCGGGCGTGAGATTGGCGCCCCAGATCGGCAGGATCAGCACCAGCGCCATCAGCAGCGTCTGGAAGCCGACCGCCGACGTCACCGGCCAGCGGGTCAGGAGCGACAGCCGCGGCTTGATTAGGAATTCCACGCGCCGCAAACCGGCGATGGCGACGTTGAGCGCGCGCGTGAATCCCTCGCGCGAAAACTTCCAGTCGCGGACCTTCTGCGGCACCCAGAGGCGCCGCTGGCCGAACAGCAGACCGAGCGCCGGCGCGATCATCAGCACGCCGAAAATGGTCGAAATGCCCGGAATGTTCGGGATGCACATCGGCAGCGCGAGGATCAGCAGCAGCACCCCGTGCGCGCGCGAATCCAATCGATCCAGCAATTCGCCGACGCTGATTTTGTCGCCCTCGAACGCTTCAGTCAGTTCCTTCAGCACTTCGGAGGCGGTGCGGCCTTCGAACTGGGTCGGACGCGGCGGCGGCTGTTGCGGCGGCGCAGCTGCAGGCGGTGCTTCGATCACCGCATGACCGGCGTCGGGGGGAGGGGCGGAGGCCGGCATATCCATCTTCGGTGCGATTTGTGACATGGGGCGCCGGGCGGAAATAAGCCAGAGGCGTAGCGACGTTCAGACACCTTCAACCATACGAGCGTAGCGAAGGCGCCATGGCGCGTGCGGCCATCGCCTTGTTTGGCCTTTTTTTGCTCGGATGCGCCGGACCGCGTCCGCCTCAGGAATTGGCTGGTCTTTGGAGCGTCGGACCGGCGGCGTGCGCCGCCGGCGTCGGCGTGCGCTTCCGCGCGGGCGCCATCGAGGCGGTGTACGACGATGAAGCGGAAACGCTGTTCTCGCGCCCGCGATATGAAATCCAGGACAGAACCGAGACCGAGTTTCGGGTGCGCATCGTTTACGATTTGCCGCCCGCGCCCGGCGGGGCCGGCATCGCCGGCGCGCACGGCGTGTTGATCCTGGCGCGGCAGCCGGACGGCGGCATCGCGCCGGAAGCGCACACGCTGATAGATGGCCTCACCGGGGCGGCGCGCGTGCGCATCGCCGACGATCCGGCGACGGCGCTGCTTTCGCTCGGGCCGTGCGGCGCCCACCCGTGGCGCGAGGATCTGCGCGGGCGCGTCTCAGCGTGACGAAAACGGGCCGCCGGCTCTGCGCCAGCGGCCCGTCCGATCAGCCAAACGGCCGTGCGTTTCAGTTCTGCGCCTGGTGCGTCACCGCCGGCGCGGCGTCGCCGTTGCAGCGCGCGAGTTCGTCGGCGGTCAGTTCGCCGCCTTCCGGGCCGTAGGCGAGGATGCGGGCGCCGCCGAGTTCGCGCGCGATTTGGCGGCAGGCGCGGACGCTGGCGGCGTGGTTCGGGCGGGCGCGGCAGGTGTCGCCTTCGCAGAGCCAGACTGTGTTTTGGGCGATGACTTGGCGCTCGGCCGCCGCGCCTTCGATTTGCACGGTGAAGACGACGTCGCGGGCGGAGGCGGCGCCGGCGAAGCTCATGCTGGCGAGGGCGGCGATCACGATCGAACGGAGGGCGGACATCTCGAAAACTCCTGGGCTCAAGTCGCGCTGTCGGGGAGGAGCGCAAAACCACCCTGCCATTGCCGCTGACTGCTGACAAGAGAAAACTGAAGGAAACGAAAAATATTCACTGGTGATCGATTACGCCACGGCAAGGAAGCGGCGCCTCCGCGAGTGTGGTTAAAAAAGCGCAACTGTTCCAAGCAACCGGGCTAAGGTGCGGGACCGCTGGGAGAGCGCGCAGCAGGGGGAGTGGCCGGCGATGACCTTCTACAAATTCGGCGTGGGCGTGGTGCTGGCGGCGGTGATGATCGCCGTGCTGGTGATGGGCGCGCTCGTGTTCAGCGCGCGCGACTTCCAGTTCGGCGTGCAGCAGCTGTCGCCTCAAACCGGCGGCATGATCTCGTTCGAAAAGCTCGAACGCGCCAATGCCGGCATCGACGAGATCGAAGCGGCGACGAGCGGCCCGCGCGGCGAAGCGCGCGATCTCGCCAACCAGCTCGCCGGGCTCGATGCGCAGATTCAGACGCTCACCAACGACGCGGACGAGGCGCGCGCCGCCATCGTCGGCGCCATCGCCGAGATCGAGCGCAATGCGAACATCCAAGCGGCGAGCGCTGCCGTCGACACCTCCGCGCGAGCCTTGACGCAGCGCGTGAACAGCCTCGCCGCCCGGCAAGGTCTGTCGCCGACCGACCAACAGCGCGTGGCGCAATTGCGCGCGCAAGCGCAACAGCTGACAGAGCAGGAAGCGGCGTTGGACGAACGTGACGCCGAGCGCGCCGCCTTGGTGGCGCGCCAGCGGCTGGTGAACGGGCAAGTGCAGGAAGCCGACCGCCGCGTGCTGGCGCTGCAGGCGAGCGTCGTGCCGGAAACCGATCAATACGCGCGGGTGCGCGGCGAAGCCGAGGCGCTGCAATCGATGAGCCCGTTCGGCGTCAGCGCGCACCTGGCGCAGGGCCATCCGGCGCTGCTCTCCAGCGCGCTCGTGCTGCTGATGGGCTCGCTCGGCGCGCTGCTTTATCTCTTTCCGGCCTATCTCACGCGTCCCGCGCCGGTGACGATCGCCGAGATCATCGTGCGCGTGATCTTCGGCATGTGCGCGGCGCTGGCGTTCTACGTTCTGGCGAATGCGGCCATCACCGGCTTCGCCGTCGGTTCGACCACAGCCGCTGCGGCGACCACGTCGGCCTCGCTCAATCCGTTCACGGTCTCGCTGGTGGGAATCGTCGCCGGCGTCATGTCGGAGGACATCGCCAAGTGGATTCAGGAGCGCGGCCGCGGCTTCTTGCAACAGGGCGGCAGGCCGGCGACAGCGGGCGCGCCGGCGTCCGCTCCAGCCGCCGGCGAAACCGCGCCGGGCGGCGGGCTCGTGAACAACCAGGCGATCTCCAACTAGAACCGGCGGGGCTGACGCCGCGAAACGCGCTTCCGCGCGCGGATGTGCGCGACTAGGGTGCGGGCCGCATTGACGGAGAATTTCATGGGACGCGCAGTCATCGTTTCTTACGCACGCACGGGCCTCGCCAAATCCGGCCGCGGCGGCTTCAACGAAACGCACGGCGCGGTGATGACCGGCCACGCGATCAAGCATGCGGTGCAGCGCTCGGGGCTCGATCCGGCGGAGATCGAGGATGTCGTGATCGGCTGCGGCGCGCCGGAAGGGGCGACGGGCCAGAACATCGCGCGGCTTTCGCTGATCCGCGCCGGACTGCCGGTGACGACCTCGGGAACGACCGTGAACCGGTTCTGCTCCTCGGGCCTGCAGGCGATCGCGCAGGCTTCGCACTACATCATGAACGAAGGCGCGAAGGCGGCTGTGGGCGGCGGCGTCGAATCGATCTCGCTGGTGCAGTTGAGCGGGAAGGCGAACCGGTTTCACATCACCGAAGAAGAGCTGATGAAGACCAAGCCCGAGCTTTGGATGACGATGATCGAGACCGCCGACATCGTCGCCAAGCGCTACAATGTGAGCCGCGACTATCAAGACGAATACTCCTTGCGCTCGCAGCAGCGTATCGCCGCCGCGCAAGCGAACGGGACGTTCAAGGACGAGATCGTGCCGCTGCCGACGAAGATGAAGGTGATCAACAAGGAGACCAAGGAAGAGAGCCTCGTCGACTACACAGTGACGAAAGACGAGTGCAATCGCCCGGACACGACGCTCGAAGGGCTGCAAAAGCTCGAGCCGGTGCGCGGGCCGGGCAATTTCGTCACCGCTGGCAATGCGAGCCAGCTCTCCGATGGCGCAGCGGCTGTCGTCATCATGGACGAGAAGGAAGCGGAGCGGCGCGGCGCCGAGCCGCTTGGGCTGTTCAAGGGCTTCGCCATCGCCGGTTGCGAGCCGGACGAGATGGGCATCGGCCCGGTGTTCGCCGTGCCGCGCCTCTTGGAGCGGCAGGGCATGAAGGTCGACGACATCGATTTGTGGGAGCTCAACGAAGCGTTCGCGTCGCAGTGTTTGTACTGCCGCGACAAGCTCGGCATCGATCCGGAGAAGTACAACGTCAATGGCGGTTCGATCGCGATCGGCCATCCGTTCGGCATGACTGGGGCGCGGCTGGTTGGCCACGTGCTGATGGAAGGCAAGCGGCGCAAAGCCAAGCACGCGGTCGTCACCATGTGCATCGGCGGCGGCATGGGCGCGGCCGGCCTCTTCGAGGTGTTCAGCTGATGCGCGTCGCCGCGCTTGCGCTGATGGCCTGCGCGCTTGCCGCTTGCGGCGAGGCGCAGCAGAGCGCCGATAGCGCAAACGCGACCAGCAGCGCGCTGGAGGGGCCGAACAAGACGATCGGCCCCGACGGCGCGGCTGGACTCACGTCGGCGTTGCCGATGGATGTCGCGGCGATCAGCCGGGCCGCGCCGCACTTCGCGGTGGCGGAGGTGCAGGACCAGGTGGAGGGCGATCCCTTCACCGCGATCACGCTCTCGGAAGGCGCCGACGAGATCTTCCGCCTCACGCCGACGGCGGACCGCCGGCGCGTGCATTCGGTGGTGACGCGCTCGCCGCAGGTCCGCGGGCCGGCGGCGGACATTATCGGCGAAGTGCGCTTTGCCGTGGCGCCGCCTGAGCAGGTGTCGTTCTGCCGCGCCGAGACCATCGACGGTGCGCCGGGCTTCGCTTGTTCGACGGCGCCCAACGGCCAGTTCTGGCGCGTCTACAAGCTGCCGGAAGGCTACACCGGGCCGAGCGCCGCGTTCGAGGAGATCGATCCGGACGTGCTGCACGATGCGTTGCTGGCGGAGATGCGCTGGATCGCGCCGCGGGCGGAGTGACACCTTAGCTCTTGATCTTGTGCACGCTGGAGGCGGTGGCGATCGGCGCGCCGTCCGGCGATGTCGCATCGGCCGTGACGAACACGAGTGTGCGCGTCTTGCGCGCGAGCTTGGCGGTGACGCGCGCATCGGCGGCTTCGCCCACGAATTCCACCGACACGGAAACGAGCGGCGCTTCGGCGCCGGCGCTTGCATTGGCGCAGGCTTTCAGCGCGGCGATCAGTTGCGCGGAGAGATCGCTCATTTCTTGCGCTTGATCGCCAGCATGATGCGCTCGTGCGCTTTTTCGAGCGTCGCCCACTCGCCGACGCTGGCGCGTTTGCCGGGTTCGAGATCCTTGTAGTGGGTGAAGAAGTGCTTGATCTGCTCGACCAGAAGCGGCGGCAAGTCTTCGTGCGTCTTCACGTCCTTGTAGAAGGGATTGAGCGCATCGACGGGGACGGCGAGGATTTTCTCGTCGACGCCCTTTTCGTCGTCCATCAGCAGAACGCCGACCGGGCGTGAGCGGATGAGACAGCCGGGCACGACCGGCATCGGCGTGACGACCAGAATGTCGAGCGGATCGCCGTCTTCGCCGAGCGTGTTGGGGATGAAGCCGTAATTGCTCGGGTAGAGCATCGAGGTGTGCAGGAAGCGGTCGACGAAGAGCGCGCCGCTCTTTTGATCCAACTCGTATTTTACGGGCAGCCCGCCTTGTGGAATCTCTACGAAGGCGTTGACTTCCTGCGGAGGGTTCGGGCCGGGCGTGATGAAGCGGATATCCATGATGAATCTGTCTAACCGTTGGGAAGGAAGTAGAGGTCATAGCCCTCGCTCGCGAACGCTTGAAGAGCTCTGAGCTCCTTTAGATAGTCGTCAGCAAACTCGAGCGGTGAGAGCAGGGTCGTGAGGGCGTCGAAGTCGATCGTCTGCGGATCAACCTTGTGCTGATTGAAGTCCCAGGGATTGTCGATCCCTAGGGCGAGAGCGAATTCAGTTCCGACGTGCGTACCTTCAAGGATGCCGAACAGCTTGCGCACGACTGGCACGCCCTCTTTTGTGCGGGCGTAATGCTCGGCGGGATATTCGTAGTGAGGCACCAGTTCATGCTTGAACGGGCCGACCGCGAACATTTCGACAAAGAGCACCACGACGCGTCACATCTCCTTCCTAATCGGCGCCAAGTCCGGAAATATCGGCTCGCGCTTCTGCGCTTTGGCGGCGAAGGCTTCCATCATGTGCGGGGGCGAGAACATGCCGGCTTGCCAGGTGGCGATGTAGTCGAGGCCATCGGCAATGGAGTGATCGCGCGCGTGATTGATCATGCGCTTGGAGCCGGCGACGGCGACTGGGGCTTTGGTTGCGATCTCGCGCGCCAGGTCCATCACGTGCGCGAGCATGTCTTCGTGCGTGGCGAAGACGTCGTTGACGAGGCCGATCTCTTTGGCGCGCTGCGCCGGCAGGCGGCGACCGCTATAAGCGAGTTCGCGCACCCAGCCTTCCGGGATCAGTTTGCACAGGCGCGGGAAGGTGCCGACATCGGCGGTCATGCCGATATTGATTTCGGCGACCTGGAAAAACGCGTCTGCGGTCGCATAGCGGATGTCGCAGGCGCTGGTCATGTCGACGCCGGCGCCGATGCAGCCACCTTGAATCGCGGCGATCACCGGCATGCGGGCGGTGTCGAGACAATTGAAGCTGCCCTGCAGCGTCAGCACGAATTGGCGGAACGCCTCGGCGCGCGTGTGCTGATCGCCGCCTTGGGCGGTGATGCTTTCGCCATCGGTGAAGACGGAAATGTCCATGCCGGCGGTGAAATGCTTGCCGGTGGAGGAGATGACGATGACGCGCGCTTTGGCGTTGTCGTTGATGTCGTTGACGATCTTCGGAAGCTCGTTCCAGAACGGGCGCGGCATCGCGTTGAACGCCTTCGGGCGATTCAGCACGATGTGGGCGATGTTGTTCTCGATGCTGACGGCGAAACAGGATTCGGTCATGCGGCGTGCCTCCGGACATTCAGATTAGAGCGAATGGCGAATAGCGAATAGGGGATTGCGCGCAGCAGTCGCGAGCGGCGCGACCCGCTCTACTCGCTACTCGCTACTCGCTACTCGCTCCCCAAGGGGAGACGGGGCGCGCGATCCGCGCTTGGTTTGCTCTTAGGGGTGCGCTGATCGTCTCCGACCAACGCCGCGCGCTTCGCGCGCCCCGTTGCGATCTGTGCTCGCCAGGCTTGGGTCTGCGCTGTTCACGCAGGTGAACCCCAAGTCCCTGGCGGCGTGCGGGCCTGCCATGGTCCCGGACCCCGGCGCTTATGTGGGTCTACCACCTCCACACGCCGGCTATCTCACGCTCGACCGCGTCCCTCGCATCCGCTCGGCTCGGCTAGCCAAATGAACCTCCCGTGCGAGGGACGAGCGCATTATACGCCAGGACTCCGCCCGGTCGGATTGATTCCGCCGCTTTTTTTCGATGCGGTTGATTTTGCTGGGAATGCGTGCGCGAGAGTGTGGGATTGGGCAGGATTCTATCCCCCTATTTTCGCCGCTGAGCGATCTATCGATGGGACTGCGCGATAATGGACTTCAAAGACCTGTCGGATCGAGATCGCCTGATCCTAGGGCTGCGCTTTCGCTTGAAGCATATCCGCTTGGCGATGGCGGAGGTCGATGCAGGGCGCGCGCCCGACGGGTTCGAGTTTTCGGAGGACGACAGCGCAGAAGAAATGCGCGCGCAGCTCCGAACGCTCGAGGCCGAAGTGCAGGGCATGCTTCGCAACCACGGCGCCGATGAGAGCGGCTTGCTGAACTAGGTAAGCGCCACGTGTTTCGGCCGGCGCACGACGCCGTCTTCCTTACGCAAACACGACGCCCGTCAGCACGGCGGCGTAGTGCACGGCCGCCGCGGCCATGACGAAGCCGTGCCAGATGGCGCGGCGGAAGGGGAGTTTTTCGGCGATGTAGAACGGCACGCCGGCCATGTAGAGGAGGCCGCCGATCGCGAGCAGGATGATTCCGGCGAGCGGCACGCCTTCGACCAGCGGCCCCATCGCGGCGACGACGAGCCAGCCCATGGCGATGTAGAAGACGAGCCAGACCCGCTTGGCGATGCCGGGCAGGAAGAGCTTGCCGGCCGCGCCGATGAGCGCGAGCGCCCAGACGATGCTCGTCATCGAGATCGCCCAGGCGCCGTCGAAACGGATGGTGGTGAAGGGCGTGTAGGTGCCGGCGATCATCAGGAAGATGGCGGCGTGATCGAAGCGGCGCAGCAGCGATTTGCGCTTGTGGTTCTCGGCCAGATTGTAGGCCATCGAACAGCCGATCATGGTCATGACGCAGATCGCGTAGATCAGGACGGCCATCGCCATGCTGAGCCCGCCTTGCCAGATGGCGAGGCCGATGGCTGCGCCCACCGCGAACGTGAACAGCACGGCGGCGACACCGTGCACCCAGCCGTCGACGAGCTTTTCGAGGCGGGTGGGGTAGTGGAGCTTGGGCAGGAGGTCAGAGAGCGTCATCGCGGAGGACAATGACGCGGCGGCGTGGGTTTGTCAGGGCGCTCGTAAGGTCAATCTTGGCGACGGAATGTGACGCATGCCGCCCGGCCGGTGCGTGGCGTCGTGCTTCGACAGGCTCAGCATGACGCCATTTCAAGCTGCAGCGAACCCGCCGACCATGGCGTCAGCGGCTGCATTCGCGTCACCCTGAGCTTGTCGAAGGGCGACGCGACGCGCCGACGGCTGGAGTTGCGCTGACTTGCGCGCAGGCGGCGGGTGTGGCCTTACGTCAGCTGGATGACAGAATTTACAGGCTTCCGTCGCGTGAGCTTCGACGTGCGGGGCGGGCGCATGGCTGGGATCGCGTTCGGGGCGGAGACGCCGAACCCCGACATCGTGTTCTCGCACGCGACCGGGTTCAACGCGCTGACCTACCGGTCGCTGCTGGCGCCGCTGGGGGAGAAATTCCACGTGTTGGCGCTCGATGCGCGCGGACATGGGCGCACGGAGCTGCCGGCGAAGCTGTGGGGCTATACGTCCTGGGCGCGCCATCGCGACGATCTGATTGCGGTGCTGGAGCATTTCAGCGCGCCGGTGACGCTCGCTGGCCATTCGATGGGCGCGACGGTGAGTTTGCTCGCGGCCGGCAAGCGCAACGATCTGGCGTGCGGGCTGGCGCTGATCGAGCCGGTGATCCTGCCGGCAGCGATGTATGCGGGCGCGCAGCTGCCGCTCGGGCCGCTCGTGCAGCGCTACAACATGCCGCTGGCCAAGGGCGCGCTGAAGCGGCGCAACGCGTTCGCGTCGAAGGAGGAAGCCGTCGCGGCGCTGACGGGGCGGGGCGTGTTCAAGACGTTTCCGGCCGAAGTGGTCGCCGATTACGTCGAGGACGGCCTGGTCGAGGACGGCAAGGGCGGCTTCAAGCTCGCGTGCGCGCCGGCGTTCGAGGCGGCGACCTATTGCGCGCAGCGGCACGATCCATGGGGCGCGCTGCGCAGAGTGACCGATCCCCTGGTGCTGCTGCGGGCGGAGAGCCATTCCACCATCAGCGAAGCGGCGATGCACCGGATGGCCGCGATCAAAGCGGACGCGCGCGTGGCGACGGTGGAGGGCGCGGGGCACATGCTGCCGATGGAGCGCCCGGACCGCGCGCGCACGGCGATCGAAACGGCGCTGATGCTGGGGCGCGCGGGCCGGAAGTTTCACGACGCGGCGTTGGAGTAACTCGGGGTTCGGTTATCGCTTATCGGGATTCGACCGGCTCACCGATAACCGACAACCGATAACCGCATCAGGCGCTCAGCCCGGCCACCACCAGCTTCGCCACCCGCTTGCGCGCTTCGGCGCTGGGCGCGAGCGCTTTGCGCGTCACAGTGTCGAAGGTCAGCGCGACGGCTTCCATGCTGGCCCAGCAGGCGCCGCTTTCGGGATCGACGAGCCAGTGGACGAGACGCAGCGTCTTGTCGCCGACCTCGATGATGCCGGAATGCACTTCGATCAGATCGCCGGCGCGGGGAAAGCGGCGGAAGACGAGACGCGCTTCGACCACGGCGCCGGCAGGCGAGGCGCCGTTGTCGGCGGCGGCTTTGCGCCAGTCGGCGAGCAAGTTCGGCACCGAATCGGAGACGCGGCCGACGACGTGTTCGCCGCGCAGGCGGCCGAACGCGTCGCACTGATCTGGCGTGACCAAAGCTGCGCCGATGCGCCTAGCGCCGAGCTCGATTGCGCGTTGGCGCGAGGCTTCGGCAGGCGGTTTGCCCAAGTCGATCGAGCGCGGCTTGCTGTGCTCGGGGGCGGCGATGAGCAAGCGCTCCGCGGCTTCGCGGGTGCGCGCGGACCAGGGGAACGGCCGCAGTGCGCGCGTTTCGACATGCGCGGCGCGGAGCGTGAAGCACGACGCGGGCGCGCCGTCGGCGTGGCGCATGTCGAGGCAGAAGGCGGCCTCGCTCTCGCCGAGTTCGACGACGCCGCCGTGCATGATGAGCGCAGCGCCCGGACGGGCCTCCTTGAGGAAACGGATGTGCGCTTCGATCGGCAAGAGCGTCGAGCTGGCGGCTTCGCCGAATGCGCGCGGGAGTTCAAGCGCGGCGGCCATGTGCGCGAGGCCGGCGAACGCGCGCTCGAGATGGAAGCGCACGTTCAAATGGCCGCCGTCGTCGCATTCCCAGGTGTTGACGCTGCCCTGATACAAAGGCGCGGGCAGGGGCGCAGGATGTGCGCTCATGCGGCCGCGTGCTGGCAGGCGGAGCAGAGACCGCTGGCTTCGATCATGGTGCGGCGGATGGAAAAACCGTCTTTCTTCGCCGCTTCGGCGAGATCGACCAGCGCGTGGCCGGCGTCGAACTCCTCGGCGGCGCCGCAATTCTCGCAGATGAGGAAGATGGTCGAGCGCGCGCAGGCGCCGACATCGCAGGCGACGAAGGCGTTGAGGCTTTCGATGCGGTGGGCGAGGCCCATGCGGACGAGAAAGTCGAGCGCGCGATAGATGGTTGGCGGCTTGGCGGTCTTCTCGTCGTTGAGGAGCGGCAGCAGGTCGTAGGCTTTGGCCGGGCCGTGCTGATCGAGCAGCAGTTCCAACACGCGCTTCCTGAGCGGGGTCAGGCTTTCGCCCGCCGCGCTGCAGCGTTGTTCGGCTTCGGTGAGTTGCGCGGCGCGATCGTGCGCGCCGTGGTCGTGCGGCATGGGCGCCATGATCGCAGGCTCCGGGGTCACGCGAAAGGTGGGGAGGAGGCGGCGAGAATTTGAGATCGGAATTTTGAGATCGCGGACGCAACAGAACTTTACAAGAACACCTGAGTCGCGTATCAAATCAGAACATTCAGCGAACGATAGTGATTGAGAAGACGGGGGCGTCCGATGTCCGAAGCTATTTTCCGTGGAATTTCAGGCCGTTTGCACCGCTTCAGCGCGCATCGCCCGCACGAGCAGTTCGCGGCCGCGCCGGCCGTGTACTGCTTTGCGCGGCCGGGGCCGGGCGGGCGCGGCTGGACGCCGCTGTTCCTGTCGCGGACCGGCAACTTGGCCAAGCGCCTGGCGGCGCACGAGCAATGGCCGGAGGCGACGCTCCTGGGCGCGACGCACATCCTGGTGCACGAGCACGACGAGCGCGACGCGCGCGAATATGTCGAGGCCGATCTCGCCGAGGCGCTGCGGCCGGTGATGAACGGGCCGATGTTCGAAGCGGAACTGGAAGAGCGGGTCGAGGCCGGCGGCGTACGATTGATCTGGGCCGCTTAGCGTTTGATGTGGAGGCGCTTCGGCGTCTCGGCTAGCGTGCCCAGCGGGCGGGACCGGCGGCGCATCTTTTCGGTGCGCTGCGAGCAAAAGCTGGGGCCCGCCGATGACCGACGCTGAACCGTCGCCGCTTCAGAAAGCGCGAATCTTTTCCCGTTACGCTTATGTGCCCGAGCCGGACTGGAGCGTCTTGCGGCTGTTCGCGGACGACGTGTTCGCCGAACAAAAGCGCGAGTTCGCCGCCCGTAGCATCGCCGAGCTGTTCAAGCTTGCCGACGCGCAAGCGCGCGCGGTGTTCGCGGACGCGTTCGACGGCCTTTCCGGCGACATCGTCATTCCCCTGAGCGGCGGCCGCGACAGCCGCTTCATCCTGGCGATGGCGCTGGAAGCGGGGCTGGGGCCGCGCGTCACCACGCTGACCTGGGGCGTGCCGGGCGGACTCGATTTCGAGATCGGCCCCAAGATCGCGCGCTATCTGGGCGTCCGGCACGAGTCGGTGAACGTTCTCGCAACGCCGCTCAAGTTCGAGGATCTGCAGCGCGCCTACGACACCGGCGGGCGTTGGACTGACCTCGTCTTCGCGCACTACAACCGGGTTTGGCGCAGCATCGCGCCCGGCGCGCAGGCGGTGATCGGCTATCTCGGCGGGCCGCCGGTGGGCTGCCATTACAAGCTCGGCGACGAGCATCTCGATTTAGACGCCGCGGTCGCGGCGTTCGAAGCGGTGAACCGGCGTATGCCGCGCGGCGCGCCGATGTTCGGCGACGTGCGTGATCGGCTGATCGGGGCCGAGCGTGTGTCGCTGCCGGAGCAGCTCGATCTGGTTTTCCGGCAGGAGGGATATCTCCGCCGCATCGTCGCCTCGCACAGCGCGGACGTGCGCACGCCGTTCGCGCATCCGCAATGGCTGCGTTTCATGTACGCGCTGCCGGGCCGGCTGCGCGACGACAGCCGCTTCTTCTCCGCCTATCTGCAGCAGCGTTTCCCGCGCGCATTCAGCCTCGGCGTGGCGAAATCGTATGGCGCGCGGGCCAACGGAGCGGTGTGGGAGCGGCGGGCGATGCGTCAGCTGGTGAAACTGTCCCACACCGGCGCCAACGCCTTCCGCGAACGCGGTTTCCGCACCTTCGACAAGTACGGCGACGCGCGCGATCTCTGTCTGCTCCTCACGCCGGGCGGCGGGCCGCACGCGTACGAGCGCCTGCTCACGCGAAGGCCGCAGCGGCCGACGATCAGCCAGGCTGCGGATTGGCGCCTGCACGCAATGCTGATCGCCAACCTGCTTTGCTCCGGCGTAAGCGCCGCGCGCAACGAGGTGCGCGCGGCGTAGTGGGCGCCAGGTTTCACCCACTCCCGGGCCGCCGCGCAGCGGCGAGCCCGGGAAACACGAACGCCTGAGGCTACCCCCGAGCGATCAGTGTTATGGGGACTTGCGCTTCGCGCAATCCGGGGATGGGTGATCTGACCTGACACCTGAGCTTCAGCGCGTCGTGCGCGGCTGCGGGTCGGGGGCGCCGCCGGCGGTTTGCGTCGGCAGCGCCGCCGCGGTCTGCGCATTGCGGGCCAGTTGGATGAACTCGGCGCGCCAGCCGAATTCGTCATTGCCGCGGGCGGACTGGGCGAGGCTGATGACGTCGTCATAGCCGTAGCCTTGGCGCAGATAGGCGTCGCCGCGCAGCAATTGGCCGTAACCGGCGACGGCCGCCGCCCAGCGCGTCGATTCCGAAGCGCGCATGATGTCCGGCACGATGTCGGCGTTGGTGATCGGCCGCTCGATCAGGCGTGAGTCGTCCTCGCCCGGGAGCTTGTAGCGGATGCGCAGGAAGGCGAGTTCGCTGGCCGTGCTCGGGGCCTGGCGCGCGCCTTCCTGGTAGCGCAGCGGCTCGGTGAAGGTCGGCCCGCCGACGGGCGTGATCTCGTAGATCGCCGTCACCGAATGGCCGGAGCCGATCTCGCCGGCGTCGATCTGATCGTTGTTGAAGTCCTCGCGGCGGAGCATGCGCGTTTCGTAACCGATCAGGCGATATTCGGCGACGCGGGCGGGATTGAACTCGACCTGAATTTTCACGTCGTTGGCGATCGTGAACATGTTCGAGGCCATCTCGTCGCGCAGCACGCGGCGGGCTTCGTTCAGCGTATCGATGTAGGTGGCGACGCCGTTGCCGTTCTGCGCCAGGCGCTGCATCAGGGCGTCGTTGTAATTGCCGCCGCCGAAGCCGAACACGGAGAGATAGATTCCGGTTTCGCGCTTGCGCGAGACGAAGTCCTGCAGCTGTTCGGGATCGGCGATGCCGACGTTGAAGTCGCCGTCGGTGCCGATGATGACGCGGTTGACGGCGTTGCGGTCGAAGTTCTGCTCGGCCAGGGCGTAGGCTTGCCGCAGGCCCTCGGCGCCGGCGGTCGAGCCGCCGGGGGTCAGGCTGTCGAGCGCGGCGAGGATGCGGCCGCGTTGGTTGCCGGGCGTGGGCTCCAGCACCGTGCCGGCGGCGCCGGCATAGACGACGATGGCGACGCGATCGCGTTCGTTGAGCTGGTCGATCAGAAGGCGGAAGCTCTGCTGCAGCAGCGGCAGCTTGTTCGGTGCGTTCATCGAACCGGAAACATCGAGCAAGAGCACCAGATTGAGCGGCGGACGCTCGCGCGGGACGATGTCGTAGCCTTGCAGGCCGATGTGCACGAGTTGGCGGCCTTCGGCCCAAGGCGAGGGCGCGACGGTGACGTTGGTGGAGAAGGGCTGCGCGCGGGTTTGCGGCAGCGGGTAGGCGTAATCGAAATAGTTGATCAGTTCTTCGGTGCGCACCGCATCGGATGGAGGCAGGCGGCCTTCGCTCAGAAAGCGGCGCACGTTGGAATAGGAGGCGGTGTCCACGTCGATCGAGAAGGTCGAGACCGGCTCTTCGGCGACGAGATGGATCGGATTGGTGTCGACGTCTTCATACTGATCGCGATCGACATCACCCGGCATCGGCTGCGGCGCCATTTGCGCGTACGGCGCGACTCCGCGCGCACGCCCGGCTTCCATCGCCATCACGGGCGGCGGAGGCGGCGACAGCGGCGCGACGACTGCTTCTTGATCTTGTCGCACTGTGCGATTGCCGGTGACGACAATGCCGTCATCCGCGGTTTGCGTGGATTGCGCGCATGAAGCGAGCAGGATTGCGCACAGCACAAAGCCGATGCGCCGAGTGTTTCTCAGCATGGATGGTCCCTCCCGACCCGTCCGGACACTGGGTGTGTGACGCGGTAAACGAGCACGCCGAACGCGGCCAGTTTGAGGCGCGTGCGCGGCGTTTTACGCACGAGCGCGTGAATCACGCGGATGTGTGCAAGCGGTGACGTCGCCGTTCGACGAGCTCAGGGTGACGGGACGCGCCCGCGCCTCGTCACTCCGCCCGCCCGGTCCGCCGTTGTTCGGGGATCCAGTCGCGCACCAGGCCTTCGAGCACGCTCAGCGGCACTTCGCCGTGGAGCAGCACGGTGTCGTGGAAGCCGCGCAGATCGAAGTCGGGGCCGAGTTCGTTGCGGGCCATTTCGCGTAGTCGTGAAATCTCGCGGCGGCCGAGTTCGTAGCCGCAGGCCTGGCCCGGCCAGACGATGTAGCGATCGACCTCGGTGACGATCACGCCGGGCGCGTCGCCAGTTGTTCGAATGAGATAATCGATCGCCTGCTGGCGCGACCAATCCTTGGAGTGGAGGCCGGTGTCGACCACGAGCCGCGCCGCGCGCCAGAGCTGCCAGCGCAGATAGCCGATGCGGCCGACCGGATCGGTGTCGTAGAAGCCGAGTTCGTCGGCGAGTTCTTCCGCGTAGAGGCCCCAGCCTTCGCTATAGGCGTTGAAGCTGATGAGCCGCGTCAAGAGCGGCGCGTCGGTGATCTCCTGCGCCAGCGCGATCTGGAAGTGATGGCCGGGGACGGCTTCGTGATAATCCTGCGTCGGCAGATCGATGCGCGTCATCTCGGCGAGATTGCGCAGGTTGATGTAGTAGATGCCGGGCTGGGCGCCGTCCAAGGAGGGCGGCGAATAATAGGCGCCGGGAGAGCCCGCTTCCGCGAACACCGGCACGCGGCGCACTTCGAGCGGCGCGCGCGGCAGGCGGCCGAACCATTGCGGCGCGCGCTCGAGCATGCGGTTCACCCGCCCTTGCACGTCGGCGATCAGCTGAGCTCGGCCTTCGTCGCTGTCGGGATAGAAGTAGCGCGGATCGGCGGTCATTTGCGTGAGGCGCTCGCCGACGGGCCCTTGCGTGAGGCCAATGCGGCGTAGCGCGATGTCGAGCTGGGTGGTGAGCGCGCCGACGCGCTGCAGGCCGATGCGGTGGATCTCGTCCGGCGTCAGATCGGTGGTGGTCTCGATCTTCAGCGCGGCGGCGTAGAACTCGGCCCCGCGCGGCAGGCGCGAGACGCTGGGCAGATCGCCGGCGTTGGCGCGGTCGGCGCGCAGGAACGCGGCGGCGCGCGCATGCGCCGGCAGCACGTGATCGCGGACGATGACTTCGGCGCGGGCGATGTAGGCGAGGTTGCGCCGCTCCATCTCCGGGCGCGCGTTCGCCGGCGCTGCGGCGAGCAGCGCATCGAGCTTGCGGCGGAAGCCGGTGACGTAGGGCTGTGCGATGGCCGGCTGCGACAGCACGTTCTGCAGCATCGCGAGCGTCGTATCCATGATGAAGAGCGGCGGGCGCACGCCGTTCTCGGCGTCGCGGCGCGCGCGCTCTGTCTCCTGATCGATCGCATCGGCGACGGCGCGCAGGCGCCGCAGGTACGCTTCCGCATCGGCCGGCGTCTGCACCGGATGGCGTTCGTCGAGGAACGAGGGAAGGGTGATGAAGGCGCTATCGAGCTGGTTCAGCACGTAGGGCTGGACGCCGCCGAGCGGGGAGAAATTGCCGTAGCTGAAGGCGGCGCCCTCGGCGGCGTTGGCGAATTGCGCGGCGAGGATGTCGTAGGTCAGCTGGTCGTCTTGGCGGACGCTGGTCTCGTCGAGCGCGCGCAGTTCGGCGTAGCGGCGGAGGGCCGCGCCGCGCCGCGCCTCGACGGCGATGGCGGAGCGGTCGTCGAGGCGATCGTTGAACGGCCCGCCCGCCTCCGCGGCGCTGACGCCGGCTTGGGAGGCGAGTTCGGGGCTGTCGGCGAGAAGCTGCTGCGCCCAATCGACGAGGCGGCCGTCGAAGGCGGTGAGGGGTTGCGCCTGGCGCGGGCCGCAGGCGGCCGTTGCGGCCAAAGTCAACGCCAAAGCCCAATGGATCGGCTTCATTCCATCCCTCGCCCAAATCGCCGCTGAATTTCCGGCGCGGGCCACGACATAGCATGCGTCGCCAACGGGGAAAGCGCGCCCGAGGCAGCGGACGACTGTTGCAGAAAGCGCGCATTCGTGGTTGGACAGCGCCTCTGGTTTTTAGGGAACTCGCGGAGATACCCAATGACGACCGCCAGCGGCGGCCAGCAGACGCTGGGCTCAGTCCTCTTCTATCGCCAGCTCGAGCCGCTCTCGATCGAGAAGCACCGCTCTCTCGGCGTCAGCCAAGTCTCCAACCCGTTCTCGTTCCTGGCCGACACGCACCTCGTGCCGCTCACGGTCGACGAGTTCGGCCTTGCGGCGGTCTGTTATCCAATCATCTTCGACACGCAGTCGAAGACGCCGCTTGCGGTGATGGGGCTGCGTCCGGGCATGAACGTGTTCTTGGGCGCCGACGGCTCGCTCGACCCGGAAGTCTATCTGCCGGCGTTCGCGCGCCGCTATCCGTTCCTGCCAGTGATGGCCGGCCAACAGGGCCAGCCGCAGCCGGCTCAGGGCCAAGAAGGCGACCGCGTGCTCGTCTGCATCGACCGCGCCGCGAAGATGCTGTCGTCGACGCCGGAGCTGCCGTTCTTCGAAGGCGACAAACCCTCGCGCTACACGCAGGAAGCAATCCAGTTCTGCCGCGAGTTCGACATGCTGGGTAAGCGCACCCAGGAATTCGTGAAGCTGATCGAAGAGAACGGCTTGTTCGAGCTGACGCCGCTCTCGCTGCCGAGGGCGAACGCCGACGGCACGCCAGGCGAGCCGCAGAAGATCGGCGAATACCTGCGTATTTCGGAATCGAAGCTGAACGCGCTGCCGCAGGACAAGTACCTGCAACTGCGCGACCGCGGCGTTACCGCAGTGATGCACGCGCACCTGCTCTCGCTGGGGCTCTGGCCAAAGATCCTGAGCCGTGCGGCGCGGATCCAAGCATCGACGCCGCTCAGCAACTGATCGACCATCTCTTGCGTATGAATGAGCGCCTCTCCCAAGCCGGGAGGGGCGCTTTTTCTTTGCCGCATTGGCGGCGTCAGGCAGCTCGGGTTATCTCGCCGGCGATGGTGCGTCTCTTCTCCCTGTTTGCGTTGTGGTTTTTGGCCATGCTGGCCCCGGCCGCGGCGCAGGCGCCGCCGCTGCCAGGCGAGCGGCAGGTGGATGGGAGCCTGCATTCTGCGCGCGCGGCGGTCGCGCCGGGCGAGACCTTCACCATCGTGCTCAGGCAGGACATCCGCGAGCATTGGCACACGTACTGGGTCAATCCGGGCTCGAGCGGCGAACCGACCGAGCTGACATGGACCGCGCCCGCCGGAGCAAGCGTGGGCGAGATTCAATGGCCGGCGCCGAAGGCCATCCCGTTCGCGATGCTGGTGAACTTCGGCTACGAGGGCGAAGTTCTCTTCCCGATCGAGATCACCGCGCCGGCGAATGCAGAGCCGGGGCAGGTGCTGAACTTCGTCGCCGACGCATATTGGCTCGTCTGCTCCGACATCTGCATTCCGGAAGAGGCGCGGCTGCAGCTCTCCGTGCCGGTGGCGCCCGAGGGGCGTGACGATGCGACGTGGGGCCCGCGCGTCGCGGCTGCGGTCGCGGCGTTGCCGCGGGCGCAGGAGGGCGTCCAGGCGCACATCACGGCGGGATCGCCGGCGCGGCTCAGCGTTGCGCTGCCGAACGCCGCCGATGTGCGCAACGCGCGCTTCTTCGCCTTCAACCGCGACGTGGTCGCGCCGGCGGAGCCGCAACGGCCGCGCATGGGCGCAAGCGGGTTGAGCTTCGATCTGGCGCCGGGCGTAGCCAACAATCTAGGCCAAGTCCCGCTCGAAGGCGTTGTCGCGTTCGACGTGCAGGAAGGCGGCGCCTGGGTGCGGCGCGGCGTGGAGATCACGGCGGAGCCCGGTGAGACGCTGGCGGGCACGAACGACGAGGCCGCGCTGTTCACCGACGATTACGCGCTGGCCGAACTCGAAGGCGCGGCGCGACCTGGGGCGGCGGCTGGCGAGAGCATGACGGCGTTCGCGTTGTTCGCGGCGTTGGGGCTCGCGCTCGTGGGCGGGCTCATCCTCAACGTCATGCCGTGCGTCCTGCCGGTGCTTTCGGTGAAGGCGCTGTCGTTCGCGGGCGGCGTGCAGGCGGGCGACGCGCGCCGGCACGGGCTGCTCTATTTCGCCGGCGTGATGGCGACGTTCCTGGCGCTTGCTGCACTGCTGATCGCGCTGCGTGAAGCGGGCGAAGCGGTGGGCTGGGGCTTCCAGTTGCAGGCGCCATGGGTAACGAGCGCGCTGGCGCTGCTGTTCTTCGTCATCGGCCTCAATCTGCTCGGCGTGTTCGGTTTCGGCGGTTCGCTGCAGAACGCCGGGGGCAATCTCACAGTGCGCGGCGGCGACGCCGGCGCGTTTTTTACGGGCGCGCTCGCGGTGATCGCGGCGACGCCATGCACGGCGCCGTTCATGGCCGGCGCCATCGGCGCGGCGCTGACGCAATCAGCTGGCGTGACGTTGCTCATCTTCGCCGCGCTTGGTCTCGGCTTTGCGCTGCCGCTGACGCTGCTGCATTTCGCGCCGGGTTTGCAACGGCTGATCCCGAAGCCGGGACCGTGGATGGAGCGGGTGCGCAACGTGCTGGCGTTCCCGATGTTCGCCGCGGCGGTCTGGCTGGTCTGGGTGCTGGCGGCGCAGACCGGCGCGGATGGCGTCGCGGCTTTGCTCGGCGTGATGGCGGCGATCGGCTTTGCGCTGTTCGTCGCGCGTTGGGGGCGCGGCTGGATGGTTGCGGGCGCTGTCGCGATTGCGCTGACGGTGACGTTCACCTGGCGGCCGCTGGTCGGCGCGGAGACGCGTGCGCTGCTGACGTCGGAGCCGTGGAGCGTCGCGCGCGTGGAAGCGCTGCGCGCCGAAGGCCGCGGCGTGTTCGTGAACTTCACCGCGGCTTGGTGCGTGACCTGCAAAGTGAACGAAGCGGCGGCGTTGACGACGCCGGCGGTGGCACAGGCGTTCGCGGATCACAACGTCGCTTATCTGGTCGGCGACTGGACCAACCGCGATGAAGACATTGCGGCGGCTTTGGCGGACAACGGTCGCGCCGGCGTGCCGCTTTATCTCTATTTCCCGCCTGGAGGAGGCGAGGCCGTTGTCTTGCCGCAGATGCTGAGCCAGGATTTAGTCATCGCAACGGTTTCAGGAGACACGCCATGAAGGAAGCATCACGACGCGCTCTACTGATCGGCGGCGCGGCCCTTGGCGCATTCGGCGTCGCCGGCGGCGTCAGCATGCTGCTGGGCGGCGATACCGCGCAGGCGGCGGTCGCGAACGGCGCCCAGGCGCCGAACTTCTCCGCGCCGGATGCGAACGGGCAGACGCGCTCCTTGCAGGAGTTCCGCGGCCGCACCGTCGTGCTCGAATGGACCAATCACGGCTGCCCGTACGTGCGCAAGCACTATGACAGTCGCAACATGCAGACGCTGCAGCAAGAAGCGACGGCGAACGGCGTCGTGTGGCTGCAGATCATCTCTTCCGCGCCAGGCGAGCAGGGCCATCTCGACGGCGCCGGCGCGCGTGCGCGCGTGCAAACCGACGGCGCGCATCCGACGGCGACGCTGCTCGACCCGTCCGGAACTATCGGCCGGACGTACGGCGCGGCGACCACGCCGCATATGTATGTCATCAACCCGCAAGGCGTGCTGGTGTACCAAGGCGCGATCGACGATCGCCCCTCCGCGCGTCCGTCCTCTCTCGAGGGCGCGAACAATTATGTGCGCGCCGCGCTCGCCGATCTCGCCGCCGGCCGCGCCGTCACGACGGCGCAGACGACGCCGTATGGGTGCAATGTGAAGTACGCTGGATGAGGCAGTAGGGGAGTAGGGCAGTATGTGAGCGTGAAGCCTCGCCTACTCCCTTATTCACTACTCCCATACTCCCTTCCCTTAGTCCCGCAACGCCGTGTTGCGCGTCTGCGCCGCGTCGGCGGCGGCGCTGGCGGCCATTGGCGCGATCAGGATGGCGTCGTCCAACAAGATGCGCAGATTGGTGAATGCGGTTTCGCGTTCGGCGGCGGTGTTGGCGGCCTGAAGCTCGGCGGCGCGTTCGCGCGCGTCCTCGGAGATGCCGTGGAAGATGCAGGGCAGATCCTGCTCGACGCCGGCTTCGCGGAGGCCCGCCGAGAGGCGCTCGGCGTCGGCGGAGAAATCTTCGATGTTGGCGATCAGCGCCGGTGTGACTTCGGTTTGCGCCGTGAGCGCGCGGGCTTCGGTCTCGACCTCGGTGGCGAGGGCGGGGATTTCGGTCAGGTTGACGCTAAGCATAAAAGCGAGACAGGTGAGCATGGGCGGGCGCCTTCTCCGGATTGGTGAAGGGGCGTTGAGCAAGAGCGGCGCCGGGCGCCGCCCTCGCATCGCGCCATGGTTTACGCTAGGGCTTCGCGCCTCCGGGCGAGGATGATTTCAATGCGCACGATCATGCTGGATCAGGCGGGCAGCCTGACCATCGCGGATGTTGAAAACGTGGCCTACGGGCGCGCCAAAGTGGGGCTCGACCCCGCCGCGCGCGATCGCTTGGCCGCGTTCCGCGCCAGGGCCGAAAGCGAGCTGAAGACCGCTCTGGATCGGGACTCGGACACGCGCGTCTACGGCCTCAACACCGGCTTTGGCTCCAACTTCAAGGAATATGTCAGCCCCGGCGATCTCAAGCAGCTGCAGGAGAACCTGATCCTTTCGCACTGCGCCGGCACGGGCCCCAGCGCGCCAGCGCCGGTGGTGCGCGCCACCATGCTGCTGCGCGCCGCTTCGCTGGCGCGCGGGCGCAGCATCGTCCGTCCGGTCGTGGTCGAGACGCTGGTCGACATGCTGAACACCGGCGTGACGCCGGCCGTGCCGCGTTATGGGACAGTCTCGGCCAGCGGCGATCTCGCGCCGCTTTCGCATGTCGCCGCCGTGGTTATCGGCCGCGGCCGTGTGCTCGACGGCGAGGGCCGCGCCGTGCCGACGGCAGATTTTCTGAAGACGGCGAAGGGCGCCTTCACGCCGATTGCGCTGGAGATGAAGGAAGGCCTCGCCCTCAACAATGGCTGCCAGTACTCCAACGCGTGGGGCGCGCTGGCCGCGACGATGATGCGCCGGCTGATCGAAGCAGCGGCGCTCAATGCGGCCATCGGCGTGCAAGTGATGCGCGGGGCCGGCCGGCCGTTCCGGGCCGATCTGCATGCGCTGCGGCCGCATTCTGGTTCGCAGCAGGTGGCGGCCTGGGTGTTCGATCTGCTCGACGGCTATCAGTTCCGCGATGTCGGCACGGACGCGAAGTACGATTACGATCAGAAAATCCAGGATCCCTACAATCTGCGCTGCGCCGCCCAGGTGCTGGGCCCATGCCTCGATCTGATCGAGCGTGCGGAGACGACGCTGACGATCGAGGCGCGCAGCGTCACCGACAACCCGATCGACCTGAACACGGACGTCGACAGCTACGATCTCGATCTCATCACGTCCGGCGGCCATTTCCACGGCATGCCGCTGGCGGTCGATACTTATGGATTGCTGCAGGCGGCGGCGATCATGGCGCGGCTCTCGAACCTACGCTGCATGCGCATCGTCGATGCGGCGCGCAATAAGGGGCTGGGGCCGCAGGTGCGCGGCGCCAATGCGAAGGCGACCGAGTCCGGGCTGATGATCAGCGAGTACACGACGGCGGGCCTCTGCAATCACATATGGGGGCTCGCGGCGCCCTCGCACGTGATGTCGATCTCGACCGACAGCGGCCAGGAGGACCATGTCAGCATGGCCGCCAATGTGGCGATGCGGGCCTACGAGGCGGCGGAGCGGCTGGCGGAACTGTTCGCGATCGAGCTGGCGTTCGCGGCGCAGGCCGAGCGGGTCAGGCAGGCGGAAATGGGCGAGCCGCACGCGCTCGCCCCGGCCGCGCTTGGCAAGGCGACGCAGGCTGCTCTAAAAGCGGTCGACAAAGCGTTCCCGCCGCTCGATGGCGATCGAGAGCTCTCCTGGGATTTGATGCAATTGGCTGAGAAGGTGCTCACCGGCGAGATCGCGCAAGCGAGCGGCTACGCCTTCGCGCGACATTGAAGCGCGTCCGAACGGCGCGCAAAGGCGCCCGCACTGATCACGCCAGCATGCAGTCCAGGAAATCATCATGAGCACCGAACCTAAACTCGTCACCGCTGAAAAGCCGCGCGGCTTCGCCGACAAGCTCGGCGAAGAAGCCGGCGCCGAGGAGCGCATCGTTACGGCCGTCGGACGCGTTTTCGAGAAGTGGGGCTTCGATCGGCTGGAGACGCCGGCGATCGAATACACCGGCGCGCTCGGCAAGTTCCTGCCCGACACCGACCGGCCGAACGAAGGCGTGTTCTCGTTCCAGGACGACGAGCGCTGGCTTTCGCTTCGCTATGATCTCACCGCGCCGCTGGCGCGCTTTGCGGCTGAGAACCGCGATGCGCTGCCGAAGCCGTTCCGGCGCTGGCAGACCGGGCCGGTGTGGCGCAACGAGAAGCCGGGGCCGGGGCGTTTCCGCCAGTTCGTACAATGCGACGCCGACACCGTGGGCTCCGATAGTCCGGCGGCGGACGCCGAGATCGTCGCCATGGCCGGCGAGGCGCTGGAAGCGATCGGCGTGTCGCGCGAGGGTTATCAGTTCAAGATCAACTCGCGCCGGATCCTCAACGGCGTTCTGCTCGGCGTCGGCGCCGCCGACGACAAGGCGCGTCTCACGGTGATGCGCGCGATCGACAAGCTCGACCGCGTCGGCGTCGACGGCGTCGCGGCGCTGCTCGGCACGGGGCGCAAGGACGAATCCGGCGATTTCACGCCGGGCGCCAATCTCGATCCGGCCAGCGTCAAGAAGGTGATCGACTTCGTGACGCTGCCGACGGACTCGCGCGCCGCCGTGCTGAGCGGACTCGAGCGGATTGTCGGCGACAATGACGAAGGCAAGGCGGGTTTGAAGGAGCTTGCCGGCATCGATGCGGTGCTGAGCGCGCTCGGAGTCGGTGACGCGCGCGCGCGGATCGATCCGTCGGTGGTGCGCGGGCTCGAATACTATACCGGCGCCGTCTACGAGGCCGAGCTCACCGCGACGGTGCAGGACGAGAGCGGGCGGCTCGTCCGCTTCGGCTCTGTCGGCGGCGGCGGGCGCTATGACGATCTGATCGCGCGCTTCACCGGCGAACGCGTGCCGGCGACCGGCTTTTCGATCGGCGTCAGCCGTTTGATCGCGGCGCAACGGGCGCTGGGCCTCGGCGGCGCGCATGGCGCCGATCCGCTCGTGATCGTGCTGGCGATGGATCGCGAGCGTATGGGCGATTACTTCGCCATCGCCGGCGATCTGCGCGCCGGCGGCGTGCGCGCCGAAGTCTATCTCGGCGGGGCCGGGATGAAGGCGCAGCTCAAATACGCCGATAAGCGCGATGCGCGAATCGCCGTGATCCAGGGCGGGGACGAACTGGCCAAAGGCGTGGTGACGCTGAAGGATCTGAAGCTCGGCGCGGAGATCGCCTCCAAGCTGGGCGAGGACCGCGAGGCCTACGCCAAGGCGCGCGAGCAGGTGCAAAGAGAGGTTCCACGCGCCGAGGTTGTAGCCGCGGTGCAGCAAATGCTCGCCCGCTGACGGCAAGCGGGCAAATACGACACTCGGCGCTTGACCGGTCGTCTTGTAGGCGTAATTTCGCCTTGATCGTCGCCGTCGCGGGCGGTCGCGTTTCGGGGAGGAGACGCCTTCAAATTGCGACGTGAAGCGGCCGCGCCAGGGAATGGTGCGGCCGTTTTATTTTCAGCGCTTACGCGGCGCGTCGATGTCTTCGAGCAGGCCGTGGCGCTCGGCCGCTTCTTCGTCAGGACCCAGGGTCGCGTGCGCGGCGCCGGCGCGCCGGCACGCCCACGCCAACACGGCCAGCCCCGCGCATGCGGAGATGAGCGAGCCGCCCAGCACGCCGAAACGCACCGGCGTCGCAAGCTCGCCCGAACCGAATGCGAGCGTGCCGATGAAGAGGCTCATGGTGAAGCCGATGCCGGCGAGCATCGCCGTGCCGAGCATTTGCGCGAACGTGCCCGGCGCCCGCTGCTTCATGATCGCGCAAGCGAGGTAGGAGCTCAGCGTGATGCCGATCGGCTTGCCGAGCACAAGTCCGGCGGCGACGCCGAGCGCGATCGGATGCAGAAGCGTCGCGGCGCCGGCGCCGGCGAGCACGACGCCGGCGTTCGCCAGCGCGAAGATCGGCATGATGCCGAACTGCACCCAATATTTGAGCGTGTGCTCGGCGGCGACGAGCGGCGAGCGTCCGTCCGGGCGGCGCATCGGGATGGTCATGGCGGTGAGCACGCCGGCGATGGTGGCGTGCACGCCGGAGAGCAGCATGAAACCCCAGAGCACGAGCCCGAGCAGCCAGAACGGCGCCAGCGCCTTCACACCAGCGCGGTTCATCAGCAACAGCGCGCCGAACGTCACCGCCGCGCCGCCGAGCGCCCAGCCGGTGAGCTGCGTGGAGTAGAACAAGGCGATGACGAGAATGGCGCCGAGATCGTCGATGATGGCGAGCGCCAGCAGGAAGAGACGCAAGCCGCCGGGCACGCGCGAGCCGAGCAGCGACATGACGCCGACCGCAAACGCGATGTCGGTCGCCGCCGGAATGGCCCAGCCGCGCAGATAAGCCGGCTCGTGCGCGTTGAGTGCGACGTAGATCAGGGCCGGCGCGGCCATGCCGCCGAGCGCGCCGACCATTGGCAGCGCCGCTTCGCGCGGGTTTTTGAACGGGCCCTCGACGGTCTCGCGCTTCAGCTCGAGGCCGACATAGAGAAAGAAGATCACCATCAGCCCGTCATTGATGACGAGGTGGAGGTTCAGCGGATGGGCCGCCGCGCCGAAGCCGACGCTGAGGCCAGCGATCTGGTCATCGAGCAGGTGGTGGAAGGCTTCGCCGGTCGGGCCGTTCAGCAGGATGAAGGAGAGGATGGTCGCCGCGACGAGGACATAACCAGGCGTCGTGTCGCGTTCCCACCAGTGCTTCGTCTCGCCCGTTGCCGCCATTTTATCCGCTTCTCTCGATTTGAAGGGCGCAACCTAATGCGCTGCGCCGATTGGACAACATAAACCGAAGGCGGCGCGCGCGTTCGCCGCAACGTGGAGCGCCGTCGCCCTCGCAGACGCTTGCGCACGCAAAGCGCGCAGCGTTCGCGAGCGGCGCGACCCGCTCCATTCGCCATTCGCTATTCGCCATTCGCTCGCGCAGCGAGAGGCGGGGCGCGTCGGACGCGCTGGGGTAGTGCCGAGTGCGCTACGCATCGCTGCGCAACGCTGCGCGTCGAACGCGCCCCGTATCGACCGTTTGTCCCGGATTGGCGACCAGGAGTTTTTGGCTCACCAGCGCACAGAGCACGCAGGGGCCTTGGCTCCTTATGGCCACGAGCCGGTTCAGCGCGTCGGAGTCTTCCGAAAGACTCCGGACCCTGCGGTTTCACGCCCCGCAGGCAATGCAGACCTCGTTCGCTTCGCCCTACGAACCTGGAAAGCGTCGTACCCTCTGCAAGGGCCCTCTCGACATCCCACGTCCGCGGACTTCCTCAACGATGGGCGTCACGTCGTTTCTTTGTGAACGGTGTGCCTTCGTGTTTTTTTACCACGGCGACACGACGACTTCACAGCGATCACAACGCTCCTCCTCCATCGAAGCGACGCCTGCCGCGCCGGTCGATGCGCTCACATTCCAAAGTTTCGGAGCTCTTCGAAATCCTCTCGTGTGAGAGCAAGGGCATTATACGCCAGCTCAGGCGCGGTCGGATTTCTTTTGTGCGCTGCGTGTGTTTTCAACGGCTTGCGCGAAAAAGCGCGGGGATAGAGACGCCGCCCATCCCCGCAAAGGCCCCGCCAAGCGGCAAGCGTGAGCGGCCAACTCGCGAGCCAAACCTTGCTATCGGAAGCGCGGCGGCGGTTGCTCCGGGCGGGCCGTGAGATGAGGCGCGCGCATGAGCGCAGCGTCGCTGGCGGGCGCGTCGAGCGCGAGCACGGCGAACAGGCGCTCATCGGAGCAGAGCTTTTCTCCATGGCAGACCGAGCGCACGCGCCAGGCGCCGCCGATGAAAGTGAGGCGATAGGGGACGAGCGAGACGGCGTTGTCGACATTGCCGCCGATGGCGAGCGCGAGGCCGGTCGGCCCATCGATGGCGACGACAAGATCGCAATGCATCTGCGCCTCGTCGCGGTTGTCGCGGCGGGCGGCGAGACCGTTCGGGCGATAGTCGGCGCGGCCGCTGCAGAGCAGATCGCCGATGGTCGGCAGGCGATCGGTTTCGTGTGCAAGATAGCGATGCGCGGCGCGTTCATCGCTGGCGGCGATGGCGGCGTCGACATAGTCGCGGTGGGCCCAGGAGCGGCGGAAGTTTTCGGCGCCGGCTTCGCACATGAGCCAGGAGATGAACGCAGCCGACCACGGCGTCGACCAGCCCGGATTGGCGCGGTGCTCGCGCGCGTGGCGGCGCCAGAGCGCGTTGGCGTTGCGGATTTCGTAGCGGCCGGTGTTGGCGACGCGGCCGCTGCGCACGCCGCTGAGCGCCGCCCAATAGCCGCCGACCGCTTGCAGCATGACCGGATCGCGTTCGGTGTAGGGGCGCGCGTTGGTGTGCGGCAGTTCGGGGAAGACGTGGCGCAGCTCGCTCGCGCTGGCGCGCTGCGACAGCGGATAGCCGAAGCGCGCCCATTCCTGCACGGCGAGATCGACCAGGCGCTGACGGAGATCGCCTTGCGGCGCGGGCGCGCAAGTCTGCGCGCGGTGCGCCCGGTAGGTGGGATATTGTGCGCCGTTGGCGGCGCGGCGGAAGCTGATTTCGCCGCGCGCGAGCGGGGAGAAGCGCGGGTAGGTGTGGCGCGGCGCGTCCGCATGCGCGCAGGCGGCGAGGAGCGCTGCGGCGCAGAGGGCGGCGATGCGGCGGAGGAAGATCACGGGGCAGTTTTGGCCGCTGGGCTCGGTGAAGGTCAAATCGGGCGGAGGCGCCGGGCGCTGGCTCGGGAGCCGCTGGCGTGATAAAAGGACGCCATGCAGGTGGTGCTGTCCCCCGAGTTGTCCGCCATTGTCGCGCGGCTGCGCGCGACTGGTCAGTTCGAGAGTGACGAGGCGATTTTCCGAGCCGCGCTGGTCGATCTCGACCGTCGCGCCAGTGCTTGGGAAGAAAAGCGCGGCGCTCTTAAAGCCGCGATCGCCGAAGGCGTCGACGGGCCGTTCGAGGACTGGGACATGGACGACGTGCGCCGGGAAGTGGCCGCACGCCTCGCCGAACGCGCTGCTGCCGAATAGGCATGATACGGCGGTCGAGCAGAGCGCGGGCCGACCTTATCGAACTTGCGCTTTTTTATGGCGAACGCAGCCCGGCCGCGGCGTACAAGCTGCTTGATCGCATCGAACAGGGCGCGCGATTGCTGGAGGAGCATCCTCTTGTCGGCCGCCTGAGGCCGGAACTCCGTCAGGACTTGCGCTCTTTCCCTGTGCGACCGCTCGTGCTGTTTTATTTGCCGCGCGTGGACGGGATCGAGATCATCCGTGTGTTGCACGGCTCCCGCGACATCGGCTCGGACATGTTCGAGGACGTGCAGTAGCGCGGACCTGAGCGGTTACATGTCGAAGAGCGCCGCTTTCTTCACGGAAGCCGAATGGTGCGTAGGTCTTCCAAGACTCCCTGCGGGTGCCCGAGGCCGTCGGGCCCTTGCGCGTGCCGCGTGCCGAGGGCAATGCCGCCGCCGCACGCCGTCCGCGCCTCCCTCCTTGCGCGTCTTCTACCAGACGTTGGATTTGTGATTGAAGGTGGGTAGATTGGCGCGCGCAGATATGGAGCCGTTGCTCATGCACGTACCGCGTCCGCGACTTCCCGAAAATCCACCGGACTGGCTCGATTCAGTCGACAATCCGGATGGCTTCGATCCGCCGTGGCCGCCGGAGTTTGGCGTATATTTTGAACGCCGGTTCGAGTGCGAATGCGGCGAGGTGTGGGTCGATCTTCACGACTGCGACTGCAATGATCGCTGCCCCTCGTGCAATCTAGAAGTTGAGCCGAGCGAAACGAAAGAGAGGGACGCCTTAACAGGCGCTTATCTTTGACGGCTTTGCGTGGCGCGCGAGTCCGTTTGAATGATCATTAACCGGGCGAGACGATCCTCGGCGCTGCGTAAGGTCGAGGGCGAAGGTGAGGCTCGGATTTCGCGAAGAGAGCGTTCCGTATGATAGCGGAAGTCAGCGCGCCCGTTTCTGGACTGAGGAATGGGCGGGGCGGGAGCTCTATTGCCTGAATTGCGGCGCGGAACGACTGCGCCAGCTTCCGAACAATACGCCTGTGGGCGATCTCGTTTGCGACACCTGCAAGGAAGAATACGAACTCAAGAGTCAGGCGCGGAAGAGCGACCGAGTGCCGGATGGCGCGTACCGAACGATGTTGGAGCGGCTGGCCGCCGGCAACAATCCGAGCCTTATGCTGCTCTCGTACGATCGTGCGCGGCATGCGGTGACCAATGTCGCTGTGGTGCCGAAGCACTTCTTCGTGCCGGACATCATCGAGGCGCGAAAGCCGCTGAAGGCGACCGCGCGCCGCGCGGGTTGGGTCGGCTGTAACATCTTGCTGAGCAAGGTGCCCGAGGCTGGCCGCATTTACGTCGTGCGTAACGGCGCAGCTCTGCCGAAGGACTTGGTTCTTGAGAATTGGAGCAGGACTGCGTTCCTGCAAGACATGCGGCTGGAGAGCCGAGGTTGGCTGCTGGAAGTGCTGAAGTGCACTGAGTCTATCGGACGCGCCGAGTTCGAGTTGTCCGATGTGTATGCGTTCGAAGCGCACATGCAGCAGCTCTATCCTGGCAATCAGCACGTACGAGAGAAGATGCGTCAGCAGCTTCAGGTGTTGCGAGACAAAGGCTTCATCGAGTTCCTGGGCCGGGGGCGTTATCGGATGGCGAAAGGCGTAGCCTGAAATATGGACCGGGAGCGGTCACAAGAAAAACGGCGGAGCTTGCGCTCCGCCGTTTCCGTTTTGGTGCTTGGTCTTGCATGGACCCCGGAATGGCGATGTGTCGCCATCCGGGGTGATCGGCTGTGGCCGATCAGAAATCCATGCCGCCCATGCCGCCCATGCCGCCGCCGGGCATGCCGCCGCCGGCGGCTTCCTTCTTCGGCGCTTCGGCGATCGAGGCTTCCGTGGTGATGATGAGGCCGGCGACCGAGGCTGCGTCTTGCAGCGCGGTGCGGACCACCTTCACCGGGTCGATGATGCCCGCCTTCACCAGGTCGACATATTCTTCGGTTTGCGCATTGAAGCCGAAATTGTCGTCCTTGGAGTCGCGCAGCTTGCCGACCACGATCGAGCCTTCGACGCCGGCGTTTTCCACGATCTGACGGATCGGGGCTTCCAGCGCCTTTTTGACGATGGTGATGCCGACGTTCTGGTCTTCGTTGTCGCCCTTGAGGTTGAGCTTGAACGCCGCGCGCAGCAGCGCGGTGCCGCCGCCGGGGACGATGCCTTCTTCCACCGCGGCGCGGGTGGCGTTCAGCGCGTCGTCAACGCGGTCCTTGCGCTCCTTCACTTCGACTTCGGTCGCGCCGCCGACCTTGATCACCGCAACGCCGCCGGCGAGCTTGGCCAGACGTTCTTGCAGCTTCTCGCGGTCATAGTCGGACGTGGTGTCCTCGATCTGGCGGCGGATCTGGCCGATGCGGCCTTCGATGTCGGCCTTGGCGCCGGCGCCGTCGACGACGGTGGTGTCGTCCTTCTTCACGACGACCTTCTTGGCCTTGCCGAGCATGTCGAGGGTAACGTTCTCGAGCTTGATGCCGAGGTCTTCGCTGATGACTTGGCCGCCCGTCAGGATGGCGATGTCTTCCAGCATGGCCTTGCGGCGGTCGCCGAAGCCCGGCGCCTTCACCGCCGCGACCTTCAAGCCGCCGCGCAGCTTGTTGACGACGAGCGTGGCGAGGGCTTCGCCTTCGACGTCTTCAGCGATGATCAGCAGCGGGCGCTGCGATTGCACCACGGCTTCGAGCACCGGGAGCATCGGCTGCAGCGAGCTGAGCTTCTTCTCGAACAGAAGAATCATCGGGTCGTCGAGCGTCGCTTCCATCTTGTCGGCGTTGGTGATGAAGTACGGGCTCAAGTAGCCGCGGTCGAACTGCATGCCTTCGACCACTTCGAGTTCGGTCTCGAGCGACTTTGCTTCTTCGACCGTGATGACGCCTTCGTTGCCGACCTTGGCCATCGCGTCGGCCAGGAACTTGCCGATGTCGGTGTCGCCGTTGGCCGAGATGGTGCCGACTTGGGCGATCTCTTCGGAGCCCTTCACTTTGCGCGAGCGGGTCTTTAGGTCTTCGACGATGGCGGCGGTCGCCTTGTCGATGCCGCGGCGCAGATCCATCGGATTGCGGCCCGAGGCGACGGCCTTCATGCCTTCGCGGACGATGGCTTGGGCGAGCACGGTGGCGGTGGTGGTGCCGTCGCCGGCTTCGTCATTGGTCTTCGAAGCGACTTCACGAATGAGCTGAGCGCCCATGTTCATGAACTTGTCTTCGAGTTCGATTTCCTTGGCGACGGTGACGCCGTCCTTGGTGGTGCGCGGGGCGCCGAACGACTTTTCGATCACGACGTTGCGGCCCTTCGGGCCGAGCGTGACCTTCACCGCGTTGGCGAGGATGTCGACGCCTTGGAGCATGCGCTCGCGGGCGTCGGAGCCGAAGTTGACTACTTTGGCAGCCATGGTGTGTGTACCTCTGAGTTTGAATTCAACCGATGGAGAAGGGCAGTAGGCAGTAGGCAGTGGGCAGTAGGGGCGCTGAGCGTGAGGCTGGCGCGGTGCGCCTACTGCCTATTGCCCACTGCCTACTGCCCGGCAGCCGTTAGGCCGCTTCCTTCTTCGCCTTCTTCGTCTCGATGACGCCCATGATGTCGGACTCCTTCATGATGAGGAGGTCCTCGCCGTCGATCTTCACTTCCGTGCCCGACCATTTGCCGAACAGGATGCGGTCGCCGACCTTCACGTCCATCTTGATGTACTCGCCGTCTTCATCGCGGGCGCCCGGGCCGACGGCGACGACTTCGCCTTCTTGCGGCTTTTCCTGAGCGGTGTCCGGGATGATGATCCCGCCCTTGGTCTTCTCTTCTTCCTTGACGCGCTTCACGACGACGCGGTCGTGCAGGGGACGAAAGTTCGCCACGTAGCTACTCCCTTGTTTTAAGGCCTTTTAGCTCCGAGCGGCCAGTTTGGCACTCGCCGCGCTCGGTTGCTAACGGGCGGCATTTAGGGGCCCGGCCGCGGGAGGTCAACAGCCGCGCGGCGGTAAGATTTTCTCATTGCCATGACAGAGAACTTTGTATATCAAAGTAACTCATGGATTTGCCGCTGAAGCATTCCGACAGCGCCCGCGACCGTCGCACGAGCCTCGTCATTTTCATTGGCTGCTTCGTCGTGATGGTGGCGGTGCTCGCGCTGACGCCCGGCGCGCTCGGCGTGGCGGCGCCGCAGCGGCTCAAGTTCGACCTCGCGCCGTTGCTGCAACAGAGCTGGCTGGTGCAATTCCACGTCTGGACGGTCGCGACTGCGCTGCTGCTGGGGCCGGTTCAATTCGTGCTGCCGAAGGGGACGGGCGCGCACCGCGTGTTCGGCTGGATCTGGGCGAGCGCAATGTTGGCGACGGCGATCGCGACGTTTTTCATTCGCGACATGCGCGACGGTCAGTTGAGCCCGATCCACATCTTCTCACTAATGGCGCTGATCGGCGTGCCGCTGGCGGTCTGGCTCGCGCGTGTGAAGGCGATGTCGCACGCGCGGGCCATGACCGGGCTCTATATCGGCCTCGTCATCGCCGGCGTGACGGCGATTGCGCCGGGGCGGGTGATCTGGGCGATGTTCTTCAGCTGATCGCTGGCAAAGAAAAGAGCCGCCCCTTGCGGGGCGGCTCCAGTTTCTGTGCGTACAGAGACGATGCGCTGGGTCAGTAATACATCAGCGCATCGAGGATCAGGCCGCTCGACACCACGATAAGCAGGATGTCGCGATCGACCATCACATAGCGGCAGCCGTACGGGGCAGGCGGCAGCCGGTAGTAGAGATCGTAGGGGATCGGCTCCCAGTAGAGCTCGTACGGCAGCACGTAGCCGACGCGCCACGGGCGGTACGGACGGCGCCAGCCGTCGTAGCCCCACCAATAATAATTGTGGCCCCAGAAGCCGCCGACGATGATCGAATAGCCGCGATCGAAGTAGTAGCCGTGCCGGACATGGCGCCAGTCGCGGTAGCGCGGGCGATCCCAGTCGCGGTGGGTGTGGCGCCAGCGGCGCCAGCGATCGTCGTCGCGGTGACGATCGCGGCCCCAATCGCCGTGCGAGAAGTCGCGCCCGCGGCCGCGCCAGTGACCGTCGTTGTCGCCGCGCCCGCGTCCGTCCCAGTCGCCGCGTCCGCGGCCATCGTTGTCGCGGCCACGTCCGTCCCAGTCGCCGCGGCCACGGCCGTCGTTGTCACGACCGCGACCGTCCCAATCGCCGCGGCCATGGCCGTTGTTGTCGCGACCGCGCCAGTCGCCACGGCCGTCATTGTCGCCGCGACCGCGGCCGTCCCAGTCGCCGCGTCCGCGGCCGTCATGGTCGCGGCCACGGCCGCTGTGGTCGCCACGGCCCCGGCCGTCCCAATTGCGGCCGTCGTTGTTGTCGCCGCGTCCGCGGCCGAAATCGCCATGACCTCGGCCGTCATTGTCGCCGCGGCCACGCCATTCGCCACGACCGCGGCCACGCTCGTCGCCGCGGCCCTGGTTGACGACCGCCGGCTGTTGCGGGCGGTGACGCGGCGCATCCGCGCGCGGGCCGCCATGGTCGCGGGGCCCGCCGCGCAGTCCGGAATTGTCGCCGCCGCGCCGGCCGCGATCGCCGTTGTCGTGATCGCGTCCGCGATCGCCGCGATCGCCGCGGTCGCGGTTGCCGTCGCCGCGGCCGCGATGATTGTCATTGTCGCCGCGCCGGCCGCCGCGGTCGTCGTCGCCGCGTTCGTGCCTGCCTCGGTCGTCGCGCTGAGCATAGGCAGGCGTCGCTACCCAGGCTGTCGCGCTCAAAGCGGCCAGCGCCGCAATGAGGGCTTTCTTCATGTTGAGGCTCCCTGTGTGTCGCACGGACACACCCTCGCAATGTTGAAGATGCGGGAGCGCGGCTGAACCGTAGCTGAATGAACGCTGAACGCGCCGCGGCGCCAAGATTCAGCTCAGTAGAGACGCAGGCCGTTGACGATGAAGCGGACGGCGTGGCCGACATGCGCCGCGAATTCGGCGTCGCTCAGCGCATAAGCGTCGTCGGCGAGCGCGCGGTATTGATGGCGGCTGCGCAGCACTTCGAGGAAATAGGAGGCGACGGAATCGTAGTCGCCTTTGAACTCGGGCGCGGCGTGGCGGAGGTACTTGACCACCACTTCGCGGACCTTGTCGGCGCCGGTGAAGACGTAACGCTGCACCGATTGCGGGAATTTGCGTCCTTCGCCGACGACGATGCGGAAGAACGCGAGGCTTTCGCGGGTCAGGATCGTGCGCAGGAATTGCTCGCCGATCTGCTGCAGGCCCTGCTCAAGCGGCAGGTGATCGACGCATTTCGGCGTCATCGCTTCGGTGAGGCGTTCGTGCTCGTCCTGGATGATCGCGAGGAAGAGGCCTTCCTTGTTGCCGAACTGAGCGTAGAGCGTCGCCAGCGATCCGCCGGCGAGGCGCACGACATCGTTGACGCTGGCGGCTTCGTAGCCCTGCTCCAGGAATACCGTGCGCGCTGCGTGGAGGAAGGCCTGCCGCCGGGCGACGCCCCGATCGGGCGCGCGCGCGACCGTTTTTTCGTCTGCACGATGTGCGCTAGCGTTCATAATCCATCCGCCAATGGCACAATAAACCTGCGGGAATACGACGCAAGCACTGCTTGAAGCGGCCAGCGATTGCACCCGGTGTCGTGAGAATGCTTCGCGTTCGCGTACGCGCTGCGCGGAAGAACTCAGAACGACGTAGCCTGGGCAGTTCAGTGTTTCGCGCCCGACGCGCTGTTTTGGTCTTAGGCCGCGAGCGCGTGATTGATGGCTTCGAGCATGTCGGGGCCGAGCGGCGCCGCTTTGGACGGGAAGGCTTCGAGCAGCGCGCCGTCCTTGCCGATCAGGTATTTGTGGAAGTTCCAGCGCGGCAGCGCGCCGTCGCCCAGTTCATCGGCGACCCACTGATAGAATGGATGGCGCCGCGCCGACGGCACGATTTCGACTTTGGCCGTCATCGGAAACGTCACGTGATAAGAGGCGTCGCAGAATTCGCGGATCTCGCGCTCGCTGCCGGATTCCTGATGGCCGAAATCGTTGCATGGCACGCCGACGACGACGAGGCCCTTGCCGACCTTGGCCTCGTAGAGCGCTTCGAGCTCGCGATACTGCGAGGTGAAACCACACGCCGAGGCGACGTTCACCACCAGCACAGCTTTGCCGGCGTAATCGGCCAGCTTGATCTCGCCGGGCTCGTTCAATTTGACGAAGGAGAAGTCGTGGGCGGTGGTCATCGGAACGGTTGCTGTTCTTAACGGGCGGCGGGGCATGTAAACCTCTCGGGTCCCCGGAGCAATGCATGTGGCGTTCCGCGGACGGGAATGTTACAGCCGAACGCATGGCCGCCGTTTCGCGTTTCCGTCGCATAGCGCCTCGAATTTGAGGCCCGGCCCGCGTCGAGCTCTCGCTCCGCGGGACCGGGATCGGCTAGATCACATTCGCTTCACTGGAGAACCAGACCGATGGCCGATGCGCCAACTGGTCGCGATTATCGCGAGACCGTGTTTTTGCCCGACCTGCCGGGCGATCCCTTTCCGCTGCGCGCAGGGCTGCCGAAGAAGGAGCCCGAGCGCGTGAAGCGCTGGGCCGAGATCGGGCTTTATCATTTGCTGCGCAAGGAAGCGGCGGATCGGCCGAAGGTCGTGTTTCACGATGGGCCTCCGTACGCGAACGGGCCGATCCATATCGGGCACGCCGAGAACAAGATCCTCAAGGACTTCGTTGTCCGCACCAAGCAGATGGCGGGCTACGATTGCGATTATGTGCCGGGCTGGGACTGCCACGGCCTGCCGATCGAGTGGAAGGTCGAAGAGGATTTCCGCAAGGCGGGACGGAAGAAGGCGGACGTGCCGGCGGTCGAGTTTCGCCGCGCCTGCCGCGCGTATGCGGACAAGTGGATCCCGCTGCAGCGCGAAGAGTTCAAGCGCCTCGGCATCGAAGCGGATTGGGACAAGTATTACACGACGATGAGCTTCGAAGCCGAAGCGGCGATCGCGCGTGAGTTCTTGCGCGTGGTGCGGACGGGGCTGGTGTATCGCGGCAGCAAGCCCGTGATGTGGAGCCCGGTGGAGCGGACTTCGCTGGCGGAAGCGGAAGTGGAGTACGCGGAGAAAACGAGCCCGACGATTTGGGTGAAGTTTCCGGTGGTCGGACATCGCCCTGCTGTCGCGGCGGGGGCGACTCGCGCGAAGAAAATCGCGGCTGAATACGAAGAAACTTACTTCGTCAGCGACAAGCCTATCTCCGTCGTCATCTGGACGACAACGCCGTGGACGATCCCGGGCAACCGCGCGATCTCGTTTTCGCCGGCGATCAAATACGGCGTCTATCAAGTGGAGAGCATCGAGCAGGGCTTGGCGTTCGAGCCTTGGGTGAAAGTCGGCGAGCAACTGGCGATCGCCGACAAACTTGCTGAAGACGTGATGCGCGCGGCGAAAGCTGCGTCGTGGAAGCGCGTGGCGGACTTCGATCCAAGCGGTTTGATTTGCGCGCATCCGCTGCGTGACTGGCGACCCTCCCCCCTTGCGGGGGAGGGTAGGGAGGGGGGGCGTTCCGACGCGCAGGCGCCGGAGCGTTTGCACGCCCCCCACCCCCCAACCCCCGCCCCGCAAGGGGGCGGGGGAGTCGCTTACGAATTCGACGTTCCGCTGCTTGCTGGCGATCACGTCACCGACGACGCGGGGACGGGGTTTGTGCATACGGCGCCTGGACACGGCCAAGATGACTTCAACATCTGGGTCGCGAACTTCGGCCAGGAGGGGATTCCGTTCACGGTCGATGAAGACGGGCGCTTCACGAAGGAAGCGCCGGGCTTCGAGGGGCTCGAAATCCTGCAGCTTGAGGGCAAGAACCTCGGCAAGGATGGGCCGGCCAACAAAGCGGTGATGGATAAGCTGATCGAAGTCGGCGCGCTGCTCGCGCGCGGGCAGTTGAAGCACTCCTATCCGCACTCGTGGCGCTCCAAGGCGCCGCTGATCTTCCGCAACACGCCGCAATGGTTCATCGCGCTGGATAAGCCGTTCCACGGCGGCAAGACGCTCCGCCAGATTGCGCTCGATGAAATCGACCGCGTCGACTGGGGGCAGAAGCGCACGGGCGAGACGAAGGACTACAACCGCATCCGCGGCATGATCGAGGATCGGCCGGACTGGCTGGTGTCGCGCCAGCGCGCCTGGGGCGTGCCGCTGCCGATCTTCGTGAAAAAGAGTGACGGCTCGATCCTGCAGGACGACGAAGTCGATGCGCGCATCTTCGCGGCGATGAGAGAAGGCGGCGCTGACGTGTGGTGGGCGACGCCGGCGCAGGAGTTTCTCGGCAGTAAGTACAAGGCCGAGGAATTCGAGAAGGTCGAGGACATCCTGGATGTCTGGTTCGACTCAGGCTCCACGCACGCCTTCGTCATCGGCAATCCCGAGGCGCCGACGCGTCCGTCCTTCGTGAACCCGGTCTCGACCATCTATCTCGAAGGCTCGGACCAGCATCGCGGCTGGTTTCATTCGTCGCTGCTGGAGAGCTGCGCCACGCGCGGGCGCGCGCCGTACGACGAAGTGATCACGCACGGCTTCACGATGGACGAGGAGGGCAAGAAGATGTCCAAGTCCATCGGCAACACGGTCGAGCCGCAAAAGGTCGCCGAGCAGAACGGGATCGAGATTCTGCGCTTGTTGATCGCAGCGGCCGAATACGGCGACGATCTCAGGCTCGGCAAGACCATCCTCGATCAGTCGAGCGAGATGTATCGCAAGCTGCGCAACACGCTGCGGTATTTGCTGGGGGCGACGAAGGGGTTTGAGGAGAGTGAGCGCGTTCATGCTCCCCCGCTCGCGGGGGAGCTGTCGAGCGCGCAGCGCGAGACTGAGGGGGGAGTCGACAACACCCCCCTCCCGCTCGCTTCGCTCGCGACCTCCCCCGCAAGCGGGGGAGGAGAAGCGTTGCCGCTGCTCGAACGCTGGCTCTTGCATCGCCTTTGGGAGCTGGACCGCACCGTGCGCGACGCCTACGCGACGTATCAGTTCCGCGTCGCGCTCTCGGCGATCGTCGAGTTCTGCAACGTCGATCTTTCGGCCTTCTACGTGGATGTGCGCAAGGACGCGCTTTATTGCGATGCGCCGTCCTCGTTCCGGCGCCGCGCCTGCCGCACGGTGTTGGATGAGACGTTCTCGCGGCTCACGGCTTGGCTTGCGCCGATCCTGCCGTTCACTGCGGAGGAGGCGTGGCTGGTGCGCTTCCCGGAGACGATGTCGGTACACCTGCGCACGTTCCCCGAGACGCCGGCGAGCTGGGAAGACGATTTCGCCGGCGAGGAGATGGCCAAGCTCCGCGAGGCGCGCGCGGTGGTCACCGGCGCGCTCGAAGTGGCGCGGCGCGACAAGGTGATCGGCGCGGCGCTCGAAGCGGCGCCGCGCGTGTTCGTCGCCGACGACGGCTTGCGCGCGAAGCTGCGTGCGGTGGACTTCGCCGAGCTTTGCATCACCAGCGGGATCAGCATCGTTGAAGGAGATGGGCCTGCCGATGCGTTCCGCTTGCCGGAAACGGCAGGGATTGCGGTGGTCGTGGAGAAAGCGCCCGGCGTGAAGTGCGCGCGGTCGTGGAAGTATTTCGATCCCGCGACCGCCGATCCGGCCTATCCCGACATCACCCCGCGCGACGCGGAAGCGGTGCGGACTTGGGACGCAGCGCGGGGTTAGCGAGGAGCGACGTGCATTTGGCGCCGGTGGGTGGCGTCGCCCTTCGACAGGCTCCGGGTGACGCCACTTCCTCAGGCGGCGCGGCTCCGTCAGTAGCGTCAGCCTGAGCTTGTCGACGGCGGCGCGGCCAAGAACGCGGTGGACCGAACGCCCCGCCTTGCCGCCGCCTTGCGGCGCAGCCATAACCCGCGGCCATGTTGCGCTTCGGCTTGTCCCTGTCGGCCATCGTTTTGGTGGCGGACCAGATCACCAAATGGATCGTGCTCGAGCGCGCCAATTTCAGCCCGCCGGGCTGTCTGGAAGCCAATTACGGCTGCCGCTTCATCGAGCTTTCCCCGTTCTTCGACCTGCAAATGGTCTGGAACCGCGGCGTCAGCTTCGGCCTCTTGCGCGCCGATCAGGACCTTGCGCGCTGGGGATTGGTGGCGCTTTCCTTCGTGATTTCAGGCGTTTTCCTGTGGTGGCTGCGGGGCGCGGAGCGGAAGCTGACGGCGGTGGCGCTGGGGCTCGTGATCGGCGGGGCGCTGGGCAATGTGATCGACCGCATCCGGTTCGGCGCGGTCGCCGACTTCCTCGACTTCAACGGCCTTTGGTTCCCGTGGGTGTTCAACGTGGCCGACGCGGCCATCACCGTAGGCGCGATCCTCTTGGCCGCCGACATGATCTTCCTGGCCGAGACCGAGCCGGGGAAGGGCACGGCCTGGAGCCAAATCAAGGCCTGGTGGCGCGGGGTGCGCTCCGGCTCTCGCGGCTCAGGCAGCTGAAACAGCGACGGATTCGCCCCAGAACGGTCAAACTGAAGCGGGATGCCTCGTCGCTGCTGTCCGGCTTGGCTTGGGAGCCGGGGCTCAGCTAGAACCTGCGCTGAAGATTTGAGGGAGGCGGACGTCCGATGTCCAAACTAGCACTGATGGCGGTCCTGGCCGCGGCTACGGCGGCGAGCGGCTGCGCGAGCGTTTCGCGCGCCATCGGCGCGACCAAGACCTCGCCGGACGAATTCCGTGTCGTGACCCAAGCGCCGCTGACGCTGCCGCCGGACTATAATCTGCGTCCGCCGCGTCCGGGCGAGCCGCGCCCGTCCGAGATCGAGCCGACGCAAGAGGCGCGCACGGCGCTGTTCGGTGAGACCACCGGCGCCGCCGCCAGCCAGGGCGAGCGCACTTTGGTCGCAGCCGCCGGCGCAACGGCAGCCGATCCGGAAATCCGCGACACGATCGATTTTGAAAGCCAGGGCGTCGTCCGCCGCAGCGAAGGCTTTGTCGATCGCCTGCTGGCGTTCGGCGGTTCGAGCGCGCCGCGCTCGGCGCCGCTCAACGCCGAGGAAGAGGCGCGCCGTCTGCAGGATGACGAAGCAATCCGCCGCGCCACCGGCGGCGGCCAAGTCGTGATCGAGCGCGATCGCGGCGGCTTCAAGCTGCCGGGCACCTGAGCGCTTTGTTGAGGGCAGGCCTTCGCGCCGCCTTCGCGGCGTGCGCTCTGGCATTTGCGTTCGTCGCGAACGCCGATGCGCGCGAGCTGCCGCGGCCGGAGACTTTCACGCTTCGCAACGGGCTGCAGGTCGTGGTGATCACCGATCGCCGCGCGCCGGTGGTCACGCACATGCTCTGGTATCGCGTCGGCGCCGCGGACGAGCCGCGCGGTTCGTCCGGCGTGGCGCACTTCTTCGAACACCTGATGTTCAAGGGCACGCGCCGGATCGCGCCGGGCGAGTTCTCGCGCACCGTTGCGCGGAATGGCGGCGACGACAACGCGTTCACCGCGCAGGATTACACGGCCTATTACGAGCGCATCGCCCGTGACCGGCTCGAGCTCGTCATGAGCATGGAAGCGGACCGGATGCGCAATCTGCGTTTTTCGGACGAGACCTTCGCGTCCGAGCGCGACGTGATCGCCGAGGAGCGGCGCCAGCGCATCGACAACAATCCGGGCGCGGTGCTCGGCGAGCGCATGCGGGCGATGCTGTGGCCGCATCATCCGTACGGCACGCCGGTGATCGGCTGGCTGCACGAGATCAACGCGCTCGACCGCGAGACGGCGCTGCAATTCTATCAAACCTGGTACGCGCCCAATAACGCGATCCTCGTCGTCGCCGGCGATGTCGACGCGGCCGAGCTGCGGCCGCTGGTCGAGCGCCATTACGGGCGCCTCCGGCCGACGCGCGATCTGCCGGCGCGCGAATGGGTCAGCGATCCGCCGAGCGTCGGGCCGATGCGGGTGACGCATCGCGACGAGAAAGTGCGCCAGCCATCGCTGTCGCGCATGTACCGCGCTGTCAGCTACGGCACCGACGAGGGCCGCCAAGCGCATGCGCTCGACGTGACCATCGAGATACTCGGCGGCTCGGAAACGAGCCGGCTCTATCGCGCATTGGTGGAAGAGCAGCGCATCGCCGTGAGCGCCGGCGCCGGCGCCAACGCGTCCGGCCTCGGCGGCGGCAGCGTGTCGGTTTATGCGACGCCGGTCGAAGGCGTGTCGCTGGAGCGGTTGGAAGCGGCGGTCGATGACGTGATCGCGCAATATCTGCGCGAAGGGCCGACGCAAGCGGAACTCGATCGCGCCAAGTCCTCGCTGTCGGCGGCGGCGATCTATTCGCGCGACAGCCAAGAGAGCATGGCCAACATCTACGGCGCTTCGCTGGCGCAGGGCGAAAGCATCGACGATGTGGTGAATTGGCCGAACGACATCGAAGCGGTGACGCGCGAGGAAGCGCTGACGATGGCGCGCGCGACGCTGGTGCTGGATGCGTCTGTGACGGGTTGGCTGATGCCGGAGGGTGAGCAGTGAGGGCGTTCGTCGCGCTCGCGCTGGCGCTCGGGTTGGCGGCGGCGCCGCTCGCGCCGGCGCACGCGCAGCCGCGCGCCGAAAGCGCCGCGGCGCGGCACGCGATCCCGGTGCGCGAGATCACTTCGCCGGGCGGGGTCAGCGCCTGGCTGGTTTCCGATTCCACGGTGCCGATCATCATCATGCGCGCCTATTGGCGCGGCGGTTCGGCGATCGAGCCGGCGAACCTGACCGGCGTCACCGGCGTGATGACGGACATGATGACGGAAGGGTCCGGCGCGCTCGACGCCAACGCGTTCAAGGAGCGGCTGCAGGAGCTCAACATGTCGGTGGGCTTCGCCGCCGGCTGGGACGGCGTCGCCATGAGCCTGACGACGCTCAGTGAAAACCGCGAGGCGGCCGTCGAAATGGCGCGCCTGGCGCTCAACCAGCCGCGCTTCGACGCCGAGCCTTTGGCGCGGATCAAGCGGCAGATGCTGGTCGGCATCCGCACCCGCGAGACCAATCCGAGCTACATCGCCAACCTGGCGCTGGATCAGGCGATGTATCCGGATCATCCCTACGCGCGCCGCACCTCGCGCGAGAGCGTCGAGGCGATCAATCGCGCGGCGCTGCAGGAACGCCGCGCCGCTCTGTTCAACCGCGCCACGCTGCAGGTGACGATCGTCGGCGACATCGACGAAGCTGCGGCCGGGGCGATGCTCGATGCGATCTTCGGGCCGCTGCCGCAAGGCTCGGCGCCGCCGACGCCGGCGGAGACGCAATTTGCGCCGCCGACGCCGCTGATCGTGCGCGAGCTGCCGCAGCCGCAGAGCCTCGTGCTGTTCTCGGCGCCCGGCATCCAGGACGAGGATCCCGATTGGGTGCCGCTGGCGGTCGCCAACTACATTCTGGGCGGCGGCGGATTTTCCTCGCGGCTGATGAGCGAAGTGCGCGAGCAGCGTGGGCTGGTCTACGGCATCGGCATGAGCCCCTCGGTGCGCGATTTTTCCGCCGTCATCCGCGGCTCGGCGCAAAGCGAGAACGGCGACGTGCGTGAGGCGATCGAAGTCACCCGCGCGGAGATGGCCCGGCTCTACAACGAAGGCGCGACACAGGCCGAGGTCGATGACGCCATCACCTATCTGACCGGCTCGTTCGCGCTCGATCTCGATTCCAACGCCAAGATCGCTTCGGTCGTGCATTCCTATCAGGCCGCCGGCCGCGACGCGGATTACGTCAACCGCCGCAACGATCTGATCCGGGCGGTGACGCTGGAGGACGTCAACCGCGTCATCCGCCGGCTGTTCAATCCGGAGGCCTACACGTTCGTGGTCGTGGGCCAGCCGGAAGGGCTGGAGGGCGCAGAGGCGCCCTCCAACTGAGGTGCGACGCGTCGCCCTTCGACGGGCTCAGGGTGACGCGACTGACAAGCCTGAGCCTATTCTTCTCAGCGTCTGACTAAATCTCCAGCGTCAGCCTGAGCTTGTCGAAGGCGGGTCCTCCTAGCGCTCGCACGCCCTTACCGAACGTGATGGTGACGTACACCTCTGTATGGTGCTAACTCGCGCGCGAGGAAGACGCGCGATGACCGATCACTTGGAAACCTTCCGCGCCGAGACGCGGGCTTGGCTGGAAGAGAATTGTCCCGCTTCGATGCGGACGCCGCTGGCGGGCGAAGAGGACTTCGTCTGGGGCGGACGCAATTACGAATTCAAGCACCCGGACCAGAAGCTCTGGCTCGAGCGCATGGGCGCCAAGGGCTGGACCGCGCCGACTTGGCCGGCAGCGTACGGCGGCGGCGGCTTGAGCGCCGACGAAAACCGCGTGCTGCAGAGCGAGCTGAAGCGCATCAATGCGCGGCCGGCCCTGTTCTCGTTCGGCATCTGGATGCTGGGGCCGGTGCTGCTCGAATATGCCAACGAGGAGCAGAAGAAGGAGCACTTGCCGAAGATCGTGCGCGGCGAAATCCGCTGGTGCCAAGGTTATTCCGAGCCAGGCGCCGGCAGCGATCTCGCCGGGCTGCAGACGAAGTGCGAGGACAAGGGCGATCACTGGCTGATCAACGGTCAGAAGGTGTGGACCTCGTACGCGAACTACGCCGATTGGTGCTTCTGCCTGGTGCGCACCGATACGAGCGTGAAGCACGAAGGCATCTCGTTCGTGCTGATCGATATGACGACCAAAGGCGTCGAGACGCGGCCGATCAAGCTGATCTCGGGCTCATCGCCGTTCTGCGAAACCTTCTTCAGCGACGTGAAGATCCCGAAGGGCAATATGGTCGGCCGCCTGAACGGCGGCTGGGAAATTGCCAAGCGTCTCTTGCAGTACGAGCGCACCAATATTTCCGGCTTCGGCTCCGGCGCGCGCGTCGATGTGGTCGACATCGCGCGCCAGCATGTCGGGCTGGAGGATGGCGCGCTGGCCGATCGTGATCTCCGCGCGCGCATCGCCGCGCACAAGATGACCGAACGCGCCTACGCGCTGACGACGCAGCGCGCGCAGGAAGAGGCGAAGGCGGGCGGGAATGTCAGCCATATGGCCTCGATGTTCAAAGTCGCGGGCGCGACGTTGAACCAGGAGCGTTGCGAGCTGATGGTGGAAGCGGCGGGCAACCGCGCGCTCGGCTGGGCCGGCGAAGGCTTTGCGCCGGACGATCTCGCCATCACCCGCGGCTGGCTGCGCTCGAAAGGCAATTCGATCGAAGGCGGCACCACTGAAATCAATCTCAACGTCGTCGCCAAGCGCGTGCTGGGCCTGAGGGACACGCAATGACGTTCACACTCACTGACGACGCGCGCATGCTGAAAGAGTCCGCGCGCGATTTCTTCCGCGAGCAGGCGCCGGTGGCGCGGCTGCGCAAGCAACGCGACGCCAAGCAGAACGGGCGCGACCCGGAGCTCTGGCGCGAAATCGCGGCGCTCGGTTTTGCCGGGGTGATCGTGCCGGAAGAATACGGCGGCGCGGGGCTTGGCCATGTCGCGCTGGGCGCGGTGCTGGAAGAGGCGGGGCGGACGCTGGTGGCGTCGCCGCTGCATTCGAGCGCGTGCGCGGGCGCGAGCGCGCTGCTGCTCGCCGGCACGGACGCGCAGCAGGCGGAGTGGTTGCCGAAGATCGCTGCGGGCGACGTGATCGCGACGATTGCGATCGAGGAGACGGCGCACCATGCGCCGGGCAAATCGAAGCTCGAGTTCGAGGGAGGCAAGCTGAGCGGCGAAAAGAAGTATGTCGCCGACGGCCATATCGCCGATCTCTTCATCGTCGCCGGCGCCGATGCGCTTTATCTGGTGAAGGGCGATGCTGCGGGGCTCACGCGTCGCGAGCTGATCACGGCCGATTCGCGCGGCGCGGCGGATTTGAAGTTCGATGCGGTTGCTGCCGAGAAGATGAACGGCGGCGCCGAAATCGTCGACGCCATTCTCGACCGCGCCCGCATCGGACTTGCCGCGGAAATGGTGGGACAGGCGAGCGAAGCGTTCGAGCTCACCAGTGAGTATCTCAAGACACGCCGCCAGTTCGGCCAGGTGATCGGGGGCTTCCAGGCGCTGCAGCACCGCGCGGCAAAGCTGTTCACCGATCTTGAATTGACGCGCTCGTGCGTGCTCGCCGCGCTCGATGCGCTGGATCGCAGCTCGAGTAACATTGCCGAATACGCCAGCCTCGCAAAGGCGCGCGCTTCGGAGACGGTGCATCTCGCCAGCAACGAAATGGTGCAACTGCACGGCGGCATCGGCATGACCGATGAACACGACGCGGGCCTTTACCTGAAGCGCGCACGAGTCACTGAGGCGCTGTACGGCGGCGCAAGCTTCCATCGCGATCGGTATGCCGGTTTGCTCGGGTTCTAAAGCGTCATCGTCAATGCGGGGCAATGCGAAGCATTGAACCCGGATCCCAGGGGCAACTGACGCGCGTCGTGGCCCCTGGGTTCCGGGTTCGCGCTCCGCGCGCCCCGGAATGACGAAATTATTCTTTCGCTGAAGCGCGGCGCAGCGCTTCGTGGAAGAGCCGCGCCGAGAGCAGCCAGCCGATGGTGAGGACGCCGGTGGCGGCGATGACTTCAGGCGCGAGTACGTCGCGGCGCGGATCGGCGACGCCGGCATAGTAGGCGATGAACGGAACGGCGGCGGTCGCCAATGCGACGACGGCCATCGCCCATCGCATCCATGCGGCGGCGCCGAGGGTGAGGATCGCGCCGAGGATCGCCAGCGCCACCGTGCCGAGATAAAGCAGATTGCCCGGATTGTTCTCGCTGCCGATGATGCCGACGGCGCCGGTCACCCACATGGTGAGCACGCCCGTTCCCAAGGCGACGACGACGCCGGCTTGATAGGCCAGGTTTCCAACCCGCGCGGCCAGCTCATAGGTGATGCCGGAGCCGAGCAGCAGGGCGCCGGCGAACACGAAATCGCCGACCGTCCAGTTCACTTCGTCGGTGAACTGCATCGCGACCAGCGGCGTCAGCAGGATGATGACGCTGATCGTGGTCCACGCCATCGTCAGCCATTTGTTGCCGCCGCGTCTGCTGGAATTCTGCACATTGTCGGCCATTGCCACATCTCTCCTGTTTACGAGAGCTCGAGTCTTGCCGCGGCGCGCGGTGAGCGGCATGAGCAAGGCCTGAGGTTTCGCTGATTTGACGCCGGGCGCCTTCCATTTCGACCGTTTCCGGCTCGATCCGGCTGACCGGCGGCTCTGCCGCGGCGAAGCGCCGGTGGAGCTGAACGCGCGCTATCTCGATGCGCTGGCGCTGCTGGTGCGTGAGCAGGGCAAGCTGGTGTCGAAAGAACGCTTCCTCGAAGAAGTGTGGCAGGGCGTGCCCGTCACCGACGAAGCGCTGACGCAATGCATCAAGACGCTGCGCAAGCAGCTCGGCGATGATGCGGCGCGGCCGCGCTTCATCGAGACCGTGCCGAAGCACGGCTACCGCTTCATTGCGCCGGTCGAATGGGTTGAAGGCGGGGTGGCGGCGGGCTCGGCGCCGGCGAGAGAAACGACGCGCGCATTCATCCAGCTCGGCCTCGCCGGGATGTTGGGCGGCGGCGCGGCCGGCGCGATCGGCGGCTTGCTCTACAGCTTCGTCAGCGCCTGGGAGCCGGCCGCGCCGGGCGGGGCGGCCTCGTTGGTGTTGGTGCTGGTCTGCATTACGACGCTCATCGGCTTGCTGGGCGGCGCCGGCGTGGGGTTCGGCATCGCTGCCGCGCGCTTTGCGCGGGGACGGCTCGGGCAATGGAGCGTGCTCGGCGGCGCTTTGGGCGGATTGATCGTGGGCGGCGCCGTGAAGCTGATTGGGCTCGATGCGTTCAATCTCTTGTTCGGCCAGACGCCGGGAAACATCACCGGCGCGCCGGAAGGCGCGTTGCTCGGCGGCGCGGTCGGGCTTGGCGTTTGGCTCGCGGCGCGCGGCGGCGCATCGTTTCGGCGCAGCGTGGCCTTGGCGGCGCTCGCGGGCGCAGTCGCGGGCGTGCTGATCCACTTGCTCGGCGGGCGGCTGATGGCCGGCAGCCTTGCCTTGCTGGCGGAGCAGTTTCCGAACTCGCGGCTGCGGCTCGATGCGATGGGGCGGCTGTTTGGCGAGGACGGCTTTGGCCCGATCAGCCAGATGGTGACCGGCGGCCTCGAAGGCGCGCTGTTCGGCGCGTGCGTGGTCGGCGCGATGTTGTTGGCGCAGCGGCGCTTGGGTTAGTGCAATTCACGTTTTGCTTGGCGCACGAAATTACCCATCCCCGGAGGCTCGCGAAGCGAGCGGTCCGGGGCCCATAAACACCACTGTCGCAGTTTTACGCTGAAGCCGTCGTGTTTATGGGGCCCGGGCTCGACGCTTCGCGTCGCCCCGGGAATGGGTGGAATAGCGGTTAGGCCGGCGCGGGCGCTGCGGCGGCGGCGTCGAACTCGGCTTTCCATTCGGCGACCAGCGCGCGATTGTCTTCGTCCCAGGGATGGAAGCCAGGGCGATACCAGGCGAAGTAGGTCTTGGCGTTGCGGCTGAAGAGGCCCGGCTTACGCCAGACATACGCCTTCACGGCTTTCAGCGCATCCTTGTAGGAATAGCCGTCCGCTTCGAGCAGACGCGCGGCATAGTGCGAGATGTTGCGGGTGAAAAAGTAAGTGATCAGCGCCATCGCCAAAGTGCGGCGGAAGTAACGCTGCCACGGCGACCAATGCCGCGTTGCGTGCAGGAACACATCGTAGGCGACCGCTTTGTGCTCGGTCTCTTCCACCGCATGCCAGCGCCACATGCGCTCGATGCCGGGATCGACGTCGTCGAACAAATCTTCGTGCCGCGCGTGCGCATCGGCCATCATCGCGGTGAAATGTTCGAGCGCGATGGTGGAGATCAGCATCCGCATCGGCCCGCGCGAGCGGGCGAAGGCGACGCGCTCGCGGATCGCCGCTTCGATCTCGTTGACCGGATAGCGGTTGCGATCGATCAGCTGATTGAGCTGGTGATGTTCGCGCGAATGGATCGCTTCCTGGGCGATGAAGCCTTTCACGTCGTCCGCCAGCTTGCCGCCGAGTTCGCCGCGATATTGGCGCACCGCGTCGATGAACATGCGCTCGCCGTCCGGGAAGGTGAGCGAGAGCGCGTTGAACACCGCAGTGCCGACCGGATCGCCGCCGAGCCAATGGCTGGACTTGGCGGCGTCGACATCGAAGCGGATGTCGCGCGGCGGGATATTGACGTCGGCGGGCGTGGTTTTGGTCATGGGGCGCCTGGGAGGAGTGGGCGAACTTGCGCTTTCCGGCGAATTTCGCTTTACTGACAAAAATGTCAATAGTGAAAGAGCGTAAGAGTCGCGTCCGCCGCGCGCCTGAAGCGGCGCGGGACAACATTCTGGCCGCGGCGGAGCGGCTCTTGGTCGAGCGGGGGCCGCTGGCGCTGAAGCTGGCGGATGTCGCCGCCGCGGCCGGCGTCGCCAACGCGTCGGTGCTGCATCATTTCGGCTCGATCGACGGCGTGCACGCGGCGCTGATGGACCGGATGGTGCAGCAGCTCGTCGCCGACGTGCTCGCCATCGCCGAACAGCCCGGCGCGCGCGAAGAGCATCAGGAAGCCGTGGTGCGGAAATTGTTCGACGTGTTCGAAACCCGCGGCGCGGCGCGGCTCGCCGCCTGGCTCGAACTCACCGGCGAATGGCGCCGGCTGACGCATGTGCGCGAGGCGGTGCAGAGCGTCGTGATGAAGCGCGCGTCGTTCGGCGACAGAAGCGTGGAAGAGACCGAAGACCTGGTGCTGATCAGCGTCGTGCTGGCGATGGGCGCGGGCCTGTTCGGCGGCTCGTTGGCGCAGCTGGTGGGCAAGCCGGGAGGGCACACGCGCGCAGTCGCGGCGGATGTGCTGCGGGCTTATGTCGGAAGGCAGAAAACGTGACTGGCGTTCGCGGCAGGACTCAAACCCACATCTCGGCGTTCGTAGCGCCGCATTCTCTTCAGTTGAACTACGCGAACGAGTGGCAGCGCCGACGGGACTCGAACCCGTTTCCCCGCGGTGAAAGCGCAGGATCCTAACCCATAGACGACGGCGCCGTGTGCAAACGGGCGCTCATGTCGCTTTGAAAGAATGGTCTGGGCGGCTGGATTTGAACCAACGACCTCCTGCGTCCAAAGCAGGCGCTCTTCGCATGCTGAGCTACGCCCAGGCATGCGCTAGCGCCACATGAGCGCTAGCGCATCTCTCGGAGGGAGGGGGTCGGTCGAAACATGATGTTGTACAACATAGTCGAAGTCACGTCCGTTTGCAATGGTCGACAGGGTTGGATTCGAACCAACGCGCCCTTTCGGGAACGAGATTATGAGTCTCGGGGCTTCGACCGCTCGCCCACCTGTCAGCACTTCCTTTCGCAAAACTGGTGGAGAGAGTTGGATTCGAACCAACGCGCCGATTAAGGACGGGGTCTACAATCCCGCGGTTTCAGCCACTCACCCATCTCTCCAAGCTTTCGTCATTCCGGACGCGCGAAGCGCGATCCGGAACCCAGGGGCGACAGCTCGTCGCTTGCCCCTGGGTTCCGGGTTCTTCGCTGCGCGATGCCCCGGAATGACGAGGTGTGAGATCACTCACACTTCGCTTCACCCCTTCACGCACACCACCTGGCGCAGCGTGTGCACCACGTCGATCAAGTCGGCTTGCGCGGCGATGACGGCGTCGATGTCCTTGTAGGCCATCGGCGTTTCATCGATCACGCCCGCGTCCTTGCGGCACTCCACGCCTTCGGTCGCCTTCTTGTGGTCGGCGAGCGTGAAGCGGCGCTTGGCTTCGGTGCGGCTCATCGCCCGGCCTGCGCCGTGCGAGCAGGTGCAGAACGAATCCGGGTTGCCCTTGCCGCGCACGATGAACGATTTGGCGCCCATCGAGCCCGGGATGATCCCGAGTTCGCCCTCGCCGGCGCGCACCGCGCCCTTGCGGGTCACGAACACGTCGGCGCCGAAGTGCCGTTCACGCGCCACGTAATTGTGGTGGCAGTTCACGGCGTGCTTCTCGAGCTTGAACTTCGGCAGGTTGTCGCGGAGCGCACGCAGAGTACGCTCCATCATCACCTCGCGGTTGGCGCGCGCATAATCTTGCGCCCAGCCCACCGCCGCCACGTAATCGTCGAACAGCTCTTCGCCTTCGAGGAAGAAGGCGAGATCCTTGTCCGGCACGTGGTAGCCGAGCTCACGGCGGAGCAATTCATCGCGCGCTCGCTCGATGAAGTACTTGCCGATCGCATTGCCCGAGCCGCGCGAACCCGAGTGCAGCATCACCCAGACGCGATCCGCTTCGTCGAGGCAGACCTCGATGAAGTGGTTGCCGCCGCCGAGCGTCGCCAATTGCGCGGTTTGCGCCTTGGCCGACGCCTTCGGGTGCTTGTCGATGATGCGCTCATAGCGTTCATCGAGGCCGGAGCTGCGATAAGCGGTCTCCACCGCAGACGGCGTGTCGCGGTGATTGCCGTTCGGGCCGTTGCCGTGCGGCACGTTCCGCTCGATCGCGCCGCGCAAGCGGGACAGCGAGTCCGGCAGATCGTTCGCCGTGAGCGAGGTGCGCACAGCCATCATCCCGCAGCCGATGTCCACGCCGACCGCGGCCGGAATGATCGCGCCCTTGGTCGGGATCACGGAGCCCACGGTTGCGCCAATACCGAAGTGTACGTCCGGCATCACCGCGATGTGGCTATGGATGAACGGCAGCGAAGCCACGTTGCGCAATTGGTTTTGCGCCTCGTGCTCCACCGGCACGCCTTCGATCCAGGCCTTGATCGGCGCACGCGCGCCCAGAATTTCTTCATAACCGGCCATGACCGGTTCTCCTTCCAAAAGTTGGAGCGGATAGTGGGAGTCGAACCCACCACCTCCACGATGGCAACGTGGCGCTCTACCGCTGAGCTACATCCGCGAAATAGTCAGACTGCAAGCGGCCTGGAGCGCATATGAAAAACCCCTCCAGGCCGCGCCTTGGAGGGGTTCTTCATGCTCCGATGTCCGAAGACGTCAGTTCGCCGAACTCCTCCGCGCGTGCGTACCCTCTTGCGCGCCGCGATCTGCGACGAGCATCGGGTAGCAGGGGATTTGGTTCAGCGTTTTCACGACACGTCTCCGAAAGGACGGCGCGTGTAACACAGGATTTGCGGCGATTCAACGCAGAAAATGCGAGGCTCACACGGTGGTGCGATCCGGCTCGTCGTGCTGGCGCACGTTCATGCTGGCGAAGCGGGCGCGATACTCGGCCGGAGTCATGCCGGTCTCGCGCTTGAATACGGCTCGGAAGAACGAAACGTCGTCGTAGCCGACAGTGGATGCGACGGTCTGCACCGAAGCGCGCTCACGCTCCAGCATCGCCTTGGCGGTTTCAACGCGGACGGCTTGCAAGTAGGCGCCCGGCAGGCGGCGCGTCGCGGCCTTGAACCGGCGCAGGAACGTGCGCGAACTGACGCCGACGCTTTCCGCCAGCGCGTCGACGGGAATGTTCTCGCGAAACCGCGTCTGCAGCATACGCTCCGCCTCGCGCACCTGCACGTCGTTGTGCGGCGGCGAGAGCGGCAGCATCGCGTAGCCGGACTGGCACGCGCGCGGCATCGTCAGCAGCAGCGCCTTCGCCGTCTGCACGGCGATCTCGTGGCCGCAGAGTTTCTCGACCAGATAGAGGCTCACGTCCGCGGCCGCTGTGAGGCCGCCGCTGCATAGGAGCCGCGAGTCTTCGGTGACGAACTCGTTGGGCCGCCAGAGCACTTTTGGATAACGCTGCGCGAGATCGGGGGCGACCGCCCAGTGCGTGGTCGCGCGCTTGCCGTCGAGCAGGCCGGCCTCGGCGAGATAGGCCGAGCCCATGCAGACGCCGGCGATATAGGCGCCCGCCGCATAGTGCTTGCGCAGCCACGGCAACAGCACGCTGTTCTCGATCAGCTTCTCGTCGAGCGCGAGGCCCGAGGTCGGCACGATGACGATGTCGGTGCGGACGACGCTGTCGAGCCCTCCCTGCGGCGTCATCATCAAGCCGGCGTAAGGACTGCGCACGGCCTGGCCGTCGAGCGACACGGTGGTGACGTGGAAGCGCGGCTCGGGCGCCTCGCCTTTCAGCTCGCGCCAGAGTGCGCCGGCGGAGTGAAAAATCTCGATCGGCATCAGCGCCGTCGAGGCGTAGCCGTCATCCAGCAGCACCACCGTGACGTCGAGCATGCGAGCCCTCCGACGATCGCCGAACTCTAGATCAGGACGCCGCCGCACGCCATCAGGCGCGCGCCGTTGTGGGATCGATCACGCCGGTGATTTCGGTGATCTTGTTGGCCGGGAAGCCGGAAATCCGCGCGTGTTCGCGGATCGCGTCCTCGCTCTCGGCCAGATAGACGCAGAAGGTCTTGTCCTTGGCGACGTAGGACTGCACCCACTGCGCCTTGGGCGCCAGTTGGGCCAATGCCGCGTTCGATGTCTTCGCCGCGCCGGCGAGGTCGGCCGAACCCATACGGTCGACGCCCGGAATGTCCCGCTCGATGATGTACTTACGCATGTCGTCCTCCTTGACGCGCGGACACTGCCGCGGCGTAAGGCGACCGGGGAGCGGCTAAGTTGACATTGAGCGGGGGCGATTCCGCCAATCGCTCAGATGTCTTTCTGCACCACGTCCGGCGCGCTTTCGTCGTGCGCGCGGCCGAAGCCTTGTTCCACGAGCGCCTCCCAGGCGGCTTCCGCCGTGTCGGCATAGCGGAAGAGCGTGAGGTCGGCGGCGTCGATGGTGCGATGCTCGACCAGTTTGTCGAAATTGATGATCGAACGCCAATAGGCCTCGTCGAACAAGACGATGGGCACCAGCGGCGCCTTGCGCGTTTGCCGAAGCGTCAGAATTTCAAACAGCTCGTCCAACGTGCCGAACCCGCCGGGAAATACGACCAAGCCGTTCGCGCGCATCGCGAGGTGCATCTTGCGCATCGCGAAATAGTGGAAGTTGAAGGTGAGCGCGGGCGTTGTGTACGCATTCGGGAATTGCTCGTGCGGCAAGGTGATGTTGAAGCCGATCGAAGGCGCGCCAACCTCGATCGCGCCGCGATTGGCCGCCTCCATGCAGCCCGGGCCGCCGCCGGTGGCGATGACATTCTTGCACTGCTTGTCCGGACCATGCAGCGCGCCGCCGCGCTCGGAAGCCAAGCGGCCGAACTTGCGCGCCTCGGCGTACCAGTGCGCTTCCTTGCCGGGCCCGTTCTCGCGCACGCGCGCGCCGCCGAACACCACGAGAGTCGACAGCACGCCCGCTCTTTTCAGCGCGAGCTCCGCCTTGGAATATTCCAGCAGGAACCGAACCCCGCGCATGTCTTCGCTCAGCAGGAAATCCTGATCGAGCGCCGCCAGGCGATAGGTCGGCGAGTTGATCTGGTCGAGACTCTGGATAGGGGGCAGGTTCTTTTCTGTCATGTGAGCCAACATAAGGCGCATGGCCGCTTTGTCTGCTAGCTTGCCGGCTCATCCCGCGAATCGCCATGACCATCCGCCGCCTGCCCCCCGAAGCCGTCAACCGCATCGCCGCGGGTGAAGTGATCGAGCGTCCCGCCGCCGCGGTGAAGGAGCTCGTGGAAAATGCGCTCGACGCGGGGGCGAAGCGCATTGCGGTGCGGATCGAGCGCGGCGGTCTGGGCCTCATCGCCATCGAAGACGACGGCTGCGGCATCCCGCGTGAGGAGCTGCCGCTGGCGGTCGAGCGGCACGCGACCTCGAAGCTGCAGGCGGGCGCCGGCGGCGATGTCGATCTGCTGAATATCCACACGATGGGTTTCCGCGGCGAAGCGCTGCCCTCGATCGGCGCCGTGGCGCGGCTTTCGATCACCTCTCGCGCCCGCAGCGAGGCCGACGCTTGGACGCTCGATGTCGAAGGCGGCGCGCTGCAGGCGACGCGTCCGGCGGCATGGGCGGCGCTGAGCCAGCACGGCACGCGTGTCGAAGTGCGCGATCTCTTCTTCGCGACGCCGGCGCGGCTCAAATTCATGAAGTCCGAGCGCGCCGAGATGATGGCGGTGTCGGATGTGGTGAAGCGCCTCGCCATGGCGCGGCCGGACGTCGCGTTCTCGCTGGAGCATGATGGGCGCGTTTCTCTGCGTTACGCCGCCGAAGCCGATCCCGAGAACGAGGGCCGCCGCGCCCGCCTCGCCGCAATCCTTGGCGCGGAGTTCGCGCCGAACTGCATCGCTCTAGACCAGACCCGCGCCGACGTGCGACTCTCCGGCTTCGCCGGTTTGCCGACGTTCCACCGCGGCACGCGCGAGCACCAGCATTTGTTCGTCAACGGCCGGCCGGTGAAGGATAAGCTCATCGTCGGCGCCGTGCGCGCGGCCTATCAGGATCTGCTGGCGCGTGACCGGCATCCGGTCGCCGCGCTCTTCCTCGATCTGCCGGCGTCTGACGTCGACGTGAACGTGCATCCGGCGAAGACGGAAGTGCGCTTCCGCGATGCGGCGCTGGTGCGCGGGCTCATCGTCGGCGCGCTGTCGCATGCACTCGCCGGCGCCGGGCATCGCGCCTCGACGACGACCGCGGCGACGATCTTCACCGCGGCGCGTCCGCACTATGCGCCGCAGCCGGCGCTGCGCGTCTGGGGTGTGGCGGAGCAGGCGATCGCGGACGCCGACTTCATCATGCCGAGCGGGCGTGTGGAATCCTCCCCCGCGTACGGAGGAGGCGCCGAGCGGAGCGAAGCGGAGGGGAGCGTCGCGCCACTTTCGGCTCAATCCGCTTCGCTGACAGCTCTCCCGCAGGCGGGGCACTATTCAGACGCCGACGCGCAATACTTCCCGCTCGGCGCGGCGCGCGCGCAAATCCATGAGACCTACATCGTCGCGCAGACCGAAGACGGCATCGTCATCGTCGACCAGCACGCCGCGCACGAGCGGCTCGTCTATGAGCGGATGAAGCAGATGCTGGCGAACGGCGGCGTGCGCCGGCAGGCGCTGCTGATCCCGGAAGTGGTCGAACTCGATCCCGGCGAGGCCGAAGCGTTGGCGACGCGCGCCGAGGAGCTGGCGCACCTGGGCCTTGTGATCGAGCCGTTCGGCCCTGGCGCGATCCTGGTGCGCGAGACGCCGGCGCTGCTCGGCCACACCGACTCCGCCGGTTTGCTGAAGGATCTCGTCGACGACATCGCCGAGCTTGGCGAAGCGCACGCCTTGAAAGAGCGGCTGGAGGAGGTGTGCTCGTCGATGGCCTGCCGCGGCTCGGTGCGCGCCGGCCGCCGGCTCACCGCCGATGAAATGAACGCTTTGCTTCGCCAGATGGAAGCGACGCCATTCTCCGGCCAATGCAATCACGGCCGCCCCACCTACGTGGAGTTGAAGCTCGCCGACATCGAGAAGCTGTTCGGCCGCCGATGAGGCGCGACTGGATTTCGCTTGCCTTCGGCAAAGCGTGGCAGATGATGCGCGGGCGAGGATTCAGGGGACCTACATGACAGCACTCGGACGGGTTATGGCCGCCGCGGCGGCGCTCACGCTGCTTGCGGCGCCGGCGTACGCCCAACAGCTCAACAGCGGCGCCAGCGGCCGCTACGGCCAAGTCTCATTGCGTTCGGGCTTCACGCCCGATCCGCACAACAGCACGGTGAGCGCGGGCGGCGCCTATGACGCGGCGCAAGTCGGCGAAAGCTGCCGCGGTTACATCGACACCCGCGCGAGCTTCACTTTGCGCTATCGCGCCGGCGAGCTGCCGCTCTTTATCGGCGCGGTCTCCGACGCCGACACCACCATCGTCGTGCGCGCGCCGGACGGCTCCTGGCATTGCGACGACGACAGCGGCGGCAATCTCAATCCGGTCGTCAGCTGGGAAACGCCGCGCAGCGGCCGCTATCAAGTCTGGGTCGGCCGCTTCGGCGTGCAGAGCGAGTTGGCGGCGGCGGCGGTGCACATCTCCGAGGTCGGCGGGCCGTCGCAGCCGGAGCAAGCTGGCGAACCCGACTATTCGCTCGACCCCGCGTATGGCGCGATCGATCTGGCCGCGGGCTTCATGCCAGATCCGCATTCAGTTGAGGTCGCAGCCGGCGGCGGCTTCGACGCCTCAGCGATCAGTTGCGCCGGCTGGATCGCGACCGCGCCGGATTTTCGCGTGAACTGGACCGCGGGTTCCGGCGAGCTGCCCTTGACCTTCCACGTCACGTCCGAGGCGGACACGACGCTGGTGATCAACGACGCGCAAGGCAATTGGGTCTGCAACGACGATACGGACGGGCTGAACCCGGTCGTCTCCTTCGCCAATGCGCCGAGCGGCCAGTACGATGTCTGGGTCGGCACCTTCATGCAGGGCGAGCTGCAGAATTCGACGCTGCACGTGACGGAAGTCTATGCCGGCGGCGAAGGCGACGAACACTAAGGCGGCGCGCGCGAGCGTGAAGCAAGGCCGCGTCCTCGAGGGCGCGGCCTTTTGCTTACCAGCTGCCCGTGTTCGGCATCGACGCCCAGGGCTCCTGCGGCGGCAGGCGATCGCCCTCCTGCAAGAGTTCGATCGAAATGCCGTCGGGCGAGCGCACGAATGCCATGTGCCCGTCGCGCGGCGGCCGGTTGATGGCGACGCCGCCGTCCATCAGCTTCTGACAGGTCGCGTAGATGTCGTTCACGCGATAGGCGAGGTGGCCGAAATTGCGGCCGCCGCCGTATTCGCGTTCGTCCCAATTGTAGGTCAGCTCGACCATCGGCGCCTTGCGCTGTCGGGCCATCTCGACGTCGTCAGGCGCAGCGAGAAACACAAGCGTGAAACGCCCGGCTTCGTTCTCCATCCGCGACATCTCAACAAGCCCGAGCTTGGCGCAGAAAAAATCCAAAGCGGCGTCGAGATCGCCGACGCGGATCATGGTGTGCAGATATCGCATAAAGGCATCCTCGCTCGTTACTTAGGCGCGCTGTCCGCCGTCACCAATCCGGACTGACCGGCGCGCTCGCGAACATTTCCTTCAAGCGCCGCCGCGTGCCCTTGGTGACATCCTCCGGCAGCGCGTCGAGCGCGAAGAAGCCGCGCTCGGCGATCTCCTGATCGGCGCGCGGCGGGCAGGGCCGCCACGTGTCGAACATGTAGAGCGCGATGTGGTCGTTCGGGAAGTTCGCGTGGTTGGCGTAGAAGCCGATCAGCTTCGGCGGACTGACGGCCTCGACGCCCCCTTCTTCCGCCATTTCACGCACCACCGCCTCGACTGCTGTTTCGCGGTGTTCGACGCCGCCGCCGGGCAAGTGCCAGCCCGCAGCGTAGGTGTGCCGGACCAGCAGCACCCGTCCGGCCTCGTCCTGCGCTACGCCACGCACGCCGAGCGTCGCGCCGCGCCGCAGCCGCCACCACCAGCGGAAAACCGGCGTGATCATAGGCTCAAAGCGGATGCGCCAGCTGCTCATGTTTGCAGCCGTGCTCTGCGCCAGCGGCGGGCGAAGCGCTCGCCGCGCCGGTAATCACTTGATCTTGTTGCTCTCATGATCGTGAAGCGCGACACCTGCGCGCGGTAGCCGCTGCGCGTCAAGCTTGCGCATGGAGGTGGGCTTTGTCATCCGCGCCGCCGATGAAACCGATTTTCTTGCCGCCGCCGAAGCTTGCGGGCGGTCCGTATGTCATGGGCATCCTCAACGTGACGCCGGATTCCTTTTCCGACGGCGGCGTCTGGGAGGGCGCGGCCGCGCCGCGCGCCCTGGCGATGCTGGAAGCGGGCGCCGACATCATCGACATCGGCGGGGAGTCGACGCGTCCGGGCGCCGAACCGGTGGACGCCTCCGAAGAGATCGCCCGCGTGATCCCGGTGATCGCGGCGCTGCGCGCCTCCACCACTGCGCCGATCTCCGTCGACACGATGAAACCGCACGTCGCCATGGCGGCGATCTCGGCGGGGGCCTCGATCTGGAACGACGTCAATGCGCTCCGCGCGCCGGGCGCACTGGAGACGGCGGCGTCGCTGCATCGACCGGCGATCTTGATGCACATGCTGGGCGAGCCGCGCACGATGCAGGCCGATCCGCGCTACGACGACGTCGTCGCGGAGGTGATCGCGTTCTTGCGCCATCGCGTCGACGCCGCCCGCGCGCGTGGGCTCGAAACGGTCTGGGTCGATCCCGGCATCGGCTTCGGCAAGACGCTCGAGCACAATCTGGCGCTCTTGAACGCGACGCAGCGCATCGCCGACGAAACCGGCGCGCCGGTCGTCGTCGGCGCGTCACGCAAGCGTTTCATCGCCGCGATCGATGCGCGGGCGAAGCTGGCCGGCAGCGATCGCCTCGGCGGTTCGGTGGCGGCGGCGCTGATCGCCGCGCAGAAGGGCGCGGCCATGGTGCGCGTCCATGACGTCGCCGAGACGGTTCAGGCGCTCAAGGTCTGGCGCGCGCTGACGCCGGCCTAGGTCAGCGCGCGGCCGCCGTGCGCATGTCGAGCGGCGTGTAGACCGCGGCGCCGCCGCTGGCGATGCGGTCGAGCTCAGGCGTCGGCTGGCCATAGCGCTTGCGGCAGAGCGCCATGTGCGAGAGCGCGCGTTCGGCGTAGTCGCGGCTCTCAGCGCGCGGCATCGTCTCCAGCAGCAGCAGCGGATCGATGTCCGCCGGCTGCGTCGCCAGCCAGCGCGAGAGCCAGCCCGGGCCGCCATTATAGGCGGCGAACACGCGGCCGAGATCGCCGTCATCGTGGAATTCGGTCATCAGCCATTCGATGTAGCTTTGACCCAAGCGCATGTTGAGGCCTGGCTCGAACAGCGGCGCCGGCGCGCGGCGATAATTGTGCGAACGGTCCATGTCGCGCGCGGTGGAGGGCAAAAGCTGCATCAGCCCGCGCGCGTTCGAAACGCTCACCGCCTTCGGATTGAAATAGCTCTCCTGGCGCACGATGGCGTAGATCAGCGCGCGATCGAGCGAGAAGCCGTTCTCGGGCTCGAAAGACGTCGTCGGGCAAAATCCCGCGGCGACGTCCCTGCCGCCGTATTCAGCCGCGCGCAATTGGGCGGCAGGCGCCTGCAGCGCGATGGCGAGGGCCAGGAAGGTGCGGTCATCCTGCGGCGTCAGGTCGGCGTGCAGCCGACGCAACTCCGCTTCGACCTCGGAAAGCCGGCCGAGCTGCGCCAAAGCCGCCGCGCGCCGTGCCCCGGGGTAGCGCTCGACGAACTGGGCGAGCGTGTCCTGATCCACTTCCGGCGGCGTGAAGTCGAGCGGGCTTTCGCGTCCGAGCTGCGCTTCGGCCAATTGTCCGTAGAACGTCCATGGCCGCTGCGCCGCCGCATCGAGATGGGCGTAGACGCCGTCGGTCTCGCCCGCGGCGAGCCGTGCGCGTGCGGCCCAATAGTGCGCCGCCGCCATCGCCCAGCCGCCGTGATGGCGCCATTGCGCCGCGGCTTCGAAGTGGCGCACGGCTGCGGCGTAATCGTGTTGACGATACGCGATCAGACCGAGCTGCCAGTGCGCTTGGCCGCCGCGCGGGCCGTCGATCTGGGCGTAGGCGAGCGCGCGCGCGCCTTCCAGGTCGCCCGCGCCGATGCGTTCGTGAATGCGTTCGATGCCGATACGCGCGGACGAACTGTCGCTCGGGATCGGCGGCGGCGTACCCGGCAACAGGCGCGTTCCGCCGTCGACAGGCGAAGGCGCGCGCGCGCCATTGCGCCGCGCCCGGCGCGAGCGCGAAGCCATGGCGCGGTCGTAAACGGCGGACGCCATGCCGTACTCGCCATGGCGGTTGAGCCAGGTCGTGAACTCGCCCCAGCCCGGCCGATACGAGCGCGCCAGCAGCTGGCGGCCGCGTACGACGCCCTCGAGCACGTCATCTTCCGTCCGCGACAGCGCCGCGCCGACGCCCCGCCAATTGCCGGATTCGACCGCTTCGAACGCGGCGCGATAAGCGGCCTCGTCCTCCTCGGAGAGTGCGACGACGCGCTGTTGGGCGGCGGCGGGCGTGGCCAGGGCGAAAAGGGCCAGCACGAGGGAGGAGAGGGCGGCGAAGGCGAAACGCAACGTCGTCATCTGGGCTCGTTCTAATAGGACGTTAAGACTGAGCGATCCGGGCCACGCCGAGCTCGTCGAGCCAGCTTTCCGCAGCCAACAGATCGGCCCACGCCAGCCGTTTCTCCTGCGGCCGGCGCAACAGATATGCGGGATGAAGCATGACCATCGTGTTGATGGGCGCCGCCAACCCCTCGCGGTTGTAGCTGAGCCGCCGCCCCCGCAGTCGGGTCACCGCCTCATCCCGCTTAAGAACCGTATTGGCGGCCGCTTTTCCAGCCAGAATCAGCAGCTTGGGCTGCTTCAGCTCGATCAGCCGCTCGACGAAGGGCAGGCAGGTCAGGATTTCCCCAGGCGTCGGGTCGCGATTGCCGGGCGGGCGCCAATAAATCGTATTGGAAATCAGCACGTTGGACTGGCGGCTCAAGCCGATCGTCGCCAGCATACGGTCCAGCAACTGGCCTGAGCGGCCGACGAACGGCCGGCCCTGCTCGTCCTCGTCCTTGCCGGGCGCCTCGCCGATGATCAGCACCGGCGCGTCGTCGACGCCGTCCGAGAAAACGGTGTTGCGCGCAGTGGCCTTGAGAGCGCAGCCGTCAAATCCCTCAACCGCCGCCCGAAGCCCGGCCACGCTCTGCGCGGCTTTGGCCAGCAGGCCGGCGTTATCCACCGCTGAGGACGCTTTGGCCCGCACCTTCGGGGCCGGCCTGGGCGCTATCGGTGTCGCCGCCGGCGCGGCCGGGCGCCTGGCGGGGGCTGGCCTGGCGGTCGCGGCGTAAACCGCTTCCGCCTCGTCCATGTCGACGCCCGCCGCCCGCCAGAAGGCGAGCAGCGCACGGGCGGCCGCCTGGACCTGGATTGGGGGTTCCGGCGCGTTCATCGCGGCCATTGTGCAGGGACTCGCGCGAGTCGACAAAGCAACGCACCCGCCTTGCGTCTCATCGCATCAGCTTTGATAAGTCCGAGCGAAGCAGATGAAGGGATTGCAATGGCCGAGGAAGACATCGTTCGGGACTCGATGGAGTACGATGTCGTCATCGTTGGGGCAGGGCCTGCGGGGCTTTCGGCCGCGATCCGCCTGAAGCAACTGGCCGCCGAGAGCGGCAATGAGATCACCGTCGCCGTGCTGGAGAAAGGCGCGGAAGTCGGCGCCCACATTCTCTCCGGCGCGGTAATCGATCCGATCACGCTGAACGAACTGATCCCGGACTGGAAAGAAAAGGGCGCGCCGCTCGACACGCCCGTGACCGCCGACGAGTTCAAGATTCTCGGCCCCGCTGGCGCCGCCTCGTTGCCGACGTTCCTGATGCCGCCGCTGATGAACAATCACGGCAACTATATCGGCTCGCTGTCGAACTTCACGAAGTGGCTCGGCCAGCAGGCCGAAGCGCTCGGCGTCGAGATCTATCCGGGCATGGCTGCATCGGAAGCGGTGTTCGATGAAGCCGGCGCGCTCAAGGGAGTGGTCGCCGGCGTATTCGGGATCGCCAGGGACGGTCACAAGAAGCCGGATTTTCAGCCTGGGATGGAATTGCACGGCAAGTATGTGCTGATCGCCGAGGGCGCGCGCGGCTCGCTCTCGAAAACGCTGCAAAACAAATACGATCTCTGCGCCAAGAGCGGTCCGCAGAAATACGGCATCGGCATCAAGGAGCTGTGGGAGGTCCCGAAGGAAAAGCACAAGCCGGGCTTGGTGCTGCACACCGTCGGCTGGCCGCTCGACGACAAGACCGGCGGCGGTTCGTTCATGTACCACTGGGGCGAGCGCTACGTTTCCGTCGGCTTCGTCGTCCACCTCAACTACAAGAACCCGTACATCTCGCCGTTCGACGAATTCCAGCGCCACAAGCTGCACCCGGAGATCGCCCAACATCTCGAAGGCGGCAAGCGCGTCGCCTATGGCGCGCGCGCGATCACCGAAGGCGGCCAGCAGGCCGTGCCGCGGCTTGCGTTCCCGGGCGGGGCGCTGATCGGCTGCGCGGCGGGCTTTGTGAACGTGCCGCGCATCAAGGGCACGCACAACGCGATGAAGACGGGCATGCTCGCCGCCGAGGAAGTGGCTTGGGCGCTCTCGGAAGGCCGCCAGCGCGACGTGCTCGAAACCTACGAGCGCGCCTACCGCAAGAGCCGAGTGTTCGAGGATCTCAACCGCGTTCGCAACGCCAAGCCACTGCTCTCGCGCTTCGGTACGTTCTGGGGCGGCGTCTTCGGCATGATGGATATGTGGACGACGACGCTCTTGGGCGGCGTCTCGTTCTTCGGCACGCTGAAGCACGGCAAGTCGGACGCGGCGGCCACCGAGAAGGCCGCCAAGCACAAGCCGATCGACTACCCCAAGCCCGACGGCGTGCTGACGTTCGACAAGCTTTCGTCAGTCTATCTCTCAAACACCAACCACGAGGAAGACCAGCCTTCGCACCTTAAGCTGAAGGACCCGAGCGTTCCGATCGGGGTTAATCTGCCTGAATATGCCGAGCCGGCGCGGCTCTATTGTCCGGCGGGCGTCTATGAGGTGCTCTATGACGAGGCGGGCCTGAACCCGCGCTTTCAGATCAACGCGCAGAACTGCGTCCACTGCAAAACGTGCGATATCAAGGACCCCAGTCAGAATATCATCTGGACCACGCCGGAGGGCGGCGGCGGACCCAATTACGCCAATCTCTGAGCTAGTGTGGACCGCCCGAACGGCGGAGAAAGGGACGAGACACATGCGTTGGCAGGCGATCCTCGCAGCAAGCATCGCAGCGGCAGCCGGCGTGACGGGCGCCGCTTACGCGAGACAGCCCGAAAGCGCCTTGCAGCAGGCGGCGCTCACCGAGGAACGCGTGCCGAACGAGGCGCTGCGCCGCACTTCGCCGCCCAACGCGGCGGCAGACCGCACCTATGAGGGGCCGGAGCAGGCGCTGATCGAGGCCGATATCGATTATCTTGTCCGTGAAGGCCGCCGCGCCATCGCCCGGGGCGAGAACACCGCGCTCTGGACCGCCATCGTATTCGCGGACGATCTCGCGTCCGGCCGCAACGCCGAGGCGCGCCGCACCCTCGAAGCGGCGCCGGGCGGATTGAGCGGTGGCATTGCCGACATGCTCGAACCGTTCCTGCTAGCGGCCGAGGGTCGCGCCGACCGCGGCGTCGAGCGCATTGATGCCGGCCAAGACAATCTGCCGGCGCCGCTGCCGGAGGTCGCGCGCGGGCTCGTGTTCGAATCCGCTGGCCGGTTGGAAGAAGCCGCCGCGGTTTACGCCGCCATGGTGGAGCGGCTCGATACGACGCCGCCGGGCGAAGCCGAGCCGCGCACGCCTGAGGAGTTCGAGCGCACGCTCAACGCGGCGCGCGTCACCAATTCGGTGTATCGCGCCGCGCTCGTCCATCACCGCCTCGGCCGCACTGAGGAAGCGCGCCGCTATTACGGCATCTATCGCGAGTTCATGCCGCGCTCTGCGGATGTGATCGCGAACCTGGCGCGCCTCGAGGCCGGTCAGCCGCCCTTCGAGCCGGCCCTCGACGCCAAGAGTGCGACCGGCCGCTGGATGCTGTTCGTCTCGGAATATCTGACGCAGCAGGAGATGCTGCAGGCGCTGATGGCGCAGCAGGATCCGACCGGCGGGCTCGCCTCCGCGTCGGGCACGGCGCTGCTGCAGGTCGGCGTGTTGCTGGCGCCCGACGCCAACGACTGGCGCCTCTACGCGGCGCAGCAAGTTCTGGAAGCCGGCGGCGCCGAAGGCGCAGAGCGCATCCTCGCCATGGTGCCGGAATCGAGCATCTACGCGCCGGACGCCGAGATCGTGCGCGCCGACATCGCTCTCGAACGGCGCAACGACGAAGCGGCCATGGCCGCCGCGCAGCGCGCACTGGCGTGCGCGGGCGACCGCTGGTCGATCATCGCCTCGGCCGGCGACATCTATCGCCGCGCCGGCCACGCCGACCGCGCCATCCCCGCGTTCGACCGCGCGCTCGGCATGGTCAGCGATCCAAAGGACCGCGCCGACGTGCTCGGCTGGCGCGCCTATGCGCATCGCTTCGCCGGCAACATCTCCGCCGCGTCGGCGGATGCGCGCGCGGCGCTCGAAATCGATCCCAGCGTCGACACCCGCTTTCTCTATGTTTCGATCCTGATGGACGATCCGCAGGGTTGGGCGGACGGCATTCGCGTTGCGCGCGGTCTCTTCGCCGAACAGCCCGACTCGGTGCTGCGCCTCAACGCGCTCGGCTATGCGCTGATCCAGCGTCCGGAAGGATTGGAGGAGGGCTACCGGCTGCTATGGCGCGGCTTCAATAACGGCCAGCAGGACTACGCCGTGATCGATAGCTTGGGCTGGGCCTACTATCAGTACGGCCACTTCGATCAAGCGCGCGCGCTGATCGAGCGCTCCAACGATCTCTCGGCCCACGAACCGAATGCGGAAGTGCTCGACCATTTGGGCGACGTGTACTGGCGCCTGAACCGGCGCGACGACGCCCGCACCCAGTGGCGCGCGGCGCTCGAGGCGCGGCCCGACGCGCTCCGGCGGCGCGATCTCGAGCAGAAGCTGCAGCGCGGGTTGACCACGCCTGCGCCGCGCCAGCGCGAGTTGCCGCAAGTGTCTCTGCCGGAAGGGCCGACGCAACGGGACGAGCTGTGATGCTCCGTGCGGCCGCGGCGCTGGCGGCGGGCTTCAGTCTCGCCGCCTGCGCCACGATCGGCGCGCCGCCGCAGCCGCGTCAGTCCGGCGCTTACGCCGACTACCTGATCGGCCGCGTCGCCAACGAGCGCAACGATCACACCGCGGCGGCTGACCGCTACTTCGCCGCTTTGACGCGCGCGCCCGACGACGCGACGCTGCTGAACGGCGCGCTGGTCGCTTCGCTCGCCGCAGGCGACGAAGCGCGTGCGCGCCGCGCCGCCCGTATGGCGGCGCGCAACGATGCGCCCGCTTATGCGCATTTGATCCGCGGCGCGGATGCGATCGTCGCGCGCCGCTGGAACGTCGCCGGGCGCGAACTGCAGCAGGCCGAGGGCTTGGCGGCCGAGGAATTGGTCGCGCGCATGCTTCTCGTCTGGGCGCGCACCGGCGAGGGTCGTGTCGACGACGTCACCGTCGATCTCGCGCCGCTCGCGCAGATCCGTCCCTATGGCGGCCTGTTCGCGTATCAGCAGGCGATGGCGCTCGACTATGCGGGCCGGCGCGAGGAGGCGCTCTCCGCCTATGAAACCGCGCTGCAAGGCGGGCTCTGGCTCCCCGCCGGCATCGAGCGTCACGCCGATCTGCTCGTGCGCATGGGCGATCGCGAGAACGCCATTCGTTTGCTCAGCGCGGAGGTCAACCGTCCGAACCCTGCGCTGATGGCGGCTCTCGAGCGCGTGCAGGCCGGCAGCGCCGCAGCCGCGGAGCCGCTGACGCCCGCGCGCGGCGCCGCGATCGGACTCTACGGCATCTCCGCTGTCTTCCTGCAGGAGTCCGACTCTACCAACGGGCTCGCCGCGCTCACACTAGCGCTGATGCTCGATCCGGCGTTCGACGGCGCGCGGCTCGCCTTCGCGCAGCAGCAGACGCGGATCGGCCATATCGACGCCGCCCGCCGTATGCTGGCGAGCGTGTCCGCCGACTCGCCATATCACGGCAGCGCGCGCGTGATGGAATCGTGGGCGCTGCTGGACTCCGGAGCGGAAGCGGAGGCGATCGCGCTGGCGCAAGCGAACGCCGAAAGCGGCGACACGCGCGCCACGCGCACGCTCGCGGACATGTACCGCAATCTCGGCCGCTACGATGAAGCCGAGCCGATCTACACGAGGCTGATCGCGCAGCACGGCGACGATTGGCGGCTTTACTTCGCCCGCGCCAATGCGCGCGAGCGGCTCGGCCGCTGGCCCGAAGCGGAGGCCGATCTGCAGCGCGCGCTCGAACTCTCCCCGGAGCAGCCCGACGTGATGAACTATCTCGGCTATTCCTGGGTCGACCGCGGCGAGAACTTGCAGGAGGGGCTCGCCATGATCCGCCGCGCGGTGGACCTGCGGCCCACCTCCGGCGCCATCATCGACAGCCTGGGCTGGGCCTATTATCGCATGGGCGACTACGCCCAGGCGCTCGACCAGCTCGAGCGCGCGGTGGAGATCGAACCCGCCGATCCGACGCTCAACGATCATCTCGGCGACGTCTATTGGCGCCTCGGCCGCCGCATCGAAGCGCGCTTCCAATGGCAGCGTGCGCTGACGCTCGAGCCCGACAACGCCGAGGCGATCCGCGCCAAGCTCGAAAACGGGCTGCCGGCGCCGGCGCCGTCGCATTCGGCCAACCGATGAGCGTGCGCATCTTCGCCCCGGCGAAGATCAATCTGACGCTGAAGGTCGCGCGTCCGCGCGCCGACGGCATGCATCCGCTGCAGAGCGTGGTCGCCTTCGCCGACGTCGGCGACATGGTCGAAGCGACGCCGTCGGACGGGCTCTCGCTCAAAGTCGTCGGCGATTTCGCCGACCAGATCGGGCCAGACGACGACAATCTCGTGCTGCGCGCCGCGCGCGCGCTTGGCGAAGCCGCCGGCAGGCGCGCCAATGCCAACCTGACGTTGGAGAAGAATCTCCCCGTCGCTTCCGGCATCGGCGGCGGGTCAGCCGACGCCGCCGCGACGCTGCGTGCGCTGAACGACCTCTGGGGCCTCAACTGGAGCAACGCGCAGCTTGCGGAGGTCGGCGCCCGGCTTGGTTCGGATGTGCCCGTCTTCTTCACCCGCGCCAGCGCCGCTTACATGACGGGCGCCGGCGAAACGTGTGCGCCATTCCATCTGTGGCCGATGCCGGGTGTGCTGATCAATCCGCTGAAGCCGCTCGCCACGCCGGACGTGTTTCGCGCATTCGATCAAATGCGGCTCGGCTCAGATCTGACCGACGACGCTCCGCCCGAGTGGGATGGTGAGGACGAGGCCATCGCCGCCATGCGCATGCTCGGCAACGATCTCGAACCGGCCGCGCGCGCGCTGATGCCGGAGATCGGCGACATCCTCACTGATCTCGCCGCTTCCGAGCACGTGCGCCACGCCGCGCTCTCAGGTAGCGGCGCCACGGTGTTCGCGATCGCCCACGATTGGGACGGCGCCGAAACGCTCGCCGACGAGCTGATCGATCGCCATCCCGCCTGGTGGATCGCCGAAGCGACGCTCGGCGCTTGACCGCGGGGCAGGCGCACTTTAGCCCGGCCGGCGCGAGGTGGTGAGTGATCGAGGAATTGGCCGGCGGCGCCGCGATCGCGGCTTTGCTCAGCCTCGCCGTGTGCCGCATCCAGATGCGGGCCGGCCCTGTCGACGCCGCCGATGAAACGCACAAGACCCACGCTCGGCCAACGCCGACCAGCGGCGGCATTGGCATTGCCTTGGGCTATACGGCCGGCTTGATCGCCATGGCGCAGCTCTTCGCGCCCGCAGATTTGCTGAACCGGCAAGCCGAAGCGCTGATCTCGCTCGCGTCGGCGTTCGCCTTCGTTTTTCTGCTGATCGGTTTCATCGACGACACCCGTCCGATCGGCCCGCGCTTCAAGTTTTTGTTGTTCGCGCTGCTCTCCATCGGCGCTTCGATCACCATGGGCATCGTCGATGCGCTGCCGATCCGAGAGAACGAGACGCTGAAGCTCGGGCTTTCGCTCGGGCTTCTCGGCACTGCGCTCTGGGTGTTCGTGCTGGTGAACTGCGTGAACTTCATGGACGGCGCGAACGGCCTCGCGATGGGGTCGATGGTCGTTGGCTTGAGCGCGCTCGCGGCGATCGGTTACGCCAACGGCTCCAACACCGTGCTGGCGATGACAATATGCGCCGCCGCGGCGCTGATCGGCTTCCTGGTCTGGAATTTCCCGCGGGGCAAGATCTTCGCCGGCGACTCGGGCGCGCTGTTCGCTGGGGCCGTGGCTGCAATCGCATCGTTGATTCTGATCGCGCGCGCCGATCTATCGCCGTTCATTCCGCCGATCCTGTTCATGCCGCTGCTCGCCGATGCGCTGCTGACGCTCGCCTGGCGCGTGCGCCATCGCCGCAAACTGCTGGTTGGCCACCAGGAGCATTTCTACCAAATCCTGATCCGCGCCGGCTGGAGCCACGCGCGCGTCTCGCTGCTCTACTGGGCCGTGATGGCGCTTTGCGGCGCGATCGGTTACGCGCTTTCGCAATCGCAGGACGTGAGCGCGCCCTGGATCGCGCTCGCCGCCGCCGCCGGCCTTTCGCTCGCTGTCTCGATCTTCGTGCGCAAATACGCCCGTACGCACGGGATGTCCTGAAGTTCGGGGTTGGGTTTTCGGGATTGGGGCTTGGGGCGATGCAGCTCTAGCTCCGCAGTCCGCGGCCAATCCGCAATCCCTAATCCCCGATCCCGTTGCTTCGCGGTTTCTCCTTGACGCGCCGCCGCTCGCCTCTATATATAACCAAGTAGTTATGGAACAAATTTCGGCCGCCGACCGCCTGGATGCGGTGTTTGCAGCGCTCGCCGATCCGACGCGCCGCGCCATCGTCGCGCGGCTGGCGGAAGGCGAGGCGACGGTGAGCGAACTCGGCGAACCGTTCGACATGAGCCAGCCCGCCATCTCCAAGCACCTCAAAGTGCTCGAACGCGCGGGCCTCATCTCGACCGGTCAGGACGCGCAGCGGCGCCCGCGCAAGCTCGAACCCGAGCCGTTGGAGGAAGCCGTGGATTGGATCGAACGCTACCGTGAGATCTGGGAAGAGAATTATCAGCGCCTCGATGCATTGCTGGAAGAGCTCAAACGCCAAACCGCGCCAGCCAGGCGCAAGCGAAGAAAGAAATAGCGCTGGGGATGTCGGCGCAAACCAGCGCTGTTCGTCCTTAAGGTGGGTGAACGATTGAACCAAGGAGAAGGAAAGTGCCCAAGCCCCTCGAAGTCACATTGCCGAGTGATCGCGAAGTCCGCGTCACGCGCACCTTCAACGCACCGCGCGAGTTGGTGTGGGACGCGCACACGAAACCAGATTTGGTGCAGAAGTGGATGCTCGGTCCGCCGGGCTGGTCGATGCCTGTGTGTGAAATGGATGTGCGGCCGGGCGGCGCCTATAAGTGGCGCTGGCGGAGCGACGAAGACGGCAAGCAGTTCGGTTTCCACGGCACGTTCGGCGACGTGAACGCGCCGGCGCGGCTGACGCACGATGAATACTACGACCCGGGCGATGTCGGCGGCGACATGCCGTCGAACGATCCGGCGCTGATTACGCTGGAGCTGAGCGAATCCGGCGGCGTCACGACGCTCGTTTGCACGATGAAGTTCTCGTCGAAGGAAGCGCGAGACGGCGCCGTCTCCACCGGCATGACCGACGGCATGGAAATGGGATACGCGCGCCTCGACGACATGTTCAAGCAAACAGCGTGAAAGGAGAGAGGGCAATGCCAGCACCCGCACAAGTCACGCTGCCGAGCGATCGCGAAGTTCGCGTCACGCGCCAATTCAACGCGCCGCGCCAGCTCGTATGGGATGCGCATACGAAGTCTGAACTGCTTCCGAAATGGCTCGGCTACCCTGGTTGGGATATGCCGGTCCGCGAGATGGACGTACGCGTTGGCGGCAAATATCGCTGGCAGTGGAAGAACCAGGGGGACGGCAAGCAGTTCGGCTTCTTCGGCACGTTCACTGAAGTGAACGCGCCCTCGAAGCTTGCGCACGACCAATATTATGATCCGGGCGATATGGGCGGCGCCATGCCGACGGGCGATCCGTGCATCGTTTCGCTGGATCTCGGTGAGCAGGCCGGCGTCACCACGCTCGTCTGCACCATGAAGTTCGCGTCGAAAGAAGCGCGCGACGACGCCGTCTCTACCGGCATGACCGACGGCATGGAGTTTAGCTACGCGCGTCTCGACGACATGTTCAAAGCCAAAGCCGCCTGAAGGAGGAGACCATGCAGAAGATCTCGCCCATGCTGTGGTTCGACAAGGAAGCCGAACCGGCCGCGAACCATTACGTGTCGATCTTCAAGAACTCGAAGATCAAAACGATCGCACGCTATCCGGAAGGGACGCCATACGAGCCGGGCAGCGTCATGACGGTCGAGTTCGAACTCGACGGCCAGCACTTCACCGCGCTCAACGGCGGGCCGCACTTCAGGTTCGACGAGGCCATTTCCTTTGTCATCGACTGCAAGGACCAGGCTGAAGTCGACTATTACTGGGCCGCGCTGCTGGAGGGGGGCGGCAAGGAAAGCCAGTGCGGCTGGCTGAAGGACAAGTTCGGCCTCTCCTGGCAGGTTGTGCCGCGGCAATTGATCGAGCTCAGCACCAGCCCGGACAAGGCGCAAAACGCGCGGGTGTTCGGCGCCATGATGAAGATGGTGAAGATCGACGTCGCCGAACTTGAGCGGGCGGCGAAAGGCTGACGCGCATGTCAGCCAGGGATGCGGACGCCTATCTCGCCACGCTCAGCGCCGACAAACGGGCGACGCTCGAGAAGGTGAGGCAGGCGATCCGCGCCGCCGCGCCCGAAGCGGAGGAGGGTCTGAGCTACGGTATGCCGGCCTTCATTCTGGGCAAGCCCATCGCCGGATACTCGGCGAGCGCCAACCATTGCTCCTATTTTCCAATGAGCGGCCAAGTCATCGCTAAGCTCGCCGAAGAGCTCAACGGCTACGAGATCAGCAAAGGCGGCTTCCGCTTCCCGATCGGCAAACCCCCGCCCGCGACGCTCATTCGCAAGCTGGTGAAAGCGCGCCTGGCGGAGATCGACGGCGCGGCCGCAGCGAAGAAAGCGCCGACCAGGCGCGCGGCCGCAAAGAAGGCAACGGTCGCGCCGCCCGAAGTCGGCGCCATTCTCGCCGAACTGAAACGCGGCGCATCGCCGGCCTACAAGGCGGACATGGCCAAGCGCTACGGCATCGTCACCAAGGCGGCAGTCTATGGCGCGCCTGTCGCAACGCTCCGCGCCCTCGCCAAGAAGATTGGTTACGACCACGCGCTCGCCGAGAAGCTCTGGGCCAGCGGTGTCCACGACGCACGCATGCTGGCGACCATGGTCGATGATCCCGCACTCGTCACACCTGCGCAGATGAATCGCTGGGTCAAGGACTGCGATAACTGGGCGCTGGTCGACACCGCGTGCTTCCACTATTGGGACCGCACCCCGCACGCGTTCAAGCAAATCGAGAAGTGGTCGAAAGCGAAAGACGAGTTCGTCAAGCGCGCCGCCTTCGCACTGCTCGCCAGCTGCGCGCTGCACGGTCAGGGGAGTGACGCCGATCACCTTCGCGGCCTTCAACTAATCGAACGCGAAGCCTCGGACCTGCGTAACTTCGTCAAGAAAGCCGTGAACTGGGCGCTCCGCGCCATCGGCGGCAAGAAAAGCCCCAAGCTCCGAACTGCGGCGCGCGCACTGGCGCAAAAGCTAGCGGCGTCGGAGGACGCCACCGCACGCTGGAACGGCAAGGACGCACTGCGCGCATTCGGGAAGGGCGCGTGATCTCACGGCGTCAAAACTCGCGCCGCATCCCGGCCGAAGGCGCGGCACGCGCCGTGGAGCTGGGATTCAGCGCCGTAGGCGTCGGGCGTTTGCCCCTGGGTCCCGGATCGCGTTTCGCGCCCGGGATGACGGTTGGTTGTGCCTGCTAGATCGAGTGCAGGAGCGCAGCTGTCGACGCAACTCGCGAACTCCCCCCAATCCCTAATCCACAATCCCTAAAACGCCCGCTCCACCACGAACTCCGGTAGCGCTTCCAGCGCTTCGCAGTAGGCATTTGCCGGCAGCGCCGAAAGCGCGTGCCGCGCCGCATCGGCATGCGCGCGGGCCGCGTCGAGCGTCAGCGCGATCGCATCATGCCGCTTCACCAGCGCCACCGCGCGGTGGAAATCATCATCGGTCCGCTCGCCGCTGACGACGCGGCGCCAGAATGCGCGCTCGCTTTCATCGCCCGCATCGCGCGCGAAGATCACCGGCAGCGTGACCTTGCCTTCGCGGAAATCGTCGCCGGCGTTCTTGCCCATCGCCGCGGCGAGGCCGCCATAATCCAACGCATCGTCCACGAGTTGGAACGCCAGCCCCAGCTCGCGCCCGTACGTCTCCAGAGCCGTCGCCTCTGCGCCTGGCCGCCCGGCCGCAACAGCGCCCGCTTTCGCCGCCGCCGCGAACAGCGCCGCCGTCTTCGCGGCGATGATCTCCATGTAGCGCTCGCGGCTCGTTTCGGCGTCGTTGGCCGCCGCGAGCTGCATCACTTCGCCCTCGGCGATCACGCTCGAGGCGCGGGCCAGAATGTCGAGCACCTGGATGTCGCCGCTCTCGACCATCAGGTTGAAGGAGCGCGCGAACAGAAAATCGCCGACCAGCACGCTGGCCGAATTGCCCCAAACCAGGTTCGCCGCCTTCTTGCCGCGGCGCATCGAGGAGAGATCGACCACGTCGTCGTGCAGCAGCGTGGCGCTGTGAATAAATTCCACCGCCGCCGCCAGCTTCCGCGGCCCGTCGCCGCCGCCGCCCAATAACCGCGCCGCCGCAAGCGTGATCAGCGGCCGGATCCGCTTGCCGCCGGCGTCGATCAGGTGCGCCGCGAGATTCGGGATCACCCCAACGGGGCTCGTCATGTAGTCGTGGATGATGGCGTCGACGGCGGCGAGGTCCTCGGCCAAAAGCGCCGCCAGCCGGTCGACCGCGTGCGGCGCGCCCGGGGCTTGCATGGCTGGTCCGACCGCCGGTCCCAAAGGGCCTCCGCTTGCCTTCATCTGACACTGAAACGATGCTCAGCCGCGCGCAAAGGGTCAAGGTGAGTTCCCGCCCCAGCGCTTAAGGGTCGCATCCGCGGTTTATGGAACAAGAACTTACCGAAGACGCGCTGCTCGGCGGCCGCATCCGCATCCGCCAGCCCAAGCGCGGCTACCGCGTCAACGCCGACACGCTACTGCTGGCGGCGGCCGTCGAAGCAAAACCGGGCATGTGCGTGCTCGAAGCCGGCTGCGGCGTCGGCGCCGCTTTGATTGCAGTTGCGGCACGCAGCGAGAACGCAAAATTTGTCGGACTCGAACGCGATGCGAACATGGCCGCGCTCGCACGCGAAAATCTCGCCATGAACGGGATGTCCACAATTGCGGAAATCGTCACAGGCGATGTGCTTGGACGCGACGCGAATCGACCAAGGCTCAACGGCGTGTACGACGGCGTCTTCTTCAATCCGCCGTTCGACGCGGAAGGCGAGGGCCGCGCGCCGTCCGAGGCGCGCCGCCACGCCTACATCGCCGACGAACCGCTCGAACGCTGGATCGCCGCGCTCGCCGATCGTCTCACCGGCGGCGCGGCGCTGACGCTCATTCATCGCGCGCGCAAGCTGCCGGACATCCTGACCGCGCTGGAGGGGCGCCTTGGCGGTATCGAAATCCTACCTATCCGACCGCGCGCCGAAGAGCCCGCCAAGCGCGTTTTGGTGCGGGCGCGCAAAGGCTCGCGCGCGCCGCTCAAGCTATTGAAAGGCCTCGATCTCCACGACGCCTCCGGCGCCAAGCACACGCCCGAAGCCGAGGCGCTGCTGCGGGGCGAAACGACCCTGACTTGGGCCGATTGACTCTAAAGAGGCGCCGCACCAGTTTCCGCCGCAACGGAGCCGCCCGACGCGAGTCGCGCCCATCCGGCCAGACAAGCGAACCCCGTGGGAGAGCGCGGCGAATAATGCCGCCCCCGAAGGAGCAACCGCCCCGGAAACTCTCAGGGAACCGGACCGCGGGGGGATGAAAACGCTGGATAGAGCCGCGCACCCCCAAAGAACGTTTTAGGGGGAGTGCGGCCGCCGAAGGAGTAAATCTCTCAGGCGCCAGGGACAGCGGGGGCTGCACGCAATGCGAACGCGTGCGCCGCGCAAACCTGGGAATGACATGGCCGAAGCCGGATCACCGATCAAACTGCCGCTCGACGCACTCTGGCGCGCGCGCACCTCGAAGTTCGGCGATTTCGCCGGCTACGACATGCCGCTCCAGTTCGAGGGCCTGATCCCCGAACACAATTGGACGCGCACGCACGCCGGCCTGTTCGACGTCAGCCATATGGGACCATGCTTCTTCGCGCTGCCGAAGGGCCATGGCTTCGAAGGCGAGGACGCGCACAAGAAGGTGGCCTCGCTGATCGAGCGCATCGTGCCGGCGGACATCCAGGGCCTGAAGCCCGGCCAAGTCCGCTACACGATGATCACCAACGACGCGGGCGGCGTGCTCGACGATCTGATGATCGCGCGCCCCGCCGAACCTGGCGCGGCGGGCGATCTCTACATCGTCGTCAACGCCGGCTGTAAGCACGATGACTGGGCGCTGATCGAAGCGACCACCGCCGGCGAAGCCAATCTCGTCCGCGCCGACGATCGCTGCCTGCTCGCGCTGCAAGGCCCGAGCGCACACGTCGTTGCGTCGGAAGTGATCGATCCCGCGCTCGCCGACATGAACTTCATGACGGTGAAGCGCTTCGACACATTCGGCCGCATCACCGTCACCCGCTCGGGCTACACCGGCGAGGACGGCTATGAAATCCTCGTCCGCGCCGAGAACGCGACTGAGCTCGCCGAAGCTCTGCTCTCGCACGCCGAAGTAAAGCCGATCGGCCTCGGCGCGCGCGACAGCTTGCGCCTCGAAGCCGGCCTTTGCCTCTACGGCCACGATCTCGATCCCACCACCTCGCCGATCGAGGCCGATCTCGCTTGGACCATTCAAAAGCGCCGCCGCGAAGCTAAGGATTTCCCTGGCGCCAAGCGCATCCTGCGCGAATACGAGCTCGGCCCCGCGCGTAAACGCGTCGGCATCCGCCCGAACGATCGCGCCCCCGCGCGCGAAGGCGTCGAGATCATGAAGGACGGCAAGCAGATCGGCGTCGTCACCAGCGGCGGCTTCTCGCCCACGCTGAACGGCCCGATCTCCATGGGCTATGTCGAGGCCACCCACGCCGAGCCCGGCCATGTCGTCGACCTGATGATCCGCGGCGTCCCACGCCCCGCCACCATCACGCCGTTGCCGTTCGTTCCGCACAAATACGTTCGCAAGGGGAAAGCCCAATGACTACGCGCTACACCAAAGACCACGAATGGGTGCGAATGGAAGGCGACATCGCCGTCGTCGGCATCAGCACCTACGCCGCCGAGCAATTGGGCGACGTCGTCTACGCCGAGCTTCCCGCCGTCGGCAAAAGCTTCGCCCAAGGCGACGACATGGCTGTCGTCGAAAGCGCAAAAACCGCCTCCGATGTCTACGCCCCGATCTCCGGCGAAGTGGTGGAAGCAAACGCCGAGATCGCCAACGAAAACTGGCAGATCATCAACGACGCCCCGCAGGCCGCCGGCTGGTTCGTGAAACTGAAGCCGAGCGACAAAAGCGAGCTCGACGCGCTGATGGATGAAGCCGCGTACGCCGACTACGTGAAGGGGCTTTGATGCTCATGGCGACCACCGCGCGCGACACTCTTGCAGAGGATGCAGTGCGCGGCTGGCTGCGTGCGCCTTGGGTGAGCTTCGACTATCAATGCGCGATGGTGCGCGCGTTGGGTGTCGAAGTGTCGTTCGATCCCAATCTCATAGACACAATGGGGCCGAAGGGTGCGCTCGTTCCAAGTCTGGCCGCTGTCGCAATGCTGAATGAGGGAAACCTATCGGGCATGGCGTTTGGCGAGTTTGATTTTCCTAGTCCGACAGGCCCGCAACCCTCCTACTTTCGAGAACTCTGGTTTCTCAAAGCATCTGACGAGCGCCCCTGGTTCGACTTTTTGAGCGAGGAAATGGCCTCGGATCCACACGCGAAGGATGAGCCGACCGACCCTCCGATCCGCAGTTGGATGTGGGCTCATCCCAGGCGCGAAGCGCACTGGGTGCGCCTCGTTTGCTATCCCGGCGGCGGCATCAAGATTTCGCAGATTAACAGAATTCAGAACGAGCAAGGCTGAATGAGATACCTCCCCCTCACCGACGTCGACCGCAAACAAATGCTCGACGTCATCGGCGCCAAGCACGTCGACGATCTTTTCGTCGACGTCCCTAAAGGCGCGCTGCTCAAGACCCTCGTCGACTTGCCGACAAAGCAAGGCGAGATCGAAGTCCACCGCCACCTGCAACGCCTGGCGGAAAAGAACACGCCGGCCGGCCGCACCGCTTTCTTCCTCGGCGCCGGCGCTTATCGCCATCACGTGCCGGCGAGCGTCGATCACCTGATCCAGCGCAGCGAATTTCTCACCGCCTACACGCCGTACCAGCCCGAAATCGCGCAAGGCACGTTGCAGGCGCTCTACGAATTTCAATCCCAAGTCGCGCAATTGCTCGACATGGAAGTCGCCAACGCCTCGATGTACGACGGCTCCACCGCCTGCGCCGAAGCGGCAATGATGGCCGCGCGCGTCACCAAGCGGAAAAAGATCGTCTTCTCCGGCGGCGTCCACCCGCACTATGTCGACACCGCCCGCACCGCCTGCGAAGCGCTCGGCCTCGAAATCGTCGCGCTGCCGGCGGCGATCGATGACGAAGCGGCGGTCACGAAAGAACTTGGCGCCGATGTCGCCGCCGTCATCGTCCAATCGCCGAACGTGTTCGGCACCGTCACCGACCTCACCAAGATCGGCGAAGCCGCCCGCGGGCAGGGCGCGCTGATGGTCGCCACGTTCACCGAATGCGTCTCATTCGGCCTGATCGAACCGGCCGGCGCCTACGGCGCCGACATCGTTTGCGGCGAGGGCCAATCGATCGGCAATGCGCTGAATTTCGGCGGTCCGTATGTCGGCCTCTTCGCCGTGAAGGAAAAATACATCCGCCAGATGCCAGGCCGCGTCGCCGGCGAGACGCTCGACGCCGACGGCAAGCGCGGCTTCGTGCTGACGCTCTCCACCCGCGAACAGCACATCCGCCGCGAGAAGGCGACCAGCAACATCTGCACGAATAGCGGCCTCTGCCAGCTCGCCTGGACCATCCACATGACGCTGCTCGGCGAGAAGGGCCTCCGCCAGCTGGCCACGCTCAATCACGAGAGAGCCATCGCGCTTGCCGATGCGCTCGCCGGCGTCAAAGGCGTTGAAGTGCTGACCAAGCGCTTCTTCAACGAAATCGCCGTGAAGCTGACGAAGCCCGCGCAAGAAGTGGTCGACGCGCTCGCCGCACAAGGCGTCATCGCCGGCGTCGCCATGAGCCGCCTAAATCCGAAAGCAGGCATGGAGGATGTGCTCATCACATGCGCCACGGAAATGAACGCGGATGAGGACATTGCCGCCTACGCTAAGGCGCTGCAACGGGTGCTGGCGTGATCACTTTCGCGCTCCGCCCAGCCTCCTCCTCGATGGAGGAGGTGGCCGCGAAGCGGCCGGAGGAGGTGCGCGCGCCAACGGTAAAGAAGGAGCCTCTCGAGGCTCACTCGGCATCACCATTGGCCTCACCTCCTCAGTCAGTCGCTGGCGCGACTGACAGCTCCTCCATCGAGGAGGAGCATTCGCTCCCCTTCAAGGTTTTCGCTCAATGATCACCAACACCACCTCCGGCAATCGCGGCTTGCTGCAAGCTGAGCCGCTGATCTTCGAAACCGGCCACGCCACCGGCACGGGCGTCGATCTGCCCGAGCCGAAGAACACGCCGACGAAGCTCAACGGCCTCACCCGCAAAGCCGCGCTCGATCTGCCCGGCCTCTCCGAGCCGGAGACGATGCGCCACTTCGTGCGCTTAAGCCAAAAGAACTACGCCATCGATCTCGGCCTTTTCCCGCTCGGCTCGTGCACGATGAAGCACAATCCGCGCTTGAACGAACGCGCTGCACGCTTCGAAGGCTTCGCCGATCTCCATCCGCTGCAGCCGACCTCGACAATCCAAGGCGCGCTCGAACTGATGGACGAACTCGCGCACTGGCTCTGCACGCTCACCGGCATGCCCGCGGTCGCGCTGTCGCCGAAAGCCGGCGCGCACGGCGAATTCGCCGGCATGCTCGCGATCAAGGCGGCGCTCGAAGCGAAAGGCGAGGGCCATCGCAAGCGCGTGCTGGTGCCAAGCTCCGCGCACGGCACCAATCCCGCCACCGCCGCCGCCGCTGGTTTTAGCGTCGACGAAATCCCCGCGCGCGACGACGGCCGCGTCCATCTCGACGACGTCAAAGCCAAGCTCGGCCCCGACGTCGCCGCCATCATGATCACCAACCCGAACACGTGCGGTCTGTTCGAGCCGGAGATCAAAAACATCGCCGACGCCATCCACGCGGCGGGCGCGTACTTCTATTGCGACGGCGCCAATTACAACGCCATCGTCGGCAAAGTGCGCCCCGGCGATCTCGGCATCGATGCGATGCACATCAACTTGCACAAAACATTTTCGACGCCCCATGGCGGCGGCGGCCCCGGCGCCGGCCCGACCGTGTTGAGCGCAGCGCTCGCGCCGTTCGCGCCGGTGCCGCACATCGTCATGCGCGGCGACAAGCGCGAGCTGCGCGAACACGCCGAAGGCACGCAAGCCTTCGGCCGCATGTGCGCCTTCCACGGCCAAATGGGCATGTTCACCCGCGCGCTCGCCTACATGCTGAGCCACGGCAGCGATGGCCTGCGCCAAGTCGCGGAGGACGCGGTGCTCAACGCCAATTATCTTCTGGCGCGCCTCAAGCCGCACTTCAGCGCGCCGTTCGGCGAGCGCCCGTGCATGCACGAAGTGCTGCTCGACGACGAAAGCATCAAGCCGAAGGGCGTCGAAACCATCGACATGGCCAAAGCCCTGCTCGACGAAGGCTACCACCCGTTCACGACCTATTTCCCGCTGGTCGTCCACGGCGCCATGCTGATCGAGCCCACCGAAACCGAACCCAAACGCGAACTCGACCGCTTCGCCGACGTGATGATCGCGCTCGCCGAACGCGTGAACGCAGGTGACGTCGCGTTTTTCAAACAAGCGCCAACGCTCACGCCGATGCGGCGTTTGGACGACACGCGCGCCGCACGGCAGCCGAAACTCCGCTGGCGCAGGGGGGATAACACCAGCGCGAAATACGCGGCGGAGTAGGGGCGCGGCGTCGCGGGGCTGTTGGCGTCCAGGCAAGGGGGCTATAAGCCTCTGAGGGTGTGAGCGCCCGCGGGATGAAACAGTCAATGCCTACGATCAGAAGCAGCGCGCCCTTCTCCTTTGACCCTTCATCGTCGGCAGGTGATGACAACTTCCTTGCGCTGCTCGGCAGCGCGGCGACCTACACAGTTACGCAGAACACAAGCACGCAGTGGACGGTCGAGCTTAGCAACGGCGTCGTGGTGACCTTTCGACCCGCAGCCGGGTTCAGCTTCACGCCTGCTGCTGACGCAACGCCGCCGACTGGCCGAGTCGGTTCAATCTCTCTGGCCCTTCCTGGCGGCGACGCACAATTCTCTGGCTTGTCGGTTCTCAATCGCAGCATCGCTGACTTGATAGCTACGCCGACGCTGCTGGTTTCAGGTGTCGATACGTTTGAGGGCGGAGCCGAAGCGGATCTGTTTCATGCCGGCGTCGGCGCGGACGTACTATGGGCCGACTTCACATTCAGCGGTTCGCCAGCAGGCGACGCACTCCATGGCGAGGGCGGTGACGACGAGCTTTATGGCGCCGGCGGCGCTGATTTCCTGTACGGCGACGATGGCGACGATCAGATCGTCGGCTATGCCGACGCCGATGTGATCGATGGCGGCGCCGGCTTCGATTACGTCTCCTACGACACCAATGGAGGCGTCGTCGTTAACCTGATGGTCGGCACGGCGTCCGACGGCGACGTTCTCAGCAATATTGAAGCTGCGGCGGGGACTAACGAAAACGACGAACTCGTTGGCGATGACGGTGATAATCTTCTGTCGGGCAACGGCGGCGATGACGTGCTTCGAGGCATGGGCGGCTCCGACTACTTGTTGGCCGGCGATGGAATTGATTTGCTTGAGGGCGGGGCTGGCGCAGACCACCATTCCGGATCTGGTGTCGGCAAGACGGCAACATATTCAAGCTCCCCTGCGGGCGTGCAAATCGACTTGCTCGCCGATCCCAATCCGGGTGACGGGATATTCGGCGTGGCGCACGGCGGCGATGCGGAAGGCGACACCTTCAGTAACTTTTTCCATAACCTCATTGGTTCGGATTTCGGCGACGAATTGCTCGGTAATGACGCCGATAACGTATTCAGCGCTCAAGGCGGCAACGATCTGCTGAATGGCCGCAACAACGATGACACGTTGGACGGCGGCGTTGGCATCGACAGCTCTCTTTATAGCGTTGCCTCGACATCAGCGACCTGGGTGCGCGATGTGAACGGCGTCTGGACGGTCGCCACTGGCGCCGACGGGACGGACACCCTTACGAACATCGAGATCCTCTCCTTCACCGACCGCGACGTCCAGCTCCAGCAAGCCGCGCAAACGTTCTCCGGCGACGGCACGTCGGACATCCTCTTCCGCCGCGATGACGGCTTGATCGTCGGCTGGGACGTCAGCGGTTCAACGCTCGATTCCGCTTCCATCTTCGCGGTCATCGGCGACGAATGGACCGCGCTCGGGACGGGCGATTTCGACGGCGACGGCAAGGACGACATCGCCTGGCGCCACGATAATGGCGGCGTGTTCACCTGGCATATGAACGACGCCAGCATCGCTAGCGCCGATGCGGTGACCAGCCTCGGCGCCGAATGGTCGCTCCTCTCGATCGCCGATATCGACGGCGATCGCCGCGACGACATGATCTGGCAGAACTCTGGTGGCCTCGTCTTCGCTTGGGAGATGAACGGGCGCGCGATCGAGAACGCGGCCGCGCTGGCCGTACTCGGCGCAGAATGGTCGCTCGCCGGCCACGGCGACTTCAACGGCGACGGCCAGGAGGATTTCATCTGGCGGCGCGACGACGGCCTCTCGGTCATCTGGCAGATGGACGGCGCCGCGATCGAAACCAGCTACGCCACCTCCGCTCAAGCTGGCGCCGAATGGAGCGTCGTCGGCGTCGGCGATACGAACTGCGACGGCTATGACGATCTGATCTGGCAGCGCGACGACGGCCTCATCGTCGCCTGGCTGATGGAGGACGGCGCCCTCGCCAGCTCCGGCATCCTCGCCGCCGTCGCTCCGAACGAATGGAGCGTGGTCGCGATGGGCGATTATAACGGCGACGGCTGCGACGATCTCCTCTTCCAAAGCAGCAACGGCACGGTGTTCGCCTGGATGCTCGACGGCGCGACGATCGAAAGCGCCGGCCCCATCGCCACCATCGGCGACGAGTGGGGCTTCATCTGAACCTGTCCCGGTTCTAATCCGGCGCATCTGTCGGTTGCAGCAGGGTGAGCTATAGTCGCATCGACGATGCGAGGTGGCCCATGCCGACGTTCACCGGAGATCAATCCGCCAACACACTCGCCGGCTCGGCCAGCGCCGACACAATGTCCGGACTCGGCGGCGCCGATACGCTGAACGGCGGCGGCGGCAACGACACGCTCTACGGCCACAGCGCCGGCGCCTCGAGCGCCATCAATGTCAGCGTCTTCGCTAGCGGTTTCGCGCAGCCCGTGGCCGCGGCCTCGACCGCCGCCGATCCGGGATTTCTCTACGTGGTGGAGAAGGCGAGCGGCGTGATCTGGCGCGTGGACGCGTCCTCCGGCTCGCGCACGGCGTTTCTCGACATCCCCAACGCGCAATTCCTGGCCGACGGCGAGCGCGGCGTGCTCGGCCTCGCCCTTCATCCAGACTACGAGAGCAATGGCCGCTTCTTCGTTTGCCTCACCGACGCGCAAGGCGACATTCAGGTGCGCGAATACACGCGCTCCGCCGATCCCGCCGTCGCCAACACGAGCTTTTCCGTCGTCATTGAAATCCCGAAGCAGACCGGATTTTCCAACCACAATGGCGGCTGGATCGGCTTCTCGCCGGAGGACGGCCATCTCTATATCGCCACCGGCGACGGCGGCGGCGGCGGCGATCCCGGCAACCGCGCGCAGAATCTGAATGACCTGCTCGGCAAGATTCTGCGCATTGATGTCGATGCCGATGATTTCCCGACCGACGACGTCCGCAATTACGCAATCCCTGACGACAATCCGTTCGTCGGCGTCGCCGGCGCCGACGAGATCTGGATGTCGGGCGTGCGCAATCCATGGCGCAACGCCTTCGATCCGCGCAATGGCGATTTCTACATCGCCGATGTCGGCCAGGGCGAACGCGAGGAGGTCAATTTCTTCGCCGCCGGCACGGGCGCGGGCGCCAATCTCGGCTGGCGCATCATGGAAGGGTCGCTGCCGTTCAATCCCGGGCCGCCCGGCACGCCGCAGCCCGGCGATCCCGCGCTTACTCTGCCCGTGTTCGAATACGATCACGACCTCGGTATTTCCATCACCGGCGGCGAAGTCTATGTCGGCGCCGCCGCGAGTTTTGTCGGCCAATACGTGTTCGCCGACTTCGGCAGCAATCGGCTCTGGACTTATTCGGCCGAGACCGGCGGCGTGCTGCGCTCACCGCAGCTGACCGGCGCATCGCTGTCGAGCGTCGTCGAGTTCGTCACCGGCGCCGACGGCGCGCTCTACGCCATCGGCATCGGCGGGACGATCTGGCGCATCACCCCCGGCGCAGGTTCGGAAGACGTCGCCGATGTGCTGAACGGCGGCGGCGGCGCCGATCGCCTTGTCGGCCATGCCGGCAATGACGTGCTCGACGGCGGCGTCGGCGCTGATACGGCGACCTATGCAAGCGCTTCGACGGCGGCGTCCTGGGCGCGCACGCCCGACGGCGCATGGATTGTTACGTCCGGCGTCGAAGGCGTCGATACGCTCACGACCGTCGAATTCCTCGATTTCACCGACCGCGACGTGTTCCTCGATCGCGCTGCGCAGACGTTTTCCGGCGACGGCACGTCCGACATGCTCTTCCGCCGCGACGATGGGGTGATCGTCGGCTGGGACGTTGCGGGGACGGCGATCGATTCTGCTTCCGTGTTCGCCGTGGTCGGCGACGAATGGACCGCGCTCGGCGCAGGCGATTTCAACGGCGACAGCAGGGACGACATCGCTTGGCGCCACGACAACGGCGCCGTGCTCACTTGGCATATGAACGGCGCCGCCATCGCCAGCGCCGCCTTCGTCGCGTCAATCGGCGCCGAATGGTCGCTCCTAGCCATCGCCGACCTCGATGGCGATACTAGAGACGACATGATCTGGCGCAGCGAGGCCGGCGCCGTGCTGGCGTGGCGCATGGATGAGCGCGAAATCGAAAGCGCCGCCGTCGTCGCGAGCGTCGGCGACGAATGGGCGCTCGCGGGCGACGGCGATTTCAACGGCGACGGCCAAGCCGATTTCGTCTGGCGCCGCGACGACGGCTACACGCTGATCTGGCAGATGGACCGCGCCGCGATCGAGAGCGCGTACGCGCCATCGGTTCAGGTCGGCGAAGAGTGGAGCGTCGTCGGCGCCGGCGACGCCAACAACGACGGCTACGATGACTTGTTTTGGCGACACGACAATGGCGCCGTCGTGGTGTGGCTGATGCAGAACGGCGCCGTGGCAAGCTCAGGCGTCCTGGGCGCCGCAGATCCCGTGGAATGGCAAGTCATGGCTGTTGGCGATTACAACGGCGACGGCCGCGACGATCTCCTGTTTCAGAACACGTCCGGCACGGTGTTCGCCTGGATGCTGGACGGCGCCTCGATCGAAAGCGCCGGCGCGATCGCTACGATTGGCGACGAGTGGGGCTTTATCTGAGCACGAGCGGTTAGGCCGAGGATGGATCGACTTGCACGGCGCGCCGCACGCGGTTTTGCCCATCAGTGTTGCGCACACGAAACACAAGTGAGAGGTCAGCACAGAAGCGCCGAATTAACATTAACTAGAGATTAACGCGTTATCTCGGTGGTCGTTGGAAATAATTGCTAGGAACGCGGAGAATACGAAGCCGCGTGAAGTTTGCAAATGCACTGATTCAAGTCGAACCATAGTGAAATTTAGACAGATTTGCCCAGAACTGCATAAGTTCTATGCCTGTAATTTGACATCACGAGTTCGTGAGCACTCGAAATCTGTCTGAAAACTGTATCTCCAGTTACGGTTGCTTACCAAAACTTACTGTGAGTAAAAGTTCCCCAAGCGGAATTAACCGTTGGGGGGAAATCCATGGCGTTCCACTTCGTCAACCCGGGCGATTCGATTCAGGCTGCCATCGACGCAGCGGCGCCGGGCGACACCATCCTCATCGGCTCGGGCGTCTACAACGAGAGCTTCACGGTCAATAAGGATCTGACGATCCAGGGTTTCGACACCGGCGGCGGAATGCCGATCATCGAAGGTCCGTTGCTCAGCCAACTCGGCGTGCCGGACGGCACTGCGCTCAACGATTTCTTCGAGGCCAACCACCCCGGCTATTCCGCTTCGACGGGCGTCACCGTCGCCGCCGACGGCGTCACGCTCACCGGCCTCACCATCACCGGCTTCAGCACCGCGCTCCAACTCGGCACGTCCGACGGCGTCGAGATCAGCGGCAACACC
>NZ_DASPLU010000005.1:0-249863 GCF_035627415.1 Vitreimonas sp. | reverse complement strand
CAACCCGCCATCGACGGATGGCGTCTCGGGGCTTAGCTCCATTCCCAATTCGCCGGTGCTGTGGGCAGGCGTTCCGTTCACCTGGACCCGACGGTTTCACTCCCCGCCGGCAACTCCCACCGACCGTGTCTTGCACCTCTCGTCGTTTCGGACGTCTTCGAAAGCTCCCGTGTGCGAGACGGGGAGCATTGTACGGCGGGTCAAGCGCGGTCGGATAGAATCGCACAAGTTTTGTGCCTCGGAGCGCGCGGCTCCCGCCGCGCGCGCGTGGCGCAGCCGCGCTTTTCCTTGTGGCGCAATGACAAAACGCGCCTTTGGCGCGTGGGCGGGCCGGGCGCCGCGCGCTCCGATTTGGGGGATAGAGCGCGCGTCTATCCATCAATTCGACCAGTAGACGTACTCCTGCTGCTCGGTCCACGGCGCGTCGACCGGGACGTCGATGCGCACCGGACCTTCGAGCAGCGCCGGCCAGAGCGGCGGCGGCATCTCGGCGTTGTGCGCTTCGATCAAAGCGCGCAGTTCGGCGACGCGCTCGGGATGCTGCACCGAAAGATCGTGCTGTTCGGTCGGGTCCTCGCGCAGATTGAACAGCCAGACGCGGTCCGGCCGCTCCGAGACTTGCAGCTTCCAATCGCCGGCGCGCACGACACGGTACGGACCCGAGCGCCAGAACAACACATCGTGCGGCGGCGTGCGGCTCTGACCGGCGAGATGCGGCATGAGATCGACGCCGTCGATCTCGCGCTGCAGCGGCGCGCCCGCGGCGGCGGCGGCGGTCGCGAAGATGTCCATGTGCGTCACCGGGCCGGAGGCGCGCGCGCCGGCGGGAAGCCGGCCCGGCCAGCGGGCGAAGAACGGCGCGCGAATGCCGCCCTCGAAAAAGGTCGCTTTCCAGCCGCGGAACGGGCGGTTGAGTTCAGGCAGACCGACATACCAGGCGCCGCCATTGTCGCTGGTGAAGATCACGAGCGTGTTCTCGTCGAGGCCCTGCGCGCGCAGCGCCGCCATGACGCGGCCGACGCCGCGGTCGAGCGCGAGGATCATCGCGCCGTAGACGCGCTCGCTGTGATTCTCGATCCCGCTCAGCGCTTCGTAATCGGCGCGCGCAGCCTGCAGCGGTGTGTGCGGCGCGTTGAAGGCGAGATAGAGGAAGAACGAGCGGTTGCGGTTCGCCTCGATCGCGGCGACGGCCTGCTCGGCGAAATAGTCGGTGATGTAGCCCTCGGGCCGGAAGCGCTGGCCGCCATTCCACTGCACCGCGTACGGCAGATTGGCCCAAAGGAAGCGATCGATCGGATCGAACGGCAATTCGGCGTTGACGACATTCGGATCGTTCGGCGGCAAGAACATGCCGGCGCCGGCCATGAAGCCGAGGCTTTCGTCGAAGCCCTGCGCCTCAGGGCGCATCGCCGCCGTTTCGCCGAGGTGCCACTTGCCGATATGCATGGTGTGATAGCCGCGCGCGCGCAGCACTTCGGCGATCGTCACCTCACTCGCCGGCAAACCGAGCGTTTCGAGCGGCGGCACGTCGGCGACGCGCTCTTCGTGGAAGATCGGCTGGCGCAGCGCGTTCGGGTCCGAGTGGGAGAGATAGCGCGAGAACGCGACCGGCGCCGAGGTGAACTCGAAGCCGACGCGGCTCGGATAGCGGCCGGTCATGATCGCCGCGCGCGACGGCGAGCAGGTGGCGTTGGCGGCGTAGGCCGCATCGACGCTGACGCCCTCGCGCGCCAAAGCGTCGATGTTCGGCGTGCGCACGCGCCCGCCGGCGACGCCGCCATGGACGGAGAGATCGTTGAAGCCGAGATCGTCGGCGACGATGACGATGATGTTCGGCGGCCGATCGGCCGCCGGCGCGACATCCGGGCCTTGCGACCAGATCACCGGCTGGTTCGGCGCGATCGGATCGCGGATGTTGCTGATGAGGCCCGGCAGATAATAGGCGTAGTGTTTGAAGGCGAGATAGCCGGCCGCGACCGCTGCGAGCGCGACGCCGAGGATGATCGCCCACTTCTTCATCGCGTTTCCCTCAGAACCGCAGCCGGCGCGAACGCTCGAAGCCGCCGGTGAGCGGCAGCGAAATCACGTCACCGTCGCGCATCGCCCAGACCGGGCCATCGAACCTGGTGCGCGCATCGCGCTCGAAGGTGGAGACGAGGCCCGGAATCGGCGTCTGCGGCAGCAAGTGCGTCAGCGCCAACGCGCCGACGCCGGCTTCCTGCGCCACCGCGCCGGCGTCTTCGGGGCTGGCGTGATAATCGAGGATGTCGTGGAAGATGGCGCCGACATTGGCGCGACCGCTCTCGACCGCGGCGCTGCGCATGATTTCGTTCAGCCGCGGCGATAGCGCTTCGTGCACCAGCAGGTCGGCGCCGCGCGCGTTCTGCGTGAGCGAATCCGAGCGCGCGGTGTCGCCGCTGACGACGATGCTGCGCCCGCCATATTCGATGCGATAGCCGACCGCCACCGTCGGCGCGTGGTCGACGCGGAACGCGCTGATGCGCACGCCGTCGCGATCGTGCAGCACGATCGGCTCTGCAGCCAGCGGCGGAGCGAATTCGCGCGCGGAGAGGCCGGCTCCGGCGGGCGGCATGATTTCGGGGCCGTGGTGCGCGGTGCGATAGCCGGCGTCGATCGCGTACGCTTCGTTGAGGCCGGCGGCGACGCGCGCGGCGCCTGTCGGGCCGATCAGTTGGAGCGGCTGCTGCGCCGACCCCGTGGCCCAATGCTGCAGCGCCAGCGGCGCGAGGCCGTCGAAATGATCCGAATGCAGGTGGGTGAGAAACACGGCCTCGATGTCGCCGGCGTTCACGCCCATCAGCGCCAGCGTCTCGGCGGCGCCCTCGCCGGCGTCGAACACGAACAACTTATCGCCCGCCAGCACGGCGAAGCACGGCCCGGCGCGGCTGCGATCCGGCAAGGGCGAGCCGGTGCCGCAAAAGATGGCGTGCAACCCGTCGGGGAGGCGTTCGGCGAGCGCATCGCTCATCCCGCCGGCCGCGGCACGCTCCAACAGCCGCGTGGCGATCTCGCCGCGATAGGCGAAGGCGCCCGCGCCGAATGCTGCGAGCGCCGCCAACACCAGAGCGATCATGACGCCGCGTTTCATGCGCCCTCTCCCAAAAACCGCTTGACGACGCTCCCGCACAATCGGCACTCTTAGTGCCACTATATGGGCAGGCCGCGATCCGGTCAACGGCGGCGGGAAAGGACTCGAAAATGCAGGTTCTGCGCACGGCGGAGGAGCGCTTCGCTCAGCTGCCCGACTTTGCCTACGCCCCGCACTACAGCGATATCGCGCACGCGCCGGGCGTTACGCTGCGCATCGCCCATATCGACGAGGGCCCGCGGACGGCCGCGCCAGTGCTGCTGCTGCACGGGGAGCCGACCTGGTCGTTCCTCTATCGCAAGATCATCGCCGGTCTCGTCGCCAAGGGCCGCCGGGCCGTAGCGCCTGACCTGATCGGGTTCGGCCGCTCGGACAAGCCGGCAGCGCGGGAAGACTATACGTTCGAACGCCACGTGCGCTGGATGACGGATTGGCTCGACGCCACCGATCTCCGCGACATCACGCTGTTCTGCCAGGATTGGGGCGGGCTGATCGGTCTGCGCCTGGTCGCCGCGATGCCGGAGCGGTTCGCGCGCGTGATCGCCGCCAACACCGGCTTGCCGACGGGACACGGCGCAACGCCGGCGTTCGACGCGTGGCTCAATTTCAGCCAGACGACGCCGATCTTTCCGACCAGTCAGATCGTCAACGGCGGATCGGTGCGCGAGCTGACGCAAGCCGAGCGCGACGCCTATGACGCGCCGTTTCCGGACGAGACCTATAAGGCTGGCGCGCGCGCGTTTCCGGCGCTCGTGCCGGTGCGGCCGGAGCAAGCCTCGGTGCAGGAGAACCTCGCAGCGTGGGGCGTGCTCGAGCGGTTCGAGAAGCCGTTCCTCACCGCCTTCAGCGATAACGATCCGATCACGCGCGGCGGCGAGCGGGTGTTCCAGGCGCGCGTGCCCGGCGCGAAAGATCAGCCGCACGTGACCATCGCCGGCGGCGGCCACTTCCTGCAGGAAGATCAGCCGGAGCAGATCGCCGCATTGATCGACAGCTTCATCGCCCGCACGAGCTGAGCTTGACCAATCTCGAGGGGACGCAGATCGACGGGCGCCGCCGCCGCGCCGATCAGAGCCGGCAACGCATCGCCGAAGCGATGCTGCAGCTGGCGCGCGAGGGCGAGCCGGCGCCGAGCGCCGAGCTGGTGGCCGAGCGCGCCGGCGTCGGCCGCCGCACCGTGTTCCGCCTGTTCAGCGACATGGAAGGGCTCTACCGCGAGATGCACGCCATCATGGTGGCGCGGATCGCGCCGACCTTCATGGCGCCGCTGAGCGGACGCGAGTGGCGCGAACGGCTGGAGGAGATCATCGATCGGCGCGCGCGCATGTTCGAGGAGATGCTGCCGATCAAGGCGGCGTCGGACGCGCACCGCCATCGCTCGGTGTTCCTGCAGCGCGAGCACAAGAAGATCACCCGGCTGCAGCGGGAGACGCTGCTCGCGATGCTGCCGGCGGCGCTACAGAAGCAGGCCGAGCGCGTCGAGGCGCTCGATCTCGCGCTGAGCTTCGAAGCGTGGCGGCGCTTGCGGCAGGAGCAGCGTTTGGCGCCGAAGCAGGCTGTCGGCGTGGTTCGGCGCACGGTGCACGCTTTGCTCGATTAGCGCGGCGCGTCGGCGACGGTGCGGAAGCCGATGTGCGACATGCCGAGGCCGGGATCGCCGGGCTGGCGCGAGCCGCTGCGGAAACGCGAGCAGAAATTGCGGGCGCAGAGATTGGAGCCGCCTTTCAGCACGCGCGGCGGCGCTTCTGTTTGCATCGCGCGCGCGACGTCGTGGGTTTGGCCGTCGGCGTAGACGTCGCTGGTCCATTCCCAGACATTGCCGATCATGTCGTAGAGGCCGCGCTCGTTGGCGGGAAAACAGCCGACCGGCGCGAGCCCGGCGTGGCCGTCTTCGGCGGAATCTTGAAACGGAAACATGCCCTGCCAGGTGTTGGCGCGCGGCCTGCCTTCGGCGTCGAACGCTTCGGCGGCGATGTCTGCGGGCGCGGGCGCTGCGCCGCGGGCGGCGAACTCCCATTCGTTCTCGCTCGGCAGGCGCCGGCCGGTCCAGCGCGCATAAGCCTGCGCGTCCTCGTAGGCGACGGCGACGACGGGATAGCGCTCGCGGTTTTCGATCGAGGTGTCTGCGCCTTCGGGATGGCGCCAGTTGGCGGCGGGATCGACGCGCCAGGCGCCGGTTTGGCGGTCGAACACCGCGGCGCCGAGCGGGGCGCCGTCGGGGCCAGCGCGCTCGGCGAGCGTGACGTAGCCGGTTGCGGCGACGAAGGCGGCGAACTGGCCGTTCGTCACTTCGTGCGCATCGATGGAAAAGGCGCCGACCTCGCCCGCGCCGCCGACCGCTTCCTCGGCGTTGAACTGCGCTGCGCCGCGGGCGACGCGCCCTGCCGGAACGTCAATCGATTGGCCAATGACGATGTCGGCGGCGCAGTGCGCGCTCTGCGGGGCCGGCGCGCACGCGGCGAGCGCGAACACGGCGACGAGGATCGTCAGCTTGTCATGCGGCTTCATTGCCGTGATTGATACCGTGCGCGGCGGCGCGCCGTCGAGCATAAGGCAGAGCCATGGACGCAGAGCGCATTCCGGTGATCGTCGGCGTGGGGCAGATCAACGATCGCCCGGCCGATCCGTTCGCCGGCTTGGATTCGCTTGGGCTGATGGCGGCGGCGGCGCGCGCGGCGGACGTGGACGCCGGCGGCGGCTGGCTCACGCGGCTCGACTCGGTCGCCGTCGTCAATCAGATCTCGTTTCCGGCGCTCGGCGATGTTTCGCAGCCGCTGGCGCAGATGCTGGGCGCCCGCCCGCGGCTGTGCGCGCAGACCGCTTACCCGAGCGGCGCGAGCCCGGTGCGTCTGCTCAACGAAGCGGCGAGCGCGATCGCGCTGGGCGAGATCGGAGCGGCGCTGATCGCCGGCGGCGAAGCTTTGCGCACGGCGGCGCAGCGGGCGGCGGCGAGCGCCGGCGGCAGCGCTTCGGATCATGAGGCGACGCGCCGGGCTTCGACGCGCAGCGCGCCGGACTATCGCCAGCGCTACGGCCTCATCGCGCCGGTCGATGTCTATCCGCTTTACGAGAACGCGATGCGCGCGGCGCTCGGACAAACGCTGGCTGACGCGCAGGCGGAAAGCGCGGCGATGTGGGCGGGCATGTCCGAGGTCGCGGCGCAGAACGAAGCGGCGTGGCTGCGTGCGCCGGTCAGCGCGGCGGAGATATTGGCGCCCTCGCCCAACAACCGGCCAATCGCATTTCCGTACACGAAGCTCATGGTCGCCAACAGTTCGGTGAACCAGGGCGCGGCGTTCATCGTCGCCAGCCTCGCCGCCGCACGCCGTCATGGCGTGAGCGAGGAACGGCTTATCTATATCGGCTACGGCGCCGCGGCCGATGAGCCAGCCAACATCCTGAAGCGCGACCGCTTCGATCGCTCCGTCAGCATGGCTGTCTCACTGCGGCGGACATTGGAGTTGAACGCGCTCGGCGTCGCTGAGATCGATCACGCCGAACTCTACAGCTGCTTTCCGTGCGTGCCGAAGCTGGCGCGGCGCGCGATCGGGTGGCCGGCGGATCGGCCAATCACCGTGGTCGGCGGACTCACCTTCGGCGGCGGACCGATCGGCAATTATATGAGCCACGCCGGCGCCAGCATGGCGCAGCGTCTGCGCGACGGCGGCGGAACGGGGCTCTTGTTCGCGAATGGCGGCTTCGCGACGCAGAACCACAGCATCGTGCTGAGCAGCGATCCCGAACGCGCCATGCGCGAGGCGCGCTCGTTCGACTATCAAGCCGAAGCGGATGAGGCGCGCGCTCCTGCCCCGCCCGTCGACGAGCGCTACGAAGGCCCGGCCGAAATCGAGACCTACACGGTGTTCTACACGCGCGAAGGCGCCCCGCGCGCCGGCGTCGTGGTCGGCCGCTCCGAGGCGGGGGCGCGCTTGCTCGCCAAAGTCAGCGGCGACGACGCTGAAGCGATCGCCTTTCTCACCAATGGCGCGGCCGAACCTGTCGGCGCGCGCGGGCGCGCGGTTCGCGAGGGCGACGACGTCATCTGGCGGCTGTGAGCCTCACCAGCCGAACACCGAGAACGCCGGGCGCGCGATCATCAGCCAGAAGATTGCGATCACCGCGCCGAACGCGGGAAAGCCGAACGCGAACCAGAGCTTGAACAAGCGGTGATACGCCGCCGGTAAATCGGCGCCGGCGGCGGCCGCCTCAGTGGCGAGCGTGCGCATGCGCGTCTGCATCCAGACCACCGGCAGCCAAAACGCGCCGGTGACGAGATAAAGAATGATCGAGACGACGATCCAGCCGTCGGTCAGCGGATAGCCGGCGACGTGCGCGAGCCAGACGCCCGTGATCGGCTGCAGCACCACCGCCGTCGCGGTGAAGAGATAATCGGCGATCACGACGATGCGCGCGACCCCAGCGACGACCACCGCGTTTTTGGTCAGGTGCGCCATCAGCATGAAGAAGGCGATGCCGGCGCCGGTGCCGAGCAGCACGGCTGCGCCGATCACATGCGCGAATTTCAGCGCGAAGAACAAAGTCATCTGTCACGCACCATGGCAAGACCCACAACATTGAGCACGATCAGCGGCCAGATCTTCATCATCGGACCGATCGGATCGAGCCATAGCTCGGGCAAGAGCAGCGTGCCGGCGACGAAGTAGAACAGCGAAACCGCGATCGCAGCGTAGAGGCCAAGCTTCACCGTGCGGCGCCACAAGATGGCGAAGCCGGTGACGATGTCGGCCAGCCCGCCGGCGATGACGCTGGGCCCGCTCAGCGCGCCCAGTCCGCCGCGTTCGAGCAACTCGACGCCGATGCCATAGCCGAAGGTCAACGAGGCGACGCCGGTTTCGATGAAGAAGATCGCGGTGACGCCAATCACCAGCGGCGGCAGGAAATAGCAGGCGGCGTAGAGCCGCTCCTGCGCCGAAGCGCTCTTGGGCGCCAGCGCTTCGGTGAGACCTGTCGGCTGAACGCCGGTCGCGCGCGCCCAGACGGCGGCGTCGCCGACGCCGCCGCGCGTCAGCTCCGCGCGCGCGTCCGATCGGATCGGCGTGCTCCAACCGAGCCAAGCTGCGACATCGCCCAGCCAAAAGCCGACATCCATGAGCCACGCAGGCAAGCGCACACGCACGGCCTCGCCCCAGCCGAGCCATGTTCGCAATGCCTGCACGGTGTCGGCGAAACTCAGACGCTGCGGGCCGACAATGTCGAGCGCCAGCCGCGCTGGCGCGTCCGGCCGAACCAGGCGCCGGATCGCATCGATCAGATCGGCCAGCTGCACCACCTGCAGATCGCCGGCTCGCGCATCCACCGGCATGAGCGGCAGCGCCGCCAATCCGCGCAACAGCGCGCTGCCGCCGTTCGCATCGGGGCCGAGCACGATCGACGGCCGCAGGATGACCCAATCCACCTCCATCGACATCAGCGCCCGATCCGCCGCCAGCTTGCTGCGCGCGAACGCGGAAAGCTCGTCTTCAACGCCGATGGCCGAGAGCTGAATGATGCGCGCGACGCCAGCTCCGAGCGCACAGCGAAAAAGCTCAATCGCGCCCGTCGTGTTCACGGCGTGCTGTTGCGCACCGCCGAACAGCCCGGCGCAATTCACCAGCACATCGGCCCCCGCCAGCGTGCGGCGCCAGCGATCCGCGTCCGGCTTGGCGAGATCCATCTCCGCGCGCGTCGCGGCAATCACCTCATGCCCGTCGCCGCGCAGCGCTCGCACGACCGGCGCGCCAATAAAACCGCCCGCGCCGGTGACCACAATTCTCATCGGCTTCTCCGCACGCGGCGTCTCGACGCGGGGGTCGACTCTACTGCGTGCGGCGCGCAGGGCAACGTGCTGGCGGGGAAAGGCTAGGCAAAGAGAGCGCGCTGGAACGTCGCATTGGCGTCGAGGCCGAGACCAGCGGCGGATGAACACCACTTCACTGCGCCGCGGTACGAAAACCCTACACTGTTCCGAACGACATCACGCGACAGCAGCAACGGCGCATAAGCGATTTCGAGACCCGCCAATCTCGCGCCAGCCGCCCGCGCCAGCGCCAGGCCCGCACGCGCCAGGATGCTGGTTTCGCCGACTTGCGCGCCGACGATCACCGGGCCTTCGAAAGGAACAAGCATGCTCAAAGAACGGAGCAGCCCGCCGAGCTTCGACACGCGCAGATTGGGAACGATGCGGATGTCCCGCGGCGCGGCGGCCAGATCGCGCAATGTGAGCAGGCTCTCATCCAAAATGATCGCCAAACCTGTCTCAAGCCCGATACGCCTCAACCCCTCCCAGTCGCGGGGCCGAATCGGTTCCTCTACAGCCCATGCGAACGGCGCGAGCGCTGTGAGAGCCGTCATCGCGGCGCCGGCGTCCGGCCACAGATTGTTGGCGTCCAAACGCACCGCGCCACGGCGCGCCAAAGCTCTCGCGCGAGCGCGGTCCCGTGCCAAGTCGCCGCTCAGCTTGAGCTTGGCCGTACGCATGCCGTCGAGGCCGAACAGCGCCGACTGCACACGGAAAGCCGCTGCGCCGCCGGCGCCATAAACAGCGCTGACGCGAAGGTCAGTTGGCGTGTGCGCAATACCGAGGAACGCTTCAATGTCCTGCTCGGCCTGACGCGCGAAAACATCGAGCAACGCCAGTTCGGCTGCGCAGAACGCGCTCGGGTTTGCGTCGATGGCGGCGCCATTGGCTTCGATCCACGCCTTCAGCGCCGGCAGGTCTTGAAGCGCCGCCAGCTCTGCGCGCCGCTCGGTCAGGAACGCCGTCGCGCCAGCCACCGTCTCGCCGGTGACGTAGGCGCGCGGGCACCCCTCGCCCAACCCCACCCGGCCATCGGCGTCGCGCGCCTCGACCAGCACGTTCTCCGCCTGGTTCCGCGCCGCGGCGGCGTGCGTGAACGAAAACCGGAACGGGATGGGCGCAGCGCCTATGCGCAGCGTTTCAATGCGCATGCGTCAATTCATATGGCGCAAAGTCGAAGCGACACTCCTCGGCCGTTTGCAAGGCGAGCACCTTCGCCTGCGCCTCGCGCTGGCCTTTCTGCTCGGTGCAGTGCCGATGATAAGCGTCGGCTGCGCCGGGCCGCAGCAGCGATACCCGTAGGCAGGGCAAACGGCCGCTGGCGCGCTTGGACTCGTATTCCAGGTTCAATTGCCGCAAACGAGCGTCGATCACCGAGGCGATGAACTGGGCGTCGCCGCCGCCTTCGACATAAGCGCGATAGAGGCCGCGCTCGGCATCTGCGACCACGATATAAAAGACCGGCGGCGCAGGCAGCTCAGCCATCGCCGCGTGGACCTGATCCTCGGAGAGCTTCTCGCCCGTGATGTTGGTGACGCCGCGTCCCTTGCGGATGAACTGAAGCGCCGGCGTGCGCCCGATGCGGCCCGAGACGCGCACAACATCGTTCATGCTGTAGCGCAGCAGACCGGCGATCGTCGTAACGACCACATAATAATCCGTGTCCGGCTGCAGCTCGTGCAGCAGCAAGGTGCGGCGCTCGCCTTCTTCCCAGGCGGCGGCCGGCACGAACTCGAAGAACACGTCGCCGAGCAGCGGCAGGGCTAGGTTCTTGCGCACGTCGACAACAATTGTACCACGCACCTCGCTGGCGACGTAGCCGGCATCGATCATCGCCGCGTCCTTCGGAAGCTGCGCGCGCACCGCGGCGGCCGCGGTGGCGCAGCCGCCGCCCAACCAGGTGACGATGGCGCGAAGGCGCGGCCACAAATCGGCGACACGCAAGGGCTCTGCGCACGCGGCAAGCGCCTCCAATGTCCGCGCCCGCGCCGGCGAGGCGTGCGCAGCGATCTCCCCGACGTGCGTGCGGATCACGTCCATGAGGCGCAGCACCGTCGACGGGTTCGCGGTGGCGATCACGCTCACGGCGGGCTCGCGCGCGGCCAGGCGCGCAATGGTCAAGTACTTTTCGGCATAGTCCGCAATTTCGAACGTCTCGGGCGGCACCACATACTTCGCGCGCATGAAGCGCGGCATGCTTTGGTAGATGAGCCCCGTCGTCGCCCCAGCCGGCGTTCCGTCTGCGAGCGTCTCCTCGCACGCGGCGCCGCCCAGGCCGACCAGCTTTCCCGAGAAACAGCGCAGCGCCTTGTGCTGCGCGTAAGCCATGGCGCGCTGCGCTTGCCGCATCTGCGCGAGCGCGGCTGTCGTCACGGGGATGTACTTAGCCGCTCCGGTCGTGCCGCTGGAGCGCGCGTACATGAGCGGCTTCTCCGGCGCGATCGCGAAGCCGCCGGTTTCAATCTGACGCGTGACAAGGTGGCGGATGTCTTCGTAGTCGCTTATCGGAACGGCGGCACGGTATTGATCCACGCTGAGTTCGGCGCTGACGCCAAAGCGGCGTCCCTGCTCCGTCCCGGCGTTCGCACGCAGAATGGCGCGCAGCGCACGCGCTTGCGTCTCCTCAGGCCGCTCCGCCTGCGCAAGCAGCCGATCGTAAGCGCGCCGGCCCAGCGAGCCGAGTGCGAGATCAAGCGCCGCGTTGGCGATGGTGTCGCTAACGCGCATCGCGCCTAATCCGGAACGGCGCCGCCATCTGGCGCCAGAAGCTTGTCGGATAGTGCTCGTCGAGCAGGCCCAACCGATCGACACTCCGCTCACGCGGCCGATAGTAGGTGCCGAACACCAGGTCCCACACTACGAAACTGTGCGCGTAATTGTTGTTCGATTCCTCGATCTTGCGCGAATGATGCCAGCGGTGAACTTCCGGCCCGCTGAAGACGTAATTCAGCCAACCCAGACGAACGTCGATGTTCGAGTGCTGCAAGAGGCCGCTCACCGCATAGAACACGAAGTAATAAGCGAGCGCCTCCGCGCCGATGCCGATCAGCAGGAACGGCAGCGTGTCGGCGATGAATTGCAGCGCCTTCTCGAATGGGTGAAAGCGGAAGACATTGGTCGTGTAGAGCTTCGGCGGGAAGTGATGCACCTCGTGCAGCCGCCAGAGCGGCGTCCACGTATGTGCGGCGCGGTGCAGCCAATAGCGGAAGAAATCGCCGGCGATCACTTTCAACGCGAGCTGCGCGAGAATGGGCCATGTGGTCGGCCAGAGATCGAGGCTGACGCCGGCGCGGGCGAGGAAAAGCTGCAGCGCAAACACCGCCGCCCACGTGAGCGCGAGCGGCGTCACGACCTGGGTGAGCGCCATGAACGCGCCGTCTTCCGCCAAGTCCCGAAAATTGGGCCGCCAATCGCGGCGATGCGGAATCGCGCGCTCGGCGAGCAGAATTGCGACGCCGGCGACCGCCACCGCCGCATAAGGCGCCCAGAGCAAGCCCAGGCCGAGATCGATGCCGATCATCAGCAGCGCGAGCGATCCCGCCAGCGCCGCAGGATAGACCGCGACGCGCAGGAATTGGCGCAGACCCGCGCTCGGCTGTTGCGACCTTGGCTGGCGCTCGCCGCCCATTTCCCTCTCCCGCCGACTCTCATGCTGGGAGATGGCGGCAATTTCGAGAAGTGGTGGAACTGCGCTGGGAGAGCCTCTGCGACAGGGTGTCCATAGCGCGGCTTGGCGCGGCGCCTTATGCGAACTATTCGCACTTGCAACGAGGGTGGGGTCATGCGGAACTTTGGACTGGGATTGAGCTTGGCGGCGTTGGCGATGGGGATCACCGCGCCGGCCGCGGCTCAAACGGCCGGCGACGACGAGGGATCGGAAGAGATCGTCATCGTCGGCTCGCAGGTCGGGCTGACGCCCGAATACGCCGGCGGCCAGGTGGCGCGCGGCGGCCGCGCCGGCCTCCTCGGCAATCTCGACATGATGGACGCCCCGTTCGCGGGCACGGCCTACACCGAGACGCTGATCCAGGATCAGCAGGCGCACAGCGTCGGCGACGTGCTGCAGAACGATCCGGTCGTGCGCGTCGCCAAGGGCTTCGGCAATTTCCAGGAGCTCTACGTCATCCGCGGCTTTCCGGTGTTCTCGGACGACATGACCTATAACGGCGTCTACGGCATCCTGCCGCGCCAGTTCGTATCGGCGGAGATGCTGGAACGCGTCGAAGTGTTCCGCGGCGCCAATTCGTTTCTCAATGGCGCCGCGCCCGGCGGCAGCGGCGTCGGCGGCGCTTTCAACCTGGTGCCGAAGCGCGCGCCCGATGAAGCGCTCAACCGCGTCACGCTCGGCACGGAGAGCGGCGGCCAATTGTACGGCGCGCTCGATGTCGCCCGGCGCTTCGGCGAGGGCGATTTCGGCCTGCGCTTCAACGCCGTGCGCCGCGACGGCGAGACGGCGATCGACAACCAGGAGCGCGAGCTTTCGGTGTTCGCGATCGGCGCCGATTATCGCGGCGCCAACGCCCGCTTCACCGCCGACCTCGGCTACCAGGACCACTTCATCGACGCGCCGCGCCCGCAAGTGACGCCGCTGGGCGCCGCGCCCGACGCGCCCGAGGCCGACGGCAATTTCGCGCAGCCCTGGACCTATACCGACGAGCGGCAATTGTTCGGCGCCGTGCGCGCCGAGTTCGATCTCACCGACGCCGTCACCGGCTGGGCCGCGGCCGGCGGCCGGCGCGGCGAGGAAGCCAACGTGCTCTCCAACCCGAGCGCGGCGCCCGATGGAACGACCACGGCGTATCGCTTCGACAATGCGCGCGAAGACGACGTTCTTTCCGCCGACGCAGGGCTGCGCGCCGAGTTCGACACCGGCGGGATCGGCCATCGGCTGATCGTCTCCGGTTCGGCGATCCGGCTCGAATCGCGCAACGCCTATGCGTTCTCGAACTTCGCCGGCTTCCCGGGCGATCTCTACACGCCGGTCGCGGTTGCGCCGCCGCCGGCCAATTTCTTCGTCGGCGGCGATCTCTCCGATCCGCTGAAGACGGAAGAAGTGAACAACCAAAGTCTCGCCATCGCCGACATGATCACGCTGCTGGACGGCCAGTTGATGATCACGCTCGGCGCGCGCCAGCAATGGATCGAGACGCAGACGTTCGACTACAACACCGGGGCCGAACTCTCAGGGTATGAGAGCGATGCGCTGACCCCCTCCTTCGCCGTCGTCTATCAGCCCTCGGACACGATCTCGCTCTACGCCAACTACGCCGAGAGCCTGCAGCCAGGGGCGATCGCGCCGTCGACCAGCGGCGGTCTGCCGGTGCTGAACGCCGGCGACGTGCTCGAGCCCTACCAGGGCGAGCAGTACGAAGCCGGGATCAAGTACGATTCTGGCGACTTCGGCGCGACGCTGAGCGGGTTTCATCTCACGCGTCCGAACGCCATTGTCGTCGCGCAGGTGTTCCAGGCCTCTGGCGAGCAGCAGGCGCAAGGACTCGAACTCAGCGTGTTCGGCGAGCCGCGCGAAGGCTTCCGCATCCTCGGCGGCGCCACCTGGCTCGATGCGGAGACCAATCAGGGCACCGCCAATGACGGCAACACCCCGATCGGCATCCCGGAGCTGCAGGCGAACCTCAACTTCGAATGGGATCCAAGCTTCGTCCCTGGCCTGACGCTCGATGCGCGCGTTCAGTACACCGACGCGCAATACATCAACGAAGCCAACACGGCCTCGATCCCCTCCTGGACGCGGCTCGATCTCGGCGCACGCTATGCGCTCGATGTCGGCGATCGGCCGGTCACTTTCCGCGGCCGCATCGAAAACGTGACCGACGAGAATTATTGGGCCTCGGCCGGCGGCTATCCGGGCGCCAACTATCTCGTGCTCGGCGGCCCGCGCACGTTCGTGGTGTCGGCGTCGGTCGATTTCTGATGATGCGGCAAGGCGCCCTTCGCGCTTGGATGTTCGTCCACAAATGGACGAGCCTCATCAGCACGCTGATCCTGCTGATGCTGTTCGTGACGGGCCTGCCGCTCATCTTCCACGACGAGATCGACGCCGCGTTGGGCGAGCAGCAATGGACGCCGGCCAATCCCGGCGGCCCATTGCTCAGCTACGACGAAATCCTCGCGCGGGCGCTGGAGAACCGCCCCGGCGAAGTTCCGCTGTTCATGAGCTTCGACATCGACCGGCCGGTCGTGAACGTGACCACAGGGCCGACGCCGGACGCTGCCGAAGCCGACATGCACTTCGCCTCGTTCGATCACACCAGCGGCGCGCTGGTGCCGCCGCATGAGCCGGACGGCGGCGTCATGCACTTCCTGCTGCAGCTGCATACGGACATGCTCCTGGGTCTGCCCGGCATGCTATTTCTGGGCGCGATGGGCGTGCTGCTGGTGGCGTCGATCGTCTCCGGCGTCGTCGTCTACGCGCCGTTCATGCGCCGGCACGATTTCGGCGTGCTGCGCGTCAGCCGCTCGCCGCGCGTGAAATGGCTCGATTATCACAACCTGCTCGGCATTGTGACGGTCGCCTGGGTGCTGGTCGTCGGACTGACTGGCGTCATCAACACACTGGCGACGCCGATCCTCGATCTCTGGAAATACGATGCGCTGCGCGATCTCACCGCCGAGCACAACGGCGCAGCGCGAACGCCGCAACAGGCGCGTTCGCTGCACGCGGCGATCCTGCGCGCCGAAGCGGCGGCGCCGGGCATGACGCTGCAATTCGTCGCCTTCCCGGGCGGATCGTTCTCGACCGACCGCCACTACGCCATCTTCCTGCACGGCGAAACGCCGCTGACGACGCACTTGATCACGCCGGTGCTGATCGACGCCGAGACCGGCGCCTTCGACGGCTTGCGCGACATGCCTTGGTACGCAAAGGCGCTCTCGCTCTCCAAGCCGCTCCACTTCGGCGATTATGGCGGACTGCCGCTGAAGCTGCTGTGGGCGCTGCTCGATCTCGCCTCGATCGTCATCCTGGCGAGCGGGGTTTATCTGTGGCTCGCGAAAGCGCGCGCGCTGGCGCCGGCCGAAGCGGCCGACGAAGCGCCGGCGCCGATGGCGGCGGAATGACGATGCGCCGCCGCGGCTCTTTGCTCAGCCGAACCTTTGGCGTCCCGGCATTGATCGCCGCGTTCAGCAGCGTCGGCCTGATCGCCGCGCTGATCGGCGACGGCGCGCTCGATCTGCTTTCATGGATCGGCCTCGGCGTTCCGGTCGCCGCAATCGCCTGGGCGGTGTTGTTCCGTCGAAGCTGATCGGGCTGTCCGGCTGCGGTGTGCGCCGTACATTGCTCACGGCAACCCAGGGAGACGGCCCCATGTCCAACCACGTCTATAAGAGCGTCGAACTCACCGGTTCATCGCCGCAAGGCGTTCAGCATGCGATCGAGACGGCGCTCGCGCGCGCCAGCGAGACGATCCGCAACATCCGCTGGTTCGAAGTCACGCAAGTGCGCGGCCATGTCGAAGACGGCAAGATCGCGCACTGGCAAGTGACGATGAAGCTCGGCTTCACTCTGGACGGCTGACGCGGCGCCGGCGCCGGCGAACGGGCCCGTCAACGCGGGCCCGGGAAGATGGTGGAGCCAAGGGGAGTCGAACCCCTGACCTCTTGAATGCCATTCAAGCGCTCTCCCAACTGAGCTATGGCCCCGATTGTGCGCGCCGGTTGCCCGGAGCGCCCCGGTTTTGGGAAGGGCGGAACCTACGCTCCGCCCCTTTCGTGATCAAGCGGCTGTGCCATTCGGCCTCAGCGGCTTTCGTCTTCGTCCTCTCCGCCAATGTCGCCGAGCTCGTCCTCGGAGAATTCCTCCTCGTCCTCGAGCATCGGCACGCTGTCGTCGTCGGCGGCGTCGTCGCCGAGATCCGCTTCCTCTTCCGAAAAGCCTTCCGGCAGATCGTCGCCGGTCGGCGCCGCCTCGACATCCTCGTCCTCTTCGGTCAGCAGAGGTTCGGCCTCGGCTTCGCTGTCGATTTCAGGCGTCGCTTCGGTGTCCTCGTCCTCGTCCTCGTCGCCAGCCTTCTTGGCCTTGGCGCCTTCTTCGAGTTCCTCGTCTTCGTCCTCGTAATCGGTCTCGGCGGCGGTCGCCCGCGCCCGCGTGCGGCGCACGCGCACGCCTTCTTCGGCGGGATCGAAACTGGTCGTACATTTGGGGCAGACCGCCGGGCGACGGCTCAGATCGTAAAACTTCGCCCCGCAGTTCGGGCACACTTGCTTCGCGCCCAAATCGGTCTTGGCCAAAACGGCTCTCCCTTCGGCTCCGCGCTGCTGGTCGCAGCCTTCGCGCGGGGCGCTCGCTTGCCACCTCCGGGCGCGCCTGTCAAAAGCTTTGTCATCCCACTTAAGCGGCTGCCGAACAGGTGTCGTCCATGCGTCTCAAGGCGCGATTCGCCGGGCCGCTGCGGGGCCGCGCCCGTCCTCCCGGCGACAAGTCCATATCCCACCGCGCGCTCATTCTGGGCGCGCTGGCGCACGGGGTCACGGAAATCGACGGCCTGCTCGAGGCCGAGGACGTTCTGTGCACCGCGCAGGCGGTGCGTCAGTTCGGGGCTCAGGCCGACAAGCGCGACGACGGACGCTGGCGCGTTACCGGCGCCGGCGGCTTCAGCCAGCCCAGCGACACGATCGATTGCGGGAACTCGGGCACGGCCGCGCGGCTGCTCATGGGCGCCGCCAGCGGCTTCAAGCTGAGCGCCCGCCTCGATGGCGACCAATCGCTGCGCAAGCGGCCGATGAACCGAGTCGTCGCGCCGCTCTCGCAAATGGGCGCGCGCTTCGATTCGACCGAGAACCGGCTGCCGCTGATCGTGCATGGCGGCAAACTCAAAGGCGTCACCTATCGTTCGCCCGTGTCCTCAGCGCAGGTGAAGTCGGCGGTGCTGCTCGCGGGGCTGCGGGCCGAAGGCGAGACAGTGCTGATCGAGCCGGAGCGCTCGCGCGATCACACCGAGCGCATGCTCGGCGTGTTCGGCGCCGACATCGACAGCATCGAAGTCGACGGCGGCCAGCACCCGCGCGTGCGGCCGAGCCAGCTGCGCGGCGCAAACATCTACGTGCCGGCCGATCCCTCCTCCGCCGCCTTCCCGATCGCCGCCGCCTTGATCCTCGGCAAATCGGAAATCCGGGTCGAGGACGTGCTGGTCAATCCGCTGCGGCTCGGTTTCTACGAGACGCTGCTCGAAATGGGCGCGAAGCTCACCTACGAGGAACGCCGCGATCCGATCGGCGAACCGATCGCCGACATCGTCGCTCAGTCGAGCAAGCTCCATGGCGCCAGTCCGCCCGCCAAGCGCGCGCCGGCGATGATCGACGAATTCCCGATCCTCTCGGTGGTGGCGGCGTTCGCCCAAGGCGAGACGCGCATCGTCGGCGCGAGCGAACTGCGGGTGAAGGAGAGCGACCGCATCACCTTGATGGTGGACGGCCTCAAGGCCTGCGGCGTCGACGCCGAGGAGCTGCCGGACGGTTTGATCGTCCGCGGCAATGGCCCCAAGAGCGTGCGCGGCGGCGCGCAGATCCGCACCTTGGGCGATCACCGCGTCGCCATGTCGTTCCTGGTGCTCGGCATGGCGTCGAAAGAGCCCGTCACGGTGGACGACGCGGAGATGATCGCCACCTCGTTTCCAGACTTCATCGGCTGCATGCAAAAGCTCGGCGCCGACATCCGCGAAGTGTGACTAGGGTAAATTACAGTTTCACCAAATCGCCGACCCTCTCCCTTAACGAGCGTTGGGCCAACGTCCTGCTCAATAAGGTGGGTTCAATGCGCGCAACGATTCTGCGCGCGCTCGTGGCGAGCGCGTGCGCACTTGGTCTGTTCCAGCAAGCACACGCCCAGGACGCCGGCACCTGGGTCGAACGCGGCGAAGCGCTCGCCCGCCGCGTTCAGGCCGAGAGCCTCATCGTCACCGACAGCACGCGTGAGGAACGCCTCCTCGCCGCGGACCGCGCGCAAGGCGAAGAGCGTCTGCAGCAGCTTTACGACATCGCCGCCGACGACTTCATCGGCTCCGACGCTGCAGCGGCGCACCAATCGCTGGCGGCGCTGGAGCGCGAGGCGACGACGCATTCCAGCCGGCGCTTCACCGCCATGGCCGCCCTGCTGCGCGCCTATGCGCCGGCGCTCGAGGGTGACTATGTCGCCGTCCGCCGCAACCTCGCCCCGCTCCTGCGGAACGAACGCGACCCGCTGGTGCGCGCCGCCGGCGAGCGCCTGCACGCCTACGCGCTGACCGACCTCGGCCTGTTCGGCAATTCGCTCGAAGCCGCGCGCGGGGGGCTTCTGCACCTGCCCGACGACGTCGCAACACGCACCCTCCGCTCGGGCCTGCATGACGCGATGGCGTACAATTCGGTGCGCGTCGGCGACTACCAAACGGCGCTCCATCACCTCGAACGGACCGTCGAACTCGACATCGCCGCCGGCAAGCCGGTCGACGGCGTCGTCATCGTCAACAATCTTTCGACCATGATGGCGCAGGGCGGCTTCATCCCCGAAGCGCAGCGCCTGACTGCGATCCACGCCGATGTCGCCGCGCGCAGCGGCCAGCCGCGGATGCAGTTCTTCGCCAGCATGCTCTGCGCGCGGGTGAACTTCCTGGCCGGCGCTTACGAGCTGGCGCTGCGCTGCGCCGACCAGGGCCGCGCCATCGCCGGCGCGCCGCCGGAATACCTCACGCGCCTGCTGATCTTCCGCGCCCATGCCCTGGCGCGGCTTTCGCGCGGCGAAGAGGCGCGCGCGGCGCTCACTGAACTGCGCACGCTCGCCGCCGAGCGCGGCGATCCGGGCCTCGACGAACGCCTCGACCTGATCGAGCCGGAGGTGCTGAACGCGGAAGGCCGCTACCAGGAAGCCTTCGCGGCGCTCCGCACCGCGCACGAAGCCGCCGCGAACCGGCTCATGACCAGCTTCAACGACGGCGTGCGCGAACTCCGCGCCACGATGGAAAGCGAAGTCGCCGACGCCGAGCAGCGCGCCCAGGCGCAGGCGATGCGTTCGGAGCTGCAGCAGCAGACGCTCGAGAAGATGACGTTCGCCACGCTGCTCGCCGGCGCCTGCTTCATCGCCGTGCTGGTGATCGCGCTGCTGATCTATCGCAGCCGCCGCAGCATGCTGAAGGCGGTGAGCCGCGCCGAGGAGGTGCTCGCCCGCCGCGGCGGCGAGGCGGCGGCGCCGGCGAACGACCGCGCCGCGCGCGAAACGCCGACGCGCCGCCTCGGCCATATCCTGGACGAGATTGAACGGCGCGACGTCGAACTCGCCCGCGCCTTCGACCAGCTGGAGGCCGCCCGCATCGCGGCCGAAAGCGCCAATATCGCCAAGTCACAGTTCCTGGCGACGATGAGCCATGAGCTGCGCACGCCGCTCAACGCCATCATCGGCTATACGGAAATTCTGATGGAAAGCGCCGAAGACCGCAGCGCCGACGACGAGCTCGGCGATCTTCGCCGCGTTCATGGCGCCGGCCATCGTCTGCTCGCGCTGATCAACGACGTGCTCGATCTCTCCAAGATCGAGGCCGGCGCGATGGAAGTGCGCGCCGAGCGCGTGAGCATCGACTCCCTGGTCGCCGAAGCCGTCGCCACCGTGAAACCGGCCGCGGCGATCAACGGCAGCGCCATCATTGTGGAGGCGGAAACCGCTCTCGGCGCCGCCGACACGGACGGGTTCAAGCTGAGCCAATGCCTGCTCAACCTGCTCTCCAACGCGGCCAAGTTCACCAAAGACGGCCAAATAAAGCTGCGCGCTTGCCGCGAGGACGATTGGCTGGTGTTCGAAGTGATCGACACCGGCATCGGCATCTCGCTGGACGCGCAGAAGCGGCTGTTCCAGCCGTTCGTACAGGCCGACGCCTCGACCACGCGCGCGTTCGGCGGCACCGGGCTCGGCCTCGCCATTACCCGCCGGCTTGCGCGCCTGTTGGGCGGCGATGTGACCGTGAGGAGCGCGCCCAGCCAGGGTTCGGCGTTCACCTTGCGCGTGCCGGCGGCGCTGCCGGCGCAGCAAGTTCCCGCCAATCTGGAACAGCGCGACGCCGCCTGAGTCTCGCGCCACTGTGAAGGCACTGCCTCGGTCCCAAGACGTTGGCGAATCGAGGAGATTTCGTGATGAGACTGATCGCCGCCGGCGTGCTGCTGATCGCCGCTTTCACGGCAGAGGGCCTCGCGGAGGCCCAGACTGAGCCCGCCGCGCCCCCGTCAGAACTGGTGGCGCCGGACGCGCGCAGCCTCGCCAGCGACCGCGAAGTCGGCGAAGCCAGACGCGCCTACCGCGCCGCCTGCAACCGCCACCAGAACGCCGGCTATTGCGACTGCACCACCGCCGGCGTCGCGCAGGTGCTGATGCCGGAAGAAGTGCGCATCGCCGCGCGCACGATCGGCGAGCGCATCAACGCCGAAGGCGATACGCTCTCGGCGCCGGACAGCGACACCCCGCCCGCGGGCGGGAGCACCGCCGCGCGCATCGAGCACGTGGAAGGCTTCTACGCCAACGCCTGCGCGCGCTATCGCAACTAGGCCGCTTCGACGGACTGCACAGCCGGCTCGCGCGCTTGTTTGCGCGCGAGCACCGTTGTGACCGCAAGATCGCCGGTGACGTTGCCGAGCGTGCGGAAAATGTCGGGGATCACCTCCACCGCCAGCAGAATGCCCAGCAGCTCGAACGGGATGCCGAGCGCCATGCAGATCGGCGCAATCGAGGCGATGAACGAAATCTGCCCCGGCAGGCCGACCGAGCCCACGCTCACTCCGAACGCGACGACGATGGCGCCGGCGATCTGAAGCAGCGTCGGCTCAACGCCGTAGAGGTGCGCGACGAAGAAGCAGACGGCGAGGTTCGCCACCGGGCTGGTGAAGCGGAACACCGCGACCGCGAGCGGCAGCACGACATCGGCGATGTGCGCCGGAATGCGCAGGCCGCGCAGCGCCGACTCCAGCATCGCCGGCAGCGACGCCAGCGAAGATTGCGTCGAGGCGGCGATCGCCCACACCGGCGCGGCGGCGGTGGTGAAGCGCGCGATCGGCTGGCGGCCCCAGCTGACGGCGATGAGCCAGGCGACCAATGTGATGCCAAACGTCGCCGCCGAGACGATGACCACGTACTGCACCAGCGTCCCCGCCGCGCCGAAGCCGGCACGCAGGCCGACGCCGAGCGCGAGCGCGAACACGCCGAGCGGCCCCGCGAGCAGAATCCAGCGCACGATGACGATCATCGCTTCCGACACGGCTCGAAAGAAGCCGACCAGCTGATGGCGCATCTGCGCCGGCAGCTTGGTCGCCGCGAAACCGAAGAAGACGGCGAAGACCACCAGCTGCAGGATCTGGTTTTCCGCCGCCGCGCTCACCGGGTTGGCCGGCGCGAGGCCCTGCAGCCAGGAGACGAAACTCGGCGGCTCCTCGATCACGATCGCTTCGGCGCCGACGCTGGCGATGAAGCCCGCCGCGATGTCGCGGTCGACCGGCCACAACGCCAGCAGGCCTTGCGTTACGACGATGCCGAACACCGCCGCGAACACGATCAGCACCGAGAACAGCAGCACGGCGCGCGCGACGAGGCCGCCGGTCTTGGCCGCATCCGCCACCGAAGCAATGCCGGTGATCAAGAGCGAGACGACGAGCGGCACCACCGTCATGCTGAGCGCATTGAGCCAAAGACCGCCGAAGGCCTCGACCACACCCGCGGCGCCGGCGAGTTGCGGCGCCTCGGCCCGCACCAGCGCGCCGACAACGATGCCGGCGATCAGGGCCGCGAGCACGATCAAGCTGATGGATTTCACGTGCGCCCCCAGGTCGCGTTCGCTGCGCTCTAACGCAGGGGCGCCGCTCGCGCCAGCCTTATCCGACTAGCTCAGGCTTCGCGCCGGCGGCAGGCGCGGCCGGCTCAACATTGGCTTTAGCGCGCTTGAACTCGAGCACGCCGTCTTCAATCAGGCCATAGCGCAGATCCATGAGATCGTGCGCATAGCTCTGGTTCTGTTTCCACGGCGCCTTGCTCATCTGCTTCGGCAGCAGGTGCGCTGCGCGCTGGAAATAGCCCGAGGAGAAATCGGCGAACGGCTTGTCCTCATGCGGCCCCTCGCCCACGCGCGGCGTCGCCGATGCGAGGCCGTACAGGTCGAGATAGTTGATCAGGCGGCAAACGTATTCGTTGATCAGGTCCGCCCGCAGCGTCCAGGACGCATTGGTGTAGCCGAACACGAACGCCATGTTCGGCGCGTCCGACAGCATCGCGCCCTTGTACGTGTAGCTCTTGCCCGGATCGATCTTCCTGCCGTCGACGACGATATCGGCGCCGCCGAGCATGCGCAGATTGAGTCCGGTGGCGGTGACGATGATGTCCGCTTCGAGCTCCTGGCCCGACTTCAGCTTCAGCCCCTTCCCGGTGAAGCGCTCGATCTGATCTGTGGCGATCGAGACTTTGCCCTCGCGGATGGCGATGAACATGTCGTTGTCGGGCACGAGACACAGGCGCTGCTCCCACGGATTGTAGGGCGGCGTGAAGTGCGTCTCCATATCGTAATCGGGCCCGAGCTGCTCGCGGATGAGGCCAAGCAAACGCTCGCGCGTCTTCGCCGGGCGCGAGCGCGCCAGGCGGAAGAAGAATTGCTGAAAGACGATCTTGCGCAGACGCGTCAGATCGTAGGCGAACTGGGCCGGCAGATGCTTGCGCGCCCAGTTCGCCAGCGCGTCTTCGGCCGGCAGCGAGACCATGTAGGTCGGCGTCCGCTGCAGCATGGTGACGTGCGCGGCCTTGTCGGTCATCGCCGGCGCCAGCGTCACCGCCGTCGCGCCCGAACCGATGATGACGACGCGCTTGCCGGCATAGTCCAGATCTTCCGGCCAATGCTGCGGATGGACGATCCGCCCCTTGAAGTCGGACACGCCCTCCCATTGCGGCAGGAAGCCTTGCTCGTAATTGTAATAGCCGGCGCAGACGTGGAAGAATTTGCAGGTGAAGCGCTTGATCGCGCCGTCGTGCTCGGCCTCGACGGTCCAGCGCGCGGCGTCCGAAGACCAGCTCGCCCGCACGACGCGGTGATTGAAGCGGATGTGCTTGTCGATGCCGTACTCGGCGGCCGTCTCGTGCACGTACTTCCAGATCGACGGGCCGTCGGCGATCGCCTTCTGCTCGGTCCACGGCTTGAACGAATAGCCGAGCGTGAACATGTCGCTGTCCGAGCGGATGCCGGGATAGCGGAACAGGTCCCAGGTGCCGCCCATGTCGGCGCGGTTTTCCAGGATGACGTAGCTCTTGTCCGGGCAGTCGCGCTGCAGGAAATAGCCCGCGCCGACCCCGGAAATCCCGGCGCCGACCACCACCACGTCGAAATGCTCACTGCTCATGCCTGAATCCGGCGCTCTCGGTGACGCCGTGTCAAGATAGCCGCAGCGGCAGCGCGGGGAATGGGGCTCCGCCACGTCGGCGTTCAACGAACCGCGATTTGACGCAAAGCCTCGCCTTCATGTCTCTTTGGCCCATGTTGCGCCGCCCTTACCGTGCCCTAACGAGCCTGATCGCCGCCTGCGCTCTATTGGCGCCTCAGGTGGCGACCGCCCAATCCGGCTCGTGCGCACTCTCGGAGGCCGCCCAGAGCGACGGCTGGCGATTGGAGGCGCTCGCCGTAATCCCGGGCGAGCACCATACAGCCTATGCCGAGTTCTCGACCATCAGCGCCCGCCGGGCCGACTGGTCCTATGAGCTTTGGGACGCATGGACGGGCGAGAAACTCCGACAACTGACGCCGGTCGCAACGTACCAAACGCAAAACTGGATTCGCGAGGAGGCCCCCGACAGGTCGCGCGCGGTAATCGACTGGAACACGGGGCCAGCAAGTTTAGTCGATATGAGAACCGGGGAAACACTGGCGACCATGCCGGTGTTCACCGGCGATCACTTCGAATGCTGCGTCTATTTTACTGAAGACAGCCGCTGGCTCGTGCTCAGCGTTCCAGACGGAAGATACGAAATCCGCAACGCTCGAACTGGCGCGCTGCAGGGGGCATTCGCGCTTCCGCCTGACCAAAATGATCTCGACCTGTCGGCAGATGGGCAGCGCATGCTGGTTATCGACGCGCATGCAATCCGTCTCATCAACACCGCCACCGGCGAGGTGATTGCCGAGATTCCACGTCACGCGTCGCCGTTATTGAGTCATACCAATTCTCGATTTAGTCCAGACGGAACGCGCGCGCTGGTTCGGAACGGCTGGGAATGGATATACATCGACGCGCTTACCGGCGCGACACTTGCCGCCGGTGGCGCGGCGGGCGTCGACAGCGGCCTCCATCCTAATTTTCCCGCGTTTCTTAATGGGGCGCGCTATGCGCAGTTCGCCGACGGAAACGGCGATCGCACGATCATAGACGCACGCACCGGCCGCACGCACTTCGCTCTCGGCGCACTCGCGGATGAGCCATGGCAGGCGATACATTTTGGCGTACAACCCTCTGCGGATGGCGCACGATTGGTTGCCCGTCGTGCAGATGGGACAGCAAGCCTCTGGGATCTCCGGTCAGGCCGGCTACTCGCTGAACTGGGCAGCTTCCGCGCCCAATCGGATTTTGAAGCCGCCCCGGGCGAGGAAGAGCCTATTCTTCTCCATGTGAGAATAGGCACGAGCGGCGAGTTCACTTTCACGCAGAACAATCGGCTGATTACATTCGACCGCCAGGGTCAGCTCAGCCTTTGGAATGCGCGGTCCGGCGCCATGATCCGCAGGTTGGCTCGTAATGACGCCATCACGGCTCATGACATTGAGGTCTCTCCTGACGGCCACTGGATATTCGCACCTGCAACCGAAGAAGAGGTTGTCGTCTGGAACGCTCGAACGGGCGCTCGCGCTATCACGATGCCGGGCTTCGACGCGCACGATGCAAACTCAACATGGTCGGGCGATGGTCGTTATCTTGCTGTTGAAGATGGAAACAGACGCGAGTTGTGGGACCTGCGCACAAGACGCCGGATTGCAGACCTGGGAGAGCCTGGGGGACGGCTATCCGTTCCACAATTCTCCAACGACTCCGCTCACCTCATCTTTGGCCGCATCAATGATGCAGGCGAGGAGAGCGTCGCGTTGTGGAGCATTGTCGCGCGCCGGGAAATCGCCGACCTCGGCGACTTCAACTACGTTGATCCGATGGTCATTGCGAACCGACGAATTGCAGAAGGACTGAGCTCCGGCGGCTATGCCCTATGGACCCTCGATTCGGGCGACCGGCTGCTGTCCTGTTCAGATAGTTACATGAAGCTCGTGCAGCGCGACGGCACAGCCGAGGTGCGCCTGTTGGAGCAAACCCGCGAGAACGCCGTGGTGATCTGGCGCCTCGCTCCACCTGCCTAGCGGCGCCCTTCCGCCAGCACGCATCTCTGTTAAACACCGCGCCATGATCATCGCCGTCGACGGCCCCACCGCATCCGGCAAAGGCACGATCGCGAAGCAGCTTGCGGCGCGGTACGGGCTGAAGCGGCTCGACACCGGCGCGCTCTATCGCGCGGTCGGCCTCGCCGTGCTCGACGCTGGGGGCGATCCGGCGAACGAGGCCGCAGCCGTGGCCGCCGCCGAGGCGCTCGATCTGGAACGCATCGACGAGACCCGGATCCGGTCCTCCGCCGCCGGCGTCGCGGCTTCGCAGGTCGCGGCCATCCCGGCGGTGCGGACGGTGCTGCGCCGGGCCCAGCGCGCCTTCGCCGCCGATCCGACCGGGGCGGTGCTGGACGGGCGCGACATCGGCACCGTGATCTGCCCGGACGCGACGGTGAAGCTCTTCGTTACCGCCTCGCTGGCCGAGCGCACCCGCCGGCGCTTGGCGGAACTTCAGGCGCGCGGCGAGACCATCGGCTTCGCCGAATTGGAGCGTCAGATTTCGGAACGCGACGCGCGGGACATGAACCGCCAGGATTCCCCCCTGCGGCAAGCCGAAGGGGCTCACTTGCTGGATACGACGTCCCTATCTATAGAGGCCGCGGCAGAGGCCGCTTTCGCACTCGTCGACGCGGCGCTTTCGAGCTCCAAAACTTGATCGGGGCTCGTTTTCCTCCCCCGCTTGCGGGGGAGGTGCTGAGCGAAGCGAAGCGGAGGGGGACGTTGCACAACTCCCCCCTCAGTCAGCTTCGCTGACAGCTCCCCCGCACGCGGGGGAGCAAAAGATCGGACTAAGAGGACGGCGCCATGGTGGCGCCGAGACCGCCGGAGCCAACCGGCTGGCCCTTGTTGTTGTTGGAGTCAGTACACGTATGGCGTCTCAAGCCCAAGCAACCCTCAACCCCACGCGCGACGATTTCGCGTCGCTCCTGGACGAAAGCTTCACGTCCCGCGGCATGGTCGAAGGCCGCGTCATCCCCGCCACCGTCGTCGCCATCGAGCATGACTTCGTGGTGGTCGACATCGGCCTCAAGACCGAAGGCCGCATTCCGCTCCGTGAATTTCTCCTCGACGAAGCGCACGGCCAACCGAAGGCCGGCGACATCGTCGAAGTCTATCTCGATCGCATCGAAAACGCGCTCGGCGACGCCGTCGTCAGCCGCGAGAAGGCGCGCCGCGAAGAAGCCTGGACGCGTCTCGAAAAGTCGTTCGCCGCACAGGAAGCCGTGAACGGCGCCCTCGTCGGCCGCGTGAAGGGCGGCTTCACCGTCGATCTCGGCGGCGCCAACGCGTTCCTGCCGGGTTCGCAGGTCGACATCCGCCCGGTGCGCGACGTCGGCCCGCTGATGAACATCGTGCAGCCGTTCGCGATCCTGAAAATGGACCGCCAGCGCGGCAACATCGTCGTCTCGCGCCGCGCCGTGCTCGAAGAGAGCCGCGCTTCGGAACGCGCCGAGATCGTCGGCCAGCTGCGTGAAGGCGAAGTGCGCGAAGGCGTGGTCAAGAACATCACCGATTACGGCGCGTTCGTGGATCTCGGCGGCATCGACGGCCTCTTGCACGTCACCGACATGAGCTGGAAACGCGTCAACCACCCGAGCCAAGTGCTCAATGTGGGCGACACGGTGAAAGTCCAGATCGTCAAGATCAACCCGGACACCCAGCGCATCAGCCTCGGCATGAAGCAGCTGATGAGCGATCCGTGGGACGGCGTCGACGCCAAGTACCCGGCCGGCGGCAAGTTCACCGGCCGCGTGACCAACATCACCGACTACGGCGCGTTCGTCGAACTCGAACCGGGCGTCGAAGGCCTGGTGCATGTCAGCGAAATGAGCTGGACCAAGAAGAACCTGCATCCGTCGAAGATCCTGAGCACCAGCCAGGAAGTCGACGTGCAAGTGCTCGACGTCGACGGCGAAAAGCGCCGCATCTCGCTTGGCATCAAGCAGGTGCAAGCCAATCCGTGGGACGCCTTCGTCGCCGAGCATCCGATCGGCTCGATCATCGAAGGCGAGGTCAAGAACATCACCGAGTTCGGTCTGTTCGTCGGCCTCAACCCGGAGCTGGACGGCATGGTCCACCTCTCCGACATCGCTTGGGACGCCCAAGGCGAAGAAGCCCTCGCCCGCTACAACAAGGGCGATGTGGTGAAGGCCAAGGTGCTCGACGTCGACGTCGAAAAGGAGCGCATCTCGCTCGGCATCAAGCAAGTCGCCTCTGACCCGATGGCCGACGCCGACTACCGCAGAGGCCAGATCCTCACCGTCGAGGTGGTGGATGTGGCGACCGGCGGCATCGAAGTCGCCTTCGGCGAAGGCAACGCGCTGCGCAGCTTCATCCGCAAGTCGGACCTTTCGCGCGATCGCCAAGAGCAGCGCGCCGACCGCTTCTCGGTCGGCGACCGCTTGGACGCGATGGTGACGGGCTTCGACAAGTCGAGCCGCAAGGTGTCGCTCTCGATCAAAGCCATGGAACTGGCCGACGAGAAGGAAGCGATCGCGCAGTTCGGCTCGTCGGACTCGGGCGCTTCGCTCGGCGACATTCTCGGCGCCGCGCTGAAGAACAAGCAATAAAGCACACCGCCATCGGCGGCGGCTCGGAAAGCCCGGCGCTCACGCGCCGGGCTTTTTGCTTGCCTCAGCCGCGTCTCGGAACAGCGCCACCGGCGCCGCGTTTCATCGGCGCACCAGACGAGGAGCTCCCTATGAAACGCACCATCACGCGGCTTTACGACAACCGCACCGACGCGCTCGAAGCCGCACACGAACTCGAGCGTATGGGCATCGACGACGACGATGTCAGCATCATCGCCAGCAACAAGGACCGCTGGTACAACGCCAAATCCAAGCACGACCGCGACGCCGACGGACGCGACGATCGGGTCGAGGGCATGAGCAAGGGCGCGGCGACCGGCGGCGTGCTCGGCGCCGGCGCCGGCCTCTTGGCCGGTCTCGGCCTGCTCGCCATTCCGGGCATCGGCGAAGTCGTGGCGGCCGGCTGGATCGCGACCACTTTGACCGGCGCGGCCGCCGGCGCAGTCGCGGGCGGCGCTGTCGGCGGCCTGGTCGCGGCGCTGACCGAAGCCGGCGTGCCGGAGGAAGAAGCGCATGTGTTCAGCGAAGGCGTCCGCCGCGGCGGCACGCTGCTGACGGTGCGTGTCGATGACGACGACGCCCCGCGCGTCGAAGCCGCGCTCGGCCGCTACCGGCCGACCGACATCCGCACCCGTGGCGACGAATATCGCCGCGCCGGCTGGACCCGGTTCGATCCGAACGCGACGCCGCCGGTCTGAGCATTGCTGGTGCGCGACTAGGCCCGGCACGCTGACGCCGGGCCTTTTTCTTTCTGCTTTCAATCCATTCGCCAGTTGACGCGGGGCCAGCAGCAGTCCTCTATCTCCCTGGGCCGGAGAGGGGAATTTCCGCGATGCTGCGCTCGGAACTGGTGAGCCGCCTGCAGGAAGAGATGGCGCCGTTGAAGGCGGCCGAGATCGAGCACGCGGTCGATGTCGTGCTCGAGGAAATCGCCACCGCGCTCGCCACGGACGGCCGCGTCGAGCTGCGCGGCTTCGGCGCTTTCTCGGTGCGCAAGCGCGAGGCCCGCACCGGCCGCAACCCGCGCACCGGCGCGACCGTGAAGGTCGAAGCCAAGCGCGTGCCGTTCTTCAAGCCAGGCAAGGAACTCCGGCTCAAAGTGAATGGCGGCGAAGAGCCCTAGGCGCGGGCCGCACGCGGGGCGCGCTTCTTAAGCCACGCCGCCGCCTTCAGCAGCACGGCGCCGCCGAGCAGCGTGAGCGCCGGAATCGCCAGCCACGGCTTCGCATCGAGCCGGCCCAAGTACGACACCGTGAAGATCAGCGCGATCGCCAGCCCGCCGACCGTATGCAGCGTCTTCCAATTGCGCGGCCCCAGCGTGCGCACGGACCAATCGTTGGACGTGAGCGCCATTAGCGCCACGAACACGTAGCCCGCGCCGCCGCCGTAAATTGTCGTCGCTTTCGGCTCGGCCCCGAAGATCAGCACCACCACCAGCAACGCGGCCAAGTGAACGAAGTGCGCGGCCGCGAAACTGAGGCCGATCGCGCGCCGACGCCGCAGCATCACGCTGCGCCAGCCGCCCGGCCACAATGTCGCGAGCGCCGAAGCCGACCACGCCGCCACGAACAGCGGAAAAGAGAACCGCGCCGTGTAACGCGCGGCAGCGCCTGCTCCCTCCGCAGTCCAGCCGCCGAACTCGGCGTAGCCGTACGCCGCGATCAAGGCGGCGACGATTGCGGCCGTGGCGACGATCGCAACGGTGGAAACGGCCCGCGCTGACTGCATGCTCTCCTCCCGCCGAAGCCACTCCGCAGCGGACCCGCCTCGCGTTACGCCCCGCACTTGGCAAATCACGCCGCGCGCTGCATTCAATACCGCTATTCGGGAGTGCGCGCATGTCCGTGTTTAAAGAATTTCGCGAGTTTGCCTTGAAGGGTAACGTCGTCGATCTCGCTGTCGGCGTGATCATCGGCGCGGCGTTCAACGGCATCGTGCAGTCGCTTGTGAACGACGTCGTCATGCCGCCGATCGGCTGGATCACGGGCGGATTGGATTTCTCCGACCTCGCCGTGACGCTGCCGCGCTCGCCGCTCGCGCCGCCCGACGCGGAGCTGGTGACGATCAACTACGGCAAGTTCATCACGACGCTGATCAGCTTTCTCATTGTGGCTTGGGTGATCTTCCTCTTGGTGAAAATGATCAACCGGATGAAGCGCAAGGAAGAAGCCAAGCCCGCCGACGCGCCTGAGAAACCGGAAGACATCAAGCTGCTGGGTGAGATTCGGGATTTGCTGAAGGAGCGGAAGTAAGCTCGGGATTGGGCTTGTTGAACGGAGCGTCGCCTTCCTTCGTCATTCCGGACGCGCGAAGCGCGATCCGGAACCCAGGGGGTGACAAGGCGCCGTGCGTTTGCCCCTGGGTTCCGGGTTCATCGCTTCGCGATGCCCGGAATGACGACTACTGCGAAAGCAGCGTTTCGAGATAATCCTGTTTAGCTCAAGCCATAGGAGCAAGCGCCATGACCACCCGGATCGCTTCGTGCAGTTGCGGGCAGCTTCGCGTGACGTGTGAGGGCGAGCCGGTGCGCGTCTCCATCTGCCATTGCCTCGATTGCCAGAAGCGCAGCGGCAGCGTGTTCGCGACGCAGGCGCGGTTTCCGCGCGAGGGCGTGACGATCGAGGGCGACACACGCCAGTGGTCGCGGCGCGGTGACGGCGGCGGAACGGCCACTTTCAATTTCTGCCCGGTGTGCGGCTCGACCGTGTGCTGGAGCGCCGACTTTGCGCCGGACGTCTTCTACGTCACCGTGGGCGCCTTCGCCGACCCAAGCTTCCCGCCGCCGACCGTCTCAGTTTACGAAGAGCGGAAACATCCCTGGGCGCTGGCGGCGGGAGAGCTGCCGATGGAGCGGCAGTTTTAGGCGAGTCGAAATTTTCGCTATTGGCTGTGAGTTCAACTGCTGCGCTTGGGGACCACGCACTCAATCCGCGCTCAGCTTCGGATCGCCGCCTTTGCGGCCGTTCTCCAGCCAATCGTTCAACCCCGGCGGCAGTTCTTGCGCTGCATAGCTGCGATACGTCGCGATGTCCTCCGGCGTCAGCACGCCCTTCCAGCGCCCATTGACGCCCTTGTCCAAGAACGTCTGGTGCCCGCCTTTGACCGCGATCTCGATGCCCGGCAGCAACGAGGGGCCGTCGCTCTTCATCTTGTCGAATGTCGCCGCTTCCACGAGCTCCGGCCACAGCGCGTCCGGCGTGTCGATGTCGAGGAACGTCGAGATGCGTTTCATCTCGCCCAGCAAGTCGGCTTTCAAATCGTTAAAGTGCACCAGCAGAAGGTTCTCCCGTTGGCGTTCGCTCCAATAGCTGCGCTCGATATCGAAGACGGCATCCACCGTCGGCGTGCCGGGCGGTGTTTCGTTCGCGATCCAGGAGAGGAAGAAGTCGCGCGGATTTTCGGGCGTCGGCGGCGGCGTCACGTCGGCCTCGCCATCTGCTTCAGCGACGCGGGCGATGCCTTCGATCGCGCGCGGCGTGAAGTTCAGGAAGTGGTTGTGGAACGAGAAGCAGGCGTCGAGCCCGTCACGCGCCGTATGGATGTATTTCACGTCGTCATAGATCGGCAGCGCATCGAACGGCAGATGCGATTTCAGCGCCCGGCGATGCGTCTGCGCTTCCAGCATCGCAATCATCGCGTCGATCGGAATCTGGTAGCGGCAGTCGACCCACGGATGCGTCGTCATGATCGGCGCCGGCGCGGCCGACTGGAAGATGAGCATGCTGACGATGCGCTGCGTCCACGTCGTGCCGACTTTCGGCGCCGTGGCGACAACGACATCGCCGGGCCGTGGCGTGTAACGGTCCCAATGCTTGCTGTCGCGGACGCGGTCCTTGATGGCCCGTTGCGGTGCGCGCGCCAGCATCATGATAAATCTCCCCTTCGACCCGTCAGCTCCCCTCTAACTTCGTCTCCCGGCCAACTGTTCCGCCAAATGTCCCAGCAGGACGCTCCTGGCGAGCGGACTCTGGCTGCCAAGCCCTACACGGTCCGGTAAATCTGATCCGGGCGCTTCCGCCTTCGCTAAGAGCTGCAGCGGACAAAGCGTAGTCACCCACGATCCGCGACCACGGCGCCGTCACGCCCTATTGCCTTACTGCCCTACTGCCCTACTGCCTTCCCCCATGGCTGACGCGAAAATCTGCGGGATCACGACACCAGAGGCGCTCGACGCGGCGATCGAGGGCGGGGCGCGGTTTGTCGGCTTTGTTGTCTATCCGAAGAGCCCGCGTTTTCTGACACTGGATAAGCTCGCAGCGCTGGCGGCGCGGGCGCGCGGGCGGGTCGAGACCGTGCTCGTCACCGTCAACGCCGACGATGCGCTGATCGCGTCCGCCGCCGCCGCAGCGCAGCCGGACTGGATCCAGCTGCATGGGGTCGAGACGCCCAAGCGCGTGGCCGAGGTGCGCCCGTTCGCGCGGCGCGGCGCGATCAAGGCCGCCGGCATCGCCAGCCGGGCCGACCTCGAGACCACCCGGCCCTATGAGCCTGTCACCGACATGTTCCTGTTCGACGCCCAGGCCCCCAAGGACGGCCTGCCCGGCGGCAACGCCCTGGCCTTCGACTGGACCGTCATGTCCGGGGCCAGGATCGGCCGGCCCTGGCTGCTGGCGGGCGGGTTGACGCCGGGGAACGTCAAGCAGGCGATCGCCGTCTCCGGGGCCGACCTTGTGGATGTGTCCTCTGGCGTGGAGAGCGCCCCCGGCCTAAAGGACCCCCTTCTGATCGCCCAATTCCTGGCGGCCGCGGAAGTTTAAACTCGCCCCATGGACGTGCGCCGCAACTGGCAGGACTTGCCCGATTCCGAAGGCCGCTTCGGCCCCTACGGCGGGCGGTTCGTCGCCGAGACTTTGATGCCGCTGGTGCTCGACCTGGAGCGCGCCTATCGCGCCGCCCAGGCCGATCCGGCGTTCGCCGCGACCATGGCCAACTTCTGGACCCATTATGTGGGCCGTCCCTCGCCCTTGTATTTCGCCGAGCGCCTGACGGCACATCACGGCGGAGCGAAAATCTACTTCAAGCGCGACGAGCTCAATCACACCGGCGCTCACAAGATCAACAATTGCCTCGGCCAGGTGCTCTTGGCGCGGCGCATGGGCAAGACGCGGATCATCGCCGAGACCGGCGCCGGTCAGCACGGGGTGGCGACGGCGACAGTATGCGCGAGGTTTGGCTTGCCGTGCGTCGTGTTCATGGGCGCGACCGACATCGAGCGGCAGAAGCCCAACGTCTTCCGGATGAAGCTCCTGGGCGCGGAGGTGCGCCCGGTGACGAGCGGCGCGGCGACGCTGAAAGACGCGATGAACGAAGCGCTGCGCGATTGGGTCACCAACGTCGCCGACACGTTCTACTGCATCGGCACCGCGGCGGGCCCGCACCCCTATCCGGAAATGGTGCGCGATTTTCAAAGCGTGATCGGGCGTGAAGCGCGGGCGCAGATTCTGGAGCGCGAGGGGCGCTTGCCGGATGCTGTGATGGCGTGCATCGGCGGCGGGTCGAATGCGATCGGGCTGTTTCATCCGTTCATCGCCGACGAGGCCGTGCGCCTGATCGGCGTGGAAGCGGCGGGACGCGGGATCGATGAACGCTTCGAGCACAGTGCCGCCATCAACGGCGGCCGCCCCGGCGTGCTGCACGGCAATCGCACCTATCTGCTGCAGAACGAAGACGGCCAACTCCTAGAAGGCCACTCGATCAGCGCTGGATTGGATTATCCGGGCGTTGGGCCGGAGCATTCGTATTTAGCCGATATCGGCCGCGCGCAATATTTGAGCGCGACTGATGACGAAGCGCTGGAAGCGTTCAAGCTGTGCGCCCGTCTCGAAGGCATCCTCCCAGCGCTGGAGCCCTCGCACGCGCTCGCCCGCGTGGGAGATGTCGCCCGCGAAATCGGCAAAGACGGCCTCATCATCATGAACCTCTGCGGCCGCGGCGATAAGGACGTGTTCGCGGTGGCGGACGCCTTGGGGGTGAACCTGTGAGGCTTCGCGTCCTTGCATTCACGCTCGCCGCTCTCCTTCTTTGGGCGCCGGCAACAGCGGAAGCTGAACCGGAGGGGGTTCTGCTTCCCGGCCTTCTGGATCTGCACGTGTTGCCGGGCTCCGCAGTTGTGAGCTGCCCCGCCGCTACGACTAGCGCTGAAGCTGGCGCTGCTTGCGTCAGCATAGAACGAACGGCATTGGGTCACGCGACCTTGTTTGAGTATTTTTCCGCACTCGACGCGCGCGGTTGGAACGAAGGTCTCGAGTATGCAAATCGCTTCGCCCTCGACAAAGAAATCCCAGGAAGCGACTGTGCGCGACGGCTTATCCTCACGCTCCCCGACTATGAGACATCGCCAAGCTCAGAGCGCTTTCTGCTCCGTATCGCGGCGCTGGTAGAACCAGTGTGCGGCGACGAGAGGGACACGTGACCACCGGGCGCCTCTCCACCCGCTTCACAGCGCTCAAGCGCGCCAATCGCGCGGCGCTGGTGGCGTATGTCATGGCGTCCGATCCGGATCATGAGACGTGCTTGGAGATTCTGCGCGGCCTCCCAGCCGCCGGCGCCGACATCATCGAACTCGGCTTTCCCTTCACCGATCCAATGGCGGACGGCCCGAGCATTCAGCGCGCGGCGCTGCGGGCGCTCAAAGCCGGCGGCAGCTTGCGCAACACGCTCGAACTCGTGCGCCGCTTCCGCGAACACGACAAAGACACCCCGCTCATCCTGATGGGCTACGCCAATCCAATCGAAGCGATGGGCTACGCGCCGTTCGCGGAGGCCATGCGCGAGGCCGGCGCCGACGGCGCGATCATTGTCGACCTCCCGCCCGAGGAGGACGGCCCGCTCCGCGCCGCCTTCGCCGCCAACGGCCTCTCCATCATCCGCCTCGCCACGCCGACCACCGACGATAACCGCTTAACCAAGGTGCTCGAAGGCGCGTCCGGGTTCCTCTATTATGTCTCGGTCGCCGGAATTACCGGCGCCAAGGCTGCGGCGGCCGACGCCGTGCGCAGCGCCGTGGAGCGGCTCAAGCGCGCTACCGATCTGCCCGTCGCGGTCGGCTTCGGCGTGCGCGAACCGGAGGCGGCGAGAGCAATTGCAGAAACCGCGGACGCCGTCGTCGTCGGCTCCGCGTTTGTGGATGAGATCGCCGCAGCGCCTCCGGGCCAGGCGGCGGAACATGTCTTGCGCAAGGTGCGGCTTCTGAGTGAAGCTGTGCGCTCTGCCAAAGACAAACGCGCTTTGGAAGGAACTCCTGCATGAATTGGCTGTCGAACTTCGCGCGGCCCGGCCTCAAGAAAAAAGGCGACGAGGACAAGCGCGACACGCCAGACAATCTCTGGGTCAAGGACCCGCTCTCGGGCGAGCTGATCTATCGCGCCGAACTCGAGACCTCGTGCTGGGTGATGCCGTCCGGCTTTCACATGCGCATCGGCCCGGACGCGCGCTTCAAGCAGATGTTCGACGACGCCGCCTGGCAGGTGATCCCGCTGCCGAAGGTCGCCGCCGATCCGCTGAAGTTCAAGGACGACAAGAAGTACGTCGATCGCCTGAAGAGCGCGCGCGCGAAAGTGGGGCGCGAAGACACGATGGCGGCGGGCTATGGCCGCATCGGCGGCGCCCACGCTGTGGTGCTGGTGCAGGACTTCGAATTCATGGGCGGCTCGCTCGGCATGGCCGCGGGCGAAGCCTTCGTGTGCGCGGCGGAAGCGGCGGTGCGCCGCAAGGCGGCGTTGGTGATGGTGACCGCCTCCGGCGGCGCGCGCATGCAGGAAGGCATTTTGTCTTTGATGCAGATGCCGCGCACGACGCTCGCGATCCAGATGCTGCATGAGGCGAAACTGCCCTACATCGTCGTGCTCTCCGATCCGACCACCGGCGGCGTGACGGCGAGCTACGCGATGCTGGGCGACGTGCACATCGCCGAACCCGGCGCGCTGATCGGCTTCGCCGGCCCGCGTGTGATCGAGCAGACCATCCGCCAGAAATTGCCGGAAGGCTTCCAGCGCTCGGAATATTTGCACAACAAGGGCATGGTCGACATGGTGGTCGACCGCCGCCAGCTGAAGACGACGATCGCGACCTTGCTCTCGGTGCTGATGCACAAGCGGGCGATGGCGCTGAGCGAAGGCGGCGAGACGGTGGAGCTGGTCGAGCTCGCGCCGGAGGAAGAAGCGCCGAAAGCTAAGCGCAAACCGGCAAAGCAACAGCAGCCGCGCGCGAAGGCGGCGGAGTAGCTACTCACCCATTCCCGGATTGCCGAAGGCAATTCCGGGACCCATAAACACATAGGTTTTGTGGCGTCGCGCAGGCGCGCCCAAACTTATGACCTGGGTGTTTATGGGTCCCGGGCTCGGCGCTCCGCGCCGCCCCGGGAATGGGTAGTGTGTGAACGATCCCGTACAACACGCTTACGAACGCCTGTTCGACCCCGAATTCGGGCACGGCAAGCCGTTCGCGCGCGAGCCGCTACTGGCGGCGCTGGAGGCGCTTGGCTCGCCCCAAGCAAACTTAGGCGCGCCCGTTATCCACGTCGCTGGCACCAACGGCAAAGGCTCGACCATCGCCTTCATGCGCGCAATTGCGGAAGCGGCGGGGCTTCGCGTTCATGCCTTCACGAAGCCGCACTTGCTTCAGCTCAACGAGCGGTTCGTCGTGGCCGGCGAGACCGTCAGCGATGAGGCGCTGATCGATGCAGCACAGCGGGTGCATTCCGTCGGGCCGCAACTATCGCAATTCGACGCACAGGTAGCTGCCGCTTTCCTTCTGTTCGACGAGACTCGCGCCGATGTCGTCCTGCTCGAAGCCGGCATGGGCGGGCGTGACGATTCCACCAACGTCGTGCCTTGGCCCGCGATAACGGTCATCACGCCGGTCGCGCTTGACCATCAAGACGCACTCGGCGCCTCGCTCACCGAGGTTGCTGTGCACAAGGCGGGCATTATCAAGCGCGCTTCGCCGGCGGTCATCGCCGACCAAGAGGGCGCGGCGCGAGAGGTGATCGAAGAGTACGCAGAAGAGATCGGTGCGCCCCTCTATCGGAGAGGCGTGGAATGGGACGCCTACGCCAGCAATGGGCGTCTAATCGTGCAAACCGAAGCTCGCGCGCTAGATTTGCCGCTCCCCTCGCTTTACGGCGCACATCAGATTGACAACGCGGGGCTTGCCTGCGCTGCGCTGCTTGCGCCGTGGCGATACGATTTCAGCGACGAAGCATTCGCCGCCGGCGTAGCCAACGCGCGCTGGCCGGCGCGCCTTCAGCCGCTCACGCGCGGGCCGTTCAGCGCGCCGATCCGGGCGACTGGCGGCGAAGTGTGGGTCGACGGCGGCCACAATGCGCACGCCGCGCAAGCGCTGGCGCGCGCGTTGAAGCAGATGAAAGCTCGGCGCGTCGGCGAGAACGTCGTGATCGTCGGCCTGCGCAAACGCAAGGACACGGAAGCGTTCGTCGAAGCGATCGGCGCCGGCGCGGACCGCATCATCGCCGTGCCGCTCGCGGAAGAGCACGCCGCGCCGGAGGAGATCGCGCAGCTTGCGTCGAAGCGCGGCGTTGCCGCGCAGACCGCGCCCTCGCTCGAAGCCGCCATGCAAAACGCGGCGCAGTCGCCTGCGCCGCGCGTGCTGATCTGCGGTTCGTTTTTGCTAGCGGTCGAAGCGCTGGCGCTGGAGAGCGCTTAGAGCCGTTCGCTCGATCGCGCCGCTTACCCATTCCCGGGGCGACGCGCAGCGTCGAGCCCGGGACCCATAAAAACAACTGCCGCAGTTCACACTGAAACGGCCTTGTTTATGGGCCCCGGAATGCTCGCTTCGCGAGCCTCCGGGGATGGGTGAGTTCTTGCGTCAAATAGAAGGGCAAAGGCGCCGAGTGCGGGCGATATTAAACGCTCTCGTTCAGCCACTCGACGATCTTCGACTTCGGCATCGCGCCGACCTTGGTCGCGGCGACTTTGCCGTCCTTGAACACCATCAGGGTCGGAATGCCGCGCACGCCGTATTTGCCGGGCGTCATCGGATTTTCATCGATGTTGAGCTTGGCGACGGTGACGCGCTCGCCCATTTCGGCGGCGATCTCTTCCAGCGCCGGGCCGATCTGCTTGCAGGGGCCGCACCATTCCGCCCAGAAATCGACGAGCACCGGCGTGCCGGATTTCAGCACATCGGAATCGAAACTATCGTCGGTGATCTTGGTGGTGGCCACGGCAGAGTTCTCCTGCGGAATGTAGGAATCGTCGGCTTTAGGTAGGCCTGCCCGGGAGGCGTTTCAACTGGCCCGGAACGTCTCGAAAACAGCGTCGAGGCGCGCCTGCGGCAGCTCCATCAGGTGCGGCGTTTCGGTCCACAGCAGTGCGCAGGAAACGGTCTTGCCGGGGAAGATTTTGCGCAGCACTTCGCGGTAGAGCGCGAGCTGCAGCACGTAAGCGTCGGGCGTCTTGGCGACGTCGGTCGGCGACGGGCGGTCGGTCTTGAAGTCGAGCACGATCACGCGTTCGTCATCGACGACGAGACGGTCGACGATGCCGCGCACCGGCCGCCCCCCGGCGTCGCCGACGATCGGCGCCTCGGCCCGGCTCTTCGCTCCGAACACCGCGGCGAAGCGTTGATCCTCGATCACCGCGAGCGCTTCGCGCGCAAAAGCGTCGGCTTGATCTTCGTCGACGCCTTGCCGCTCGAGCCACGCGCGCGCGGCTTTCAGGCGCTGCGCCGGCGCGACCTCGGGCAAACGTTCGAGCAAACCATGGATCAAGCGGCCGCGCCGGAAGCGCTTCTGCCCGTCGCCGCGCGGCGAGAACAACGCTGGATCGACACGATGCAAACGCGACGGCGCCGCGATCTCGATGCGCTTGGCGCCCGGCGCCGGCGTCAGCGCCCAAGCCGGCAGCGCCGCCGCTTCACGAACGTGCGCCGCGCGCGCGTCCGCAATGAAAATTTCGCCGAGCCGTTTGCCTTTGCCGAACGGCGTCTCGATCTCCGTCGCGCCGAGATCGCCCAGCGCCTCCTCCACCGCCGCGCGCCAGCTCACATCGGGCGCTTCGCCGCTCTTCCATTGCGGGCCGCAGACGATCAGCCGGTCGCGCGCGCGCGTCATCGCCACGTAAAGCAGCCGCCAGTGCTCGCCCAGCGCGCGCTTCTTGTGCGCTGCGCGCGCTTCGGCGCAGGGCTTATCGTCGCCCTTCGCGCTCGTCGAGACGAACGGCCCTTCCTCGTCATCGAACAGGAGTCCATTGTCCGGCGCATCGCCGACATCGCCGGTCGTGTCCGGCAGGATCACCACCGGCGCTTCGAGGCCCTTGGCGCCGTGCACGGTCATCACTCGGATCGCGCCGGTTTCGGCTTCCAGTTCGCGCTTGATCTGGCCGGCGTCGGATTCGATCTCATAGAGGAAACGCTGCAGCGTCGGCGCGACGTGGCTCGACGGTCGCGCGGCGCGCTGCAGCAGTTCTTCGAGCGGATCGCGCGTTTCCGCGCCGAGGCGCGAGAACACGCGTTTCCAGCCGGACGGGCCGCCGCCGTGCGCGGTCTCCAGCGCCCAGCTCAGGAACGCGAACGCATCGGCGCCGCGTCGCGCCGTCAGCTCCTGCACGAACGCGCGCGCCGACGCGTACTTCTCGTCGCGCGCCTGCATCAGCCGATCGTAGAGGCGCGTGTGGCCGCGATCGTAGGCGAGCGGAAAGATGTCGTTATCGTCGTCGGCGAGATTGCACCACGGCCCTTTCAGAACGCACGCGAGCGCGAGATCGTCGGCCGGATCAAGCGCAACCTGCATCAGCGCCAAGCAATCCTGCACGACGAGTTCGTCGCGCAGAATCATGCGGTCGGCGCCGGCGACCGGCAACCGCTCACGCTTGAACGCCTTGATCAGCTCGCGGAACACCGCGCCGCGCTTGCGCACCAGCGCCAGCACGTCGCCGGCTTGCACGGGCCGGAGCTCGCCCTTGTCCCACACCGCCTCCCGCGTCTCGATCATCGCCTTCACGCGTTTGGCGATCTCTTTGGCGAGGATCGCCGGCGCGCTGGTCTCGCGCTCGACATCCATCGGCGCATCCCACGGCAGCGCCTCCTGCGCCTCGGGGCGCGGCGTGAACGGCCAGACCTCGACGACGCCGCCTTCGCCCGCGCGCGCGGCCAGGTGCTTCACTTCATCGTGCGCGCCCGGCCCCTCGATCAGCGGCTTGTCGCGCATCGTCTCGTCGACGACGTCGAGAATCTGTTGCGCCGAGCGGAACGAGGTGCGCAGCTCCGGCGCCACGAAGTTGGCGCCTGCCGCCTCGGCGCGGGCGAGCAGGTTCTGCGCTTCAGTGAGGAAGCGCGCCGGATCGGCGCCCTGGAAGCCGTAAATGCTCTGCTTCGGATCGCCAACCGAGAACACGGTGCGCGGCTTCTCGCGCGCGCCGAGACCGGCGAAGAACTCGTCGCGCAGCGGCGTGATCAGCTCCCATTGCGCGGGCGAGGTGTCCTGGCCCTCGTCGATCAGGATGTGATCGAGGCCGCCGTCGAGCTTGTAGAGCACCCACGGCGCCGCTTCCGAGCGCTGCAGCAGCGCCTGCGCATGTTCGATCAGATCGTCGAAATCGAGCGCCCCGGCGCGCGCCTTGGCCTCGCCGTAAGCTTCGTCGAGGCGCAGCGCGAGCGCCAGCGCCGCGACCGCGTCCTCGGCCCGCTCGATGGCGTTGAGCGTTGTGCGCGCGTCGGCAGCCGCTTCGGCCAAGCCGCGCACGAGCGGCTCAAGCCACGGATGCGCCTTCTTCGTCGCCGCGGTCGCAAAGCTGCCGCGCAATTCGCCACTGGCGTTCAGCGCGAAGTTGAAGCAGGCCTGCATCGCGCCGGCGCCGTCGGTGCGCGCGACACAGTCCAGCACCGCCTTCAGCCGTTCTCCCGTTCGGCAGTCGTTGACGCTTCCTTCGCAGAGTTTGGCGGTCGCCTCGCGCAAATCGTCCCAGCGCCAGCGCGCGAGGAAGTCACGGGTGAAATCCTCCGCCGTTTGCGTAACGCCGTGCCGGTCGCGCAGCGCACGAGCGGCGAAGAGTTCGCCCTGGTGCTTCTGCGCATAGCGGTGGAAATCGGCGCGCCGCAGCGCCAGCCGGTCGAGCAGACCTTCGAGGTGATCGCTGTAGAGCTTCTTGGCGAAGCGCCGGAACGCATCGCGCGGGCCGTCTTCGGACAGCGCCGCGGCCGCGCGCGCCTCGCCCAGCAGCGCCGCTGCGCGCGCTTCATCGGCGATGTCGAAGCCAGGCGGCACGCCGGCTTCCAGCGGGAAGCGCGCCAGCAGGCGTTCGCAGAACGCGTGGATGGTCTGGATGCGCAGGCCCCCCGGCGTCTCCAGCGCCTGCGCGAACAGCGCCCGCGCGTAGCCGAGATTGGCGTTCGGCGCGCCGAGCTTGTTCAGCTCCTGCGCAAGCGTCGCATCGTCAGCGACGCACCAGGCGCCCAGCCGCTCGAACAGGCGCCGCTGCATCTCGGCGGCCGCGGCCTTGGTGTAGGTGATGCAGAGAAAGGCCGAGGGCTTGGAGCCTTCCAGCAGCAGCCGCGCAATGCGGTCGACCAGGACCTTGGTCTTGCCCGAGCCGGCGTTGGCGGTGACGAACACCGAATAGAGCGGATCGGCCGCCCGCGCTTGCGCCAGTGTCGCTTCGGCGACGGGATCGAGGTCCTCGCTCATTCGTCGCCTGCCTCGTCGGCCCATTCTTTGCGCCGCGCGAGCAGGTCGTAATCGTCGTACGGCTTCAGGAATTGCACGCGCGGCTTGGAATAGAACGGCTGCTGGGGATCAGCGTATTTCGCCAGCAGCGCGCGCAAATTCGTCAGCGCCTTCTCCGCCGCCAGCACCGGCCCGCCTTCGGCTTCGACCATCTGCGGCGCCGGCTTGGAGCCGCCGAACTGCCAATAGACCAGCTCCGTCGGCGTCGCCTTCGGCACGTCCTTGATAAAGCCGCCCATCAACATCGCCGCTTCGAGCAAAAGCTGAGGCGTCAAGCCGCTATTGACCTGCTCGTTCGTCGGCGGCTTGCCGGTCTTGAAGTCGAGAATGGCGCCGTGTCCCGGCGCGATCTCGATGCGATCGGCGACGCCCGTCAGCAGCACGTCGCCGACCGGCATTTCGCCGCGCACTTCGCGATAGATCACGGCCTCGCGTCCGCGCCGCTCGGCGAACCAGGCGATCAGCGCCTGCACCGAAGCGAGCAGCCGCTCACGTTCCGCCGCACGGCGTTCCGGGGCGATGCCGTGCTTGCGCAATTCGTCGTCGAGCAGGCGCGACAGCTTCGCCGGATCGTCGCCATCGCCGAAGCTTTCGATCGCAGCGTGCACGGCAGTGCCGCGTTGGGCCGGGCCCGCCGGCGCGCCAATCGGCTCGAGCGCGTCGAGCTTCAGGATGCGCCGCGCATAGACCGCGTAAGGATCGCGGATCAGCGTCTCCACTTGCGTGACGCTGATCTGCGTCAGCCGCTTGCCGGCGGGCGGACGCGGGCAGACCGGCTTGGCCGGAGTCACTTCAGCCGGATGATCGAGCGCCTTGGCGTAGGCGATATAGTCGTCCGCCCGCGCGATCTCCGCCTCTGCGCCCTGCACCAAAGTCTTCAATCGCCACAGCCAGCGCGAGGCGAGCGTGGGCGAGCCTTCGCGGCGCAGCGCGCGCGTCATCACCACGTTCGGCGCATTGGCGAGCTGGGCGAAATCATGCGCCGCAAGGCCGATGCGCGCATCGAGCGACGGCAGACCGAGCTTGGCGCGCATGGCGCGCGAGAGGAACGGATCTTCGCCGGCCGGCGCGGGCCAGACGCCCTCGTTGAGACCGGCGAGAATCATCAGCTCGCGCCGTTGCAGCCGCGCTTCGAGCAAACCCCAGATGGCGATCGGCGCATCGGCCGCAGCCGCAGCCGGCGGGACCTCCCGCCCTTCCATGAGCGTCAGCAGCACGCGCGGGGCGGCGTGCGCCCGCATCGCCTCGAGTTCGCCGCCATAAAAGTTCGCTTCGCGCAGCAGCGCCGCCGCCGCTTCGCCGTCGCGCCCCTGCCAGATCTCGTGTTCGGTCAGCGTCTCGGCGCACTGGCTGAGCGCATCGGCGAACTCGGCGAGCGTCAGCTCCTTGTGCGTCATCAGCGTGCGTAGCGGCGCAAGCGCGTCGATCAAAGCTTCGACGATCGCCCGCGCGTGCGGCCAAATTTTCTCCAGCTTCTTCGGATCGCGCGCATCGAACCGGATCAGCTCTTCCAACTTCTCATAGCGCCGCGCGCCGCGCAGCGCATTGTGTTCGAGGATCGTCAGTCCGAACTGGTCGCGGCCGGTGATGACGCGCGGATGCTTCAACAGCGCCGCTAGGGCGACCTGATCGCCGGCGTCGCGCGCAAGTTCGCAGAGCAGCGCGATGAGGCGTCCGGCGTCGGTCTCGCGCAGCGGGCTGCCGTGCGACACCGCCGGCTCGATGCCCCAGCGCGCCAGCTTGGATTCGATCCGCCGCGCCAGCCGCGCATCCGGCGTGACAACGGCGGCCCCACCGCCCGGCTTCTCCAAAGCTTCACGCAGCATCAGCGCAATCGCGGTCGCTTCCTGCTCTTCCGTCTCGGCTTCGAGCAGCCGAAGGCCTGCGGCGCCTTCGGCAACGAAGCGCTTGCCGCCGGCAAGTTCGAGCCGCGCCAGCCAGTCGGCCGTCTTCTCCGCCGGCGCCAGCGCTTCGCGCATCAGCACGCGCCGCGCGCGGCCGCCGGCGGATTCGATCGCCAAAGCCGGGATCGCGTCGCGTTCGACGCCAAGCGCTTTCAGCGCGCCCTTCAGCGCATGCTGCGGGTGCTGATCGCCGACCAGCTTCCACGATTCCTCATCGAGATCGGTGTCGACGCCGGGCAGCACGACAACGCCGCGCGGCAGGCCCGCCACCACCCACATCAGCTCGCGCGTCGTCGACTGCGAGCCGGTCGAGCCGGCGACGATGATCGGCCGCTTCGGCGGGCTTTCGCGCCAGCGTTGCGCCAGCGCGCGGCGGAGCGCCGCCCCATGTGCGGCCGGATCGCTCTTCCCCCGCTCCTTCAGATGCTCGGGCCAATATTGGGCGATGATGCCGAGAAACGCCGCCGAACTCGCCCAATGCCGCGCGAGCTCGATCTCCTCGACCAGAGTCGGCAGCTTGTCCCAGGCGACGCGATCGACGGTGGCGGCGCTGTCGAGCAGCTTGCCGAGTTCGTCGGCCAGCGCGATCGCGCGCGCCGGATCGTCGTTCGCCGCCTCGGCGATGCCGCGGCGGCGGATCAGCGACGCGAGCTGCATGCGCCGCTCGATCTTTTCGATCGGCGGCAGAATGTCGGACGAAAGCGGATCGGCGCCCCACACATCCGGATCGTCGTCCGCGTGCGGATCGCCGAGCGGGCGGATCGTCGGCAGCAAAGCCGCGCCGCCCAAGCGCTTGGCGAGCGCATCGATGAGCCCGCGCGCGGCGCGCCGGTTCGGCAACAGCACCAGCGCGTCCGCCAGGGCGAACGGATCGTCGCGGCGCGCAAGCTCGGCGACCATCGCTTCGGCGAGCGTTTCCAAGAACGGCGCGGACGCGGGCGCGGCGCGGATGCGCGGCGCCGGGCCGCCGAACAGAGGTTCGGGCAACCCGAGCGGCAGCAAGCTCACGGACTGAGCGCGCCGGCGCTCAGCCGCGCTTCCGCCTGCACGCGCGCTTCGGGATCGCCGACATGCATCCAATAACCGCCGAGCGGCGCGCCATGGAGGCGTCCTTCGCCAGCAAGGCGCCGCCATATGCGCGTGAACGAGAACGGTTCGAGCGGCTCGCGGTCGACGATCGAAGGATCGATGATCTGCGCGCCCATATAGGCCCACGGCGTATGCGGCATCGCATCTCGGAAGCTGAGCGCGCCGTGCTCGTCCATGAAGAAGTCGCCGACGCCTTCATAGCCCAGCTGTTGGTCCATCGCCGCCAACATCAGCTTGGCGCCGCTCATCGCTGGATCGAAGCCTTGGCACAGACGGGCGACAGCGGAGCCATGCGGCTCGTCCCAGACGCTGTCGATGTTGCAGACGACGATCGGCGCATCGCCCAGAAGCGGCCGCGCCTGGCGCACGCCGCCGCCGGTTTCCATCAGCTGCGCGCGCTCGTCGGAGATGACGATCTCGACGTCGCCGCGGCGCTTCAAGTGCGCTTCCAGCATGTCGGCGAAGGCGTGCACGTTCACCACGGCGCGCTTCACGCCGGCCGCGACCAGCCGATCCAGCACATGATCGATCAAGGCGCGGCCGCCGACGGTGACCAGCGCCTTCGGTCGATCGTTGGTCAGCGGCTTCATCCGCGTGCCGAGCCCGGCCGCAAGCACCATCGCTGTGTGTGGAGTCACGCCGCTTTCTCCAGATAGGGCCGGGCGACGCTGGCGACGAAGTCGCGCGCATCGGCGAGCGCCGGATGTTCGAGCGTGCGGGCGAGATGGCCCCACTCGCGCGGCATGAAGGCGAGATAACGCTGCTTGCCGTCGCGGCCGGCGAGGCGCGCGAAAATGCCGAGGATGCGCATCGCATTAATAGCGCCCAGCACGGCGAGTTCGCGCTGGAATTCGGCCGCGCTCGCGCCGGTGGCTTCGAGATAAGCGCGGATGGCCGCGTCATGGGCGGCGGGGCTGACATCACGCCGCGCATCGTGCAGCAGCATGGCAAAGTCCCACGCCCGCCAGCCGCGCACCGCGTCCTGGAAGTCGAGCAGGCCGACGCGGCGCAAACCCTCACGCTCCGGCAGCCAGAGCAGATTCTCGGCGTGATAGTCGCGGATCGTGAACGCACGCGGAAATCCCAACGCCTTGACGATCAGCCCATCGCGCACCTGCTCCCATCGCGCGCGCGTCTTGTCGTCGATATGCACATCGGCCGCGCGGGGCAGCCAGTCGACGAACAGATCCGCATTCACTTCGAGCGCCAGCGCGTCGTAATCGAGCACGGGCCAGCTCGCATTGCCGGCGCCTTCAAGCCGCGCGGGCACAGCCGCCTGGTGCACGTGCGCGAGCACACGCGCGGCTTCTTGGTAAAGCGCGATCTCGTCGGCGCCGTTCGGGATGGCGTGGGCGTAGAGATTGTCGCCCAAATCCTCGATCACCGCGTAGCCGGCTTCGCAATCTGCGCCGTAGATCTGCGGCGGCGCGAGCCCCAAGCTTTCGAGATGATTGGCGACGGCGACGAAGGCTTCGACGCGCGAAGCGGCCAGGCGCGAGGTCGCGTTCCAGCCGAGTTCGCGCCGCTGCGCCGGCGTCGCGCTCGGCGGGCACGGCGCGCTCTCGGCGCTGCGCGGCGCGTCCATCAGCATCGCGCGGCGGCCGTCCTTGTTCAGCCGCTCGTAGCGGCGCGTGGAGGCGTCGCCCGGCAGCGGGTCGCGCTGGGCGCCGTCGAAGCCGGTCTCCGCCAACAGGCGCTGCAGCGCTTCAGATCGATCCAAGCTTCGTTCTCCATGCGCCGTGCGCGACAAGCGCTGCGCTGCGTCCCTCGCCTTGCGGCGTCAGTGCGATGTCCAATCGGTTCCGGGGCAAATGCCCTGCGAGCCGCTCCGGCCATTCGATCAGGCAGGCGGCTTCGGCGAATGCATCTTCGAGACCAAGCTCCCACGCGTCCTCGGGCTGCTTCAGACGGTAAAGATCGACGTGCCAGAGGTCGCCCTTCGCGCCCTCGTAGGTTTGGACCAAGGTATAAGTTGGGCTGGGCGCCTCTTCCTCGTGGCCGGTCCAGGCTTCGATCGCGCCGCGCGCCAGGGTGGTCTTGCCGGCGCCCAGATTGCCGGTGAGGCAGACGACGTCGCCGGGCCCGAGCCGGTCGCCCAGCCGGCGGCCCAGCGCCAGCGTCGCCGCCGCGTCAGGCAGCGCGATCTGGCGCGAATCGGTGGCGGTAGCGGCGGTCACGGGCGCGGATGCTGCCTTGCGCCCAGCGCGGCATCAAGGGCGCCTTGCGCCCGCTCCACAGAGGCTCCAAACACTAACCCGCTGTGACAACGGGCGAAATCAAACGGATCATCATCATCGGCGCCGGCCAGGCCGGGGGCGAGACGGCCCAGCGCCTCCGCCAAGGCGGCTTTGCCGGCGACATCACACTGATCGGCGAAGAGCCGGCGGCGCCTTATCAGCGCCCGCCGCTCTCCAAGGCCTACCTCAAGGGCGAACTGCCGATGGAGCGGCTGCTGCTCCGTCCGCCCAGCGTCTACGCCGAGGAGCACGTCACCTTCGTATCGCCGGTCAAGGCGGTGTGGATCGACCGCGCCAGCAGGAAGGTGCGCGTCGAAGGCGGTCGCGAATTGCCGTACGACGCTTTGGTGCTGGCGACCGGCGCGCGGCCGCGCAAGCTGCCGCTGGTCGGCGCCGATCTCGAAGGCGTGCATCTCTTCCGCACCGCCGCCGACGCCGACGCGGTCCGCCCGTCTTTGGTCGCCGGCAAGAAACTGATCGTCATCGGCGCCGGCTATATCGGCCTCGAAGTCGCGGCGGTGGCGCGCCAGCTCGGGCTCGAAGTCACCATCGTCGAGACGGCCGTGCGCCCGCTCGCGCGCGTGACCAGCCCGGAAGTGGCCGGCTTCTTTCTCGACGAACATACGCGCCAAGGCGTGCGTTTCGTGCTCGGCGGCCAGCCGGCTTTGATCAAGGGCAAGGACCGCGTCACTGGCGTTGCGCTCGCCGACGGCGGCGATCTGCCGGCCGATATCGTCATCGCCGGCATCGGCGTTACGCCGGAAACCACATTGGCGCAGCATTGCGGCCTCAGCGTCGACAACGGCGTCGTCACCGACGCCGCGTGCCGCACCTCGGACCCCAACATCTTCGCCATCGGCGATTGCGCCGCCCGGCCCATGGCGCATTACGACAACCGCGTCTGCCGGCTCGAGAGCGTTCACAACGCCGTCGAAGGCGCGAAGATCGTCGCCGCGATCATCACCGGCGCCAAGCCGCATGCCGTGGAGGCGCCCTGGTTCTGGAGCGACCAGTACGACCTCAAACTGCAGATCGCCGGCCTCTTCCAGGGTTACGACCACGTCGTGTTCCGCGGCGTCATGGCTGACCGATCCTTCGCGGCGTTCTACTACAAGGGCGATAGGCTGATCGCGGTGGATGCGGTGAACCGGCCGGGCGAGTATCTGGGGGCCAAAATGCTGATCCAGACCGGCCGGACGATTGCTCAGGACGTCATCGCCGATGAGTCGAAGCCGATGAAAGAACTGGTCGCCGCAGCGCGCTGAGAATTGAACAGGGTCCCATGCCGAAGATCACCTACATCGAGCACAACGGCAAAGAGCACGTCGTCGAAGCGCCGAACGGGCAGACCGTGATGGAAGCGGCGGTGAAGCACGCGGTGCCCGGCATCGACGCCGATTGCGGCGGCGCCTGCGCCTGCGCCACCTGCCACGTCTATGTCGATCCCGAATGGCTGGCGAAGACCGGCGAAGCCGGCTCGATGGAGCAGTCGATGCTCGATTTCGCCAACGACGTCGAAGACAATTCCCGCCTCTCCTGCCAGATCAAAGTGAGCGACGCGCTCGACGGCCTCGTCGTGCGGCTGCCGAAGAGCCAGCACTAGTGCGCCAGGTCCCGCCGCCGTTCTGGGCGCTTCTGCTGCTCGGCGCGACGTATGGCTTGAGCCTGCTGCCGGGATTGAACCAGCTGCCGCTGCTGGAGACGCGGACCATAGGTCTGATCGCAATCGCCGCCGCGCTTGGCGTGCTGTTCACGGCGATGCTGCAATTCCGGCTCGCGAACACGCAGCTCTTGCCGAATTCGCCCGTCAACAACAGCCTCGTCACCGGCGGCGTCTTCGCCCTCACCCGCAACCCGATGTATCTCGCCATGACGCTGTTCGCGCTCGGCGGCGCGCTCTGGTTCGGCCGCATTCCGATGCTGCTCGCGCCGGTGCTGATGTTCGCGGTGGCGAACTGGGTGTTCATCCCGTTCGAAGAAGCCAAGATGCGCCGCCAGTTCGGCGAGAGCTTCGACGCTTACTGCAAACGCGTGCGGCGCTGGATTTAGGGGCGCTCAGCGACACACCTGTCACACCAGCCACACCCGTCATCCTGGGGCAATGCGAAGCATTGAGCCCAGGATCCAGGGGATCAAAGAACTGGTCGTTTGCCCCTGGATCCTGGGCTCGCGCTACGCGCGCCCCAGGATGACGGGCGCACTCTCGAACTTGAGTTTGTCGCTCCGACCCTGTTCACTGCTCCCAACCACGGGGAGCCTCCATGCGCGCACTTTTCCTTGCTCTTGCGATCACAGCGTTCGGCGCGAGCGCGCAGGCGCAGGAGCTGACGCCGGAGCGCGCCGCGTTCCGCGCCATCTACGAAGAACTGGTCGAGATCGATTCCTCGCCCACCACCGGCTCATGCACACGCGCCGCCGAAGCGATGCTCGCGCACCTCCGCGGCGCCGGCTTCTCGGAAGCGGACGCCCGCGTGATCGTGCCGGAAGATCGCCCCGACGACGGCAATCTCGTCGCGGTGCTGCGCGGCTCCTCGCGCCGCGCCATGCTGCTGCTTGCGCACATCGACGTCGTCGACGCCCGGCGCGAGGACTGGGAGCGCGATCCGTTCACCTTGGTCGAAGAGAACGGCTTCTTCTACGGCCGCGGCACGGCCGACGACAAAGCCATGGCCGCCGTGTTCGTCGACATGTTCGTGCGCATGCGCCGCCAGAATTATCGCCCGCGCCGCACCATCAAGCTCGCGCTCACCTGCGGGGAGGAGACCTCGAACCGCGTCAACGGCGTCGATTATCTGCTGCGCAATCATCGCGACTGGATGCAGGCGGAGTTCGCCATCAACGAAGGCGCCGGCGGCGTGCTCGGCCCGGACGGCCGCCCGCAAGTGTTCAACGTGCAGGCGGGCGAGAAAATCCACCAGGTGATGTCGCTGACCGTCGTCAATCCCGGCGGCCATTCTTCGCGGCCAGTGCCCGACAACGCCATCTATCGCCTGAGCCGCGGCCTCGACCGGCTCTCGGCCTACAGCTTCCCGGTCGAACTCAATCCGGTGACGCGCGCCTTCTTCGAACGCATGGCCCCGATCGTCGGCGGCGACACCGGCGCGGCCATGGCGGTGATCGCGCGCAACCCGAACGACGCCGAAGCCGCCGCCGTACTGGCGCGCGATCCCTCCTACAACGCGATGATGCGCACAACTTGCGTCGCCACCCAGCTCGACGCCGGCCACGCCCCCAACGCGCTGCCGCAGCGGGCAACGGCGACGCTCTCCTGCCGCGTGCTGCAGGGGCACACGCCGGAAGAGGTGCAGGCCGAACTGCGCCGCGTGCTCGCAGACGAGCAGATCCAAGTCGAGATCGTCCGCCGCCGCGACGGCTCGCGCCCGCCGCAGCTCACGCGCGCCATTATGGGGCCAGTGGAGCAAACGGTGGCGCGGATGTGGCCGGGCACACCGATCGTGCCGGTGATGACCGTCGGCGCGACGGACGGCCGCTTCCTCAACAATGCCGGCATCCCGACTTACGGCATGAGCGGCATGTTCTCGGCGCCCGGCGAAAGCAACGCGCACGGCCTCAACGAGAAGATGCGCGTGCGCTCGCTCTACGAAGGCCGCGACTTCCTGGACACGATCGTGCGGGCCTACGCCGCGCGCTAGAACGCCGCGATTGAGACAGCCAGCTTGGCCTGCGCGAACTCGGGCGAGACCTCGTGCGCACAGGCCGGATCTCCGTCCGCGCACGCCGGCGCGATCGCGAGCGCCTGGGCATCGGCCACCGCGAACACCCGCGCGCGCTCCAGCGGCGGGCCGCCGAGCAGCTCGCCATCGGGCCCTCGCGCATCCTCCGCCAGCGTGAAGGCGATCGGCTGGAGCGGGATCAGGTGCACCGCGGATGCGGTCGAATACGGCGTGGCGCGCTCGAGTTCCGCCGCCGCCGCTTGGTCTCCGAACATGCTGGCGACCGTCGCCGTCATCGCCCGCGCCTCGTAGGCGGTCAGTCCGCCGCCAGTGACGCTCATCCCGAACGAGGAGCTGACCAGCGCCATCAGCGAAGTGAACGTCATGCCGCTATTGTTCCGCGCCGCGTCCAGGCTGCGCTTCAAAGTGGGCTTGATCGGGAACATGGCGCCCAACCAACGCGGTTCCCGCGTCGGCGTTGCGCGTACACGGAAATTTAATCGCGTCAGGCGGTCTCGGTCGGCGCCGCCGCGCAATGCTCAGCCGCCGCATTGGCGCCGGCGCTCTCGCAATAATCTGCGCGCAGCGCGTGCGCTTCGGTTTCCACCCGCGCCAGGAAACCGGCATAGGCGCCGCCGATCGCCTGCATTTCGTAGCTCTTGAGCACGCCCCCGCTCATCGCAAACGCGAACAGGCCGAACACGAAGATCGACATCGCGAACACCGCGCCGATCGCATAATCGGCGACTTGGACGAGGTGGTAAGCGCGCGGTCGCATCTGAACTTTGCTTTCGTGGTCGATGCGATGTGAACGTGCGCGCTCAAAGCGCCGTTGCGGGAACTCAAGTCACAGGCGCGTTAGTCTGTTCACGCTTTCCGTGAGCGCTTCGCGCGCGGGGCGAGATTCAGTTTGCGTTCAGGCCGCTTCGCGCGCCGCCGGCGTCGAGGCCGGCAAGTGGCACGTCACGGTGACGCCGCGGCCCGGTTCGCTCTGCAGCGCCACCCAGCCGCCGTGCATCTCCACGAACGAACGCACCAAAGCAAGGCCCAGCCCCGCGCCGCGCCGGTCGCCCGACTGGAAGCTGTCGAACGCGCGCGCCTGCGCGTCGAAGCCCATGCCCTTGCCCGTGTCCTGCACCGTGAGCCGCACCACGCCGTCGAGCCGCTCCGCAGACACCGTGATCGTGTCGCCGCGCTCGGTGTGCCTGAGCGCATTCGACAACAGGTTCACGATCACCTGCGTGATGCGCTTCTGGTCGGCGTTGATCGCGCCGATTTGCGGATCGCACTTCACCCGGATCGGCACCTCGGTGTCGCGCGCCTTCGACGCCGCCATCTGCACGCTTTCGCCGATGGTCTCGTAAATATCCATCGGCGCGATATCGAGCGCGACATTGCCGGCTTCGACCATGGCGACATCGAGAATGTTGTCGATCAGCTTCGAGAGATTGCTCGACGCTTCGATGATCGAGCCCACCTGCTCCACTTGGCGGTCGTTCAGCGGGCCGAACACGCGCGCCTGCAGCAGCTCGGCGTTGCCGTAGATCGCCTGGAGCGGATTGCGCAGCTGGTAGGAGACGTTCTCGACGAACTGGCCCTTCAGCTGATCGGCTTGCTCGAACGCTTCCGCGCGTTCGCGCAAAGCTTCTTCGACGCGGCGATCGGCAGTGATGTCCTGGAACGCGACGAGCGTCGCGCCGTCCGGCAGCGGCCGGGTCAGGAATTTCAGCACGCTCTCGTCGCTGCGGCGCATCTCGCCGCGATACTCGGTGCGCGCTTCGGGCGAGGGATCGGTGATGCGGCCGCGCACGCGCGCCCACTCGGCCTTGTCGTGGAAGAGCTGCTGGCAAAGCTCGACCACTTTTTCGAACGCCATGTCGTTCTCGAGCTGCGGCGCTTCCAGCTTCCACATGGCGTGGAACGCGGCGTTGGAGAGTTTGAGGCGCCCGTCGAGGCCGAACACGACGATGCCTTCGTGCAGCTTGTCGAGCGCCGCCTTCTGCGTCTGCACCAGTGCGTCGTACTGGCTCTTTAGCGCCACTTCGTTGGTGATATCGGAGAAGATCATCAGCATGCCGCCGTTCGGATGCGGCTGGCGCGCCACGCGCAGCATGCGGCTGTCCGGCAGCACCCAGAGGTCTTCCGGCAGATTGTTGTGCTCTTGGTAGAGCGCGAGTTCACGCGCGCGCCACTCGGCGTAGTTGGCGTGCGCCGGCAGCTTGCGCTTTTCTTTGAGGTGATCGAGCCAAGCGGCGTGCACCGGCTTGTCGGCGAGGAATGCCGGCTCCAAGCCCCACATCGCTTCGAACGCGCGGTTGTAGAACACGAGCCGCTTGCCGGCGTCGAACACGGCGATGCCTTCAGCCAGGTGGTTCAGCGTCTCGTCGTACGCGCGCTGCTGCTTCGCCAGCTGATCGCGCGCCGCTTCGCTCTCCGTCACATCGATGGCGATGCCGGCCGCGCCGCCGGCCACCGGGCTCATGCGGATGCGCAGCGTGCGCAGCTGGCCGCCGACCACGGCCGAGCGCGTCTCTTCCACCGCTTCGCCCAGCTCGATCGCCTTGCGCGCCAAATCAGTCGCGCTTTGATCCAGCTGCAAGTTGCGCGCGAGCGCCTGATCGAGCCCCTTGGCCTCGAGCGCAGCGAGATAGTTCGGGTTCGCCCATTCCAGCTTCAGCGCGCCGTTGACGCGCCAAGCCATGAACGGCGCACCGTTCCACATTTCCAGGAACGCCGCCGGATCGCGGGCGATCACTTCGTGGCCGCCGCTGCCGATGCGCCCGCCGGCCGCGCCCTCTTCGACGCCACGCACGCTCGCGTCCAGGATCCACGCCACCGCGCGCGAACCGGCGGTGCGGCCGTCGATTTCGACATAGACGCCGTCAGGCGTGGAAATCTTGATCGAGAACGCGGCGCCATCGCGGCGCAAGCGCGTGATCGCCGGCGACAGGCGCGTGGCGGCGCCAGTTGCGTCCGTGCCGTCAAAAACCGAAAGGCCCTGCAGGATGCGCACGGCGGGCTCGGCCGCGACCGCCTGATCGGAAAAGCGCAGCAGGCTCGCGAGCGCGAGCGGCGAGCCGTAAATGCGCGGCTTGCCCCAGTCGCCCTCGCCCGGATTGGTCAGCGCGTCTTCCCAGATCAACACGACGCCCGGGTGCGCGCCGAAGATGGCGTCGGCCCAGGCGATCTTGTCCTCGAGTTCGCGCGCGCGCTTCTTCCATGCATCGACGCCGCCGCGCGCGCCATCGGTGACGCGCAGCGCCCAGAGCAGCGCAGCGATGGCGATTGACGCCGAGCCGCCTGCCACGAGCAGGCTTGCGAATCCGCCGTCCAAGATGCCGACCCCTAATTCCATCACAGCGGCGAAACGAATCGCCGGACCCCGACGACCAGTCTCCCGCGTTGCGCGCGCGTTTGCACCCCGCACGCTGACGAGAACCGTTAACAAGCGCTTAAAAAGATTTACGCGCGGTTAAGTTACTAAAGTTTCAAGGCGTTAACGCCCGGCGCTGCCGCCGGCCAGGCGTCCTTGCGAATCAACCGCCGCCCGCCCGGGTGTAGTGGAACGGCATCGGCGACGAGCGCGGGATCGTGCGCACCGTATCGAGTGCCGTAGCGCTGCAAGTGTAAGTATCGGTGACGCTCTCCGGCGGCATCGAAGGCAGCGTCATGGTGCGCCGATCGCCGTCCCTCGTGGTCACGGTCGCGTGCCCGCCAAACGATTGGGCATCGGTGCAGAAATTCAATCTGCCGCCATCGGTCGACCAGCGGCCGCTGGCTTGCGCGCGCGCTTCGCCCTCGCCGCGGGCGCTGTCGTACTCCATCTCCAATTGCGCCTGGACCGCGCCAGTGACGAAGGTGCCATCGGCGCGGAAGGTGACCGTCGTGTTGGCGGTGGACGCATTGGTGATCGGCACGCCGTTGGCGCGCATCCACTCGATCGGCCCGCCGCCGGTCAGCTGCCAGTGCCCGACAACGCAGGCGTCGAGCGTGCGCACGCCGGCGCAATCGCCGCAGCCGCTTTCCATCACGCCCTCGATGTTCAGCGTGACGCGCGAGGCTGTCGCGTTGATGGCGGCGACGCGATAGCGGCCGCCGCTGCCGGAACTGGCGTCGATTTCCTCCGGCAACGTGGCCCAGCTGCCGCCCGCTTCGTCGCGGGCGCCGTGCGCCGATGCAGGGCGAACGGACGTACGCCAACGTCCGCATTGGAACGTTGCGGTCCCGCGCGCCAGCACGAACGGCTCCAGCGGCAACGCCTGCGTGCGCGTGGCGCTCCAGTCCCAGGCATCGCCGTCCGCCGGATCGAGACCGATGTCGAGGCCATGGGGATGGCGAATGGCGCGATCGAGATACGCTTCGGCGAAAGCGAGCCAGCGTTCCTGCGGAAGCGCGGCCGTCATTGCGGCGTGCTGAGCGGCGGGCGCATTTGAATCCGCCATGCCGCGAAGAAACGCCATCACGCCGGGCGGGTCTGCCTCGGCGCCAAGCCACAGGAAGAAGACGCCGGCCGAATAGGCCAGCTGATTGAGAGGCGTCGTCGGCGAGAGTTCGTCGAACGCGTCGGCGTTCGCCGGCATCTGCCCCGGTTCGGGCACAGCCAGCGCCGCGAACCACTCGGCCGAACCCTCGAGCCACCAATCGCCGCCCGCGCCCGTGCCGTTCGCGCCGGAAGCCATTTGCGCCGCCGTCAAATTGGCCACTTGCACGCAATGGAAAATCTCATGCGCGGTGAGCGATGCGGCCAATGCCGGATCGCTCGCCGGACCGATCAGGTAGAAAACAACGTGGCACTCGCCGTCGCGCGTGAACTCCGCGAGCCCGGCGATGTCGCTGAACGTCTCCGCGGTCGATCCGGGCGGGAGATCGTCCGCGAGCAGGATCGTAACGTCTTCGAGCGCCACGCCGCCGAGTCTTCCGATTGCGTCGGCCGCGCTGCGCACGCCGCGCTCGAACGCCGCCATGGTCGCATCGTCGGCGATCCAGTCTGCGTTGAGATCGTGGATGATGCGAATGTGCCGCGTGCCGCCGCTGGTTGGGACGGGAACACGCAACCGTTCAACGCAATCGAAGTCGAGGAAGCGGGGCTCAGCGTAGCGTTCGTCGAACAAGCCCCGGTAGGCCGCCGAAGAACACTCGCCGAACGCCGCCTGCGCCGGCGACATCGGCGCCAGCAGCGAGAGCGTGACGAGAACGAGCGTCCACCGCAGCCATGCGCGCATCGCAGCCTCCCCGCTTGTCGCGGCATTCAGAGACTCGCAGCCGCAAAGGTCAAGCGGAACCCGGCCCCGAGGCGGCGGAGCGGGGATAGGCGCCTGATCTATCCCCGCTTCTTCGGCGCAAAAACCGAGCCTCATCAACGCTCCGCGAAAAAATTCAGACAATCAATCCGACCGCGCCCGAACGGACGGATAATGCGCCACAGACATGACCCAAACCGCCCAACCCGCCACTCGCCACGCGCCGCTCGAATTCTGGCGCATTGCCGAATGGTTCCTGCGCACGCTGCACGGCTTGTTCGGCGCGCCGGAGGAGATCGCCGCGCAACACACGCTCACGGCCAAGGCCTACAAGCTCATGGCCCCGTGGTTCAGCGTTGGCGAGGCGATCCTGCGCCGCCTGCTGCTGATCGAAGCCGCCGCGTACGACGCTCCGGCGCCGCGCCGCATCCCGCGCGCCAAGCGCCCGCGCAAGCGTCGCTTGGTGACGTTCTACCCGGACGACGCTGCGTCCTGGCGCGTTCACTTCCGCTGCATGCCGGCGGCGGAGCGCGCCGTCGGGACTGGCGCCGCACAGCGTCCGCAGAACGCGAGGGCTTCCTTCGGCTTGCAGTTCCGATCGGCCTGGCCGCTCGCGCTGCGTTTCGAAGCGATGCTGCGCGTCTTCAATGCGCCGCAAGCCTACGCCAAGCGGCTGGCGCGGCGGCTTCGCGGCAATCCCAACGCCGTCGAGGCGGTGCTGCGCGCGCCGCCCGAATACGCGCATCGCGCCGATCGCGCCGAAGAGCTCACCGAAGCGGCAAAATCCGCGCAGCAGCGGCGCGATTCAAGTTGAGCTCGTTTTCGCTCTCGACACGATCGAGCCTGGGCGCGCCCGCGTTCCGGGATCGCGGCCGCGCGCCCCAAGCGAACGTTCAGCCAGCGCGGCGCAGCTTCTTCACCGCTTCGCTCGCCTTGTGCAGCGTCGGATTGTAAGGCCGCGCGCGGCGGCCCGGCTCTTTCAGCTTCGTCGAGCCCTCGATGCGGAACACGAACGGCATCTTGTAGCTCGCGCCGAAACGCACATGCACGTCGTATTTGGGCTGGAAGCGCGCCAGCGTCAGCGCTTCCTTGGCGGCGGTGTAGAACACATCGGAAGGCCAGGCGTCGACGCAATTGATGTTCTTGGCGCGGCCGTTAGCGCCGACTTCGAACTCGACAATCGCCATGCCCTCGACGCCGAGCCTGCGGGCCGATCTCGGATAACGCGCGCGGATCGGTCCCGCCGGCTCCCACGGCATCCCGCCCTCGCCCTCTTCTTCGTCCTCGGGCGCCTCAGGCGCACGCCAGACGACGCAGCACGGGCCCGACGGCAGACGCAGCCGCACACGCTGCATCTCGCGCCGCTCCTCGACCCAGCCGCGGATCCAGTCGGCGAGGTTCACCAGCAGCAGCACGAGCGCGAGCACCACCCCGCCCGAGGCGGTAAGCGCAAGGCCCCCGTTCCAGCCGAATTCGCGCAGCGCCCCGGTGATGGCGAGATGCACGATGACGACGAACAGAAACAGCCCGCCGTAAAACAGCGCGCGCAGCGTGAACGCCGATGCCGTCCGTGTCGCTCTGACCAGCATGTGCGCTTCAGGCCCTCCAGTGCCGCGTTCATGCCCGCCAGCGGACCGCCGCGCAATGCGGCGAAGCGGTTCCGGCTGCGCGCGGGGGGCCGCGTTGAACCGAGCGCCGCCGAATCTATCTTGTGGATTGCCGGCGTTCGCGCGGCGAAGCCGGCGCAAGGCATTCACGGAAGGAGCAAGCGATGAATAACCTCGTTCCAGGCCGTCGCTCCCGCCCCGGCGCCATGAGTCCGTTCCTGGCGCTGCAACAGGAGATGAACCGGCTGTTTGACGACGCTTTCACCGGCGCGCTGTCGCCGTTCGGCGAAGACGGACGCAGCTTCGGCTGGCCCTCGGTCGAAGTCTCGGAAACCGACAAGGAGGTGAAGATCACCGCCGAACTTGCCGGGCTCGAAGAGAAGGACATCGAGATCAGCGTCGATGACGACACGCTGACGCTTTCGGGGGAACGCCGCACCGAGACGGACGACAAGGAGCGCCGCTACAGCGAACGCTATTACGGCCGCTTCGAACGGCGCCTGACTCTGCCGGCCGCCGTCGACGACCAGAAAGCGAAGGCGACATTCAAGAACGGCGTCCTCACGGTGACTCTGCCGAAACGCGACAACGGAGGCGCGAAGACGAAGCGAATCCCGATTCAGGCATGAACAACCAAGAGGGAGCGGAACGGGCGCCGCTCCCTCCAGTCACGCGCTTCAGCGGACTGCGTAGTAAGCGCCGACGCCGTAGTAGCAGGGGTTTTGCGCGCAGGTGTACATCTTGGCCCTCAACCGATACGTGCGGCCTTCGAGCGCCCCGAACGTCACCGTCGGGCTTGCGTCGACGGACGCGTCGGATGCGACCGTGTTTCCGTCCTCATCGATCACGTACAGATCGAGATCGGTGCAATTCTGGTCGCAGAAGCCGCTGACGGTCACCGTTCCTTGCCAATCGCCGATCAACGGCGACACCCGCTCTTCGTCGTCGTTCAGCGAACCCACTTCGCCTTGATAATAGGTGTGTCCTTCGCCCGCTGGACGATCAGTCTCGCGCCGCACCGTCTCCTGCGCCAGCTGCTCGAGCATCGATACAACCTTGGCGCTCACCTGCGCCTGCGCCGCCCCGGCCGTCGCCATTACCGCTGCGGCTACGGCGGCGATGATCCATCCCCGCATCTTACGCCTCCACCAGTCCCTGCATCGGGCAGCAGAAAGCAAAATGACGAAGCTGGCAACCCTGCGCGCGCGATCGCGCGTGCATTGGATGCGTTTCTGACGCCGCGACGAAGCAAAGTCCGGCCGACGCAGATGCGCCGGCCGGTGGTTCAGCATCAGTAGCGATAATGATCCGGCTTGAACGGGCCGGCTTGTGGCACGCCGATATAATCGGCCTGCTCTTTGCTCATCTTCGTCAGCTTCACGCCGAGCTTGTCGAGGTGAAGCGTCGCCACCTTCTCATCGAGGTGCTTCGGCAGCGTATAGACCTGGTTCTTATAGGCCTTGCCGTTGGTCCAGAGTTCGATCTGCGCCAGCGTCTGGTTGGTGAACGAGGCCGACATGACGAAGCTCGGGTGACCGGTCGCGTTGCCAAGATTCACCAGGCGCCCTTCCGACAGAAGAATGATCTTCTTGCCGTCCGGAAACTCGATGTGGTGCACCTGCGGCTTGATCTCGTCCCACTTGTAGTTCTTCAGGCCAGCGACCTGAATCTCGGAGTCGAAGTGGCCGATATTGCAGACGATGGCGTTGTTCTTCATCGCCCGCATGTGATCGACGGTGATGACGTCCTTGTTGCCGGTGGCGGTGACGAAAATGTCGGCGTGCGGCGCCGCATCTTCCATCGTCACGACTTCATAGCCTTCCATCGCCGCCTGCAGCGCGCAGATCGGATCGACTTCCGTCACCTTCACGCGCGCGCCGCCTTGGCGCAGCGAAGCGGCCGAGCCTTTGCCGACATCGCCATAGCCGCAAACCACCGCGACCTTGCCCGAGAGCATCACGTCGGTGCCGCGGCGGATGGCGTCGACCAAGGATTCACGGCAGCCGTAGAGATTGTCGAACTTCGACTTGGTGACGCTGTCGTTGACGTTGATGGCCGGGAACGGCAGCTCGCCCTTCTTCGCCATTTCATAGAGGCGATGCACGCCCGTCGTCGTTTCTTCCGAAACGCCCTGCACCGAAGCACGGATCGCTTCGTAGAAGCCGGGCTTGGCCTTCAAATACTTCTTGATCGTCGCGAACAGCGCCTGCTCTTCTTCGTTCGAGTGGTGCTCGAGGAAGTCAGCGTCCTTCTCCGCCTTCGGACCCATGACGCAGAGCAAGGTCGCATCGCCGCCGTCGTCGAGGATCATGTTGGCGTACTGGCCGTTCGGCCACTCGAAGATGCGGTGGGCGTAATCCCAATATTCGTCCAGCGTCTCGCCCTTCACCGCGAACACCGGCGTGCCCTTCGCTGCGATCGCGGCGGCGGCGTGGTCTTGGGTCGAGAAGATGTTGCACGAAGCCCAGCGCACTTCGGCGCCCAAGGCTTGCAGCGTCTCGATCAGCACCGCGGTCTGGATCGTCATGTGCAGCGAGCCGGCGATGCGCGCGCCTTTCAGCGGCTGTTTCGGCCCGAACTCTTTGCGCACCGCCATGAGGCCCGGCATTTCGGTCTCGGCGATCTCGATTTCCTTGCGGCCCCAATCGGCGAGGCTGATGTCTTTAATGACGTAATCTGTAGCGCTCATCGCGCGCCCTCCTTCGAAAGCTCGCGAGCGTCGTTTCCAAACCTGGAAGTCCGTCGAGCCTGGCGGCAATTGCCGTCGCAACGCTCCTCGGCGAACGCGGCGCTTCTAGCAAAGCGCGCAGCGGGCTGTAAACGTGCCCGGGCGCCCAAAAGAAGAGCCGCCGGGAGTTCCCCGGCGGCCCAATGTTTTCAGCCTGTTAGCTTCGCCGCTTACGGCATGCCGGGCGGCGGGCTCGGATTGCTCCAGCGCTCCAGCAGCCGCTTGGCCGCATCGCGTCCACCGATGCCGAAGGCAATCGCCACCGCCACCGCCACCGACCCCAGGATGAGGCCGAACGCCAGCACGATGATGTCGTTCGCGAGGCCCATGAACCGCAGCCCCACCGCGGTCGCGAGCGCGATCACGCCCCAGCGCACCAAGGTCGAGATGATCTCCGATGTCGGCTTGCCTTCGCGCCGCGCCGCAGCGGCAAGGATGTTCGCGAGCAGAATGCCGAGCGCAATGATCACCGCGCCGAACAAGACCCGGCTCGCCAGCACCAGCACTTCGCTCAGCATCCCGGCCATCGCGGCGAAACCGAGCAACCGCGCCGCTTCGACGGCCGCGAACAGCACGATGCCGATCAGCACCGCAAGACCGATCATGCGCGAAGGCGGGAACGCGCCGAAGCGGGCGCCGGTCGTATCGACGCCCGGCGTCAGGTCCATGCGCTCGCGCCCGACCCGTACCGGCTCGGCGTTGGCGATCGAAGCGATGATGTCGTCGAAGCCGATCGAACGCAGGCCTTCTTCGGTCAGCATCATGATCCAGCGGCCGATCAGATACGCGATGAAGATGATCAAGGCCGCGCCTATTACGCGCGGGATCGTCTCGAGAATCTCCCGCAGCATCGCCGTCGCCGGCTCCGAAATCGCGCGGATGCCGAGCGCTTCGAGCGCGGCGATTGCGACCGGAATGATGATCAGCGTGAAGACGAGGATGCCGAGCAGACGGGCAAGGCCCGGCCCGCGCGGCGTGTGGGTGAGCCCGGCGTCGACCAGGCGACGATCGAGCTCCGCCGCTTCGACCACCGCTTCCACCATCCGGCGCACGATGGTCGCGAGCGCGAAGCCGATGATGAAGATCAGCAGCGCGCCGACGATGTTGTCGATATAGGAGAAGAAGCCGGCCACCATGCCGTTGAGCGGCGTGATGACGGGGCTTGCCCAAGGCCCAAGTTGCGCGAGCGCGGCCATCAGGCCCAGCAGCCAGATCAGCCAATAGCCGACCTCACCGATGCGTTCGCCGAGATCGACTGTCGGCTTCGTTCCCCCCGCGCCGTCACGGCGCGACAGGAACGGAACGCGGTCGACGCCTTTGGCGATCGCCCACTTCACCGCCTTGGCGGCAAAGTGCGCGACGACGATGATCAGGATCGCGAGCAGAATGCGCGGGCCCCACTCTTGGAGCCAGCTCAGGACGGCTTGTTGGTTTGCGTAGGTCATGGGCGATTCTCCCCTCCCTCCGGGGGCATGAAGCATCGCCCGATGTTCAGCGGACGCAACGGCAATTCATACAGATTGCACGCGGCAGGCGTGCGCGGACCATGTTGCGTCCGCGAGATATTCGCCTGCCGCGCTTGTCGCGAGCCTCTAGTTCAACGCCTCGGGGAAGCGCGGCAGCGAGTCGAAGTCCTCGATCACGTGCTGGCGGATCACCCGCGCATTGGCGGCGTGGCCGATCTCCTCGACCCGGTCCATCGACTGCAGCGTCTGTTCCCGATCGGTATTGAAGCGCGGCACCGTGCGGCGCTCGCGGCTTTCGGCGAGGTGGTACATATCGCCCGTCAGCAGCACGGCGCCCGCATTCGGCAATTGCACCAGCAGCACAGTGTGCCCCGGCGTGTGGCCCGGCGCCTGGAATATCTTCACCGAGCCGTCGCCGAACACATCGTAAGCGTCGCTCTCGATCAGCCGCGTCTGCGCGTTCTCGAGTTGCGAATAGCCGGCGAACGCCTGGCCGCCGCGCGCCTCTTCGCTGAACATGTACGCGCGTTCTTCCGGGTCGACGAGCCAGGTCGAGCCGGCGAACAGATTGCCGTTGCCGGTGTGATCGCCGTGCTGGTGCGAGAACGACACGAACTCGATGTCGGCCGGCGTGAGGTCGAGCTGCGCCAGCTGCGACTGCAGGCTCGCGCGCATCACCACGGTCGCGCCCATCTCGGGAAGCTCCCGGCGGCCGCCGGGCATCGCCGCGACCGCATCGGGAAAGCCCGTATCCCAGATCAGGTCGCCCTCGGGATGGCGGATCAGATAGCATGGCACGATCAGTTCGCGGCTCTGGCCCGCGAACGAGCCGTCATCGGCGAACATGTCGACATTCGGGAAAGTCGCGCGGCCGCAATCCATCGCATAGAGCTGAACGGCTGGCGCCGCTTCGGTCTCCGTCGCTTGTTGCTGGTTGCAGGCTGCGAGCGCGCTAAGCGCGACGGCGGCGGCGAGCAATTTCTTCATGACGTCCCTCCCGGAGATGCCGTTCAACCGCTCCCGCCGCCAAAACGCAAGCGCAGGACGAAAATTATCGAAACGAGCACGAGGCAGATCGCGTTGGCCAGCGTCACCGGCCAGGACTGGCTCAAGACGCCGAAGACGGTCCAGCAGATGAAGCCGACGATTGTCACCGCATACATACGCAGCGAGACGCCGGTGGCGTCTCTGGTGCGTGAAATTTTCCAGATCTGCGGCACGAAGCTCGTCATCGAGCAGAGGCCCGCGACCACGCCGAACGTATTGATCAGCCAAAGCGGCGCGCCATCCATGAGCCTTAGAACGGCGACGCGCCTAGTCTGGTTTCGTCAGCCCCGGCGAAGCCGATTCGCTCACGCTCCGCCGAGCACCGCGACGCATTGCGCCAGCCGTTCGCCTTCGAGATGATCTGCCAGCACAAGCTGTTGCTGCGCGAACAGCCCATGCCCGCGCGGCATATACCGGAAGGTGCGCTCGGTCTCGCCGTCGCGCATGACATAGGCGATCTCCTGGCTCGAATCGCCGATCGCGCCGGCGTCGCGGCGGACCAGCACCATACCGTCGCGGACGCCGGCGGCGTACGCAGGCAAAGTCGGGTCCGTGCCGGCGACGATGTTGTTGTTCGCACTCGTAGCTTCGATGTCGAAGCCGCGGTGGAACGGCACGAGATTTTCGGTGACGACGCGCCCGCACGGCGCGAACGCATCCTCCGGCAGCAACACGGCCTCGCCGCCGATCGCGAACCGTTCGATGTCGTCGCTCACGTCGACTCCGAACTGGCGGGCCAAAATCGGCAGCAGCGCGGACGCGCGGCTCTCGTCGCCGCCGGCGACGCGATCACGCATACCGAGCACGACGTCATCGAGATCATTTGCGCCGCCGGCGCGCAGCCGCGAATCCCAGAGCGTCGCGAGCAAGCGCCCGCGCTGGTACGGCAGCTGCTGCACCGGCTGGCTGTTCCAGAAATCAGCGAGGATTCGCGCGTTCGGCGCGGTTCTCACCGGCGACTGCGCATAGGCGCGCAGCATCTGGTTCAAATCCGCCGCGAACTCCGCCGGCGTCCACAAGCCTTGCCGCACCAGCACGCGGCCGGTGTAGAAATCGGTGAAGCCTTCGGAAAGCCAATAATCGGCCGCTTCGTTCTCCTCCGGCATGGCGCCGATGCGGGCGGGAATCCAGCTGTGCAAGCCCTCGTGCGCGAGCGTGCGGGTGATCGGCTGCGCTTCGGCGTTGGCGGTCGCGAAGAACGCGAATGCGTCGCCGAGACCGGTGCCGCCGATGGAAAGCCAACCCTCCTGCGGGCTTTCGAGCTGGATCACAGTGACGAGATAAGGCGAGGCGCCATCGCCGAAGAAGCCGCGCTGACCGGCGATGACTTCGGAAACGCGGGCGCTGAACTCCGCATCGGAGAAGCTCCAGGCGCCGCGCAAGGCGACGCGCACCTCATTTTCCGGATCGCGCACGATACGAAAATCGCCGCCGACGCTGATACTCGACCAGACGTCGCCAAGCACGAGATCGTCGTGTTCGAGATCCGATGCGAGCGCCCAGTCCCGCGGCATGTTGCGCGCGCGCCAGCGTACGGGCGTGCGCTGATCGGCGTCGGTCGGCGTCACCATCGAAGCTTCGCCGATCAAATGAAAATAGGTCGGTTGCACCACCGGCCGATAGGCGTTGCCTTCGCGGGCGTTCGGCGCGCCTTCGAAATCCTGAATCACGCGATAACGCAAATGGATGCGGGCGCCCGGTCGGTGCCGGAGCAGCCGACGCGCCGGGCCATCGCCCGCGCCCAGTTCGGCCCCGGACACCGCTTCCAGGCGGTCGATGCTGCGCCAAAGCTCATCACGGCCGCCCCAAGAGCTGGGCAGCGAAATCGAGGTCTCGCCATCCGCCTCGCCGCGGAAGCGCAGATCGTACTGCACCGCGATCAGGGCGCCGTCGGCCATGACCGGCGTCAGCGTGTAGTCGATCCGATCCGGCGCGGCCTGGCCCATACAGAACAGAGCGCCGACGCCGGCCGCCAACATGCGCATCCAAGTCCGCATGCGTCTCCCCTCGAAATGTCTTCGATCGGCAGATGCAGCCCCAGCGCCCGGCGGATGCAGGGCCCGCTACTCGTCCTCGTGAAACTTGGCCCGGATCAGCGCCTCGATCTCGTCGAGCGCCTTTTCGGCCTCGGGGCCGTTCGCTTCGAGCTCGACCTCCGAGCCGATGCCGGCGCCGAGCATCATCAGGTCCATGAGCGAGCGGGCGTCGGCCTCTTCATCCTCGCGGCGCACCATGATGATCGTGTCTTCGTAATTGAGCGCCAGCTCCGCGACCTTGCGCGAGGCGCGCGCGTGGAGGCCGCGGATGTTGGTGATCGGCACCGTTCGCTTCAGCCCCAACACCCGTCCCCCAACGACCTGCTCTCAGGTGGACGGCCCGCCCGCGAGCTCCACCGACGCGACTCGGATGTAGCGCCGGCCGGCATCTTGAGCGGCCAGCGCCGCTTCGGGAAGCTTCATCCGCTCGCGAACCTCGGCGAGCTTGATCAGCATCGGCAGGTTCACGCCGGCGATCACTTCGATCTTCACCTGGTTGATCACCGAGATGGCGAGGTTCGAGGGCGTGCCGCCGAACATGTCGGTGAGAATCACGACGCCATCGCCGCGATCGACGCCGCGGACCGCGTCGAGAATATCGGCGCGCCGTTCTTCCATATTGTCGTAGGGGCCGATCGCGACCGCGCGCATCTGCTCCTGCGGCCCAAGTACGTGCTCCGCCGCGGCGACGAATTCATCCGCCAGACGGCCGTGGCTCACCACGACGACGCCAATCATTCCACGCTCCCGCCACCCGCCAGTGGGCTGGTAAGGGGGCGTACAATATCCCTTCGCAGCTGCGAGAAAAGCGAAAGCAGCACGCTCGCTACAGTTTTCGACGGACGGTCAGTGGGGCTTGGCGGCGCTGGCGTGCGGCAGTTCGACCACGAAACGCGCGCCGGCGCGCTGATTTCCGCCGCTGTCGATGTTCTGCGCGTAGATGCGGCCGTGGTGGGCTGTGACAATCTGTCGGGCGATCGACAGCCCTAGCCCCGAATTGGCGCCGAACGCAGCGCCCTTGGGCCGCTGCGTATAAAAGCGCTCGAAGATGGTCTCGAGGTTCTCCGGCGGGATGCCGGGGCCCTCGTCTTCAACCAAGGCGCGAACCATCGGCCCGTCTTTCCCCTTCGCGGCCTCCATCGACACCACCACCCGGCCGCCGGCTTGGCTGAACGAGCGGGCGTTGTCGATCAGGTTGCGGAAGACCTGGCCGAGCGGCCCGGCCTGACCGACGACGTGCAGACCCTCCGGCTTCGGCCCTTTGAACAGCACGTGCACGCCGGTGCGATCCTCCGGCGAGTAGGCGCGGGCAAGTTCGAACAGCAAGGCCCCGAGATCGACGTCCTCCAGATCGCCGCGGGCGGTTTCGGTTTCGATGCGGCTGGCGCGGGCGATGTCGGTGATCAGGCGGTCGAGCCGGTGCACGTCCTGGGCGACGATCGCCAGCATCTGCTTTTGCTGTTCGGGACTGGTCGCGCTCTGCGCCGAGGTCACCGCCGATTGGATCGACGCCAATGGATTCTTGATCTCGTGGCTGACGTCTGCGGCGAAACGCTCGTTTGCATCGATGCGATCCGCCAACGCGTGAGTCATCTCCTCGAGCGAGTGGCTGAGCGCGCCGATTTCATCCTTGCGCTTGGAGACTTCGCCGAGGCTGAGCCGCGTCGCGCCGGTGAGGCGCAGGCTGTCCGCCGCGCCGGCGAGGCGCCGCAGCGGCCGCGCGATCGACAAGGCCAACAGCAAGGAGGAGAGAATGATGGCGATGGTGGCGCCGATCACGAACGGGATCATGCTGACGCGTTCGGCGAGCAAGATGCGCTCGACATCCGCGCTCTCGATCGTGACCGTGCCCATCACCTGCTGCACGCGCCGGAGCGGCAGCGTCACCGTGACGACGCGCTCGCCTTTCTCGTTCAGCCGCTCGCCACGGACGATCTCGCCCTGCATTGCGCGCTGGTGCTCCGATTCCAGCGTCACCGTCGGTCGCCATGGCGTGAGGCGGATATATTCCAGCCGCCGCGTCGCGCTCTGGATCGATTCACCGATGCTCGGCGCGTCGGCGATATCGGGCAGCGGACGCTCCTCTACCCCGCCATAGATGACGTCGGTGTCGGCGATCAGACGTCCCTCGGCGCCGAACACGCGCACGCGCGGCTGGCCAACCCCCGGACGCGCGCCTTCAGCGATCGGCGGCAAGATGCGTCGTAGCACGGTGCGCACCGCCGGCTCGTTGATGTACGGGAACGGATCGCCTTCGACCGTGCCGGTCTCGATCAGGAGATTGGTGATCAGCTCGCCTTGCGTGCGCAAGTTCCGGAACTGCGCCTCGGTCAAGCCCGCTCGCATTTCGGTAAGCAGCAGCACGCCGAGGATCAGGATCGCGAGCCCGGCGAAGTTGAAGAAGAAGATCGTCCGCGTGATGCGCGAGCGGAAGAACGCGCGCAGGCCGTGCGGGCGATCAGGCTTCGTTGTAGCGATAGCCGACGCCATAGAGGGTTTCGATCGCGTCGAACTCCGTGTCGATGTCGCGGAATTTCTTGCGGAGCCGCTTGATGTGGCTGTCGATTGTTCTGTCGTCGACATAGACCTGATCGTCATAGGCCGCGTCCATCAGCTGATCGCGGCTCTTCACGTAGCCGGGGCGCTGGGCAAGCGCCTGAAGAATGAGAAATTCGGTGACGGTGAGCCGGACCGGCTCGCCTTTCCAGGTGCAGGCGTGGCGGTTGGGATCGAGCGTGAGCTCGCCGCGCACGATCGGCTTCTTGTCGCTCGTCGCCTCCGTGCCCGGCGCCCCCACGCGGCTGCGGCGCAGCAGCGCCTTAACCCGCTCGGAAAGCAGGCGTTGGGAGAATGGCTTTTTGATGTAATCGTCGGCGCCGACATTGAAGCCGACCACCTCGTCCATCTCGTCGTCCTTCGAGGTCAGCAGGATCACGGGCAGGTTCGAGCCCTGGCGCAGCCGGCGCAGCACCTCGACCCCGTCCATGCGCGGCATCTTGATGTCGAGAATGGCGATGTCCGGCGGCGTTTCCGCCAGCGCCGCCAGTGCGGCCGCGCCATCGGTGTAGGTGCGGACGCTGTAGCCCTCGCCTTCGAACAGCATTTTCAGCGAGGCGAGGATGTTTTCGTCGTCGTCGACCAGAGCGATGGTAGGCATGGGAGGGCCGGACTTCCTGACTTAGCCGTAATGAAGTGGTGATGGCTGTCTTAGCCGTCAATTAGCGGCTTGAAAACAGGTTCCGGTTCCGCCGAGCGGACCTCGCTCGAATTTGACCAGCCTCTCCACAGCTCCATTTGGCGTTCTATGGCGCAAATCTATCACCGCGGCCGGCTGATCGATCACGTGCATCTGCGCGTCGCCGATCTCGCCGCCGCCAAGCGCTTCTATCGCGCCGTGCTCGGCGCGCTCGGGCGCGAACCCACGTACGAAAGCGAAAAAGCGATCAGCTTCGACGAACTCTGGATCGACGCCGCAGACAAGGCCGGCCCCAGCCGCGTGCACCTCGCCTTCCAGGCCGAGGACCACGACGCGGTGGTGCGCTTCTACGAGGCCGGCCTCGCCGCCGGCGGACGCGACAACGGCCCGCCGGGAGAGCGCAGTTATCATCCCGGCTACTTCGCGGCCTTCCTGTTCGATCCCGACGGGCACAACGTCGAAGCCGTGCATCACGGACCGGCGACGCGGAGCGCGGAATCGGTGGAGGTGAAAGCTCAGTTGTAGGGCAGTCTGCCGAGCGCCGAATAGCGCTCGTTCAACGCTTCCAGATCCTTCATCTCGGCGCGGCTCAAGTCAAAATCGAACACGTCGATGTTTTCTTCAAGGTGCGCGCGCCGGTTCGCCTTCGGCACCGGCACAACGCCGCGTTGGATATCCCAGCGGATCAGCACCTGCGCCGGCGACTTCCCGTGCCGCGCGGCGATATCGCGGAGCGTTGGATCATCGAGCCGGGTGTCGCGCGTGAGCGGGCTATAGGCCTGCAGCACGATGTTGTTCTCGCGCGCATAATCCAGCATCTCTTCGCTGAAACCGAATGGACTCCATTCGATCTGGTTGACCGCCGGCGTTTCGCCGGTGGCCTCGACCAGCGCGTCGATCTGCTCCGCGGAATAGTTGCTGACGCCGATATCGCGCACCAGACCCTCGTCGCGCGCCCGGATCAGGCCGCGCCACGAAAGTTCGCCGACGCCGTCGTCCGGCGGCCGGTGGATCAGCATCAGATCGGCGTAGTTCGTATCGAGTTCGCGCAGGTTCTTGTGGGTGGCGTCGTAGGCGTCCTCGTCATCCTCGACCTTGCTGACGATGTAGATTTCCTTGCGCGACCGGCCGCTCTTCTTGATGCCCTCGGCGATGCCTGGCTGCGTGCCGTAATCGCCGGAGGTGTCGATCATCGGATAGCCGAGCTTCAGCGCCGCGGCGACGGTTCCGGCGGTGTCGTGGGTGAGCTGCCAGGTGCCGAGGCCCATCACGGGCATCCTGCGGCCGGTGTTGAGATGCACGGTGGCCAATGAGTCGAGATTTGCCATGACTTACCTCGCGCGCTTTGCTGGCGAACGCGAGGACCGGTGGCCTGTTCCAAATTGGCGGCGGGTCCGGTAACGGCCAGATGCGCGCACGCTCGCCGTTCACACTCGCTTCTGCAGACCAGGAGCGAATGATGAAATCTTTGGACGGCAAATCCGCCATCGTCACCGGCGCGAGCTTCGGCATCGGCCGCGCCACGGCCAAGCTGTTCGCTCGCGAAGGCGCCCGGCTCGTTCTGGTGGCGCGGCGGCGCGAGCCGCTGGAGGCGCTGGCGCAGGAGATCGCCGCCGCTGGCGGCGAGTGCCTGCCCTTCGCCGGCGATGTCGCCGACGACGGGACCGCAGAAGGCGTGGTTGCAGCCGCGACGCGCGCTTTCGGCGGGCTTGATATCGCCTTCAACAACGCCGGCAGTCTCGGCGAGATGGGCGCCGTCAGCGACATCTCGGTCGCGGGCTGGCGCGAGGCGATCGAGACGAATCTCACGAGCGCCTTCTTCGCCGCACGCCATCAGATTCCGGCGATGCGCGCCCGCGGCGGCGGCTCGCTCATCTTCACGTCGACCTTCGTCGGCCACACGGCCGGCTTTCCCGGCATGAGCGCTTACGCCGCGAGCAAGGCCGGCGTGATCGGGCTCGTGCGCAATCTCGCCGTCGAGCACGGCCAGCACGGCGTGCGCGTCAACGCGCTGCTGCCCGGGGCGGTGGACACGCCGATGGGCCGCAGCGTCGCGACGAGCGACGAGATGCGAACCTTCATCGCCGGGCTCAACGCGATGAAGCGCATCGCCGAGCCGGAGGAGATCGCGCGCGCGGCGCTCTTCCTCGCCTCGGATGCGTCCAGCTTTATGACCGGCGCGGCGATGTTGGTCGACGGCGGCGTTTCGGTGAATCACACCTGACGCGCGCCGCACGACTGTAATCGCGACAACACTCTTCGCGTGCACGTTTCGCGCGCGATCGCCGTTTCGCGCGTCGCTTTGCTTGTTGGGAGGAGCCGACAAGAGTACATCTGCGGCGCGATCAGACATGGGACCGCTGCGCGCGCATGCACGCCTCGTCCAATGGAGAACAGCAATGGCCAGATTCGCCACGCTTGCGTACGGCGCCGTCGTGTACGTCTTCTTCCTGGCGACGTTTCTCTACGCCATCGGCTTCGTCGGAAACCTCCTCGTACCGAAATCGATCGACAGCGGCGCCGCGGCGCCGCTCGCCGAAGCGCTGATCGTGAATGTTCTGCTGCTCGGCCTGTTCGCCGTTCAGCACTCGGTGATGGCGCGGCCGGCGTTCAAGCGCATGTGGACCAAGATCGTGCCGAAAGCGGCCGAGCGCAGCACGTTCGTCTTGTTCGCAAGCGCGATCCTGGCGCTCATGTTTTGGCAATGGCGCCCGCTACCGGCTACGATCTGGAGCGTAGCCGATCCGCTATGGTCGACGGTGCTCTGGGCGCTGTTCGCCGCCGGTTGGGCGATCGTGTTGATCTCGACCTTCCTGATCAATCACTTCGATCTGTTCGGCTTGGCGCAGGCGTACAATCACTTCCGCAACCGCGAGAGCTCCGCGCCGAGCTTCGTGACGCCGCTGTTCTACCAGCACGTGCGCCATCCGATCTACCTCGGCTTCATCCTCGCGTTCTGGGCGACGCCGGTGATGAGCATGGGGCACCTGCTGTTCGCCATCGCCACCACGGGGTACATCCTCGTCGGCATCTTCTTCGAGGAACGCGATCTGGTGGCGCTGTTCGGCGAACGCTATCGCCAATACACGCGCGATGTTGGCATGCTCGTGCCGAAACTGAAGCTCGGCGGGAAGACGACGAAGCAGGCTTGAGCGTGCGCCTCCCGGGGAAGCACGCCTCACCCGTAGCGGCTTTTCGGGAATTTCGGCAGGCCATCGCCGAACCGCACCCAGGCGTGATCGTGCCTGAGCCAAGAATGATGCGTTGGTGGAAAGGCGTTGGGGTCGTCGAGCGTTGTTGTGGCGATATCGATGTAGTCCGCATCGTCCGCACGCGCGCAGGTGAGCTGCGTGCCGCACTCGCCGCAGAACTGACGCGTGACGCCTTCGGAGGACGCATACGCTCTTGGGGTCCCCTTCGTCACCTCGAACGCATCAAAGGCGACAGTCACCCACGCCACCACAACGCCGCCGGAGACGCGCCGGCAGGTCGCGCAATGGCAAATCATGCTGGCTTCGTGCTCATCGAAGAGCGCGTAACGCACGCTGCCGCAATGACAGCCGCCTTCAATGCTCATCGAGCGCTCACCGTAATCTCGCGACGATCTGAACGATACGCCGGACCCATTGTCACTTCGATCTCGTGCGTCACCGAGCGTGTGACGCCAGTTGCGAGATCGACGACACATTCGGCGCGGGTGTCATGAATCAGGGTCATGCCATCGAACATGCGCTCGATCTCCTCGGCGGAGTGCCCACCTTGACTCGCAAGGTTCACGAGCGCCTCGCGGATCGCGACGGTGGCAGACTCCGGATTCAGCGCGCGCGAGTAGGTCAGGCGCGCAACGCCCGCCGCACCATCGACACTGTCCAATGTAAGCGATTCGGTTGCGGCGATCGGCGGGCCTCCAAGTGCGTTCGGCAGGTGAGTCGACGCCGATACGGGCTCGCCCACTCTGAGGCCTGTGCCTTGGCAGATCGACATCACCGCGATGGATGACGCCAACAACTGCGCGGCATGAGAGGCCTCCCATTGCGCCATTAGATTTTGCAGCGCCGTCATGGATCGGCGCCAGCCTTCAGTTCTCTCGGCTGGAGGCGTAATCGCTTCCACTGTCGAAAAAATATTCTGCCTGAAGCGCGGCCAATCCTGAACTGAAACCGGCGTTCCTACCTCATCTAGCGATAGACGCATATCGACGCCGATTAGGAGTTGCGGTTCATCTGTGATCGTGACGCCGGCGGCCTCGATTCGATTCATTGTCCAGATCGCGTCGAATCCGTCGGGCGTGCGGGCGCCAATCGCCAGCGTGCCTCGCGTCGTCGCAACGTTGGTTTGGTCTTGCCCCTCGCCGCGCGCCACACGGGTGCGCACCTCCGTCACATTCCACGCCGAATTGGCTGCTGGCGCAAACGGTATATCGGTGGGCGCCGATTGCGCAAACGCCGCGCCGGAAGAAAGGGCAAAACAAACGGTCGCCAGCAGAGTTTTCATGATGCGCTCCATCAATGCGCCGCGCCCCATGTCGCGCCGGCTTTCGCTTCCACCGTCAGCGGCACGCTGAGAACCACCGCAGGCTCGGGCGCCGTCTCCATCGTTTCGCGCGCGACGTTGCAGAGGGTTTCCGCTTCGTGCTTCGGCGCTTCGAACACGAGTTCGTCATGCACCTGCAGTAGCATGCGCGACTTCAGGCCCGCGCGCTCGATCGCCGCCGGCAGGCGCACCATGGCGCGTCGGATGATGTCGGCGGCCGCGCCCTGGAGCGGGGCGTTGATGGCTTGGCGTTCGCCGAACTGACGCTCTTGCGGGTTCTTCGATTGGACGCCTTTGACCCAAATGCGTCGGCCGAAGATGGTTTTCACATAGCCATTTGCGCGCGCGAACGTTTTGGTGGCTTCCATGTAGTCGCGGATGCCGGGGAAGCGTTCGAAATACTTCTTGATGTAGGCGCCCGCCTGTTCGCGCTCGATGCCGAGATTGCGGGCGAGACCGAACGCGCTGATGCCGTAAATGATGCCGAAATTGATCGCCTTGGCGTTGTTGCGAATTTCCTTCGGCATGCCTTCGACCGGCACGCCGAACATTTCCGACGCGGTGCGGGCGTGAATGTCGACGCCGTCGGCAAAGGCTTGCTTCAGCTGCGGGATGTCGGCGACGTGCGCCAGTAGACGCAGCTCGATCTGCGAATAATCGGCCGAGACAAGCACATTGCCCGGCTCGGCCACGAACGCCTCACGGATGCGCCGGCCCTCCTCGGTGCGGATCGGAATGTTCTGCAAATTGGGATCGTTGGAGGAGAGGCGCCCGGTCGTGGTCGAAGCGAGCGCGTAGCTCGTATGCACGCGGCCGGTGCGCGGATTGATCGCCTGGCCGAGCGCTTCGGTGTAGGTGGAGCGGAGCTTCGAGAGCTGGCGCCAGTCCAAGAGCTTGCGCGGCAGTTCGTGCTCTTCGGCAAGCTCTTCGAGGATGGTGGCGTCAGTGGACCAGGCGCCGGTCTTGGTCTTCGAGCCGCCCGGCAGCTTCATTTCGTCGAACAGGATTTCGCCGAGCTGCTTGGGCGAGCCCATGTTGAACTCGCGGCCGGCGAGCGCATACGCCTCCTGCTCGTACTGCAGCATGCGCTGGGCGAAGTCGCCGGAGAGCCGCGAGAGCATCTGTGGATCGATCTTGATGCCCTCGCGCTCCATCGCCGCGAGCACCGGCGGCAGCGGCCGCTCGAGCGTTTCGTACACGGTGGCGAGCTTCTCGCGCCCCAGCTCGGGCTTCAGCTTGCGCCAGAGGCGGAGCGCCGCATCGGCTTGTTCGCACGAATACGCCGATGCGCGCTCGATCGGCACCAGATCGAAGCTCACCTGCGCCTTGCCCTTGCCGGCAACGTCGCTGAGCGGCGTCAAGCCGTGACCCAGATGCTTCTCGACCAGAAAGGTCTTGTCGTGCGGATCGAGCCCGCCATAGAGCGCGTAGGAGATCAGCATCGGATCGTCGTACGGCGCGAGCGCGATCTTGTGCTTGGCGAAGAGCGCAATGTCCCACTTGATGTTGAGGCCGACCTTGAGGACGGATGGGTCCTCCAGCAGTTCGTGCACGGCCGCGAGCGCGGCAGCGCGCGGAATTTGCGGCCCGGCGTCGGCCGCAAGCGGCGCATCTGGCGTCTCACTCGCGAACAATTCACCGGCGCGCGGATCGGCGCCGCGATGGCCGATCGGCACGTAGATCGCATCGTTCGGCCCGAGCGCGAGCGAAAACCCCACCAACTCCGCGCGCGCCGCATCGATCGCGTCCGCCTCGGTGTCGATACCGACGATGCCGGCGCGCTTGGCGCGGGCGACGAACGCTTCCAGTTCGGCGAGATCGCGGCCGCACTTATAGGCCTCGCGCTTGAACTCTTTCTCGACCTCTTCGACCACCGGCCCGGCAGCCGGCGCCGCTGCGGCGCCGGCTGCGTACGACGCGACGATCTCCGCGCCCTTCTCGCGCGCGTAGAATTCGCGCACCCGCCGGCTCAAGGTGCGGAATTCCATCGCATCGAGGAATTGCAGCAGCATGGACGGATCGGGTTCGCGCACGGCGAAGCTCTCCCAGCCTTCCTCCACCGCCACATCGTCACGCAGCGTGACCAGTGTTTTCGACAGCCGGATCTGATCGGCGTGATTGATCAGAGTCTCGCGCCGCTTAGGCTGCTTGATCTCGTTGGCGCGCTCCAGGATCGCCTCGAGCGAGCCGAACGTCGCCATCAGCTCCGCCGCTGTCTTAGGCCCAATGCCGGGCGCGCCCGGCACGTTGTCGACGCTGTCGCCGATCAGCGCCTGCACATCGATAACCTTGTCGGGCGTCACGCCGAACTTTTCGAACACCGCTTCGGGGCCGAGCGCGCGGTTCTTCATCGGATCGTAGAGGTTGATGACGCCGTCGACGATCAGCTGCATCAGGTCCTTGTCGGAGGAGACGATCTTCACCGTCGCGCCCTTGGCCGCCGCCTGGCGGGCATAGGTGGCGATGAGATCGTCCGCCTCGAAGCCGCCCATCTCGATGCAGGGGAGATTGAACGCGCGTGTTGCGTCGCGGATCAGCGGGAATTGCGGCGCGAGATCTTCCGGCGCCGGCGGGCGATGCGCCTTGTATTCGGGATAAAGTTCGTTGCGGAACGTGACTTCGCTCTTGTCGAAGATGACGGCGAGGTGCGTCGGCGCTTCGCTGCCCTTCATCTCCGAGAGGAATTTCCACAGCATGTTGCAATAGCCGGCCACCGCGCCGACGGACAGCCCGTCCGACGCCCGCGTCAGCGGCGGCAGCGCGTGGTACGCGCGGAAGATGTAGCCGGATCCGTCGATGAGGAAGAGGCGGGGCGCGTCGTTCTTGGCCATGGCCGCCATATAAGGGATCGGAGGCGCGCCGTCTCTAGCTGCTCGGTGTCGGATGCCCCGCTCAGCCGCCGAACAGCTTGTTGTAATCGGGCGGCGCGCCGCGGCGCGACCAGAGCGTTTCCGAATTGCCGGTGGCGAGGAAGTCTTCCGTCGCTTCGCGCACGCCGGCCATCGCCGCGTTGAATATGGCGGTGGCGGCGCTGAGGCGTTTCACGCCGAGCGCCTTCAGCTCGGCGGCGTCCGGCAGACCCGGGCGCGCCATCACGTTGAGCGGCATGCCTGCGCCTTCGGCCACCGCGGCGATGTCCGCCGGCGTGACGATCGCTGGCGCGAACAAACCGCTGGCGCCTGCGTTCTTGATCGCCGCCGCGCGCCGCAGCGTCTCGGCGACGGCGGCCTCCGGCGGCACGAGCTGTTTCAGAAACACATCGGTGCGGGCGTTGATGAAGAGATCGACGCCGGCCTTGTTCGCCGCATTGCGCACGGCTTCGATCTTGCGCAGGTGCAACTCGTGCGGCTGCTTGCCATCTTCGAGGTTGATGCCGACGGCGCCCGCATCGATCAGCGCGCGCACATTTTCGGCGACCTTGCCGATGTCGTCGTCATAGCCGCCTTCGGCGTCGGTGGTGATCGGCACGCTGACGGCGCGGGCGATCTCCTCCACGGCGGCGATCAGCTTCTCGACCGGGAAGTGATGGCCGTCGGCGTAGCCGTGCGCCCAAGCCACCGCGGCGCTGGAGGTGGCGATCGCCTTGGCGCCCGCGTCCTGGGTGACGCGCGCGCTGGCGGCGTCCCATGCGTTGGGCAGGACGAGGAAATCCTTGTGCAGGGCGTGGAAAGCGGCGGCGCTTGCTTGGCTGGATGTCATGATCGGCTCCCTCTCGCACCCAATGTAGTGAGCCGCTGCCGCAAGCGCATGCCGGAATCGGACCTCACCGCCAAGGCGCGTTGTGGCCGGCGCCCTTTGCGGCTAATCACGAGGCGAGGCGGCGGGACATGGATCAAGAGCACCTAGCGCACCGCGAGATCACGCCCGGGGCGCGGGTAGCGCCGCCGCCGCCATGGGCCGATCTCACGCCCTATCCGATCCCGGCCGAGGCGAATCCGCATTTCATCAGCGCCGGCGTCTGCGTGCTGCTGGATGATTCCCAGATCGACCTCTGCGGCCCCGAACGGTCGTGGTACTACCGCCGCGCCGAACTGGTCACGGCCTCGGCGGGCGCCGAGCGTGTCGCCCAATTCAGCGTCAGCTTCGATCCGGCGTTCGAACGCCTGGAGGTCCACTCGATCGCTGTGATCCGCGGCGAGCGGCGCATCGAGCACACCGGTACCGCGTTCTTCGAAGTGCTCCGGCGCGAGCGCAACATGGAGCGGCTGCAATTCGACGGCCGGCTCACCATCCACGTCACACTGCCTGACGTGCGCGCGGGCGACGTGGTCGAAACCTCCTACACGCTCTACGGCATGCGCAAATCGCTCGGCGGGCGCCACGCCGGCTGGGTGCCGTTCGAATGGAGCGTCGGCATCTGCGAAACGCGGCTGCGGCAGCGCACGCCGGTCGGGCGCGAGGTCGCCGAGCGCGCGTTCCTCGGCGTGCCCGAAGCGACGCAGACTGAAACGCAAGGCGTGGTCGATCGCCGCTGGCGCACCGAGGAACGGCAGGGCGTGCGTTTCGAGTCGCTCGCGCCGCCATGGACGGTGCAGAGCGCCGGCATCCAGTTCTCCGAATGGCGCGATTGGGCCGAAGTCGCCGCCGCGTTCACCCCGCTCTACGAAGAGAGCGAGCCGTTGCCCGCCGACGTCGAAGCGGAGATCGCGCGGATCGAAGCGGAGGAAGAGACCGCGTCCGGCCGGGCCGCCGCGGTGCTGCGCTTCACGCAGAACGCGGTGCGCTATCTCGCCATCTCGATCGGCGAAGGCGGCTTCACGCCGCGGACGCTCGATGCGATCTGCGCCACGCGTTATGGCGATTGCAAAGACAAGTCGAAACTCTATGTGGCGATGGCGCGCAGGCTCGGCCTCGACGCCTGCCCGGCGCTCGTCAACACGCGCGACGGCTATGGCATCAACACTTGGCTGCCGAGCGGGGTCGTGTTCGACCATTGTATCGTCCGCGTCGTCGCCGACGGCGCGGTGCATTGGCTCGATCCGACGCGGATGATGCAGCCAAGCCCACTCGGCTCGCTGAACAAGTGCCATTTCGGCTGGGCGCTGCCGCTTCGGCCGGGCGCGTCGGCGCTCGAGCGCATGCCCGACCCGTCGCCCGCGCACACGCTGGAGACGGAAGAGCATGTCACGCTCGGCAAATCGCCCGAGCACGTGGTGCGCTACGAATGGCGCTTCATTTCGCGCCGCGGCCGCGCCGAATGGGTGCGCGAGCACATTGCGCGGGAAGGCGAAGTCGGCCTGTTCAAGCTCTATGCCGAAGACATCTCGCGACGTTACGCGGGCGCGCGGCCGGTGCGGCAGGAGATCGAGCGCGACGAACTCGGCGCCAACGAGATCACCGCCGTCGAGGTCTACGAAATCGCCAGCGCCTGGAGCGCCGCGCAGGGCAAGACGCGCACGTTCAGCACCTACGATCTCACCATCCGTTCGCAACTCGCGGCGCTCGACGCCGGACCACGGCAGCATCCGATCTATCTCGGCCAGATGGGCAAGGTCTCGCGCAAGGTGACGATCGAGACGGCCTATCCGATCAAGTTCAGCGGCTGGAAGCGCACGATCGAGAGCACGGCGCTCGTCTACACCAACGAACTGCGCAAGGAGGGCAAGCGCACGTTCGTGCTGGAACAGAGCCTCGTCTTCCGCGGCTTGATGCTGCCGGCGAGCGAGGCGGACCAATACCGCGCGATCGTCGCCGAGATGGACCAGTCCGACTTGAACATCACCGGCAAGGTCGGCAAGCGCGGCATGTTCATCGGCGCGGACACGAGCGGCGAGGCCGATGACTGGTCGGAGCGGAGTTGGGTCGACTGGTTCTGGCGCCTGGCGCCGCTGGCGGCGATTCTCGGCTATTGGGCCTGGCGCTATTTCAGCGAAGCGCCTTAGTGGCCGCCGGCGCCTGCGGCCAGGACGAAGCGCCGGTCGCAATAACCGCACTCGACGAAATCTTCTTCGCCCATGTCGTAGAACACGACCGGGTGGCCGAGCGCGCCGCCGCCGCCATCGCACTTCACGCGCTTGGACGCCACCGAGATCACCTCCGGCGGCGGCAAGGCGTCGGCCTCGCCCGGGGTGGCGGACTCTTTCTGGTTGTCCTTCGGCGAATAAGACATGGCATCCGGCTTGAAGCTGACTGGGCGCGCCCGTACCTAAAGCGCATCGCGCGCCCGCGCAATGCGCCCTTCCCAGGTTCTACATGCTCGCACCCCACTCTCCTCCGCCGGAGTTCGCCATCGAAGCGCGAGGCCTCGACAAGACCTACCGGGCGCAAGGCAAGGGCAAACCGACGCACGCGCTGAAAAGCGTCGATCTCGCCATTCCGCGCGGCTCGTTCTTTGGGCTGCTCGGCCCGAACGGGGCCGGCAAATCCACCTTCATCAACATCCTCGGCGGCTTGGTGGTGAAGAGCGGCGGCGCCGCCTCGATTTGGGGCCACGACATCGAAACCGATCCGATGAATGCGCGCGGCGCCATCGGCATCGTGCCGCAAGAATTGAACATGGATCCGTTCTTCTCGCCAGCCGAGGCGCTCGAGATTCAGGCCGGCTATTACGGCGTGCCGAAGGGCGAACGAAAGACCGAGGAGATCCTCAAGGCCGTCGGCCTCTGGGACAAACGCGACGCCTATGCGCGCACGCTCTCCGGCGGCATGAAGCGGCGCCTGCTGGTGGCCAAGGCGATGGTGCATTCGCCGCCCGTGCTGGTGCTCGACGAGCCGACCGCCGGCGTCGACGTCGATCTTCGCCGCCAGCTCTGGGACTATGTGCGCTCGCTGCACGCGCGCGGCGTTACCATCGTGCTGACGACGCACTATCTCGAAGAAGCACAGGAGCTCTGCGACACGATCGCGATCATCAACCACGGCGAAGTGATCGCCTGCGAGCCGACGCCGAAGCTGATCTCGCGGCTGGACCAGAAGACGCTGGTCGTCACTCCCCAAGCGCCGATCGCGCTGCCCTTTCCCGGTTTCGAAGATCTCGTCTTCGCCATGAAGCCCACCGGCGCCTTCACGCTGACCTACAGGACCAACGAACACAGCGTCGAAGAATTGCTCGACCGCATCCGCGCCGCCGGGGTCGCCATCAAGGACCTTTCGATCGAAGAGCCGAACTTGGAAGACGTGTTCGTGGAGCTGACGGCATGAGGCGCGGCGGTTCCGGCGTGAACGGGTTCGAGGCTTCCCCTAGAGTAGAATCCATCTGACGAGGCCACCCATGTGCCGCAACATCAAGACCCTGTTCAATTTCGATCCGCCGGCCACGGACGAGGAGGTGCGCGCCGCGTCACTGCAGTTCGTGCGCAAGCTCTCCGGCTATAACGCGCCATCGAAGGCCAATGAAGCGGTGTTCAACGCCGCCATCGACGAAGTCTTCGCGGCGGCGCGTCGATTGATCGACTCGCTCGAAACGTCGGCGACGCCGCGCGACCGCGAGATCGAAGCCGAGAAGGCGCGCGCCCGCGCCGCCGAGCGCTTCGGCAAACCGGCGGAAGCGTGAGCCATGCCGTACGTCAACATCAAGATCACCAAGACCGGCGCGACGGCGGAGCAAAAGGCGGAGCTGATTCGTGGCGCGACCGAACTGTTGCAGCGTGTGCTGAACAAGAATCCCGCGACGACCGTGGTCGTGATCGATGAAGTGGACACCGACAACTGGGGCGTGGGCGGCGAAACCGTAACCGCCCGCAACGCCAAGGCGCAGCGTTAGAGCCAGCGGCGGACGCGCTTGCAGTAAGCGGCGTAGGCTTCGCCGAACTGCGCCGCGGCGGCGCGTTCTTCGAACGGCACGTACCAGAAGTTCGCGGCAAAAAAGAAGAGCAGCGGCGCGGCGAGCGCGCTCGCGGCGTTGCTGAGGATCGCAGCGCCCAGCAGCGTCAGCGTGAAGCCGAGATACATCGGATTGCGGGTGAAGCCGAACAGGCCATCCGCGACCAATATGTTCGGATCGCGGAAGGTGTTGATATTGGTGCGCACACGCCGGAACTGGCCGGAGGCCGCGAGCAAGAGCCAGACGCCGAATGCGACGAACGCGGCGCCGCTCCAATGCCAAGGCGGCGGCGCAACCGGCCGCCAGGGCGCGAGCGCCGCCAGAGCGATCACGGCGGCGAGCAGAACGAGCCACAGAACTGGCGGCAACAGCCACTTCATTGCGGCCCTCAGCGCGGGGCTTCAGCGACGATGCTCACCGCGAGCAGACGCGCGCCGTCCGGTACGCAGCGTTCATCGATCATGCGCCAGCCTTGCGTCTTCAGCAGCGCGCCGGCTTGCGCGATCCGCTCCATGCCGGCCGCGGCGCCGGCGAAGGTCGTGGGGTTGTCGAGACTGGACGCCCGCTGGGTGACGACGAGCCGCCCGCCCGGCGCCAGCACCCGCGCGATCTCCCGCAACGCCCGCGCCGGATCTGGCCAAAACTGAAAGCTGTTCACGGCGAAGGCGCGGTCGAACAGGTGTTCGCGAAACGGCAGGTCGGCGGCATCCGCGCGCATGATCACGGCGCGCCCTTGCCGCACCGCGTCGTGAACCGCATGGGCTGCGAAGTGCGCCGCCGTGGCGGACTGATCGACGCCGGCGACGAAGCCGGCGCGCCCCACCCTCTTCAGCGCGGCGCGCACGCCCATGCCGGGCCCGCAGCCGATCTCCAGCACGCTTTCGCCCGGCTTGGGATCGAGCGCATCGAGCGCCGCTTTGTTCTGGCCGCCATTCTTCAGCGCCATCGCCGCGAGCGCGGCAGCGCCTAAGAGGCCGCGCGGATCGCCGAACATGCAGCCCAACCCTTTGCACGGATCACGTTCGGCGCCGGCTGTCATTGACGCGGGCATGCGCTTCTCCCAAGCTGACAACTGAGCTGTCAAATATGACAAGCGGATTGTCAAATGAAAAAACCGCTACAGGCGACGGCTGAAGGCGTGCTCGATCTCTCCGTCGCCGTGATCGAGTTCTATTTTCGTATCGAGGCGATCACGCAGGCGACGGCCGGCTTCGCGCAGGCTGGCGGCGAGTGGGGTTGCCTGCGTTCGCTGGTGAAAGACGGTCCACAGACCGTCCCGGCAATGGCGCGGGCGCGCCCGGTCTCGCGCCAGCACTGTCAGACCATCTGCAACGCGCTCGAGGCGCAGGGGCTGGTCGAGTTCATCGACAATCCGCGCCACAAGAAAAGCAAGCTCGTGCGCGTGACGCGCAAAGGGCGCGACCGCTTCGAGAGCATGAAGAAGCAATTCCTCGCCGCCGCAGCGGTGTACGCGCCGCTTTTCACGGCGGCGGAAGTGGCGACGGCGACGGACGTATGCCGAAGGGCGCGGGATATGATCGAGGTTTGAGCCCCAACGACACTCGTGAACCGCGGCGGCAAGTGCTAGGCTGGAGCGGGAGGTCCCCATGGCTGCACGTCCGCTCTCGGAAGCGCCGGAGTTCGCATTCGGTCCGGCCAGCGATGCGAATCCGCACGAATACCTGAAAGCGATGCGCGAGCAGGCGCCGATCGCGCGCACGCCCATGGGTATCGTGCTCGCGCTGCGGCACCGTCATTTGGAGCTCGTCACCAGCGACGCGACGCGCCAGCTCGAGACGGAAACCAAAGTGATGCAAGGCATCACCAGCGGGCCGATCTGGGAGATGACCAGGACCGGGATGCTGTTCGCCAACGGGGAGACGCACGCGCGCCGGCGCGCGCCCGTGGCCAAGACATTCGCGTTCAAGCTGATGGACGCGATGCGGCCGGCGGCGGCGGCGCTGGCGGCCGAGCTGATCGAACCGCGGATCGGCGCGGGCCCGATCGACTTCGTGAACGAGATCGCCGCGCAAATTCCAGCGCGCATCATCGCCGATATTCTGGGCATCCCGCGCAGCGATCTGCCGGTGTTCATGGGATGGATCGCCGACACCGCCGAGTCGCTGGGCTTCATCGATTTGAAGCGGCGTGAGCAGATCGAAAAGAGTCTGGTCGAATTCAACGACTATGTAGAGAAGCTGCTGAACGACAGGCGCGCGGCGCCGCGCGAAGACTTCCTCAGCGAATATGTGCGCGCGACAGCGAGCGAGGACGCGCTCAGCGAGGCGGAAGTACGCACGCAGATTCTGGGCCTAATTCTGGCGGGCTCCGACACGACTCGCGGTTCGTTGTGCCTTATCCTCGCGCACCTGTTGCGTCACCCTCAACAATGGCGCGCTTTCTGCGCCGACCCCCAAGGCTTGAAAAAGGCAGTCGTCGCCGAAGGCTTGCGCTACGATCCCATCGTCTCCGGCGTGCCGCCGCGCGTGGCGCTGCGCGACATCGAGCTCGACGGCTATTTGATTCCCGCCGGCACGCCGATCGCGGTCTCGCTGATCTCTGCGTTGCGTGATCCGGAGGTCTATGCCGATCCCGATCGGTTCGACATAGCGCGCACGGACCATCCACGCTGGCATCCGATCTTCGGCGGCGGCGCGCACCGCTGCCTCGGCGAAGCGCTCGCGAAAGCTGAAATGGAAGAGACGCTCGCCGTCATCGCCCGGCTCGCTCCGAACACCCAACTGATCGGCGACGTGCCGAAATGCTCCGCCGGCCCGATCCGGCAGGTCGGCGAAATGCGCGTGGCCTTCGCCTAGCCACTTGCGCGAGGCGACGCGTTCAGAGCCCGATCAAATCGTGATGCGCGCCGAGACCGGCCATCATGCCGTCGGCGGCGGCGAAGGCTACGCTGTGCGGCTGCCGGGCCGCGTCGCCGGCGGCGTAGACGCCCGGCACGGTCGTGCGTTTTTGGCCGTCGGTGCGAATGATCGGGCCCATCGGCGTTTCGTCGATGGCGCAGCCGAGCGCTTCCGCCAACGGGCTCGCCATGGTGACGTTGCTGCCGACGAACAGCGCGTCGACCGAGATGCGGCGCCCATCCGCGAGGCGCAGCGCATCGATCGCGGGCGCTTCGCCTTCGATCGCCTCGATCGGCGTGGGAATGATCGCAAGGTCGCGGCGGTGCAGCAGCTCGATTTGCTCGTCGGCGAGACTGAGGCGACCGGGGAAGAAGACCGTCTCGCCCCAATCGGCGATCAGAGCGGCGTAGCGCGCGGAGTGCTCATTGACGCCCAGCACGCCGATGCGGCGGCCGGCGCCTATTTCATAGCCGTGGCAATAGGGGCAATGCAGCACGGTCTTGCCCCAGCGCTCGGCGGCGCCAGCAATGTTCGGCAGACGATCCGCCACCCCGGTGGCCAGCACGAGCTTGCGCGCGCAGGCAACGCGGCCGTCCTGCAGCGTTGCGCTGAAGCCCTCGCCTTCGGACGTGAGGCTTGCGACCTCGCCTTGCATTAGTTCGGCGGTGTCGTAGCGCAGAAATTGCGCGCGCGCGTCGGCGAGGATCTCGGCGCCGGAACGGCCATCGTGGCCGATTACGTTGTGGGCGTGCGAGGAGAAGCGGTTGCGCGGCGCGCCCGCATCGACCACCAGCACGCGGCGGCGGGCGCGCGCCAGCACGGTTGCGGCGGAAAGGCCGGCGAAACCGCCGCCGATGATCAGCGCTTCATGTTCCATGCTGACGCCTTCCTTTCTTGGCGCGTGCGGCACGCCGCTGGAAATCCGCGGCGACGTCGGAGAGGGTGATTTCCGAGAGCCGCTTCAGCAGCAGCTGTTCGGCTTCCTCGAAAGCTGGGCCCATCGCGTCGCCGACAGCGTGGTCGACCAGGCACGGCGAGACTTCAGCGCGCGGGCCGACGTGAAAAATCTCGGGTTCGCCGATGGCGCGGTAGACGTCGAGGAGGCTGATGCTCGCGGCCGGGCGCTGGAGCTTCCAGCCCCCGCCCCTGCCCCCGCCCGACGCGACGGCGCCGGCTTCACGCAGGCCCGCCATGGTGCGGCGGACAACGACGGGATTGGTGTCGAAGCAAGCGGCAATCTCGTCCGAGGTCATCGGCCCGTCGCGCTCGGCCATGTGGATCAGCGCGTGGAGCGCTTGCGCCAGCTGGCTGTTGCGTTTCATGTAACTAGTATTGTTACGATATCGCCGCTCGTCAAGGGACGAACGAAAACGGCCGGCGCTTCGTAGCGCGCCGGCCGTCTCGACAACCCTTGCGGGTCATTAATTTACTGAAGCGTCAGCGACGCGTCCGCTATTAGCGGCCGCCCATCACTTGCGCCTTCATCACCGCCGACTGGCGGAACGCGAGCTTCTTCGACGCCTTGATCTTCACCGGCTCGCCCGTTTGCGGGTTGCGGCCCATGCGCGCCTTGCGCTGGCGGATCATGATCATGCCGATGTCGCCGATCTTCACCTTCGCGCCCTTCATGACGTAGGCCTTCACCACGTCGGTGTAGCCTTCGACGAAGGTCTTGGCTTCGCTCTTCTTGATGCCGAGATGATCGGCGACCGATTGGAGCAGAGCGCTCGCGGTGACGGTCTTGCCGGCCGTGGCCGCGACCTTCACGGCCTTCGGCGCCGGAGCGGCCTTCTTGGCCGCCTTGCGGGCCGGAGCTTTCTTCGCGGTCTTGGTGGTCTTCTTCGCTGCCTTGCGGGCCATGTGCTATTCCCCTCTTCAAAGGTTGTCGTGCGTTAAACTCAACGAAACCGCCGTCGAGACTGGGATTCTTGCGCCCCCTGCTCGCCGCCGGCACGCGAGTGATGCCATTCAATTCTTGATGGAGCGTGACCGCGCCTCTCTCGAACTGCATCAAAAAGCCCATGAAATGGGGCTTTTTCGACGCTACCGGCGGACTCCCTGACACGGGGCAAGGCGAGTCGCAATGCAAAAAAGCCGATTTGCCGGGCTTTTAGCCGCAACGAAAACGGCGTGTTCCGTGCGGAACACGCCGTTTCCTGTGAGAATACGGCTTTTCGCTCAGCGCGGCGCCATGCGGATGGCGCCGTCGAGGCGGACATCCTCGCCGTTGAAGTACGGATTGCGAATCATTTCGAGCGCGAGAGATGCGTATTCCTGCGGGTTTCCAAGCCTTTTCGGAAACGGCACGCTCGCCGCCAACGCTTCCTTCACTTTCTCCGGCGCGCCCATCATCAATGGCGTTTCGAAGATGCCCGGCAGGATGGTGTTGATGCGAATGCCCTCGCCCGAGAGGTCGCGCGCGATCGGCAGCGTCATACCGACGACGCCGCCCTTCGAAGCGGAATAGGCCGCTTGCCCCATCTGCCCGTCTTCGGCCGCGACCGAGGCGGTCATCACCATCGCGCCGCGTTCGCCGCCTTCCAAGGGATCGAGCGTCAACATGCCGGCGGCGCTCTTGGCGATGCAGCGGAAGGTGCCGATGAGGTTCACCTGGATCGTCAGTTCGAAGATGTTCAGCGGGAAATGCTTGATCTCGCCGGTCTCCTTCGAGCGGCTTGCCGTCTTCATCGCCGAGCCGATGCCGGCGCAATTGACCAGGATGCGCTCCTGGCCGTTGGCCTTGCGCGCCGCGTCGAAACCCGCGGCGACGCTGTCGTCGCTGGTGACGTCGACCTTGCAGAACGTCGCGCCGAGTTCCTTGGCGGCGGCGCCGCCGCGCTCTTCGTCGCGATCGAAGATGGCGACTTTTACGCCCTCTGCGCGCAGCTTCTCCACCGTCGCCTTGCCCAGGCCGGACGCGCCGCCCGTGACGACCGCCGCGATATCTGACGAGAGACGCATCGTTTCCTCCTTCTGCGCGCGTGCGTTAGCGCGGCCCGCGTTGTAGCGGGCGCGGGCACGAACGCAATTGCACGCAACGTCAGTTCGGGTCGGCGTCGCCGCCGCGGCGCGGGCGTTCGTCGTCGCTCTCCTCGCGAGAAGGTGCGGGCGGCGGCGATGGTGGGGGCTCGGCCGCCGCCGGCGGCGTTGGCGGCGTCTGGATCGGCTCCGGACGAGGCGGCGGCGGCGTAGTGTTGGTCGGCAGATCGGGCGCGCGCGGCGGCGGACGCCCCACTGGCGGCGAGGGCGGCGGCGTCACCGGCGGCGACACGACCGGTGGCGACTGGGGCGGCTGCGGTGGCGGATAAGATTGCGCGTCGCGCAGCTGGCGGATGCGACGATGCGCGTCATCGCGATACTCGCCGTCCGGCTGCGTGCTGAGATAGAATTCGTACGCGTCGATCGTGTCGCGCCGGGCCGCGCGATCCCATGCATGACGGTCCTCAGCCCGGATTTGATAGATGCCGCGCTCAGCGTCGCGACGATGCAGACCATCGGGGTAGTCGCGCAGATAGCGTTCGTAATCGCGGATCGTGTGACGGCGCCGCGCCGAACTCCACGCATACTCATCTTGCCGCCGAAACTCATCCAGGATCGCGCGCGCTTCGGTGGCGTACGGCGACTGCGGATAGGCGTAGATAAAGTCGGCGTAGCCTGCGGGCGAGTTGAGACGCCGCGTGCGAATCCAAGCGCCTTCATCCGTGGTCCAGAGATAATTCAGCCGTTCGCGCGCTTCGCCAGCGTGCGCGCCCGAGGGCCAGCGATGGAGAAACGCTTCGTAGCGCTCGACCCGGTCGATATCGGCGACCTCTTCCCACTCGGCGCGCTCTTCCGCCGCCAGCCGCGGCGCCGCCAGAATGTCCCGGCGCGCGCGCGCCTCGACCGAATTCGGCGACCAGGCGTAGCGCGCGAGATATTCATTGAGCGCAGCCTCAGTATCCAGACGGCGCGCTTGCGCCCACGCCGCGCGCTCTTCCGCCTGCAGCGTCTCGATGCGCGCCCGGGCCTCGGCGGCGTGCAAGCCGTCAGGATAGGTCCGCAGGTACGATTCAAAGTAATTGGGGTTTGCCGAACTTTCCGCGGCGATCCACGCCTGCGCCTCGAGCTCTTCCGGTGTCGGCGGCGTTGCGCACGCGGCCATCAACGCGGCGACCGAAGCCGCCATCGTCATCTTCAACCGCCAGAAGCTCCCAGCCATCAGCTTTCCTCCCGTCCCTGTCTCTGCTGTAACACGCCAAGCTGAACGGTGGCAGAACGGGGGCGGAAGTGGGGACGTTGACGCTAGGGCCGGCGTTCTGGGCGCTGGGCGCGCTCGGGCTCGCGGCCGCGATCGCCTACGGGATTTTCTATCTCCAGCGTCCGCCGAGCCTGCCGCGCGCGCTGGTGAAAACGGCGTTCCTCGGCTTCATCGCAGCGGCGCTGATCAACGCCGGCGCGCCCTTCCCGCTCGTCTTCGCCCTCATCGCGTCCGCGTTCGGCGACTTCTTCCTCGCCTTCGGCAAGAAGTGGCTGCTGCCGTTCGGCATTCTCTCCTTCCTGATCGCGCAGCTCACGTACGTGCTGATGTTCGCCGCGATCTGGTTCTTCTCGGGCGACAATTCGCCGCTTTGGCCGCGCTATCTCGCGATGGCCGCCGTGATCGCGACCTCGATCGGATTTTTGATCTGGATGACGCCAAAGCTCGGCTGGATGGCGCTCGCAGTCGTGCCCTACGCGATCGCGATCACGGCGATGGGTGTGGCCGCCATGTGGCTGCCGTGGCCCGCGTGGCCCGCTGCGCTCGGCGCGGTGAGCTTTATTGTCAGCGATTTCGTGCTGGCGGCGGAGCTGTTTCGTTTGCCTGCGGACTCGCCGGCGCGGCGCGTCACGGGGCCGGTGGTTTGGTGGACATACGTCGCCGCGCAAATGCTGATCGTGGCGGGAATGATCGTGGTCGTGCAGATGCAGTGATTGGGTTCGCCGATGGGCCGTCAGCTTAGCGACGGGAGATCCAGGCCCTGCTCCTTCGCGCACTGAATCGCTTCTTCGTAACCCGCGTCGGCGTGGCGCATCACGCCGGTGCCCGGATCATTCCACAGCACGCGGGCGATGCGCTTGGCCGCCGCTTCGCTGCCGTCGCAGACGATGACGACGCCGGAATGCTGCGAATAACCCATGCCGACGCCGCCGCCATGATGCAGCGACACCCAGGTCGCGCCGCCCGCTGTGTTGAGCAGCGCGTTGAGCAACGGCCAATCGCTCACCGCATCGGAGCCGTCGCGCATCCGTTCGGTTTCGCGATTGGGAGACGCGACGGAGCCGGAATCCAGATGATCGCGGCCGATCACCAGCGGACCGATCTCGCCGCGCGCGACCATTTCGTTGAAGGCGAGGCCGAGACGATGGCGCTGGCCGAGACCCACCCAACAGATGCGCGCGGGCAAACCCTGAAACGCGATCCGTTCCTTGGCCATGTCGAGCCAGCGGTGCAGGTGCGCGTCGTTCGGGATCAGCTCTTTGACCTTGGCGTCGGTCTTGGCGATGTCGTCGGGATTGCCGGTCAGCGCCGCCCAGCGGAACGGGCCGACGCCGCGGCAGAAGAGCGGCCGCACATAAGCGGGCACGAACCCCGGATAAGCGAACGCGTCGTCGACGCCCTGATCTTTCGCCACCTGGCGGATGTTGTTGCCATAGTCCACGACCGGGATGCCCATGTTGTGGAAGTCGAGCATGGCTTTGACGTGCACAGCGATCGAGGCGCACGCCGCTTCCTTCACCGCTTCGGGGTTTTGCGCGCGCGTCTGCACCCAGCGTTCGACGCTCCAGCCCGCAGGCAGATAGCCGTTCACCGTATCGTGCGCTGAGGTCTGATCTGTCACCGCGTCGGGGCGGATGCCGCGCTTGACCATCTCCGGCAAAATTTCGGCGGCGTTGCCGAGCAGGCCGACGGATATCGCCTCGCCCTTCGCGCATGCCTCGCTGATCAGGGCCATCGCCTGATCCAGCGACTCCGCACGCTTGTCGAGATAGCGCGTTGCGAGGCGCTTCTCGATGCGGTCGCTCTGGCACTCGATCGCCAGGCAACACGCGCCCGCCATCACAGCGGCGAGCGGCTGCGCCCCGCCCATCCCGCCGAGACCAGCGGTCAAAATCCACTTGCCTTTCCAATCGCCGCCGAAATGCTTGCGGCCCATCTCGGCGAACGTCTCGTAGGTGCCCTGCACGATGCCTTGCGTGCCGATGTAGATCCAAGAGCCGGCCGTCATCTGGCCGTACATCATGAGGCCTTTGCGATCGAGTTCGTCGAAATGCTCCCACGTCGCCCAACGCGGCACGAGGTTGGAGTTGGCGAGCAGCACACGCGGCGCGTCGGCGTGCGTCTTGAACACGCCGACCGGCTTGCCGGATTGGATCAGCAGCGTTTCGTCGTCTTCAAGACGGCGCAGCGTTTCGACGATGCGGTCGTAACTCTTCCAGTCGCGTGCGGCGCGGCCGATGCCGCCATATACGACCAGCTCCTCCGGGTGCTCGGCGACGTCCGGATCGAGATTGTTCATCAACATGCGCAGCGCAGCTTCCGTGAGCCAGGATTTGCAGCTGATGTCTTTGCCTCGCGGCGCGCGGACGACGCGCGATGTGTCGCGGCGGGGATCCATGTTCTGCTCCTGAAATTTGCGCGCGTGTTAGCTGCTACACGCCGTTGCGTCCACTTCTCTTCCGTCATCCCGGACGCGCGGAGCGCGATCCGGGACCCAGGCAAACGCTGTGCTTGCGGCCCCCCGGCTCTACGGCGCTTCGCGCCTCCATCCGGGATGACGACGTGAGTAGGTTCTCCTTTCGATACTCACACCACCCGTCCGCCGAACACGCGCTCCTTCAGCAGCGGTGCGCCGAGCCAATAGCTGAGTTCGGCGGGCGCGTTCACGTCCCAGACGGCGAGGTCGCAGACCTTGCCGACTTCGAGCGTACCAACATCGTCCAACATCCCTAGCGCCCGCGCGCCTTCCCGGGTGATGCCGGCGAGGGCTTCTTCAGGCGTGAGGCGGAAGAGCGTGCACGCCATATTGAGCGCGGCGAGCGGCGAGGTCATCGGCGAAGTGCCGGGATTGCAGTCGCTGGCGACCGCCATGTGAACGCCGGCGGCGCGGAGCTTGTCGATCGGCGGCAACTGTTTCTCACGCAGGAAGTAGAATGCGCCGGGCAGCAGCACGGCGACAGTTCCCGCATGCACCATGGCGTGAATGCCGGCGTCGGCGAGATATTCGAGATGATCGGCGCTGAGCGCATTGTAGCGGGCGGCGAGCGCCGCGCCGTTCTGGTTCGAGATCTGTTCGGCATGGAGCTTGACCTGAAGCCCGTTGGCGCAGGCGGCGGAGAACACGTAGTCCACTTCCTCCGCGGTGAAGCCGATGTTCTCGCAGAAAGCATCGACGGCGTCGGCGAGACCTGCTGCGGCGATGGCCGGAATCATCCCGTCGGCGACAAGTTGGACGTAAGCGGCGCGGTCGTCGCGGAACTCGGGCGGCAGCGCGTGGAGGCCGAGGAAGGTGCGCTTGACGCGGATGTGTGCTTCACCCCCGCCCCCTTGCGGGGCGGGGGCTGGGGGGTGGGGGGCGTTCAAACGATCCGGCGCCGCGCGCGCCCCCTCACCCTGCCCTCTCCCCCACAAGGGGGGAGAGGGTTCAAGCGCGTAAGTCTCCAACGCCTTCGCCGCTTCGAGCATCTTGATCTCGGTTTCGAGATCGAGGCCGTAGCCGGATTTAATCTCGACGGTTGTCACGCCTTCGCGCGTCAAGCCCGCCAAGCGCTTGGCCGCGCTCGCGACCAGGTCTTCGCGCGAAGCGGCGCGTGTGGCCGCGACGGTGGAGACGATCCCGCCGCTGGCGCGGGCGATCTCCTCGTAGCTCTTGCCTTGAAGGCGCATCTCGAACTCGCGCGCCCTGTCGCCCCCAAAGACAAGATGCGTGTGGCAATCGACCAAGCCTGGCGTGATCCAGGCATTCTCACACCGCCGCACCTCGCGCGCGAGATCGACCGCGTGGCCCGGCAAGTCGGCGGCGTACCCGACCCAGGCGATCTTGCCGTCCTTCGCCGCCACCGCGCCGCGCTGGATCGCGCCATACGGCGCGCCGCCCGGAATCATCGTGGCGAGGTTCGCGTTAACCCAAAGCGTGTCCCACATGGTTCGCTCTTAGCACCCCCTCCCCTTGTGGGAAGGGGCGGCGTAGAAGCAGCGCATGATTTCAGATTCTGATTGCCGCTCCTGGTTCTCCGCCGCCGATTTGCTGACGAACGACGCCTCCGCCCCAGCCGCGCTGCTCGGCGCGCCGATGGGGCTGGGTTCGGTCACGCCGGGACGCTGCGACGAGGCGCCCGCCACTGTGCGCGCGGCGATGAAGCGGATGAGCGTCTATGATCTGGAGATGGAGATCGATCTTTCCGCGCTGCGCGTGTTCGATGCGGGCGACGCCGACATCGCCAAGCTGCAGCCGGCGGAATCGCTCCAGCCGATCGTCGAACGCCTTGCGCCGCTGACGCAGAAACACGCGCTCACCATCGTGCTCGGCGGCAATAATGCGATCACGCGGCCGTGCGTCCATGCGCTCGACCCGGCGCTACAACGCGTCGGCGTGCTGACGCTCGATGCGCACTTCGATCTGCGCGACACCGATTGCGGCCTCACCAACGGCAATCCGATCCAGGCGCTGCTGCAGGACGGCCTGCCCGGCGCGCACATCGCGCAGATCGGGCTGCTGCCATTCGCCAACACCAAGAAGGCGCACGACAAGGCGAAGGCGGCGGGGATCTACGTCGCCACCGCGGCAGCGTGCAAAGCCGAAGGACTCGCCGCCATCGCCGCCAGCGCGCTCGAACGCCTCGCCGCCCGCTGCGATGTGATCCACGTCGATTTCGACATCGATGTCGTCGAGCGCAGCGCCATGCCGGGCGCGCCCGGCGCGCGGCCGGGCGGCGTTGCGGTGCAGGACTTCTTCGACGCGACGCGCCTTATCTGTGCGCATCCGAAGGTGCGCAGCGTCGATCTGACGGAGTTCGATCCGAGCTTGGACGTCGCCAGCATCAGCGCCCTGACGGCGGCGCGGTGGGTTTGCGACGTGCTGGCTGGGTTCTTGAAGCGCTAAGGGTGGCTCCCAGAGCGTTGGCTTTCACGCCGGGGCCGATCACAACCGAGCGGACGGCGCTCCACCGGAACGCCGCTCGCGTCATCAAACGAATACTCATGCAAAGCCACGACATACAAGATGCGACGCCATCCGTGCTGCTCGACCCGGCCGGTGATATCTACTTTCATGTCCCGCATCCCGCAAAATCGTTCTCTGAAGACGGCGTCTCCGAGAGCATTGCCATCCGTTGATTCCGAGAACGCTTCTCGCTCCGCCCATTCGACGACCTGCTCTGGACAAGAATTGTCAATCAACCCAGCGGCGTGAACACCAAAAACCGCTCGTGCCTGAACGCGCACAAGCTGACCATCGAAATTGCCCGCCGCGATTTCGCATACGTTGGTTTCGATCGCTGACGGCGCAGCGAGTGGGGCGCAGCATGCCACAAATACGACAGCCGCAGCTGCGCCCCACCTGAGCATCTTCCTACTCCGCCAGGAACGCTTCGACATCGGCGATGAAACGTTCGCGCGCGTCGATCATGATGAAGTGCCAGGCGTCTTCGACCTTCACGATCTCGGCTTGCGGCAGGTTCTGGTACGACATGCGCGTATAGGCCTCGTACTGCTCCGGCGTGATCGGCGCGTTGGGCGGGATCACGAACAACACGCGCACAGGCGCGGTGATGTTCGCAAGCTCCGGGCGCAGATCGGTGACGATCAGTTCGTGGAACGCGTTCGCGACCGTGCGGCGATCGCTGATGCGCGCATATTCCGCATGCTGCGCCCGCGCGCTTTCGGTGCGGATCATGCCGGCGATCATCTCTTCGCTCGTCGACGTTTGATCCGCCGGCGCGGCAAGCATCTGCGCGCGGATCTGATCTGCGACCGGGCGCACGCTTTCGGCCGTCGAGCCCGGCGGGCCGAACATCGCGCCCATCCACGGGATCATGTCGACCACCATCAGCTTGCCGACGCGCTGCGGATGGCGCGCGGCCAGCATCATGCCCATCGTGCCGCCCATCGAATGGCCGATCACGGCCGGCCGCTCGAGCCCCTGCTCGGCGATGTAGCGCGCGATCTCCTCCGCCACCGGCGCGGCGACCGGACCTTCAGCGTTGCCCTCGGCCGGGAAGCCGGCGAAGCCGTTGAGCTGCACCAAGTGCACGCGATAGCGGCCTTCGAGCGCGGTCGCGGTGTCGGCCCAGACGTCGCGATGCGAGGTGAGGCCGGGAATGAAGATGACGTCCGGCCCCGCGCCGCGAGTCACCACCGTGATGCGATCGGAGCTGAAGGCTTGCGGCTGGGGCGTTTCGGCCGTCGACGCGCACGCCGCCAGCAGCGTGGCCGCGAGCATCGCCAGGAATCCACGTCTTTCCATTTGTTCCTCCACCGGCGCGAGTCGACGCGCCTTCCACCTGCTCAACCGCCGCCGGAGCGGCGCGCGGATGCAGCGGCGCCAAATTTCGCAAACGGCAGCAGCATCGGCACGCGCGCGCGATAGCTCGCATAGGCCTCCGCGCCCAAATCGCGGCGCAGGAAACGCTCTTCGAGCTTGGCCCGAAGCGAAACCGCCGCGACCAGCACCAAAGCGCCGGCGAGCGCCTCGATGCGGCCGCGCTCGATTGCGGTCGCCAGCGCCGCCAGCAGCAAGCCGGCATAGACCGGATGACGCACAATTCCGTAAGGGCCGGTGTCGACGATGCGATGCGCTTCCGTCGGCGCGGCGGCGTCGGACCAGAGCGGGCCAAGGTGGAGCCGCGCCGCCCAGGCGAACGCGAAACCGATCACGGCCAACGCCAACATCGCCCAGCCGATCACAACTGGCGTCGTCCACAGCACGCCCCAGGGCGCTGGCCAGTACGCGGCGATCATCATCACTACGGCCGCGAGCGTCAGTACGCGAGAGGGCGACTGAGCGCCGAGATCGGCGCGCGAGGCCGTGCGCGCGCTCCATCCCGCAGCGAGGATCCAGCTCACCAGCCAGAAGATCCACGCCGCGACGATGGCCGCGCTTGGGCTCATTCCATCACCACCACGAGCTTGCCTTGGGCGGTGCGGTCCATCAGCGCGCGGATCGCCTTGCCGGCGTCGCGCAGCGGATAGCGCGCGGAGATGCGTGGTTTGATCTTGCCTTCGCCATAGAGCCTGAACAGGTCGCGCACATTGCCTTCGTGCAGCTTCGGCTCGCGCGCCACCGAGGCGCCCCAGAACACGCCGACGATGGAGGAGCTCTTCAGCAGCGTGAGATTGAGCGGGGGCGTTGGAATTCCGGCGGGGAAACCAATCACCAGATAGCGGCCGTTCCAGTTCATGGCGCGCAGCGCCGGCTCGCAATAGTCGCCACCGACCGCGTCATAGACGACATCGGCGCCGCCGCCGCACGCCTGCTTGAACGCTTCGGCCAAATCCTTGCTCTGCTGCTTCGACATGCCCGAGGCCGGGTAGATCACCGTCTCGTCCGCACCTGCGTCGCGGGCGAACCTGGCTTTGTCTTCGCTCGACACTGCGCCGACCACGCGCGCGCCCATCGCCTTCGCCAGCTCGATGGCGGCGACGCCGACGCCGCCGGCGGCGCCGAGGATCAGCACCGTCTCGCCAGCTTTGAGCTGGCCGCGATCCTTGAGCCCGTAATACGAGGTGCCGTAAGTGAGAATGAAGGCGCTCGCTTCGTCGAACGGCATGGCGTCCGGGATCGGCATCACGCGCGCCGCCGGCAGCTTGATCTTCTCGGCATAGCCGCCCCAGCCGGACGAGCCGATCACGCGCTGGCCGACCTTCACGTGCGTCACGCCCGCGCCGACGCTTTCCACCACGCCCGCGACTTCGCCGCCCGGCGCGAACGGGCGCTCGGGTTTGAACTGGTATTTGTCTTCGATGATCAGCGCATCCGGGAAGTTGACGCCGGCGGCCTTCACCGCGAGCACCACTTCGCCCTCGCCCGCGAGCGGATCTGGCGCCTCGCCGAACTCCAATTGCTCCGGCGGACCGACCTTCGTGCTCAGCAGCGCTTTCATGTGAACTCCCTCACGGCTCCACCGGATCGTGTTCGTCTCTTCTAGCGGCCTGTGCGCAAAGGGTACAAACTCCGCAAATGACCCGCCGCGGCTATTTCCTCCGCCTCGCCTTCTCGATGCTTATCGACGTGCTCGACTTTACCTTGGGTCGCATCCCGATCTTCGGCACGGTCACGGACGGCGTCGGCACGGCCGTCCTGTTCCTGCTGTGGGGCAAAGCGGGCCTCGCCTATGCCTGGGAAGTCGTCGACATTACCGACCAGCTCGACGGCTTCATTCCCACCGCCACCTTGATCGCGCTTTGGGTCGGCTGGAAGCAGGGGATGTTCGGCAGGCGTTCTGGCGTCCCTAGCGCGCCCGCGCAAGAATAGGGCTATAGAGCGCCATGACTTCCACCTGGGCGATCGCCCTACATGGCGGCGCCGGCGCCATCGCCGCGCGCGCTTATCAGCGCGAAGAGGAACACATGGCCGCCCTGCTCGACCGGGGCGCCGCCATGCTGGCGCGCGGCGAGAGCGCGCTCGACGTCGTCACCGCGATGGCGGCGGAGCTCGAGGCCTGCGGGCTGCACGTCGCCGGCAAGGGCGCTGCGCCGAATGCCGCCGGTTTCGTCGAACTCGACGCATCGCTCATGGACGGCTCTTCTCGCGCCGCCGGCGCGGTCGCTGCGTTGCGCGGCTTTCTCTCGCCCGTGCGCGTTGCGCGCGGCGTGATGGAGAAGACGCCGCACGTGCTGCTCGTCGGCGAAGGCGCGGCGCAATTCGCGGCGAAGGAAGGTTTCGAACCGGTCGACGATCCTGTGGCCTACTACGCGCCGGCGGAGAGCGGCCTGCCCAACAGCGGCACCATCGGCGCGGTCGCGCTCGACACCAGCGGCCGGCTCGCCGCCGCCACCTCTACCGGCGGCCTCTCCGGCAAGCTTCCCGGCCGCGTCGGCGATACGCCGATCATTGGCGCCGGCTGCTGGGCGGACGAGCGCGCGGCGGTCTCCTGCACTGGCGTCGGCGAATACTTCATGCGCGTGAACGCCGCCGCCGACGTCTCCGCCCGCATCTTCTATGCCGGGCAGTCGCTGGAACAGGCCGCTGCCGGCGTCATTGACGAAGTGCGCAAGCTCGGCGGCCTCGGCGGCCTCATTGCCGTGGATGCGCGCGGCAACGTCACCGCGCCGTTCGCCAGTCAGGGCATGAAACGCGGCCTCGCCAATGCGAGCGGCCTGCGCGAAGTGAAGACATTCCAGTAGGAGATCACGGCATGAACAAGCTGCTCATCCTCGCCGCCCTCGCCGCGCTCGCCGCGTGCGGGACGACGCAACGCGCCGGCGGGCCGCGCGCCGACTGGCGCTGCGACGGCGGCGCCGCGTTCTCCGTGCGCTTCAACGACAACGCCGCCGAAGTGTTCGCCGGTGGCCAAGTCTACACTCTGCCCGCGGCGCAATCGGGCTCCGGCGCCCGCTATTCGAACGGAACCGTGGAATACTGGGAGCACCAAGGCGAAGCGACCCTCAACGGCGCCGCCGGCGGCCCGTACACGAACTGCCGCAGCAATTGATCTTCGGAGGGGGTGGGGATGACACGAACGTTTCTCCTAGCCGGCGCGCTGCTCGCGCTCGCCGCATGCCAGAGCGCGGCCAATCTCGACGAGGGCGAGCGTCTCGCGTGGCGCTGCGCCGGCGACAAGGAATTCTCCTTGCGCGCTGTCGGCGATGCGATCGAGGTTTACGCCGCCGGCGAAACCAATCGGCTTGAGCCGATCGCCGCGGAAAGCGGCCGCGCGTTCTCCAACGGCGAGATCACCTACGCCGAAGCAGGCGGCCGCGCGACGCTCAGCGGCGTCCACGGCGGCCCCTACGAAAACTGCAGCCGCCAGCGCAGCGACTGGTGGCTGGATTTGTGGTGAGGCGTTTGTGGTACCGCTTCAAACTCAAGTGCTTTCCTGCTATGTTCCCAAAATGGCCGACACCACCATCCTCATTCGCGACCCGGACGTTGTCCGCGACATTGAACGGCTCGCCGAGCGCAAAGGAAAACCGGCGCAGCAGGTGGTGGCTGAAGCGGTGCGAGCGGAACTGGGAAGCGATGCCGCCGCCAATGCTGACAGAGCAAAGCGGGACGCAGAACTCAAAGAAATACTCGCCCGCATCGATGCCCTGCCTCACGACGGCGAACCTCTGACGGACGCGGACCTCTACGACGAAGACGGTCTTCCACGGTGATCGTCGTCGACGCCTCGGCGTTGCTCGCCGTATTCTTCCGTGAGCCCGAACGCGAGCGATTCATCGAAGCGATGCGCCGTGCGGCCGCGCGCCAGATGTCTCCTGTCAACTTCTGGGAAGCGTTTGTGCGCGTGCGCGCCGCTGACGGCCCGAAAGGCGCCGCCGAGCTCGACGTCATGTTGGCCAATCTGGCCATAGAAATCGTCCCGATTGATGAAATGGGCGCCCGGCTCGCTGTTGACGCTTTCGCGCGCTACGGCAAACGCACGCCCGCCAATCTGAACCTAGGCGATTGTTTCGCCTACGCGCTCGCCAAGCAGCGCAATGCGCCGCTGCTCTACAAAGGCGACGATTTCGCCCAAACCGACATCGTGGCGGCCTGATGCGCGGCTATTTCGGCATTGGCGCGGAGGACATTTCCAAGCCCATGAATCTGGGCGCGCTAATGCGCACGGCGCATGCGTTCGGGGCGAGTTTCTTTTTCACCGTCAACGCGCATCCGAAGGTGCGCGAGGCCTACAACAGCGACACCTCCCGCAGCTTCGATCACGTGCCGTACTATCCGTGGGACACGATCGACGACATGCGCCTGCCGAAGGGCTGCGCCCTCGTCGGCATCGAACTCACCGAGGATGCGGTCGAGCTGCCGCGCTTCCAGCATCCGCAGGCGGCGGCTTACGTGCTCGGCCGCGAGCGCGGCTCGCTCTCGCCGGCGCTGCTCGCGCGCTGCCGGCACGTGGTGAAGATCCCAACCAAATTCTGCATCAATGTCGGCCTCGCCGGGGCGCTCGTCATGTACGACCGCCTGCTCGCGCACGGCGGCTATCCGGCGCGCCCGATCATGCCCGGCGGGCCGACGCCGGAGATGACGGAAGCGCCGCGCGTTCGGCGCGGCGCTTCTTCCACGAGTTGAAGCCTCGTTTCAGGCCTGCGGGGCGCCGGCGCGGGCGTTCTTGAGCGCCGGCCAATCGGAGAAGGCGAACCAGATCCAGACCACCAGCATCACGATCGCGCCGATGATGTTGAGAATCGGGATCAGCAGCAGAAGGTTCAGCAGCGCCAGCGCGCCGGGATGGCCCGCCTTCGAGAAGATCTTCCACTGGATGAAAATCATGAACGCGAAGATCGCGATGCCGACGATGGCGAACACGGCGAACATCGGCCCCATCGCCGCCATCATCGCCGACGGGTCGCCGCCATATTGAGAATAATCGTTCATTGGATCCCTCCCTCCTTAGGAACGCGCGGAGCCTAGCTGCGAAAACCTGCGCCGCAAGCGCCGACGGGGCGCTTCGGGGCCACGCTGGGGATTGCGGCGCCTGCGAAGCGTCCCCATAAACCCGCCCGTGACCACGTCCCAACCCTCCGCGTCCAAGCCTTCCTTGGCCGGCCTGACCATGGCCGAACTCGCCGAGAAGCTCGTCGCCGTCGGCGTCGAGCCGAAGAAGGCGAAAATGCGCGCCGAGCAGCTTTGGCGCTGGATCTACCATTATGGTGTGACGGATTTTTCGGCGATGACCAACGTCGCCAAGGAGTTGCGCGCGACGCTGGCCCAGCATTACACGCTGGCGCGCCCGGAGATCGTCACCCAACAGCTCAGCACCGACGGCACCCGCAAATGGCTGATCCGGCTCGGGCCCGGGACGGAAGCGGAAGCCGTCTTCATTCCGGGCGTCGGCCGCGCCGGCGCGCTCTGCGTCAGCTCCCAAGTCGGCTGCACGCTCAACTGCACGTTCTGCCACACCGGCACGCAAAAGCTGGTCCGCAATCTGACCGCGCAGGAGATCGTCGCTCAGGTGATGATCGCACGCGATGCGCTGGGCGAATGGCCGACGCAGGAGCGCCCGCTCAACGACGGCGACCGCCAGCTCACTAATATCGTCTTCATGGGTATGGGCGAGCCGCTCTACAATCTCGACAATGTCGACGCGGCGATCGACGTCATCTCCGACGGCGACGGCATCTCGATCTCGCGCCGCCGCATCACCGTGAGCACCGCGGGCGTCGCGCCGAAGATCGCCGAACTGGGCGAGCGCACCGGCGCGATGTTGGCGATCTCGCTGCACGCCACCAATGACGCGCTGCGCAACCAGCTCGTGCCGCTCAACAAGAAGTACGATCTCGAAGAGCTGTTCGCGGCGATTCGCGCCTATCCGCAGCTCTCCAACGCCAAGCGCGTGACGTTCGAATACGTGATGCTGAAGGGCGTCAACGACTCGCTGCCGGAAGCGAAGGCGCTGGTGAAGCTGCTCGCCGGCATCCCGGCCAAGATCAATTTGATCCCGTTCAATCCGTGGCCCGGCACGCAGTACGAGTGCTCGGACTGGGATACGATCGAGCGCTTCGCCGAAGTGCTGAACCGCGCCGGCTATTCCTCGCCGATCCGGACCCCGCGCGGGCGCGACATCCTCGCCGCCTGCGGCCAGCTGCGCAGCGAAAGCGTCAAACAGCGCGCCAGCGAGCGGCTGAAAGCGGAGGCTGCGCAATGAAGACGCCGCGGCTCGAAGCGCCGGGCGTCGTGCTGCGCCCCCTTGCTCGCGCCGATGCGCCTGCGCTCTTTCTCGCCATGAGCGATGCAGAGGCGCAGCGCTACCGGCGCCAATCGCCGCATCAGACGGTTATGGAGACAGCGAGTTATATCGACGACACGCTGGCGCGCGGCTTCGGCTGGGCGATCACCGTGGATGGCGAGGAAGCGCTCGGCCGCATCGCCTTACGCGTGGATGGCGCTACCGGGCAGATCGGCATCATCCTACGGGGCAGCGCTCAAGGCCGTGGGCTTGGCGCAGCTTCGCTACGGCTGGTGCAGGCGTTTGCGTTCGAGGCGCTGAGGCTCGAAAAGCTGACAGCGGACATCGACAGCGAAAATATGAAATCTCTGCGTCTGTTCGCACGTGCGGGTTTCACACAGACCGGTTTTATGCGCGCAGGCGCGATCACGCATGCCGGCGTGCGCGACAGCGTGATCGTCGCCAAAGCAGCGGCGCAATGACGACGCCGCGCCTCGATGCGGCGGGCGTCGTGCTGCGTCCGCTCGACCTTGCTGACGCCGAAGCGCTCTACGCCGCCCACAGCGATGAGGAAACGCATCATTATTGGTCGAGCCCCGCGCACAAGAGCGTCGAGCAAACCCGCGCCTACATCGCCGACACGCTCGCCCTGCCCGGCGCGCACGTCTGGGCGATCACCGAATCCGGCGGAGAAGCGCTCGGCCGCATCGGCCTCTTCAGCGAGCGCGAGGGAGTCGGCGAGATCGGCGTCATCATGCGCCGTGAAGCCACCGGCCGCGGCCTCGCCTCGAAAGCGCTCAATCTGGTCATCGAGCACGGCTTCCACGCGCTCGGCCTCCACCGCATGGCCGCGGACATCGATCCCGACAACACCAGTTCGATCAGCCTCTTTCTCCGCGCCGGCTTCCAGCGCGAGGGCGTTTTGCGCGGCAACTGGAAAACCCATCTCGGCATCCGCGACAGCGTGATCATGGCTAAGCTGCGGGACTGAGCCCGCAAAGCCCCCGGGCGCCCTGCGGCTGACGCCCGTTTCTCTTGCACGATCACGGGAACCTGAAACTCCAAACAGGCGAGCGCGTTGATGGTTCAGGAGACGGAACCATGGGCGGCAGGCAGGCAAACAAAAACCAGAGGCGCGCCGTCAGAACATCGCACGCCGCGCCGGTGGACAACACAACCCCGAGCCGCTCATGAAGATCGCCCAGATCGCGCCGCTGGCTGAACGCTGTCCCCCTCTGCTGTACGGGGGCACGGAACGCGTTGTCTCATACCTCACCGAAGAATTGGTCGCGCAAGGTCATGACGTGACCTTGTTTGCGAGCGGCGACTCCATAACCGCCGCCGAGTTGGTCCCCTGCTGCGAGCGCGCGCTCAGGCTTGCCGATCCGCCCGTCGAGGCACTGCCGTTCTACGCGATCATGCTGGAGGAGATCGCACGGCGCGCGGACGAGTTCGACGTCCTGCACTTTCACATCGACCTGATGCACGCGCCGGTCGTGCGCGCGTTCGCCGAACGCACGCTGACCACGTTGCACGGCCGGCTCGATTTGCGCGAGCTGCAGCCGTTCTACCGCGCCTTCCCGCGCTTGCCGCTGGTGTCCATCTCGCACGCTCAGCGCCGGCCGATGCCGCCGGTGAATTGGGCGGGAACCGTCCACCACGGCCTGCCGCGCGATCTGCTGACGTTCACGCCGCAGCCGCGCGAGGGCTATCTCGCCTTTCTCGGCCGCATCTCTCCGGAGAAGCGCCCCGATCGCGCCATCGAGATTGCGGCGCGCACCGGGATGCCGCTCAAGATCGCCGCCAAAATCGATCGCGCCGACAAAGTCTACTGGGACGAGAAGATTGGGCCGCTGGTGCGGGCGCATGCGAACGTCGAATACATCGGCGAGATCACCGAGCGGCAAAAGTCGGAATTCCTCGGCGGCGCCAAGGCGCTTCTGTTCCCGATCGATTGGGAGGAGCCCTTCGGCCTCGTCGTGATCGAAGCGATGGCGTGCGGGACGCCGGTCGTCGCCTTCCGCCGCGGCTCCGTGCCGGAAATCCTCGATCACGACGTCAGCGGCTTCGTGATCGACTCCATCGATGAAGCCGTCGCCGCGATCATGCGGCTCGACAGCCTCGATCGCGAAACCGTGCGCGCCCAGTTCGAAGCGCGTTTCACGGTGGAGCGGATGGCGCTAGACTATGTCGACATCTACCGGCGGCTGTCCGCCGGCGCTTCCGCGGCGGTGTTGCCGCAACTTGTGCAGCCAAGTCAGGTGAGCCTCGCCGTCTGAGATCGCGGAGGAGAGATTGACCGCCGTTCATAACGCGCGCGATCATGCCGACGACACCGCCAGCGAAAGCGCTCCTCATCTTGTCCAGGTGCCGAATTCGCTGCAAGAGCAGCGGCCGCGTACGCTCAAGCACGGCGACACATTTGCCGTTTATGATCACAACGGCGACGTTCTGGCGGGCCTAGGCAGCCCAGAAGGGCTGTTCCACGCTGACACCCGCCATCTCTCTTCGCTGCAATTGCTGATCAACGGCGCGCGGCCGATGCTGCTGCGCTCGAGCCTGCGCGACGACAACGCCGCGCTGATCTGCGATCTTTCGAACCCGGACCTGCACGATAAATCCGGCCGCATCGTGCTCAACCACGATTCGATCCACGTCCGGCGCGTGCGCCTGCTCTGGGACGGCGCGGCTTACGAGCGCGTTTCCATCCACAATTTCGACCAGCGCCGCCAGCGCCTTCGGATCACCGTGTCATTCGCAGCCGATTTCGCGGATATCTTCGAGGTCCGCGGCGCCGAGCGCGCCAAGCGGGGCCGCACCGAGCCGCCGAAGTTCGATCGCGACACTGTCACGCTGAGCTATACCGGGCTCGATCACCTCCTGCGGGTGACTCAGCTCCGGTTCGACCCGGCGCCGCGCACGCTCACCGCCAGCGGCGGCGAATACGTGTTCGAGCTCGAGGCCGGCGAGACGTTCGTCTTCTTCTTCGAAATCAATTGTAGCGGCCTGCCTTCGGCGCTGACCGGGCGCCGCGCCTTTTTCAGCGCCCTGCTCGCTTCGCGCCGCAGCTTGCGCAACGCAATCTCCGGCGCAGCCGAGATTGTGACGTCGAACCAGATTCTGAACGAGGCGCTGCAGCGCAGCGTCTCCGATCTCTTCATGCTCTGCACGGAGACGCCGGAGGGTCTTTATCCCTATGCCGGCATTCCCTGGTTCAGCACCGTGTTCGGGCGCGACGCGCTGATCACGGCGCTGCAGACGCTCTGGTTCGATCCGAGCATCGCCCTCGGGGTACTGCGCCACCTTGCGGCCAACCAGGCGACCGCATTTGACGACGCCGCCGACGCCGAGCCGGGAAAAATCCTGCACGAGTTGCGGCGCAGCGAAATGGCGGAACTCGGCGAAGTGCCGTTCCGCCGCTATTACGGCAGCGTCGATTCCACGCCGCTCTTCGTCATGCTAGCCGGCGCCTATCTCGAGCGCACGGGCGATGTCGACTCGATCCAGAAGCTTTGGCCGCACATCGAGGCGGCGCTCGGCTGGATCGAACATCACGGCGACCGCGACCGCGATGGGTTCGTCGAGTATCACCGCCAAACCGAGGCGGGTCTCGCCAACCAGGGCTGGAAGGACAGCCACGATTCCGTCTTCCATGACGACGGCGCGCTGGCGAAGGGCCCGATCGCGCTCGTCGAAGTTCAGGCTTACGTCTATGGAGCCTGGCGCGCCGCAGCGCAGATCGCCCGCCGGCTCGGCGACAAGCCGCGGGCGGAAAACCTGAGCATCCGCGCCGACGCCTTCCGCCGCCGCTTCGACACCCATTTCTTCGACGAAGAGCTCGGCACCTATGTGCTGGCGCTCGACGGCGCCAAGCGGCCGTGCCGCGTGCGCAGCTCGAACGCCGGCCACGCGCTGTTCACCGGCGTCGCCCTGCCGGAACGCAGCGCGAGCGTCGCCGACGCGCTGATGGCCTCGTTCTCCGGCTTCGGCATCCGCACCATCGCCGCCTCCGAAGCGCGCTATAATCCGATCAGCTACCACAACGGCTCGATCTGGCCGCACGACAATTCGATGATCGCCGCAGGCCTTGCCCGTTACGGCTTCCGCCGCGAAGCCGGGCAGATTTTCGCCGGCCTGTTCGAAGCCTCGACCTACATGGACCTGCGGCGGCTGCCGGAATTGTTCTGCGGCTTCCCGCGCCAGCGCGGCGCGGGGCCAGTGTTCTACCCCGTCGCCTGCGCGCCGCAGGCCTGGGCGGCGACGGCGCCGCTGCTGCTGCTGCAAGCGTGCTTGGGTCTCGAGTTCGACGCGCAGGAGTGCCGCATCAGCTTCAACAAGCCGTTCTTGCCGTCGTTCTTGGACGAAGTGACCCTTTCGCGCTTACGCGTGGCCGACGCGGAAGTGGACGTGGCCTTGAAGCGGGCAGGATCGGATGTGCTGCTGCACGTGCTGCGCCGCACCGGCGACTGCCGCGTGGTCGTTACGCATTAGGCCTGAGTTGGGGCGAAGGCTCAGCGCCAGCCGCGGTCGCGCGCTTGCCGTTCGGCTTCCGCATCGAGCGGTTCGCCTTCGATAATCTGGTCGACCGAATCCATGATCGCGGGCGCCGACGCCATGCGCACTTCACCAGCGTTCTGCTCGCGTGCGGTCACCAGCACGCGCCAGCTCTGCCGCTCGCGGCACGCGAGCCCCGACACGTCATTTTGCGTCAGCGAAAAGGTGCGGCAGTAGTCGCCGCTTTGGGCGCGGAAGCTGAGACCAACGCGCACGGCGCCCGCCTCATCCGACGCAAGCTGCGTATCGAGCGCCCGCGACAGCACCCCTGACGCGACCAGTCCGTCGCCATCCGTCTTCAGCGCGGGCGTCGTGCTGGTGAACAGCCCGACAGCAATTAGCCAGCCGGCCGCCAGGCTCGCGCCCATCGCGCCCCACTCGCGCATGGACCACCGGGCGCTGCGTCGCGCGCCGAGTTGGACGACCTCCGCCGACTGCGCCTCGCCTGCCGCCGCGGCGCGCAGGCGCGCGGGCATGTCTTCACTCAATACGCCGCTGAACGCATCCGCGAGCTTCGTCCGCATCCGCCGATGCGCTTCGACTCGGCGCTGCAGCGCCTCGTCCGCCTCGACCGCCGCTTGAATGATAGCGCGCCGTTGCGCGTCGAGTTCGCCGTCGGCGAACGCCATCAGCTCCTCATCGCTCACGCTCATGTCGTCTCTCCCAGCATGCGCTGCAGCGCCTCGCGGCCCCGCGCCAGACGGCTCGTCAAAGTGCCGATCGGCACGCCGAGCGCATCGGCCGCTTCGCGGTAGGCGAAACCCTCGACGCAGACCAAAGCCACCGCCTCGCGCTGCTCCTCCGGCAGCCGGCGCATCGCCGCCCAGACTTCGCCCGCTTCCAGCCGCGCGTGCGCGGTGGCGGCGGCGTCGTCACCCACCTGCTCGCCCAGCTCCGCCGGGGCGAAAACCTTGGCGCGGCGTTGGCGGCTGCGCGCCTCGTCGATCCAGGCGTTGCGGACGATGCTGTAGAGCCACGCCTCGAGACGGGTGCCCGGTTCGAACTGGTCCAGCCGCATCAATGCGCGCTCCACTGCCGTCTGCACGACGTCGTCGGCGTCGGCCACCTGACCCGTCAGCGCGCGCGCGAAGCGCCGCAGGCGCGGCACGAGGGCGGCGATGTCGGACCGGATCTGGTCGGCGCTCGGCATCTCTTGTCCAGCTGAACGGATGGATGGGGCGGTTTCTTCCGCAGTGCGACTGCTCTATTGCAGGAATGAAAAAGCTGCGGTCAAACGTTCTGGCAACGTGAAGCGCCTTACCGCCCTCCTTGCCGCTCTATTGTGCCTCGGGACAATGCCGAGCGCGCATGCGCAATTGGGCGGGTTGCCGCCCCTACCTCAGGTTCCCTCGGTCGGTGACGTCGTTCGCGATCTCCCCGACGCCGCCGAGAGCGCGGACGCCGCACTCGGCGAGGTTCGCCGGCTCGAGATTCAGCGCCTGCTCCGCGCCCACCGCCGGGAGCTGGAAGCCGATCCGAACGGACAACCGATCGTGCGCAGCCAAATCATCGCTTTGGGCATGAACGGCGAAGCGCTCGAGCGCGCTCGGGCCAGCGGCTTCCAAATCGTGGCCACCGACGACCTCGGCGACGGCGCCGTGCTGGTGACCTTGCGGGCGCCTCCTCGCATGTCGACGCGGCGCGCGCTGCGCTGGCTGCGCGAAGCGGATCGACAGGCGACCTACGACTTCGACCACCTCCACCTGCAATCGGGCTTCATCGCCGGCGCTTCCCTTACATCGCAGCTCGCAGCGCCGGGCGCCGTAACAGACGTTCGCATCGGCCTCGTCGACACCGGCGTCGCCGCTCATGCCGAGATCGACGCATCCATTGCTGCGGCACGAGCGTTCGCCTCCGCGGAGATCCTGCCGGCTGCGCACGGCACGGCGGTCGCATCGCTGCTGCTCGGCGCCGCGCCGGGCGCGCGGATTTACGCGGCCGACGTTTATGGCGGCGCTCCGACGGGCGGCGCTTCCTCGGCATTGGCGCGGGCGCTGTCGTGGCTCGCCAGCGAAGGCGTCGCGGTGATCAATGTCAGTCTCGTCGGCCCGCGCAACCGCGTCGTCGAAACCGTCGTGCAGCGCTTGACACAGCGCGGTGTTCTGATCGTCGCCGCCGTCGGCAATGACGGCCCGGCCGCGCCGCCGCTCTATCCAGCCGCCTACGACGGCGTGATCGGCGTCACCGGAGTCGATTCCCGGTTCAGGGTGCTCCCCGAGGCCGGGCGAGGTCCGCACGTGGACTTCGCCGCAACGGGCATTCTAACCGCCGCCGCGCCTGGCGGCGGTTCCACGCGCGTGCGCGGCACGTCCTTCGCCGCGCCGACCGTCGCCGGCCTGCTTGCCGATCGCGCCCGCAATGGGCGCAGCGACGCGATCGACGCCTTGCGCAGGCAAGCGCGCGATCTCGGCGCGCGCGGCCGTGACGAGATCTACGGCGCCGGCTTCGTGGGCGTGGGAACCGTCGCTGCGCAGCGCTGAGAATCTTCGGAAGAAATCGCCAGGCCCGGTCGTTCCTTCTCGGAAGCCAACGCGCTGCGTCGGCTGCAGAACCGAGGAGAGACAGCATCATGAAACTCAGCCTTTTGATCGGCTCGGCGACGGTCGCGGCGATGCTCTGCGTTGCGCCGGCCTCAGCGCAATTGATCGGCGGCGGCGGCGGAGTCACAGGCAGCATTGGCGGCCAAGTCGGCGGCGCCACAGGTTCGGTCGGCGGCGCGGTCAATGGCGCGGGCAGCGTCGCGGGCGACACCGGGGCCGTCGATGAATTGACCACCCGCGCCGAACGTGAGGCGCGCCGCGCCGAACGAGCAGCGCGCCGCGCCGCGCGCGCCGCCGAAGCGGAAGCGCGGCGCTCACGCTCCGTCGATGCCGACGCCGGCGTCGATACGAGCGCAGGGGCCCGCGCAGGCTCGAACGAGGCGCGCGCCGGCGCTTCGGCCGACGCTTCGGCGAACGCGACCGTCAATCCGGGCGCGGCGGTCGACGCCGCCGCCAACACGTCGCGGCGCGCCGTCAACAGGGCGCGCGCCGCCGCCCGGCGCGCCCGCGACGCAGCGTCCAACGTCAATGTCGAGGCCGAAGCCGAAGCGGAGGCCTCCGCTTCCGGCCGCGCTCGGCCCGACCGCCACTGAACGACGTCACCGGCGGCGCGCCTTGCTGCGGCGCGCCGCCGCCACGTGTGGGCCTTCATGTCCGACGCAAAACCGAAACCCACAATCCAGAGGCCGGGGAAAACACGTATGCGCAACCCGATCACTGCGCCGCGCGCGCCATCAGCGCACGCCATCTACGCGCTGGTGGCGCTCTCGTGGATGCTTGGCGTTCTGGCGCTGCTCGCCGCGCGCGTAGGGGGCTGAGGCCGGACTACCCGCAAGCGCGCGTCGGCGCGTTCACGGCGAGGCTGCGGACGCGGCGGCCCCAGCCTGCTGCGAACTCGGCGTGCATTGCGAGGCCACCGCCACGCAAGAGCGGCCGCCGCGCTCGCGGCAACCAGCCAGCGCCGTGCGCACCGCGTCGTCCTGCTCGTGCGCCCAGGCGAGCCCCCGCACCCGATCGCGCGGACTGATCGACACCGCGGCGCAGACGTTGCGGAAGGCGTAGGCCTCGCAATCGCGCACGGAGCCGTTGTGGCAAACGCCGGCGGCCGCGCGCTCGGCCTCCTCGCCCGTTGCATAATCGGTCGCGAAGGCGATGCGCCACGTCGAGCGTGAGATGGCGATGGCGCCGTAGCTGTCGGACGCGGGGCCGGACCCACGGGTCTGCGCCAACGAAAAGCCCGGCAGCATCAGACGTCCAGCGCCCTCCTCTTCGGCTATCCAGGCGTGGATCTCGTCGATGTGCGTCTGAGCCTGAGCCGCGTGCGCGCCTTGCGGATAGACCGCCAGATACTGCCGCAGCCGCGCCAGCGACCGCGGTTCGGTCGCCACAGCGTACGCGGCGTCGTCGAACTCGCGGACGATCTCGACACCGACGCCGAACTGCGCGAACTCGGCGGCGACGCCGGGGTTCGACTGCAGCGCCAACTCAATGTCCTGACGGCCCTGCGGCACGCGGCCTTGGCTCCACGCCGCGACGCCGCGGCCGAACAGGCGCCACGCCACCCACTCGTCACTGCCCCCGACTCGAAGCGCCGTGTTGAAGTCGTTCCACGCGTCGCCGTGATAGCCCTGCTTCAGTCCTACCAAGCCGCGATTGCCGTAGGCGCTGGCGAGCGCGGGATCGATTTCGAGTGCGCGGTCACAGTCGTCGCGGGCGCCGTCCAGCGCGCCCTTGCGTGCGCGCAGCCAGCAGCGAAGACTATAATTCGCCGACAGGCCGCCTCCGCTGCGGATGAGCTTGTCGAGATCACGCAGCGCGCCATCATAGTCACCGCGACCGACGAGCAAAGTTGCGCGCGTGCGCAGCGCGTGGTTTTGCCCATCGAGGCGGGTGGACTCGTTCAACGCCTGCAACGCCGCGTTCTGGTCCCCCGTCTCCAGCGCGGACTGCGCCTGATCAAACAGCGCGCCGGCGCGTTCGCGATCCGCCGCGCTCGCCGGCAGGCGAAGATCGAAGAAGAACACTGCGGCGATCGCCCCGCCAAACAGCAGAGCGGCCGCCAACGCCAGCATCACCCTCTTGCCCATGGCCTCCCCCAAAGCCGCGAATTTACATGCGTTCGATGAAGTTTAGCCCATGCAGGCCCTCGAGCGAGCGCTGTTTGGCTTTGCGCGCGCGGATGTCCTGCACCATTTCCAGCGCGCTCTTCTTCGCCGGCGGCAGCTCGGCGTCGCTCTGCGCCAGCGGCGTCACCCGCTCGCCCCAACGAACCAGGTGCGCGCAGACGGTGAGACCAGCGCCGAACGCCGGCAACAGGATGAGAGCGCCGGGCTTCACGCGGCCATGCTCCAGCGCTTCCGCGAGCGCCACCGGCACTGTCGCTGCGCTCATATTGCCGTAGCGCTCGACCGTCAGCATCACCTTGTCCATCGGAATGCCGCTGCGCGAGACCACCGCATCGATGATGCGCAGGTTCGCCTGGTGCGGCACCACGAGATCGATATCGTCCGGCGTCACGCCGCATTTGGCCATCACCGCCTGGCTCGCCTGCACCATGCCTTGCACGGCGCGCTTGAAGATCTCCTGGCCGTCGAAATCCCAATCGGTGTCGCCCGAGGTCACGCCGCGATTGGTGTAGAGCGTGCCCATGCCGCGCACCCGCAGCGTCTGGCGCGCATCGGCCAAGCATCCGAGTTGCTCCCCGAGCACGCCCCCTTGCTTCTCGCTCGCCTGCAGCACGACCGCAGCGCAGCCGTCGCCGAACAGCACGGCGACGTTGCGGTTGTCCCAGTCCATGAACGGCGAGATGATTTCGACGCCGATGACCAGCGCCGTCTTTGCGACGCCGGTGCGGATCATCGAAGTCGCGGCGGTCAGGCTGTAGAGAAAGCTCGTGCACGCCGTGTTGAGATCGATCGAAGCCGCTTTCGTCGCGCCGATCGCCGCCTGCACGCCGCTCGCCGTGTTCGGCACCTGCTCGTCATTCGAGCAGCTGCCATAGACAATGAGATCGACATCCGCGGCGTCGACGCCCGCGCACGCCAGCGCGCGCTTGGCCGCCACCACCGCCATCTCCGTCGCCGATACGTGCGAGACCCGCCGCTCCTTCATCCCCGTGCGCGAGACGATCCATTCGTCACTGGTGTCGAGGAAGGTGGAGAGGTCGGCGTTCGTCAGCACCGCCGGCGGCATGCATTTGCCCCAGCCCGTGATCGCAGCATAAGTCATGAAAACCGCCCTTCGTTCCAGCTCCATCGCTAGCCCAGATCGGGGCCGAGCGTCACCAGCGAACAGCCGTTGCGGCGCACCGCGCTATTTCCTTCGGCCTAGCGAAGCTGGCGATCCCGCGTGCGGAGCGCTAGGCTGCGCCCCCCAACGATCCTGGAGGATGGATGAGAGCGCTCGTCGTCATCGCACTTGCAGCATGCCTGATCGGCTGCGGCCGCGAGCAAGCCGCCGCGCCGCCGCCCACCTCTGCGCCAGCGCCTGCGTCGGCGCAAGAAACGGGTGACGCGGGCCTCACCGCCGAAGGCTGGGGCCCGCTGCGCATCGGCATGACGATGGACGAGATTACGGCCGCGCTCGGTCCCGACGCAAATCCCGATGCTGTGGGCGGCCCCGATCCCGAATCCTGCAATCAATTCCGCCCTGAGCGCGCGCCGGAAGGCATGCTGCTGATGGTGGAGAATGGCGAGCTCACCCGCATCTCGCTGACTCACGGCAGCCAGATCAAAACTGACCGCGGCTTCGGACTTGGCGACACCGCCGCGGCGATCAAAGCGGCATATGGCGGCGGCGCCGTCTCCAATCCGCACCATTACCTCGGTCTGCCCGCCGAATACATCGCGGCCTGGACCAACGTGCGGCCGGCGCCTGGCGAGTACGTGCGCGACGCCAATGCGCGCGGCATCGTTTACGAAACCAATCTGGAAGGCGTCGTGGAAGACATTCACGCCGGCGGGCCAAGCATTCAGTACGTCGAAGGCTGCGCCTAATCCCGCGTACGCAGGTCATTGTGGATCGTCGTCGCCGCGATGGCGGCGTGGCCGAAAGCGACCGCGATCTGATCCAACGCATGCACGACGTCGCCCGCTGCAAACGCGCCGGCGACATTGCTACGCTGGTGTTTGTCGACTTCAATAGTTTGCTCGGCCGCAAGCGCGACGCCCAGCTGCTGCGCCAACGCCGTTTGCGGCGTGACGCCGAGGCACGAGTAGAGCGTGTCGAACGTGCGCACCCCGCCTCGCAGCGTAACCTCGACATCATCGCCACACCGCAGTGAGGTCGCGATCAGATGCGGCTCATTGGCTTCGCACAACTCGCCGGCGGCTTTCTCGCTGTCGGCGACCAGCTCCACGCGCTCCGAATAGGTGCGCAGGAAGTCCAGTTCCGCCGCACCGCGGGCGCAATTCGTCAGCACGGCGATGCGCTTGTTCGTCACTTCCGGCGCATCGCAGATCGGGCAATAGCGGATCAGGCCGCGCCGCACCGCGTCGTCGTGATTCTCCACCTCCGGCTCGATGTTGGTCACGCCCGTCGCGAACAGCACGGCATCGCCCCTGATCTCGCCGGCGCCGGTCTCGAGCACGAAGCCGTCCGCACGCTTCCGCGCCGCATTGGCGGTCGCGCTGACGATCTCAGCGCCGTACGCCGCCGCCTGCAGCCGCAGACGCTGCAGCAGCTCTTCGCCTTCGATGCCGTCGGGAAACGCGGGCGCGTTACGCGTGCGCGGGATCAAGGCCGCGCGGCTCTTGCCGCCGTCGAGCACCACGACGCGCCGGCGAAACCGTGCGAGATACACCGCCGCTGTCAGCCCCGCGGGGCCGCCGCCGATCACGATCGCGTCTGCTCGTTCCGTCATGCGAACGGAAAGCGTGAGCGCCGCGCATCGGTTCCGCGTACGAACCGAACTCAGCCGCCCGACTCATGCTAAGCGCACTTCATGCAAGCAACCGCTCAGGCCGCCGCCATCATCCTCGCCGGCGCATCGCTCGGCTGGATCGCGCTGTTCTCGTTCGTGCTTTCCCCGGTCGCGTTCAAGCAGTTCGACACCGGCCGCGCCGAGCGCCTGGTCAAGCACGTGATGAACGCCGGGCACGGCATTCTCGGCTTGATCGCGTTCGCGTCCGCCGCCGCGGCTTTGATGGCCGGCGCCGTCGCCGGCGCTTCCGTGGCGGCTGTCGCCGGGGCGTTCGCGTTCCTCTGCAAGTTCGCGCTTGCCCCACGCGACGACAAGCCGCTCAAAGGCCATCGCGTGCTGAAAACCGCGCGCATCGTCGCCTCCGCCCTGACCGCCTTCATCGCCCCAGTGCTGATCGCCGCAATCGTCCTGACGCTGATGGGAATCTAGAAGGCAGAAGCCAGAAACCGGAAATCAGAAGTCAGAAGTCGGAAGTCGGAAGTCGGAAGTCAGAATGGTCGTTCGTCTCGACTTCTGACTTCTGTTTTCTGATTTTCTGCCTTCTGTTTACTGGCTTCTGATCAAGCCGCCTTCGCCTCTTCCAACGCGCGCCGCGCGCGTGCGATCCAAGTCGCAACGTCATCCTCCGACGGCGCGGGCGAGGCGCCCCAGGCGCGCTGGCCTTCGTCCGACAAGCCCCAGCGCGCGACGCCGTCGCACAGGTCGGTCGCATCCATCTCGATCAGCTCTTCCGGCGTTGTCACGCCGCACGCCACCAGCGCCTGCGCCTCGCGCGACTTGAGGCCGGGCACGGTGCAGGCCAGCAGCGCCTGCGCCTGCCAGTCGCGGATCACTTGCGCCGAGATGTGGCGCGTATCGATCTTCGTCTCGCCGTCGTCCGCATCCATCGCCAACAGATCGGCGATCGTCTTCACCCCGACGGCTTCCAGACGCTTCGCCGTCTTCGGCCCGATCGACGGCGCCTGCACCACGGGCGCGCGCTCGGTCAGCGTAGGTTTCGGCAGTGACTTCTCGCGCTTGGCCAGCGGCGCGCCGACCGGCAGTTCGCGCGGCAGCGCCGGCTCTTTTGCTTTTTCGGATTTGGCCGCCCTTTCCGCCTTCGCCGGCGCCACGTCGTTTGCGGGCGCTTCCGCTTTCGGCGGATCGAGTTCGATCACTTTCACCGGCTTCGACTTCTCCGCCTTCACCGGCGCCGGCTGCTTTTCTTCGAGGGCCGGCGCGGGCTTCGGCTTCGGCGCAGCTTTGGTCTTGCCGCGCGCCGGCGCACCCTGGCCGATCTTCGAGCCGAGCTCGCGCGGCCATTTGGCGTCGAGCGAGGAGAGCGGCGTCTTCAGCACCTCGGCCGCATGCAGCGCGCGCACGACCTTGTCGTCTTCGCCCAAAGTGGAGCGCACCTTCCCGGTGCGGCGGAATTCCTCGTACTGCGCCTCGACTTCCCGCCGCGCCGCGGCGTCATCCATCAGCTTCAGCACGCTCTGGATCGGCGCACCCAGCGCGACGAAGAACGCGTCGAGCCCGCCGAGGACGCTCGGCGGCTTCACCGCCGCCTCCTCGAACGCGCGGTCGAGAATGCGCGCGAAGCCGACGGCGGCGTGCCCGACCAGCTTCGCGATCGTGTCCTTCAGCTCCTGATCGAGCCCCGACTCCGGCTTCTTCACCCCGGCGGCGAGATCATAGTGATCGATGATCAGCTCATAGTGTGGGTTGGCCGCCTTCGCGCCATCGCGCACCATTTTCGCCAGCCACTTGTCGCCGCTCGGCGCGTCGATATCGGGATAGCCGCCGAGATCGTTCTCGAGAATGCGCTGGAACGTCTTGTACGACTTCGAGAAGCTCCACTCGACCGCGCGGTGGATGACGCCCTCTTCCTCCGTCTGATGCGTGTGGAACGGCTGGATCGGGTCGACATAATAGTGCGAGAGCACGCCCGCCGACCACGCCGCCTGCTTCCAATCCTTTTCCGCCAGCGCCCGCACCGTGCGGCGATACCATTCCTCGCAGGCTTCCACCGCGCCGCCCCAATCGCCCTCACGCACGTGCAGGACGTGGTTCTTGAAGTCCTTGAACACCTCGTCCGGCGCCTTAGCGCCGGCGAGATACTCGCCATGATGATGCAGCAGCAGCGTGCGCCATTTTTCGGCGTCGGGGCCGCGGAGATGCCGCAGCGCGTCCACCGCCAGGCGGTGGTGATTGGAACGGCAGCGGCTCGCGAACACGACCGCATACAACAAAGACATTTGGCCCGAACCTCGCCCCAGGCATGAATGCGAAGTTAAAAGTTCGGGCCGGACTGGTTAGCGAGAGGTTAACCGCCGCGGATCAGACCCCAGTCTTCACAGAGAATCCGCACCAGCCGCTCGTGGCGCATCTCGATCGCCTGGAAGGTCCAGTCCGGGATTTGGTGGATATCTTCTGTGACGGCATGCACCGGGGCGTTCGGACGCTCGAAGAAGATCTCGCGCTTCTTCGGATACGGCTTGGTGTCGGCGTCCTTGTTCTGTTCGTAGGTGATCAGCACCAGATTGCCGAGCAGGTTCGTGAGCTCCTCGCGCAGCTTCTTGTCCGGGAAATGTTCGTTCCACCAGCCGCCGCCGCTCTTCGGCAGCACGTGCTCCACCGTAACGTCGTCCGTCATCGTCAGCAGGTGACCGCCCGGCATCGCCGCCTCGAGCCGCATCATCAAGAGGCGCCGTTGCCGATCGCGCGGGCGCGAGCGGTTCAGGTTGAAGATGAACTTGTCGTTCTCCGCCTCGCTGAGCAGCAGCCCGCCTTCAGTGTAGAGCGCCCTGTCGTCGCCGCACTTCTTCACCGCAAGGGCGTAGCGCTTCTCGCGCACGCGATTGTCGATCACCGCGAGTTCGCAGGCAAAGGTGAAACGATCCAGCGCCTGGAAGAATTTGCGCGCCCGCTCCGGCTCGTGCGAATGCTCGGCCAGGAACGCGATCGCCGCCGGCGCCCAATCCCATTTCTCGACCTGCTTCATCAGCGCCACGCGCCGGTTCACTTCGACGCTGGCCGGGCCGACATTGATCGACCCGGCGAAAATCGAACGCAGCGCCAACGCATAACGCGGCAATTGCTCGAACAGGAAATTGTAGACGCCGCCGGCATTGTCGATCGCCGTGCGGAACGAGGCCAGATCGCCCGGCGAGCGGATCGCCTCGCCGGTCAGCAGGAATGGCATCATGTAGAGGAGCTTGGCGAAATCCTCGCGTTCGAACAGCGCCTCCATCTCCTCCCACTTGCGCGCCGCCGCCTCCGCTTCGGCGCTCGAGAGCTTCGAGTTCTCGATCAGATCGCTCTTGATGATGTCGGCGCTGGAGAGCGGCGAGCCGCGTTTGTTCAGCGTGTGAAACACCGTTTGCGCGCAGCCGCGCTCGTCCGCGTCGACGACGTTCAATGTGCAGCAGCGCGCGACGTAAGACATGAACCCGTCGAGTTCGCGATCGTCCTCGATCTTCGCCATCTCGGTTTCGATCGTGTGCGCCGCCAGCGCGAACAGATCCTTCGACTCGTTGCCCGTCTCCTGCGCCCGCGCCAGCGCCTTCATCTGCCCCGGCTCCTGCACCATGCCGCGGAAATAATTGGCGTCCTCGTCGCGCAGCAACAGCCGCGGCGCGTCGCCGTCGAGGATCAGCGTCTGGTACGGTTTCGCCCGCGCCGGCATGCGGTCGCGCGCATAGGCGAACAGCATCGTGAGCGTCGCCAGCCGCTGCTGGCCGTCCGAAATCTCGAACTTGCCCTTGTTCTTCACCAGCACGATCTGGCCGATGAAATAGAACGGCGCCTTGCGGTCGTGCGCGGCGCGCAAATCCTGGATCAGCTCGCGCACTTCGCTGTCGGTCCAGGTGTATGGGCGCTGATAACGCGGCACTTTCAGATCCGGCTTGCGCGTCAGCACCCCGCCCAGATTCAGGATCTGCGACGAAAGCCCAAGCGGCGTGTTGCCAAATGCTCCTGCCATGCCCTGCGCTCCCGCTGTTCTTTGTAATGTGCGCCGGATCGTTACTGGCGCGAACCGTCCGCGCAATGCGGCGCGCGCGCTTTCTCGGCGCCCAGGTGAGCTGCGTTTCCGAAACGACACGCCTAAGGGGTTACGCCGCCCACGATCGCCGCCGCCTCGAACCCCGGCGCGGCGCCGATCTCCGCGAAACTCGCGAACCCGCGCGTGCGAAACGCAAGGTACAGCTCGCGTGCGCCGCGTGCGTCGGTGAAGCCGGCGCGCCCAATGCGGGCGTTCCCCGGCGCCGCAATCAATACATTGGCGACGCGCCGCGCGATCGCTTCGCCCGAGTCCAGCCACACCACCGGCCGCGGCGCCGCTTGCGCCAGTTCCGGCGCCAACAGCGGAAAATGCGTGCACGCCAGCGCGATGACGTCGATCTCGGCGCCTCCCGGCGCGCCGAACAGACCTTCCATCGCCTCCGCGAGCGCCGCCGGATCGAACGGCTCGCCGCGGAGCTTTCGCTCCGCCGCCTCCACCAACGCCGCCGAACCGAACCGCACCACGCGTTTGTCGGCCGCGAACTGGGCGATGAGATCGCTCGTATAGGCGCGCCGCACCGTCGCCGGCGTAGCCAGCAGCCCGATGACGCCGGTCCGTGTCAGCGCCGCCGCCGGCTTGATCGGCGGCACGACGCCGACGACTGGAATTGCGAGTCGTTCGCGCACCGCATCGAGCGCAATGGTCGAGGCCGTGTTGCAGGCCACCACCACCGCGTCGGGCGCCCATTGATCCACAAGCCGCTGCAATAAGGCCGGCACGCGTGCGCGCAATTCCGCGTCCGATTTCAGCCCGTATGGCAGCCAAGCATTGTCCGCAGCGTAGTCGAGCTCAAGCGCATGACCGGACGCCGCGACCGCGTCGAACACCGACAAGCCGCCGACGCCGCTGTCGAACACCAGCACCCGCTTCATCGCGTTAACCATTTGGGCAACCGACCATTGCGCTCAGTTATTAACCAAATTGCTGATTTGCGTTTGCTTTTGGACGTTTGCAATCGCTGCGAAGCAGTCCAACACGCACCTGTGGAAACCAGTCCTTAACCGAGTTTGCCGGAATCATGGCGTGGGTTAGTGAGACTTGGTGGGGTTTACGTCAACGCGCCGCGGCGCGCGTTAACAAAGCGGGGTCGGAATCATGAATGCGATCGGCAAATCGTCCGCGATTTTCGTGACGCTGTCGGGGCTGTTCTGGGGCGGCTGGATCGTCGGCTCGCAGACGCCTGAGGGCCAAGAGGCCATCGCCCGCGCTTATGCTGCGTATGAAGAGCAGCAAACCGCCGCCAGCGCCAATCTGTTCGATTCGACCGCGCTGCGGGCCATCGTCTGCGGCGATCCCGAAAGCACCGAACAAAAGCCGTGCCTCGCCGTCGTCGCCGCCGGCCGCATGTTCATCGTCGACGCCGGCTCCGGCGCCGCCTCTTCGCTCACGCGCCGCAACATCCCGATGGAGCGCCTCGCCGCAGTGCTGCTGACGGACGCCGATCTGCCGCAGGTCGCCGATTTGAGCGCCGTCTACGGCGCCACGACCCACGGCCGCGCCGATGCGCTGCTGCCGGTCTACGGCCCCGCCGAAACACAGCGCCTGGTCGATGGCCTCAACCAAGCCGGCGGCTTCGACGGCGCCTCGCGCGGCTTACAAGCCTGGGGCCCCTCGCCTGAGCCGGGCCGCTCCGTCATCGTGTTCGAAGCCGACGGCCTCATCGTCTCCGCCTTCACGACACAAGAGGACGCGTTCCAAGGCCGCGTCGGCTATCGCTTCGACTATCGCGGCCGCTCGATCGTCGTCGGCGGCGACGGCCGCGTCGCCACCGCTTCCGCGGCGCGCGACGCCGACATCGTGCTGCAAGGCGCCGAAACGCAGCGCGTGGCGCAAGTCACCGGCGAGTTCTCCGCCGCCGAGGCCGCCGCCAACGCGCAAGCGCTCAACACCGGCATGATGATGCTCACCGGCGCCGACACGCCGCTCGCGGCGCAAACGCAAGTCGCCGAAGCCCGCGCCGCCGGCTTCAGCGAAACCACCGCCGCCCGCGTCGGCATGCTGGTCGAGCTTCCGCTCGCCAACAGCGAAATCAACGTCCGCCCGCTGTAAGGGCTGCGCATGTCTAACGTTCAAAGGGGAGCCCAACGGCTCCCCTTTTTTGCTGCGCGCAACCTTCCCGCCTTCGACAAGCTCAGGCCGACGCCGTCTGAGATGCCTGAAGCTGGCTCCAAGCGCCGGCGCCTGACAGCGTCACGCTGAGCCTGTCGAAGCGCGACGCCCGCACCGCCGCCAGCAACAGCCAGCGGATGGACTCACGATCCTCCCCCACTAAACTCCGCGCCCGATGCGCGCCGTCCTTCTCGCCCTTGCCGCCCTCCTCGTGAGCGCCGGCCCCGCCGCGGCGGACCGCTTCTCGCTTACCTATGACGGCGTAGGCCTCGGCTTCGTGCCGCTCGGCGGCGTCACTGTCGACGCCGAGGTCACCGAAGAGCGCTACGACATCACCGCCACGCTGCAGTCGCGCGGGCTGCTCAACCTGTTCGAACGCACCAACCTCACCGCGCGCTCGACCGGGGCGATCGACAACGGCGTCGTTCGCTGGCGCAGCTACGACCTCGATCACCACTACAGCCGCAAGCGCCGCGTCATCAGCATGAGCGTCGGTGAGAACGGTGTCTTCATCCGCACGATCGAACCGAATTACCGGCTCTGGGGCGATCCGGCGACGAGCGAGGAACAGCGCAGCCGCTCGCGCGACCCGCTTTCGAGCATGGTGGCGATGTCGATCGATGTCGGCCAGACCCGCCGCTGCTCCGGCGCCTACCCGACTTTCGACGGCCGCTTCCACTATCTGCTCGAGCTCGCGGGCGGCGAGATCGACGATTTCGACGATGCGGGCTACGAGGGCGAAGTGCTGAAATGCTCGCTCGCCTACATCGCCGTCGCCGGCTTCGAGCGTCGCGACGCCGGCCGGCGCCGCATTCCGCACGGCGAAGTCTGGTTTGCGCTCATGCCGGACACCTCGTTCGCGCCTGTCGTGCGCATCGCCACGCCGATGAGCGCCGGCGGCGCCACCATCCGTCTCGACAGCTTCCGCCGCGCCCGCGTCGACGTGCAACTGACGTCGACGCCTTGAACGCCCGCGTCGCCGCCGCCGAATTGTTGATGACGGTGATGGATCGCGGCCGCGCGCTCGAGGACGCGCTCGCTGTGGTCCACAGCTTCAACGCGCTCGAAGGCCGCGACCGCGCCTTCGCCCGCGCCCTCGCCACCGCGGGTCTTCGGCGCCTTGGCGGCGTCAACGCCGTGCTCTCTCGCTTCCTCGACCGGCCGCTGCCCGAGACCGCGCCGCACGCGCGCGCGCTGCTCCACATCGGCGCGACCCAGCTGCTCGTGCTCGGCACCCCGCCGCACGCCGCGGTCGGCGAAACCGTCGAAGCCGCCAATTCGCTCCGCGAAACCCGCGGCTTCGCCAAACTCATGAACGCCGTTCTGCGTAAGGTCGCCGCCAACGGGCCGCAGCTCCTGCAACAACTCCCGCCCGGCGCCGACCTGCCGCCCTGGCTCTACACACGCTGGCGCGCCACGTACGGCGACGCCGCCCCCCACATCGCCCAAGCCCTGCTGCAAGAACCGCCGCTCGACATCAGCGTCAAAAGCGATGCTGAAGAGTGGGCCGAAAAACTCGGCGGTGTTCTAACGCCGACAGGCAGCATCCGCCTCACCTCGCCCCCGCCGATCGAATCCCTCCCCGGCTTCGACGACGGCGCCTGGTGGGTGCAGGACGCCGCCGCCGCGCTTCCCGCCCGCCTGCTCGGCGACGTCGCCGGCAAACGCGTGCTCGACCTCTGCGCCGCGCCCGGCGGCAAGACGCTGCAGCTGGCCGCCGCCGGCGCCCATGTCACCGCCGTCGACAAATCCGAACAGCGCCTCTCGCGCCTCCACGAAAACCTCGCCCGCACCAAACTCAGCGCCACCGTCATCGCCGCCGACGCGCTCGACTTCCGCGCCGAACCGTTCGACGCCATCCTGCTCGACGCGCCCTGCACCTCGACCGGCACGCTGCGCCGCCATCCCGACGTCGCCTGGCTCCGCCGCCCGACCGACATCCGCACCCTCGCCGAGCTACAGAACAAACTGATCGCCGCCGCCGCGCCGCTGCTCAAACCCGACGCGCCGCTCGTCTACGCCGTCTGCTCGCTCGAACCGGAGGAAGGCCCCGGCGTCGTCGCCGAAGCGCTGCGCAATGGCTGGCGCCGCCAACCGCTCACCGACGAAATCCCAAGCGAGTTCATCACCGCCGACGGCGACATGCGCACCCACCCCGCCCACTGGCCCAACATCGGCGGCCTCGACGGCTTCTACGCCGCGCGGCTAGTGCGCGCCTGACCGGTACGGGAACCCGTTGCCTTGCGCAGGCGTCGCTGCGCCGCTAACCAAATCCCATGGCGCACACGCTGATCGCACCCTCCATTCTCGCCGCCGACTTTTCCAAGCTCGGCGAGGAAGTGCGCGCGGCGGAGGCGGCCGGCGCCGACATGATCCATGTCGATGTGATGGACGGCCATTTCGTGCCGAACATTTCGATCGGCCCCAGCGTGGTGAAATCGATCCGCCCGCATTCGAAGCTGCCGTTCGACGTGCACCTGATGATCGCGCCGGTCGACCCTTACATCCAGGCCTTCCGCGACGCCGGCGCTGACATCATCACCGTCCATCCCGAAGCCGGCCCGCACGTCCACCGCACGCTGCAGGCGATCAAGGCGAGCGGCGCCAAGGCGGGCGTCTCGCTCAATCCCGGCACGCCGGCCGAAGCGATCGATCCGGTGCTCGATCTCATCGACCTCGTTCTGGTGATGAGCGTGAACCCCGGCTTCGGCGGCCAGAGCTTCATCGAAACCGCGCTGCCGAAGATCGAGAAAATCCGCAGCAAGATCGATCAAAGCGGCCGCGACATCATCCTCGAAGTCGACGGCGGCGTGAACGCCAAGACCGCCCCGCGCGTCATCGCCGCCGGCGCCACCGCGCTCGTTGCCGGCACCGCCGTCTATGGCGGCGATCCCTCCGCCTACGCCGACAACATCAAGCGGCTGCGGAGCGCAGCCTAGCGCCGTGAACGGCCCGGCCTCCCCGCGGCCGCCCCGGCCCATCGCCGCCAGCGAACACTGGCGCGCCAATCCGTTTCACCGCATGCGCCTCGGCGACGCCGCCGCGCCCGACCGCATTCAGCATTGGGGCGCCGATCCGCGCGTCGGCAATCTCGAACGCGGCCGCGACATCCTGCAGGGCCGCTGGCGCATCGGCGCCGAACATATTCGCGGCGAGTTCGCGTCGCCCTGGACGCTCGCTCATCCCTCGCGCCACTTCACCGCGCGGCTTCATTCGTTCAGTTGGCTGATCGATCTCGCCGCGCTCGGCCCCGTCGCCGACGAGCGCATCGCCCAGCTCGTCGACGAATGGGTCACCGCGTTCGGCGAGTGGGACGAGATCGCCTGGGATCCCGAACTCACCGCCGAGCGCGTCTACGCCCTGCTCTGCTGGGGCCGCCCTGCCTTCGAGCGCGGCGCGCCGGAGCAGCGCCTCGCGCTGCTGCGCTCGATGGCGCGGCAAGCGCGGCTGCTGATGCTCGCGCACAGCGAGCTCGGCGAACGCCATCTCGGCTCGATCAAGGCCGGCGCCGCTTTGATCCTCGCCGCCGCCGCCGGTCTCGCCGATCCCGCCCGTCTCACCGAACAGGGCGAGGAAATGCTGATCGAAGCCTGCGCCAAGCAATTCTTCCCCGACGGCGGACACATGTCGCGCTCGCCGGAAGCGCTGGCGAAAGCGATCTTCGACATGACGACGGCGCAGGAAGCGCTCGAAGAGCCGCCGCACCTGCTGCGCGAGACGCTGCCCAAGCTCGCCAACATGCTGCGCATGCTGCGCCTCGGCGATGGCGGGCTCGCCTGCTTTCACGGCGGCTCGGAAAGCTCCGCCGCCTCGATCGACGCCGCGCTCGCGCGCTGCCACGGCGACATTCGCGCCTTCCAGTTCGGCAATCACACCGCCTTTCACCGCCTCGAAGGCGGCGCCTTGCGCGTGCTGTTCGACGTCGGCGGCGCCCCGCCGCTCTCCTACGCCGAACGCGCCCATGCGAGCGCGCTGGCGTTCGAGATGTCGAGCGAACGCGAACGCCTCATCGTCAATATCGGCGCCGGCCGCGAGCTCGCGCCCGATGCGCGCCAGGCCGCGCGCGCCACCAATGCGCACTCGACGCTCGCGCTCGGCGACGCACTCTCCGCGACGCTCGAAGACCGCCGCGGCAAAGGCAGCCCGCGCCTCGTCGGCCCCACGCTCGACGAAGTCCGCCGCTCCTCCGATGAAAGCGGCATCACCGTGCAAGGCCGCCACGACGGCTACCGCGCCGCGTTCGGCCTCTTCCACCGCCGCTATCTCTTCATCGACAATGACGGCCGCAACCTCCGCGGCATCGACGAACTGATCCGCCCGCAAAAACACAAAGGCCCGACGCCGAAAGGCGAAGTGCCCTACATGATCCGCTTCCACCTGCACCCGAGCGTGCGCGCAACTTTGGTCGAACACCAGATGGCGCTGCTGGAAACCCCTGGCGGCCAAGCCTGGCGCCTGCGCACCGACGCGCCCCTCATCAACATCGAGCCCTCCACCTATTGGGGCGGCCACTTCCCCCGCGACACGCACCAGATCACTTTAAGCGGCGGCGCCGATCCGCTCGGCCACGGCCTCAGCCCGCCCAACCGCATCCGCTGGGCGCTTGCGCGGGCGAATTGATCTCAGCGTCCTTCTCCCCTTGTGGGAGAAGGTGGCTCGGCGCGCGAGCGCCGAGACGGATGAGGGGTGCTGGCGCAGTCCGAGCCGAGCGTTGTTTAGCAGAATGAGTCCGCTTTGCGTGGACCTCAGGAAATTCGAGAGAAGGTGATGGTCTCTGACTCCAACACTGCGCCATCGACCACTTCTTGCTCAACGCCGCTCCTAGTCTCAACGAAGCTAGTGCAAGGTGTGAATTCGGTCGAAACGGTCGTCGATAGTTCGCTCAAGTCATTAAGGCCAGTTAGAGACTGGACGTCGACACTGTCGCCAAAGCTCGCGCCAGGCTGAAGCACGACCCACGTGTGCCGAGCACGTTCGCTCGGCTGCGCTTGTATTCTGGCCGGCAGCGTAGACTCGAAGAACATGTACGATTCCGGTGGAAGGCGAATGCCGAGGAAAGCGACACAACGACCGGAGTCGTTGGTCAGCTCGAACTCAAAGTCGCACCCACGACGACTTGGTTCACAAGGCTCAATTGCCAATGAGACGCCTTGTGCGTCGACGTGCGAGGCCGAAGCGCGAAATCGGGCCTGCTCACTGCATCCCGCGACGGCGAGCAAGACAAAAAGCAGGGACCAACGGAACGCCATGCACGAAACGTCGCCTCGCGAGCGTTCCCCGTCAATGTCCGCTTCGGCCAACGGCACATCACCACACCCAAAACCACCGTCATCCCGGACGCGCGAAGCGCGATCCGGGCCGGAATGATGGGGCGCCGGCGCGGACGAATTGGTCTCTGCGTCCTTCTCCCCTTGTGGGAGAAGGTGGCTCGGCGCGCGAGCGCCGAGACGGATGAGGGGTGCTGGCGCAAACGAATCGACACTCGCGCTCACACCCTCACCCGCATCGGTGCAACGGAAACAGCAGCGCTCGCGACCCCTCTCCCACAAGGGGAGAGGAGCAGGACGGCGCGTTCGATCAAACGCTGCTCGCCGGCAGCGGGCATTCCCGCTAAAGTGAACGGAGACCACCGCAACGGCGGCCAGCTGGCTTACGGATATGCGCCTTACTGACCGCGTGCTCTCGCTTCACCCCGTAGTCGTGACGATCTTGTTCTTGGTGCTGTTTGTCGGAGGCAGCATCGCCATCGGCAGCGCTACGTCGGCTCTGATCTTTTCTTTCGCGATGCTGGCGATACTCGGCCCAGTGATGTTCTGGCACTACAGCCTCTACCGCGCCGCGTCAGATCGAAGCGCTCAAAGCGTTGGGCATAGTGGCCGGCGTGGCTTCTTGTTCTTGCTAGCCGTTGTCGGCCTGTGCGCCTTCCTCATCCTATTCTTGATACAAATGGCTACCGCGCAAACCGATCCCGCCTATCCGATGATCGAGGCCGCACTCCCCATTTCAATGCTGGTGGGCAATCTCTCCTATTTCGCTTCCATTTGGGCGGCGGCGAACGCGCTCACTCGGTTTGAGGATCGAACCAAATCCGCAGAGTTTCATAAGACGCTCGGGACATTCATCCTGGAGGCTTATTTGCCCATCGGCATTTGGGTGATCTACCCCCGCATCAAACGTTTGTTGGCCGCGCCGTCGCTACTCCAGACGTAGGGCCTGCTTTCCGTCCGCAACAGACATCGCCACATCAACACCACCGTCATCCCGGACGCGCGAAGCGCGATCCGGGACCCAGGGGCCGCTGCACTGCGCTCGAAATCCGGGGCGAACTTGGCTTAGAGTCCGCTTCTCGCCGAATACGGATACCCAGAGCGGACCTTAGCGTTGAGCTTCTGGTAGCGCGAGCGGACCGGTCTCGATTGATCGTTGCCAGCCAGCGCCACCGATGAGCCGACCCGCTTGGAAGGTGAACTCTATTCGAGAGCTTTTTTGACCGCGAGTGTCAACGAACTCAACCTCGACTCGTTGGACGGCGCAGGAGTCCGCAGGAAGGTCCATGTAGTCCCACCCGTAGAAGCGGAATGCGTCGGCGTTCATGAGCAGGGCCAGCGCGTGCGCGCCAGATGGGCCCGCGCCCGCGGGACGCCCCACATCGCCCGCGCCAAGGCTGAAAGACGCGGATGGGCTGACAAGCTCTGCTAGCCTTGCATCGAGTCGCCACTCGCTTGTGGTGGCGCGCTCGATAATTTCTATTGCGCGGCGGCTCAGTGTTTCGTGCAACTCTCGGGCGCCGCTGAAGTGCGCCAAATCGCAGCTCGCAGGTTCGCCGGCGGATGCTTCGGCGACCAGAGTCAGGGGCGCCACGAGCGCGACCAGCCATAATCGTATTGTCATCGGCCCACACGCCTCCAGCATTCAAGTGAGCACTCCTACGCTCCGGCCACTCAGCAGGCGTAGGGGCTGGGATGAAATTCCAACAACTTCGGTGATTGGACGAGGTGGCGCGGAATCCCAAATCGTTGATAGAGAATTATTCCGGTTATCGTTGAACCGGGCGGCACTCGCACCGCACATTCATCTCCAGGACAAAATCCGGCGTTGTAGTCACCGTCAATCGGGAAGCGATCCGCGCCGATTGCCACCGTCGCTGTCTGCGGTGCGGCAGGCATCGAGCCATGCGAGTTGGGCCAGAACTCGGGAGACAAGCATAACCGCTCTGAACTGTGCGACGTGAGTGATACCTCAAACAGTTCTCGTTCAGGCCGGTCGCGCACCTCCACGGTGAACCTATCGTCCGGCTGGCTATTAGCAGTCGCGCATGCAGTGAGAGCAGCTAGGAGCAACGAGGCCAACAATCGCATGATACGGGTCCGCCCCAATCATGTGATTTCTCGCTCCCTGCGAGGACAATTCAAGTCACGATGACTTGTGATCGAATGTCTGCTCTAGACCAGCAACGCAACACGCCATCCCGGACGCGTGGAGCGCGATCCGGGACCGAGATGAAGCAGTGCTTGCTGCGACGCAATTGAGCGTCGCTGCCGCCATCTATCCCCCACCCGCACCGCGCCTTTCCCAACAAAATCAACGCCCGCGAAAAAAATCGCGCAAATCTATCCTACACCTCCAAAGCTGAGCGATAATGCGCTCATCCCTCGCACGGGAGGCTCACACGGCTAGCCGAGCCAAGCGAGCGCGAGGGGCGCGATCGAGCGTGATGCACGGGCAAGCCATCGCCCGCGCTGAAGCCCGCGGGAGAGCAGCGTAAGGCGCTAACCGCGGGAGGAGACCGGGCTTTCAGGCAAAGTCCGCACGCGGTCGGGGGACCGATCCAGGAGAGTGAAACAGCTCCCCGCGACGGCCCGATCGAAAACGATTCGCTTAGGGGCGCGTGCGATGCGCGGCGGCGTTCGAGCGATCGAACACCGCACTACGGACTACCCAGGCGCATCCCACGCGCCCCTGCTCCCGATTGGGCGGCGCTTCGATGCTCGAAGCGTCAGGCGCCCAGCCGCGCCCGGCGCACTATTCCGTCATCCTGGGGCTCGCGTCAGCGAGAACCCAGGATCCAGGGGCAAACGCGCAGCTCTACGATCCCCTGGATCCTGGGCTCGCCCTTCGTGCGCCCCAGGATGACGGATGTCGCATTGACCCATTGCCGACTCGGAGCCATCAGACGCCATGACCGACATCCTCCCCATCAAGCGCGCCCTGATCTCCGTTTCCGACAAAACCGGGCTCCTCGAACACGCCAAAGCGCTCTCCGATCTTGGCGCGGCGCTCGTCTCCACCGGCGGCACGCACAAGGCGATCGGCGATGCCGGCCTCAAAGTTGAGGACGTTTCCGCCGTCACTGGCTTTCCGGAAATGATGGACGGCCGCGTGAAGACGCTGCACCCGAAAGTGCACGGCGGCCTGCTCGCACTGCGCGACAACGCCGAACACACAAAGGCGATGCAGGCGCACGGCATCCAAAGCTTCGACGTGCTCTACGTGAACCTCTACCCGTTCGAAGCGACGGTCGCGCGCGGCGCCGATTTCGACACCTGCATCGAGAACATCGACATTGGCGGCCCGGCCATGATCCGCGCCGCGGCGAAGAATTACGGCTTCATCGCCGTCGCCACCGATGCCGAAGACATGGAAGCGATCCTCGCAGAAGCGAAGCAGCACGGCGGCACCACGCTGGCGCTGCGCAAAAAGCTCGCGGCGAAAGCGTTTTCGCGCACCGGCGCCTACGATGCGGCGATCTCGTCTTGGTACGCTGAGCAGCTCAAGGAAACCGCGCCGACCTGGCGCGCCTTCGGCGGCAAGCTGAAGCAGACCTTGCGCTACGGCGAGAACAGCCACCAGGGCGCGGCCTTCTACACCAATGGCGAACAGCGCTACGGCGTCGCCACGGCCAAGCAGCTCCAGGGCAAGGAGCTGAGCTACAACAATTTGAACGACACCGACGCCGCGTTCGAACTGGTCGCCGAGTTCGATCCGACGCAAAGCGCCGCCGTCGCCATCATCAAGCACGCCAATCCGTGCGGCGTGGCGCTCGGCGCCGATCTCTCCGAAGCCTACGCCCGCGCACTCGAATGCGATCCGGTGTCCGCCTTCGGCGGCATCATTGCGGTCAATCGCAAGCTCGATAAGGCCGCGGCCGAGCGCATGATCGAGATCTTCACCGAAGTCGTGATCGCGCCGGCCGCGGATGAGGACGCGATCGCCGTGTTCGCGAAGAAGAAGAACCTGCGCCTGCTCGTCACCGGCGGGTTGCCGGCGCCAAACCAGCGCGCCCTCACCTACAAGACGCTCGCCGGCGGCTTCCTGGTGCAGGACCGCGACATTGGCCGCGTGACCAAGGACGAGCTCAAGATCGTCACCAAGAAAGCGCCGACCGACGCGCAGCTGCGCGACCTCTTGTTCGCGTTCACCGTCTGCAAGCACGTCAAATCGAACGCGATCGTCTATGCCCGCGACGGCCAAACCGCCGGCATCGGCGCCGGTCAAATGAACCGCCGCGATTCAGCCCGCATCGCCACCATCCGCGCGAAAGAAGCGGCGGAAATGGCCAAGAAAACCGGCTCCCTCGCCGACGGCTCAGCCTGCGCCTCCGACGCCTTCTTCCCGTTCCCTGATGGTTTGCTCCAAGCCGTGGAGGCCGGCGCGACCTCCGTCATCCAGCCCGGCGGCTCGATCCGCGACGACGAAGTCATCGCCGCCGCCGACGAGGCGGGCATCGCCATGGTGTTCACGGGGATGCGGCACTTCCGGCACTAGCGAGATGCGCCACCTTCGTCATTCCGGGGCAATGCGCAGCATTGAGCCCGGAATCCAGGGGCGACCAGCTCTATGTTTGCCCCTGGATTCCGGGCTCTCGCTGCGCGAGCCCCGGAATGACGATTTAGTTGAGCGCCGTTGGCGTCGCCCGCGCCGGCGCAGCGAGCGCGGCATCGATCGCGCGCCGCACTTCTTCGCTCGTCGGCTCGGTCCGCGTCGGGAACGCCGCAATCAAGCGCCCATCGCGGCCGATCAGCAGCTTATGGAAATTCCATTGCGGCACCGCGGCTTCACCGAGCTGCGTTTCGGCCCAGGCGTAGAAAGGATGGCGCTCATCGCCGACCACATCGGTTTTCGCCGCCATCGGGAAGGTCACGCCGTAATTCAGCGTGCAGAATTGCTGGATCTCTTGCTCGGAGCCCGGCTCCTGACTCATGAAATTGTTCGCCGGCACGCCGACGATCTCGAACCCGCGGTCGCGATATTCGGTGTAGATCTGCTGCAGCCCCTCATATTGCGGCGTGAACCCGCAGCGCGAGGCCGTGTTGACGACCATCACCACGTCGCCCGCGAACGCCGTCATCGGCACGCGGTCGGTGAAGAGGCCGTCGAACGCGAACTGGTAGGCCGTGCTCGTGTCGGCCTGCGCCGGATCAGGCGCCGCCGCGAACGCGGCGCGCTGCGCTTCGACGGCGGCGGCCACGGCGGCGGAGCGCTCCGCCGCGATATCGGGCGGCGGCGGCGCAGGCGCCTGGTTGCAGCCGGCGAGTGCGAAAGCTGCGCCGGCGAGTAGAATGCGGCCGATCGTGTCCATGAGCCTCACCTCCGCGGCTAATCTGGCGCAATGGCGGCCTGCCCGCCAGTCTTGCGCGCGCGTCCTCGGCCTCCCCATCTTGGCGGCGGCGCTCGTCTTGTTTGGATTTCTGATGCCGGCGCACGCTTCAGCCGAAACCCTGGAACAACGCATCGGCCGGCTGGAGCCGCATTTCACCGTGGTGCGCCCGCAGACGCCCGGCCGCACGCCGGTCGTCATCATGATGCACGGCTGCGGCGGCCCGCGGCCCTTCATCGAAGCCATGGCGGCGCAGGCCGCGGCGGCGGGCGCGACGGCGATCGTCGTCGATTCCTACGCGCCGCGGCGGATCAGCCGCATCGCCGCCTTCGCCACCGTCTGCACCGGCGCGCGCCTGCGAGGCCGCGAACGCGCCGGCGATCTCTACGCCGCCCTCGCCTGGGCGCGGCGCCAGAGCTGGGCCGACGCCGAGCGCGTCGCCGCCGTCGGCTGGAGTCACGGCTCCTGGACCATCATGGACGCGCTGGCGCTCCGCTCCGGCCCGGAGATGCGCCGCGCCACCGGGCTCGCGGATTTGAGTGAGGAGCCGCTGCTGGGCCTGCAGCGCACGATGCTGGTCTATCCTTACGCCAATATCGGCAGCTTCTGCGGCCGGCGCGACTGGCGGCTGACGCCGGCGAGCCTCGCCATCATCGCCCAGCACGACTACATCGTCGGCCCTACCCGCGCGGCGCTCGAACGCCAGCGCGCCCGCGGCGCCCCGATCGAGATCGTATTGTTCGAAGGCGCGACGCACGCGTTCGAGGACGAACACGCCGAAGACCCGCGCGTGCGCTACAACCCCGCCGCCACCCAACGCGAGGTGCAGATGCTGCGCGACATGATCGCCGCGCTCAGCGCACCGACGCCGCCAGCGCGTTGAGTTCGGCCGAGATCAGCATCAGCTTGGCGAACGTCCACTGGCCTTGGCCGTCGAGCTCCGTGAACGCGCTGCGCGCCCGCTGCGCCGGAGCGCCGAGCGAGCCGATCCAGCCCTTGGCCGCCTCGGCGGTCCAGGCGGCGTCCGCATTCTTCGGCGGCGCCCCGATCGCCGCCGCCGCCGCTTCGGCCAGCTTCAGCTGGATCGCGGCGAACTCCTCCGCCGCCCGCCGCACCACCAGCCGGTCCCAGTGCTGCTCGAGCGTCAGCGACCCCGCCGCGTCCCGCAGCGCATCGAGCCCGAACTCGGCGCCGACCAGGCAATGCAGCCGCGCCGCCGGATGGAGGGGCCACCCCGACCGCCGCGCCAGGTCCGCCACATCAAGCGCCACCGTCAGCGGCGCAAGCAGCGCCGCGTCCCGCGCCAGCTCCTCCGGCGCGCCGAACTCGGTCAGCACCGTATGATCGGTGAGCACGCGCGCGCGCTCGAGTTCGCTCATCTCGTCCCAGATCGAGGTGCGCTGCTCCGCCACCGCGTCGCGATAGCGCGCGGCGACATCGAGCACGGACGGCGGCGTCTCCGTGTCGAAGCCGGCGTTGCGGGCGAGATAGGTGGTGAGACGCCGCAGCGCCTTGGCCAGCCGCTGATGCAGCGCAACCTGCGCCGCCGCGGGCGCCTTGTTGTCGAGCGCGTTGATGCGGTCGACCATGGTTTCAAGATCGTAGATCCGCCGCGCGGCTTCGAACGCAAGCGCAATCGTCACCGCATCCGCGCGAGACACTTCGTTGACGCGGTCGACGAACGACGGCCCGCAGCGATTGACGAGATCGTCGGCCAGCTGCGTAGCGATGATCTCGCGCCGCAGCCGATGCGTCTGCATCTGCGGCTCGTACCTCCAGAGCGCTTGCGGGAAGTAGCTCTTCAGCGGCTCCGCGAAGGCAGGATCATCCGGCGCCTTCGTGGCCATCAGCTTGTCGAACAGGTCGATCTTCGCATAGGCGACCAGCTTGGCGAGCTCGGGGCGCGTGAGCCCGAGGCCCTGCCCGCGCAGCAGTGCGAACTCGCTGACCAGCGGCAGCCCCTCGACGCGCCGGGCCAGCTTGCCGGCGACTTCGAGCCGGTGAATCAGGCGCTCGTGGCTGTCGAGGTCGGCGGGGGCCGAGGCCTGCGCCAGCGAGATGGCGCCGGTCTGGTCGTAATTGTCGGCGAGCACCAGCTGGGCGACTTCGTCGGTCATCGACTCGAGCAGCTTGTCGCGCGCCTCCGCCTTCAGGCCGCCGGTGCGGACCACGTCCGCCAGCAGGATCTTGATATTGACCTCGTGGTCGGAGGTGTCGACGCCGGCAGAATTGTCGATGGCGTCAGTGTTGATGCGCCCACCCTGGCGGGCGAAGGCGATGCGGCCCTTTTGCGTGACGCCGAGATTGGCGCCTTCGCCGATCACTTGCGCGCGCACGTCCTCGGCGTCGACGCGCAGGACATCGTTGGTCTTGTCGCCGACATCGGCGTGGCTCTCGCTGCGCCCCTTGATGTAGGCGCCGATGCCGCCGAACCAGAGCAGTTCGCACGGGCTCCTCAGCAGCGCCGACATGAGTTCGGCCGGCGTGACCTGCGCCTTGTCGAGACCCGTGAGCGCAGCGATTTCCGGCGTCACGTCGATCGACTTCAGGCTGCGCGAGAAGACGCCGCCGCCCTTGGAGATCAGCTTCTTGTCATAATCCTGCCAGCTCGAACGCGGCGTATCGAACAGGCGCTTGCGCTCGACCCAGGACTTCTCGACGTCCTTCGGATTGGGATCGATGAAAACGTCGCGGTGATCGAACGCGGCGAGCAGGCGAATCTTGCGCGACAGAAGCATGCCGTTGCCGAACACGTCGCCCGACATGTCGCCGACGCCGATGACGGTGAACTCCTCTTCCTGGATGTTCTTGCCGATCTCGCGGAAGTGGCGCTTCACCGCCTCCCACGCGCCCTTGGCGGTGATGCCCATGGCCTTGTGGTCGTAACCGACCGAGCCGCCCGAGGCGAACGCATCGCCGAGCCAATGGCCGTATTCGGCGCTGATGCCATTGGCGATATCGGAGAACGTCGCCGTGCCCTTGTCGGCGGCGACGACCAGATAAGCGTCGTCGCCGTCCCAGCGCACCACGTTCTTCGGGGCAAGGATCGCATCGCCGACGATGTTGTCGGTGATGTCGAGCATGCCGCGCAGGAACGTCTTGTAGGCTTCGACGCCGGCTTCCTGATAGCCCGGCGCGCCGCGCGGCGGCAGGCGCTTCGGGAAGAAGCCGCCCTTGGCGCCCACCGGCACGATGATGGCGTTCTTCACCTGCTGGGCTTTGACGAGGTCCAACACCTCGACGCGGAAGTCGTCGCGCCGGTCGCTCCAGCGCAGGCCGCCGCGCGCGACCGGGCCGAAGCGCAGATGCACGCCTTCGACTTGCGGGCTCGCCACCCAGATCTCGCGATAAGGCTTCGGCGCCGGCAGCTCGGCCACGGCGTGCGAGTCGATTTTGAACGACATGTACGCCTTCGGCTGTCCGTCCGGCCCCGGCTGATAGTAGTTCGTGCGCCGGATCGCCTTCACCAGATGCGCGATGCGCCGGAGCGCGCGGTCATCGTCGAGGCTGACGACCTCGTTCAACGCCGCCTCGATCATGAATTCGAGCTTGCTGGAGCGGACCTCGCGCGTGTCCATCGTCTCCGGCAGGTTGGGATCGAAGCGCGCCTTGAAAAAGGCGAGGATGAGCGCCGCGATCTTCGGGTTGCTGGCGAGGGCCTGTTCCTGGATCGCTTGCGAGGGGTCGAGTCCGGTCTGCTGACGGAAGCGCGCGAGCGCCCGCACCAAAGCCGCTTCGCGCCACGAGCACGGGAGCGTCAGGATCAGCCGGTTGAAGCCGTCGCTTTCGGCCCGGCCGGTCCAGATCGCCGCGAACGCCTGCTCGAACATCTTGCCGGCGCGCTCGAGATCGATCGGCTTGCCGTCGGCCGAGCGGGTCTCGATGTCATGGATGAAGATGCGTTGCGCCGGATGCAGCGGACCGGCCTTGAGGTGCAGTTCGTAGTTCACCTCCGAATCCACGAACAGACCCATGTTCTCCAGAATCGGCACGGTGGCCGAGAGCGCCAGAACATCGCCGCGCGCATAGAACTTGCAGCGCATGATGTTTGGCGCGTCCGTCGCCAGCCGATAGGCGCGGGCGCGGATGATCTCGTGATCCTCGGCGCCGAGTATTTCGGCGGCGTCGATCATCGCCTCCTCGACCGGATAACGCTCGCGGTAGGCCGCGGTGAAAGCATCCTGGAAACGGTTGGCCGCATTCTCGCGACCGGGCGCGTCGAACAGGTCGGACCTCAGCAGAGCCGCCGAGAACGCGTCTTCCCAGGTGTTGGTGAGCTGAGCGATCTCCGCATCGAGCGCACGCGGATCGGGATCGGGCCGCGTCTTTTCGATGTCGCCGATCACGAACAAGACGCGCGCCAGCTGGCCTTCGCCGAGCTGCGGCTGGAAGCTTTCGACCGTGCCGCCATAGGCGCGGGCGATGAGTTCGCCCACACGTTCGCGCACGCCGGAATCGTAGCGGTCCTTCGGCACGTAGGCGAGCGCGGTGACGAAGCGGTTGAAGCGGTCACGGCGCGTAAACACGCGTGCCCGCGGCCGATCGAGCAAGTGGAGAATGCCGCGCGAGATCGTCAGCAATTCCTCGCGCGACATCTGCCACAGCTCTTCGCGCGGATAATATTCGATGATCTTGCGCAGCGTCTTGGCGTTGTGGCCGCCGGGCGTGAAGCCCGCCCGTTCCATCACCCATTCGGCCTTGCGGCGCAGCACGGGAATGTTGCGCGTCGGCTCGGTGAAGCTCTCGCTGGTGAAGAGGCCGACGAAGCGCACTTCGCCGATCGCCTCGCCTTGCTCGTTATAGCGCTTGACGCCGACATAGTCGGCGGTGGCGCGCCGGTGCACGCGCGCGCGCAACGTCGACTTGGAGACGACCAGCGGCGCCGGTTCGGAGACGAGGCGCCGCAATTCCGGCGTCAGCACCATAGGTTCAGCGGAGGTGCGCAGCACGTAGCGCTCGACGTCGCGGAGCACGCCGAGACAAGTGCGCGACAGGATTTCCGGCTCATCGGCCTTGTAGCCGCCGTCGGGATCGCGCTGGTAGCGATAGTCGCGCGAGCCGAGAAAGGTGAACTTGTCGGCCGCCAGCCAGCGCAGCAGCGCGACCGCTTCGGCCACTTCCGCTTCCGGCGCATTGGTCTTGGCCTGCTCGAGCTCGGTCGCGCAATCCAGCATGCGCGTGCGCATGGCGTGGAAATCCTTCACCGCGAGGCCGACGTCCGTGAGCGTGGCGCGCACGCCCTCGTGCAGCGCCTTGGCGCGCTGCGCCGAAAGCCGCGGCAGATGGATCTGGATCAGCGAGTCGCGGCCATCGCCCTTCGAGGCCGGCGCGACCGGGTGAAACATCGCCAGCGCAGCAACGCCCTGTTCGGCCAGTTCGCCCATCACCGAGTCGACCAGGAACGGCATGTCCGGGCCGACGATCTCGAGGATGTCGCGGTCGAGCTGGCGCCCGCCGGCGCCGACGCCGCGGCGGATGCGCGTCAGCCGCTCGTCCGAGGCGCGCTCGGCGCGCCAGAGCCAGAAATCGTGCGCCAGTGCGGCGAGGTCCGCCAGCGAGAGATCGCCCAGTTCGTCGGCGGAGGCGTCTTCATAGAGACCCCGCAAGAACGCCTCTGCGGCCGCGTCCACCGTTCCGCCGGACTTGAAGGCAGGCCACGGCCCCTTGGCTGCGGTTGCGACGAACTCTTCGGCCGTCTCGGAGAGAGCGGCCTGCGCGGCGGCGTCCATGAGCGTTCCCTGAAAATTTGGCGCGACCCTAGCCTCCCCGGCGGAAGGTTCAACTGGCGGTCGGCGGTTCTACCGCCCAGGAACGGGGCGGCGTATTGCAGCAGCGGATGGCAAGCTCGAGGGAACGGCGCCCAGCGGCCGGCGTTAGCGGAACATGTTCGTCCGAGACCACCTCGCCGTCGTCTCCCACTGGGCCAGAGATCAGCTCCGCGACGGCGCCGACACGCCCGAACACGCCGAAGCGCTGAGGCAGTTGATCGAAGCGGCCGAAGCGCTGCGCAGCGAGCTGACGCCGGCGCCGCAATCGGGCGCCAACATCATCTCGCTCGACCAATTCCGGCAACGCGCGAGCTGAAGCGCGTCAGGAACAGCAGGGATCAGAAATTGTCGGCGCCGCCGAGCGGGGACAAGCTGCTCGGCGGCGCCTGCAGGCCTCGCAGCAGGCTGGGTGGGGGACGCACGCGGAGGCCTGGTCTGATGAAGACGCCCCGGTCCGCGCGAATAAGCCCCCCTCAGAGCCCACGAGTGCGGATCGACACGTCGAATGACGCTCGATCGCCGCCGGTGCACATCCGTCCGGTAGTCTGGTTCGAACCGTCACGAGCCCCGGCGACGTTCGTCACATTAGCGATACATGTTCCTTGTCGATTCGCAACATGCATCGCGATACCGCAGCTAACAAAAACGCAACGCCGTAAGCGGTTTTTCGCGGGCGCGCCGTTCAGCGCCCTTTGTCGAGGCTGTCGCGCGTGCGCGTGCTTGGTCTAAAAGCGCTGATGCGCCAAGCTGTTGGCGAAACCAGGAGGCGGGAATGGCGGCACAGATCGAGATCGGCGCATCGCCAGAAGGCGTGCAGACGATGTCGCTGAAGCGGGCCAACCGCCATGGCCTTATCGCCGGCGCCACCGGCACCGGCAAGACGGTGACATTGCAAGTGCTGGCGGAAGCGTTCGCGCGCGAAGGCGTCAACGTCTTCGCCGCCGACATTAAGGGCGATCTCTCCGGCTGCGCCGGCACGGACGCGTCGCCGCCCGAATGGGCCAGCGCGCGCGCCGCCGAGATCAACCTGCCGCTGACGCCGGAAGCCGCGCCGGTGACGTTCTGGGACGTCTACGGCGAACTCGGCCACCCGGTGCGCACCACCGTCACCGAAATGGGCCCGGTGCTGATGGGCCGCGTGCTGGAAGCGACGGCGGCGCAGGAAGGCGCGCTGACGATCGCGTTCCGCTTGGCGGACGATTGGATCAAGGACGGCAAGAACGAAGGCCTCTTGCTCGATCTCAACGATCTGCGGGCGCTGCTGACCTACATCTCCGAAAACAGCGACGATATCGGCAAGCAATACGGCCTCGTCACACCGCAGTCGATCGCGGCGCTGCAGCGCAAGATCTTGCAACTCGAAATGGACGGCGCCGACCGCTTCTTCGGCGAGCCGGCGTTTAAGCTGGAAGAGCTGCTGCGTCCGCGCGAGGACGGCAAGGGCACGATCCATGTGCTGGCGTCGGAACGGTTGGTGCAGAGCCCCCGGCTCTACTCGGCGTTCCTGCTCTGGCTGATGAGCGAACTCTGGGAAGAGCTGCCGGAAGTCGGCGATCAGCCGAAGCCGAAGCTCGTCTTCTTTTTCGACGAGGCGCACCTGCTCTTCCGCGATGCGCCGAAGGAGCTGGTGAACAAGGTCGAGCAAGTGGTGCGGCTGATCCGCTCCAAGGGCGTCGGCATCTATTTCGTGACGCAATCGCCGACCGACGTGCCGGATATTGTTCTCTCCCAGCTCGGCAACCGCTTCCAGCACGCGCTGCGCGCCTACACGCCCACCGACCAGAAAGCGGTGCGCGCGGCGGCGCAGAGCTTCCGCGCCAACGAGAATGTCGACGTGGCGAAAGAAATCCAGGAGCTCGGCGTCGGCGAAGCGCTAGTCTCGACACTCGACGACAAAGGCGCGCCCACGCCGGTGGCGCGGACGAAGATCCGCCCGCCCAATTCCCATGTCGGCCCGATCCTGTTGAGCGAACGGCAAACCATGATGCGCGCCAACACGGCAGGGCGCGTGTACGAGAACGCCGTCGACCGCGAGAGCGCGCACGAGATTCTCGGCCGCCGCGCTGAAGAATTGGCGGAATTGGCCGCGCGAGAAGAAGAACGCGAGGCGCGCGAGAAGGAAGACGCGCGCGCCGCCAAGGGCCGCGCGCGCGCGGGCGGCGCCTCCCGGAGCGGCGGTTCGACCCGGCGCCCGCCGTCGCGCACGACTCCGCTCGAGCGCCAGGGCGGCCGCGTCGCCAGCGGCATGATGAACACTATCGTGCGCGAACTGATGCGCGGCATTCTAGGCACGCCGACACGCCGGCGGCGGCGTTGAAATTCTGGCATCGGAACAAGGTTGATTATTCCGGACGCACGAACCGCGATCCGGATCCCAGGGACCAGGGCTGATCATGGACGGGGCGGTCGAAACCGAAACCATCGTCGTCACCGCGCCGCGTTTGCCTGCGGCCGAGGGCGAAGCGGTTTACTCGTCGCTGCCGATCGACCCCGCGACGCTCGAAGAAGCGCTGCGGCTCGATCAAGCGCTCGCGGTGGCGCCCGCCGCCAATCTCTTCCGCCGCAACGACAGCGGCGCCGCCAACCCGACCGTGCAAGGCCTCTCCCTGCGCGCGATTGGTCCGTCCGGCGCCGGCCGCGCTTTGGTGACGCTCGACGGCGCGCCGCAGCACGATCCGTTCGGCGGCTGGGTGATCTGGGGTGCGCTCGCGCCGGAGCTGATCGCGCGCGCCAACGTCATTCGCGGCGCGGGCGCTGGGCCGTACGGCGCCGGCGCGCTGACGGGCGTGATCGATCTCGAGGAACGCACTGCGCCCGGCTTCAGCCTCCGCGCCGAACACGGCGAGCGCGACTACACGCGCGTCGCCGGCGTCGGCGGCGCCGGCGACGAACGCTTCAGCGCTCTCCTAGCGGCGTTCATCGAACACGACGACGGCTGGATTCCGACGCGCGAAAGCCGCGGCGCAGCCGATGCGCCGCTCTGGCGCGACGCGATGAGCGGCGCGGCGCGCGTACAGGCGATGCAAGGCGACATGCTGATCTCGGCGCGGCTTTCCGGTTATGCGGAAGAGCGCGGCTCAGGCTTGGTCGGCGCCGACTCCAGCGCCGATGGCGCCGCCGTGAGCCTCACTCTGGTGCAGTCGCCGCGCGCCGATGCGCTCGGCTGGCGCCTGCAGGCCTGGGCGCGCGAGAGCGACATGAGCAACAGCTTCGTCGCCGTTTCGGCCGACCGCAGCACGACGACGCCCGCCGCGCTGCAGTACGCCACGCCCGCGTTCGGCTGGGGCGCGAACGCAGCGCTGCGGTGGAGCAACGCCGAGATCGGCCTCGACCTGCGCGCCAGTGACGGCGAGACACGCGAGCGCTTCTTTTTCGCCGGCGGCGAATTCACGCGCTCAAGGGTGGCTGGCGGCGCGACGCTGAGCGCCGGCGCCTACGCCGAAGGCTGGCGTACGTTCGGCGAAACCCTGCTCTCCGGCGGCGTGCGGCTCGATTGGTGGAGCGCCTCCGAAGGCCGGCGGCTCGAGCGCAATCTGCTGACCGGCGCGCCGACGCTCGACGTGAACCCGGAAGACCGCAGCGCCTGGGCGCCGACAGCACGCCTCGGCGTGCGGCGCGCGCTCGGCGAGCTCGATCTCCGCGCCGCCGCCTACGCCGGTTTTCGTCCGCCGACCTTGAACGAACTCCACCGCCCCTTCCGCGTCGGCAATGACGTGACCGAAGCCAATCCGGCGCTCGATCCCGAACAGCTCTACGGCGTCGACGCAGCAATCGGGCACGAAAGTGAGGAATTGAGCTGGAGCGTCGGCGTGTTCGCGGTGCAGCTGGTCGATCCGATCACCAACGTCACGCTCGGCATGGGCCCGGGCACGTTTCCGCCCGGCGTCAACGTCCCTGCCGGCGGCGCTTATCGGCAGCGACTCAATGCCGGCGTGATCGAGGCGGTCGGCGTCGAAGCCGATGCGCGCGGCGCCTGGAGCGATGCGCTGAGCTGGCGCGCGGCGCTGAGCTACACGGACGCTGAAGTCGACGGCGAAGACGTTGCGCCCCAACTCACCGGTCTCAGGCCCGCGCAGGCGCCGGCGTGGAGCGCGACGGCGGGCCTCGCCTGGCGACCGTGGGCCGGCGGCGAACTCGGCGCCGATCTCCGCTACGAAAGCGCGCGCTTCGACGACGATCTCAACACCCGCCGCCTCGAAGCGGCGCTGACGCTTGATCTGCGTTACGAACAGGATGTGACGGCAAATACGGCGGTGTTCGTCGCGCTGGACAACGCGCTCGACGCCGCGATCGAGACCGGCGCGACCGCCGACGACGTAACGCTCTACGGCGCCCCACGTAGTGTGCGCATCGGCCTTCGACTCACGGGCTGAGCTCACGCACGGCGCTCAGCGCCGCGTCGATCTCCGCCGGCGTGTTGCGAATGCTGGGCGTGAGGCGCACCCACGGACGCGCATAAGGCGCAGCGGAAGCGACAATGCGCCGATCGCGCAGGCGCGACACAATCGCATCGGGGGATGCGCCGTCGATGTCGAACGAGACAATGCCCGCCGAAAGCTCCGGCGCGAGCGGCGTCGCGAGGGTGACGCCATCGATGCCGCGCAGGCCCTCCTTCAGCTGTGAGGCGAGTTCGTGCGTGCGCGCCTCGACACGATCCTTGCCCAGCGCATCGTGTAGCGCGAACGCCTCCGGCAAGGCCCAGCGATGCTCGAACGCCTTGAACCCGCCCGGACTGGCGCGTGCGCCGCTCGCGCCGGCGCCAGGCTCGCGCCCCGTGATCCAGGCGTCGAACACGCCGTCGTCGAGAAAGCTCGGAATCTGCGTGTCGATCCGCCGCCACGCCGCATCGCGGCCGGCGATCATGCCGGTGCCGCGCGGGCCGAACAGCCATTTATGGCAGCCCGAGGCGATGAAGTCGCAACCGAGCGCATCGAGCGTGACGTCCTGATTGCCGTAGCCGTGCACGCCGTCCAACACGAACAGAATCCGTTCTGCTTCGTCTCGGCCGCCATTGGCGGCTTCGATCACGTCGGCGATCGCCTTCACGGGAATCTTAAGCCCGGTGCTCGAATGCACCCAGGTGAGGCCGACGACGCGCGTGCGCGGCGTGATCGCCGCGGCGATGCGCCCGGCCAGCTCGGCCGCGCTCACCCCCTCCGGCGTCTCGCCATGCAAGGAGACGCGCCGCTGCACCGCGCCCGTGCGCGCGCAGGCGAGCCGCGCCGATTCATGGGTGACGAAATAATCCTGCTCGGTCGTCAGAATCTCGTCGCCCGGCGCGAGCCGCAGGCCCGCATACACGATCCCGACGCCCATCGTCGTGCTGTCGACCAACGCGATCTGCCGCGGCGCGACAGACAGGTACGAGCCCGCGGCCGCGCGCGCCGCCTCCGTCAAACGCTGATTGTTGGCCTCGAGATAGCCGACCGTGTCGCGATCGAGCGCGCGGCGATGGCGCTCGATCCCCTCGCGCACAGGCCGCGGGTGCGAGGCGAGCAGCATCGCGCTCATGTCGATCAGGCCGCGCTCGATCGCGAACTGGCGGCGCACCCGGTCCCAGGCGTCGCGCGCACGCAAATCGCCGTAATCGCTCGCGGAATCGTCCGCGCACGCCGCCGTGACGGACGCGGCCAATCCTGTTGCGGCGATGAAGGTTCTTCTATCCAGGCTCATCGCGCCACCGGCCCGCCTCACCGCTAACGAGCGCCGAACACGTGGGTTCCTGGTAAGGCGGCTGCGATGTCGGCTGCGCCCGCTGCGCTAGGATCGTCGCGGCAGCGGCGAGTCGGTTCTGTAGCGCGGCCGCCAATGCTCGATGTCGCCGACGAAAACGTCGCTGGCGATCGCTGGATCGGCGGCCATGATCGCGCGCGCCGCCGCGATGTCGGCCGCCACCACAATCGCCATGCCGCCCTCGCTCTCGACAAATCCGCCGGCGGCGAAGGCGCGTCCGTCCGCCACCAGCTGTCGCCAGTACGCTGCATGCGATCCGAGCGCCTGCCGGCTCATCGGCTCGCCCGCGCGCCAAGCCGGCCCCGGCCGGAACGTGAAGATGAAGAGCTCCACCGCCGCGCCCTCCTCCGTTTGCGCCAGAGCTGTTCGCAACGTGGAGCATGCCGCCACGACCGCCGCTACTGGGCTGAGTACCAGCAATCGCCGCGCAAAGCTGTGTTCGCTCATAGCGACCTCCCGGACCGAGCTTGAGCAACGATTCTAGCACCGAGTTGGCGCTATCACTAATCCACGATCCCGCTCTTCCACTCCGCATCGCGCCGCGGCAGCGCGAGATAGCTTTCGCTGCGCATTTCCATGAGGCGCGAGGCGGTCCGTTCGAACTCGAAGCTCTGGTCGCCTTCTGGATAGAGCCTCTGCGGCTCGGCGTCGGCGGAGGCGATCAGCTTCACCTTCGCCTCGTAGAGCGCGTCGATCAACGTGCGGAAGCGCGCCGCCTCCTCGCGCTTGGCCGGCGAGAGCTTCGGAATGTCTTCCAGCAGCACGGTGTGGAAGCGCTCGGCGATCTCGAGATAATCCGCCGCGCCCAGCGGCCGCGCGCACAGCTCCTCGAACCCAAACCGCGCGACGCCCGCCGCTTCGCGCTCCACTTTGAGCGCCCGCCCGTTGACATCGAGCGTCACCGCCTGCGCGTGCGCGCCGTGCGTCAGCCGCTTCCAGGCTTGTTCGATCGCCTCCTCCGCCGCCGGCCCGAGCGGGGCATAATAAACCGGCGCCGCCATCAGCCGCTCCAGCCGATAGTCGCGCGGGCCGGCGATCTCGATCACCTTGAGCTTCTCTTTCAGCAGCGCGATGAACGGCAGAAAGAGCTGGCGGTTGAGGCCGTTCTTGTAGAGTTCGTCCGGCGGCCGGTTCGATGTGGCGACGATCACCACGTCCAACGCGAACAGCCGTTCGAACAGCCGGCCCAGGATCATCGCGTCGGCAATGTCGGTGACCTGCACTTCGTCGAAGCACAGAAGCCGCGCGCCGGCGGCGACCTTTTCCGCAATCTCCGCGATCAGCTGATCCTGCCCCGCGCCGCGCGCGCGCGCCTCGCGCAGCGCCGCATGCTGCTCGAGCATGAACTCGTGGAAGTGCACCCGGCGCTTCTTCTTGGTCGGCGCATGCTCGAAGAACAGGTCCATCAGCAGCGACTTGCCGCGCCCGACCGGTCCCCAGAGGTAGAGCCCGCGCGGCGTTGCGCCCTTGCCCAGCCACGCGTCGGGCCGCCAGCGCTCCAGCTCCCCCGCCAGCCGGTCGAGCCGCTCGGCGCCGCGGCGCTGGGCGGCGTCGGCTACCAGATCGCCCGCCGCGAGGCGCTCTTCGTACGCAGCCAGGGGCGAGTTCATTCCGTCTCCAAAAAGCGTGGCGGGTCCAGCGCTTAAACCCCGCTCCCGCAGTTCAAGGCAAGCCGCCCCTTTTCCAGGAACCGGCCGCGTGCTTCCCTGCGTTGAGTCGCAAGCTCTGGGACCACCTTCTTCGCATGACGCAGTTGGAAGCCGCCGTCCCGTCCCGCACGGCCCAAGCCGCGCCCGCCAAGCACATCGTCGACGTGCTGATCGAGGAGCGCGCGCCGAAACTGTCGGCCAGCCCCTGGTGGCCGCTGCTGCGGCCGCAGCTCTATACGATCCTCAACTACGACAAGGCCGTGCGCATGGCCGACCAGATCGCGCCGATGGGCGGGCGCGAGGCGCTGGAGACGGTGTCGGAGCTGCTTTCGGTGAAGCTCGAAATGACGGGCGTCGAGCGCGTCCCGAAGGACGGCGCCTTCCTGATTCTCGCCAACCACCCGACCGGCATCACCGACGGCGTTGCGCTCTACGACGCCGTGAAGCCGCACCGGCCGGATGTGATGTTCTATGCCAACTCCGACGCCGAGCGGGTCTGCAAGCGCTTCAACGACGTGCTGATCCCGGTCGAATGGGTGCAGGCCAAGCGCACGCGCGAGCGCACCCGCGTGACGCTGAAGATGACCGACGAGGCTTTCGAACAAGGCCGCCCGCTGGCGATCTTCCCGTCCGGCCGCCTCGCCCGCATGCGCGACGGCGTGCTGACCGATCCGGAATGGATGTCGACGGCGGTGAGCTTGGCGCGCAAGTACGAACTGCCGATCCTGCCCGTGCACATGGCCGGGCCGTACTCGTTCTGGTTTCACACCTTCGCGAAGATCTCGCCGGAGCTGCGCGACATCACGCTTTTCCACGAGCTGTTGAACAAACAGGGCAAGACTTATCAGTTGACGTTCGGCCCTCTCATCCCCTGGCAGCAAGCCGTCGGGGACGCGACCAGCATCACCCGGAAGATGAAGCACTACATCGAACGCGTGCTTCCCGGCGCGCCGGACGCGCCCTTCGATCCCGACGGCCCGGAATGCGCCTGGCGCGATCCGCCGAAGCCGCCGGCCTGATTCTCACGTCCGCTTGATTCTGAAATTTTGGCCATAGACGCACGTCACAACGCAGCGCAGAGTGATGATGCGAGGGTTGGGCACGGAGGGGAGACTTCCATGCGCGCCCGTGTGATGGCGATTGCGTTCTGGTGTGCGTTGGCTGCGAGCACGGCGGCGATCCCGTACATTCCGCCGCCACAACCTGTGTATGAAGCGCCGATCGATCGCGCGCTCGAGAACGTCGCGGCGATGGAGGGCCTCGACCCGGCGCAGCGCGAGCAATTGCTCGGCCGCCTGAACCTGCTCGCCTACGCGCGCGACGACGGCGCGTTCACTTACATGCGGGAGAACCACGAGTTCGTCGAAGCGGGCCCCATTCCGTGCGCCGAGGCCTACCCGCAGCGTTACCCGCCGCCCGAGGCGCCGCAATCCTTCCCGCCCGACGCGTTCTGTGCGGCGTTTGATTTCGCCCTTGGCCCGCGCAGCGAAACGCCGAACCTTGCGCCGCAGGCGCCTGGCGATGACGCCATGGCTCGCCTCGAAGCGGCGCGCACGCACTATGCGCGCGCGCTCGCACTGCAGGCGGACAATCTGCGCGCACGGCTCGGATACGCCTACACGCTCGATCGGCTCGGCCGGCTACGCGAGGCGCGCCGCCAGCTGCGCGACATCATGCGGCGGGGCATGCCGCGTCTCGCCGGCGCGCAATCGGAGTGGGAGGACCACGCCGTGCTCACCGAAACCGCCGCGCACCTCGGCCACTTGGCGACATCGCGCAGCGACCGCGCGCGGGTTGAACGCCTGCGCGCTCGCCTCGAAGCCAGTCAACCGATCATCTATGTGACACCCATCGTTGTGCCGCTGAGCGACGCGCCATTCGAGCGCTTGATCGACACGCGCTCAGACGTGGCGTTCGACTTCGCCGGCACCGGCGACACCCGCGCGCAAGGCTGGCTCACCGCCGACGCGGCGTGGCTGGTCTGGGATCCCGAATGGCGCGGCGAAGTGCGCTCTGGCTTCGACCTGATCGGCCAGCGCACCTGGGCGGTGTTCTGGAGCGATGGTTTCGAAGCGCTGCGCGCACTCGACGATAATCGAGACGGCGAACTCACAGCCGCGGAACTCGGCGGCCTCTCGCTCTGGCGCGACGAAGACGGCGACGGGATCAGCGATCCCGGCGAAGTGTTGCCCGCCAACGTCCACGGCATCGCCGCGCTCAGCGTCCGAGGAGAGCCGACCCGGCGCGGCCTCATCACCGCGCCCGCCGGCGTACGGTTCGAGGATGGCCGCACGCGCCCGCTTTACGACTGGACCCCGGGCCCAGAGCGCGCCGCCGTCAGCTAGTGCGTTAAATCCTCGGCGCCGCGGTCGACCGCCCCGTTCGCTTTGCCGTTGCGGCGGCGCTGCATGTACATGTAGCCGCCGGCGGCGAGTGCGGCGGCGCCGAGCGCCGCGGATGTCCACGTGATCGGATGTTCACGCATGCTCTGCAAGGTCGCATGCGTCGCGCCGCGCGCCTGTTCGGAGACGGCGCGTCCGGCTTTCATCGCTCGGTTTTGCGATCCTTTCGTCGCGCTCTCGGGCGCGCCGGCTTCGGCTTGAGTATTGGCCATCTGACTGAAGCTCCTTCTGGCGTAGTTGGTCGCCTCGCCCTTGCGGGCGAGAGGGCGCGTCCCGGTTCTCTGCGGACGCGGGACCCTATCCGGCGAACGCGAGCGCCGAACGACCGTTCCGACGGAGCAGGCCGAAACAGCGTTTGATGGAAGCGGATTTAGAGCTTGCGCTCCACCATCGCCTTTTTGATCTCGGCGATGGCCTTGGCGGGGTTGAGGCCCTTGGGGCAGACCTGGGCGCAGTTCATGATGGTGTGGCAGCGATAGAGCTTGAACGGATCTTCGAGCGCATCGAGCCTTTCGCCTTGCATCTCGTCGCGGCTGTCTGCGATCCAGCGATAGGCCTGCAGCAGCGCCGCCGGGCCGAAGAAGCGCTCGCTGTTCCACCAATAGGAAGGGCACGAGGTCGAGCAACAGGCGCAGAGGATGCACTCGTAGAGGCCGTCGAGCTTGGCGCGCTCTTCGGGGCTCTGGCGCCATTCGCCGTCCGGCTCGGGCGTGACGGTTTGCAGATACGGCTGGATCGCCGCGTACTGCGCCATGAAATTGGTGAGGTCCGGCACCAGATCCTTCAGCACCGGCTGGTGCGGCAGCGGCGAGATGGCGATGGCGCCGCCTTTGATCTCGTCGATCCCCTTGGTGCAGGCGAGCGTGTTGCGCCCGTCGATATTCATCGCACAGGAGCCGCAAATGCCTTCGCGGCACGAGCGGCGGAACGAGAGGGTCGGGTCGACCTCGTTTTTGATGTAGATGATGGCGTCGAGCACCATCGGGCCGCACTTGTCGAGATCGATCGTGTAGGTGTCCCAGCGCGGGTTTTCGCCGGTCTCGGGATCGTAGCGGTAGATCTTGAACTCGCGCGGGCGCTTGGCCCCTTCTGGGCGCGCGTGGCGCTTGCCCGGCTTGACCTTGGAATTCTGCGGCAGCGTGAGTTCGACCATGGCGGGCGCGAACCTGACGAGCGCCGCAGCGCCCGTCAAGCGCGCCAAATGCCCTACTCGGCCGGCTTTTGCGTGGCGTGACCGGCCTGGGCGCCCGCGCCGTACCAGTCGATCCGCCGGGTGGCGATCATGGTGGCGGCAATGACGGCGAAGGCGACGATCGAGCCGGCCAGCAGCGCAAAGTCCTCCAGCGTCATCAGCACGTACATGGCTGCGTAAAGCAGAGCGAGACCGGCGAGCGCCCGCACGCCAACGGCGCGTGAGGCGAACGAGGCGCCGGCGTAAAAGGCGAGCAGCAGCACGGTCGCGGCCGCCGCGATCAGGAAGGCTGGCGTGAAGCCGATCAGCTCGGTGATCGACAACAGCAAGAGATAGAACACGCACTGGGCGAGGCCGACCAGGAGGTATTGCGCCGGGTGCGCCTTGCGCCCGCTGACCGCCTCGAAAATCAAGGTCGCCAGGAAGACGATGCCGATGAACATGATGCCATAGCGCACCGCGCGGGCGACGCCTTGATACACGTCATCCGAGGCGACGAAGCTCACGGCCATGTCGCGCCCGGCGGCGAGGCCGAGATTGAACGTGTTGAGATCGGCCGCCGCCTCCATGCCGCGCGCGACGAACGGCACACGCCACGTGACGGCGAAGCCCTCGGCGTCCGGCGACACCGGATCGGCGGCCTGGAAGTAGCCTTCGGCGCGCACGTCCTGGCGATCGCCGCGGATGCTGACAGACGTGTCCTGCGCGAACGCGGCGACGGAGAAACGCTGCGCGCCGGTGAGCTGGAGCCGCGTCTCGACGCTGAAGTCGGTCGGGCCAATCAAACGCGCTGGGGCTGCAAAGGCTTGCAGGTTGCCAGGCAGCGGCGCCATCGGCGTCGAGGAGAGCCCGGGCCGCGTGTAGTCGGCCGCGACCGGTACGGCTGCGACGCTCAAATCGGAGATCGGCTCGAACGTCGCCGTCGCGCCGTCGGGAAAGCGCAATTCGGCGGCGTTGCGGATGGCGCGGCTGTCGCTGACGAACATCACCACGCGCGCCTGCGTCCAGTCGAAGCGATAGGCGGGATCGACGCCCTCGAGCGCCGCGGCGGGGCGGAAGCTCGCATCGAGCTCCGTCACGGCTTCATAGACGGCGGCGCGATAAATTCCGCGCCGGCGCTCGACGACGCTGAGCACCGCGTCGGCGGCGCCGGTTTCGGCGAACACGACGAACGAACCGCGCTCGGTGCGCCGCTGCGTGCGGCCCTCATCATCCGTGGTTTCGAGCGTGCGCTGGTAGGGCACGAGCAGCATCGGCCCGCCGACGATTTGCGCGCCGCCGGAGCGGGCGCCGATCTCGTGCATCACGGTCGCCGCGCGCGACTGGCGCTCGCCGACCAAGCCGCCGACGAGCAGCAGCGGAACGCCCATCACCAGAACGAGCAGACAAACGAGCAGCAGCTTCAGGCCGAGCGATCCGCGCGGGATCAGGCCTGAGATCGGATTGGTCGCCACGGATTCCCTCCCCGCGGATCGCGTCACATCATGACGCGCACACAACACTGAGCGCCTGGATCAAGGCGATATCTCGACATCGACCGCGCTTTCCGGCGGCGCCCATTCGTTCGGATTGGGCGCGCGGGGCGGCTCGGCGCTCCAGGCGATCACGAACGCCGCCGCGCCCGCCAGCGCACACGCGAGCGACCAAAGCAGCACGATCCAGTCGTAGCTTGAGGTAGTGCGGTCCACGACCGTACGGCCATCCTCGTCAACGATTTCCGGGAGGTCTGAACGCTCGTGGCGAGCGACCGCCCGCGCCACTTCTGCCTGCTCAGCCAATTTTGATTCGGCAGCAGCGATTGAGGCCTGGCGGCGCGAATCGATCAGCAAGTAGCCGGCGATGAACACAACCGGGACCGCGAATCCCCAGGGCGCTGCTGCGGGCATCCAGTCGCGCACGAACAGCCCTAGCGAGCCGACCAGCAATCCGCCCATCACCAGGAATTCGGCGATGCCCTGGCCACGGTCGCCCAGCGCGGCGCGCAGCCGGCGCCGGCGCGCGCCCATTTCATCGAACAGCGAAGCAAAGAAACCGCCCATCGGTCTGGGGATTAGCCCAATGCGGACGCGCGGCAAAGCCGCCGCCCGGGTCGATTTCACGTGATAGAGCCCCTAAACTTCAGGCCAGAGGATTTGCGATGTCAGACCAGCCGAAGCCCAAGGGGAAGCTCAAGCTCAACCTGAAGACGATCGGCGTCGGCGCCGGCGTTCTGCTCGTCGCGCTGGTGCTGCTGGTGGTCGGCTTCATCGCCTTCTTCCCGAAGGAGCTGGCGGCGCGCGAGGCCGAGCGCCGGATCGAGGAAGCGACCGAGCGCGATCTCGTGCTTGGCGGCGAGATCGACGTGTCGTTCTGGCCAGCGCTCGGCTTCTCGGTCGCCAACGCTTCGCTCTCCAACCCGGAAGGCTTTCCGGCCGACCATCCGTTCATCGCCGCCGACCGCATCGTCTTCGCGGTGAAGGTGATGCCGCTCTTGCGCGGCGCGATCGAGGTGAAGGAGCTGATCTTCGAAGGCGCCGAAGTGCGCATGATCGCCGAAGCCGATGGCGGCGCGAACTGGATCTTTCCCACCCGAGAGACTCCGGAAGATCAGTTCACGCTCGACGATCTGCGGCTTGACGACGTCCGCATGATCGACAGCCTGATCTCGTTCCAGGGCGCCGAGGGCGGCGCGCCGCTGGTGCTGGAGGACGTCGACGCCGGCCTCGCGCTCGAATCGCTCGATGCGCCCGCCCGGCTCGATGCAGAGTTCGATTATCGCGGCGAGCGGCTCGATCTCGAAGGCACGGTGCGCATTCCACGCGCGATGCTGGAGAAAGGGCAGACGCCGCTCGCGGCCAATGTGCGCTCGGCGCTGCTCGACGCCAGCTTCGACGGCGCCTTCGACGCCGCAAGCGGCGCCCTCACCGGCCGCGTCGACGCGCGCGGCGACAGCCTGCGCCGTCTGCTCGCCTGGTTCGGCTCGCCGATGGCCGAAGGCGGCGGCTTCGGCCGCTTCAGCCTCGCTGCGCAGATGGCGCGTCAGGGCGAAACCACTGCGTTGACCAGCGCCGCGCTGCAGCTCGACGAGATCGAGGCCCAAGGCAATCTCAACCTTCTCAACCAAGAGAACGGCCGCCTCCGCATCGCCGGCGGACTGACGACCGAGCGCGTCGATCTCAACACCTACCTGCCCGCGCCGGCGCAGGGCCGCGAGGCGAGCGGCGTCGAAGTCGGCTCGTCCTGGAGCCAGGATTCGCTCGATCTCTCCGGTCTGCGCGCGCTCGACGCCGATCTCGATCTCACCATCGGCGCGCTGCAGTTCCAGCGCATGCGTTTCACGAACGTCGCGCTCGACATGCGCATCGCCAACGGCGCCCTCGACGCGCAGCTGACGCGCATCGCGCTTTATGACGGCGCCGGCGTCGCCCGCATGATCGCCGACGGCTCCGGCGCCGTGCCGCGCATCGCCATCGAGATCGACGCCCAGAACATCCAGGCCGAGCCGCTGCTGCGCGACGCGATCGGCTTCGACAAGATCACCGGGCGCGGGCGCCTCACCGCATCCTTGGTCGGCCACGGCGCCTCGCAGGCGGCGATCATGCGCTCGATGCGCGGCAGCGCCGCGTTCGCGTTCAACGACGGACAGTGGAAAGGCATCAATCTCGCCCAGGTGGCGCGCACGGTGCAGGCGGTGGTGAGCGGCGAGGCGGTGGGCGCCGGCGCGGCCACCGATTTCGCCGAACTCGCCGCCAACTTCACCGTCGCCGACGGCGTCGCCGCGACCGACAATCTGCGCCTGCTCAACCCGTTCGTGCGCCTCGAAGGCCGCGGTCTTATCAATATCGGCGCCCAGACCATCGACATGCGCCTCGCCCCGCGCGCGGTGCGTTCGATCGAGGGCCAAGGCGGGCAGGCCGGCGTCGCCGGGCTCGGCATTCCGTTCCGCATCACCGGCCCCTGGTCGCGCGTGAGCTTCCGCCCGGCGATCGAGGACGTCGTGCAACAACAACTCCGCAACGTGCTGAGCCAGCAGGAAAGCGGCAGCCCGCTCGGGCGCCTGGGCGACGCGCTGTTCGGCCGCACGCCCGCAGCGGAGACGCCGGCGCCCGCGACTGAAACGCCCACGCCCGCCGCAGAAGGCGAAACGCCGGCGGCGCCTGCTCCGCAAGAGCGCCCGCGCAACCCGCTCGAAGACATCTTCCGCCGCGCCGTCGAAGGCCAGCGCGAGCAGCCGAAGCAGGAAGAGCCGGCGCCGACGCCGTAGGCCGCCCTACGACGCTATTGCTTCTTCTGCCGCTCGGTCCAGAACACGGCGAGCTTGTTGCCGTCGAGATCGCGGAAGTAAGCGAAGTCGCCGAAGCCCGCGCGCGGGCCGGGCTCGCCCTCGCACTTGCAGCCGAGCTCCAGCGCCTTGGCGTGGATGCGCGCGACATCTTCCTTCTCGTCGACATTGATCGCCAGCATCGTGCCGTTGCCGGGATGGGCCGCTTCGCCATTGTACGGCCGCGTCACCATGATCATCGGCCCCGAACCCAACCGATACATGAGCCCGTGCGGCGTCGGAAACAGCCGCTTGCCGCCCAGCTCGGCGCTCAGCGCATCATAGAATGCGCACGCGCGATCGAAGTCGTTCGAGCCGATACAAACGTAACCGAGTTGCGCCATCGCGGTTTACTCCTCTTGCGTGGGCGAACTGAAGGACCCGTCGCGCGGGCGCGTCAAGGTTCACCCTGCGCTAACCTGCCCGCGCCAACTCCGCGGTGCGGTCCATGCCGATATTGTCCACCAAGGTGTCGGCGTGGCGATGCACGAGCTCCCACGCGCCGCCGCGCCGGCGCCAAACCTGCGTCACCCGAAGCGACCAGTCCTGCTCCGGCAAACCCGCGATCACGGCGCGCTGGCGCTCGATGAACACGAGCACCGCCATGTCTCCGCTGACATAGCCTTCGACGAATTCGAACGTCGCTTCGCCACGGGTGAAGACGCGCGCCAGCTCATCGAGCCGCTCGTCCGTACCGCTAAAACCACGGCTCACGCCGCCGCTCGGCTGCATCAACGTGAAATCCTCGCTGATCGGGCCGACGATCTCATACCACCGGCGCATGTCGCCATTGATGAAAGCTTCGTTCGCGCTTTCCGCGCGCGCGATCAGGCGCGCCAGCGTCGCGCTCTCCTCGGCCTGCCCGTCCGCGCGCGCGCTGCAGCCGTTGAGCGGGAGCATCACCGCGACGAGCGCCGCGAACGCGCGCGCGAGATCGAACCTCCGGCGCCGATCGAACATCACCATCAAAGCCATCCTTTGCGTTGCAACGAGAGGATGGCGCTTCCGTGATACTGCATCCAGTGATATGAATTCAGCGATATGATGAATGAAACTGACCTCACTCGCGCCGACCTGAACCTCCTGGTGCTGTTCGAGACGGTGATGCGCGAGCGCCATGTCGGCCGCACGGCGCAGCGGCTCAATCTCTCGCCCTCGGCCGTGAGTCACGGCCTCTCCAGACTGCGCGCCTTGTTGGCCGATCCGCTGTTCATCAAAACGCCGCGCGGCGTCACGCCTACCGATCGCGCGCTCGCGCTCGAAGCGCCGGTCGCGGAGATTCTCGCGCGCGTCCGCGCCGTCGTCGCAACCTCTGCGCCGTTCGACCCGCGCACCTCGGCGCGCGCCTTCACGATCGGCGCGCCGGACGGGACGGCCGCCGTGTTCTTGCCGCCGCTGGTGAAAGCTCTGCGCCGGGAGGCACCGCACGTGGACATCCGCATTCGCCAATTGATGCCGCGGCCGGGAGAAACCTCGATCGAGGCGGCGTGGCGAGATGCGTTCACCGATCTTGACGCGCGAGCCATGGATCTGGCCGTCATGCCGGTCGCGACGGCGCCGTTGCGGTTTGCGATGCGCACGCTGTTCGAAGAGGGCTTCGTCATCGCGGCGCGGAGCGGCCACCCCTGGCTCGCGAAGCCGACGCTCAGCGCTTTCGTCGTCGCCGAACACCTCGTTGTGTCGCATACGGGGGACGCGAACGGGTTTGTCGATATCGCGCTGGCGGAGCGCGGGCTGGCGCGGCGCGTGGCGCTCACCGCGCCCAACTTCATGCTGGCCTTGGCGCTGCTGGCGGACAGCGATTTGCTCGCCGCCGTGCCGCGGAGCCTGTTCGAGCTGCATGGGCGGCGCTTCAAGTTGGGATGCGCGAAGGCGCCGTTGGCGCTGCCAAGATTTGCGCTGAACGCGTTCGCGCCTAAGCCGGCGCTCGAAGACGCCGGGCTGAGCTGGCTCGTCGCCCTGCTGGCGCGGCGCCGCTTCGTCAACTCGGACGCGGCGTAGGGTTTGCAACACGCCCAGCGCTGCGGCGGCTAAGCGGGCGCTCGCGCTGATCGTGCTGAGCACCCAAGACAGTGGGCAGCGGCCTGCGTCGGCAGCGCTGCGGCTCGCGGCCGCGAGTGCGTGAAATCCAGCAGCTCCGCTTCGGACCGCCGCCTTCGGTTGCGCATCACGGAGCACACGCCCTCTCAGGTCCGGGGGCGCGAAGGAGCTAAGATGTGCGTCTTACCGTTGTCACGTCAAATGCTGGCCCATCCCCAAATTGACCTTCGATCACCACGGAGCGACTGCCTCTTCCGGGGAGCGCAAGATTCTCCGTCGGAGCGCGCACACCTCGGCACTCAGTCTCGACCGTTAGCGCAATTGCGCTGGCAGACGGAACGATCGACACGATCCTCCCACCGCCCTCGGTCTCCCAGTGAGGACATCCATACAGGACGAAGAATCCATCACGCCACGAGGTGCGATCCATATCAAAACGGCCAACCGAGAGCGGATAGCAATCAGGGCGACCGTCATCATCAACATCACATGGCATCCGCTGAGCCATGGACGCGATGCCGGCTCCGGCTAGCCAGACCTCCGTTCCATGCTGCTCAACACGGGAGAAGTCCCAGCTAAACAAGGCGATATTGTCTCGGTAACGATTTCCCTCGTCGCTCTGGTAAAAAAGATAGACCCCCTTCTCAGCACCGTAACGAACGATGCGAATTCGGTCCGTCCATAGGCCCGCCCCGGGCACGATCTCGCGCACGTTCGGCAAAACGTGCTCGCTTTCTCGCCCCTCATCGAGGGTTTCAGCGCCGTAGACTCGCTCCAGGGCGATTCGTTGATGCTCGTTCGGTTCTGGCCGTCGAATCGGTCGAGGAGCTTCTTTCTGTCCCTCAATCTGTTCGGTCGCGCGCGTAAAGGGGCTCGGATTTCCCGTAAAAAACAAGAAGTAAGCGGGAATCAACGCCGCGGCAGCAAACAGGGCACCCCAAGCCTGAAGAGTCTTCATGCGCCAATTGTACAGGCCAACTCGCGCGGCGCTCAATACACCCGCTTCTTCGGCGGGATGTACTCCACTTCGTTCGTCATCGTCTGCGTGATCACCGGGCGGTAGTCGATCGTCACCTTTCCGGTCTTCGCATCGAGCCACGCGAGCGTGTGCTTCATCCAGTTTTCGTCGTCGCGTTCCGGGAAATCCTCGCGCGCGTGGGCGCCGCGGGACTCGGTGCGGTTCAAACCGCCGTTCACAGTGACGATGGCCTGGCCGATCAGATTGTCGAACTCGAGCGTTTCGACCAGATCGGTGTTCCAGATCAGCGAGCGGTCGGCGACGGAAACGTCCGGAGCTTCGTCCCAGAGCTTGGCCATCCGATCGACGCCTTCGGCCAGCACCGCGCCGGTCCGATAGACGGCGCAGGTGTCCTGCATCGCGCGCTGCATCTTGTCGCGCAGTTTCGCCGTCGGCGTCTTGCCGCTGGCGTGGCGGAATCTGTCGAAGCGCGCGAGGTGCGCGTCGCCCGCGTTCGGCTTCAGCGTCGGCTGCGAGGCGTTCGCTTTCAGCACTTCGCCGCAACGCAAGCCCACGGCGCGGCCGAACACGACCAAATCGATCAGCGAGTTCGAGCCCAAGCGGTTTGCGCCGTGCACCGACACGCACGCCGCTTCGCCGACGGCCATCAATCCCGGTACGACGCGCGGCTCGCCGTTCACCTTGGTCAGCACTTCGCCGTGATAGTTCGTCGGGATGCCGCCCATATTGTAATGCACAGTCGGCAGCACCGGGATCGGCTGACGCGTGACGTCGACGCCGGCGAAAATCTTCGCGCTCTCGGAGATGCCCGGCAGCCGCTCGTGCAGCACCTTCGGATCGAGGTGATCCAGGTGCAGATAGATGTGATCCTTGTGCGGGCCGACGCCGCGGCCCTCGCGGATCTCCAGCGTCATCGCCCGCGAGACCATGTCGCGCGGCGCGAGATCCTTCACCGTTGGCGCATAACGCTCCATGAAGCGCTCGCCGTTCGCATTGGTGAGGTAGCCGCCCTCGCCGCGGGCGCCTTCGGTGATGAGGCAGCCGGCAGGGAAGATGCCGGTCGGGTGGAACTGCACGAATTCCATATCCTGCAGCGGCAGCCCTGCACGCAGCACCATGGCGTTGCCGTCGCCGGTGCAGGTGTGAGCGCTGGTGCAGGACAGATAGGCGCGACCGTAGCCGCCGGTGGCGAGCACGACGGTTTGCGCGCGGAAGCGATGCAACGTGCCGTCGTCGAGCTTCCACGCCGTCACGCCGCGGCAGACGCCGTCTTCCATGATGAGATCGAGCGCGAAGAATTCGATGAAGAAATCGACGCTATGGCGCAGCGATTGGCCATACATCGTGTGCAGCATGGCGTGGCCGGTGCGGTCGGCGGCGGCGCAGGTGCGCTGCACCGGCGCTTCGCCGTAATTGCGCGTCATGCCGCCGAACGCGCGCTGATAGATCTTGCCTTCCTCGGTGCGCGAGAACGGCACGCCCCAGTGCTCGAGCTCGTACACCGCCGCGGGGGCGTTGCGGGTCAAATACTCGATCGCGTCCTGGTCGCCGAGCCAGTCCGACCCTTTCACGGTGTCGAACATGTGCCACTGCCACTTGTCCTCGCCCATATTGCTGAGCGCCGCGGAGATGCCGCCCTGCGCCGCCACCGTGTGCGAGCGGGTGGGGAAGACTTTTGTCACGCATGCGGTCTTGAGGCCCGCCTGCGCGCAGCCGAGCGCGGCGCGAAGCCCCGAGCCGCCGGCGCCGACGACGACGACGTCAAACGTGTGATCGATCCAAGTGTAAGCGGCCAAGGACGTCAGACTCCGAAATTCACCAGCAGCACGGCGAACACCGCGCCGGCGCCAAGCGCGAGCGGTGCGAACGCGTTGAGGATCAGCAAAAGCACTTTGGTGAAGGGCTTGTGGATGTAGTCGAGGATCACTTCCTGCATGCCGAGCGACATGTGGTAGAGGCCGATCGCCACCAGCAGGATGACGCCGACGGCGTTCACCGGATCGGACAGGAAGTCGATGGTCGCGGTGTAGCCGCCGTCGCGGATCGCGAGCGCGGCGGCGACGGCGAACCAAGGCCCAAGGATCGCCAACGCGATCGAGGTCCAGCGCATGGCGATGAAGTGGCCGGTGCCCTCCCCCGCCGCGCCGTGATGGCGGACGCGGCCGAGCGGACTGCGCATGCTGCGTTCACGTGCGCTCATCGTCAGGCTCCGAAGCTCAACAGCGCCCAGAGCCCGAGCGGGGCGGCGACGGCGAACAGGATGGCGAACCAGGCGCTCGTGTCCGCATCCGCGGGAACGAGGCCGGCGCCGGTGTCGAACACAAGGTGACGGATGCCGTTGGCGAGGTGATAGGCGAGTGCGGCGACGATCAGGTAGAGGATCGTCTGACCGTACCAGGCGACGATGTGCGGCTCGATCTGGGCGTAAGCTTCGGGCCCGGCCGCCGCCGCCATCAGCCAGATCGCCAGCAGGATCGCCGCGCCGTAAAGGCCGACGCCGGTGACGCGATGCAGGATCGAACTCGCCATCGTCACGTGCCAGCGCCAGATCGAAAGATGCGGCGATACGGGTCTGTCTTCCGGGCGGGGCGCGCCGGCCATGAGAACCTCTTGTCTCTGATATGGGAGCGGAATCTGGCGCGCGGAGATTAGGCGGGGCCGCCCCCAAGTCAATGAACGGAATTGCCGCGTTTTCGGACCGTCGGCGGCCCAGGCGCGGCCGCTGGTCGATCCTAGGCATGCGCTCCCCGCAGCTGATGCTAAGCTGGCGCCAACAGGGGGACCCATCATGATCCGCACGCTTGCCGTCTGCATCGCCGCTTTGCTGGCGACCTCACCCGCCTTCGCACAGAACCGTACCAACAGCCGCCTCGCCGCCGTGATGGCGGGCTATGAGCGGGTCGACCGCGCCGCCAGCCCGTTCACCGCGGCGCGGGAAGGCGACGCCGAGGCGCTGCGTCGCCTGCCCGATCCCTCGCGCGAAGCGGCGCTCGCACTCCGCGCCGAACTCGCAGCACTCCGGGCCCTGGCCGAACGTGTGCCGACGCGCGGGCTCTCCGCAGACGACTCGCTCAACCGCAGTTTCCTGATCCGCGTTTTGGACGAGGACATCCGCGCCATCGACCTCGATTTCGGCCGCGTGCCGATCAGCAATGGCGACGGCTTCTTCACCTTGGCCGACGGGCTGGCCTACGGCACGCCGATCCGCTCCGCCGCCGACGCCGAGGCTTGGATCGCGCGCCTCGAAGCGCTGCCGCTCTATTACGAACGCAGCATAGCCAACGCGCGCCGCGGCATCGCCACGGGCTACACGCAGCCGCGCATCGTCGTCGATCGCGCATTGGAGACAGCGCGCGGCCAGCTCGAAACTCTGGAGACGACGTTGCTCGTTCCGTTCGAGCGCGTGCCGACGACGTTCACCGTGGAGCAGACAGAAGGCTATCGCGCCCGCGTCCGCGCTTTGGTGCAGACGCAGATCCTGCCCGCGCACCGCAACGCAATCGCCTTCATGGAGAACGAATATCTGCCGGCGGCGCGGCCCGGCATCGGCCTCCGCTCCGTCCCAGGCGGGGAAGAGCTCTACCGCTTCTTGGTGCGCTCCTACACGACGACGGAAATGACGCCGGAGGAAATTCACGCGCTCGGCAACCGCGAAGTCGCGCGCATCCGCGCGGCGATGGAAGCAGAAATCCGCGCCAGCGGCTTCGAGGGCGACTTCGCCGCGTTCCAGACCTTCCTGCGCACCGATCCGCGCTTTTACGCCCGCACGCCGGAAGAGTTGGTGGCCCGCGCCTCCGAAATCGCCAAGCGCGCCGATGGCGAACTGCCGCGCCTGTTCGGCACGCTGCCGCGGCTCTCCTACGGCATCCGCGTCATTCCCGCCGAAGCGGCCGAAGGCTCGACCACGGCCTACTACACGCGGGGCAGCGAAGCGCTGGGGCAATCCGGGACCTATTGGGTCAACACCTCGCGGCTCGATCAGCGGCCGTTCTACGAACTGCCGGCGCTGACGGTGCACGAAGCCATGCCGGGCCATCACCTGCAGATCGCCCGCGCGCAAGAGCTGGGCGAACTCCCGTATTTCCGCCGCAACACCTTCATGACCGCGTTTGTCGAAGGCTGGGGTCTGTACGCTGAAACGCTCGGCGAAGAGATGGGCATGTACCGCGATCCGTACGAACGCTTCGGGCGGCTCTCCTACGAGATGTGGCGCGCCTGCCGCCTCGTCGCCGACACCGGCATCCACTGGATGGGCTGGGACATCGAACAGGCGCGCCGCTGCTTCGCCGAAAACAGCGCGCTCTCACCGCACAACATCCAGACCGAACTCGAACGCTATATCGCCACCCCGGGCCAAGCGCTCGCCTACAAGATCGGCGAACTGCGCCTGCGCGCGCTGCGTGCGGAAGCGACCGAAGCGCTCGGTGACCGCTTCGACGTCCGCGCCTTCCACGACGAAGTGCTCGGCGCCGGCGCGCTGCCGCTGGATGTGCTGGAAGCGCGCGTGCGCGCCTGGATCGCGCGGGAGCAGCGGCAATGACGTTCACGATCGACTTCAACCAGCTCGCCCGCGTCGGCAAATTCGTCGCGCTGCTCGGCTTTCTGCTGCCCTGGGTGACGGTGTCGTGCTCCGGCACGGAAATCCTCACCGCCACCGGCGTGCAGCTGATGACCGGCGACCCGCAACTGGCTGGCCCACTCGAAGGCATGGCCGAGAGCCAGCGCGAAGACGCCGAGCCCTCCATCATCACCATCGTCGCCTTCGCCGTCGCCGCTATCGGGCTCCTGGTCAGCCTCGCAAGCCGCTCGCGTACCGCTGCGGCAGCGATGCTGGCCACCTCGCTGCTGGCGGCCGGGCTTTCCTATTTCAGCATCGAGAACATGCGCCAGGAGATGCGCCGCGAGCTGACCAACGAAACCAGCCAGCAGCAGCCGGAGGAAAACCCCTTCTTCAGCGCCGAACAACAGCAGCAGATGAGCCAGGCGATGGCTTCCTCCATCCGCGTGGTCGAGGAGGAAGGCTATTACCTGACGCTCGTCTCGCTCCTGCTCGCCGCCCTGTTCGCGTTGTTGACTTTGTTCACACGGCGGGCGGAGACATCGTCGACCGATGCGTGAAGCAGCATAAAGCTCGTCATTCCGGGGCTCAGCGAAGCTGAGAACCCGGAACCCAGGGGCAACCGCACCGCCGCTTGCCCCTGGGTTCCGGATCGCGCTTCGCGCGCCCGGAATGACGAAATATTGGCGCGCTTTTCGGAAGTGTTCACCGCTTCGGGATCGCCGCCCAGTAGTCGAAATCCAGCACGACGTCCGGCTCGTACTCGCCCGGCTCGGTTTTGAACGGAAAGCCGGCCGCGCTCCTATTCTTCACCGCCACCAGCCGCAGCCGCAGCGCGCCGGCAGAGCCCAAATCCTCCTTCGCCAGCACTTCGCTCCACGCATACAGCGTATCGCCCGCGAACAGCGGATTGACATGGCGGCCGCCATTGATCGCCAGCATCAGCTGCGCGTTGGCGAGGCCGTTGAACGCCAGCGCCCGCGCGATCGAGATCGTCACACCGCCATAGATGAGCCGCTTGCCGAAGCGCGAGTCCTTCTGCGCCAGCGCGTCGAAATGCACCCGCGCCGTGTTCTGGTAGAGCCGCGTCGCCAGCTGGTGCTCGGCCTCCTCCACCGTCATGCCGTCGATGTGATCGATCTTCTCGCCGACGGCGTAATCTTCGAACGTGTGCGGCGCGCCGGCGAGCTGCAGATCATAGCCTTCGAAATCCAGCCCCGGCGGCAGCAGCAATTCCGCGCCCTTGACGAACGGCGCCGGCGTGATCGGCGGCGCGTCCGTCGTCACCGCGCCCGGATCGCGCTTGTTGACCATCACCCAGCGCACGAAGCTGAGCACGGCTTCATCGTCCTGATTGAACCCGGTGGTCCGCACCGTGACGACGCCGGTCTTGCCGCTCGAGTTTGCTTTGAGGCCGATGACTTCCGACACCGCGTTCAGCGTGTCGCCCGGATACACCGGCGTCAAAAACCGCCCCTCGGCATAGCCCAGGTTCGCCACCGCGTTCAGCGAGATGTCCGGCACGCTCTTGCCGAACACGATGTGAAACACCAGCAGCGGATCGATCGGCGCGCCCGGCAGCCCGCAATTTTGCGCAAAGCTGTCGGCCGAAAACAGCGCGTAGCGCGATCCGGTCAGCGCGATAGTGAGCGCTACATCCGCTTCCGTGACCGTGCGCGGCGTCGCGTGTGCGATGGTCTGGCCGGGCGCGAAGTCTTCGAAGAAATGGCCGGGGTGAGACTTGGTCATGCGCCCGGTATGAAGCCAATTCCCCGGCCCCGCACAAGCGAGCAGCGCCAGGAATCGACTCGCTGGCGGCGCCGGCGCGTGTTAACCTTCCCGCAGCGGGAGGAACGACCATGGCGGACGGCGGCGGCTGGATCGGCAAGTACGGCGTGCCGAGCCTCATCCTTTCAGCGGCGGTGTTCGCCTTCCAGCAACAGCAGCAGATCTTCGACCGCCGGCAGAACAACGTCGAAAGCGGCTATCAATTCTACTCCGAGCAGCGCACCAGCCTGCACTATGCCGGCGACGTGGAATCGGAGCTTTCCCTGCTGCGCATCGTCGGCCGCGCCTTCCCCAGCATCTACTGCGACGTGCGCCAGGATTTGTACAACCGCGCCTACGAAGCCGAGGATCGCACCGGTCTCGCCGACACAACCGGCCGCACGCCGATCGACGCCGCCGACATCGAGATTCTGCAGAACGCGCTCAATGAGCCGCAATACGATCGGCCCGCCGAAGCGCAATATCCGCGCAATGTCATCGAGAACTTCACCCTCACCCGCGCGCGCGCCTGCGATCCGCTCGGCGAACAGGAGCAGCAGGTCGCCGAGAACGGCGCCGCACAGCAAAGCCCCGCCGCAACGACAGAAGCCGCGCCGGCGCCTTCAGCGAGCGAAGCCGCCGAGACCGCTCCCGGCGGCCAAGCGCGCCCACGCATCGCCGTGCGCTCGAGCGCGCCGACGACGACGCCCGCAACTGCGCCGACGCTCGCCGCCGCGCCGACCTTGATGCGCGTCTTCATGCACGTGCCGCTCGGCGGCGTCCGCGAAGCCGGCATCCAGGACATGACCGACACCGCCCGTTCGGAGCTCGCCTCATCGAATTTCCGCGTCATGCGCGGCGTCGAGCGCATCGCCCCGCGCAACTTCCCGCGCGAGCCCACGATCCGCTATTTCGGCCCGGAGCAGGAAGACGAAGCCCGCGCGCTGGCCGAATATCTGAACTATCAGTATCGCAACGAGGACCTGCATTTCAGCCTGGTGGCGATCGGCGACCGCTATCCCAATATGCCGCCGAACAATATCGAAGTGTGGATTCCGAATCCGCGCGGCGGCGCGCCGGCGCAATAGCTAGCTTCCCAGCGCCGCGATCGCTTCGCTCACCGCCACAACGCGCTTGGCCTCCTCCAAGTGCAGCAGCTCCGTCATCCGTCCATCCACCTTGATCACGCCCTTGCCGGCGTTTTCCGGCAGCGCGAACGCTTCGATCACCCCGCGCGCCCGCGCCACTTCCTCTTCCGCCGGTGCGAACACCGCATTTGCCGCTTCGATCTGGCTCGGATGGATCAATGTCTTGCCATCAAAGCCGAACGCCAGCCCCTGCTCGCACTCGGCGCGGAAGCCTTCGGCGTCGGCGATGTCGTTATAAACGCCGTCGATCGCCGTCAGCCCTTCCGCGCGCGCCGCCGTCACCGCCAGCGACATCGCCGCGTGAAAAGCCGCCCGCCCCGCGCTCGGCCGCGCCCGCGTCTCCTTGGCGAGATCGTTCAAGCCCATGACGAAACACGAAAGCCGCGTGCCCTTCGCCGCGGCCGCGATCTCGGCGATGTCGAGAATAGCGCGCGGCGTCTCGATCATGACCCAGAGCGTCGCGTCCGGCGCAAAGCCGGCCTCGCTCATCGCCCGATCCAGCGCCCGCACCTGCTCGCCACTCTCGACCTTCGGCGCCAGCATCCCATCCGGACCCGCGGCGCCCGCCGCAGCAATGTCCTCGCCGCCCCACGGCGTCGACAGCGCATTCACACGCACGATCACTTCGCGTTTGCCATAGCCGCCGGCCTTCACTGCGGCCGCAACTTGCGCGCGCGCCGTCTCCTTCGCGTCCGGCGCGACCGAGTCCTCCAGATCGAGCAGCAGCACGTCGGCGGCCAGCGTCTTCGCCTTCTCCATCGCCTTCGTGTTGGCGCCGGGCATATAGAGGCAGGAGCGGCGCGGGCGATGTGCGAGGTGTGTGGTCATCGGCGAACTCGGGGATGGTGAGACAAACGGCAATCGCCTACATCTGCGGCGAGGTCCAGCCGCGTGAAGACAATTTTGTCGATCCAGAGCCAGGTCGCCGGCGCACGCGTCGGCAACTCGGTCGCCGCGTTCGCGATGGAGCGGCTCGGCGTGCGCGTGCTGCAGCTGCCGACCGTGCTGCTCGGCCGCCGTCCCGACCACGGCCCGCCCGGCGGCGGCCCCGTCGCGGCCGACATGCTGGCTGCGATGATCGATGGCCTCGCTGCCGATTCCCTGCTCGGCGACATCGACGCCGTCCTCACCGGCTATATCGGCGCCGCCGACCAGGCGCCGGTGATCCTCGATTGCGTCGCCCGCGTCAAAGCCGCGAATCCGAACGCCTTCTTCGTTTGCGATCCGGTGCTGGGCGACGAAGGCCGCACCTTCGTCAAGGACGAGGTCGCCGAAGCCGTGCTCAACAGCCTCTGCGCTCACGCCGATTGGCTGACGCCGAATCTCTATGAACTCGGCCTCATCACCGGCGCGCCGCTGGAAGGCTTGGCCGAAGCGCGCGCGGCGGCCAAGCGCATCCACAAGCCGGTGCTCTGCTCCTCGATCCGCACCGCGCTCGGCCTCGGCAATTTGCTCGCCGCGCCCACCGGCGACTGGTTCTGCGAAACGGCGCGTCTGCCGCGTGCGCCCAAGGGCACAGGCGACCTGCTCTCGGCGCTTTATGTTGCGCGCCGCGTGCGCGGCGATGCGCTGGCGGTCGCGCTCGAAGGCGCCACCGGCGCCGTCTATGACGTCATCGTCCGCTCGCTGGCGGCGGAGAGCGAGGATTTGTTGTTGCCGGAGGCGCAGGACGTGCTTGCAGATCCCGTCACTTGGCCGCGCGCGCGGTTCACGGAGCTGGTGTGATGGCGCAAGGCTATGTCGCGCCCGGCTTCGAGCGCGTGCGCGAAGCGTTCGACGCACAGCTCGCCGCCGAAGAACTCGGCGCCGGCTTCGCCGCGATCCGCGACGGCGAGGTCGTGGTCGACATCTGGGGCGGCTGGGCCAATCGCGAACAGACGCGGGCCTGGGCGCAGGACACCATCGTTCCGGTCTATTCCAGCACCAAGGGCGTCACCGCGCTCGTCATGGCGCTGCTGCACGACCAGGGTAGGCTCGATTACGATGCGCCCGTCGCCGCGCTCTGGCCGGAGTTCGGCGCGCACGGCAAAGACAAAGTCACGATCCGGCAAACGCTCGCGCACCAGGCCGGCGTGCCGGGCTTCCTTCAGCCGATCGATCCCGATCTCTGGCTCGATCCGCCCGCCGCCGCGGCCGCCATCGCCGCGCTCGAGCCGCTCTGGCCGCCGGGCAGCGCCAGCGGCTATCACCCGCTGACGTGGGGCTACATCGCCGGCGAGATCGCCAAGCGCGCCGGCGGCCGTCCGCTCGGCGCAATCCTGCGCGAAGACATCTGCACGCCGCTCGGCATCGACTTCCAGATCGGCACGCCGGAAAGCGAACACGCCCGCGCCTCTGAGATGAAGAAGCCCACGCGCGCCGGCGAGTTCGGCGAGATCACGCCGCCGCGCAAGGCCGCCTTCTTCACCAAATGGGCCGCCCCCGTGCGCGGCTCGACGCAATGGCGCAAGATCGAGATTCCCTCCGCCAACGGCCACGCCACCGCATTGGGCGTGGCGCGTCTTTACGAAGCCTACGCTACCGGCGGCATCGTCAACGGCGCGCGCGTGCTCTCGCAGGAAGGCTTCGACGCGCTGACCAAACGCGTCTGGTTCGGCGACGATCTCGTGCTCCCGTTCAAGATCGACTGGCGCGCCGGCATCATCGGCAACTCCAACCGCATCTACGGCCCGAACCTCGAAGCGTTCGGCCATTCCGGCGCCGGCGGCTCGGTCGGCTTCGGCGATCCGGTCGCCGGCGTTTCGGCCGGTTACGTCATGAACAAGCAATCGCACCACATCATGGGCGACCCGCGCTCGCTCGTGCTGATCGACGCGCTCTATTCATGCTTGTGATCCAGCAGTTCGTCATTCCGGACGCGCGAAGCGCGATCCGGAAGCCAGGGGCGACCGCCGCGACATTCGCCCCTGGATTCCGGGTTCTCGCTTCGCGAGCCCCGGAATGACGATGCGAAGAGCGCTGGAGCTTATCGCCGTGATCATCGCCGGCTCGATGCTGGCGATGATGCTGATGCGCGTCTCCACCGCACAGAACATGGCGCTCGACACCGGCCAGCCCGTGTTCGGCGACTTCATCGCCTTCTGGAGCGCCGGCCGCGCCGCGCTCGACGGCCACGCTGACCAGGTGCATGACCGCGCTTTGATCTTTTCCTACCACAAGCTCGCGGCGCCTGACGTTCGCTTCGTTGCGCCGTGGAATTCGCCGCCGACCTTTCTTCTGCCGATGGCGGCGTTCGCGCTGCTGCCCTATCCGACCGCGGCGATTCTCTTCCTCGTCCTCACAGGCGCGCTCTATCTCTACGCCGCGCGCAAACTGCTGCCGGATGCGCGCGCGCTGATCTTCGCCATGACGCTGCCGGCGGCGTTCTTTCAGATCGGCACAGTGCAAACCGGTTTGCTGATCGCCGGCGTCTCCGCGCTGGCGCTCTATTGGCTCGACCGCAAGCCGTTGAGAGCGGGCGCGCTCATCGGCGTCCTCGCGATCAAGCCGCATCTCGCGCTGCTGTGGCCGCTCTTGTTGGCGCTGTCCGGCCGCTGGCGCGCGTTTGCCGCGGCCGCCGTTTCGACGCTGGCTTTCGCACTACTCGCCGGCGCCGTGTTCGGCTTCGACTCCTATGTCCGCTTCCTCGACAATCTCAGCGCCTCGCAAGACCTCATCGCCGGCCAGCGCATCACCACGCCGGCCTACGCCAGCCTCTACGCCAACCTGCTCGACATGGGCGCAGCCCCTGCGCTGGCGACCGCATTGCACGCGCTCAGCGCAGGCGCGGCCGTGCTCATCGCCGCCTGGCTCTTCACCGACAGCCGAAACATCGTCATTCCGGGGCTCGCGAAGCGAGAACCCGGAATCCAGGGGCCGCCGCTCCGTCAGTTGCGCCTGGATTCCGGGCTCGGCCTCCGGCCGCCCCGGAATGACGAGAAAACCGCACTCCAAGGCGCAACCCTCTGCGCCGCCACACTTCTCGTCTCCCCCTATCTCTTCTTCTACGATTTCACGCTGCTCGCCGTGGGCGCGGCTCTGCTCGGCGCGCCGCGCGACCGGTTCGAACTCGTCGCGGCGATCTTCGCCTGGAGCGCCGCGCTTTCGCTGACACTCGGCTATTTCGCGCCGATCCCGCTCTGTCCGCTATCCGCCTGGCTCGTGCTGATCGCGGCTATGCGGCGCGCAGGAAGCGCGGCGCTTCGCCCGGCCCCAGCACCACAGCCGTAAGCGGCCCGCCGAAGCAGGCGCCGGTGTCGACATTGATGCGGCGCGGGTTCACATGCGGCGCGAAATCGTGCGTCGGCGTATGGCCGTGAACGACGAGAATGCCTTCGAGTTCGGGCCGCTCCGGCCAGCGGCCGGGATCGAAAAACTTATGCGAGCGCGTCCACATCCGCACTTCGTCGCTGCACTCGGGAAACGTCTTCGGATCGATGCCGCCGTGCACGAAGACGAGCCTGCGCGGCGTGTCTCGCACCATCACCGGCAAGCTGCGCAGCCAGACCAGATGCGCCTGATCGATGGCGTCACGAAAGTCGTCCTTTGCACCGTTCGCCATCATGTACGACAGGATCGTCTCGTCGCCGCCGTTCTCGGCCCACCAATAGATGCCGACCGACTCGCGATTGTCGCAGGCGTGCAGCATCAGCTCTTCGTGGTTGCCCTTTATCGTGAACGCCTCGCCGCCGAGCGTCAGCATCATCGCCCGCTCGACGACGCCGCGGCTGTCCGGACCACGATCGACGAGATCGCCGAGAAACACGATGAGATGCGGGACCTTGCGCCGCACCGCGTCTTCGCGGATGGCGCGCAGCAGCGCGTCGAGCTTGGCGAGCTCGCCGTGCACGTCGCCGATGGCGTAATAGGTGATGTCGCTCATGCGCTCCTGGCGCGGCGGAGCGTATCCCAGGCGAAGAACATAAGGCCAGCCCAGATCAGCGCGAAGCTGACGCCACGGAGGAACGTGAACGGTTCGCCGAACAAAATCCCGGTGGTGAATTGCAGCGACGGCGCCAAAAATTGCAGCAGCCCGAGCGCAACGAAGCTCACCCGCCGCGCCCCGAACGCGAACGCCATCAGCGGAATGGCGGTGACGGGGCCGGCGATGGCAAGCAGGATCGCGGTGGTCCAATCCGACGTGATGCCGAGCGGCGCTTCGCTCGCGGTCCACACCAGCAGGCCGATGGCGAGCGGCGTCAGCGCCAGGCTCTCGATCAGCAGCCCGACCGCCGCCGGCACCGGCGCGCGCTTGCGGATGACGGCGTAAACAGACCATGTTCCGCACAGCGCCAGCGCCATCCAGGGCGGCGCGCCGACGGCGATGCCCTGCACAACGACGCCGACCAGCGCCAGCGCCAGCGCGATCACTTGCGGCGTGCTGATCTTTTCGCGGAAGAACAGCACGCCGACGGCGACGCTGACCAGCGGCGCGAGGAAGTACGCCAGCGCCGATTCGATCACCCGCTCGTTCAGCACGAGATAGACGTAAAGCCCCCAGTTCACGAAGATGAACATCGCCGAGAGCGTCAGCGTGCCGAGCATGCGCGGACGGAGCGCCGTCGCGATCTCACGCCAGCCCGGACGCCAGCCGCTCATCACGAACACGGCGACGAACGCCGCCGGCGCCGCCCACAAAATCCGCTGCGCCAGCACTTCACGCACGTCGATCGCGGACAGCAGCTTCAGGTAAAGCGGCAGGAAGCCCCACATGATGTAGGCCGCGGCCGCCGCCATGAAGCCGGCGCGGCGCTCGGCCTCCGAGGGCGAGCTGGTGATGGGCGCGGCCTCGCTCATGACGTCTTCGTTCCGTAAGGGGCGGGATTTCGGATCTGCATGAAACGCTCAGGCGCATCGAGCGGGGTAAAGCCGAGCGGCGCATAAACGCCGTGCGCGTCCTTGGTGCCGAGCAGCCAGCGCCGCAGCCCCTGCAGCTCGGGATGGCGCTGAAACGTCTGCACCAGCGCGCGGCCAAGCCCCTTGCCCTGCTTGCCCGGCAGCACGATTACATCGCAAAGCCACGCGAACGTCGCTTTATCCGTCACCAGTCGCGCAAACCCGATCAGCTTGCCGCTCTCGTCGCGCGCCACCGCGCACATCGAGTTCGCGCACGCCCGCGCAACGACCTCGCGCGGAATCCCCGGCGACCAATAGGTCTCGCGCAGCACGGCATGGATGGCGTCGATGTCCGTTTCCGACGGTTGTTCGATGGCGATGCGCGGCACGTTTAGTCCCCTGTCGCGCGTAGATAGTAACCGGCGGCTCCCTCCGCATCCGCGCGCGCGACGAATGCCGAACACATTTTGTAACAGAGTATGTGAGCTGCGCTCACATCAGGGGATCACGCCGCCGCCAACCGCTTGAACAAACCCTTGTTCAGCATCAGCTCGGCGATCTGCACCGCGTTCAGCGCCGCGCCCTTACGCAGATTGTCGCTGACGCACCAGAGCGAAAGCCCGTTCTCCACCGTCGCGTCTTCGCGCACGCGGCTGACGAACGTCGCGAACTCGCCCACCGCCTCCACCGGCGTGATGTAGCCCTCGTCCTCGCGCCGGTCGACCAGCATCACCCCCGGCGCTTCGCGCAGAATCTCCTGCGCTTCCTCAGCCGAAAGCGGAGACTCGAACTCGATGTTCACCGCTTCGGAATGGCCCACGAACACCGGCACGCGCACGCAGGTCGCCGTCAGCTTGATCGCCGGGTCCAGGATCTTCTTGGTCTCGGCCATCATCTTCCACTCTTCCTTGGTGGCGCCATCCTCCATGAACGCATCGATGTGCGGGATGACGTTGAAGGCGATCTGCTTGGTGAAGTGCTCCTTGACGATCTCGTCGGCCACGAACAGCTTGCGCGTCTGCGACCAGAGCTCTTCCATCGCGTCCTTGCCGGCGCCCGACACGGACTGATACGTCGCCACCACCACGCGCTTGATCTTCGCCCGATCATGCAGCGGCTTCAGCGCCACCACCAATTGCGCCGTCGAGCAGTTCGGGTTGGCGACGATGTTGAGCTTGTCGAAGCCCAGCACCGCGTCCGGGTTCACTTCCGGCACCACCAGCGGCACGCGCGGGTCCATCCGCCAGGCGCTCGAATTGTCGATCACCACGGCGCCCGTCGCGCCGATCTTCGGCGACCATTCCTTCGACACCGCGCTCCCAGCGCTCATCAGCACGAGATCGACGCCGGAGAAATCGAACTGCTCGATATCCTTCACCTTCAGCGTGCGGTCGCCGTAGCTCACCTCGACGCCCTGCGAGCGGCGCGACGCCAGCGCATAAATCTCATCGGCCGGAAACAGCCGCTCTTCGAGGATGGCCAACATTTCCCGGCCCACATTTCCCGTGGCGCCGACGACGGCTACGCGCAAACCCATGCCAAATGCTCCTCGAAGCGAAAGATGTAGTCTCCGCCGGACCCGGCCGCCAGCCGCGCCCGGCTCACGTCTCAGTTAAGCCGCCGCCGCGCGCGCCTCGGCGGCATAGGTCATGCGCTTGCACATCGCGCTTTCGCCGCGCGCCATCGAGAACATGGGCTTGACTTCGCCGGTATAGACAAAGCCCGCCTTCTCCAAGACGCGCCCGGACGCCGGATTGTCGACGAAGTGCCCGGCCTCGAGCCGCCCCAGCGACCGCGCGCCCGCCATGAAGCCGGCCAGCGTCTCGCTCGCAAACCCGCGCCCCCAGTACGCGCGCCCGAACCAGTAGCCGACTTCGAACGCCTCGCCCGACTTGTGCGCGCCGATGCAGCCGATCATCTCGCCGCCGCGCTCCACCGCGAACACGAACTCCTCGGCCAGCGGCTTGCGCGCCGCCAAAGTCATGATCCAGCCTTCCGCCGCCACCGGCAGGTACGGCAGCGGCGCGCGCAAGATCATCCGCGCAACGCCCGGATCGCCGCAAAGCTCGGCCACGCGCGGCGCATCGCTCATGCGCAGCCCCCGCAAGGCCAGTCTTTCGGTTTCGATCGTTCTCACATCGCGCATGAGCCTACTCCGCTGGCTCGCAACGCGTGGGGCAAAGAAAATGGGGCGCCTTGATCCGGGCGCCCCACGCTCATCTTCGGGATACCGGATCGCCCTTCCAAAGAGGCGATCCGAGGATGTCAGTCCCGTTTCGCCTATTCCGCCGCTACCTGTGCCGGCATAATCGACACGTAGGTTCGGCCGTCGCGTTTGGTCGCGAACGCAACTTGGCCGTGGCAAAGCGCAAACAGGGTGTGGTCGCGGCCGAGGCCGACGTTTTGACCCGGATGGAATTTGGTGCCGCGCTGGCGCACGAGGATCTCGCCGCCGCTGACCGATTGGCCGCCGAAGCGCTTCACGCCGAGACGCTGACCCGGCGAGTCGCGCCCGTTGCGCGAAGAGCCGCCTGCTTTCTTGTGAGCCATTGTAGCCTCTGAACCTTACTTGCCGATCGCGGTGATCTTGACGTGCGACTCGGCCTGACGATGCCCCATCTTGCGGCGATAGGTGTTGCGCCGGCGCTTCTTGAACACCGTGACCTTGTCGCCCTTCTTGGTGTCGATCAGCTCGCCGGTGACGGTGACGCCGCCCAGATCCTTGCCGGTCTTCACCTTGTCGCCGTCGCCGGTCATCAGCACCTGGTCGAAGGTGACCTTGGCGCCCTTTTCGGCGGCCAGCTTCTCGACGACGATGACGTCGTCCTTGGCCACCCGGTATTGCTTACCGCCCGTCTTGATAACCGCGAACATCTTTATGCCTGCCTGGGCCAAACCTGGATCGCGCCCGAACGAAGCTCGCCCGGGCGGGGAGCGGCGATATAGACAAGGAGGACGGGGCCGGTCAACAGCCCAAATCTAACTGTCGGCGCCAACAGTTTTGCGCGCGCCGCCTTGGCGGATTTCCCAGTTCAATTCGCCGGCGTCGTCGCGGAAGAAGCGCACCGAGGATGACCGCAGCAGCAGGGACTCGCCGTAGAGGTAGGCGCGATAGTCGGATTCCAGCACGGCCGGGTTCGGCGCGGGGAAGCCCAAACGCTTCGCCGCGTCTTGGTATCGCTTGAAGAAGTCGGCACGAGACAGACGCATCAGCACACCATTGATTCTACACAGAATCCGCACGCACTCCCTACGGAACCCCTAAGAAGCGTGTCGCGGCTACCGCTTTTTCTCCTCTCGAAGCGCCTGACAACGCCGCGACCGGCGTCACGTGCCGAGATGGGCATTACAACCAAGCAAGACTTGGGCCCAAATCTGCCCGAGCGGCGGCAGCCCGCGGGCGCGGCGAGGCTTTTCATCAACGGTTAACCTAGGTAGGGTTCCGCCCCCAGCGTTCAACCGCTGGTCGTCGGGGGTCCTATGGCAGCTACCGCGTCACAACCGATCGTCGCCGATCCGGCTCAGCTGCCTTCCATCACGGTCTCCACCGATCTGGCGCAGGAAGTTTGGGACGCGCTCGGCGACGGCGCCTCGGCCGTTCAGCTCGTCATCGAGGTCGGCGGCACGACCATGGTCGCCGGCTACTGCATCACGCCTGACGCGTACGTCCTGGTGCGCCAACTCATCCGGGAATCGGCCAACCCCCAGAAGCTGTTGCGGTTGCTCGATGCCGATCCAAGCGATGAGGAGGACGCCGAAGGCGACGCCTCCTTCGAAGAGATTTTCCCGCCGCGCTGACGGGAATGGAGGCAAGGGGCCATGCCTTGGGGCTTTCAACATCTAGGGCCGCTGAATTTCCATTTCGGAAGAGACGCCGTCAGGTATTTGAGCGGCAGCCCGACCGCGGCGGACCGGAAGTGCCTTGAGGCGTTCTTCCGCGATCTGCAGCAGACCTCGACGAAGGTCCAAAAAGTGCGCGTCGGGAATGCGCTGTGGGTCGTCGCCTGCAACCATATCGTCGTGTTCTCGGGCAATTTGAGGCGCGTCATCGACGTGCTTCCCGTTTGATCGAGCTGCCTGCGGTAAGCGCGCCGATGGTTTCGAGCGCACTCGCCATCCTCGGCAACGTGCTCGAACTAGCCGGCGCGCTGCTGATGGCGAAACGCTTCTTGAACGTCGGCCTGCTTCAGGCCGTCGGCGCACTGATTATTGGACTGTGGCGCGGCGCCGAAGCGAAGAATGTCGCCGCCATGTCGGATTTCACCGTCGAGCGCTCGATCGACGCGCTGCAGGGTCTCGCCCTCATCAGCGCCGGCTTCCTGCTCTCCCTCATCGCCAACATCGTCAACGCCGCCCACCAGCCGACCGGCGGCTGAAGCACCACGCAGCAATGGACAGCGCCGTCAGCTCCTAACGCAGCGGGACCAGTGGAATTGTTTGCCGTCGCGTTCCATTGGGCCCGCTCCACGAGAATTCCAGGAACGTATCAGACGTCGACAGCGTAATCTGCGCGTCGTCGCCGCCGATATCCTTCCATTGCTTCTTGAGTAGATCGAGAGTGTCCCTCAGCCGTCGGCCATCCACCGACACGATCTTGCGCCAAGCTCCCTCAGCCCGGACAGACGTCTCCACAAATGGCGTCTCGACACTGACGCCATGAGGGTCAGGCTTTATCTCGGTCGTGCGAGAGATCGACCCACGCGCGCCCGCCGGCGCGCGCAACGGGCCAAGTTTGTCGGCGGCGCTACGTAGATCGCCAAGCCTAAGCACGACTGAGTTCTTCATCTTCCTGCCGCCGCCCGCTCCTGGTTCAGCTTGAACAGCCGCTCCAGAATCTCCTCCTCCGACAAGTCCGTCGGCCAGCCGTACGCAGCCGCGACAGCGTCATCCAAACGCTTGTGCAAATGATCGAGCCAAGCCGGCCGCTCATTGTAGAGCTTGGTCAGCGTGCGGTCCTTCAGCTTCTTTGCCGCCTCATCGTCCTTCGGCACGATCCGATCCGGATAGCCGGGCACGACTTCCGGCACGCGCTCGACCCATTCCGGCGGATTGAGCCACGCCTCACGCTTCTCGTTCAACTCGCGCGCCGCGTCGGCGATGGCGAAGGCGCGCGGATCGCTGGCGTACCGCGACGCCGGGATGTTCGGCGTGAGACCTTCCGGGAAAGGGAAGGTCTCGAAGGTGGTGGTTTGCGTGTATCTCGGCCGATCGGTCAGACTTGTGCCTGCTCGGAGCGCCCACACCCGATGAAACTGGCTTTCCAGCACTCCGTACGTAGTGAAATTCCAATGGGGAAACACGATAAGATTCTTGTCGGGTAGAATCCGTCCATCGATCAGTGTGAAGCACCGATACTCAGCCGTTTCAGGTGTCACCAAGTAGCGTTGCAATCCTACCAGCTTGGATCGCAGCTCAGTGCGCGGCCAATATGGTTGCCACCACTTCTCACGCGCGTGTTTGTCGCGCGCCCGTTGCCTCGCCTGCTTTAACGTCTCGGTGGCGTTCTCCTTGGGATCATAAATTGCTTCCGCAAGATGCTTAAATGGCGACGCAAATTGCGCCGCGTTGTTCTCGTCGAGGTGCAACGGGATGTCGATGTACCAATAGTCCCGAGGACGGTCCGTGACATCATCGCCGTTGTAGTACTTTCGCAGTGCAACTGAGTTTGGCTGGCCGTTCGGGTTGGATGGCTCTTGAAGCCAAGCGCGTGCCCGTGTGCCTGTGATATCAAGAGGGCCGCTTTTCTGAATGCCCAGATAAGCAAAGTCCAAGTTTTCTGACAGCTTCTCAGCGCGTGTTACGTTCACGCCACTGGTGAGATCCGAGTTGATATGTGCCACCGGAACGCCGTTCAGCGAGATCGAGCCGGCGCCTTCGGCCCGGCAAATATTGACGATCGAGGCCTCGACATTTTTGCCGCTGTCGATCCAAGGAATCTCGTCCCACGCTTCGAATACGGTCAACTGTTCTTCTATTCGGTGCATCACCGGTTGATTGGTGCCGCCCCGTATGGCGCTTGTAGCTAGGAAACCTGCCCTTGCCGCGCGACCCTCGACCAACGCCGATCGGGCCTTCTCAAACCAGTAGCAAACGAAATCGGTGAATCCCGTCAACTGATCGTAGACGTCACGGATTCGTTCGGTGATCGGGACGCCAAGTTCTCCCTTCATCTTCTTGGCGCCTAAGAACGGCGGATTGCCGATGATCACATCCGTCTCGGGCCACTGCGCTTCCGGCCAATCCTTCGGTGCCGGCCCCTTGCTCCGATCTAGCAGCGCGTCGCGCTCTTCGATCTGATCGAGCGAATCCAGGATCGGGCGCCGATCCGGCAAATAGCCGTTCTTCTTCAGCCATTGCAGATCGCCGATCCACAGCGTCACGCGCGCCAGTTCCGCCGCGTAGCGCTCGATCTCGATGCCGCGCAGCTGCTTGACGCTCACGCGCAGCGCCGGTGGTTCTAGCCCGAGCCGCAGCACATCGCCATGCGCGCGCCGCTCGATGTCATGCAGTGCATGCAGCGCCACATAGAGAAAATTGCCCGAGCCGCAGGCCGGATCGAGCACGCGGAATGAAGCGAGCCGATCGAGAAACTCATCCAGTCGTTCGCGCGCGCGGCGCTTCGTTTGCGTCTGCACCTTCAGGAGATCGGCGCGCTTCTTGCGACGCGCCGCCTCGCCCGCCTTGGCCTTGGCGGGATCGCGCTTCATCTCTTCGGCGGCTTCGTCGAACACGGCCCTTTCGCCCGCTTTCGCCGCGTTGTGCTCCTCCATGATCGCCGCGATCTCGGCGTGAGCCGTCTCCCACTCCGCCATCAGCGGCCGCGTGATCACCGGGTCGACGATCTTCAGAATCTTCTCGCGATCGGTGTAGTGGGCGCCGAGGGCCGGGCGTTCGCGAGTCGCCTTCAGCGCCTGCTCGAACAGCGTGCCGAAGATTGCAGGATCAATTTCAGACCAATCGTGCTCGTCCGCGGTCTTGGCGATCTCCTTCAGATCGATCACTTCGAGCGGAAGCACGTCCTCGCCGTCGAACAAGCCGCCGTTGAACCAATCGATCTTGTGTTCGCCGAAGAAGCCGCCTTTGTGCATCTTGGCGAACAGATCGCGCATTTGCGCGGCCGCCGCGTCTGGCTGCTTCTCGACCGCTTGCATCATGCGCGAGAAGAGCTTGTTCGGCAGCAGGCCCGCGTCTTCCGCAAACATGCAGAAGATGAGGCGATTGAGAAAATGCGCCACCGTGCGCGGATCGTGCTTGCGCTCCTGCAAGCGCCGGCCGATGTCGCCGAACCGCTGCGCGGCTTTCGCCGTTAGCTCTTGCGGACTGATATTCGGCTTCAGCCTTTCCGAGCCGTTGAACACTTGCTTGAGCAGATCGAGTTTCTGCGCATCGAGCAGATCGTCGAGGGTCCATTCGTGTGTTTCTGAAACGGTGTTGTTCCAGTTGGTGTGAACGACGATCCGCTCCATGTCGGAAACGACGAGGTAGGGCGGCATCTGCAGATCGAGCGTGTAGGTCTGCAACTGGCGGAGCGCCGCGCCGAGATTGGCGTGCTTGCCTTTGTACTCCCAAGCAAAGCAGCCCTTGCGCCAAACGTCGGCCCAGCCGTCGCCGCCGCCGGCCTTTTCCGCGCCGCGCTCGAAGCAATAGCTCTCCGGATCAGTGGGCTTGGGCTCGCCGAGCAGATCGCAGAGCATCAGGAAATGCATCTGCGACCCCTGCCGCTCACGCAGCTCGGAATCGCGCCACATCTCCACGAACTGTAACGCTGTCATCGCCCCCATGACGTCTAATGACGCCGCGCCGCAACGAGCGTCAACAAGCGCAGGCGCTCATACCATGCCCTCTCCGCAAAGCGCGCATGAAGGCGCGCGGTCCAACCTGGAGAGATCAGCGCAAACCCCATCTATCCCCGCCCTTACCACCACCAACCCCTTGATTCCCATCACTTCTCACAAAAACTTATCCGCCCCCTCCCAAACCTGGCGTATACTCCTTTCGTCCCCGTACGGGAGGATTTCGAAGTGCACCGAACCTTTGGAATGCGGGGACATCGGCCGGCGCGGCAGGCGTCGCTTCGAGGGCGAGGAGAAGATCCGCTAAGACGCGGGTCCGCTCCGAACCCTCGTTGAGAAAGCCGGCGGACGCGGGATGTCGACCGGGCCCCGAAGAGGGGTACACCGCATCTTGGGTTCGCGCGGCGAAGCGAACGGCGCTTGCATTGCCTGCGGGGCGTGAAACCGCAGGGCCCGGCGGCTTTCGGGAGCCGCCGACGCGCTGAACCGGCTCGTGGCCATAAGGAGCCAAGGCCCCTGCATGCTCGGCGTGCTGGTGCGCCATAAAACTCCTGGTCGCCAATCCGGGACAAACGGCCGACGCAACGGGGCGCGTTCGACGCGCGCAGCGCCGCTCAGCGATGATCGGCGCCAGACTAGGAACCAAACCAGCGCGTCCGACGCGCCCCGGCCTCCCTCTCGGGAGGCAAGGCAGTTGGCACTTGGCAGTTGGCAGTAGGAATTTCGAGCACCGGCGTCCGCCGGCGCACCAACTCGCCTATTGCCGACTCACCACAGACGCTTGTTGGCGAAGGCGTGGCCGGAGCCAGACTTCAGATACCTCTCGAAGCGCTCGGCTTGGGCGAGATTGGAGAAGGCGAGGTAAGTGCGAAGGCGCCACGGGCGAAACTTCGACGTGTGGAAAGACTTGCCGTCGTTGTGTTCTTGGAGACGGCGCGGAACCTCGGTGGTCAGGCCAACATACCGGCGATCCGGGAACGCGATGCTCTCGATCAGGTAAACGTAGAACACCGGCCTTCCTCCGCTAAAACTACGGAGGACATCCTGCTTCGCGGAAAGGCCGGAACCAAGTCCTGCGAAGCGCAGAGCGCGAAGCAGGAAAGTCCTGCACCGGCCCTCCTTCGCTAAAGCTACGGAGGGCATCCTGCTTCGCGAGAAACACCGGCCCCAAATCCTGCGAAGCGCGCCAAAGCGAAGCAGGATGGCGGAGAGGGAGGGATTCTAGCGAGGCTGCGGTTACGCACACACAATCAAGTACTTACAGTGTTGCGTTGTAGTGTTTTGTAGTGGCCGAATGTAGCGGATCGCGAAGGCTGTGAAGCGACCTCTCAACCCTTTGATCGTTTCCCTTTCCGCCCCATTTCGGCGGCCACCTGCTTAGCAAAAGGCCCAGCCTCGATTTCCAGTGCTTCCAGGAGGTCGAAGAACTCCAGCGCGTCCAGGCGCCGCTGCAAGGTTTCGATCTTCCCCAGGTAGCTCTGGGGCTTCTTCAGGCGCTTCCCAATTGCCTCCTGGGACAGGCCGGCCCGTTCACGCGCCTCTTTTAGAAGGCGCACTAGCCGCTTGTATCGGTCATCATGAAGTGTTGCCGCCACCCGGTCCGCACCTGCTGGACGAGAAACGGCATCCCACCTAATACCAGACCGGTATCATCCCGAACTGGTATGGGGGGAATAATGTCAGCAGGGGACGGGAAAGCGTCCAAATGGTTCTGGATCGCTGGTTCAACGATCGCAACATTTCTGCTCGCCTCTGTTGTGCCTACGTCGATCCTGCGGAGCACAGTGCTGCTGTGCCTGAATGCCGGCTTCATGCCCGATGTGTGCATCGCGCCATTCCAGGGGACTGCTGACCTTTTAGGTTCACAGATCACCGGCCTCACATTGTCGATGACGACCACGACTAAGGTCGTTCTGGCGCTGATCGCTGCGGGCGTTGCAGCGCTCGTGACAAGGCACCCCGTTGAGGCCGCAACCGACCGTCCCCGGCAGCCTGAACAGCAGCCCACACCAAGACCGGCGGTGATTGATGTCGGTGCTCGCGCTCGACTGGAAGCCAAGGCCATGCAGGTCGCGGCCAGCGTTTATGGCGGCTGCCACGAACAAGGCCTTTCAGTAGATGTGACGTACGCCGATGGTCGTGTTGAGACGGACAACACACTCTTCTGCATTGTCGTCAACTCGCAGCTTGCGAACGGAAGTCGTTACGATCCGAAGTACGACACCAGACCCGGCCATACCTGGAGGTCCGTAGTGTCGGGAGATTCTTTCGTCCGGCTGGTCCTGCAACCCTCTTCCGATCGGATCGTGCGTGTTTACCGGCCCACACTGCCCAGCGAATGGATCGGCTCGATTGTGATTGTCCCGGCATCCGCATCAAAGCTCGTTGGGCTAATTCGGCTGCGGGCAGACCTGCCGCCCGATCGCAATTCGAAGGTCATCGAGCGAGCCACGCGTCAATTCATGGGCCACAGCGGCGTCTACGTTCGGGCCATGTTGGATGCCGAGGCGGAGGAATACGAAGCTATGCTTCCGCCGTTGGTCATTCACTCGGAATCGCAGTGATGCCCGACACGCCCAACGCTCAGAAAGCGGCGCAAGCAGCACGCGCCCGGGCGAACCACAGGCTGGCTGCCTGGTCATCCCGTCCCGAAGAACGCAACCTCTAATTCGTCGCGCGTCGATACGCGTTATGATCGGCCCCGAAAGGATGATTCGGGTGCCAGAAACCGTCCACAATCCTGATCGCCTCATGGCGGACTTGCGAACGATCATCGCGCAGGGGCGTATCCGAACGCCCGCGTTCTATTGTTGGACATTCACGGTGAGTACGCCGCAGCGTTGTCGGAAAGTGCCACCGTGTTCAGGGTGAACCCTGCCAGTGGGCAACAGGCGTTGCAGGTTCCGTTTTGGGCTCTTCCGCCAACTGACTTGATACCGTTCCTGATGGGACGCCTAGACGATCGAGCACTGACGGGAGTCATTGATCGGATTTTCGACGCGAAAATGCGCCGCGCGAAGGAGAAGCTGATTCCTGGAGTGGATTTAGATTCGCTCACCATCGACACGCCAGTGCCGTATAGCCTCAAACAGTTATGGCTCGACCTTCTCGATCCAGAGATAAAGACCTGGAAAGAGAAGGACCGACAAACGGCTGCCATATCGCAACCCGGTGACGCCGAGAAGCTGATCGCTCCACAGTATGAACCGCCCGGTGCAGGCGGTTCGCCGCCGTTCGTGAACTCAGTCGGAGTCCTGAGCATTCGGCGGCATCTCGAACACATGCGCTCTCGCCTACTCGACAAGCGTTTTGCCTTCCTGCTTTCACCGGGCGATTGGGCGCCTGACTTGGCCGGCCATTGCAAGTCAGACTTAGACGATCTCCTGAACGCGTGGCTTGGTCACGACAAGCCGATCACGATTCTCGACCTCTCGGGCGTGCCCAGCGATGTCTTAGTCCAAATGCTCGGCGCAATTCTGACGATCATCTACGATGCACTGTTCTGGGGCCGCTACCTTCCCGCCGGCGGACGCCAACGACCGCAGCTTGTCGTTATGGAAGAGGCTCACCGGTATCTTGGTAAAGAGTCAACCCCGCCAGAGACGTCGTTCATCGGATAGCGAAAGAAGGACGCAAATTTGGGATCGGCGCGATGATCGTCAGCCAGCGACCTTCGGAAATCGACGATACCATTCTATCGCAATGTGGGACGTTCATCGCCCTTCGGCTCTCAAACGGGGCGGACCGCGCGAAAGTACAAGCGACACTCCCCGACAATCTGAGTGCCGTCACTGAAGCGCTGTCCATCCTCCGAACGGGGGAAGCGATCATAACTGGAGAAGCGGCGCCATTGCCCATTCGCTGCCGACTGGGTTTGCCACCAGTAGGACATCGCCGGGATAGTGGTGACCCATCAGTCGTCGCCGCGTGGGGCAAAAAACGCGAGGCGGAGGACTACACGACAATCGTCGCCGCTTGGCGGGCCCAAAATCCCCACATCAAGAAGGACTAGGCCATGGAGCGATTGCCCGTGTCATCAAGCAACATTGCGGAAATTGGATACGACCAGGGAGCCGAAACGCTTGAAGTGTTGTTCAAGAACGGAGGTTTGTACCACTACTTCAATGTACCACCCGTCGAGTACGAACAACTAATCAACGCGACGTCCGTCGGCAGCTATTTCAACCACAACATTAAGGGCCGATACGCCGAAAGCCGAGCGTAGGAAACCAAGCCCTTGTCGGTGAGTAGTTTGAGGTTGGGCCCCGAATGCCTTGCATCACGCGAGGATGCGATAAACGCTCGCTCGGCTGATGCCCGTCTGCCGAACGATGTCAGCAACACCCACACCGGATGCCTTTAGCGCACGAACGTCCTTCGCCTTCGCCTTCGCCTGCGCCGTAGCCGCACGTCCCTTATACCGACCCTCCGACTTCGCCTTGGCGATACCGTGCCGCTGACGCTCCAGCATCCACGCTCGCTCGGCCTCTGAAATGCTGGCGACGAGAGACAACAGAAGACGGCCCGTGGGAGTTGATGTGTCGAGGTCCATGCTGAGGATACGGACGGTGACGCCACGCTTCGTCAGATCATCGACGATGTTCAGTAGGTCGATCGTGTTCCGCGCCAGCCGGTCGGCAGCGGTGACAATGAAGGTGTCACGCTCACGAACGTAGGCCAGGGCTTCAGCGAGCTTGGGGCGTACTGTGCTGACGCTCGACACGTGCTCAAAGAAAACCTTGGTGGCGCCAGCGGCTTGGAGTTGTGCGATCTGGGCTTCGAGACCAGCCCGCTGTTCAAGGGTCGAGGTCCTGGCGTACGCCACGCAGGCGCCGATCGAAGACTTCATCAAGATTCGCACATGGTTCAAAGGTGCGACGAGACCGGGTGTCTCAGAACTATACACCAACCCATGTGGTACGACAATGCTTTATATATAAAGCTTCTCTCTAGACCTCGCTCGTACGAGGCAATTTCGGTCACTTGTTCCGGCGTACCCTTCTCAGAAGGATGTAGCGCAGGAAAATTGCAACCCATACCAAACCGAACGCCACCAATAGGATGGTCGGAGCCCAGTCCCACCAAATACCAAACTTTAGATGCAGCATCCATACGATCAGCAGAGTCGTCAGTACAATCGCTGGGAGCGCAGCCACTAAAGCAAGATAATGCAACAGCCGGTTTGCTTCGATCAAATCGGACTTCGCTCGGAGATACAGCCTGTACTCTCCAGCGCCAAATAGGAGCAGCACAGCTATAATCGCTATCATTTCTATCGCATCTGATCCGCGTCGCGCCTCTCCGCCTGGACCTATCGCCGAGAAAACGAAGAGCATGCCGCAGATCAGCAACACGGTCGTCATAATAAGTTGCACATATCTCATGGGCGCTATCCAACGTTCGGTAGGCACACACTGCTCCCGAAGAGTTCGGATGGGGGTACGTAGTCATTCGGACCGCCGAGCATCGAGCGCGTAGCTCGATCCTGGAGTTCTTCTCCATACTCTCCCAAACCATGAAGCCAGAGAGTATCCATTCCGCCTTCAATGGCGACTTCACCGACCCCATAGCTCAAGATTCCAGTGGTCGCCATGCCCAAACCTACAAGAGGCCCCAACCCGGTCGGAGCCGAGACCGCTGAAACCACTGCTCCCGAGGCAGCAGTCGCGAGAGACAGCACTTGCGTTTGTCGAGCTTCGAAGATTTGCTCCGCGGCCCGATCGATAGTCCGCAAGCATTGACGTCGCTCCTCTTCCGGCGACGGGTCACCAGTTGTGCCGCCACCGCCGCCCGCATCACCAGTCCGAGGCAACGATCGAGACGGATAGATGCTTGCAAGATTTCCGGCCACGTCCACGCAGTTCTCTGATTGCTGAATCCACGGAGGGGGATTCCCATCCGGTTGTCGAGTGTGGAATATCCACCAACAAGTCAGCCCTAACGGATCAACGAAATTGATTGGGTCGGCATCAACATACGAGTACAAGTTCATACCCCCCGCCCAGAGAATTGGATCAGTCTGCATGAAGCGGCCAAGCACTGGTGAGTACGCACGCGACTTATAATGATAGAGCGACGCTTCCGAGAGCCACGTCTGGCCCGTGTACTGAAAACGCCCGACATTCGTTGCAGCCGGACGCCCATATTCGTCGTACGAGTTGATGTTAGTCGCCGCGCCCGAGCCGTTCGTCACAGCGATCACAGAGCCGAGTTGATCCTGTACTAGCCAGCGTCTGTCCGTTGTGCCGCTGCCTTCGTACCAGACCAGAGGTTCGTCAAATGAAGGTCCATGCACGTAGCGCTTCAACAAGGTGGAGCCATTGTACTCGGCAATCAGGTCGAGCCCATCATAGAGGAAGCTCGTCGTCGTTCCCGAAGCGCTCGTCTGATAGAGCCTGCTCGCCGGATCGTAGGTTAGCGTCGCAGAACCGGCGCCCGTGAGCCGGTTGTAAACATCGTAGCTGTACGTGGTCGTCCCGTCTGATGTGAGATTGCCGCGACCATCATAGGTGAAGCTCGTCGCATCAACCGCTGAGTACTGGTTCAGACCGTTTCGCGTGTAGTTGTCATACCCAAGCGCCGGTTGGGGCCAATCATAGGCGCTGTTCGTGCCCGTCCGTGAGAGAGCTTGGCTGGCTGGGTTGTAGCTGAAACTCAGAGTCTGGTCGTAGGTTGACGAAGAGAGGTCCTGGGCCAGAGACGACAGTCTAGAGGCGCTGTCATAGCTGTAACTCGTCGTCACGCCGTTGCCGCGCGTGATCGTCGTACGCCGCCCCCGATTGTCATAGGCGTAGTTCGCCAGAACGCCTGGGCCGGAGGTAGCGCCGTTCTCACGGATCGCCATCACGGCGCCGGTGAGGTCGTAGTCGTACTGGGCGTAGAAGCTGTCCGGCCATGTAATGCGGGTGCGCCGCCCGGCGAGATCGTACTGGTAGGCGACGGTCCCAAGGGGTCCGGTAGCGCTGGTATTGCGGCTGAGTTGATCGAAGGCAAAGGTGAGTGTGTGCCCGGTGAACGCGACTTGCGTCTGGCGATTGAAGTTATCGTAGGCGTACGAAACAACGGCCCCACTCGAAGGCGTCATCGTCGTGGCGCGGTTCAGGTTATCGTAGGCGAAGCTGACCGTGGCACCATCGCGGCGGCGATCTTGCGTGACGTTCGAGGCGGCGTCGTAGGTGTACTGCTCATAATCCGTCGCGCTCGACCCGGCGCCGCTGGCGTTCGGGAAGCGAATTTTCCGTAAGCGGTCGAAGCCGTCATATTCGTACGTGGTGAGATTGCCGTTGGCGTCTAGCAACGTCGCCATCATGTTGTTGGGGGTCCAGGTCTGCGTCGCCGCATTTTGCTGCATGTTCGTGCCATAGGCGCTCGTGACCTGAACGAGACGATCGGCGCCGTCATAGCCGTAACGCGTGATGCGGTCCGGCCCGTGCGAGCCTTCAGTCCCCAGGGTGCACGCCGACGGCGGCAGCGCACCGAACGCGGCGGCATTCATCCGCACTGCTACGCACTGCAAGCGATTGTCGCCATCATAGGCGTACTGAGTGACGGCGTGCGTCGTGCTGCTGGCGATGAAGCGATCCTGAACCCGCCGGCCGCCGGAATCATAGCCGACGTTCAGTTGCTCCAAGCTGGAGAAATTGGCCCAGTCAGGATCGGATTGAGAATCGACCGTTCCGCGCTCCACTACGCTCGGAAGGCCGTAGCTATTATAGGTGTACCGCAACGCACGGTGCTTCAGTGTTCCTACGCCATCCGGGTCTGGGCCAATGACGCCGACGCGCTGACGGCCGGCGTCATAGCGCAGACGCGTCGTGTCGTCAGAGCCGACGAGCGGCCCATCTATCGTCAGCAAATTGCCTACTGCGTCATAGGTGAACGCCGTCGTCGCCGTCAGCGAACCGTCCCCGGCGCCCGCCGATGAAGACACAGGCTGGCGATTGTTGGCGACCCCAGTTGAACCATAATCGATTGTGCTGATGGTTTCGTCGGATCGATTTGGCGCCGCACTGCACGATGACAGCGTGGCGCACGCCGACGTGCCAGTCAGTCGAAAGACCGCCGATGGCGCCTGCACGATCGAGCCGCTGCTGTCCTTGTAGTACGCATACAGCGATGTGTAGCTGTAGCGGGTCTGGGGACGCACTTGCGGCCCGGTGCCGTCCGGATCAGGAAGCGTAACGGTCAGCAGACCGCCGTGCGTAGAGTCATAGGTGTAGTCGGTGGTGTTGCCGCGCTCGTCTGTTGTCGAAAGAGGCAGGTTACAAGTTACTTGGTTCGAGCACGTCGAAGCGTAGCTCGCGGATGTGACGATGTTCGACAGACCTGAGCCCGACTTGGCGACCATCGTAGTCTGCGTGACGTTCCCTCGACTGTCGTATGTGTATTCGGTATAATTTCCCTGCGGTTGGGTAACCCGTGACAGCCGTGACTGAGAATCGTACTGATAATTGGTGACGCTGAAGACGCCGTTGGTCGAACTGGTGACGCGGTTGGTGGTGAGGTCGGAATCGTAGATGATGTCGTAATCGACAGGGCTCCGTGCGATCGCTCGGCGGTTTGATCCGTTCGTCGTGTAGGTGTACTGCCAAGTGCCGGCGATGGTCGTGACCGTGCTGACGAGGCCGGTCGTAGCGTTGTAGCTAATCGTGACATTGTTCGAGCCGCTGGACGGCCAGCGCACCGCTGTGATGCGGTTCGATGTCAACGTGTACTCTGTCTCGCGGCCAAGCGTGTCCGTGACCGTCTGCGTCGAACCGCTCTCAGCGAAGGTGAGGCTAGGCCACGTCTGGGCAAACCCGGTGCAGCCGTTGGCAGTCGGGTCGCAGTAGTCCACAGCGTTGTTGATCGCAGTGACCTCGACGAGCCGAATTCCGGACGCGTCTGCGCTGTTCGAGGCGTATTCGAAGCTCAGTTGGTAGCCGAGATTGTTCGTCACCGACTGAAGACGGTGCGCCAGGAATCCCGTGGTCGAGAGCGTGGTGTAGGTGAACACCCATGCTTCGCCCGAAGGCAGCGTCAGCGATGTGACCCGGCCTTCGTTAGCTTCAACCGGCTGCTCGCCGGCGAGGTTCTTGTCGTAGATGGCGGTCGCGCCGCTCGCCGTTCTGTACTCGTACGTGTTGGCGACAGAATCAAAACTTAGGGTTCCGCCTCGCCCTTCGTTCGACGTGAAGACGCTGCCCGATAACGTGAACGTCTCGGACGCTCCCATCAGTGTAACGATGTAATCTGATCCATCGCTGTTGATCGAACCGGTGACATTATCGCGCCAGCCTTGGACGCTGGAGTCGTAAATTCTTTGATAGCTGAGACCGCCCAACCCTCCCTGGCCGACGCTTATGGCTGGCGACTGGATGTGAATCGAGCCGTTGATAACGTCGACGCCGTTTTCATCGAGCGAATATTGCGTGAGCGGTGGGGGAACAGATTGCGCAAGAGCAGCGGTAGCTGCGAGGCCCCAGAAACCGAGCAGCAGCAAGACGGTTCGAGGCGCGCGTGAGAAAATGGAGAAGACAGCGCCGCGACCACCGCGCCGAGCAAACCAATGAGCGTCCCGCAGCATCGTGCGTCTCCCGCCTTCGTCTTGACAGAAGTGGTAATTCGCGCTTCACGATGGAGTCAACCAAAAGGCGAGCGGCGCTCGTTTGTTCAACTTCGGTGGCGGATAATGCTGACGGAGGTCAGCAGCACGTAATCGAATGCACGGAGACGCGACATGGGCATCTCTCGGCGCGCACTTCTCGCCCATGCAGGCACTGCGACGCTTGTCGCGTCGCTAATGCCGGCATCCGCCGAAACCGCAACTTATCTTTATGATGCGTTAGGTCGCTTGGTTCGGGTCACTTATTCCGGTGGAACGATTGTCGTCTACGATTATGACGCGGCGGGAAATCGCTCACGCACATGCCGGACGGACGGCAGCACGTTTGTCGCGACTATTCAGGTGGCCGGCACCGGACCCGTGAACCTTCGTACTCTCGCTGACGCGTCCGGTTATTGTGGCGTCACCGACGCGACGATCACATTTCAAGTCGGTTCAGCCGTAACGATCATGGGGGCGCCGGGTGGCGGTCCCGGCATCGATACAGGCGTCTGGCCGACGGACAAGACGATCTCACTCGCGTTGCAAGTCAGCGGCAAAGTGTACGGTGGCGGCGGTGCGGGCGCCGCTGGAGCGGGGACGAGCGGCGCTTTGCAAGGCGGTGTGGGCGGCGACGCCGTGAGATGTCAGCACAATATCTCCATCACCGTGAACTCCGGCGGGCAGATCAGAGCAGGCGGCGGCGGTGGCGGCGGCGGCGGCGCATGGCACCGAGAGCAGAATTACGAAGGCGTCCCAACCTGGTTCGTATACACAGGCGGCGGTGGCGGCGGTGGCTTTCCAAACGGTCCTGGAGGCCCCGGCGGTGAATACGGAGAGCACGGTTTTTCCCGTGGTCAGCCTGGAAGCAATGGCACGACCTCCGGCGGCGGTGCGGGGGGTGCTGGCGGCAACGCTGGCATAGGCCGCACGACGGGCGCGGGCGGCGCAGGCGCCGGTGCAGCGGCAACTGGTTCGAGCGGAGTCGGAGCCAGCGGGACGGAGGACGCAACGGCGGTGAAGTTCGCAGCAAGCCCAGGCGGCGGCCCCGGCTACGCCATCCGCAAGAACGGCCACGCCGTGAGCGTGACGAACAACGGCACGATCTCGGGTACGGTGGGCTAACTCAGTCAGAACCATGCGTAAGGCAATGTGCCAAGCATGACGCCGACAAGTAGAAAAACTGCACCGCAGAATGAGAGATCGAGCCCGCCGGTAGCGTGCGCCGTCAGCAGCTTGCGTACATCGCGGATTTCAGATGTTCGTTTCGCTTCCTCGGCCTCTATCAAGCCCCTTAAGCTCTCGTGTTGTCGGCGCGTCTCCTTCTTGAAGCTGCTGATGTCGGCATGCTGTCGTTCGACCTCCTGCAACAAATACGCGATTTTCTCGTCCATCGTTGCATCTGGTTTCAACCCTGCCGCACCGTCCCCATCCCAAACGCCGTCGCCGGGCTGAGCGCGGCGTCCATCGAAGCGTATCGCGTCTTGGGAAAGACAGCGGGAAAGCTTCGAAACCAGTTCAACACCGCGCCGTGCAGAGACGGCAACCCGAATTGTGCTCGCGTCATCAACACGCCTTGCATTACAAACATCACGCCGATGCATTGAAGCGCCGCGCCGATCGCACGTACCCAGGTTTCGTGATCCGAACCGAAGAATCCATACGCATAGATAAGCGCAGTCAGGTTCATTGCGGTGGTGACCAGACCCAATAGACGAGACGAAGCCAAGCACCGAGCCGACCTGGATATGACGCGATTTGTTTCCGCCACATCGATACCAATGCTCTTAGTGAGACTCGCCAACGAGCAGGCGAAGCCCCATGAAGCGCGGATCGCCCGGCGGGTTTCCAGGGCTCGAAAGTGGGAGATGGCACCTTCTACGCTCCGTCCACTTGCTGGAGCCGACGGCCCACCAACCACCAGTGGACGCCGTACAAAACCGCGACGCCGACATCGATCGGCGCCCAGGTCTCGCGATCCAGCGCAACGATGATGAAAGGGTTGAAGAGCAGCGCCACGACTCCGAACAACACCGACCACACGGCATGCTTTGGCCACGATTGGTAAGCGACGATCGCCGCAGTGATGCAGACTACCAACCGAAGGAGCGTGTAGTATCCGTACGGAAGCTGTAACAGCGCTGCGATCAGCATAGCTGCCGGAACGAACCAAAGAGCCGCCATACAATCCCCGTCTATCTCGACAGAGACGGTCGCGTGCCTCTGCGTTCGATCGGTCCCGAGCGAATGATCTCCCCTACGCTCGAGCCGAGTTCGTCCGCAACCGCCTGAAGCTCGGCCAAGCTCAGATCGTAAGAGCCTGCCTCAAGTTCAGCCACGCGAATACGCGAAAGCCCGCTTTCAGTCCGAACTCTGTGACTGACAGATTCCGGCGCGAACGATGCATAGCCACCAGAACGCCGATGCGACAATGAACGGAAGATACAGGGCGCCGATTCTCGCGACACCTCGGGTCCTTGGACCTTGTCTTCATCGTGCGGCGTCGGCCCCGATCCTTCTCGGACTTGATGTACTTCATCACCAACGCTGGCGACCTTCCAAACTGCTTGCTCACCGCGCCGACGGACCAGCCGTCATCGAAGTATCGGTTCATCATGTCGCGACGTAGTCGCTGAAGAGCACGCGCCATTGACGTTAGTGCGCTCCTGCGAGATGCGTGATCGCTCATCAGCCTGAAAGAATGGGGCGAGTCGCTTGAAACGCGCAAAGCCTTGCGTCGATGAGCTTGTACTCGCTCAAATTCGTGCCGATAGAGGATGAAATGGCGGGCGTTGACCTCCGAAACATGATCCGGCGGGAGGGGAGCGAGACCTGGATCAAGGTCACCCCGGGGCGGGTTGATACGTTCCTTGCTTGCTGCGTTTATCGAACCGATATGACCGGTCGAAACATTGGCTCTGCCCAGCGTTTCCTCGCACTACTTGAATCTGTGTCAGGCAAAACGCTGACCAATTCCAAACTCCTCACGACATGCGATGTCTACGTCATCGTGGCCAAGGACGCCGTCAAGATTGGCATTAGCAATGACACAGCGCGAAGAGTGAGCGATCTGCAAACAGGGGTCGGCAACGAAGAACTCGCGCTATATCGGACTTGGACGCTACCCAGCGCCAGGGCTGCTCAACTTGTCGAACGGACAGCGCATGCCGCGTTGAAACAGCATCAGACTCGGCGTGAGTGGTTTTCGGTGACACCGGAGACTGCCGCCGAATGCATCGATGCAATCATCTCCGCCGCCTCTGAAGCCGACGAAGCCGCCGTCCCGGGCTAATCATAATTCCGATCGCCCCAAAGCCACGGGCATTCCAATCCCCAGAGCCCCCTGCCCCCGATCGAGCCCGTGCTTCCTCGTCAGCATACCGACCGCCGCTGTACCGCCTCCAATCGCGCGCCCAGCCCACCTCGACCATCCGCTCACCCAAGTCGGTGCCGCCGACGCTGCACTGAGCCACGCGCCGCCCGTATCGGTCCTGTTCACCGATAGAGCACCGGACCGTTTGGCTCCCGATCGTGTCTGAGAGCGCCCTTCGCTTCGGCGCCATCGAGGCGACAACTACCAACCAGGAGGAGCGCCGAACAGGCCGCAGCCAAGAGCCATCGAGCATGCATCACCGGTCTCCCCTCGCAGCCTCAGAATCAAGACAGTGCATCTTGATATTCGTTGTCGAGAGACAAAAGGCCTTGTTACCCTGGAGCAATGCCCTTCGATGCTGACCCAACCCGTCAAGAACCGCTCCCGTCCGAGCCGTTAGACCTGCCTATCGACTGGCTCGACTGGGGCCTTAGGATCATCGTGTTGGGCACACTCATGTTGCTGTGGCTGACGTGGGCCGGCACGTCGATTTGGAACGCGGTCGTTCAGGGATGGGGACTCAGTGGGAGAAGCTAGCCTCTGCACTTCGGGAAGCTCGCGTTTGACATATCTCCGCGTCTGTCGCCTAGAAACCGCGAGAACGGAGATTGAGTGATGGCGGCGCACGACCGAACCGATCCCGATGTGGTGGGCATCGGGGCCTTGAACGTTGATTTCGTGGCCACCCGATCGCGACTCAGCAGTCGCGATTCAAAGACAGTTTCGGAATTTTCCCGGAGCTTTGAATCTGGACGCGAGCGGATTGTATCAGAACAAGAAGCCGCTTCACTCCGCGCTCATCTAGGTGACGCCGCTTTCGAGATTCGGTTAGGCGGCTCCGCGTTCAACACGATTCAAGCGCTTCGAAGCGCTGCTCCCACACTCCGACTGGGATATATCGGCGCCGCTGGCCAGGACCAGCCAAGCCTGCCGTCCTTCCGAGAGTGGTTTCGCCAGAACGACGTCGAACAGCGATTCATAGATTTCTCTACGAGCAAACCCTCTGGGAATTGCATCTCTCTGATGGCAGGAGGCGAGCGCTCGCTCGCCACATCACGCGGGGCCAACGACGGCGCAGCGCGCTTCATGCGTCGGCACAAGAGCGCAATCATCGGGAGCTTGGGAAGATGCCGCTGCATTCACCTAACGTCATTTTTCGACAAGGACACACCGGTAGTCCTCCTTGAAATCTTGCGCGAGGCGAAGGCCCAGAATCCCAATCTGATCGTCAGTTTTGATCCTGGGCACCAGTGGTGCGCTGAGCACAGCCTCAACCCATCCATTATTGGGTTGCTGCGACTAACTGATGTGCTGTTCGTAAACTCCGTCGAATTCCAGCTTTTGGCAGGTCATGCACCTGGGGATGCGGACAACGCCGCCGCCGCCCGATTGATCGGAAAATGTCATGATCGGACAATGATCATCTTTCAGAAGAACTACGCTACAATCAGTGTATTCTTCCACATCGCAAGTCGCGGTGTTCTCAGGCGAGACTTCCCTGTTTCTACGATTGCTGAACCTGATATCGAGGATGCCACCGGCGCAGGGGACGTATTTGCGGCGGGTATCATTGCCGGTCGGCTGACTCCTGGCTTTCAGCTCGAAGACTCCATCAACCTCGCACTGAAGATGGTCAGCAAGAAGCTAACAGTCACTGGAGCTAAGACGCTCGATATTTTTGGCGGCGTTATTGGTCAAGTGGCCGATGAGATTGCTTATAAGCATCAAGAAAAGGCGATCTTTATAGGACATGGACGCGACCCCATCTGGCGGGAAGTCGAGAGCTTCCTTCGGCAAGACCTGAAGGTGAACGTGGAAGCTTGGGAGTCGGACACCCGGCTCAATCAGTTTCCAATCGAGGTGTTATCGGCGCTGCTCGACAAGACCCGGTTCGCGATTCTCCTTATGACTGCCGAGGACGCCACTGACATTGGCTCGGTAAGAGCGCGGCAGAACGTGCTTCACGAGATGGGCCTGTTTCAGGGGCGACTAGGTTTCAAGAACGTCATCGTTCTTCGAGATGTTGGCCTGGAAATGCCGACTAACCTGGAGGGCTGGCAGATGGTGGAGATCGACAGACAAAATATTCGCGGAACGCTTGCCAATCTGGAAGCAGGATTGCGATCGGCGAAGATAATCTGACGACTCTAGGGCGAGGTCTGACAGCGTGGAAGGCGTCAGTGGATTCAGAAAACTGTTGAGCGGTCGGTCGCTCTCCTGCGCCACCGCGCACAAACGATTGCACGTAGTTGTAGAAACAAATCGAGTTCCAGAAGTTCTTGAACTCGTCGGACGACCAATGGGCGCCGTCTTCATTGAAGGTCGCGTAGATGTTGCCGAAGAAGCGCTTGTAGCCCTCAGCATTCGCCCCCCATCGAGTGACGATTTCGCTGGTGAATGACGAGACCAGTTCAGGCGGCGGCAGATCGTCTTGGTCGTAATGGGACTCGCCCACGATCAGAAGACGGATGCTCTTGAAGCGGGGATCACCCGGGGGTTCCAGGGTTCAAACACCATTTCCGATCAGCCCGCATCTGCTCTGGGTCAGCCCGAAGTGTATTCGGTGTGGATAGACCTAGCACGCTCATACAGCGTGACGTGACCCCCGTTTTTCATCCAGCCGCCACTGGAGTCCGGTCGTCATCAAACGCCCCCGATGGGCGTCGTTCAAGCTCTTCATTTCCTGCCCATCGCGCGGCGTAGTCGGCAGGCGTTCGGCCGATCCGGCGCCACCATCGGCACCCGCAGGCCCAAGGCGCGTTTGCGTCCGCCTCTGCGACGCACCCCCAGCCGTTCTTCCTGGTAGATACGCTGCACGCGCTTCCTGTTCACGAGCCGACCCTCCCGGCGCAGCAAGACGTAAAGGCGGCGATAGCCGAAACGCCGGCGCTCGTGCGCCAGCGCCCTGATGCGGGCGCGCAGGTCAGCGTCATCGGGCGTCGTGCGCTGGTAACGCACGCTGGTCCGATCGACGCCGATAATCCGGCACGCCCGCCGCTCGCTCATCCCGTGCGTCGTTTCGAGATGAGCGACGGCTTCTCGCCGATGTGCGGGCGTCACCATTTTTTCCAAGCAGGTCTTTCAGCGCCGCGTTGTCGAGCATCGCGTCCGCCAACAGCCGTTTGAGCTTGGCGTTTTCCGCCTCCAGGCCCTTCAGCTTCTGCGCGTCGGCCACGTCCATGCCGCCATACTTGGCCTTCCACGCGTAAAAGCTCGCGCTCGACATGCCGTGTTTGCGGCAGAGGTCGGCCGTCGCCACGCCCGCCTCGTGCTCGCGCAGGACCGCAATGATCTGCTCTTCGCTGAACCGCTTCCGTTTCATCTCCGGCTCCCTAGCTGGGCCGGACTCTAGCGTCAGATGGAGGAGTTTGCGGGGGTCACGTCAAGCGTTCCTAAATGCCGGAGGCATGAGGTTGGGTCGGCGGGAGCCGACACAGTGGGATACGTCGAGAAGGTCCCAGAAAAGTTCGGTCAGCTAAGCCGCCTCCGTGGCCTCTACTTCGGCTGTCGTGGATGTTCACGCGGCAAGATGTTCGAGCAGACAGAACTCGTGCGGCTGTGGGGCACGGAAGGTCGTGTCGCGGACCTTGTGAAGCGCCTCGTCTGTTCGAACTGCAAGGCGAAGCGAAAGCGTCCGCCGCCGATCTTCGTCGAGGTCTCTAAGCTACTTCGCAGTAAGGCCGAGGAAGCGCGTACGGCGATGACGATGGTGGACGCGCTGGTGTATGACATCGGGCAACTGAAGCCGAACAAGACGATCGAGTAGTCGCCATGTGCAACCGCTATGCATCAGACATTCGGAAGGCGGACCTAGAGCGCGAACTCTATGGTTTTGAGGAATGGAGCGAGACGCGGATAAAAAACTCGATCCTGGAAGTCTTCCCGAAGAGCATCGGACCAATCATCACGGTTGGCGAGGATGGCCGCAGAATGTGGTCTCGAATGCGCTGGGGACTTCCCGGTCCATCGAGCACCGGCGGCGCCCCAGTGACTAACATCCGCAACACTAGGAGCCCGCACTGGCGGTCACTCATGGGTCCGGCACATCGATGTCTCGTGCCGTTCACAGCGTTTTCCGAGTACGAGGACAGTTCGCCCAAAGGCGCAAAGGTAATACGGTGGTTCGCGCCGCCCGATCGGACCATGCTCGCCTTCGCCGGCATTTGGCGAAATTGGACCGGCGACTACGGCTCGAAGAAAGAGCCGAACGTTGGAATGCACAAGCTCTTCGGCTTCCTGACCACTGACGCCAACGATCTCGTGCGACCTGTGCACGCCAAAGCGATGCCAGTAATCCTTCAAACGGAAGCCGAATTCCAGGAATGGTTGACTACGCCCTCCGAGAACATCGAAGAGCTTCAGGCTCGCGTTCTTCCGACGGACGCTCTTGAAGTACTTCCCGACGAAGAAGCGGCGGCGTACGTCGGCGGTTACATCAAGTGAGCCAGTACGGTCGATGGTCTAGGTCGTGATCGAGAAATTTCATGCGTCTACTTCTTCTATCTGTATTTGCGATCGCTGCGTGTGCCCAACCGGTCTTGGGCCAACCAACGTCCGCGCCACTTCGTTTAGCCACATGGAATCTGGAACACCTCGCTGAGTACAACGGAAGCGGATGCCGACCTCGAACAGACGCAGATTACGCCGCCATGCGGGCGTATGTAGACCTCGTAGATGCGGACATCATCGCCTTCCAAGAGGTCGAGAATGAAGCCGCTGCTGAACGCGTGTTCGATCCGGCCAAGTACGAGATCGTGATTGAACGACGGGTAGGATCAGGGCGACGCACCGAATGCCGTGGAATGCCTGGCCAGTTCATGAACCGCCAAGCCACGGGTTTTGCGGTTCGTCGCGGCATCACGTTCCAGAGGCACGCAGACTTCACCGACCTTCAAGCCGGAGGTCCCGATCTACGCTCGGCGGTGGACATAACTCTTCAGCCGCCCGGAGGCGAACCGATCCGTCTACTTTCTATCCATCTGAAGTCGGGGTGCTTCGAAGGCACGAGCCGTGGCGACTGCCCTCGGCTCTTCCGACAAATCCCGATTCTAGAACGATGGATCGATGCGCGTGCTCGTGCTGAAGAACGCTTCGCGGTCATGGGCGACTTCAACAGATGGCTCGGCGTTAGCGGCGACCCCGTCTGGGCCGAGTGGGACGATGCTGATCCTCCCAACGCGGACTTGACCCTGGTGTCCGGCGACGAGGGCGCCACGTGTGATCGACGCTATCCGCACTTCATAGACAACGTTGTCGTCGATCGGCTGACGGCGCCGGCGATCAGCGGTTTCCACGAATGGACCCACGTAGGACCGATGTTGTCCGACCACTGCTTGGTGTCGGTGGAGATTGCTCCATCTTGATCCCGCTGGCGTCGGGTGGAAGGTGTCTGCTTCTCGCCGTCACGCGATCAAGTTAGGTCGGTTCTGAGATCGTAACGGTGACGGTTCCAGTAATCCTCACCCAAGTCGGCTGCTAGTTTCGCGATGATGCGGCCCATGCGTTCACGCAGAGTCGAAATAGAAGCGAGAAGTTCCTCTCTGGGAAGCGCTACGTTGGCGTATTCGCCGCCTTGGTCGAAGCCGCCTTGTCTAAAGTGAAAGCGCTCCCCGACGCGGACAGCGATCATCTCCCAGCCTTGCTCGACGTCTGACCACATCTCTCCGTCAGCGGCATCTCGTAGCCAATCGAACACAAGCTCCATTGAGTCCAGCGTGTCATACCAAGCGAAGCCGATTGCTCCGCCGTCCCATGAAAAATGCAGCCGTAGCCACATGTGATGGCTGAACTCATTGTACGAGTGGCCGTATTGGCGGGCCAGTTGCAACACGGCCTTGTAGTGGTCCACGAGCCCTTGCTCGTTCGGAAGAACATCCTTGGACGCGAGGTCGTAGCGTTCAGCGCTCGTCGTGGCGGGTGCGGGAAGAGCAATCGCACCTGCCTCATCCAGGGAGTTCGGGTCCGGATGGTAAGTGGGCGGCAGGGAAAAGGTAATTTCCGCGTCGGCATTCGGCGTCACCACGGACTTGGCGATCCATGAGCGGTCTTCGACATCGAACATCTTCGCCATTCCCCATAGCTGCACGTTCAAACCTGCACTGAGAAGCTATCGCCTGCAATCGAGCAGTGTCCGCCTCGGCCAATGGCGAAAGAGTCTGCCTTTCGCAGGAAGCGGACCCTTTGAATGCGGGTCGCGAGAAGGTAATCAACTTCGCAATGAAGAACCGGCCCTTCCTTATTATCGCGCTCGCCGCAGCCGTTATCGTGTGGTCTCTTTATCAGAGCCTCGGTGGCATTGAAGGAATGCAGCGCGATCCAACCGTGTCGCTCGGCGTCATTGGCATCGTGGTGCTGATCTCCGTGCCCTTCTTCTGGTTTCGCTATCATCGCCTCCAACGCGAACCGATCTACGAGGCGGTGCGTGACCCAGAGCCCACTGCACCACCCGACAGTCAGCTAGACCGAACGCCACTCGTGTTTGTCGCATCCCGCCTCAAAATCCTGGGATTGCTTCTCTTTTCGGTGCTCGCGTTTTCAGTTGTCGCGCTGATGCTGTGGACGCAGCCCGGTGTCTGCGGCGTGGTCGGAATCGCCACCACAGCACCGTTCATTGTGTTCACATTGGCCATGGCCGTCATCGGTCTGGTGGTGCTTGAGCGTCTAGAAATCACGCCGGAGGGTCTGAAGCACTCCACCTTTTGGCGATCACGGTTGTGGTCTTGGGACGAAATCCGCGACTTGACTTTGATTAAGGGGCGAGCGTTCGGCCTGAGTTGGACCTCTGGCATTGTCTTCAACCGATTTTCTTCTGATCGGTATGCATCGGGTCCAGCGCGCATCATGCTGCGGCCAACTTGGCCGATGGCCTCTGACAAGCTGGCGGATATGTTGAACCGCGCGAGGCTTCGATGGTCGTCACCGAAAGCCTCCGAGTTCGTCCCGGTGCGGAAGGGCCTTTCGCACTATCTGCCCGCAGCGCTCGCGTGGCTGTTTGTTGGCATCATGCTCTATCTGCTCATCGGTCGTCCGTGCGCTTGATGGCCCGCGATTGCTCCCACGTTCATGATGTCTGCTCCGGGCCAGCAGCAGAGTCGGGACGATCCGAAAGCCCAAGCGGACAATCTGGACGGTCCGGAGCTAAGTGCTAGTCTCGGCGGATGCCCTTTGACGCTGGCCCACGACGCCCGGAGCCGATGCCCGTACATCCGGTGGACGAGCCGATCGATTGGCTCGATTGGGGTCTGCGGATCATCGTCTTCGGCTCGTTGCTGGTGCTGTGGCTGCTGTGGGCTGCCACGTCGATGTGGAACGCCGTACTTCAGGGCTGGGGACTCTCCTGAACAGCATGCGGATCGGCACCTGGAACGTCGAGTACGCCGCCGGCGCCGATAAGAACGCGAAGCGGATGGAGATCATCCGCGCAAATCCCGCTGACATCTGGGTGCTGACCGAGACACACGACGATCTCGACCTCTCTCCCACCCACATCGCGGTGCATAGCCATCAGCGGCCCACCGGGCGTCCTGGCGCACGATGGGTTTCGATCTGGACAAGCTTCGAGGTCCTGTATCGCATCGATGTCGTCGATCCGGAGCGGACCGTCGCCGCGATGTTGCACACGCCGCTCGGCCCGATGGTCGTCTACGGCACCGTACTTCCTTGGCATTCCGATCGCGGCAAGCACGACGAAGCTGTCGAGGTGCCGTATTGGTCAGAGCATCACCGAGAAATCCGGCGTCAGGCGACGGAATGGTCCGAACTGCGGGATCGTCACAAGGACGCGCTGATGTGCGTGGCCGGCGATTTGAACATGACCATCGGCGGACCGCATTACTACGGCACGAAGCTTGGGAGATCGCTGCTGGCCGAGGCCATGGACGCCAACCGTCTGACATGCGTGACGTCAACGGATCGGCTGCCGCCCGGCGCACTTCGGTATCCGCCCATCGATCACATTCTTCTCTCCGACAACTACGCCACGAAGACCGAGGTTGCGTCAGCTTGGGAGGGCATACAACGTGGGATGCGCTTGAGCGATCACAGCGGGTTGGTCGTCGCCATTTCGGCATGAGGCATCATGATTTTCGAACGAGCATTGGACGGGGATTTCATCAAGGCTCTCAACAGACTTTACGTCGATGGGTCCTGGTGGAAAGACCTGCTTGAAGATGAAGACGTCTTCATCGCCGTACGCGGCAACTATCTGAACGCGTACTTCCAGGGGTGCAGCCTAGCCAAGATTACGTTCGAACAGGGCGAAGTGTGTACATCCACGCACTACAAGTACCTGCTGCGATCCATCCGCTCGCCGTACATCAAGGCGAAGGCCGGAAAATTTCAATACCCTGACGCCTGGAAAGACCCCGGCAGCGTGTTTGCACAGGGCCTGCATGAAAGGGATACGCTGAAAGCGGCTGCTGAGGTTTACAGCCGAGGCACCGAGCGCGAATTCGTTTCAAACGTGATCACGTCAAAGGTTATCAAGGACCTCGGAAACGTCATCGACGTTGAGATTGCCTTCAGCGTGCCCTCCACGGGTGACACTGACGACGCCACCACGCCACGTATCGATCTTGCTGCGCTCGAACGAACATCTGACGGCGTACAGCTTGTGATGTACGAGGCCAAGCTATTTCAGAATCAAGAACTCCGGTCCGGAAGTGAGCAGGTTCCCGTGTTGGGACAAATCGCTCAGTACGAGGCGGTACTTCGGGAGCACCATGATGACGTTAGGCGCTCATATCTGAATACGGCTCGCATCGTATTAGCAATCGACGGCCTTCCTGTGCCCCGAAAACTTTGGGCACGGCGAATCGTTGAGAACGAACAGAGCTTCAGCGTTTCGCCAAAAGCGCGACTGATCATCGGCAACTTCGACAACGATCAGAAACACGGCAAGGCCTGGAAGCCACACCGGGAGAAACTTGAGCGAAACATTGGCGCTTCTCGGATTTTTGCGGCTAAGGCTGCCAAGACCATTGGCGAACAGATTTCACGAGCATCGACGTGACGCTCACGCTCACAGTCCATCGCGCCACAGATCAGATCGGCGGCAACTGCATCGAACTTCGAAGCGGTGACGAACGACTGATCCTTGATGTCGGTCGTCCGCTTGACGCACCGAAGGATGCGACGGGGCTTATTCCTTCAACGCTCGACGTCACGCGTCCTGCCACGATCCTGATCTCTCATCCGCATCAGGATCACTATGGGCTGCTTGAAGAAGCCCCGGCGCACTGGTCGGTGCGATGTGGCGAGCCCACGCGGCGGCTCATGGTCATTACGGCTAACGTCACCGGGCGCACGATCCCCCAGGCGATCGAACCCTGGAGCACGGGCGTCGCCTTCAACATCGGACCGTTCCAGGTCACGCCGATGTTGACGGATCATTCCGCTTTCGACGCCCACATGCTTCTGATCGAAGCCCAGGGCCGGCGCGTTCTTTACTCTGGCGACTTTCGCCGTCACGGACGCAAATCGACGTTGGTCGAATGCCTGATGCGTGCACCGCCCGAAGACCTCGATGTTCTTCTGATGGAGGGAACGAACCTCGGTTCGGATAAGCCGTGCGTGACTGAGTCCGACCTGGAGGGCCGTTTCGTCGAGCTTTTCCGCAAGACGTCAGGTCGCGTGTTCGTGGCTTGGTCGGCTCAGAACGTTGATCGCACAGTGACGCTCTATCGGGCATGCCTGAAGACGGGACGGACGCTCGTCATCGATCTGTACACCGCCGAGGTGATGGAGATGCTGGCCGAGTTTGGCCGGCTGCCGGCGCCAGGATGGCGACAAGTGAAGGTCGTCATGACGGCTGGCCTCAGGCGGCGTTACGGCGGCGTAGATGGCGACGTTTTCGCGGAGCGAATGGCGAAGCTTGGCATGTCGGCGGCGGCGCTGGAGCAGCCCGACGAGCCATTTGTGGTGATGACCCGCCCATCCTTGATCAGAGACTTCGTTCGAAAAGGCGTCGTGCCCACGAGCGATGACGCGTGGTGCTGGTCGCAATGGAGAGGATATCTGAATGCGCCTGATGGAGCGGCTGTGAAGCAATGGTTCGACGCGGCTGGCAGCCGGGCCGACCACATCCACACTAGCGGTCACGCCTCGACTTCTGATCTTCGCGAGTTCGCCAATGCAATTAATCCGAAGACTCTGGTGCCGATCCACGGCGTGAAGTGGGATGAAAATCAGGAAGGCTTTCCGCCGATCACGCGGTTGAAGGACGGGGAGCCGCTGGCACTTTAGGGGAGTAGGCACCATGGAGGCGCAACTTATTTGGAATACGGATGACGAGGAACATGAGAAAATCCTTCGAAAGCTCTTCCGGCAGGCTGTCCGCCTAGAATGTGCCGTGGCTTTCCTGAAATCGTCCGGCCTCAATCGCCTTAGGACACCGCTTCTTGCTTTCTTGAAGAGAGGCGGCGTAGCGAGATTTGTTGTTGGGTTGGATTTTGCCCTAACCGATCCCGATGCGCTCCAGCAGTTGCTTGATTGGACTAATAAGTTCAATCTCACTCTTTACTGCATTGACAACGGCGGCTCGTGTACTTTCCACCCCAAAGTCTACCAATTTGAAACCGCCGCGAAGCGTCGCAGCGCTCTCGTGGGTTCCGCGAATCTGACCGCCGGTGGCTTGGGCGACAACTACGAGTGCTCGGTGCTCCTCCCGTGCAAGGAGCAGGACATTTCTCCCCTGCTGACATCAACCCTCGAAGCGTTGAAAGCGACTCCCTTCAAGAAGGCAGACCTAGCCCAATATCGGAAAAAGCACGCCATCGCGCGCCGAGCACGAGATCGACAATCAGCGATCATTGAGGAACTGACCGCAGAGCAAACTCAAAATGATTTGGCAAAAGAGCTTGTTCTTTTTCGAGCGGACTCTTCGAACCTCGGTTACGCTGCTCAAGCCAAGTGGCGGGCACGCTCTGCTAGAGATGCGCGCCGCGCAATGAGATTGATTGCCTCCCAGCCCTCATCGCCCTCTGCCCTCTACAAGCGCATGGCATCTCTTTCCTCATGCTTTCACTCACGCATTCCAATGTTTTATGCTCCGTCGATTTCACGGAGACCCCAGGCCTTTCGCAAGCTGGTTCAAGCTGCACTAAATGCAGCTTCTCTGTCGCCGTCAGACGCTTACCGTGCACTGGAGGCGAACGCAGTCCCTGGTGTTGGTCCGAACTGGCTCACAGAGATGCTACACGCGGTAAATCCGCGCCGTTTCGCGGTGCTAAATGCAAACAGCAATGATGGGCTACGCAGCGTTCGCCCCAAACTTCCGAAGAGTACTGGTCGGAAAAGTGTTACGCCGGAGCGGTATGAGGTGTTCTGTATTGCTGCACGCGACGTTGCCAATGAGCTTGGGTTACCCGATCTCGGTCAGCTAGACGCGCTGCTAAGCCGACTGTTCTTTTCCAAGCAGGCCGCAAGTCGTTGACTTTCGTCTTCTACGATACCGAGACCACCGGCACATCGAGGCACTACGATCAGATTCTCCAATTTGCTGCGATCTGTACCGACGATGACTTGAACGAGATCGAACGTTTCGAGCTACGATGCCGTCTCCTGCCGCACGTCATTCCCACTGCCGGGGCTATCCTGCTTACGGGCGTCTCTCTGGATCGGCTGCTAGACCCCACCCTACCGAGCCACCACGACTTCATCTGCCAATGTCACGCCAAGCTCACCGAATGGTCGCCGGCAACATTCATCGGCTACAACTCTGTGCGCTTCGATGAGCCACTACTTCGGCAGGCATTCTATCAGAACCTGAAGCCGATCTATCTGACTAACACTGACGGCAACGCCCGCCAGGATGTGCTGCCGCTCATGCGCGCCGCAAACTGCCTGTCGCCCGGCACTTTCAGGATGCCCACCAACGATGAAGGCAAGGTCTCGTTCAAGCTTGATCGCGTCGCCCCGCTGAACGGTTTTCCAGACCACGATGCCCATGACGCGCTCGGAGATGTGCTCGCAACAATTCATCTCGCTCGGCTACTGAAAGAACGTGCACCAGATGTGTGGCGCCGTTCGCTGACGTTCTGCAATCGGACAGGTGTCGAGAGCTTTATCGACGAGAACGAGTGTTTCTACCTGATTGATACCGTTCGCAACGACGGTGCGGGCTACTTTTCCGTCCCGATCGGCAGACCGAAACATAAAGATCGTCAAGTCATCTGCCTCAATCTCAACGTTGATCTAGCTGAGATCGAAGCGATGGATGCCAACGAGCTGGGCAAGTGGCTTCGTAAGAGCCCACGCCCGGTTCGGCGTTTCCGGACGAACGCGGCACCGCATCTGCTGCATCTCGACGAAGTGCCGGAACATCTCTTTGGAGAGATGACCGCTCGCAAGGCTCGGCTTCGTGCTCATCGCTATATGGACAACAGCAAGCTGCAACGGCGGATAGCCAAGGTGCTGGAAGATGATGAGCGGGAGTACGAAGCCGGGACCACAGTCGAAGAGCAAATCTATGACGGCTTTTATTCAAACACGGACAAGCGTCTGCTCGACCAATTTCACGCGGCGCCGTGGTCAGAACGCTGGGGCATCTCCAAACAGTTCGAAGACAAAAGGCTCAAGTCGCTTGCCCGTCGGCTGATCTACTTCGAACAGCCCGACGCCCTTCCCCCATCACAGCAAGCCCAGGTGGTCCGCAAGATGGCTGCTCGAATGCTGGGCCATGAGAAGGACGGCGATTGGACGTGCATTCCGACCGCTACGAAGGAATTGCGGGAGCGGTGGAGAGAAGCTGACGAGGCGCAGCGCGCTTTATTGAAGCCGCTGCGAGCTTATCTGCAAAACCGGAAGAAGTGGGCAAAATCCATGCTAGGCTCCTGATCGGGTACCAGAAAGGCGCAACATCCCGACTTACCCAAGTATAGGACGCGGTCCTGCCCCTTTGCGGATCGAATATGCAACAGACGGGCGTCGAAGATCGGCTTACGCATCTCCGGTGTGCCGCATGCGACCCTCACTTATGCCGAACCCTTCAAAAGCTCCGCGAGTGACTGGATGCTTCTGTCTACCTGAAAATCCGCACTGCGACGACGCGAGGCTTCGGAAATGCGCCGAGCGAGTGAGGTTGTCTCCAGGACGCGCGTAACACTTCGAGCAACACCTTCTACGGTCGCGCCGTCTACGAGCAATCCGCTCACACCGCTTTCGATCAATTCTCGGTTCCCAGGAATATCGCTTGCAACCACAGGCACGCCGGCCATCATCGCCTCCATGATCTGATGACTGCGTCCCTCATACTCAGACAAAGATAAGAACACATCGGATGCCGAGAGCAACGCGAGGTAACTATCGCGCGGCATTGGACCGATGAAGAGACTGTGTTCGTCCACACCCGCTTCTCGTAGCACGTTCTGCATTTGCGATAGGCACGGCCCTTCGCCGATCGCCAGGAATTTGCACGCGTTGACACGTCTGCACACGTGGACGAATACGCGACACGCCTCAACAAGCCGTTTGTGCGGCACAAATCTTCCTGCAACGAGGATTACGCGATCAGTAGGCCGGAGCCCGATTTTTATCCGCGCACTATCTCTCTCCGAACCAGCGCGGAACGATGTCCCTCCATCGATCAGGACGACGCGAGCAGCAGGAACATCCCAAGCGTGTACAACTCGACGCAGATATTCGCTCGGAACGATCACCGCACGAGCAGATCGCGACACTTGTCGCTGGAGACCACCCAACACACGCACCTGCCATGGCGCTCGACCTCGTGCGCCCGCGATGTGATCATCCAGCGAAACAGTGTATGCGAATCGTAGCCGACCCTGCTCCCACGCATAGTCTCCAGGCACTCTCAAGTAGTATGGTTTTCCTGTCGCCAAGCATGCAAGCAGCGTCGGTACGCCTACGCTTACAGTGTCCAGCGCGAGCACCGCGTCGGCAGACGAAAGCGCTCCAGCAATTCGCTTTGAAAATGCGATGTGACGTGAGCCACGCGGCATACTACGCACGGCGCTAAAATGTTGGACGTCAACTTGGATACCCCATTGCGGAAGCAACTCGCAGAGGTGAGCGCAGAACGTGGCCGGCCCACCAATTTCGGACTGCGATAGCCCGGCGGCGACGACCAGCTTCACGGACAGGCTCTAGTGCATCACGCCCGCCTCGCCACTTTTTCCGCGAGGATCGCCAACAACAGACCGAACATTACGAACCCTAGAAGTGACTCGCTCAACAACATCATCTCTGCCTGCTGGTTCAATGGATCGGCCACGGAGTTTCCAATGAAGGTCATCGCGCTGACATAGAGCACCGTTGACAACTTCCCTGGAGGAACGCCACCGACACTGAATTGCGCCCCCTCCCCCAGCGAGAACGGGAGCGGCGGCGCAAAGTAGGCAGCACCGAGAGCCACAGAAAAACACGCAATGACGAGTAGGCACCAGCAGACCCAAAGGAATAGGTTTCTGCCGTAGTCCGACGTAAGCCACCAAAGAAAGAAAAAGACGCGAAACGCCAAGTTGCCGCGATTGGTATACCGAAGTGCATATAGGTAGTATTGATCCCGCGCGTATCTGTAGAAGACGGGGTCGACGTAAGACGCTCTGTCGAGGTGCGTCTCCATCACGACTGTGCCACGAGAGAGAAAGCGATCCTCGGTGTATCTCACGAATCCCAACGATGCACCGTTGAGCCGGCTTTCTCGCAAGTCCGCATCCTCCAAATGCGCCTTGTTGAGATTGGCTGAAGAGAAGTCCACGCGCCGCAAGGTGGCCTTTTGAAACTGCGCGCGGACTGCCTGGGTGTCCGATAGATTGAGATCGGTCAGCCTGCTTCCCTCGAAACGCCAATAGGAAATGTCGAGCCGTCTACGATCGGAAGGGACACTCCTCCACTGTTGGCGTTCAGCCAAGGGAATGATCGTGACATCGAAACCTCGGAGATCGGGCACCAATATTTCTTGACCGTGCACGTCTCGCACTTCGAGTGAAGCTGTGCCTGCTGCGGCGGCGATGTGCTCTGCGCTCGCTCCTTCAGCGAGCAGTCCAAGGACGGCGCGAACGGTGTCCGGTGTCCAACGTTGGCGCCAACGCTCAACCTGCCGCCAACTCGGATAGCGCCCGCCACCGCGCTTCCGTCGATACTTCAAGGGCTGATCCCCCGTGACGTATTCCGAGTATTCGGTTGTCTTCGCCCCAACGGGCCTTGCAGATTCCGCAGGCTTTTCACTCATGGCAATCTAACCTAGGCCGAAACGCCAAATTCTGGGCATCGGCCAAGTCGTATCATAAGATGCGACGAGGTGGCGGGGGCAAGTCGAAAAATCATGAGGGTGCCGGTGTCGTGCACTAACCGGATCGCGACGCTCAGGGTAGCCTTGCGACCGGGGAACGGGCTTACGCCTCGTACCCTCAGAAGCGAGAAACACTTTCTAACGCCCGTTCGCCTTGTCGTAGAAGGCTGATAGCTGCTGCGCGGAGACTGAGATACGCTGAGAAAAACGGCTCGCTGCTTCCATCCTTTCGGCCTCGTCGCTTGGCGACATCTTTGCGATCTCTCGCCCCCATGCCTGCGGACCAGAACCCAGAGAAAGTCGACGAACCAAACCCGCGACTGCGACAGCTTCCTCAGGCACTCCCTCGGACATCACAATGGGCAATCCGGACGCTTGAGCCTCAACCGCCGCAAGACCAAGCCCTTCCACGCGCGACGGAAAAACGAAGACATCCATCGCACTTAGCAACTCGGGGACATCGCTTCTAACGCCGAGCAAGGTGACCTTTTCTCTCGCGCGGGTATAGGCCAACGTTTCGATCTCGGGCCTGAGGGCACCATCCCCGATCAGCAACAAATGCACGTTCGGTCTCCGCGCGGCACACGCGGCAAATGCGTTTATTAGAAACGTGTGGTTCTTGAAACCAACGAAGCGTCCCACATGCCCAACTAGGAGCGTTGCAGGGCTGATGCCTAGTGAATGACGCATTCGAAGTCGCGCCGCTCGATCAAATGCGAAGCGTTGCTCATTCACCCCATAAGGCAGCACCATAGCGAGTTTGCGGGCATCGAGCCCTTCTTTGCAAACATCTCGTAGTGCCGACATGGATGGGCTTAGATATGCGGTCGCACTTGCGCTCAGCATCTGTCTTGCCACCACAGAAACAACCGGCTTCGTGTCAAGACGACTGCCATGACATGCAGATTGCGTGTGGATGTGCGCAATGCGCACCCTTATTCCCGCGAGCGCTGCGGCACCTAGAACAAACCCGCTGCCCAGATGGTAATGCGAATGGACAACCTGTATTTCCGAGTGCTCACGGAAGAATCGCAACAGCCCCATCATCCACGCTGAAGCGCCCTCACCGGATGGCACGCAGTGTAGCTTGATGTGGTTGGGAAATTCCCTCGCCAAGGGCGTCTCGGACCCCGCCTCCAGCAACAACTCCATTTGGTAGCGAGACGTGTCTACAAGCGGCACGACCTGAGACAGCCACGCTTCTATCCCGCCGTGGCCGAGGGAGCGTAGGACATGCAGCACGGTGATCGGCGCAGGCTTCACCAATCAAGTCGCACGATGGGAACTTGGACGCCGTCGAGACCAAACCAGGGGTCTTGCTCCTGCACCAAATAACTCGTGTGTTCCGACAGGAAGTGCATGATGAAGGTGCGCCCGCCTGCGACTGCGGCCACAGCAGCACCCGCGCGAATGTACTCCTCCAGTCGGATACACGCCGCCTCCGTTCGGCCTTGGGCGGCGCCGATACAAAATCGTAAAAACTCGACCATCTCGTGTTGCGTGGTGCAAAGGAGTTCTGACGAGTCGTAGCGCACCCGAATGGGATGCTCCGCGATCGACACTCCTGACAACTTACAGTTGGCAATTAGTTCAAACGCCCATTGGAAGCTGGGGTCTTCGGGACACTGTTCTAATGCTTCTCGGCTCAGCACTCTCATTCCAGTCGCCACGTCCGACAGGCTGCTACTGGAAATAAGGTTGAATGCAGCCACTGCAAATGCGTTTGCGGCACGCTTCGCACTTGGCACTAGATGCAACTTATCGGGATCACAAAAACGACTCCCAAGTACTAGCCCCGCCTTCGTGATCGCCTGATGGCGAAACAGGCCGACGAGGTCAGCGGGGTCATGTGCTCCATCCGCGTCCATGGTACCCACAACGTCGTAACCGCGCCGCATTAGCTCTCGGATTCCTACGGTTAGAGCACGACCAAAGCCGACATGTTCGCTGCACGAAATTACCGAGGCTCCGTTTTGCGCCGCTATCTCCGACGTTGCATCTTCGCTTCCGTCGTCTACCACGTAAACGCGCGTGTGAAGTCCGACCGCTTCTTTCACGACGCGACCAATCGTTTTTTGCTCATTCCACGCAGGGATCAGCACAGCAACACTGGTCATCGCACGCTCCCGACTGCCTCAGAATACACGTCCGACGACATTGAAAGGAACGCGCCTTCCGAAAAGTCACTCCTGACTGTGCGTTGTGCGTTGCTGATGAGGCGCTGACGGTCTTCCGAACTGCAATTCGTCAGACGCTGAATAGCGTCAGCAAAGGCGATAGGCGTTCTTTCGCTCGCCATAACGCCGTTGCATCCGTCAGTAATCAATTCAGGCACACCGCCTACAGCCCAAGCAACGACGGGAATTTTGCGCGTCATTGCCTCCAGCAGCACGTTCGGTAGTCCCTCGGATAGGGACGTGAGTAATAGACATTGAACTTTAGGGGCGTGCTCCCAAACCGATGAACCCGGGGGGAACGCCCGAATGAAGCCAGCCGATCCGCTAGCGCCTAACTGCCGGACCAACGCCTCTGCCTTCTCGCCAATGCGCGGGAAGCAAATCTCTGCTTCGATGCCGCGTTCGCGTAGTAGGACGAGCAGTGGAACTATCAGGTCCACGCCTTTCACATCCTCAACGCGGTGAAGGAAGCCTATGCGTAGGACAGCATCCTCGACGTAATCGCCTGCGACCGCCGGAGAGACGCCGGGATAGACCACCCGCAAGTTCTCGTCGGCGAGCCCAACGCCGAGAAGTTTGCGTCGAACGTCGTGACAAACTGCCATTGTCAGTGAGAAATGTCGCCCCGCATCCATCAGGCGCATCGCTGTCTCGTTGCTCCATTCGTCGGGCCTATAATGCCTGCCGCCGTCCTCCCAACGGGTTTGTGTGACGCCCAACACTGAACGAACCGCCGGAATTCGCACCTGGGACAGAGCCCACGAGAGATACACGTCGCAGAAGACGTGGTGGCTGTGGATGACGTCCGGTTTTATTTGGTCGATGGCAGCAGCCAACGCGGTACCGATCAGCGCCTCTTCTCTATAAGCACTTCGTCGGATTTGCAGCTTTCGCACCATCCCCAAATCGTCGTTACAAGCGTCTGCCGATTCAAAAATAGCCACCACCGAGCTTGAGTGGGTTGGTCGAAGGCCGCGCACAAGCTGGCGAACTTGCGTCCACATCCCTCCCAACTGGAGCACCGGCATCACATGCAAGACTCGCATTGCACCCCATCATTAGCGATGTCGGCGTAAGTCATGAGCCCGAGGGACGCATTGCCAACCACTCAGAGTCGATTATGACTCGCCAAGGGGAAGTAATGAAGTCGGTGCTCATCACCGGAGGCGAAGGCTACCTAGGACGGCACATTCGCCTAGCCATCGAGTCGGCAGGCATCAGAGCCGTCAGCCTGGACAGGAGTGCGCCTGCCAAGGACCGACCGAGCGCAAGTTCATTTGTGGGCTGCATCAGCCACACTCAATTGATCGAACAGATAATCGAAGACTTCGACGTGAGTGGCGTCATCCACGTAGCGGGCTCAAAATCTACAGCTAATTCTCTAAGCAAGCCCCAGGAGTACTACACCAATAACGTTCACGGCAGCTTTGAGCTATTTAGGGCTGCTCTGCGTGCTGGCGTTAAACGCATTGTATTCACTTCGTCGGCGGCAGTGTATGGGCCGTTCGACGTACCTGCGCGAGAACACGACAAAGCTCGACCTCGCACGCCTTACGGTCGAAGCAAGCTGCTGGCTGAGCAGCTACTTGCGTCAATGTGCACACACGCGAATGCGACCTACGCCATTCTGCGATGCTTCAATATCGCTGGCCAAAACGCATTGTTCTCGTCTCACTATCGGAGGGCGTCTGATCTATTCAGTGTGACTGCGAGCGCTTTCGAGGCCTCGCCAAATCGCATCGATGTGCATGGAACTGACTATCCCACACACGATGGGACTTGTGTTCGGGACTTTGTTCACGTGGATGATGTTTCCGAAGCCCATGTGCTCGCCCTCGCCTATCTCTGGGAGGGCGGCAGAAGTTGCCTCGTGAATTGCGGCACCGGTTACGGAGCCTCGGTCCTTGACGTGATTGCCGCATTCGAAACTGCTACAGGACGGACATTGTGCAGGCGCCCAACGGCGCGTCGTCCCGGCGACGTGCCCTTAAGCATCGCTGACACTTCACTCATGGCCGCGCGACTAGGGTGGAGCCCTTCGCGCAGCGACCTCTTAAGCCTCGTTCACTCGACGATCGCTGTCGGAACACAGGAGCGGTGACTCTCAATTTCGTTCGTATTCGAGAGCCGCTTGGCCGGCCCTGCCCCATCAATCGAAACTCTCCCTAGATTCCCTCAAATCTATCTCTCGTAATTGACTCTCTCAAAACATGAGGCTACAATCGTTTTTGATAGACAGTTGGAGAACGAATGGCCCTGGTGGGTTATTGCCGCGTGAGCACGGGGTCCCAGGACCTCGGCCTGCAGGTTGCGGCGCTGAAGAAGGCCGGCTGCAAGAAGCTGTTCTCAGAGACCGCCTCAGGCGCACAGCGTGACCGTCCAGAGCTTTCTAAGGCGCTGGAGTACCTTCGCGAGGGCGACACGCTGTGCGTCTGGAAGCTGGATCGGCTGGCACGCAGCCTCAAGCAGTTGATCGAGACCGTCGAGCAGCTTGGCGAGCGTGGCATCGGCTTCAAGAGTCTCAGCGAGAGCATCGACACGACCACCCCCGGTGGACGCCTCGTCTTCCACGTCTTTGCTGCGCTCGCTGAATTCGAGCGGGGCATCATCCGCGAGCGCACGAGGGCTGGTTTGGAGAATGCGCGCCGCTTGGGGCGCAAAGGTGGCCGTCCACGATCGATGTCGCCAGATGATGTCGCGGCTGCCCGAGCCTTGTTGAACTCGCCTGACATCACGGTCGAGGCCGTGGCCGAGCGGATGGGCGTGTCGCCGGCTACGTTGTATCGCTACTTCCCGGGCGGAAGATCGGTCATCTAGACTGGTTGCTCGCGCAGGCGACCTGTGGCGGACTTTATCAAGCGTGCCATGCCCGGAGGGCGCTGGAGAGCCCGCTTTAGCTCGCCACAACGGCGGGATCGGGATAGTTGCGCGCAAGGGGACTCGCAAAAAGCTGCCAGACGCCCTCCACGGCCTCGTCGATCGCCTTCTGAACGGCAAGGTCTGTTAGGTCCAACATTCTGTATATGCCGCCCTCCGCCGTGATCGCTTCCACTCTTCGATAGGTGCTCGCGTGATTGCGAGCGTACTTCACCAAGCCCTTCAACTTCGGCAGCGCATCCGTGAAGTGAGTCGAATGCGGATCGACAATGTCCGCCGCAATGGACCCGTCAGCGAGTTTGGAGAAGAAGACAAAATCGGGACGAACGATTTTCGACTCGCCCGCCTCTTCATACACAATGCCGAGAGAGTCTTGCGATGCGCGACCGGGGTTTCGGTACCATGCGACAAATCCAGGTCGCTGCATTTCTGTCGATAGCACCTTCTCTTCCCACGATGAGCCAAAATCGACTGGAAAGAGCTTGTCACCACCGCACAGTAGATGGTGCTGGAAACGGGGAAGATCGATTTTCTTGCCGTCGGTTTCCAGCGCGGTCGTTGGCTGTATCCAAACGGTTGGACGAGCGAGGTCCACGTCCATAGGCCGAGCACTCATCTCTTGGACCTGACGATAAATCTCCTGACGCTCATCGGTGAGCGCCTTGATCGCCTCCTTGTGCTCGGTCAACCATTCATTCGCCACCTTCTCGGCTCGATCATTTAGGACTTGTGCAGTCGCCGGCACCAGACCGAGCGCTGCAACAACCGTGTGAGCCTCGATCAGTGCATTCTCAGAGTCATCATCGTCGGCCCCGGAAGCGAGATGTTCGCTGTATGTGGTTGCGACATCCGGACTGATGATACGCCCTGCTCGCTTATAAGCGTCTTCGATCACTGCGTAGTCAGACGCTTCCAAGAAGTCGTTGAAGGTCATGGCGTTCGTGTGCAGAGCAGACGTAACAGTCACACCTTCCACCGTCAGCACCGCGCTGCGCGCCCTTTCGATTTCCGCCTCAAACTCATTCCGCGCGCCGTCCAAGACCTTGTGCAGTTCGGCGTGAGCTTTCTTGCCGGCGTCCGGAAGAAGGCCGTCGGCAGCAAGCTCATGCGCCAACAACGTCAGTCGCTTCACCGGTCGAGACTCTCGATTTCCCTTTGCTTGAGACGGCAAGCTCAGGAGCTTCGTCCACACGTCTTCCGGAACGTCGGGATTGGGCGTCATTTCCTCCGGATTGATTAGAACACGGCGAATTGGAGGGCCGTCGCCAGCGTCGCCTCCCGTCATGAGCGACGCGACGACTTCCTGAACGGATTTCTTGTCGAATTTGGGCAGAAGGCAATCGACAGAGTTTAGCCGCTCGTTGCCGGGAATACGTCGAGCCAGCGGCGCCCGAACCATGCGCCCCAAAAGTTGCGTGATATGAGTTCTGTCCGTTGCCGCGCGGAACGACACCATGACTTCAGCACGGGGGCAGTCCCAGCCGGTGCTGATTGCATCCTTCGCGATCAGAATCCGAACGTCCTTCGACTCCTGAACACGTTGCGGCTCGATATACGGCACGGAATAGCTGCCGAACACCTCGGTCTTATGCTCGCCAAAAACGTTTGCCACATGCTCTGGCCGCAGATCGGACCACCTCTCGAAGATCGTGTTGAGAGCCTTTCCGATGTCGTTCCGATCGGGCGTATTCTGCACCTGCAAGACCATGAGGGGGACCACGGCGTCCACTTCGCCTTGCTGCGTCGCGTAATTCGCCCAAGCCTCGGACAACTCCTTCAACTTGTCCGTGCCGCGCCGAACAAGGACTGTAGAGAAGTCTCCCTGCTCGTCAGGAATTTCAAGGATGATGACGTCTTTCAGAAGACCGGAATCCTGGACCTTCTTTGGATCGACAACGACGTTCGAAAGCGTATCGCGTCCCTTCGCGCCCTCCATCGCCTTGTTGAAGCGGTCAACCGTGGCGGAGATGCCCCAGACAACAGGGACCCCAGGCACTGAACCCGTTCCGTTTATAAGCTGTTTGACGATAGTTGGCTTGGCGTCGGCGCTCTCCTTCATGCCCCGATGCGCTTCATCCAGAACGAGGTACAGCGTCAGACTGGGGTCTTCGATCGTGTTCTGGATAATGTCCCAGATCGTGAACGACCGAAGGTCCGGCATGATTTTAAGCTGAGCATCGTCTTCAGTTGTCCCGCCGCCGGGATCGTGGCCGCGCACCAGAAGGCTGTTCTTCCCGAGCTTCTGCGTGTTGAGAAAGTAGATTTTACCGGCCTCAAGACTGTCTCGGTTGAAGGTGTTTTCAATCGTGACAAGGTCCGAAATCGTCAGCTTGTCGGACGCCTCATGCAGCCGCCACATGGATTGAACGTTGAGTGAAGGATCGTCGCTGAACCAGATAACGACCGCGCCTGGGTCAGATTCAAAATTGTAGTCGTCGTTCCCGTAAAACAGTGCTTCGAACACTGCGGCAGCCATCACCGTTTTACCGGCCCCCGTCGCCGCTGTGAGCGAGAAGGCGTGTCTGTCGCCGTCCTCATGCCAGCGCCTGCGCGCCTTCTTTAATCTGTCGAGAACGTCTCTTACCGCCTCTTCCTGGTAGTCCTTGAGCGTAAACTTCATGACTCAACGCCCCATCGAGAAACGGAAGTTGTTGAGATATGACTCATAGAGTCTCACCGCCTCAACACGCTCCGGCAATCGACGCGTAACGGACTGAAAGCGGCGTTCGTCATCTGTCACGATGTAGGCGATGCGAATCGCCGCATTCTTCTTCACGGCCTTACAAAACGGCGTGGTCTGATCGAGATCGATTAAGAGGCCGTACGTTTCTACAACATCCCATCCTTGGGCTGGTATCTTTTGAATCCGGCGTCCTTCACACCCAGCACGCATCCACAGAAGTGGCGCTATGCGCTCGAACGCGCGGTTGTGACCGATAGCGACCGGTGTTTCGTATGTGAGCGTGAAAAATTCTGCGTTCTCTTCGAACCCCTCCGACATCGGGAATTCGTCGTTAAACTTATAGTCGCCTTCGATGTCCTTACCGTCCGGCGTTCTGCCGGTGATGGCCGCTTCAATGCGCGGTTTTGTAACGTAGTCGCAGATACCCCACTTTTCCCAGTCACTTTCGCCCGGGCGAAGACCCTGCTTGCACAACGCCACCTGTTCGTCGGGACCGACTTCATTGTTTGTGATGGAGATGCACTGGCGTCGTCCTTCGTCCTGCCTGTTTAGGCGCATGACGGCATGTGCAGTCGTGCCTGACCCACTGAAGAAGTCCAAAACCACTGCCGTGGGGTTGTCCTCCACAAAAAGGCGCAGCACGTCCTCAACCGCGTACAAAGATTTTGGGAATGGAAAATTCCTGCCGGGAATAATCTGCCTAAGCAGCATAGAGCCGTGCTCGCTGGCGCTGTGGCTTACGTTGTCCCAAACTGTTCGAGGGGCGGACCGCCGCCCTCCATCTTCGCTAAAATATACTCGAAGGGACCCCGAAGGTGTCCGCCCCTTAACAACGAGAGTGCCGTCTTCGATTGCCTTTAATTGTTCCGACGTGAGGTAGAAGATCGGAAACTGGTTCTTGGCCGCATCTACTTTGCCGACCCGAACCGCTCCCATCGCCAACAGTGACTTCAAGGTTTCGGGCACAACCGACCATCGCCCATCTTCACCATTTGGGCGAGGCGTTGGCCACACGGCGTGCAGGCCTTCCGGCGCCACGTAGTCTCTGGGGCCTTTGTCCGCCGGCAACGCTTCGCCAACCTGCACAATGCGTCCCGACTGATCGAAGAGGATCGGGTAAAAGGCGCCGGGTGATTTGCTCCGAATCCCGTTCGCGCCCGTGCGCGTCAGACCTCTCCACCTAACTTCCTTGCCAGCACTGCCTTCTTTGATTTGTCCCTGGACCTCCATGGTCCCAAACTGACAGACGAATATGTACTCATCGACGCGAGAGAATCCGTCCCGAGGAACACCTTTGGGATTGATTACAGAAGAGAGCATTTGAATGCGTGCCTCTGGAAATATCTGCTCCAGAAGCAGCCCGAGGCGGAGATACTCTTTCTCGTCAATCGTGGCGATCAAAACTGAAGAGGCTGGATTGAGGAGGTCTTTGGCGATCACCAACCGCCGCTCCATCATCGCAAGCCACTTCGAATGCCTATAAAGGTCGTCTTTCTCCACATAGTCGTTGTTGTACTTCCAATCTTTGGCACCTGAGTTGTACGGAGGATCGATGTAGATCGCGTCGATCTTTCCTCGATGCGTGAATGTCAGCGCTTCTAATGCGTGAAAGTTCTCGCCATTTATCACCGTATGGAAAGGCTTGTCGCTGCCGCGTTCCTGTTTTCCCGTGCTCACTAGGCCGGGATAGATGTAGTCCTTAAACTCCGCCACAACGACAACATCTTCGACCGGAACCTTCTTGCGTTCTGCGTCGGGTTCATTAGGCGGCACCAGAAATGCCGTTCGCTTTCCATCTTGTCTTTCGAGACGCAGGACTCGCCAAAGCCTCTGATCGCCCTTCGCATTCGATCTTCTAGGAGGGAGGATGCGAACCTTGTCGCCTTTACGTACGAGTCTGCCGGGCAACTCTACACTCTCGGGGCGATGGCGCTCGAAATTCAACCCGAATGAGCGGCGTGACGAAAGAACCTTGAACTCGCGCTCAAGCTCTTGGCCGAGCGCCGCGTCTTTCGCCTTCGCTTGCGCAATGAGATCAGTAAGCCTTGACAAGCCCTACCCCTATTCCCGCCCGTCTTGTCGTTCACGCTCCACCTGAAGCGCGAACAAGCAGCTAAGCGCGCGGCAGCTTCCCGATGGCCTTCTTCAGCATCGCTTCGATCCGCTGCTCGCCGTGCTTCAACTGGCATTCCCAGATCACCAGAACCCGCCACCCGAGCATTCGAAGGGCCTTTCGCACTCTTTGGTCCCGCTTGGCGTTGCCCTCTAGCTTGGTGCGCCAAAATACACTGCGAGTCTTTGGAATTGAAGCTCGCTTGCATCGGGGATGTCGATGCCAGAAACAGCCGTGAACAAAAACGACGAGGCCGTGCTTCGCCAACACGAGATCAGGGCTACCCGGCAGATCGCGCCGATGAAGCCTAAACCGCAAACCCATCCTGTGGGCGGCACGACGGACGACTAGTTCCGGCGTCGTGTCCTTCGAGCGGACAGCGGCCATGTTCGCCGAGCGGCGAGCGTCAATAAGGTAGCCCATCAGCTACGCGCGTAGCACGTGCCTCTCTGCGCGGACAGAGCTTGAGCATGTCGCAATTCACGCACCGATCGGGCCGACGCGCAGACGGGCCAGCGTCGAATCTCCGATCGCGAATATCCTTTGCCACCGTCACTATCTCTGCCCTCACTTCGGTTAGCTTCTCATCGGATAGCGTAACGGCCATCTCCGCCTTTGCGGTATCACGCTCTCCGATATACCGCACGAGACCGTGCTGTGGATCGTACTCCAATTCGGACTTGGCCGCTAAGCCGTACACGCCGATCTGAAACCCCATAAGTTCAGCCGTGAGGCCGGACGCATTTTCTGATGTCGAGTCACCGGATTTGAAATCGATGATCGTAACGCGAGGCGGATCGTCGAGGCGAACGACGTCAATCGCCCCCGTGATAAGTAGGTTCTCTTCGGGTATCAGGGTCTCGAAGGGTTTCTCGGGTTCATATTCAAGCCGAGAAAGCTCTCCCTCATAGCGATTCACGTAAGTCACCACCCCTTCCGAAGCCTTCTTCAGAAGATTCTTCAGCGGCTCCCCTGTCGTGTAGCGCATATAGAAAAGGCCGGCCTCCTGGAGCTTGGCTATTTCATCCTTGAGTGCATTCGGATCGCTGGCCCGCGCTGCCCACGCCGCCGGATCAGCATGCACCGCGCGCAGTAAGTTGTGGACGCCCCGACCGTAACCGAACTCCTGCCCGATCGTCGGCGTAAACCCGAGAACTACACGAAGGTAGAAATCGTGTGGGCACTCCATGAAGTACCTGATGTCCGAGAATGAGGTAGCGAACCGCTGATCTCGGTTGAAGGCGCTCGGCGCGTACTCAATGGTCGGGCCAATATCCGGCGGAACGTTTGCCGAAGCAACGACGCCGCCGACACCGGCTACCATAGGTGCCAACTGCATCACGAAAGGCGACGTCTTCTGTCCGGAGCAAGTGATGAATAGGAAACGCTCCGCCCGCGTCAGACCCACATACATCAAGCGGCGCTCACCGTCGTAGTTCGGGTTGTCGGCTTGGCGAGCCGGATCGACCTCCGGAAGCGCAGCTAAGTCGTAGGGCACTTGGTCCACACGCTTCGCCTGATTGCTCGGGAAGCGCAGTGCATTCACGTCCGCCACGAACACGACCGGGAATTCGAGGCCCTTCGATGCATGGATCGTCGTGATGGAAACCGCGTCTAAGTCGGCCAGCAGCGGCGCTTCCTCAGCCTTTGCAGCACCGGCGCCCCACTGAAGCAAAGCGATCGCTTGCCACTTCAACTGGTTGGGCGGGGTCCAACCTGATGTTTCTATGCTCTTCACCAGTTTGCTGATCTGACCGACGTGGAACAACGCCGCCTTCGCGGCAGTGCCATCTCCCCATGAAGGCATCCCCGCTTCGTACAAGAGCCAGTGGAAAATTGTCTGCGGAAAAACGCGCCGCAGCGTGCTCGTCGCCGAGAGCCATCGCACCGCCTCTCTACAAGCAAGACCAGTCAGAGACGTTGTCACCTGACCGTTTTCGCAGCGTTCAGCGATGGCGCGGCTTAGTCGAACGAGTCGATCCTCGACACCCGGGGGAACGTTAATTCCATTACCCCGCAAAACGTCGGCAGCCTTGGCGATCACATCCTCAGTTGAAGAACTGGAGTTGAGGACGCTCTGAGCGCGATTGGCTAACGCCTTCGGGTTTGTAGCGCCACCAAAGAAAGAGGTGATGCTTGCCGCTCGCGCAAATGCCGCAAGCACCAAGAGCACTTCCGGCTGCGAGAACAAGTCCGGCCCCGCTCGAACCACCGCAGGGATGTTTCTTGCGCGCAGTGCATCCTGATAGGTACGCACGTCGGTCGCCGAACGGACGAGGATCGCCACGTCGGAGTACTTCAGACCCCGAACTGAGCCCTTGTGGTCGTGTTTTGCGCCGTCACCTAAGTCAGGGCGCACAAGCTGCGAAATCGACTTCGCAATCCAGTCGGCCTCATCGCCTCGCGTGGCGAGCCGAGCAAGTGCAACGTGAGCCGAGTTGTGATCGACGCGAGCGGTGTTGCCATGCGACATATCCGGGTTCGACATACCGGCAGTATCTTGAATTGTCTTCGACCACCCGTTGGCCAGCTTGATGATCCTTTCCGTTGATCGATAGTTCGCTGGAAGCTCCAGAACCTCACCATTCTCGGACGCTGCTAACTCCTGAAAAAGTCGCCCCATGAGATCAACACGACCGCCACGAAACGCGTAGATGGCCTGACGATGGTCTCCGACGGCGGTCAGCCGGCCAGCATCGCCAACGATCGATCGAATGATGTTATCTTGAACCGGGTTGATGTCTTGCACCTCATCAACGACCAGGGCCTTCCATCGCGCGCGAAATCGCTCCGCGAACTCGGCATCACTCAGCAGCCGACGCTGCAACTCGGATTGAACAGTGGGGAAATCGAAGAAGCGTCGCGCCCGGAGGTAAGCGTAGTACCGAGCCGTGGTCTCTGCGAACGCTTGGTTCAACGCTGAATTGCCGACCGGTGTGTTGAGAGTCGCAGCAGCACACCAATCCCGTTCGTTGTGAAGGTCTGCGGGGGGTGCCTCAGTGGGAAGGGTTACGTCGAGCACACCGTACTCGTTCAAGAGATCGTAGCCCGTCATGAAGAGGTCGATCGCGGCGTACTTACCGCCGGCGACGCCAGCATCCTTCGCCTGCTTCTCAAACGCGGACATCGCGAGGACACTGAATGAACCCTGCGCGATGAGCGACATCCGCCCCGCGTCGTCGAGCACATCAGACATGTAGTAATCATTTGGCGCCAACTCGCGCAGCGCCTGCAAGCAGAAGCCGTGAATTGTGCCGATGTACATCCCACCAATCGAGACTTCTTCGCCTTCCGAGGCGGTGAGTTGCAGCCATTTGCGAATGCGAAATTTTAGCTCTTCAGCGGCAGCCTCAGTAAACGTAAAGGCGACTATCTCAGACCTGGGATAATCTTCGACCGCGATCCACCACGCGACGCGGCGAGCCATGACTTCGGTCTTGCCCGAGCCGGCGCCGGCGATGACGAGTAGACGTTCCGCCGGCGAACTCACGGCAGCGGATTGTTCGTCGTTTAGATTGGCCGTCAGAATTTGTCGGGCTTCATCCGGAGATACGGGCACGGCTAGCTCCGTCCGCGACGCTTGCATGATCGCGTCAGTACTTGTCGCAACGCAGCCGCATGACTTCGCGCAAGCCCCGGAGGGAAGGCATTGCCGATCATTTGCGCCGCCGGGTAACGACCGCGTTCCATGCTGAAGTAGTACTTCTTGGGAAAGCCTTGCAGCAATGCCGCCTCGCGAAGCGTGATGGCGCGGTGCTGCTTGGGATGCAGGAAGCGGCCCTTCGAGGGATTGATGCAGCCTCCCGTCACGGTTGGTGCCGGAAGGGACCACGACATGCGTCCATACACATCGTAGAAGCCGTCGCAATCCAAGTGGCACTGAAGCTGTTCGGATTTCGGCAAATCACTGCGGCTGCCGCCATTCAAAGGTATCTTCTTGATCAACGCATCTACATGCGGCGCCCTGTTCACTTCGTAGTCATGTAGCGGATCGGTGCCACTACCCGGCTTCGGCAGTCCGTAGATCGCCGTCTTCACAGTCCGTCTCGACCGAGCCCGCCGGCCAAATTGAGGTTCGAAATCTCGCGTGCCGATCAGAATCATCCGACGCCGGCGCTGCGGCACGCCGAATTCTACGGCGTCGAACACATCCGCCTTGCACCGAAAGCCCAGCGCCTCCAATCGAGTGGTCACCTGCTTCAGGCGTGCGTCGTCGAACAACCCAGGCACATTTTCCAACATGACAGCACGAGGAAGCGCTTCTTCAACAATCCGCACGAACTCGAATACGAGGTCGTTCATCGGCTCATTGATCTTCACACCGCCGTTCAGTGTTCGCAGCGACGAAAACCCCTGGCACGGCGGACAACCGGCGACGAGATCAAGCTCACCCTTTCTCAGGCGAGCGCTGCGAAGGAGCTTCCGACCCGTGACTGACCGAATGTCATCGCTAATGACGGCAGTAGTCGGATGGTTCTTCTTGTAAGTCTCCACGGCGAGTGGATCGACGTCGAGCGCCGCCCGAACCTCGAAGCCTGCCTGCTTGAGTCCGAGCGTCAGCCCTCCGCATCCAGAAAACAGATCAACTGCCTTGAGCTTCACCGCCGCCCCGCCGAATCGCACCGCACCCATCGAAGCTCTACGACAAGGTGCAGAGAAGGTCTTAACGGTCGTTGCGGTTGCAGATCAAGATAGCGGCGCTCGCGAGACCGCTCCTTTGGCAGCGAGCTACCACCTCGGTTCGACCTCGTAGGCGATCGTCTTCAGCGCCTTATTGGCATCCCCTCGCGTCCCGTAGACGCCCAGCAGCTTGCCGGCGTCATCGACGTTCGCGATGCGAAACAAGCTCCACCGCTTGTCCTTGCCTTGGGCGATGCGAAATGCCCGACCGTTCTTCCGGCAGAACAAGTCCTTCGACTGGCCAACCTTGATCCACGGGCTGTCCGCGCCGGCGAGAAACATTTGCTCCAAGCGGGCCTGCTCTTCTTCTCGAAGACGCTTGTACCGCGCCTCTCCCTCGACCCTCAGGCGCTCTTCTTCGGCTTCGATGAACTCTTGAAGCGCGCCGATGATCGCCATCATCTCGGTCCCAGCCGCCTGCTCCATCTCGTACAACGCCAAGCACGCGTCCTTCACGTCCTCGTTCGGATAGCCGTTAGACGTGGTTTCCTCCCAGATCGCACGGAGGCGCTGGTTCACGTCGGTTATCGTCAACTCGGGACCTGGAAGCTGATTGAGGAACGCACGGAGGCCTTCAACAGGAATCCAGCAGTACGCTGCCGCCTTTGCAACGTCGTCGCGCACGCCATCCCACTTGCGCCAGACCGAACTTGCTTGATCGAGCGAAGTCAAAATCTCCTTCGCCAACTTGTTCACGCTTTGCGGGTCGCGGATGTGCTTCAGCGACGGGCTCTTGACGTACTCAAGGAGCCTGTACTTGACGGCCCAGAAGCGATCGCTTTCCATCAACCTGCCTCCGTGGGCAGCGCTACCTACGTGGGATCACGCCATTTTGGGATGACCCTCGTCAAGAATTCGTCTTGCCGACTTAGTAAGCGCCGCCCTGGTCAACCCGCACTTGAAGTGGGGGATCATTGGCATAAGCGTCACCCGAACAAACGCAACCCGCTCTGCCACAGGCTTTGAATAGGCGTGCTGCAACATTTGCCAAGTGGTCTTGAGGCGATCGTCGATGGGGTTGTCGATGTTCAATGACATAACGTTCTCTGCTCCCATTGAATCCCACTCGCTTTCGAGGACCGATATCAGTTCCTCTAAGAAGGTGCCGTAACTGGGATCGGGATCGCAGCCAATGCCTTCTCGATAGCACCTCGCGAGATGACGCACGGGGACGATATCAAGCGCCTGTGCGGCGACCTGGAAACATTCGAAGGCACGAACTGGATCGACCGCCACCCCGATCCCATCCCTGTACATCACACCGAGGTTGTTGATCGCGGGAATATGACCCTGCTTTGCGGCTTGTTCGAAACAACTGCGCGCCACATCGGTATCCACCGTCCTTGACCGCAGCCACCAACCATCCGCATGCGTGCGCGCAGAGAAGCTGAGGCACCACCCTATCGAGTTGACTTGTTCGGCTGTTGGTGGGGTGGACGGTTTAGTCAGCCAAATTCTAAGCGCTTCATCGTCGTTCAACCAGTTTGGAACAGCGAAGGTCTCAGTTCTCAGCGCCCCGTTCTGATCAACCCTTACACAAGAGACCTCGACCATGGTCGGATCGGAGGGGGACCATCGCCAGAACGCCGGTGCGTCTCGAACCCAGTCGCTAGCGACATACAAGTATTTGCTCGGCAAGTGCTCCCACTTCGGAACACGAACACGGTCGAACTTGCCAACGCCTGCAATTTCCTCAGCGAGTAGCGGTCGCCAATCGTACGGCGACATAGGTAGTGGTTTGGCCTTCTCGGGCGCTGTTGGCGCCAGCACCGGCTCATCGTGCCATCGGTGCTGCGGTACACTCGACCGTTGGTGATCGGTGCACCAATGTTTTGGCCAAGGCGGACCCAATTCATCGAAAAAGACCCGCCCCCCAGACGGGGCTCGATAGAAATAGACGCAAGCACCGCACACAGGGCAGAGAGCATTGGGATTCATGAATGTCGCATATCTAGGTTTGCGATCGGTTCGCCAATCTAGGCCATCAATCGCGCGCGAGTGTCGATAAGGACTAGCCCCCGTATCACCGCCCCATCCACAGTCGCAATCGGGGGCGTGATTCCATGCGTTGCATCCCACTTTCCACTCCACCGTTTGACGCGCTGATGCTCCCGCGAATGAAGGACGAGATTCCTTCCTTGCGGTCAGCGTTGTTCTCGCAAACAGCGACGACTCGGGAGTGGAAACAACGACCGCGCGAAAAGCCCCAATCGGCTATGGCATCACAGGCGCCATACGCGCAGGATCACACTGCGCGGTCTTTCAACTCTCTCAGCATCGGGCGGAAGACGTTGACGAACGCATTCAACGTCTCGGCGATCCAAGCCTTCTTCTCATCTTCATTCGCAAACGACGTCCAGGGTCGTTCGCGCCCGAACACGATGCCGTGCTTCTCCGAGCGAGCGAATGATCCCTCCGGTAGCTGAGGCAGTATTTCTTCGCGCAATTCTTCCAGCAGTGGGTTGAGTGTCTTCTGAGAGAGAGGGCCACCTTCAACTATCGCACTGATTGTGGGTTCTTGGCTGTTTCTATGGCTGCGCGACGGATGGCTCAGATGAGTTTCGATTGGCGAAACGCCGCTCGATTGCCCATCAACATTGGCGGCGGACAGATACCGACCAAGCGGCACTTCCTACGCCTTAGAGGTCCGCATTGGATCGCCGCCTACGGCATCCACGACAATCCCCGCTTCTATAAGCACTACTGGAAAATCTGGACCTGGATGGACGTCATACCTGCCGACGACCTTCCAGAGTTTAGGCGCCGCTTCGGCCCCTACCCCTGGCTTGCAATCGTCCCAGAACTCTCGTTCAGCGAGGCGATCAAGAAAATGAAACAGTATTGTGATCGCCGCGAGCGCTTCATGGTCATTGACGAGCGCGTTAAACGGGATGATCCGGCGGCTCCATGGGATATCGGATTGACCAAGTCAAAGGGCGGTCGCGTGGCGCCGGCTTACGATAATGACCCGGACAAACCGTTCTTCGAGCACAAATAGAGGATCACGATTGTCAGTCCCAATCGCCTTAAATAGTCTAGGTGTCGTGGCGATGTCGGGGATACAAAACAAGGCACGTTCGTCGGGGGCTCTCACCGCCCTGGTTCTCTATTGGCTCGCGTGCGGATGCGGGTTGCAGGCTACGAGCCCACAGGAGCCGCATATCAACGTCACTGAGGACGACTCAACCGTTCGCGTTTTGACGGCACCTATTGCGCCTTCTGCTTCCGCCTCGCCGCCCCCGACTGAACGAGGGCGTGCCGACATTTCCAGAGTCGTCCAAACGGGCGAGCAACTGATCTCATATTCAGGTTCGCGAACGCCACCCGATCTACAAGCAGTGCACTTCGCCGAGGTTGCCCGTATTAGAGGGAATGATCAGTGGGCCGACTATCCGTCGCAATTTGACCACTGGCATCAAATCGACCTGGATGGTGACGGTCAGGTTGAGCGCCTTGTGTTCTTCACGATTGAAGGGTTCGGTGGCGGCAATAGCTATTCGCGCTTTTTGATCGTCTACCGCTACGTAGAACCCGTATGGTTCGCCTCAGATGTTGTAGGCGTTGGCGGCAAGGGCGACTACCAAGTCATCGGCGACGAAGTTCGACTATCTGGACGAATGCTGAGCGTCGGAGCCAAATTCTACGACGATGAAGACGGCATGTGCTGTCCGAGCATCCCAGCCGACATTCAGTTCACAGTAGGACCCGGCGGACGCCTTGAGCCCTACATTTCAGATGAGCATGCGGAGTTAGTGGGTAATCGGCTCGCGTACTACACGCTCACCCCGCGCGAATAGTTAGTGGCAATATATGCAAGGGGGGCTTCAGGGAAGTAGTGCTCTGAGATGCACGTCTACTAGCGTGGAATCCGGCTCACGAAAGAGTCCGCCTCGGTAAGAGCGTCCCGCTGAGAATCCTGAATCCGACGAATGTCATTGTTACCAGCCTCGACGTATTCGTTGATGCAGTCGATGTAGTTGTTTGCATCTGCACGAAAGCTCTCCCATGCATACCGGTCGTCGCTGTACGGGCGAGACGGTGCATAGCAGCGGTGATCGGGATAGCCCATCATCGACAAATTGCTGGGTCCGAACACTAGGGCTGCGGCTGTGCCCGTTATGAACGTCGAGAACAGCGCGACCAAAGTCATTTGCTTTATTAATTTCGGCATTGTGGCCTCCCCACCGCCCACCATAGCCTGAGGGGATGGCTCAGCAACCGGGTAGGCACTTTCCTGAGGGGCATAAGAGCCTCCGACTCTTCGTTTTCGCTTCACAAGTTGCGTTGTTTCGAACCACCGCCGTTTGATAACGCGAGACCTCGCCAGGTATTCCGGAATGCTCATGGGCTCACGCGCTGTGGCAGGACAGGTCGTGGGCGCATGAAGAAGCGAGCGCCAGGAGAGCGCCTGACACGCGGGTCGATTGTTTGGATCGGAGACCGATGGATGACATCGATTCTGCTGGAAGTCACTCAGGAGTCTTCAAAAGGCACCTGACCTCTTCCAAATCTTCCGGCCCGACAACAGCAAACTCGCCACCAACACCTAGCTCTCGTTCACGCAGATGCTCAAGCAGCCGTGTCTCAGCGGCGAACGCGTCATCGAACGAACCATACTCCCTGCAAGCCATCACCCGCCACTCAAGTGATAACGACGGCGGAAACCCGAAGTTCAACTCGGCTTCCCGTCGCTCGATATCGTTCGACATGCCTACTTTGATCGCACAGGTGCCCGACGAGCGATTAGCGAGCATGGTCTCCGGCACGCCATGAAGGACCATCAAGTAAATACTGCATGGCCCATCCGTGATCGTGAATTCACGACGCCCACCTTTTGGCTTCGGGCCTCGCCTGAAGTTTGGCTGGCGTGGTTGAAACTCATCTGGCCCTCGGCCTTCCGCTGCCCGGCCAAAGCTCCAGATGACTCGAACCGGCGTTGAAGCATCAGCTTCAACCGCTCTTCCCACCCCGGCGAACGTGAAGGGAGAACGGTCCTTGCCGCGCCAAAAGACGTAAACATCGAAATCGCCGCCAATCATCTCTTGGATGCGTGGCTGGTCGATCCGGGTATTGGACTTTCCAAACCAGATCAGGTCCCGGCCATCCCAACGGTTGGCGTAGTCGTGCCCAGTTCGGCCTGCGTTTCCGACGTTCGCGAAAATGAAGTAGGCGTCATCGTGCTTGGTGTAGCCGGTGTCGAAATCGCCGCCGCCACGTTTCTCTTGCGGATAACCGATGATGTCTGCGACCTGATCACGGGTGTAAAGCCCATTGAGCCGGAGTCTGTCGAGCCATCGCGGTGCTTGGCGTTCGTCATTGTTCATGACGACTTGGAATCCCAGCGCCACCAACACGGGTTGGACCGTTCTTTCACCCCCGGTGAATTCGCCACTCCGAAGTGGGCTCGCATCTGGCGACGTGAAACCATGTGCCACGCCCGCAATGGCCTTTGAATCGTAGTAGCGGCCATTGTGGACGAGAAAATAGCTGCGCGATTGGCCGAAGCCGTATCGGTCGAGAAAGGCCTCACGACCAAGTTGATCGAACTCGACAATGGCTTGAAGAACGCTTTCTCGGGTGAGGTTTTTGAGTGCCATCTGGGAGCGCTCAGTACAGACCGTCAGCGTATTGTTTGACCACGCGCTTCATCAGGCGGACATAGTGGGCGGAGTGTTCGGCGGGGTTTCTGACGACGTTTATCGGGACCACGATCTCGTAATACACATTCAACCCAGGCCTCGATATCAGCAGCCGAAAGAGCTTTCGCGAGATGAGTCCGGCTTCGTACAGCCTAGCCGAACTGCCGAAGTAATTCGACACCAGCCTGGAGTGTCCCCGAATTGCTTTTGCCGCGTCTGGGTCCGTCTCATTGAGAGCAATCCAAGCGGCGCCCGAGTCAGGAAAGCTATCTCTTCGCTCTCGCCAAAATCTTCCAAGCTCCAACAGCGCTTCACGCATCGCGGGATCGCCATAGTCCTCCATCAGACGAAGATAGGCATTGACCTCGTTGCCCTGCGCCGTTCCTCGGGCTTGAGCCAAGCTGGTGAGCGCCGCGATCGCTGACGCTACCGCCGACACCGCCGCCAACCCGAATACCCAGTTTTCCATAGTCCACTCCGCCGCATCGCAATTTCGTCAGGACAGCGAAGTCGATGTCAATAGCTGGCACGGGCTGACGCCCGAGTCCTCCCCCTGTTGATCCCTATGCGATCGGCTTGGCCGACTTCGTGTGATCCATCGCACCCAACTCGTTCAGAAACGACCAGCACGCCAAGTGAATCTCATCGTCAGCCTTCATCGACGCTGACGTTAGACTCGACAAGCACTGCTCCATCAATTCGCGCCGGCGTTCATCGGCATTCTTCACCATGCCGTGCCGCTCGAAGATGCTACGAATGCGCCGCTCCGTCACGCCGCTTAGTCGTGTATTTCCCACACCCTTCATTTCGTCGATCACCAAACGGCCCCCGATCAGTGGCTTCACTGACACAACAGCGCGCTCCTCCCCGTTCACGACATAGAAAGCGAGCGAGCCGCTGGCGACCTGATCAGCGTAGGCCCGCATGCAGTTCTGAAATTCAAGCGCGATCCGCCGGAGATCGTCGAGGTCCGCAACCGGCCTGACATCGGGATGGTCGATTACCGGTGGCGCAGGAAAAACGTCCGACTTCCTCACCACTTTCAGAAGCATCTCAAAAAAATCGTAACGCGAGCCCGAAGCGGTGATGGAAACGAGCAGCAGTGCGGCCTTGTCGGTTGTGTCGCACACACGGGCCAGTACGCTCGCCTCAATGGGCCGACGTACATGACGACACACCTTTGCGGCCCGGAGCATCGGCGGAAGCTCGTGCAACACCGCTACCAGGGCAGGCGTCACTTCACGGGCATGCCGCATGACCGTCATGGCCTTTTGGCACACCACAAGCGACCAGAGCTTGCGATAATCCTCGAAGGCCCACAGCGGCAGGGGCATCGACGATAGGATGCGTTCGAGGCCGTTCGGGTAAGGGTCTGCAACCAAAGTCGCTGCGTCGTGCCACTTGAGCGACCGCAGCCTATCGAATTCAATCACATCCGGGTCAGAGCCGGTGATCAGCATGCCGAGCAAATGCATGCGCGCCGGCGCAAGCTCAAAGAATGGCTGATGCGGAAATGGAAAGTGGGCGGCGATGTCGTCCGCCAGATCGGGCGCCAGGGCTTTCAGAGCGCCGGAGATGCGAGGAAAGGGTTGCTGCATACGAAGGCCTTGTTGGGTCATCTTCGCATGCGGGGTTCCTCCTTCGTCATGCCCCTTCACTATCCGCAGCGTTTCAAAAACTCAAGACGCCGAGCGAAGACCCTGGGAGGCCCCTCATGAAGCACGGACGTTCGGTTTGTAGTTATAGGCGAGAAGTCGAGCACGCGCCCTCTCGATTTCATGATCCGCGAAGAGTGGATGCCACTTCGGATTCTCAACCACCACCGCTTCAACAGTGAGTTTTAGGAAGCCGCGCTCATACAAGCGAGTGTACCCATCCGACGGCTTGGCTGCGTTGATTAGTTGCTTAGCAGTCGCCACGCCGCCTTGGCGCGTCAGCATATTGTGGAACTCGGAAGCGGTGTATTTCGCTTCCTCTTTAGCTCGTACATAGACTTCCAGCATCGCAGCGTCGAACTGCTTGGCGAGATCAGCCATTTCCTATCCCTTGAGCATCTTTTTCACCGCCTCGAACCGGGTTGATCCTGTCTCAGACCATTCCTCAAACCCACAGCGCCGGGGCGGGCGGTGCCGGTGAAGCAGGAGGCGCAGGGGGATCGACGAGTGTAGCAGCAACAGGCACCGAGAACACTTCGTGGTCGAAAGCGACGCCAACTGCGGTAGGCGCCGCCAGCTACGCGATCCGCAAGAATGGCCACACCGTCAACGTCACCAACAACGCACGATCTCGGGCACGGTTGATTAAGACAGAAGAGACTAGTTGAACACGCCGGCCTTCCAGTCATCAATGAACGGCATTGGAAACGTTGAATCGTGTCCCGCCCGATAGGTTCGAGTCTTACCAGTCGGCAAATGGGTGATCGTGACGGTTTGATACCATGGGCCGATTTCCGCGACCGTAGCGCCGGCTGGTGCAGGCGTGGGGTCGTCCACGCAGCGATATTCGAAGTCCTGCGGCTTGAGGTCCGTGTTCATTGTGCGGTTGACTTCCTCGAAGAACTCATTGGCTTCCATCTTCCGCTCCCATCGGCGCAAAGTTTGACCTACCGCACGCTATGCGGCTCCGTCAGGATTCTGGCAACTTGGTAAGATGGCAAAGAAACTTTGAATTGTGGCCTCTGAGGAAATATTGCCGGTGACGCTGTGTGGCCAGACGCTGTGTGGCCATCCGCAGTCTGGACGGCGCCCTGGTCGCCGGCAGCACGAGGCGGCGAATGTGTCTCACTGTCTCAGCGTCTCAGCCCAACCATACTGCTCTCCGGAGTCTATAATATCTGAATCCGGAATTTCCTGACGAGTATGGAATCGCGTGAGACACTGAGACAGTGAGACAAGCCCCATCACCGGCTGCTCCCTTGGTGTGGAGCGGTGCCGATGTATTGGGGTTCGTGGTTCGCTAAACACAGCGATTGATAGTGATCACGCACCTGGACCGAGGTCTTCGACCGCCAGCTTTCATGGTTGCGGACGATCCAGAACCGCTGCTTCTCGCCGTAGACATGAAGGTTCGTGCGCTGCTGACCACGATCCGGCAGCGGTTCAACACCCGCCTTCCGCAACGCTTCGAGCAAGCTTGACTGCGTTACGCCGGGCGCGATGGCCGTGGCCCACGCCCACAGCCAGCGATGACCCGCGATTTCCAACCGAAACGGCCCGTCACGCGCTTCAACAGCGTCGCGCACGGCGGTCTCCAACCGCGATCGAGATGACTCGATCAATTCGGTCTTCGCCGCCGTCATCGGCGGGCCGCTCTTGGCAAAGAAGCCAGACAGATCAGTCGTGCTGAGCAGATGGGCGACGGCAGCGACGAAGTCCTCCGATGGCTCCCAGAACCGGCGGAAGTAGTTGTCGGGCATGGTAGGCACGCTCAACCGGCGCACAACGAACAGACGTCGGTCGCTGTCTTCGATCTTCATCGGCACGGCTTTGTTCGAGAAGATCACCACGCCGCGTGGCGTGTCCATGTTACGGAATGGCATGCCCTTCTCTTCGGCCAGGAAGTCCTCATCAGCCAACACCATTTTGATGGAATTGTAAAAGCCAACACGGTCCTCGCTCTGGACTTCGTTCATGCCGAGCAGGACCCGGTCGCCAAGCTGCATCCGAAAGCGGTGATCGGCGTGATCGCCCTCCACCATGTGGCAGTTGCCCTTGCCAAACACGTGCGAAAGCAGTTCGAACAACGATCCCTTGCCCAAGCCCTGGTCGCTCAAGACCATCAAGGCGTGCGCGATCTTAATGCCGGGCCGTTGGTAAAGATGAGCAAGGTAAGCGAGCGCATGGCGCCAACCTTCCTCGCCAAACACACGCTGAAGAAGTTCAAGAAAGGCCGATGCGTCTCCCGCCTTAGGAACCACGGTCGGCGCCCGGTAAGTGTTGAGGATCGGGCTGGCGCCGAGGTTGGAGAACCCAGATGGCCGGGACGGATCGAACCGACGTGCATCCGCTTTCCGCAACAAGCCGTCAGCGATCATCATGTCAGCCGACAGAAAGCCACGTTCGTGCGCGTGCCGATCATCGAAGCTCTCCTTGGTAAGACCACGAGCCACAATGCCGGGCTCGGTCGCCTCAAGGTCGAAGAAGCGCCCTTCCGTGACGGACAAGATGTACCTCTTCAGTGCGAGAACGTTGTTCGACTTCCGACCGTCGGCGCCGAGCGTCAGCGGCGTCGTAATCGGCTCTGCGCTCTGACGGAATGGGCACGTCTTGCACGCGGGGGCGTTGAGGCCCCGCTCAACGAACGCGCACGTCACCGGTCCATCCGCTTTCAGAGCTTCGCCAAGTTTCTGATCGGTCTCAAACGGCGTGTACTTGGGGTAAGGCGCCGAGATGGCATGGGCCAATCGTTCACCGCCATGGCAGCGACCGATCACACCGAGTGCGTGAAACCAATCATTGTAGCCCGTGCTCTCGGCGTTCTCGACAACATCGCGCATCCAGCCGCAGCCTTCAGCCACGGCGGCGAAGTTCTCCTTCGGTCGTTCGCCCTTCTTCAGGTCCTGCTTTGCCCATTCGATCGAGCGGATCAAATCCCACGCCGCAGCCGTGTCGCCAGTCGTGACCGACACACCCGTCGAAGCGGTTCGCGCTGGCTTCTGCGGCTTACCGATCGGCACGCCGAAGCGCACGATCTCATCGACGATCGTCTGGAGCGGGTAGCGTCGGCTGTCGGGATCGGTGCGCCAACGAACCGGCAACGGCGTCTCGCCTTTGACGTTGAAGGTGCCCGGCAGGCGCCCAAGACGCGGTAAATCGGATGTTGAATCGAACTTCCAATCGAACGTCTCAAGAGCGAAAGTGCGAAACGCTGAACCGAATGCGGCGGCGACATCCACCATGTCCGCGCGCGTCTGCGCGCTGTCGATGCCGACGGGCTCTTCTAAAATCCAGTAGGCGTGCAGCCCCCGGCCCGTTTCCACGATAATGGTCGGCGGTAAGAAGCCGCCAGAGGCGAACATCTTCAGCGCCTCGACATCGTTGACCGGCAGCCGGTCTTCCTTCTTACCAGGGTTCTTGAAGTCGATGTCAGCGAAGAACGCCGGCACGCTGGCGACGTCCTTGAGCGATCCCCGGCTATGACCGCCAATCGCCGTGGTGATCGGGTTTACCTGGAAGAACACGTTGGCGTTCAACAACGGCGTAACAGCGTCGGTGAGCGCTGGTGTCTTCGTCTGATCGACGGGAATGGAGAAGAACCGCTTGGTGCCAGCCGGATCGAAGATGGCGATGTTCATGTAGCCGTCGGCGCAGCCACGATAGAGTTCAGCGCCGAACGAATGGGCGCAATTCGAGTATAGGTTGTAGTCCATTGTCTTTCTCGCACCGGATGGCGAGTGTCCCGCCCTCCGTACCGCTATTTAGAAAGTCGGCTCCGTCTTTTGATTTTGCGGCAGGAGGGCGGGCTCTCGATGTGCGAGATCGACGTCGGTATTTACACGCTCGGCACTCGTTACGGACGCACAGCGCCACACCAGCCAACGCGTCAGGCGATTGAACTCGGCCTGCCCCAGGATGCGGACCCATGGTCGAGCCGAAGCCGGGCTTGTGCACCTCACGCCGGCAGTAATGGAAGACGGCGACGTCATCTACGGCCCTGCCTCCTGGTGGCCATCACCTGCGTATGCCATCGGAGTGCGGTGAACTCCGTCGTGAATTCACCGTCCAAAATCGTTTCGAACTCATCGACGCGCGAAGGCACGGTCACCATCATAGTGGTATGGCCCTCGCCAAGCTCGCGTCCCTGAAGCAAGCGGACCAAGTCCGGGCGATCAGCCGGTAGCGTGTATCTCAGGTGCTGGATCAGATCGAACGCTTCGCCGCTGGAGGCGATCGCATCCTCGTCCATCGGCTCAATCACGATCTCATAGAGGAAGTGCGGCAGCCTCAACCACTCGGGTGTGGTTAACTTTTCAAGACACGTCGGGCAATTGCACGCATCAATCGAACCCAACCGAACGCAATCGTCGGTCAGGTTTTCACTTCCGAGTGCGACCGCACCCGGGAAAAACAATTCAAACATCTCAAAAACGAAAGTCCATCCAGCAAATGCTGGCAGGTAATATGAAAGCCTTCATATCGTGATTCTGTGGATATGACGACGCCGGGTCTTACAGCGATAGAACTCGCCGCAGCGTGACTTACTGCTCTGACAACCGCGATCCCCGATCGTTGTTTGCTCGGACGCAATTCTCTGCGCCTCAAGGATCGACGTGTTGACGCTTCCGTCCCACTTCACTGGGATGATCGCCGTCGTCCGAAGTCGCCTTCGTCGGAGATACCTCTCAACGATCCGTTCCACGATGTCGCCGTCGAGCGGTTCACGTCCGCCCAGTTCAATTAGCTGCGCGGCGACGGCTTCGACGGCAGCCCACACTTGGGGGCGACGCATGATGTCCCGGGTCCTGCACCAGACGCGGTCCAATACATCCCAGCGTTTGGCTTCATCCTTGTAGAACGGCAATAGCGCGTCGTGAGCGTGCTCCAGATCACCGTCACCACCGTCGGGGAAGCAGACGTCGTCGAAGAGGTCGCCATCCCCCAGAAGCTCAGCCTGCGCGAACGGGCCGGCAGCGGCGATGAAGGCACGGTTGACCGCTCGTGCAAACGCCATCGCTCCATTGTCGGGATTTTCGATCAGGCTCTGAACCGTCAGTTCGGCAGGCTGGTTTCCAAAGGACGTTTGGCACAGCCCCATCACCGTCAATGCTCGGGCCCGATCGTCGTAAGTTAAGGTCGGTTCAGCGAAAGCTCTGACGTCGTAACAAATGTGACCCAGAAGTCCGACATTGGCCACGGCGTGCCCGGCCTCGTGAAAAGCGCTGCGCTCGAGTTCGCCGGGCTCGATGCTATCGATCGGAATTGGACGCGATGTTCGTGCGGCCTCGACGCTGGACGTGGGGTTGATGTTGGTTCTCATTGAATACGCCTCGCTCTCTCCGGATGACGACTCAAGTCGCGATCCGACTCAAATCGTGGCATGATTTGCGGGCATGAGAGTCGCACTGGGCGATCTTCTTTGGCGCCGGCACACCGACGTTCGCTCTAGGTGGCCATCGGGGCGCTGTTCCGCGATTAAATCCCCGCGTACGCACTCGGGCACTATCGGCAAGAACTACTGCGGACCGCTCTCGGACATCGTGGTGCCCGGCGCGATGTTCAGTCTTCCGCATCGAATTACTTGGCGTATGCCGACTTCGGCCACGTATTGCCGAGGGCGCGAAATTACTACTGGGCTCCAATCGCCCCTCTCTCGCGCGATCGAGGCCGAACAGTAATTTGGCACACAGTAGTTTTTCGCTGAGCCAAGTCATACAGCAGCGCGAAGTCCGACATCACAGTATTGGGCGTGGTTCGAAGCGGCCTTTCCACGCACGCCCGACGCACTGCCTTTGATTCACGCCGTCCTTGCTGATGCGCTCACCGAACGCGTCCTGTCGCGCGCGCTGATCGCTCGGCGGACCACACTCAACGTCGTGGACGACCAGTAAGAGATGATCCTCATCTCGATGAGAACTTGGCTTTCTTCTTGAGCCACCGCCGGGTACAAAAGTTCAAGAAGGGTCGCACTAACGACGATGAGGCGCCGCCGCTTCGAACGGCGCGTGGTTTGCTACCGATATAACCAACGGCGTCGCCTGCACGGGCCCGAAGACCCTTCGACATAACCTCTTCGTCGTCGCCACGAATTCCGGATGATCTCCGAACGCCGCCGTCAGTGCCTCGACCGCCGGCTTTCTCGCGCCACGCAAGGTCCAGATTGTAGCAACGGCGGCAGCGGCGGCTGGCGTGAGCCGTGACACGAGTCCCTGAGCGACCTCGCCACCGGCACCTTTCCTGGAAGCGATCTTCGCCACGTCGTGTGCGATGTCAGGCATGGCGGTTTCCAAGATGCCTTGGGCGGCACGACCGAATACAGCCGCCATGTCACGACGACCGCTCTGCTGTGCGGTTAAGGCGCGATCGACCAGGAACTGAAATTCGAGGGATGCGGCGAGCGAGTCGGTAGTCAGCACTCGTTATTTAGTTCCCCGCGAAGTGCTCTTAGATCGATCCTGGGATGCGAAAGTTTTTCGATCGCTTCAGCCAAGATCGGCAGAGCGAAGCCCTGACCTTCTTGGTCCCGACCGTATTTGTCGCCTTCGTCGGACGACGCGTGACCGGTAAGAGCGTCGTTCAGAGCCTTTGCCACACCGGCATTGCGGAGTCTGCTCTTGAAAGTATGGCGAAAAGAATGAAACGACTTTCGCCTGTCAGAAACGACCATCCTCGAATACTCGGACCACCATTTCGACCAATACGCAGTGACTTTGTCGCTCTTGTCACGTTTCTTCGCGTCACGCCACCGGAGCAACGGAAACACGTGAACGTGATCGGCGCGACGCTGAACTTCTACGAAGTCCAAAAAGCCGAGTTCGAGAAGGACGGAATGGATCGGCACCTTTCGATGCGACGTCTTATTCTTCAGACTACGCAGGAAGCCTGGGTCCACACCGTCGTATCGCTCCTGAAAGTGAATGTACCTGACGCCCTCTTCTGTTTTCAGATCAGTGATTGCAAGCTGTCCAAGTTCTTCAAGCCGCGCACCAGTATAGGCAGCGAGTAGCGGAATCCATTTTTGCGCTTCAGCGCCCGCCCTGTTGTCCGACACCGACGTCCCGCGAAAGATCGCGCATGAGAACAAACTTCCGATCTCCTCATCCGTGTATCGTAGCTTTGATGGAGACACGCTCTCAGCCTCTTGAACCGAGATGTTCAGCATCGGGTTGACGAGATTGTTTTCGCTGTCATTGACGGCATCGGCAAACACAGCGCGAACCGCCGCGAACACCTTCTCGTTCAGCGTCTTGGCCGACAACCGTTTGTAGGGTGCTGCGCCCACCGTGGTGTATCGCGCCACAACGGCGCGAATGGGCTCACGGCGCAAAGCGCTTGGAACGTTAGCCGGATACTGCGCCATCAGGTCTCGAAACTCGATGCAATGCCGACGCGTAATTTTGTCGAGCGGCAGATCACCGTGGACATCGATGAACCGATTGATCTGTGTCTCGAATTCCCGTGCAGATTTACCCGCGTCCTGACCATGCCGTTCACGCTTGCTTCGCCAAGCAACGAAAGCGCTCCACACCGTTATTGTGCTCTCGTCGGCGTGCAGATGCGTAGGAGCAACGATCGAACTTGAAGTCGCAGTGGAGTCGATTTCGCCGGGACGAATGGTGCCGTTTCGAAGATTATCTTCATACTTTACGACATCATACCACGCCGCTTGGAAAATCGGGCGAAGGCGCTCCATCGCGGGATGTTCTCTACTGATACGAACGCCTTGACTGCTGAGTGCGGCAATCAGCTTGGTGTCAAATTGCGGAATGTCCCTCCATCGCCCAGCCTTTGAAAGGCCATCGCGAAGTTCGTGATGCCTTACAAGAAAATCGCGATACTCCGCGAACCGAGTGGTCGCGTCAGGAATTTCTTCGTCCGGTTGATTGAAGGCGCGAAGCTCTGCTCGCGCCAGTTCCGCCAATTTCCACTGGTCAACCGCTTGGACCGCCTTCCTCGGATCAATCGCGTCGGTGGAAGGATGTTCGCCTAGGCGAGCCGCCTCGATCACCCGCTCGAACTCACGAAGGATCGGTGGAGCCAGCCGCACCGCATCGGCATAGCGGGTAGTCCCGAGCCGGCGCGTCATGTTCTTCTTCCCCACCCGCTCCCGACAATCCTCAGGCACAACGAGGATGACCTCGTAGGTCCCATCACGAAGAACCCGAGTGCCAGGAACCCTCTTTTTGTTCTTGCGGATCGTGCTGGCTGCCATGGGGCATTTGTAGTGGCAGTTTGTAGTGCGTGAAGTGGAAAAAATCCTCCAGTATCAGGATTTACTATTGTTCCAACACACTAGGGCGCGGCTGGCGGAGAGGGAGGGATTCGAACCCTCGGTACGCTTGCACGTACTCCGGTTTTCGAGACCGGCCTATTCAGCCACTCTAGCACCTCTCCGGAGGCTCGCTTAATGGCGAGCGCCGGCCGCTCTTGCAAGAGCGGCGCCCAGTTTTCCGGGGGCGAATTCACTCCAAGGGCCGCACGCGCGCGAGCGTCACCACCGTGTCGCCGAACTGGATCGGGGTGGTTTCGGCCGGGCGGGCGGCGCGGATCGGCGCAGCCGGGCGCGCGGGCGCGCCGGGCGTCTGGCCGATAATGAACCACTCGCCGGTATCGCCATCGCCGGAAAGGACGATCTCGATCGCGGCGCCGTCGCAGGCGCGGCCCTGGCAGGCGAGGCTGACGAACTCGCCCGCGCCGTCGCGTTCGCCGAAACCGGCCGAGACGCCGGCGACGCTGGCGCTACGGGGCGCTGCCGCGCGCGGGATGCGCAAGCTCGCGCGGTAAGCGCCGTTCATGGCGAGGGTGGCGCGGACGATGCGTTCGCCGCCCGCCTCGGCGACGGCAATGTCCGTCAGCGTCGGCGCGGGCGCCGGCGCAAGCGCTGCCGGCGCGGCCCAGCTCGGCAAGCGGTCGCCGGGCAGGACGCGCTCGGGCTGGAAGTCCGCCGCCGCGGCGATCGGCGCCGGCAAAGGCCGCGCCGCGCTGCCGGCCAACACGCGCGCTCGCCCTTCGTCGACGTCGACGAAGTAATTGAGATTGAGCGGCGCCGGCCGCGCCGATGTCGCCGCAGGCGCGAGCGCCGCGCCGATCGCCGCAGCGATCATGCCGGCGCCGAGCACGGCCGCTGCGCCGCGCCAGCGCGTCTCGCCCTGGCCGCGCACGAGCAGGCCGAGCCAGGTCATCGCCGCCAACGCCATCAAGGCGGCGGAGGCGAACGGAAACTCGAATCCGAGCGCAAGCTCGGTGAGATAAAGCGCCGGCGCCCAGACGAGCAGCGTCAGCAGCGCCGCGGCGATCGCGCCAACGGTTCGCGCCGGCGTCCAGAAGAAGCCGATGGCCGCGAACAGGGCGTAGGCCAGCGCCGGGATCGCGAACAAGATCGAAATGCCAGGCAGGAGGAACGATGCGACGAACCCAAGCAGCGCGAACCACAGCATCGCCGCCGCCCCGATCAGTTCGCCGTTGCGCGGCGCGCGCGTCGCCATCAGCGCCAACGGCAGCGCCGCGAGCGCCGCCAGCGCGCACCAGGCGCGCGTCCAGGCCGGCATCGCGAACCAATACGTCCCGCCCGGCCGCAGCGCATCGAGCGCAAACCCTGCCGCCGCCGCGCTCAAACCCGCTATCAGCAACACCGCTGCCGGCGCCGCAAATGCGCGCCACCGGCCCTGCATCTCCGCGCGCCAGAACGCGAACGCGGCGATGAGCACGCTCACGCCCAGCGCGCCCTGCGCCGCCCAAGCCGGCGCGCGCACGAACAGGCGCGAGGCGATGTCGGTGTACACAAGCGGCGTCGCATCGCCCCGGTCCGGCCCGCCGGCGAACGCGCGCACCGTCGCCAGCGCGCTGTCGCCCATGTGCTGCAGGCTCGCTACGTCGGCCGAGGCGAGCGAGTCCTGCGGCGTGTGATAGTGTTCGAGCCCCTCCAGCAGCGCGATGTTGACGACGTCGAGCCCCGGCCGCGTCAGCGCCGTCACATCGGTCGAATTCGGCAGCAGCGCATAGACGTCGGCCATCACCGAATTGGCCATCCCCCGCGGCGCCCGCGCAAACGCCGCCGCCGCATCGGCGTTCGGCTGATTGCTCTCGAAAAACACCGCCGGCCCCCGCGTCCCCCGCGCCTCCAGATTCACCAGCGCCCCGACCTCCTCCATCCCCCCGCTCTGCACGAAAGCCTGCGCGCCGAGCAGCGCTTGTTCCTCCCCGTCGCTGATCAGAAAGATCACCCGCCGCTCCAGCGCCTCGTCCCGCAGCATGCGCGCGATCTCGAGCCACGCCGCCACCCCCACCCCCGCATCGCTCGCCCCCGGCCCAGCCGGCACACCGTCATAGTGCGTCGCCGCCAAAATGGCCGGACCCCTTTCCGGACCGGCGCTGAACAGAACATTGCGCACCATCGCGCACTCGATGCGCAGCCCCTCGCCGCGGCAGACGAACTGTTCGCGCACCTCCGGCGTGAAGCCGAGCGCGCGGATCTCCGTCAGCAAACGCGCGCGCACGACGTCCTGCGCCGCGCTGTCGACCGGATGCGGGCTTTCGTCGCCGAGAATCCGGCCCAAACGCGCGCGCGCGGCGGCGGCGTCGAACTGATGCGCCGCGTTGGCGGCGCGCAGCGGCGGCGGCTCGACCAAAGCGCCTGCGCTCATCAAGGCCGCAAACAGCAGCGCGAGTATGAAAAGCGCATAAGGGAAAGGGCGGCGAGCGGGCTGCGGCGGCGTGTCGGTCATCGCCGCCGCTCTAGCATTGTTCCCGAGCTATTGCGACGGCACGTCCCTGAGCGGCGTCGCAAACGAGGGGCCGCCGCCGAAGGCGCGGTAGATGGCGATCGCCGCGCGCGCGGCCTGCGCTTCGGCGTCGATCCGGGTGAGATTGGCGTCGATCAGCTGCTGCTCGGAGCGGAGGCGATCGGCCAAGCTCTGGATGCCGGCGCCGTAGGCCGCGCGCGAGCCGCGCGCCGTCGTTTCCGCCGCGGTTTCGGCGCGCCGCGCCGAATCCAGCCGCAACCGGCCTTGGTCGAGGGCCACCAAAGCATTCGAGCCTTCGGCGATCGCCTGCGTCACCACTTGGCGATATTGCAACAGCGCCTGGTCGAATTGCGCGTCGCGCTCGCGGATGCGGGCGAAGCGCTGGCCCCAATCAAACAACGGAATCGAGATCAGCGGCGTGCCGGTGGCGAACGTCGCGCCGGCGCTGACCGGATCGCCGATCAGCGCATCGGTGGTGAGGACCGCGCCGGTGAGATTGAGCCGGGGCAACAGATCGTTGCGCGCATTGGCGACACCGGCGGCGGCCACCAGCGCCTGCGCTTCCGCACGCGCCACGTCGGGCCTGAGGCGCACCAGGTCAGCCGGCGCTGCCGGCGCTTGCGTCAGATTGAGCACGGGGATCGGCCGGCCCTGCGCATCGAGCACGGCGCGCACATCGGCCGACTCCGTGCCGGGCGCGAGGCCGCGCAGCACCGCGAGCACGTTTTCGGCGCGCCGCTCTTCGATCACCAAGCCCGGGAGACGCGTGCGCGTGGCTTCGGCCAAACGGCGCGCGTCGGCGGCGTCCGCTTCGGAGGTGATGCCGGCCTCGTAGCTGATCTGCAGAATCCGCGCGAGCTCGTCCGCGGTTTCGACCGAACGCGCCAGCGCCGCGCGGCTCGCCTGCGCGGCGCGCAGATCGACATAAGCCTGCGCCACATCAGCCGCGAGCGCGACTTGCGCGGCGCGCACATCGGCCACCGCCGCGCGCGTGTTGGCGCGCGAGCCGACAAACGCCGCCTCGATGCGCGAGAACAGCGGGATCTCCCACGCGACCTGCGCGCCATAGGAGCCGGTCATCTGCTCGCGTTCGACACCGCCGCCCGCCGTCGGCAGCGCGCCGTCTTCGACCGCGCGCTGGTATTGGCCCTGCCCCGTCGCGGTCAGCTCCGGCAAGAACTGAGTGACGGTCGAATGCGAGAGGGCGCGCGCTTCGCGCACGCGCAACAGCGCCTGCTGCACGCTCGGCCCCTCGAGCAGCGCCTGATCGACGAGGCTGACCAGCGCCGGATCGTTGAACTGGCGCCACCAGTCGGTGACCGGCTGCTGAGCCACGGCCGGCGCGTCAGTCCAGTTCGCCGGCAGGGTGGGATTCAGCGGCCGCTCGTCGGGCATGGTGGAGCAGGCCGTCAGCGCCAGCGCCGCAAGCGCAGTCGCCAAACCCCGCCGGATGGAACGGGCTGAGTTCATATTCCGTTGCTCCACAGACACTTAACGGCTCCGGCGGCAGCCTCTGGCCTGCACGCCGCGCCGCTCGACTTGGGATCTGAGCTTGACGCCGTCCAGGCTTAACATTTAAAGAACGAACATTCGTTTTATATGCGATGCAGCGTGGCCCGGCAAGCGGCCTCTGTCTGTGTGTCGAGGTTCCGTGGCGCGACTAGCTGACCCCCAACTGGCTGAGCGCCGCCGGCGCCAGATCATGGACGCGGCCATCGGCTGCTTCCGCCGCCGCGGCTTTCACCAAGCGACGATGCAGGAGATCTGCGCCGAGGCCGGCATCAGCGCCGGGGCGCTCTACCGCTATTTCGCCTCCAAGGCCGAGATCATCGCCGCCATCGCCGAGGACCATCGAGGCGAGGGCGACACCGCCTTTCTGCGCGCCGCAGAGCAAGAAGGATTGATCCCCGCGCTCTGCCTCGCCGCGCGCAACTTCCTGCAGAAGTTCGCCGATGGCGACGGCGCGCTCATCGCCGACATCATCGCCGAAGCGTTGCGCGACGATGTGCTCTCCGCCTCGCTGCGCGCGACCGACGTGCGCAGTGTGAAGCTTTTTGCACAAGCGATCGAAACTGCCCAAGCGCGGCGTGAAATCGACGTCACGTTGGACCCAGAGGAAGCGGCCGAGACCTTGTACGCCGCGATCGAAGGCATAGGTCTGCGGCGGGCGTTCCTGCGCGACACCGACACTGACGAGGCGGTGGCGCAGTTTTGCTCGCTTGCGGAACGTTATCTGAGCTCCCGCCCATGAACAAACCCGAACGCCCCGAGATCTTCAACAAAGCCCAGGGCTTTTTCAAACGCGCCGCCGAAGGCGGCGGCCGCGCCTTCCGCAATGCGCGCGACGCCAGCCAGAGCGCTTGGGCGCGCGCCACCGCGTCCGAGACAGAGGAAGGCCATCGGCGCAAAGTGCTGATGCTCTTGGGCGGCGGCATTGTCGCCATCGTCGCCGTGCTGTTCGTGCTGTCGCGCTTGGGCGGCGAGGGCGCCGTGCGGACGGAAGTCGCGACCGCGCAAGCAGTGACGGCGATCACCGTGGGCACACAGAGCTTCAGTCCCGCCATCGCGCTGAACGGCGAAGCGCGTCCGGTGCGCGACATCCAAGTCGCGGCGCCGGCGAGCGGCGTGCGCGTGCTCGAAATCCTGGTCGACGAAGGCGACTACGTGCGCCAGGGCCAAGCCATGGCGCGGCTCGACACCAATCTTGCGCAGGCGCAGATCCGCGCCGCGCAAGCTTCTGTCGCCGAAGCGCAATCGGCAGCCGTGCGGGCGCGCGGCGAGTACGAGCGCGCTGAATCCATCCGCGACTCCGGCGCGCTCTCGACCGAGGCGATCGAAGCGCGCCGCGCCGCCGCGATCGCCGCCGATGCGCGCCTGCTCGCGGCGCGCGCGCAAGCCCAGGAAGTAAACGCCCGCCTTGGCGGCGGTTATGTCCGCGCGCCGGCAAGCGGCCTCGTCATCGACCGCATGGCCGAAGTCGGCCGCGATGTCGCCGGACAAGTGCTCTTCCGCATCGCCGCCGGCAATCAGCTGGAAGTCGCCGCGCAAGTCGCCGAGGGCGAGGCGCTGGCGTTGCAGGAAGGCGCGCCCGCCGTGTTCACCCTGGTCGACGGCTCGACCGTGCAAGGCCGCTTGCGCCGCCTGCCCGCGTCGATCGACAGCCGCACGCGCACGGGCGAAGCCTTGTTCTCGCTCCCAGAGAACACGCGCGTCCGCGCCGGCATGTATTTGCGCGGCGAAGCGCAGCTGCCGCCGCGCGATGTGATCGCCGCGCCGCAAAGCTCGGTGCTCTACGATCGCGGGCAGGCGTACGTGTTCGTGATCGCCCAGGTGCGCCGCGAAGGCGAGGAAGAGCCGGTCTATCTCGCTCAGCGCGCCAACGTCGAGCTCGGCGGCCGCAGCGGCGAGATGGTCGAGATTCTCGCCGGCCTCACGCCAGGCCAGCGCATCGTCGGCTCCGGCGCGGCGTTCCTGCAGCACGGCGACGAAGTCCGCCCGCTTGCGCAAGAAGCGCCCGCCGCCGCGCAGGCGCCGAACCCAGCGCAGCCGACCGGGCTGCGCGGCCGGGAAGACTGAGACATGGCCTGGAACATCTCCGCCGGCGCGATCCGCAATCCGATCCCGCCGATCCTCTTGATCCTCGCGCTCGTGTTCGCGGGATGGCAGGCCTACAACCGGCTGCCGATCAATCAGTTGCCGAACGTCGATTTCGGCGGCTTCACCATCACCGTCGCCCAGCCGGGCGCGGCGCCGGTGGAAATGGAAACGCAGATCACCCAGCGTATCGAGAGCGCGCTGACGGCGGTCGAAGGCGTCAAGCGCGTCAATTCCACGATCTCGCCCGGCGTCTCGACGACGACGGTGGAGATGGAGGGCGAAACCGATCTCGCCCGCGCCGTCGACGACGCGCGCGACGCGATCAACCGCATCCGCGCCGAGCTGCCGGCCGACATCACCGAACCGGTGATCACCCGCATCGAAGCGGCGAGCCAGCCGATCGGCTATTACGCCGTCGAAGGCCAGGGCATGACGCCGCAGGACATTTCCTGGTTCATCGACAACGATCTGCAGCGCGAACTGCTTGCCGTGAGCGGCGTCAGTCAGGTGCAGCGCATGGGCGGCGTCGATCGTGAGATCCGCGTCGAACTCGATCCCGCGCGCATGCTCGCCTACGGGGTCTCGGCCGATCAGATCAACAGCCAACTGCGCGCCCGCAACGTCGACCTGCCCGGCGGCCAAGCGCAAGTCGGCGGCCAGGCGCAATCGATCCGCACGCTCGGCGGCGCCGAGACCGTGCAGGAGCTGGCCGAAACCCGCATCGCCACGTCCGACGGCGGCACGGTGCGCCTCGGCGATCTCGGCACGGTGACCGACAGCGCCTCCGATATGCAGTCGATCTCGCGCTATAACGGCCAACCGGTGGTCGGCTTCCTGGTGCTGCGCACGCGCGGCGCATCGGAAGTGCAAGTGTTCGACCGTATGGACGAGCGGCTGCGCGAGATCGAGGAAAGCCACCCCGGCATCACCATCACCGAGATCGGCTCGACCGTGGAATTCATCCGCGGCATGCACGAGAGCTCGATCCACGCGCTGATCGAAGGCGCGCTGCTGGCCTGCCTCGTCGTGTTCCTGATCCTGCGCGACTGGCGCGCCACCCTGATCGCCGCCGCCGCCATCCCGCTCTCGATCCTGCCGACCTTCGCCGCGATCGAAGTGCTGGGCTTCACCTTGAACATGGTGACTCTGATCGCGCTGGCGCTCGTCACCGGCGTCCTCGTCGACGACGCCATCGTCGAGATCGAGAACATCGTCCGGCACATGCGCATGGGCAAAGGCGCCTACCCCGCCGCGCTCGAAGCCGCCGACGAGATCGGCCTCGCCGTCGTCGCCACCACCTTCTCGATCATCGCCGTGTTCGTGCCCGTGAGCTTCATGTCCGGCGGCATGGGGGTGTTCTTCAGGGAATTCGGCCTCACGGTCGCGATCGCCGCGTTCTTCTCGCTGATCGTCGCGCGCCTCATCACGCCGATGATGGCGGCGTTCTTCCTTTCCAACAAAGGCAATGAACACGAAGCCAAGCCCGGCACGCTCACGCTCGCCTATCGCGACATCCTGAGCTGGTCGATCCGCAATCCGTGGAAGACGACCGGGGTCGGCCTCGGCGTGTTCGTCGTCTCGCTCGGTTTGGCGATGACCGTCCCCGCTGTCGTCATTCCACGCTTCGACAGCGGCATGATCCAGGTGCGCGTAGAAATCCCGCCGGGCACGCCGGTGCTGCAAGCGGACCGCATGCTGCAGAGCATGTCGACGCGCATCCGCCAATCGACGCCGGAGGTGGAAGGCGTTTTCACCTCGATGAGCGGCGCCGACGGTTCGGCGCCCGACGCCAACATCTTCATTCAGCTCACCGATCGCGATGACCGCGACCGGTCCGCCTACGCGATTCAGCAGACGCTGCGGCCGATCCTCTCCGAGTTTCCGGACTACCGCTCCCAGTTCATCCAGGATCAGGGCGGCCAGACCGGCTCAGACATCACCGTGCAATTCGTTGGTCAGGACCCGACACGCGTGAACGCCGCCGCCGAGCGGCTGGCCGCCGCGATGGGCCAGCTTCCGGTGCTGGTCGACGTGCGCGCTTCTTCGGCCGTGCGCCGGCCTGAGATTCAGGTGCAGCCGCGCGATACTGACATGGCGCGGCTGGGCGTCACATCGGCCAGTCTCGCCTCCGCAGTGCGCATCGCCACCAGCGGCGACGCCGAACAGAACCTGCCGAAGTTCGATCTCGCCGATCGGCAAATCCCGATCCGCACCACGCTGCGGCCGGACAACCGCACCGATCTCGACGTCATCAGCGCGCTGCCAGTGCAGTCGTCGCTTGGCCCGCCCGTCCGGCTCGATGCGGTCGCCAACGTGACGTTCTCGCTCGGCGAAGCGACGATCGAGCGCCGCGACCGCGAGCGCGCGGTCAGCGTCGGCGCCAACGTCGTGCCGGGCGTCGAGCTGAGCGAAGCGCAGCAAGCGGTGTTCAACCTGCCCGAAGCGAAGGAGCCGGGCCAAGGCGTGCGCCTCGCCACCGGCGGCCAGACCGAAGACTTCGCCGAGATGACGGCGGCCTTCGGCACGGCGATGCTGTGGGGCGTGATCCTGATCTACATCGTGCTGGTGCTGCTGTTTAAGGACTTCTTCCAGCCGATCACGATCATGACCGCGCTGCCTCTTTCGCTCGGCGGCGCCTTCGTCGGCCTCATCGTCGCCAATCAGCCGCTGTCGCTGTTCGCGTTCATCGGCCTGCTGATGCTGATGGGTCTCGTCACCAAGAACTCGATCCTGCTGGTCGATTTCGCCGTCGAGCGCATGCATCACGGCATGAGCCGCAACGCAGCCTTGATGGAAGCGGGCATGCAGCGCGCGCGGCCGATCATCATGACGACGTTCGCGATGTCCGGCGGCATGCTTCCGGCCGCCCTGGGCTGGGGCGTCGACGGCACGCTGCGCCAAGGCATGGGCGCGGCGGTGATCGGCGGGCTGATGCTCTCGACGCTGCTCTCGCTGGTGTTCGTGCCGGCGATGTTCGTGCTGATCGATCGGCTGGAGCGCTGGGTGCAGGGCTTCCTGCCGAAGCCGCAGGCACGCGAAGAGGACGACGCCGTGCGCACGCCGGCGGAGTGATTGCGAGCATGGCGACGCGATGCTAAGGCTGGTCCATTGCTGTGGAGCAACGTATGCGCAGCTTGGCCTATTTCTTAGCTATCGCCGTAGTGACTGTCGCGGCGCCTGCTTCCGCGCAGTGGAGCATGGACAACAGCATCGGCCTTCCGCAGCTCGGCTCCGTTGGCACCTCTCATCATTGGGACCGATGCACCCATGAGGAGCATGTCTTCGACCCGGCCGAATCAATTGCGAGCTGCGATCGTCTCCTCGCGGAGAACGACTCTCGCAGCATGAGCGGTTACATCCTTTGGTTTCGCGCAATGCGCCACCGTGATGCGGGTCAGCACGCTCAATATGAGTCGGACCTGAGGAGCGCCGGAGACATTTTCTCACAGGACGTCACCGCTAATCCACGAAGCTATGACGGCTACTACAATCGCGGTCTCGTCGCCGCGCGATTAGAGAATTACGATGCCGCTCTTTCCGATTACGAGCGGGCCGCCGCGATCGAAAGTATGGCGCCAGCGCCTCACCGAGGACGAGGCGCCATCTTATTCAGGCGCGGCGACTATCAAGGCGCAAGCGAGGCGTTCGACCGCGCCGCTCGCATTTCCGCGCGCGGCTATTCGACCGACCCCGGCCTTCACGCAGACCGTTGCGAAGTGCGGGCCGCGCTGCGCACAGATCTTGAACGAGGTTTGAGCTTTTGTAACCGCGCGGTCCGCAACTCCGATACCCCCTCCTCGGCGCTGACCTCGCGCGGCTACTATTTCTTCATGCAAGGCGATCTCGACCGCGCCGCCGCGGACTTCGCTAGAGCCGTCGAAGAAGACCCGTACAACGCCGCCGCGCTCTACGGCCGCGGCGTGGCGGCGGTGCGGCAGGGGCGGAGCGCCGAAGGCGAAGCCGACATGGCGCGAGCCCGCGAAATGGATCGGCTCGACGTCGAATATTACGCCAACGCCGGCCTGGCGCCCTAAGCGCAACGCGCGAGTCACTCGATCTCGAACTTCACGCCCTGCGCCAGCGGCAGCGTGCGCCCGTAATTCACGGTGTTAGTCGCCCGGCGCATGTAGGCTTTCCAGGCGTCGGAGCCGCTCTCACGGCCGCCGCCGGTTTCCTTCTCGCCGCCGAACGCGCCGCCGATCTCGGCGCCCGACGGGCCGATGTTCACGTTGGCGATGCCGCAATCGGAGCCGCGCGCGGAAAGAAACTGCTCCGCCTCACGCAGATCGTTGGTGAAGATCGACGACGAAAGCCCTTGCGGCGCGGCATTGTTGAGCGCGATCGCTTCGTCCAGCTCGCGATACTTCATCACGTAGAGGATCGGTGCGAACGTCTCGCGCAGCACGGGGCCTTCGTGGGCCAGCATCTCCGCCAACGCCGGGCGCACGTAGAACGCGCCGTCGCCGCCGAGATCGATACGCTCGCCGCCCGTCACGGTCGCACCTGCGCCGCGCGCCTCAACGAGCGTGCGCTGCATCGCCGCGAACGCCGCACCATCGATCAGGGGCCCGACCAGCACGCCTTGCTCGAGCGGATTGCCCACCTTCACCGACGCGTACGCCTGCTTCAGCCGCGGCGCGAACGCGTCATAGACGCTCTCATGCACGAACAGCCGCCGCAGCGTCGTGCAGCGCTGACCGGCCGTGCCCATCGCCGCGAACGCCACGGCGCGCAGCGCCAGATCGAGATCGGCGCTCGGGCACACGACAGACGCGTTGTTGCCGCCGAGCTCCAGCAGCGCGCGCCCGAACCGCTGCGCCACACGCGGCCCAACGGCGCGGCCCATCGCCGTCGAACCAGTGGCCGAGACCAGCGCCACACGCGGATGATCGACCAGCTTTTCACCGACGCCGCGCCCGCCTTGCAGCAGCGCCGACAAACCTTCCGGCGCCGCCCCGCCTTGCGCGCGAAACCGCGCGGCGGCGCGCTCGAACAAATTTTGCGTCGCCGCCGCCGTCAGCGGCGTCTTCTCCGACGGCTTCCAGACGACGGCGTTGCCGCACACCAGCGCCAGCGCCGCGTTCCACGCCCACACCGCCACCGGAAAATTGAACGCCGATATGATGCCGACGACGCCCAGCGGATGCCACGTCTCCATCATTCGATGCTCGGCGCGTTCGGTGGCGATCGTCAGGCCATAGAGCTGGCGCGAGAGACCGACCGCGAAATCACAAATATCGATCATCTCCTGCACTTCGCCCAAGCCTTCGCTGACGATCTTGCCCGCTTCGAGCGTCACCAGCCGACCAAGCGCCGCCTTGTGCGCGCGCAGCTCTTCGCCGAACAGCCGCACCAGCTCGCCGCGCTGCGGGGCGGGAACGTTGCGCCACTCCAGAAACGCCGCATGCGCCCGCTCGATCTTGGCGGCTGCGCTCGCCGCATCATCCGCCGCCGCTGCGCCGATCCGCTCACCGGTGATCGGCGAATGCGAGATGAGACTGCCGCTCGCGGCGCCCACGCCCAACGCCGCCAGCGTCTCCTGCGCCTCCTTGGCAATGCTGATCATCATCAAATCCTTTCGCGGCGAGCCTATACGCGCCCGCCGGCGAACCTGCCATCCCTCGCCCCGCGCAGCGGGGGAGGGACACGCGGCGAGCCGCGAGGAGGGAGACAGTGTAACTCCCCTCCCTAGCCCCTCCCCCGCTCCGCGGCGCGAGGCGAACGCTTGCCGCGCCCACTATTTCATATATAAACTACCGCCATGCGCATCGCCTGCGCCGGCGGCGGTCCCGCCGGCCTTGTCTTCGCCATCTCGATGAAGCTGCGCGACCCGCGGCACGACATCGTCGTGTTCGAACGCAACGACCCGGGCGACACGTTCGGCTGGGGCGTGGTCTTCTCCGACCAGACCATGGAGAACCTCCGCGCCAACGATCCCAAGAGCGCCGACGCCATCGAAGCCGGCTTCGCCCATTGGGACGACATCGACGTCCATATTCACGGCCAAACCATTACATCGTCCGGCCACGGCTTCGTCGGCATCGGCAGGAAGCGCCTCTTGAACATCCTGCAGGACCGCGCCCGAGAACTCGGCGTACGGCTCGCGTTCAAGACCGAGGTCGAAGCCGATCCAGCGCTGCTCACGCAATACGATCTCGTCCTCGCCAGCGACGGCGCCAATTCGAAATGGCGCAACGCCCACGCCGACCACTTCGGCGTCGATATCGACATCCGCCCGAACAAATACATCTGGCTCGGCGCGGACAAAGCCTTCGAGGCCTTCACCTTCGCCTTCGAGCAAACCGAACACGGCTGGATCTGGGCCCACGCCTACAAGTTCGAGGAGAATGCCTCGACCTTCATCGTCGAATGCAGCGAAGCCACGTGGCGAAGCTTCGGCTTCGATACGATGAGCCAAGACGAAACCTGCCGCACGGCCGAAAAGCGCTTCGCGAAATATCTCGACGGCGCGAGCCTCTCCACCAACGCCAAGCACCTGCGCGGCTCGGCCTGGCTCAACTTCCCGCGCATCGTTTGCGAGACGTGGCACAAGGATAACCTCATCCTGATGGGCGATGCGGCGCACACCGCCCACTTCTCGATCGGCTCCGGCACCAAGCTCGCCATCGAAGACGCGATCAAGCTCGCGCAAGTGCTGCATGGCGGCAAACCGCTCGCCGAGGCGCTGGCCGAGTACCACGCCGAGCGCCAAGTCGAAGTGCTGAAGCTGCAAAACGCCGCGCGCAATTCGACCGAATGGTTCGAACACATCGATCGCTACGCCAAGCTAGCGCCGCTGCAGTTCGCCTATTCGCTGCTCACCCGCAGCCAGCGCGTCAGCCACGAGAATCTGCGGCTGCGGGACAACCGCTTCTTACAGAATGTAGAGCGATGGTTCGAAGCCAATCTCGGACCGCCGGCGCCCTCGCCGGCAAGGGCCGTAGAGGCAAGCTCCGAAACCTCAGCGCGTGGCGCAAACGTCGCTGCCGGCGAGGGCGCCGGCGGTCCGGGCTCGACACCCCCCATGTTCGTGCCCTTCCGCCTGCGCGACATGACCATCGCCAACCGCGTCGTCGTCAGCCCGATGTGCATGTACTCGGCCGTCGACGGCGAAGTGAACGACTTCCACCTCGTCCATTACGGCGCCCGCGCCAGCGGCGGCGCAGGCCTCATCTTCACGGAGATGACCGACGTCTCGGCCGACGCTCGCATCACCCCTGGCTGCGCTGGCATGTACGATCCAAAGCACGTCGCCGCCTGGAAGCGCATCGTCGATTACGTGCACACCCACACCGCCGCGAAATTCGCGCTCCAGCTCGCGCACGCCGGCCGCAAGGGCTCAACCCGCGCGCCGTGGGAAGAGGATCATCCCGATCAGCCGCTCGAAAGCGGCAATTGGGAGATCATCGGCCCTTCGCCGATCCCCTGGTCCGACCGCAACGCCATCCCGCGCGCAATGACGCGCGCCGACATGGACCGCGTCAAATCCGACTTTGTTCGCGCCACGCTCATGGGGGAGCAAGCCGGCTTCGACATGCTCGAACTGCATTGCGGCCACGGTTACCTGCTCTCGTCCTTCCTGACGCCGGTCAGCAACCAGCGCAGCGACGAATATGGCGGCAGCGTCGAAAATCGCCTCCGCTTTCCGCTCGAAGTGTTCGAAGCCATGCGCGCCGCTTGGCCGCGACACAAGCCGATGAGCGTGCGCATCTCCGCCACCGATTGGTGCGAGGACGGGCTCAGCGCCGAAGACTCCGTCGCCATCGCCGAAGCGTTCGCCAATGCCGGCGCTGATCTCATCGACGTCTCCGCCGGCCAGACCACGCCGCTCGCGCGCCCGGTCTACGGCCGCATGTTCCAAACCCCTTTCTGCGACCGCATCCGCAACGAAGCCCGCGTCGCGACCATGGCTGTCGGCAACATTTTCGAGCCGGACCACGTCAACTCCATCCTCGCCGCCGGCCGCGCCGATCTCTGCGCGCTGGCGCGTCCGCACCTGGTCGATCCGTTCTGGACGCTGCGCGCGGCGGCCGAACTCGGCTATGGCGGCGTGCACGCGCCGGTGCAGTATGACGCCGGCGAGCGTCAGCTGCGCCGCAACGCGCAGCGCCGCGAACCGGTCACGGAGAAGGTATGAGCGATCTCAATGGCAAGCACGCCTTCATCACCGGCGGCGGCACCGGCATCGGCCTCGCCACCGCGCGCCTGCTCGCCGCCCGCGGCGCCAAGCTCACGCTCGCGGCGCGCAATTTCGCGCGGCTGGAGGCGGCGGCGGCCGAGCTCGGCGCTTTTCCAGTCTCCGTCGACGTCGCCAACGAAAGCTCCGTCGCCGCCGCGTTCGAGGCCGCGCGCGCGCACCACGGCCCGGTCGGCATCCTCGTCAACAATGCCGGCGTCACGCCGTCCGCGCCGCTGCACAACACCGAGCTTTCGATGTGGAACGAAGTGCTGGCGATCAATCTCACCGGCGCCTTCCTCTGCGCGCGCGCCGCGCTCGCCGACATGTACGCCGCCAAATGGGGCCGTATCGTCAACGTCGCTTCGATCGCGGGCCTCAAAGGCGGCATGTACATTTCCGCCTATTGCGCCTCCAAGCACGGCATGGTCGGCATGACGCGCGCGCTCGCTTACGAAACGGCCAAGCGCGGCGTCACCGTCAACGCCATCTGCCCCGGCTATGTCGAAACGGACATCGTCACCCGCGCCGCCGAGAACATCGCCAGCAAGACCAAGCTCAACGAAGACGAAGCCCGCGCCATGCTCTACGCCGGCAACCCGCAAGGCCGCTTGATCACGGCGGAGGAAGTCGCCAGCGCCATCTCCTGGCTCTGCAGCGAAGGCGCGGCTGCGACGAATGGAGCCGCGATCCCGATGAGCGGCGGGGAAGTTTAGTGAGACGCTCCTGCTTTCGTCATCCCGGGGCAATGCGAAGCATTGAGCCCGGGACCCAGGGGCAACCGACGCACTCGCGGCCCCTGGGTTCCGGGTTCGCGCTGCGCGCGCCCCGGAATGACGAGGGTGTGGGTCTCCCATGAAGGACGCCCGCGACACCGTCCGCCTCTCGCTTCGCCTGCTCACCACCAGCCGGCTGATCGAGCGCGAAGTCGACACGCTGATGCGCGCGCGTTTCGGCTCGACCATTGCTCGCTTCGATTTCCTCTCCGCGCTCGATCGCCACGGGCCGCTCACGCTCGGCGAAGTTTCGCACAATCTGCTCGTCTCGAACGGCAACGTCACGCAGCTGCGCACGCGACTCGAAGCCGACGGCCTCATCGAAACGCGCCAAGACGAAAACGACCGCCGCATCCAACGCGTCCGGTTGACGCGCAGAGGCGAAAGCGTATTCAAGCAGATGGCCAAAGCGCACGCCGCTTGCGTGGACGCGCTGCTGCGCGAGCTCACGCAAGCCGACAAACAAAAGCTGTCGCAGCTGCTGGACGGCGCCAAATCGTCCATCCGCCGCAAGCTGACAAAGGGAGGAGCAGCGCCATGATCGGCGACGCCTGGAAGAGCGCGGACTACCGCGCTGAGCATTTCCTCTGGAGCGTCGCCGACCGCGTCGCCACCGTCACGCTCAATCGCCCGGAGCGCAAAAATCCGCTGACGTTCGAGAGCTACGCCGAACTCCGCGACCTCTTCCGCCGCCTCCCTTATGCCGACGACTGCCGCGCTGTCGTCCTCACCGGCGCGGGCGGCAATTTCTGCTCCGGCGGCGACGTGCACGACATCATCGCCCCGCTCACCAAAATGAGCATGCCCGAGCTCATGCGCTTCACCCGCATGACCGGCGATCTCGTCAAAGCCATGCGCGCCTGTCCGCAGCCGATCGTCGCCGCCGTCGAAGGCGTCTGCGCCGGCGCCGGCGCGATTCTGGCAATGGCGAGCGACATCCGCTTCGCGTCACCCAACACGAAGACCGCATTCCTCTTCACCCGCGTCGGCCTCGCCGGCTGCGACATGGGCGCCTGCGCCATGCTCCCGCGCATCATCGGCCAGGGACGCGCCTCCGAGCTGCTCTACACGGGCCGCTCGATGGGCGCGGACGAGGGCCTCGCCTGGGGCTTCTTCAACCAGGTGGTCGATCAACCGCTGGGCGTTTCCCTGGATATCGCGAGGCAGCTTGCCAGCGGCCCGACGCTCGCCCATGCCATGACCAAGAAAATGCTGCACGAGGAGTGGAACGTCACGGTGGACCAGGCGATCGACATGGAAGCGCAGGCGCAGGCCGAGCTCATGCTCACCCAGGACTTCCGGCGCGCGTACGAAGCGTTCGCCGCCAAGCGCAAGCCGGTATTCGAGGGCGACTGATGGACAGGTTCGTCCATTACGGCTGGCCGTTCTTCGAGGACAAGCATCGCAAGCTCGCCGCGGAGGCCGAGGCGTGGGCGAAGGACAACCTCGCGCACGCCCACGGGGAAGACGCCGACCGCATCTGCAGGCGCCTGGTGCAGGACCTCGGCTGCGCGGGGCTGCTGCGCCATTGCGTCTCCGAGGCGCCGGACGTGCGCTCGATCGCCGTGCTGCGCGAGATGCTGGCCTACCACGCCGGGCTCGCGGATTTCTCCTTCGTCATGCAGGGGCTGGGCAGCGGCCCGATCGCGCTCGCCGGCAGCGATGCGCTGAAGAAGCAATACCTGCCGAAGGCGGCGAGCGGCGAGGCGATCGCCGCCTTCGCGCTGTCGGAGCCCGATGCCGGCTCGGATGTGCAGGCCATGAGTACCGTGGCGAAGCGCGAGCGCGACGGCTGGGTACTCGACGGCGTGAAGACGTGGATTTCGAACGGCGGCATCGCCGACTTCTATGTGGTGTTCGCCAAGGC
>NZ_DASPLU010000004.1:0-144519 GCF_035627415.1 Vitreimonas sp. | reverse complement strand
CACGGCCAGCATCGGACAGGTGCGCGTCATGCCGCGGCGCAGGCGATGGATGATGCGGCGCGCAAGGCGGTCGATATTGGCGAGCGCCTCGACGATGCGGGCGAAACGCTGCGCCAGGTTCGGATGCTTCAGCGCTTTGCGTAGCGCCGAGCCGAACACGGTGCGCCGATAATGGCCGCGGCGGATGCGGCGGGTGAAACCGGGCGCCGCATAGTTGCGCAGCGGTCGGACGTTGAGCCGGTGCATCAGCTGGTGGCCGCGGCCAATGATGAGCCAAGAGACGACGTAGGCGATGCGGTCGAGTTCGAGCCAGCGAAACCGCCGGCGGATGTGACGGCGGTCGACGCGCACAGCCTCGCCGAACAGCGTCGCGCCGACCCACGCGAGCGTCAGCCACGCCCAGGCGGCGAGCCGGGCGAGCTTTCGCTCTGCTGCTGGAGTGGATCGGATGAGTTTCATGCGCGGCATTCTACGCCCGCTCAAGCGCGGTCGGATTGAATCGCCCTCGCTTTCCGCGCGGGCGTTGATTGGATGAGGATTTCACCTGCGAATTGGGGGGATAGAAACCGCGCCTATCCGCGCATCCACTCCCGGAGCGCAGCGCCAAGTCCAGGCACAAACACCCATGACACACCAGCTCCCGCCGTCCTGCGCCAGTAACGCGAGCACCCGTGATTATGGATCCCGGCTCTTCGCTGCGCGAAGCCCCGGGAATGGGTGGCAGTGCGCTATGCTGACCGCCCGCAACGTTCGACCATCCACGCGAAGCGGGCTAGGCTGCGGCGCGTCTTGCTGGAGCGGAAATCATGTCGCCTCGCCCTGCCGCTGCCTCCGATCTTCGGCTGAACCGTCGCGAACACTTGTTCGCCTTTTTGCCGGCCTTCGCCGTGTTCGCGCTGCTGTCCGAAGCGGGCGCGCTGACCATCGCCGGTTCGCGGCGCACCATGGCGCCTGCGCGCTGGATCGACGCGCACGACGAGGTCGCGCGCGCGCTCGCAGGCGGCGAGATCACGCCGCTCATTTGGCAAGCCGAAGTCGAACGGCTGGCGCGCGAAGTCGACGTGGCGGAGCTGATGGCGACGGTGAACCGGGCGCGGCTTTCGCCGGCGCCGCGCGGCTCCCACAACGATCCGGCCAAGCGCTTCGTGCGCTTCCTCGATGACACGGGCGAGCCGCGCCGCCTCGCCTACGGCGCGGCGCTGTTCGACTTCCAGCCGCAGAACGTGATCACGCCGCACGGACACCGGCACATGGTGTCGGCGCATCTGGTCGTCGACGGCGCCTTCCGCGTGCGCAATTTCGACCGCATCGGCGACGAGGACGGCGCCATGGTGATCCGGCCAACGCGCGATTACGTGGCGCGCACGGGCGATATCTCCACCATGTCGAGCCAGCGCGACAACATCCATTGGTTCGTGCCACATGGGCGCGCGCCGGCGACGACGTTCGATGTCGTCATCTCCGATCTCGATCCCGGCCAGCCCTCCTACGACATCCGCGCCATCGACCCGCTCGGCGGCCGCGCCCGCGCCGACGGCGCCATCGTCGCGCCGATCATGAGCTTCCGCGACAGCGCCGCGCGCTACACGGCGGAGGTTTAGTCTGCCGAGAGGCCGGGGTCCGAGTTCGATAATGCAAGTACGCGTGGGCGCAGAAACCAGACGCCGATGACGAGACAGACCATCAACAAAAACGTACCGACCGCGCGGCGCTCCGACGCCTCCGCTTCGATCAGGGCCTTTGCAGCGACCCAATGGCATGCGCCGAACGACAACGCAGCCAGTATCACTAGAATGTCGATAGAGACCAGGTCGAAGAGCGTTTCCGGTGATTGCGTCCAGGTAGCTCCGGGAAGCACAAATCCGGCCAACACAGCCACTAAGGCGGCTACGCCAAACGTCCACCTTCCCCAAGATCGCTCAACGCCAGGACGACTGTGCACGGCAAGTCGATAGACACTCCACACCCAACAAAGCTGAGCGCCGACAGCCAAGGCGTTGACGGCCAAATAGCCTCGATCGTCTATCGCATATCGTCCGATCGCCCAAAGATAGAGCGTCGGGCTAAGAAGCAATACTGAAATTATCCCTGGCGCCGTTTGCGCGAACCTAGTCAACCGACGCTCCTCTTCGACAGATTGTGTCACGGCCCAACACAAACAAAAACCCCCGCTTTCGCGGGGGCAGGCCGTAGCCTTGAGGTGAATGGGTGGGAGAAGTGTTGCGGAGCTGGATCACCAGACGCCTTGGCCGACGCCGCCGTCCATCGTCATCGCGCCGTTGAACGTCGTCTCGGCGCGGGCGGCGCGGGTTTCGCTGTCGCGGATGCGGACAAGCTTGTCGCCGGGGCCGTGGCGGCGCAGCAGCGAACGCTCATTGCACGGACGGCGCGCGATCTGCGGGCGGCACTCGACGCGGCCGTTCTCGTACCAGAGCGCCTCGCCCTGCGCGCATTCGTACGATTGGTTGTCGACCGTGTAGCGCATGCGGGTGCCGGCCATACAGCGGAAGATCTCGCCGCTGAAATCCTCGGCGACATCGCGGCCGCCGAAGGTTTGCGACGCCGGGTGCGGATTGCCGTTGGCGTCGACGCAAATGGCCTGGATCAGCAGATCGCGCTCGCGGGCGACCGTTTCGGTGAACGCGCTCGATTCGGTGATCGCGAACGCGGCCGACGAAGCGGCGGCGCCGGCGTTCGATTCCACCACCATGTTCTGGCGGATGATGGTGTCGCCGGTGCGGACGTTGGCGATGGCGATCGCGGTGGCGCTGGCTTGCGCCTGAGCGCGGGCGCCGGCGTTCACCACGACGATGTTCGGCGGCGGCACGTGCGGCGGCGGCACGACGACCGTCGGCGGCCGGCAGCAATTGCTCGGCGGCGGAGGCGGCGGCGGATTGCAGCCGCCATGGCATGACGGCGGCGGCGCGCAGCCGTTCGCGCCGCACGCGGCCGCGTCGGTCGGCAAGAGGAAGAATCCGAGCGCAGCGACGCCGAACGCGATCGCGGCCAGGATGTACCGTGCTGGAACGGTCATGAGCCGTTTCTCCTGAAACTCGCCAGAGCCGGTGCAAGCGCGGGGCCACGCCTCGCCCGGCGCACGAGAACGGCCCTCGCCAGCACGGTTTTCCCTCGTTCCGCTTGGGCCCAAGGCTTGCGTGTGAAGCGGCGGCTACAAGACGGACGCGACCTTTAACGATGATGGGCGAGGAGACCTTCCATCCCGACACACGGGCCCTGCTCGCCTATGGGCGCGCGCTCGCCGGCGTTGGCGCCGCGCCGAGGAAGGGAGGCGCCGACCACGTGCTCGACCGCCTGTTCGTGATCCAGCGCATGAAGGACGGGCGTTTACCGATCCGCACCTTCGGCGCCGAATTGGTGAAGCTGTTCGGCCGCGACATGCGCGAGCACGACTTCGCCCGCTTCTTCCTCGCGCCCGATTTGGCGATGTTGCGCGCGTTGGTCGACGCAGGCATCGCGGCGGGCGAGCCGGCGATCGCACGGGTGACGGCGGAGACTGGGTGCGGGAAAATACTGGGCGCCGAGATCCTGCTGACGCCGCTTAAGGTCGACAACAGCATCGATGAGCGTTTCCTCGGCCTCTTCCAGCCGCTCGGCGGTGAGTCCTTCCTGAACGGGCGCCCTGTTCAGCTGATGCGGATCGGCTCGCTGCATCCGCCGGCGGCGAAGATGCCCAAGGGCATGCGCCTCGTCGTGGTGAACGACTAGTCCTCGCGCTTCAGCATCGCCTCGATCTGCACGAGCAATTTCTCGTGGTCGTAGGGCTTGGCGATGAAAGCCTTCACGTTCGGCAGCATCGCGCGCGCCTTGTCGAGCGCGGTCGGCAAACCCGAGGTGAGCATCACGACGGCGGGGACGTCGTTGTCCGCGAGCCATTGGGCGAGGCCGCTGCCATCGATCTCGCCCGGCATGGTGATGTCGGAAATGACGAGGTCGAACGGCACGCCGGCGAGCGCGAGTTTGCGCGCTTCGTCGGCGCTCGCAGCTTCGATCACGGCGAAGCCGCGGTCGCGCAAATCTTCAGCCAGCGTCAGGCGCAACAGCACTTCGTCCTCGACCACCAGCACGGTCTGGTTCTGGCGATCAGTGGAGCGCATCTGATTTTCTGCCGGGCTCATTCTCTCCCCGCTGCGCTGGAGCGGACGCTGCTTGCCCTAACAAAACCTTAGTTACAAGTCCTTGGCAGATCGCGGTTTTTGTTCCCTGCTCGAGGTTCCGCGCTATAATGCCGGAACTCAGTTGAAGGTCCAAGGTTGAGTCGCGCTCGCTGAGTATAGGCTTACCAGACTCCGACTATGCCGAAGGCGTCGAAACGTACCGTGCTTCTCGCAGACGACGACGTCATCGTTCGGATGGCGCTCGGCGAATACCTCCGCACTTGCGGTCTCAAAGTGCTCGAGGCGGCCAGCGGCAAGGAAGCGAAAGCGGTGCTGCAGTCCGGCATCGATGTCGACGTGGTGCTCAGCGATGCGCAACTTGCCGGCGAAGAGACCGGCTTTGCGCTGGCGCAATGGATCCGCCGCTACCGACCTACGGTTGAGGTGATCCTTACCAGCACGGTGCTCGGCAAGGCGCAGGCCGCAAGCGAGTTCTGCGCGCGGTTCCCCACCAAAGCGCCGTACGATTCCTCCGGCCTCGCCGCGCGCATCCGCGCGCTGGCGGCCGAGCGCAAGCGGCGCGCGCGGCCGCCGTCCTCGACCGACCCGGTTCCACGCAAGCGCCGCCGTCCTTAGACGGCGACGCGCTCGTCTTCGGCGATCGGCGCGTCCAGCGGCGCGAGCGGCGGCTTGCCGCGCAGAGCATCGGACATCTTCTCTGCGATCATGATAGTGGGCGCGTTGGTGTTGCCGCCGATCAAGGTCGGCATCACTGAAGCGTCGATGACGCGCAAGGAATCGATGCCGCGCACGCGGAGCTCTTCGTCGACCGGCGCCTTGTCGTCGACGCCCATGCGGCACGTGCCGACCGGGTGATAGATGGTTTCGGCGTTCTGGCGGATCCAGGCGTCGATTTCGGCATCGGTGCGCACGTGCTCGCCCGGGCGCATCTCGGCGCCGCGATAAAGCTTCAGCGCGTCCTGGCCGCAAATGTCGCGGACGACGCGCACGCTGTCGCGCATGGTGCGGCGGTCGACCTCTTCGGCGAGATAGCGCGGATCGATCAGCGGCTGATCGAACGGATTGCGCGAGGCGAGCGTGACCGTGCCGCGGCTCTCGGGCCGGAGCTGGCAGACGTGCACGGTGAAGCCGTCGCGGTCTGCCTTCACGCGCGCATGGTCCATCATCACGGCGTTGACCAAGTGGAGCTGAATGTCGGGGCGATCGAGCTCGCCGCGGGTTTTGAGGAAGGCGCCGGCGTGCAAATGATTGGTGCGGCCGTGACCCTGCTTGGCGAAGAGATATTGCAGGCCGATCATCGGCTGCTTCAGGCCTTTCGTCTTCGAATACATCGAGATGGGCTTGGTCATCTCGTAGATGATGCTGGCGTCGAGGTGGTCCTGCAGATTGCGGCCGACTTCCGGTGAATCGACTTCGACCGGCACGCCGAGCTTCTTCAGTTCGTCCGCGGGGCCGATGCCGGACAGAAGCAAGAGATGCGGCGACTGGAACGCGCCGCCGCAGACCAGCACTTCGCGCTTGGCGTAGACGCTCTGCACCGGCTTGCCGGGGCCGGCGGAGAATTCGACGCCGACGGCGGTCTTGCGCTCGATGATGATGCGGCCGGCATGGGCGTTGGAAATGACTTTGAGGTTCGGCCGCACGCCGACGATCGGCTGCAGATAGGCGGCCGATGCGCTCCAGCGTTCGCCGTCGCGGATGGTGAGATGATACGGGCCGACGCCTTCCTGCTGGCGGCCGTTGAAATCGCGCGTCGCCGGATAGCCGGCCTGTCTGCCGGCCTGGATGAAGGCCTTGTAGATCGGATCGCCGGGCGGCCCGCGCGACACCCAGAGCGGGCCGCCTTCGCCGTTCCATGCGTCCGCGCCGTCCTCGTGGTGCTGGGCGCGCTTGAAGTACGGCAGCACGTCGGCGTAGCCCCAGCCGGCGAGGCCCATCTGGCGCCAGTGATCGTAATCGCGCGCGTGGCCGCGGATGTAGATCATGCCGTTGATGGCGGATGAGCCGCCCCAGCCGCGGCCGCGCGGCTGATAGAGGCGCCGGCCGTCCATGAACGCCTGCGGCGTCGTTTCGAAGCCCCAATTGCTGACGCCCTTGGTGCTGATGAGATTGCCGACGCCGGCGGGCATGCGCACCAGCAACGAGTTGTTCTTGCCGCCCGCTTCCAGCAGCGCGACGGTGACGTTCGGGTCTTCGGTCAGCCGGTTGGCCAGGACACAGCCGGCGCTGCCGGCGCCGACGATGACGTAATCAAACCGCTCGCCGCTCTCGATCTCAGCCACGTTGCCCTCGGGTGTCAGGTGTCAGGCGTCAGTTAACAGCCATAAAGGGCGGCGGTCGAGGCTGCCGCACCGGCAATCTGGCGCCGGACGTCGACGCCCCGCGCCAAAGCTTAAGCGAACGTTTACGCTGAAGCGCGTATTAACGCTCGCATGAGCAATACCGCCGAGAAGATCGACTTCGCTGCCGCGGCCCGGCGGCTGACGGCCTCGCAGGTCGGCCTGCGCGAGCGCCGGCGCTTCCGCCGCATGCCGATCGAGGTGAACGGGCGCATGCTCGACACGCTCGGGCGCGAGCACGACTGCCGGACCGCCGACATTTCGCCCGGGGACGTCCGCATCGCGGCGCCGACCCTGCCGCGGGTCGGCGAGCGCGTCGTGCTGTATCTCGACGGCATCGGCCGCGTCTCCGGCAACGTCGCGCGCACGTGCGGCGAAGGGGAAGTGGCGATCATCTTCGACTTCACCGCGCACAAGCGCGAGAAGCTGGCCGAGCAGCTGACGCTCGCCGCGAACCGGAGCCTCGGCATCGAGGAGCCGGTGCGCGGGCCGATCCGCGACGGCGCGCAGACGGTCCGGCTCGCATTCGAGACCGGCGAATCTTACGACGGCGAGGTGCTCGATTTCTCGCTGGCCGGAATGACCATCCGCTCGCAGCGGCCGCCGCCGCTAATCGGCGTTTGGGTCCGCGCCGGCGCGGTCTACGGGCGCGTGGCGCGGCTGATCGAGGGCGGCTTCGCGATCGATTTCGCGCCGCAAAAGCCCACCGCTCCGCCGCCCTGATTAACGGCCTGCTCACCTAGGGTACGGGGTTTGCACTCCCTCCGTTTCGACGGCGGCGCCTGAAGCGCGGCCGTACCGAAACGGAGCAGCTGTGAGCGACGCCGCCATCCCCATGCAGACACCGGCCGCCGGCCAGTGGTGGGTGCAGGTGCGCGGCAAGGCGTACGGCCCCTACACGATGGAGCAGCTGACCGCGTTCGTGGCCGAAGGCCGCGTGCGCCCGGCGACGCCAGTCTCCAACTCGCCGGACGGCGCCTGGATCGAAGCGCGCAAGGTGATCGGCCTGACGCGCGCGCTCGAACCCGCCAACGACGCCGCCGAAGCCGCCAACGTGTTCGTGCACGCCGAGATCTTCTCCGGCAGCTGGAACAACTTCATGGCGGCGCTGACGAGCCTCGGCCATGTGTGCGATCTCTCGCCCGGCTTGTGGCTGGTGCGCACGCGCTTCTCGGCCGGCGTCATCCGCAACACGCTGTCGCAAACCTTGGAGCGCGGCGACCGCTTCGTGGTCGTCGACGCGACGCGCGACCGCCTCGCCTGGTTCAATCTCGGCCCGGAGACGGACGTGCGCATCCAGAAAGTCTGGAACGGCCCGCTGCGCGTCGAGGCGCGCTAGCTTATTCCGCCTTCGACCAAGCTCAGGCTGACGCTGGTGGACATTAGCGGTCGACGGCGGCTGCGAGGCGTTCATACGCGCGCAGAAAATCTTCCTTGAATTGCTGCACGACCGCGCCGGCCGAAAGCGGCGCGTTCATCAGGCCGACGCCCTGGCCGACCCAGTAGGTCGCGAGCTCTTGCGCGCCGGAATGGCCGCCTTCGCTGAGCTTGTCGATGAGGCGAAGCGGCGGTTCGGAAATGAAAGTCTGCAGCGGCATCGGCAGCGGCTTCGGCGCGGCTTCGCTCTCCCACGCGTCGGTCCACGGCGAGCGCAGCTGGCGCGACGGTTTACCGGTGCGCGAGCACGAACGGACGGTGTCGCGCGAGCTGGCGGCGAGCAGTTTCTGCTTCACCACCGGGCTCGTTTCCGACTCTGGCGTCGTCAGCCAGACCGAGCCGCACCAGGCGCCGGCCGCGCCCATCGCCATCGCCGCCGCCATCTGCGCGCCGGTGACGATGCCGCCGGCGGCGAGCACGGGCGTGTCGATGTTGGCGGCGCGCAGCGCTTCGACCACTTCCGGCACCAGCACCATGGTGGTGACTTCGCCGCAATGGCCGCCCGCCTCCGTGCCGGCGGCGATGACGATGTCGACGCCGGCGGCGGCTTGCGCGAGCGCGTGCTCCTTCGCCCCGACCAGCGCGGCGACGGCGACGCCGTGACGCTTGCCCATTTCCAGCATCAAAAGCGGCGGCACGCCGAGCGCGTTGGCGATGAGCTTGATTGGATGCTGGAACGCGATCTCGAGCGACGCGGCGCCGGAATCGGCGAGGTTGCGGGCAAAGCCCGCGCCGTTGCGACGCTCGGTCTCGAGCGAAGCTGCGTCGATGCCGTGGCGCGAGAGAATGTCCGCGGCGAACTCCTTGTGCGCGCGCGGCAGCGCTTCCACGAGCGCTTCGACGTTGCCGCCCGTCTGCGCTTCGTGCTTGTTCGGAACGATGAGGTCGACGCCATAGGGTTTGCCGCCGACATGCGCGTCGATCCAGTCGAGCTCCTGCTTCAGCCGTTCGGGCGAATAGCCGGCGACTCCCAGCACGCCCATGCCGCCCGCCTTCGACACCGCGACGACGACGTCGCGCGCGTGCGAGAAGGCGAACAGCGGAAACTCGATGCCGAGGCGTTTGCAGATCGGCGTGTTCATCATGGGGCCGCCCTTTCGGCCCCGAGCCTAGCGCGCCTGATCGGCTTCAGAAACTTCCGCAACGACAGGCCGAAGCTCCGCCGGCGCTTCGCCCTCCAGCAGCAGCGGATAGGGATTGACCGGGCTGCCGCGCCACCAGCGGCGGCCGTCCTTGCGATGCTGTATCTCGAAATGGAGGTGCGGGACGGGCGCGTTGCCGCTCATGCCGACATAGCCGATCACGTCGCCCTGACGCACTTCCTGACCCTCTTCGAGCCACGGCGCGCGCTCTTCCAGATGCGCGTAGTAGAACACCAGCCGCCCGCTGGCGTCGAATTGATAAATCGAAACGCCACCGCGCTCACTGTCGTGGAATTTGGCGATCTCGCCGTCGGCGGCGGCGAGCACCGGCGTGCCCGCTTCGGCCATGATGTCGATGCCGTGATGGCTGCGGCCTTCGCCGCGCGCGGCGCCGAACGTGTCGGTCAGCGCCGCTTGCGTGAGCCCTTCCACCGGCACCATGAGGCTCACTGGGAGCGTCCGCAGCGCCTCCGCTGAGAGGCGCGGCGACGCCTTGCGCATGGCGTAGGCGCGCAAGCGCGGCTTCGGTTCGAGCGACACAGGTTCCGCCGTCTCCGCCGCAGCCGGCGCCGCATCGGCGCGCGCGCGGCCGTCCACTTGCGTGATCAGCACGCCGAGTCCGAAGCACGCGACCGCTACGAACGGCGCGAACACTGTGCGCGGACGCTTCATCATACCGCTCGCCTTGCACGAACCATGCTGCAACTCACCCGTGTTCTCGCCGCCTCGCCGCCTCATAATGGCCCGCGCGCGCGGTTAACGAGAGCGCCTGCGAGGAGCCTTGGGCATGAACCGTCGGAACCTGTTGAAGCTCGCCGGCAGCGCTGTGCTTGTCGGCGGCAGCATCGGCGCGGCAGCGCTACTGCCTGCAAACGCTGCGTCGACGCAAGCGTCTTCTCCACCTGCGCCAGTTGCGCCAGTAACCGCGCCGCGCGAGGTGCGCCAGCTTTCGTTCATTAACACGCATACAGGCGAGAGATTCGCCGACGCCTATTGGGAAGCGGGGAACTATGTTCCCGACGCCATGGCGGCGATCAACCAGGTGATGCGCGATCACCGCACTGGCGAAGTGTACGCGATCGATCCGGCTTTGATGGATCAGCTGCACACGCTGAATGGGCTCGTCGAGGCGTCCGCGCCGTTCCAGATCATTTCCGGTTACCGCTCGCCGCGCACCAATGCGGCGCTGCGTTCGCACTCGAACGGCGTCGCCAGCCGCAGTCTGCACATGGACGGCAAGGCGATCGATATTCGCATCGGCGGCGTCGATCTCGCGCGGCTGCGCGACGCGGCGCTTGGCATGCGAGCGGGCGGCGTCGGCTATTATCAGGGCCCGGACTTCATCCACGTCGACACCGGCCGCGTGCGGCGCTGGTGAGCTGACGCGACCTGCGAGACCTATAAATCGAAGCGCATGAGCCAGATCGTCATTCCGGGCATCGCGTAGCGATGAACCGGAACCCAGGGGCCGCCGCACCGCCGCTTGCCCCTGGGTTCCGGGTTCTCAGCTTCGCTGAGCCCCGGAATGACGAAATGGATGTGCTTTCAGATCGAGACGCTCTAGCCGCGCGACGTCTCGCGCCGCACTTGCGCGCCGCCTTCGAGGAATTGCACCGGCACGCCTGCTTGCACGACGCTGGCGAGCTCCACGGCGTCCCAGTTCGTAAGCCGGATGCAGCCGTGCGATGAAGTCTTGCTGATCAGGGACGGGTTGGGCGTGCCGTGAATGCCGTAGCCGTCGCGGTTGAGCGCCATCCAGACGAGACCGACAGGATTGTTGGGGCCAGGCTTGATCTGGAATTCGCGGCCGCTGCTGTCGTTGAACGACGGCAATTCGTCGGCGTCGTAATTGTACGTCGGATCGAAGTGGACGCCGGTGATTTCGAGTTCGCCGCTCGGCGTGTTTCCGGCGCCGATCGTCACCGGATAGAACGCGAGCATGCGATCGCTCGCGTCGTAGGCGCGCAAGGTCAGCGCGTCCTTGTCGATCTCGATGCGCGCGACTTGGCCGCTCAGACCGCCGCCGGCATTGGCGACGACGATCTCGACGCCCGCGCGGGTGAAATCGACGCCGGGGTTCAGCGTGCGCAGCAGATCTTCGTCCATGTGGAATTTCTCGGCGACCGCCTCGGTGGCGTTTTCGTAGCCGAGATGCCGCAGCCGCGACTGCGCCTGCATGCTCTCCGGCACGTCGACAAACGGCCCGCTGATGTCAGCTTCGGTGAGGACATAGGCCACGAGCGCCTGGGCGCCGTCGGCTTCTTCGAGCTGGCGCAGCAGCGCGTCCGTCGCGCGGCCGTCCTCGGGCAGGCCGTTTGCGCGCTGATACGCGGCGACGGCCTTGCGCACGTTTTCGCCGTCGTGTCCGTCGATCACGCCGGGCGAGAAATGCGCGCGATCGAGCAGCGTCTGGATGCGCACCAGCCCGCCGTCATAGTCCGGCTCGGCCGGCTGCGCGGCGCCCGCCGCAGCGGCGGGTTCGGACGGTTCCGGCTGAACCAGCTGAGCGGGAATTTCCATGCTGAGCCGCGATGCGTTCACGCGCAGCATCTCGACGCGCGCCTGCTCACTCATCTCGACGACCGGCGCGCGCTCGGCCCGCGTCCGCGCCGACTGCTCCGAGCACGCCAGCACCATGAGCGGCGCAACGGCAAAGGCGATCAATCTCATGCGCTGTTCCCTGTCGATGCTCGCAAATTCAATCGACAAGGACTGCCTTCGTTCCCGTACGGTATCAGCTCCCGTAGCGGCTTGGCTTGAGATCGCGGCGGTAACGCTTCCAGTTCTCGACATAATGCGCGGCCGAAAATTGGATCACCTGCCGCTGCTGTTCTTCAAGCTTCCTCGCGACGCGCGCCGGCGCGCCGGTGATCAGCGAACCTTCTTCGAACGTCTTGCGCTCCGTCACCAATGCGTGCGCGCCGACGAGGCAGAAGCTCGGGATGGCCGCGTGATTGAGCACCGTCGCCTTGATGCCGACGAGCGAGGTGTCGGCGATGGTGCAGCCGTGCAGCATGACTTGATGGCCGATGGTGACGTCTCTGCCGATCGTCAGCGGCGCGCCCATGTCGGTGTGCAGCACGCTGCCGTCCTGCACGTTGGAGTTCTCGCCGACGACGATCGGCTCGTTGTCGCCGCGCAGCACGGCGCCGAACCAAACGCTGGCGTTCCGCTTCAGTACGATGCGGCCGATCAATACCGCCGTCGGCGCCACCCAATAGGCGCTCTCGTCCTCCACCTCGAGATCGGCGTCGGCCAGGGCGTAGATCGGCATTCGGGTCGCTCCTTGTGCGAAATGTTTGTGACGTTCCGCTTCCTCAATGCCTCGTTAACCGGTTCAGCGTCTCCTTTCACTATCGAACCTGAAATTCCAGGTTCACCCGTCTCCAGGGCGAAAGCCCGCTTGTGGGGGAGAGCGTGGGCAGACAGCGCAGCAAGAGCGCATCCGCCAAGACGCCAAACGGCGCATCCGCCGCCGACTCCCGCGACTCCACCGATTTCTTCGACCCACCGGCCGGCGGCAGAAGCCGCGCGGCCTCTTCGTACTCCCGAAAGGAGACCTCGATGGCGAAGCGGACGGCTAAGCGCAGGCACGCACAAGGCGCGCTCAATGTTCAGGAATTCGAGCGCGGCGACGATCGCCGTACGCGCAATCTGCAAGTGCTCGACGGCGGCTGGCAGCCGCCGGCCAACGATCTCAACCGAGCCCAAAGCTTCGTCAAAAACGTCCGGCCCAAATCCAAAGGCCAGTCGGCGCTACTGGAGGCGATCGACGCACACGCGCTCGTGCTTGCGCTGGGGCCCGCCGGCACCGGAAAAACCTATCTCGCCATCACCAAAGCGGTCGAAGCGCTGGAAAGCGGAAAAGTCGGCCGCATCGTGCTGTCGCGCCCTGCCGTCGAAGCGGGCGAATCGCTGGGCTTTCTCCCAGGCGCGATGGAAGACAAACTCGCGCCTTACCTGCGGCCGCTCTACGACGCGCTGCAGGACCGGCTCTCGCCGAAGCGCTTAAAGGCGCTGATGGCCGAAGGGCTGATCGAGATCGCGCCAGTCGGCTTCATGCGCGGGCGCACCTTGAACAACGCCTTCGTGGTGATCGACGAAGCGCAGAACTGCACCTACGGCCAGATCAAGATGCTGCTGACGCGGCTCGGCTGGAATTCGACCATGGTTGTCACCGGCGACCCGGCGCAGACCGATCTGCTGCCGGATCTCTCCGGGCTCTCCGCCGTCGCCGAGAAGCTGGACGAGTTGAAGAACGTCGCCGTGGTGCGCCTCGGCGAAGCCGACATCGTCCGCCACCCGCTGGTCGCTTCGATGTTGGGCGTCTTGTAACGCGCGTGGCCGCGCCGCTTCCTCAGCCTGCGCGGTTGGACTGTGTTGGACTTGACGAACGCGACTTCAGCCCCGGCGACGCGCCGGGGCTTTCTCTTTGGCCGTCGCACAAGCCGGGTATTGAGCGCGCGCCGTTTCGTGGAGGCTTTTTCCCGATGGGACGCTCGTGCTACATGTGCAGCATGAACGAGCCCAACACGCTCAACGAAGATTTTCGCAGCCTCTACCGTCGCGCATTCGCGGAGTTCGGCAGCTTGGCGCTTTGGAACAGCCGACAGCTTCCCGAGCCCAGCCCCGCTGATGCGCTGGCGGTTGCGCGCGCCCTTCGCGTCGAAGGCAATCTCGCCGCGCGCGCGTTGGCCGAGCAGATCGAAGCCGCGTGTCGTGCCGCTCACTAGAGGGCAAATCGCAGCTCTGGAGGTGATCGCGGCGGGACGCGATCCCGAAAGCTATGTTGCAGGCTCCACGCCGCTCAATCGCCACCAGACCCGCTATTCCGCCGACATCGATATCTTTCACGATCGAGAGGAGCGTGTGCGGGAGGCCGCCGACGAGGACGCGGCGCGGTTGGCGTCTGCCGGGTTCTCGCTCAATTGGCAGCGCCGCAATGGCGTGCACACTCTCTTAGCCGAGCGGAACGGTGAAGCGGTCAAGCTCGAATGGGTCGCTGACAGCGATTTCCGATTTTTCCCGACGACGCCGGACCTTCAGTTCGGCTACGTTCTTCACCCGGTCGATCTCGCCGCCAACAAGGCGCAGGCCGCAGCCAACCGCCGCGAATTGCGCGATCTCGTGGACTTGGTTGCGATTCACGAATCGATCTTGCCTTTAGGCGCTGTGATGTGGGCGGCCGTCGAGAAGTCGCCGGGCTATACGCCGGAAGGCTTGATCGCCGAGATACGCCGGAATTCGATGCACCCGGCTGAGGAGTGGCGCCGGCTCATCACCAGCGAGCCTGTCGATCCCGCGGCGACGATGGCGAAATTGCGCGCCGCGCTGGACGAGGCGGAAGCCTTCGTCAGGCAGATGCCAACCGACAAAGCCGGTCTTCTCTTCATCGAAGCCGGCCGCGTCGTGCAGCCTGATCCCTTCCAACTCGACCGCTACGTGACGCACGCCGGGAAACGCCGCGGGCATTGGCCGTCCAGCCCCGAAATCGCGGCGGCGATGATGGAGCGGTACAAGCAGCCGGGCTAGACGCTAATCCTCGCCGTCGAGGTCGATGTCCAGAATCGACATGGTGAGCACTTGCCCCTCGTCCTCGTCGACCGAAACCGTGCCGACGAATTCGTCATGCACATAGACTTCGGCGCTATCGGTCTTGCGCGGGCGGGCGCGGACGTCGAGGTCGGCGGCGTGCAGCAGCTGGCGCAGCGCGCCCTGGAGACGCGCGCGTTCGGCGTCGTCGATCGGCGCGTTCTTCTTGGCGCCCGGGGCCGGCGGCACCGCGAGGCTGATGGAATAGGAAAGCTCGCCTTCCTCTTCGTCGCGCAGCAAGTCGGCGACGCGCTTGCCGTCGACCAGCACGTCGGCCTCGTCGGCGCTCTTGGAAACCACCGACACGGTCGGCGAGCCCAGCAATTTGCTCAGATAGGCGCCGAGGCGCGTGCATTCGGCTGCGTTCAAGTGCCGTCTCCTTGGACGGGGGAACGTCGGCTTTCGGGCTGGCGAGGTCAAGCGCCTCCCGCGCCGGAACCTAGTCGAAATCCCAGTGCGTGGCCTGGCGGCGCAGGTGGCGGCCGAACAGGAAGCAGACCGCCGCGACGCCGGCGAACGAGCCCATCACGGCGAGATAGTCGTACATGCCGCCGGCGAGCGCGCTCTCAACCGTCATCGGCGTGTAGGCGGCGATGATCGCGACGACGACGCCGAGCGCCGCGCCGGTCTTGATGAAGACGTCGCCGAAGAAATAGTTGCGGTCGATCTCGCCGCGCGGGCGGCGCTCGGGCTTGGCGGCGGAGGCTTTGCGTTTGGCCATGAGGCGCAGCGTAACCGGATTCGGTTTGGCGCGCCGCCTAGGCGCGTCCATCGTTCGGATGGCGTAACGAACGCGCGCCCGCGCCAAGCGCACCGCCACCAGCGCGGGAGACGGACGCCTCACGCCGCAGCCGAAGACGGCGACGCGGTCACGGCGACTCGCGATCCGGCTGCTGGCCGCTCACGTCCCGCGCACGCACCAAAACGAAGTCTTCGGTGACGCGGCCGTTCGAGAGCACGCCGACGATGCGCTCGCCATTGGCTTCGATGCGGCCGGCGAACTGCACGTCCGGCTCGAAGTCCCGATCGGGATAGGTCCCGCGCAGCTCGATCCGATCGCCCCAGACGCGCCCCTCCCAATCGATCGCGTATTGATCGAAGCCGCGGCAGCCGGCGCAGAGATTGATATGGCCGCCGCCGACCACACGCCCCTCATGCACGTCCAAGTCCGCAAGCAGATAATCGGCAATGGAGGTGGCGCCGCCAACCTCTTCGCCACGCCAGGCGCCGGCGATGTCATGGTTGTCCTTCGCCGCGGCGCCGGGCGCGCATGCGAGCGTGAACGCCAACGCGGCCGGGATCGCGCGCATCAGAGCCACCACTTCGCCGCCTTGGCGCGGAAATTCGCCGCGCGCTCGAGTTCGGCGCTCACGGCGAAGACGCTTTCTTCGTCGAGCGCCTTGCCGATCACTTGGAGGCCAAGCGGCAGGCCCTGCTTGTCGGTCGCCGCCGGCAGCGCGAGCGCCGGCAGGCCGGCGAGATTGGCCGTCACCGTGAAGATGTCGTTCAAATACATCGCCACCGGATCATCGCCCTTTTCGCCCAGCGCGAACGCGGCCGACGGCGTCGCCGGCGTGAGGATCGCATCGACTTGCGTGAACGCGTCGCGGAAATCCTCGGCGATGCGCTGACGCACCTTCTGCGCGCGCAAATAATAAGCGTCGTAATAGCCGGCGCTGAGCACGTAGGTGCCGATCAGGATGCGGCGCTGCACTTCGGCACCGAAGCCGGAGGCGCGCGTGTTCTCGTAGGTGGCGTTGAGATCGCGGCCGCCGACGCGCGCGCCGAAACGCATGCCGTCATAGCGGGCGAGGTTGGACGACGCTTCCGCCGGCGCGACGATGTAGTACGTCGGCAGTGCGTACTTGGTATGCTTCAGCGAAATCGGCACGATCTCGGCGCCTGCCGCCTTCATCCATTCGATGCCTTGCTGCCAGAGCGCCTCGATCTCGGCCGGCATGCCGTCGACGCGATATTCTTCCGGCACGCCGATCTTCATGCCCTTGATCGAGCGCTTGGTGGCGGCGCGGAAATCCGGCAGTGGGTTCGGCAGCGAGGTGGAATCCTTCGGATCGTGCCCAGCCATGGATTGCAGCAGGATGGCGGAATCTTCGACCGTCTTGGCGATCGGCCCGGCCTGATCTAGCGACGACGCGAACGCGACGATGCCCCAGCGCGAACAGCGGCCGTAAGTCGGCTTGATGCCGACGGTGCCGGTGAAAGCCGCCGGCTGGCGGATCGAGCCGCCGGTGTCGGTGGCGGTGGCGCCGAGGCAGAGATCGGCCGAGACCGCCGCGGCGCTGCCGCCTGAAGAGCCGCCCGGCGTCAGCTTCGCGTCTTCGTTGCCGCGCCGCCAAGGCGACACCACTGGGCCGAAGTGCGACGTCTCGTTGGACGAGCCCATCGCGAACTCGTCCATGTTGAGCTTGCCCAACATCACCGCGCCGTCGCGGAAGAGATTGGCGCTGACCGTGCTTTCATAGGTCGGCGTGAATTCGCCGAGGATGCCGGAGCACGCCGTCGAGCGTACGCCTTCGGTGCAGAAGAGATCCTTGATCCCGAGCGGCGCGCCTTCGAGCGGGCCGGCTTTGCCTTGCGCGCGCTTTTCGTCCGACGCTTTCGCCCGCACGCGCGCCAGTTCGGGCGTCGTCACGACATAGGCGTTGAGATGCGGGTTCGCCTTCTCGATCGCGTCGATGAAGGCGTCGGTGATTTCGGCGGAGGAGAATTGCTTCTTCTCCATGCCGTCGAGGGCTTCGGCGAGGGTAAGTGCTGTCAGGTCAGTCATCGGTTCACTTGCAGAAACAAACAAAGAGCACCGTCATCCCGGCCGGAGGCGCGCAGCGCCGTAGAGCCGGGACCCAGGGCAACCGGCACGTCGCTTGCCCCTGGGTCCCGGATCGCACTTCGCGCGTCCGGGATGACGGAGTGAAGAGGTCACGAGGTGAGAGCCTTTGCGTAGAACGCCGTCCACGGGCTCGGCGGATAATCGAGCACGGGCTCGCATGGGGTGAGCCCGCCGCGTTCGTAGACGCGCTTGGCGGCGTCGAAATTGGCGCCGGTCTCGAGCACGAGACGGACTAGCCCCTCTTCGCGCGCGAGCGCTTCGATGTGCGCGAGGATCGCACCGCCTAGCCCAAGCCCGCGCGCCTCCGGCTTCACGAACATGCGCTTCACTTCGCCCGCGCCGTTCGGATGCCGCCGCAGCGCGCCCATGCCGAGCGGCGCGCCGTTCGCATCGCGCGCGACGAACAGCGTCGTGTCCGGCTGCGCCATCTGCTCGACCGTCATGTGATGGCGATACTCGGCGGGCGTCAGATCGTAGGTGAACGCGTTCAGCGCCTGCACCAGCGCGCGCACGTCGTCCGAGAGCGGCGTTTCGGTGGCGATGGTGAACGTCATGCGGGCGAGGCGTCGGCCGCGCCGATGGTGTAACCGTCCTCCGGCCGCACCCAAATCGCGCGATCGGCCAATTCCGGCTGCACGACACCGTCGAAGTAGATCGCGACGGCAGCCCCATCGCCATCCGCCGTATAACGCGAACAGATCTCAGTCACCCCGGCGAGCGCCTTCCAGAAGGCGGCGCGGATCGATTGCGCCACATCCTCCGGCGCAGGCTGGCCGTCGATCGTGATCCGGGCCGCGTCAATGGTGGACCTCAGCACCCGTTCGCACAGCATGCCGTCGCGCACGTACAGCGTGCTCGTGCCGTACATGATGACGGTCGGATCGTTTTGGATGTGCACTGCAGCGTCGTTTGCGATCTCCCCGCCCTCGAGAACGCGGTAGTTGGAAATCGCAGCACAGGTGCGAGCCACCCTGTCCGGCCCCAGGCATTCAATCACGCCCTCTCTCGCGCGTGCGACCGGATCGATGGTCTGGGCATGTGCAGCGCCAGACGCCGCGAGAATCAGAGAAGCCGCGAGAACCAGCGAACGCATGTCCTACTCCACCACCTTCGGCACGACGAAGAAGCCATCTTCCGCCTTCGGCGCGTTCTTCAGCACGCGCTCTGGATCGGCGCCGTCCGTCACCACGTCTTCGCGCATCGGCAGAGCGAGGCCCTCGACGGCGCTGGTCATCGGCTCGACGCCTTCGACGTCGACCTCGTTCAGCTGCTCGATCCAGGCCATGATGCCGTTGAGCTCCTTGGCCATGGGCGCGACGCGCTCTTCCGGCAGCGCCAGGCGTGCGAGCTTCGCCACCTTGCGGACGGTTTTTTCATCGATGGACATGCGGCCGGGCTACCAGCGCCCGCCTGCCCGTTCAAGGCCTCCCAAGGGCGGAGGCGGCGGCGACGGCGCAGAGCGCCAGGAAAGTCGCTACCGCGCTGCCCGCGTGACCGTATTCCCAGTTGGTCCGCAGCGTCCGCCAGTTCTCGGGCGCCACGGTCCAGTTCTGGGTCGCCGAGTTTCCCGGCATCACCCAGATGAAGAAGATCACCAGCGACAGCGCCGTAAGGGCGAACCCTGCTGACGCCAGCCAGAATGCCGCGCCCCCACCGCGCAGCATGATCGCCAGCGCCAGCGTGAACGCCAACGAGCCGAGGTAGGACCAGCCGAGCAGGTCCCAGCGCCGGTAGACGGCCTGTGCGACGTAGTAATCGGATTGGTTCATGCCGATCTTGTTGGACAGCGAGAACAGGTGCGCGGCGGGCCCGACAAAGGTCAGCGCCGCAAACAGGATCGCGAAAAAGGTGACGAGCTTAACGGCCATGCGCGCCTCACTGCGGCGCCAACACCAGAGGCAGGCGCTCGTTCCGGATTGACGTCGCGCGCAGGTGCGTCACAGAACGGAACCTTGCCCCTGCTCGACCTCCCCGCCTTCGCCGCCGCCTTGCCGGCGCGCGCCGCAATCCTGGGGATCGATCCCGGCGAGAAGCGGATCGGCGTCGCGGTGAGCGATACGACGCGCCTCATCGCCTCCTCGCTCGACACCATCGCCCGCACCAAGTTCGCAGCCGACGCCGAAGCAATCCTGAAGCTCTATGATGCGCGCCAGTGCGCCGGCATGGTGATCGGCCTGCCGCTCAATATGGACGGGTCGAGCGGCCCAGCGGCGCAGAGCGCGCGGGCGTTCGCGCGCAATCTAATCGCCAAACGCGACGTTCCGCTGCTGCTGTGGGACGAGCGGCTCTCCACCGCGGCGGTGACGCGCACCCTGATCGAAGGCGACGCCTCGCGCCGGCGCCGCGGCGAGGTCGTCGACAAGATGGCGGCCGCCTACATGCTGCAAGGCGCGCTCGACGCGATGCAGGAGCGGCGCGCGTGAGCGAAGCTGAGAGACTCCCCCTCCCCTCGAGGGGAGGGGGTTGGGGGGCGGGGTGATGCGCAGTGTTTTCCGGCTTTCGCGCAATGCCCCAATCGGTATCCACCAAGTATTGATACGCCGGCGCTTCACCCCGCCCCCTGCCGTCGGCAAAGTGCGCCGACCCCCTCAAGGGGAGGGGGAATCGTGAGCGAGGTTTTCGGCGCGCTTGTGCCGACCTTCATCTTGATCGCGCTCGGCTACATCGTGCGCGCGGCGAAGGTGGCGACGGCCGAGCAGTTCGGGATGGTCAACCGGTTCGGCTATTTCGTGCTGTACCCGGCGTTCCTGTTCACTCTGATCTCCGGCGCGCGCTTCGAGGGCGGCGAAGCGCTGCCGTTTCTCGGCGGCGTGCTGGGCGGCTTCGCCACATTGGCGCTGCTGGCGCTCGGCCTGCGCCTTGTCTTCCGCGGCGACGGGCCAGCCTATTCCAGCGTCTTCCAGGGCGCGATGCGCTGGAACGGATTCGCGCTGCTCGCGGCGGCGCCCAATCTGTTCGGGCCGCAAGGCACGGCTTTGATCGGCCTCGCCTTCGGGCCGCTGGTGCTGATGCTGAACATCATCTGCGTCATCGTGCTGGCGCGCTGGGGCGCGGCGCAGGCGACATCGATGCGCGCGGTGCTGGATCAGATCGTCGCCAACCCGCTCATACTCGCTTGCGCCGTCGGCATCGGCGCCAATCTCGCCGGGCTACGCGACCTCGGCTACGCCAGCGACGCCATCCAACTGCTCGGCCAAGCGGCGATGCCGATCGCGCTCGTCTGCGTCGGCGCGGGGCTCGATTTCGGCGCGCTGCGCACGTCGCTGCCGAAGGTCGCGACGGCCTCCCTGATGCGGCTCGTCGCGGCGCCGGCGATCGTGTGGAGCGCGTGCGTGCTGATGGGCGCGGGACCGCTCCATACCGCTGTCGCCGTCGGCATCGCCTCCACGCCGACCGCCGCGGCGAGCTACACGCTGGCGCGTGAGATGGGCGGCGATGCGCGGCTGATGGCGGCGATCATCACCGCCACCACGGCGCTTTCCTTCATCACGATGCCGCTAGCGATCACGCTGGCGCTGGGCTGAGCGGGAACCGGCGCGCAGGCGGCGTGCTTTTCTCGGCCATGCCGCCAGGAGCCCCAGACGCCAAAGACGCCGGCCTCGTCTACGTGACGAGCGATGCGCCCGGCGTCGCCCGGCGCAAGAGCGGGACCGGCTTCAGCTACCGCGATGCGACGGGCAAAGTGGTTCGCGACGAGGCGACGCTCGCCCGCATCCGCGCGCTCGCCATTCCGCCGGCCTGGACCGATGTCTGGATCTGCGCTTCGCCGAGCGGCCACCTGCAGGCGACCGGCCGCGACGCGCGCGGGCGCAAGCAGCACCGTTATCATGCGCGCTTTCGCGCAGTGCGCGACGAGGCGAAATTCGATCGCCTGAGCGAGTTTGCGAAGTCGCTGCCGGCCATCCGCGCCCGCATCGGCGCCGACATGCGCAAACAGGGGCTGCCGCGCGAGAAGGTGCTGGCGACGATCGTGCATCTGCTCGACACGACGCTGATCCGCGTCGGCAACGACGAATACGCCAAGACCAACAAGAGCTATGGGCTCACCACGCTGAAGGATCAGCACGCCAAGGTCGAGGGCGACAGGCTGCGCTTCGTGTTCACGGGAAAATCCGGCAAGAGCTGGAAGCTCACGGTGAAGGACCGGCGCGTGGCCAAGGTAGTGAAGGCGGCGCAGGAGCTGCCGGGACAGCGGCTGTTTCAGTACCTGGATGAAGGCGGCGCATCGCAATCCGTGACCTCGACGGACGTGAACGCCTATCTGCGCGAGATCGCAGGCAGCGACATCACCGCGAAGGACTTCCGCACCTGGGGCGCGACGGTGCTGGCTGCAGCGGAGTTCGCGCGGCTCGGCGCGTTCGACACGCAGACGCTGGCGAAAGCCAACGTGAAAGCGGCGATCGAGACGGTGGCGATGAGCCTCGGCAACACGCCGACGATCTGCCGCAAGAGCTACGTCCACCCGCTGGTGCTGGAGAGCTATCTCGATGGCGCGTTCAAACTAGGCCGGGCCAAGCGCGAGGGCTTGTCCGAGCACGAAGCCGCGGTGCTGGCGTTCTTGCAGCGAAAGCGCGACGCCCGTCCTCCCCCGCATGCGGGGGAGGTGGCGAGCGGAGCGAGCCGGAGGGGGAAGTTGTCCCCACGCGCACGCCCCCCTCAGTCACCGCGCTCGCGCGCGCTGACAGCTCCCCCGTAAACGGAGGAGCATCGCTAGCGCTTCGTGAGCGGCGCCACGGGCGCGCTTGGCCCGACAATCATCTCCGGATCTTCCTCGAAACCGGGATGGTTGGTCGGATCGGCGACATATGTCTTCTCCTGCGCGGTCGGCTCGAGCGGGGCGTGGACGCGGGTCTCGGCCGGCGCGGCCCTGGCGGCGCCGATGCCGGCGACTACGGCGGCCAGAGCCAGGCCGATCGGCCGCAACGGGGTGGCTTCTTCACGCTTCGGGTGCGACTTCGTCATCACGCCCTCCTCCTGGATATCAAGTTCGGTCCCAACCCGCCCTGATCCAATTTGGAACAAACCGAGTACAGCACCGAGTCCAGGGCGGCAAGATGACTGAAACGATTATCCCCGCCTTGTTTGCGCCGCGCTTGCGGCGAAGCGGCCGCACAGCTTAACAAGCGCGCATGGCTCAGCGACCCAACGGCAAGAAGAAAGAAGCGCGCACGAGCCCGGTTCGTTTCCGCCACAAGCATCTGCTCTCGATCGCCGATCTCGACCGTTTCGAAGCCGAAAGCCTGCTCGACCGCGCCGAAGCGTTCGCGCCGCTGGCGGAGCAAAAGATCAAGAAGCTCGACACGCTGCGCGGGCGCACGCAGATCAATCTCTTCTTCGAAAACTCGACGCGCACGCAGAGCTCGTTCGAACTCGCCGGCAAGCGCATGGGCGCCGACGTCGTCAACATGTCGGTGAAATCATCGAGCGTCGCCAAAGGCGAGACGCTGATCGATACGGCGACGACGCTGAACGCGATGCGGCCGGATTTGCTGGTGGTGCGGCACGGCTCGTCCGGCGCGGTGGAGCTGCTTTCACAGAAGGTCGATTGCTCCGTCATCAACGCCGGCGACGGCAAGCACGAGCATCCGACCCAGGCGCTGCTCGACGCTTTCACCATCCGCGACAAGCTCGGCCAGATCGAAGGATTGAACATCGCCATTTGCGGCGATGTCGCGCACAGTCGCGTCGCCCGCTCCAACGTCGCGCTGTTGACGCTGCTCGGCGCGCAGGTGCGGCTGATCGGGCCGCCGACTTTGATGCCGCCGGGGGCCGAACGCTGGGGCGCGAAAGTGTTTCATTCGATGAAGGACGGCCTCGCGGGCGCCGACGTCGTCATGATGCTGCGCGTGCAGCGCGAGCGCATGGCCGGCGGCTTCTTCCCCTCGGCGCGCGAGTTCTTCTGGTTCTACGGCCTCGACGAAGACAAGCTCAAATACGCCAAGCCCGGCGCACTGGTGATGCATCCGGGGCCGATGAACCGCGGCGTCGAGATCGATAGCAGCGTCGCCGACAATCCCGACGTGTCGCTGATCGAGACGCAGGTGCGTATGGGCGTCGCCGTGCGCATGGCGGTCCTGGAGGCGCTGGCCGAAAGCGGCGCCAACGAGGCGCAACAATGACGCGCCCTACGCTCATACGTAACGCCAAGCTGATCGATCCGGCCAAGAACAAGGTCGAGGACGGCGCCATCCTGTTCGACGAGGTGATCCGCGACATCGGCAATGTCGCGAGCGCGCCTGACGGCGCAGAGATCATCGACGCGGATGGCCTTCATCTCGCGCCGGGCCTCATCGACATGCGCGTCACCATCGGCGAACCGGGCGCCGAGCACAAAGAGACGTTCAAGTCCGCCGGCCGCGCGGCGGCGGCGGGCGGCGTCACCACCATGGTGATGATGCCGCACACCGATCCGATCATCGACGACCAGAGCCTCGTCGATTACGTGCTGCGCCGCGGGCCCGACCGCTCCGGCGGCGTGCGCGTCTTGCCGGCGGCGGCGCTGACCAAGCATCTCGACGGCGAACTGATGACGGAAATTGGCCTGATGGCCGAAGCCGGCGCGGTGCTGTTCACCAACGGCGACAAGCCGATCGCCTCCTCGCGCGTGCTGCGGCGCGCGCTCTCCTACGCCACCGGCTTTGGCGCGCTGATCGCGCACCGGCCGGAAGACCCTTCTCTCGCCGAAGGCGGCGTGATGCATGAAGGCGAACTCGCAGCGCGGCTCGGCCTGCCCGGCATTCCGGCGGCGGCGGAAGCGATCATGGCCGAGCGCGATCTCGCGCTCGCCGAACTCACCGGCGGCAAGCTGATGCTCGACATGCTCTCCTCGGCGCAGACGCTGCCGGCGCTGAAGCGCGCCAAGGAGCGCGGCGTCGCTGCGTTCGCCAGCGTCAACGTCCATCATCTCGTGCTCAACGAACAGGACGTTGACGGCTATCGCACCTTCGCCAAGCTCTCGCCGCCGCTGCGGGGAGAGGACGACCGCACGGCATTGGTGCACGCCGTGAGCGACGGGCTGATCGACGTGATCGTCTCCGGCCACGATCCGCAACAAGCTGAAGACAAGCGCCTGCCGTTCGAAGAAGCCGCATTTGGCGCCGTCGGGCTGGAGACGCTGCTGGCGGGCGCGCTGACGCTGCACCACAAGGGCGACGTCGCGCTCACCACGCTGATCCGGGCGATGACGCTGAAGCCGGCCGAACTCTTGAAGCTGCCCACAGGCCGCCTCGCCAAGGGCGCGCCGGCGGACGTGATCCTGATCGACCTCGGCGCGCCGTTCAAACTCGACAGCGACAAGCTGAAGTCGAAGTCCAACAATTCGCCGTTCGACAAGAAGCTGTTGCAAGGCGCCGTGAAACGGACATTCATTGCCGGCAAGACGGTGTTTGGTCAGTAAGGGATCAAGGCCATGCGCTCCAATTCATCCCACCCAGTCCCGGGGCTTCGCGAAGCGAAGAGCCCGGCGCGCAAATCCGGGAATGGGTGGCGCAGAGGCGCGCTTGGCGTTCTTCTGCTCCTGCTCGCCGCCTGCGCGACGCCGGCGCCGGACATCGGCGAGCCGGGGCCGAACGGGACGCCGCCGCCGATCCCGATCGACGGCCCGATCGCCTACACCTGCGCCAATGGTGCGCAGCTGATGGTCGAGGCGAACGGCGAACAGGCGCGCGTCGCCATCATCGGCGGCCCATCCATGGTGCTGCCGCGCGCGGGCGACGGTTACTACTCCAACGGCCGCTACGGCTTCCGCGGCGGCGGCGCCAGCGCGCAATGGGAAGTCGGCCGCGCCGCGCCGGTGAGCTGCAGCGGCAGCTGACGTCGCATCCACGAAACCAGCGCCACGCCCGCCGCGTTGGCGCAGCATGACCGACGTCATTCTCGGCAAACCCTCGCGCACGCCGTGGAATCGCAACGACAAGCGCGGCCTCGCCATCAGCGCTGTCGCGCCCTTTATCGCCGCGCTCGTGGTCAATGGCGTTATCTACGCCGCGCGCTGGAACGCCTATCCGGCCTTCGACGCCATACGGCTCGATCCGCCCGGTTGGTTGATGAGCGCCGCTTGGCTCGTCATCTTCCCGCTCTGGGGCGCGGCGCGCTGGTACGCCTACCAGACCGGCCTCTCGGGGCGGCGCGCCTCGTACTGGATCGTCGCGCTGATGGTTTGGAGCTTGCTCTATCCGTTCCTCGTCGCCGGCGCGAACCCGGGCGTGAGCGCCGGCGCGACGCTGATCGCTTTTGGCCTTGCGCTGGCCGCGGCGGCGCAGGCGCGGCGGGTCTCCAAACGCGCCGCTTGGCTGATCGCGCCCTCGCTGCTCTGGATCGGGTTCGCCGCCATTCTCAGCTTCGCCGCGCTCGACACGGCCTGATCGCCCTCTCCACAGCCGGGCGAGAGGCTGCTAACAGGGGCGCCGTGCTGGTGCTGATCTTCATCCTCGCCGCGGCGGGCGGCTATCTCCTGGGCTCGATCCCGTTCGGGCTCGTCATCACCCGGCTCTCTGGGCTCGGCGACATCCGCAACATCGGCTCCGGCAATATCGGCGCGACTAACGTGCTGCGCACCGGGCGCAAGGATCTCGCGCTCGCCACGCTGCTGCTCGACGCCGGCAAGGCCGCCATCGCGCTGCTGCTCGCGCGCGAAATCGCCGACATGGCCGGTTCGAGCGCCGAGCTGCAGCGGCAGGTCGGCCTCGTCGCCGGCGCGGCGGCGTTCATCGGCCATTGCTTCCCGGTGTGGCTCGGATTCAAGGGCGGCAAGGGCGTTGCGACGTTCTTCGGCGTGCTGTTCGCCGGCGTTTGGCCGCTCGGCGTCATCGCCGGCGTCACCTGGCTCGCCGTGGCGACCATCTTCCGCTACTCGTCGCTCGCCGCCTTGTGCGCCGCCGCGATCGCGCCGATCGCCGCGTTCGTCGCCGGCTTCAGCTGGTCGGAGACCGCCTTCGCGGCGCTGCTCGCCGTGCTGATCTTCTGGCGCCACAGCGCCAACATTGCGCGCCTGCGCGCGGGCACGGAGCCGCGGATCGGCGACAAGAAAAACGCGGCGCCATCCGCCGCCGAACCGACGCAGGAAGCATGACGCGGACGCTGTCGCGCCCGGAGCGGATCGCCTGGGTGCGGCTGGCGCGCACGCCGCGGATCGGCCCCCTCACCTTTCATCGGCTGATCGCCCGCCACCGCACCGCCGCCGCGGCGCTCGAGGCGCTGCCGCGGGTCTCCAATCTCACCGCCCCGCCCGCGGCCCAAGCCGAGGCGGAGATCGACGGCGTCGAAGCGCTCGGCGGGCGTCTGATCGCCTGCTGCGAACCCGACTATCCGCCGCTGCTTGCGCAGCTCGACGCGCCGGCGCCGGTGATCGCCGTTCGCGGCGATGCGAACCTGTTGAAACAGCCGACGGTCGCTCTGGTCGGCTCGCGCGAAGGCTCAGGCGCTGCGCTCATGTTTGCCGAGCGCGTGGCGGCCGATCTCGGCGCCGCCGGCCTCACCGTCGTCTCCGGCCTCGCGCGCGGCGTCGACGCCGCCGCGCACAAGGGCGCGCTGGAGACCGGCACAGTGGGCGTGTTGGCGGGCGGATTGGATCATCCCTATCCGCCCCAGAACCAACGCTTGCACGACATGATCTGCGAACGCGGCGCCGTCATCAGCGAAGCGCCGCTCGGCGCGGTGGCGCGCGCCCGCGATTTTCCGCGCCGCAACTGGATCATCTCCGGCGTGTCGCGCGGCGTCGTCATCATCGAAGCGGCGCTCCGCTCCGGGTCGCTGATCACGGCCCGCGCCGCGGCCGAGCAAGGCCGGGACGTCATGGCCGCGCCCGGCTCGCCGCTCGATCCCCGCGCGCACGGCTCCAATGCGCTGATCAAGCAAGGCGCCACTTTGATCGAGAACGCCGCGGACGTGATCGCCGCCTTGGGCGAAACGCGGCCGCCGCTGCGCCCGCATTCGATCGGGCCGCTGTTCGAGAGCGAAACGCCGCCGCCGCCGCCGGGCCTGCCCGGCAAAATCCGCCAACTGCTCTCGCCGACGCCGATCCATGTCAACGACCTCGCCCGACTGCTCGAAACGCCGGCGGGCGCGGTGGCGGCGGCGCTGACGGAGCTGGAGATGAACGGCCAGGCCGCCTCGCTGCCGGGCGGGTACGCGGCGTCCGCGGGCGCCGCGTTCGGCTGAGGCACTCCCCCTCTGGTTGCATATCGCCGCCCGCGATTGCGTCTCCACGCTTTTTCAGCAGGAGCGAAACCACGGATTCGCAAAGAAAAATTAGCCAGCCGCACAGATAAGGGCGGACCGGCGGGCCATCGTCTGCGTTGACAGGCCCAAGGTCGCCCCCCAGTTTCCGGCCCGCTTTGGTTCCGGCCTTTACCGTTAGAGCACCCGTACAGAATGAACGTCGTCGTCGTCGAATCCCCGGCTAAGGCCAAGACAATCAACAAGTATTTGGGCTCGGACTATAAGGTCCTGGCCTCGTACGGACACATCCGCGACCTCCCCGCCAAGGACGGTTCGGTAAAGCCGGACGAAGACTTCGCCATGGATTGGGAGGTCGACGCCAAATCCCGCCAGCGGGTAAAGGACATCGCCGACGCCCTCAAGGACGCCGACAATCTGATCCTCGCCACCGACCCCGATCGCGAGGGCGAGGCCATCTCCTGGCACGTGCTGGAGGCGCTCAATCAGAAGAAGGCGCTGAAGGGCAAGAACGTCAAGCGGGTCACCTTCAACGCCATCACCAAGCCCGCCGTGCAGGCGGCGATGGCCGCGCCGCGCGACATCGATATGGAGCTGGTCGACGCCTATCTGGCGCGCCGCGCGCTCGATTATCTCGTCGGCTTCGGGCTTTCGCCGGTGCTGTGGCGCAAGCTCCCGGGCTCGCGCTCGGCCGGCCGCGTGCAATCGGTGGCGCTCCGGATCATCGTCGACCGCGAAGTCGAGATCGAGCGCTTCCGCCCACAAGAATACTGGAGCGTCGACGCCCAGCTTTCGAGCACGCGCGGCGATATTTTCCCCGCGCGGCTCTCGGCTTTCGAAGGCAAGAAGCTAAAGCGCCTCGACATTCCGAACGCTGAGATGGCGCACGCCGCGCGCGATGCGGTGAAGAAAGGCGGCTTCAAGGTCAGCGCCGTCGAGGCCAAGCCCACCAAGCGCAACCCGCCGCCGCCGTTCACGACCTCGACGCTGCAGCAGGAAGCCGCGCGCAAGCTCGGCTTCAACGCCTCGCGCACGATGCAGACGGCGCAGCGGCTCTATGAAGCGGGCCACATCACTTACATGCGGACCGACGGGGTCAGCATGGACGAAGGCGCGATCCGCGATCTGCGCACGGCCATCGGCAGCCAGTTCGGCAAGGAGTACACGCCGGCCGAACCGCGCCGCTACACGTCGAAAGTGAAGAACGCGCAGGAAGCGCACGAAGCGATCCGGCCGACCGATCCGTCGAACACGCCGAAATCGCTGCATCTCGATGGCGACCAGGCCAAGCTTTACGAGCTGATCTGGAAGCGCACGGTCGCATCGCAAATGGAAGCGGCGTCGATCGAACGCACCAGCGTCGATTTCACCGAGCCGACCGGCAAGGTCGAACTGCGCGCCACCGGCCAAGTCATTCTCTTCGACGGCTTCCTGAAGCTCTATCAGGAAGGCCGCGACGACGAAGAGGACGAAGAAAACCGCCGCCTGCCGCAATTGAAGCAGGGCGAAAGCGTCAACGTCCACGATTGCAAAGCCGATCAGCACTTCACCGAACCGCCGCCGCGCTATTCGGAAGCGTCGCTGGTGAAGAAGCTGGAAGAGCTCGGCATCGGCCGCCCTTCGACCTATGCGGCGATCCTGGAGAAGCTGCGCGAACGCAATTACGTCACGATGGACAAGAACCGCTTCATCCCGGATGACCGCGGCCGCATCGTCATTGCCTTCCTGGAAAACTTCTTCCGCAAATATGTCGAATACGACTTCACCGCCGACCTCGAAGAAAAGCTCGACGAAGTCAGCGCCGGCGAACTCGATTGGAAGGCGCTGATGCGCGATTTCTGGCGCGACTTTAACGGCGCCCTTGGCGACATCTCGGATCTGCGCATCACCGAAGTGCTCGACACACTGAATGAAGTGATGGGCCCGCACATCTTCCCGCCGAAGGAAGACGGCTCCGATCCGCGCACCTGCCCGCTCTGCGGCGTCGGCACGCTCTCGCTGCGTCTCGGCAAGTACGGCGCCTTCGTCGGCTGCTCGAACTATAATGGCGATCCGCCATGCAAGTTCACGCGCCCGCTCGCTGGCGGCGAAGACGCCGAGCAAGCGATTCCGTCGGATGGCTTGCTCGTCGGCGACGGCCCCAACGGCCCGATCGTGCTGAAGAACGGCCGCTTCGGCGCGTATTTCGAAACGCCGAACCCGGACGATCCCGATAAGCCCAAGCGCGCCAGCGTGCCGAAGGGCCGCGCGCCGACCGATGTCGATCTCGAAACCGCGATCAAGTTGCTCTCGCTGCCGCGCAAAGTCGGCATGCACCCGAGCGAGAACGAGATGATCGTCGCCAACATCGGCCGCTTCGGCCCGTACATCAAAATGGGCAATCTCTACGTGAACCTGCCCGGCGCCGACGACGTGCACGAAATCCAAATGAACCGCGCCGTCGCGTTGATCGAAGAAAAGAAAGCCGGCGGCGGCAAAGGCCGCTTCGGCCGCGCAGCGCCCGCGCCGATCAAAGAACTCGGAGAAAGCCCGGTGACGGGCAAACCGGTGCGGGTGCTCAACGGTCGCTACGGCCCCTACATCACCGACGGCGAAACCAACGCAAACGTGCCGAAGGATAAAAAGCCGGAAGACATCGAGGCGGATGAAGCGCTGTCGTTGCTCGCGGCGCGTGCTGAGGCTGGCGGCGGGAAGAAGAAAAAGAAGGCGCCGGCGAAGAAAGCGGCGGTGAAGAAGGAAGCTGCGCCGAAGAAGGCGGCTGCGAAGACCGCGAAGAAGCCAACGGCCAAGAAAGTTCCAGCCAAAGCCGCCGCTAAGAAGCCCGCAAAAAAAAGCGCGAAAGCCTGATGCCGCGTCCCTTCTCCTGGTTAAAGAGAAGGTGCCGCGAAGCGCCGGATGGGGTTTACCGGCGCTCAATTTCAAATCGCCGCTTTCCCTCAAGCTACGACAGCGGCACATATTCGTGAATTGAAGTCGCCAGCCCGCGATGGCTTCATCCCTCTGTGTTCGGTCGTTGGCCTTTCGCCCTTATCGCTCTGGCTCTGTGCGGCCTGAGCTATTCGCCGGATGCGAGCGCACAGGGTGCATCGGCGCTTAGCGACTGCGTCGCGCGAAGAGAGCAGGATTCATTGCTTCTCGCGTCCTGCATAACTGGTCGCGTATCCAGGTTGGGCCACGCTGCCATAGACGCGGGCCCCGGCTTGCTTACTCTCGCGCGCGAGCAAGATGGGTTGGTCAGAGCAGCCGCAATTTCCGCTCTAGGCCGGATAGGGTTTGCAGATGCGACCCAATTTGTAGGAGAGTCGTTATATTCCTCGGACTGGCGCGTGGTGCTCGCCGCGACGAGAAGCATAGGCTGGCTAGGCGGAGTCGGCCACGTTGATCGCCTGCGCGCACTTGCTCGGGATCATTGGCTGCCCGAGGTCCGTGAACACGCGCAAATATCCATAGACGCACTGCAGACGCCTCGACGTCGCCGGCTAGTTGAAAGTGATTTACCTCCAGGATCGACCTATCTCGGCCCCATGATTGGAGCCGAGGGCATTAGCATCGGCAATGCCGCGAACTGTTCTTCTGGCTTATGGAGTTGGAACGGCATCTCCTTTCGCTCCCCTGCTACACCGCGTCTGAGCATTGCCATTGCTGGCGGAACCCTCACCGGCTCCGACGCCGGTGAGTGGGGCGGCACGCTGACGTGGACAGCACCGTCCGGCGGCGCCGTCGAAGTGTATGACGACAATATCCACGGCATGGAGCCTGTTGGCGATAGCGTCCTCGTCGCCGCTGGCTTGGCTCACCTCTCGCTAGATAACGGCGCAATCCTGCTGGTCAGTCCGGTGGCGTCGCCGCGGGTGACAACGCTCGTTGTCCTTCCCGGCGCACCAGACTCGCTTGCGGCGGTCATTCCGAACCAGACATTCGTCGCCTGGAGCCACGGATACGCGATTGTATTCGATCTCAGCGGCATTAAGGGCGTCGCACCCTGCGTGTGCTGAATGACTGAGCCGGATGACGCGCACCAAGCCCCCCTCCCCTTGAGGGGAGGGAGTTGGGGGCGGGGTGAAGCTCGGTGTTTCGCGGTTCGCGCATGGCGAAACGGGCGGCGCGCGTCTAAGTCTCAGTTCAATGTTCAAACACAGACCAACTTTCACCAACGCGCGCACTCTCCCCCGCCCCCTCGCGGGGCGGGGGCTGGGGGGTGGGGGGCGATCAAACGCGCAGGCGCCTGCTCGTTTGATCGCCCCCCCTCCGGTCGCTTCGCGACCACCTCCCCCGCAAGGGGGGAGGTTCGCCTAATGCCCAAGCGCCCGCCTCTTCACCAAGAGCCGCTGACCAAAGAGCGCGTGCTCGAAGCGATCCGCAAATCCGGCGGCAAGGCGCAGAAGCGCGATATCGCGCATGAACTCGGCATCGGCGCGGAGCAGAAGAAAGAGCTGCGCCACATCCTGCGCGAGCTGGAAGAGTCCGGCGCGCTCGGCCGCACCGGGCGCAAGTCTTACGCCGACGCACACGCCCTGCCCGAATCCGGCGTGATGGACATCATCGACCGCGATCCGGACGGCGAACTGCTCGCCCGCATGCGTGGGCCGGAAGGCTATTTCGGCCCAACCATCCGCCTCGCGCCCGGCGAAGCGCGGCGCATGAAGGGCGAAGCGGCGATCGGCATCGGCGACCGGGTGCTCGCGCGCATCGGCCGCGATGAGGACGGCGAGTTCATCGCCCGCGTCGTCAAGCGCCTCGGCCAAAGCGCGCACCGCATCCTCGGCGTCTTCCGCGCCAACAAAGGCCAAGCCGCCAAGTTCGGCGGCGGCCGCGTCGAACCCGCAGACCGCAAAGCGCGGCATGACATTCTGGTCGAGCAGCAAAATGTCGGCGACGCCAAGGACGGCGATCTCGTCTTCGTCGAACTCGCCGTCGAACGGCGCGAGCGCGCGCATGGGCCGAAGCGCGGCTTGATCAAGCAAGTGATCGGCCGCGAAAGCGATCCGCGCGCCGCCTCGATCCTCGCCATGCACACGCACGGCATCAGCGAAGGCTTCAGCGAAGAGGAAGAACGCCAAGCCAAAGCCGCGCAGAAGCCGACGCTGAAAGGCCGCACCGATCTGCGCGACGTGCCGCTGATCACCATCGACCCCGAAGACGCGCGCGATCATGACGACGCGGTTTATGCCGCGCCCGATACGGACGAGAAAAACAAAGGCGGCTGGCGTGTCTGGGTCGCCATCGCCGATGTCGCCGCCTACGTGCAGTCCGGCACGCCGCTCGACCGCGGCGCCTGGCGGCGCGGCAATTCCACCTATTTCCCCGACCGCGTCGCGCCGATGCTGCCGGAATCGCTCTCGGCCGATCTCTGCTCGCTGCGCGAAGGCGAAGAGCGCGCGTGCTTGGCGGTCGAGATGATCTTCAGCGCCGAAGGCAAGAAGCTGCGTCACAGATTCGTCCGCGGCCTGATGCGCTCGGCGGCGAAGCTGTCCTACGAACAAGCGCAGGCGGCGATCGACGGTGAACCCAACGACAAAACCAAGCCGCTGCTAGAACCCATCCTGAAGCCGCTCTGGGCCGCTTACGGCGCGGTCTGGTCGGCGCGCGAGAAACGCCAACCGCTCGAGATCGACGCGCCCGAGCACAAGATCATCTTCAAGGACGGCAAAGTCGCCGGCGTGAAGCGGCGTGAGCGCTTCGACGCGCACAAGCTGATCGAAGAATTCATGATCCAGGCTAATGTCTGCGCCGCCGAGACGCTGGAGCTGAAGGGCCGCCCGCAAATCTACCGCGTCCACGATCGCCCCAGCGATGAAAAGATCGCCGCCATCACCGATTTTCTCCCCACCGTCGGGATGAGCTGGAGCAAGGGCCAGAACGTCACCGCCGGCCGCTTCAACCGCATCCTGCATCTGGCGGAAAACTCTCCCAACAAAGAGATCATCAACGAAGTGGTGCTGCGCACGCAGTCGCAGGCGGTGTATTCGCCCGACAATATCGGCCACTTCGGCCTCAACCTACATCGCTACTCGCACTTCACTTCGCCGATCCGCCGCTACGCCGACGTCACCATCCACCGCGCTCTCATCCGCGCACTGAAGCTTGGGCCGGACGGCGCCAGCGACGCCGAAGAGGCGCGCTACGCCGAAACCGCCGAACACGTCAGCCAAACCGAACGCGCCTCGATGGCGGCTGAGCGCGACGCCACAGCGCGCTACATCAGCGCGTTCCTGGCCGACCGCGTCGGCGCCACGTTCGAAGGCCGCGTCACCGGCGTCACGCGCTTCGGCCTCTTCATCCGCCTCGCCGAAACCCAAGCCGACGGCCTCGCCCCCATCTCCTCGCTCGGCCCCGAACGCTGGCTGCACGACGAAGTCGGCCACGCCCTCGTCGGCGAACACAGCGGCCAGCGCTTTCCGCTCGGCATGAAAGTCGAAGTGCGCCTCGAAGAAGCGACGCCGATCAGCGGCGGGCTTGTGCTCTCGGTGCTAAGCGATCCCGAACCGCCGCAACCCGGCTGGCGCAAATCCCGCCTCAGCCGCCAAGGCCGCAGCGGCGGTCGCGAGCGGGATACGAAGCGCGGCAAGAGAAGGCGCTGATTGGAGTATCCCAATGAGGCTTCTGATTGTGCTTCTTGCATGCGTTGCGGCGTGTGGCGAGCCGACATCTGCACCACCGCCGACCGTCGAAAAAATGCCCAATGCCGCGCAAGGATCCGACGAGTCTTCGGCTGTCGTGATCGAACCACCCGCTGGAATAGAGCCCGAAGTCTTCACCGATACGGACTCTTCGCCGCTGACGGCCGACGAAATTGTCGGCATGTGGGGATTGCGCGCAAACTGCGGTCAACCAACGGTTTTCGGCGCGGACGGCACACTTACCGATTACACCGGCCAGACGGGCCGGTGGTCGCTCAGCGGCAATTCGCTGACGATCACCCAGGGCAGCCAAGCGCACACGAACGAAGTCAATCAGCTCAACGCCAATGCCTTCACATCAGCGGCGCCGGAGGATGGCAGCGGGCGCACCAGGCTGTTTCTAATCTATCGCCGCTGCTGACTCTCACTCGCTCTTCCGAAACGGCGTGTGCTCCATCAGCAGCTCCGCTTCGTCCGTCACCGCGGGCGTTTCCGCTTCGAGATAGCGCTTCACTGCTTCGCGCAAGCCAGCATGCGCGATCCAATGCGCGCTGTAGGTCGGCGCGGGGACGTAGCCGCGGGCGAGCTTGTGTTCGCCTTGCGCGCCAGCTTCCACGCGCGGCAAGCCAAGTTCGATGGCGAGTTCTATGGCTTGGTAATAGCAGAGCTCGAAATGCAGGAACGGGATGTCGGCGATGCGGCCCCAATAGCGGCCGTAAAGCGCCTCGCCGCCGATCAAATTGAGCGCCGAGGCGACCGGCGTTCCATCGGCCTCGGCGACGAACAGCACGCATGTGTCGGCCATGCGCTCGGCGAGCAGCGCGAAGAATTTCCGGTTGAGATAGGGCGAGCCCCATTTGCGCGAGCCCGTATCCATGTAGCAGTCGAAGAAGAAGTCCCAGTCGGCGGACTCGATCTCGTCGCCGCGCAGACGGCGGATCGAAACGCCTTCGCAGGCGCGGGCGCGTTCGCGGCGGATGGTCTTGCGCTTCTGCGAGGAGAGATCGGCGAGAAAGTCGGCGAAACTCGCATAGCCGCGGTTGAACCAGTGATATTGCAGCCCGACGCGCGTCATGTAGCCGAGGGACGCCATCCGCGCGCACTGTTCGGCGCTGGCGAACGTAGCATGCACGGACGAAGCGCCCGCCCGCTGCGCCAAGCCGATCGCCGCCTGCGCCAAGGCGCTTTCCACGGCGGCGTCGCGCGCGAAGATCCGCCGCCCCGGCACGGGCGTGAACGGCACGGCGCATTGCAGCTTCGGATAATAGCGCCCGCCGGCGCGCTGCATCGCGTCGGCCCAGCCATGATCGAACACGTATTCGCCGTAGGAGTGATCCTTGGCGTAGAGCGGCATCGCCCCGACCGCGGCGCCCGAAGCGTCGCGCGCCAGCAGGTGCGCCGGCTGCCATCCGCGCGCGGCGCTGGCGCAGCCGCTCTCTTCCAGCGCCTGCAGGAAATCCCAGCAGAGGAATGGATCGTATGGCTGCCCGGCCGGGTTCGCCAGCGCATCCCATTGCGCGCGATCAATATTGGCGAGATCGCCAATCACCGCGATTGAGAGCGCGTCCGTTCCGTCCATGGCGCCAATCTAGGCGCGCGGGTGCGGCAAGACAAAGACGCGGCTCAGCCGATCTCGAACAGGCCGTCGACTTCCACCGCAAAATCCATCGGCAAATTGGCCATGCCGACGGCGGACCGCGCGTGCTTGCCGGCCTCGCCCAGCACCTGGACCATGAGGTCCGAACACCCGTTCATGACTTGCGGGATCGGGCTGAACTCCGGCGTCACGTTGACGAAGCCGTTGAGCTTCACCACGCGCTTGACCCGATCCAGATCGCCGCCGCATGCGGCCTTCACTTGCGCCAGCAGATTGAGCCCACACAGCCGCGCCGCCGCTTGGCCCTCTTCCACCTCGATCGCGTCGCCGAGCTTGCCCTTGATGCCGCCGGAGGCGTCGACCGAGACCTGCCCGGAGACATGCACCAGATTGCCGACGATGACGAACGGCACATAAGACGCCACCGGCGCCGGCGGCGTCGGCAGAGTGATCCCCAGTTCCTGCAAACGTGCTTCAATGCGGGCCATGAGCTATTCCTCCCCCTCCGGTATGATCAGATGGCGTGGCGGGTACATGCTTTGATGAAGCACGCCGATGACCACATACAGATCGCGGCCGGCATCTATCGCAGATAGATGTTGTGAGAGCCAGAGCGAACAAAGCGCAAGCCGGCGCCATATTGTTCGCAATCTCGCGCTTTGATCTCCCCGCGAGCGACGGCGGCAATGGCGGCGTCAATCGCCTGGATGTACCGATCAGCGCGACGCTCGCCCCATTGCGCGATGGAGAATTCTAGAATCTCAATCACGTGCCGCCTGGCGTGCGGCGTAAGACGGAAGCCCGTCATCTCTGTTTGGCGCGTGTCGCGCGAGCCTCAGCCAGTATGTCCTCGATAGTTCCTTCATAGAACACGCCGGCGTCCGCCTCCGCCACCCCCGGGGCCAACGCGGCCCGGATAGCCTCAGCATTCGGCCAAATCTCCTCCGATGCCCGACGCACTGCGTCTTCAATCACATCTGCGGCGCTGTTGTAGAGACCGGCATCCACCTGTCCCTGCACGAACTCCGCAACGCCGGCGGCAGGTCGATTTCGAACTTGCTCATGCGCCGATCCGAGCAACATCCGGCTCATTCGTCATCCCGCTCCGCCTTCAGCGCGCGCCCCGTCTGCACCGCATCCCGGCCGAACTTGCCGCGCGCTTTCGCCACCGCCGCCTCCGCCGCGGCGCGCTTGGGGGTCCGCGTGTCGAGCATGTCGCCTTTGTCGGCCGCCGCAGCGTCGCTGAAGTCCGAGAGCCCAACGCCGATCAGCCGATACTTGGTCTTGCCGTCGGCATCGCCCGCCAGCAGCTCGCGCGCGTGTCCGAAGATGCGCGACGCCAGCAATGTCGGCTCGGGGAGCTGGCGACGGCGGGTGATGATTTTGAAGCGTGTGTCTTTCAGTTTGAGCGTCAGCGTGAGCCCCGCCGTATCGCTGGCGCGGCAGCGCGCGGCCACCTTCTCACAAAGCGGCCAGAGGATGTCCTCCAGCGCTTCGATCTCGGACACATCTTCGAAGAACGTCGTCTCCGCCGAGATGCTCTTGCGCTCGCCGTGCGGATCGACCTTGCGCGGATCGTCCGCCATCGACAGCGCAAACAGGTGCGCGCCCCAGTCGCCGTAGAGCGCGCGCATGCGCTGCGGGCCGACGGTGCGGATGTCGCCGATCTTCTTCAGCCCGTTGCGCTCCAGCGCCGCGGCGCCGGCCGGGCCGACGCCCGGCAGCGTGCCGACCGAGCGCGATTCCAGAAAGGTCAGCGCCTCGGCGCGGCCGATCACCGAGAAGCCGCGCGGCTTGTCGAGATCGCTCGCCGTCTTAGCCAGAAACTTGTTGAAGCTGAGCCCGATCGAAACCGTGAGCTGGCGTTCCTCCCAGATGCGATTCTGCAGCTTGATCAGGGATTGCGCCGGCAGGCCGCCATGCAGCGCCTCGGTGCCGGTCAGGTCCATGAACGCTTCGTCGATCGAGAGCGGCTGCACCTGGGGCGTCAGGTCCTCCATCATGCGACGGATAATGCGGCCCTCTTCGACATATTTGTGCATGTCGCCGCGCACCACCTTCGCCTGCGGGCAAAGCTTCAGCGCCTTGAACATCGGCATAGCGCTGCGCACGCCATAGGCGCGGGCGACATAGCAGCAGGTCGACACGACACCCCTCTTGCCGCCGCCGACGATGACCGGATGCGGCATCAAACTCGGATCGTCGCGTTTTTCGATCGAGGCGTAGAAGGCGTCGCAGTCGAGGTGGGCGATGGACAGCGTCGTCAGCTCCGCGTGCTCCAGCGGCTGCTCTTCCCCGCAGACGCAGCGAGAGCCGGCGATCTCACGCGCACAGGCGCGACAGAGGATCATCGCACTCGGACCGCCGGCGCCCTCGCCGGCATGAAATTTTGAGCCAATCTCGATGGCGTCCAAGATCGCCTAAGCGATGATGCCGGCGAAGGCGCCGGCGGTCCGGGCGTAATCACGACGCTCATGCCATATATTCCGAAACATCCCCGCCCGCATCGAACAGCCAGGCCGCGCCGCGCACGCCGCTGGAATCGCCGTGCATGTTCTTCACCAGATCCGTCGTCACCACGTCGGAGAAGACGTGCGCCAACAGCTTGCCGCGGACGCTCGGGTACAAGCTCTCGATGTTGGAGACGCCGCCGCCGAACACGATCACGTCGGGATCGAGAATATCCATCACCACGGCGAGGCCGCGCGCGATCCGGTCCGCGAGCAGGTCGAGCAGCACGCGCGCTTTGGGGTCGCCGGCGCGCGCGGCTTCGTCGGCTTCGTGCGCGCCCATGCCGGCCCAGCGTTTGAAGCCGGAGCCGGAGATCCATTGTTCGAGGCAGCCATAGCGGCCGCACCAATGCCGCTCGGTCGTTTCATCAGCGCGCGCCCACGGGAGCGGCGTGTGGCCCCATTCGCCGCCGATGCCGTTGCGTCCCTCCACCACCTTGCGCTCGACCACCACGCCGCCGCCGCAGCCGGTGCCAACGATGACGCCGAACACGACCCGCCCGTGCGCGGCGGCGCCGTCCACCGCTTCCGACAGCGCAAAGCAATTGGCGTCGTTCTCCACCCGCACGGGGCGCGCCAGCGCAGCCTTCAAATCCTCCAGGAACGGTTTGCCGTTGAGCCAAGTCGAGTTGGCGTTGCGGACCAAACCGGTCGCCGGCGAGAGCGAACCCGGAATCCCGACCCCGACAGACACCGCCCGCGCGCCCGCCTCCTGTTCGATTCGCGCCGTCAGATCGGCCACCGCGCGGACGGCGCTCAGATAATCCCCAGGGTTGGGCACGCGCCGGCGCACCAGGATTTCTCCCTTGGAATCAAGCAGCGCCCCTTCGATCTTGGTGCCGCCGAAATCGACGCCGAGGCGCATCCTTCAATCCTTAAGACGTTATTAACGCAGGTGACTAGATTGCTGGCATTGCGATGGGTTGTTAAGGCCTCGGCGCTATAAGGGCGAGGAACGCAGCGCATCAACGCGCCGGAAAGCGCTCTCGGGGGCCGCGTAAGCGAAGCGGGTTCATGGCCAAGACCGTTCTCATCGTCGAAGACAGCGAACTCAATATGAGGCTGTTCAACGACCTGCTGGAAGCCTTCGGCTACCGCACGGTGAAAACGCGCGACGGCCGCCAGGCGTTGCCGTTGGCGCGGGAGCACAAGCCCGACCTCATCGTCATGGACATCCAGCTGCCGGAAATTTCGGGCCTCGAGATCACCGACCGGCTGAAGAAGGACGACGCGCTGAAGAGCATTCCGGTCGTCGCCGTCACCGCCTTCGCCATGCGCGGCGACGAACAGAAGATCATGGCGGCCGGCTGCGACGCCTATCTGTCGAAGCCGATCTCTGTGACGACGTTCCTGGAAACAATCCGCAAATTTATCGGATGAGGAGCCACGCTTGAGCGCGCGCATCCTCGTTGTCGACGATCTCGAAGCCAACCGCCGCTTGCTCGAAGCGAAGCTCACGGCCGAGTATTACGACGTGTTGATGGCCCAGCGCGGCGAAGAAGCCGTGCAGACCGCCAAGCGCGAAAAGCCGGACCTCATCCTGCTCGACGTCATGATGCCCGGCGGCATCGACGGCTACGAAGCCTGCCGGCGGCTAAAGGCGCAGCCGGAGACGCGTCATATCCCGATCATCATCCTCACCACGCTCGACGACCGCAGCGAGAAGCTGCGCGGGCTGCAGGCGGGGGCCGAAGAATTTCTGACCAAGCCGATCGACGACGTGCAGCTTTTGGCCCGGGTGAAGAGCCTCCTCGCGCTCAAGGTCGTGATCGACGAGTTGCGCGCGCGCGAAGCGAACGGCCGCCGCCTCGGCGTCATCGGTGAAGAGCTGCGCCCAGATCCGCTCGACCAGCACCGCGTGGTCTCCGGCAACGTGCTCCTCGTCGACGACAACGCCAACCAGATCAAACGGCTGCAGGCCGCGCTCGGCGTGGAGCATCGCGTCTCGTTGCTGGGAAACGCCGACGCTTCGCACGGCCGGCCCGATCTCGCCGTCGTTTCCGTCACCGCCAAGAGCTTCGACGGCTTCCGCGTCATCGCCCGCATGCGCTCGGGCGAACCGACGCGGCATTTGCCGGTTCTCGCCATCGTCGAGCCCGACGACAAGAAGCGCGCGCTGCGCGCGCTCGAACTCGGCGCCCACGACATCATCGTCCGCCCCGTCGACGAAGACGAGATCGTCGCCCGCGCCCGCACCCTGATGCGCCGCAAGCGCTACATCGACGCGCTGCGCACTCGGCTCGACCAGGGCATCGAACTCGCCATCACCGACCAGCTCACCAATCTCTACAATCGCCGCTTCCTCGACGCGCAGCTCGGCCCGCTGGTGCAGCGCGCGCAGTGCGGCGGCGAGCCGGTGTCGCTGATGGCGGTCGACATCGACCACTTCAAGCGCTGCAACGATACCTACGGGCACGATGTTGGCGACGCCGTGCTGCGCGAGTTCGCGGTGCGCCTCGCCTCCAACGTGCGTCCGTCCGACTTCGCCTGCCGTCTCGGCGGCGAAGAGTTCGTCGTGCTGATGCCGCGCACGAGCGGCGACATCGCCTGTCTCGCCGCCGAACGCCTCCGCCGCCATATCTGCGCCGCGCCGTTCAACGCGCCGGGCGCGCCGCATCCGATCGACGTCACCGTTTCGATCGGCGTCGCCTGCACGGCGGCCGAAGATACGCCGGAGACGCTGCTGAAGCGCGCCGACGAAGCGCTCTACGAAGCCAAACGCTCGGGCCGCAACCGCGTCATCGGCCGCAGCGCCGGCCGCGCCGCCTGAGGCGCATCACCGGCCGAAACTCGACAGCGCGAACATCAGCATCAGGCCAGCGCCCATGGCGATCGCCGGCGCCTGCTGGAATTGATGCTTCTCGGCCTCCGGCACGAGATCGGTGACGGTGAGATAAAAAATGCCGCCGGCGCTCACGCCGAACAGCAGCCCGAGCATTCCGCCCGGCAGGTCGCGCAAGAGGAACCAGCCCACCAGCGACGAGACGATCAGCGCAAGCGCGATCGTGCTGGTCCACAAGATGATCCGCCAAGCGGCGCGGCGGCCGTCCCCATTCTTTGCGTTGCGGATCAGCTCGCCGATGCTGAGCCCTTCCGCCAGATTGTCGATGCCGACCGCGAGCGCCACCAGCAGGCCGAGCTCCGGCTCGACAGCCAGCGCCACACCGATGGTCAAGCCCTCGACCAGCTCTTCGATGCTGGTTCCGCCCGCGAGCACCGTGATTTCATCGCCGCGCGCACGCCGCCCGCCGCGGAGCCGCAAGCGCTGCTCCGACGCCTCGCCCACGAGGAAGCCGCGATGCACGAAGAGATCGAGCGCGTAGATCGCAGCGAGGCCGGCGCCGAACCCGGCGACGGCGAGCGCGAGCCCAGCGTGCTCGAACGCGCTCGGCAGCATCTCGAAGGCGATGGCGCCCATAAGCACGCCGCTCGCGAAGCCCAGCACGCACGACAAAAACAGCGTGCTCGGCCGCACCCACAGCGTCACGAATCCGCCCGCGGGAGAGGCGAGCGCCGCGCCGGCCATCGCCAGCAAGAGCACATACTGGGGTGGCTGATCCACTGGTTCCGTCAATCCTGACGCCCGCTGGGCGCCATCTAGGCTGGCGACGAACGGCGTCCATCGCGGGCTTCTCCCGCATCGTCGCTGCGCGCTGGCCGGCTGCGGACACGCGCGCGATGCTCGCCGGCGGGAGGATCGCCATGCGTACACGTCTCACCGCCTTCGCCGCCGCGCTTTTTCTGGCGCCGCTCGCGCACGCCCAAACCAGCCAGCCGCCGCCGCCCACATGCGAAGCGGCCGAGCATCGCCAGCTCGATTTCTGGATCGGCGAATGGGACGCGTTTCGCTCAGACACGAACGCACAGGTCGGGCGCAGTTCGGTCACGCGCGAAGAAGCGGGCTGCGTCATCCACGAGCACTGGACCGCGGCCAATGGCGGTGTGACGGGCCAAAGCTTCAACATTTTCGAGCGCATGAGCGGCCAGTGGGAGCAATATTGGGTCTCCTCCAACGGTGAGATCACCCATTATATCGGCGGACCGATCGAGAATGGCCTGCAGCTCACCGCCGTCGGCGACCGCAGCGCCATCGCGCCGGGCGCCGTTTTCCAGTCCCGGGTGACGCTGACGGCGCAGCCGGACGGCACGGTTCGCCAAGTCGGCGAGACATCAGGGGACGGACAGACCTGGACCCGCCGCTACGACATTACCTATCGGCGGCGGCCCGAATAGGGACGCAAATCTGCGGTTCCGGCGCGGCGTCCCCTACGGATGCGCGGCGGGCGCCTATATGTTATAGCTCCCGCGAGCGGAGCGAAGAATGAGTTACGTCCAGGCCGTGGAAGCGCCGGAGCGCAATATCGGCCAGATCAAGCTGTACGACAGCGCCGAAGCGTTCGCCGGCATGCGCGCGGCCGGCAAAATCGCCGCCGGCTGTCTCGACATGCTGGTCGCCGAAGTGCGCGAGGGCGTCACGACCGGGCGCATCGACGATCTGTCGCGGCAATATCTGTTCGACCACGGCGCGCTGCCCGCCTGCGTATTCTACCGCGGCTATCGCCACACCGTCTGCACCTCGATCAATCACGTCGTCTGCCACGGCATCCCCGGCGAGCGCGTGCTGCGCGGCGGCGACGTGCTCAACATCGACGTCACCTGCGTTTTCGATGGCTGGCACGGCGACACCAGCCGCATGTACGCCGTCGGCGAAGCGCCGCGCAAAGCGCAGCGGCTGATGGACATCACTTACGAAGCTTTGATGCGCGGCATCGCCGCGGTGAAGCCCGGCGCCACGGTTGGCGACATCGGCCACGCCATCCAAAGCTACGCGGAGGCCGAGCGGACCTCGGTGGTGCGCGAATTCTGCGGCCACGGTCTCGGCCGCGTCTTTCATGACGCTCCGAATATTCTCCACTTCGGCAAGCCAGGCCAACTGGAGGAGCTGAAACCCGGCATGATGTTCACGATCGAGCCGATGCTCAATCTTGGCTCGCCGGCGGTCAAAGTGCTGAACGACGGCTGGACGGCGGTAACGAAAGACAAATCGCTCTCGGCACAGTACGAGCATTCGGTGGGCGTCACCGCCGACAGCTGCGAAATCTTCACCAAGTCGCCGGCGGGGCTCGATCAGCCCCACGCGCTCGCCGGCTGAGGCGGCGGCGGTGGCGGGGCGCTCCGGCAAACAGAGTGACCGGCCGGCGCCGCGCGTCGAAGATTCCGAACTCTTCCCGTTCGCGCTCGACGGCATCGAGATCGACCCGCCGGCGCAGCGCCGCGCCAAAACCAAAGCGCCGGCGGCGCCGAAAGCAAAGCCTCACTACCACGAACATCGCCAGCGCCTACGCCAACGCTTCGACGAAGCGGGCCCCGCCGCACTTCAAGACTATGAGCTGCTCGAACTCTTCCTCTTTCGCGTCATCCCGCGTCAGGACACCAAGCCGCTCGCCAAGGCGCTGATCAATCGCTTCGGCACGCTGGATGCGGCGCTCTCCGCGCCCGTCCATCTGATCGCGGAAGTCGACGGCGCAGGCGCCGCGGTGGCGCAGGAGCTGAAGATCGCGCAAGCGCTGCGTGAACGCGCGGCGATCAGCGAACTGAAGCAGCGCACCGCGATCTCCTCCTGGTCGCAGCTCGTCAGCTATTGCCGCATGGCGCTGGCGCACGAGCCGCGCGAGCAGTTTCGCGTGCTGTTCCTCGACAGCAAGAACCAGCTGATCCGAGACGAGCCGCAGAACTTCGGCACCGTCGATCACGCGCCGGTTTATCCGCGCGAAGTCGCCCGTCGCGCGCTCGAACTGTCGGCCGCTTCGATGATCCTGGTGCACAACCACCCCTCGGGCGATCCCAAGCCCAGCGCCGCCGACATCGCCGTCACCCGCGACATCGTCGCCGCCGCGAGCGCGGTGGGCGTGAAGGTGCATGATCACCTCGTCATCGGCCGTAACGGCGTCGAGAGCTTCAAGACCTTGGGGCTGCTGTAGCGCTGCCAATCAATCCTAGGGCGAACCCAACTCCAGCCGCCGCGTCACGACGATATTCCTCAGAAACGCTTCGTCGTGGCTCACTACGAGCAGCGCGCCGTCGTAGGCGCGCAGCCCCGCTTCGACGGCCTCGATCGAATCGATGTCCAGATGGTTGGTCGGCTCGTCCAGCATCAGCAGCTGCGGCGGCTGCACGCCGAGCACGCAGGCGAGCCCCGCGCGCAGCAATTGTCCGCCGCTCAACGTGCCGGCGATCTGCAACGCCGCATCGGCGCGAAACATGAAGCGCGCAAGCGCGGCGCGGCAGGCGTTCTCGTCAGCCTCGGGATTGATGCGCAGGAAATTCTCCCGGACCGTCAGCGCCGGATCGAGCAGGCTCACGCGCTGGTCGAGCAGCGCGAAGGGCGTAACCACCCGCACCGTCCCGCGCCAAGGCGCCAGCGCGCCGATGACGAGCGCAAGCAGCGTCGTCTTGCCCGAGCCGTTGGGGCCCACCACGGCGACGCGCTCCGGGCCGGTCATGGCAAACGACAGATCGCGAAGGACCGCCTCGCCCGGCGCGTAGCCGGCGCTCACATGCTCCAAGCGCAGCACCACCTTGCCCGCGGCCAGCTCCGTCGACGGAATTGTCACCGCAAGCGGCTGCAAGACTTCGATCCGCGCCCGCGCATCCGCGGCATCCGCGTCGGCCTCTGTTCGCCGCCGTTCCGCCAACCGTGCGTTGGCGCCGGTCGTATTCTCGGCCGCGCGCTTGAGCGCGCCGGCGAGGATGCGCGGCATGTCGCCTTTCGCGCCCTTGCGTTTGCCGCCGGCGTCGCGGCGCTCCTGCCGCTCGCGCGTCGCCTGTGCGCTGCGCGCCACCTCCGTCACGCGCTTCTCCGCATCGGCAAGATCGCGCTCGGCCGCCGCCAATTCGAGCGCCTTGCGTGCGCGATACTGACTCCAGCCGCCGCCATAGCGCGTGGCGCCCAGCGACGTCAGCTCGACGATCGCGTCCATCCTCTCCAGCAGCTCGCGGTCATGGCTGATCACGATCGCGCCCGCGCGCCAGCCGCTGAGCAGATCGATCACTGCCGCACGGCCGTCGCGGTCGAGATTGTTGGTCGGCTCGTCCAGCAGCAGGAAATCGGGCTCAGCGAACACCAGCGCCGCAAGGCTGGCGCGCGTGCGCTGCCCGCCGGAGAGCGCCGTCAAAGGCGTTTCCGGGCCCGCGGCCAAGCCCACGCGCGCCAGCGCCGCCTCCATCCGCGCTTCGAGCGTCCAGTCCGCCTCGTCGAGATCGTGCGCGCTCGCCTCGCCGCTTTCGGCCCGCCGCAGCGTCGCCAAGGCAGCGCGCACGCCGAACAGATCCGCGATCGTCTCTTCAGTGCTGAGCTGCACGATCTGGCGCAGCACGCCGAGTTGGCCGCTGACAGAGATCGTTCCACTCTGCGGCGCGAGCTCGCCGGCGATCAGCTTCAACAGCGTCGTCTTGCCGACGCCGTTGCGGCCGACCAGGCCGGCGCGCTCCGGGCCGAAACTGAGATCGAGCCCGGAAAAGAGCTGGCGCCCGTCAGGCGTCGCCCAAGACACATTGGCGATGGTGATTGAAGCAGGCATGGATCCGCGGTCCCGAAAGCAAAGCTCAACGCTCGAATGGGCCAGTACGGATCACATCGTGGCGCCTCTTTCCGCACTGCGGCGCGGCGCGCAGCAGCTTTCTGAATCGGGGATAGGCAGGCCTTCTATCCCCGCGTCTCGAAACGTCAACCTGCTGCGCCACATGCGTTTTTCGGCGCACGAGGACCAATCAATCCGACCGCGGGAAAACGGCCGTATAATGCGCCGCAAATGTCCACATCATCACCCGCCCTTCGCCACGCGCCGCTCGAGTTCTGGCGCATCGCCGAAGCCTTCCTGCAGCTGCTGCACAATCTCTTCGGCGCGCCCGAAGACATCGCCGCCCAGCACACGCTGACGCGCGCCGCGCACACGTTGCTCAGCTCCTGGCTCAGCGCCGGCGAAGCCATGCTGCGCCGCTTGCTGCTGATCGAAGCCGCCGCCTATCCCTCGCCCGCATCGCCGCGCACACGAAGGGGGCACAAACGCGTCCGCAAACTCATGAGCTTCACCCCCGACAAACCGGAAGAGTGGCGCGTGAGCTTCGCCGCCTTCTATGGGCCGTCGGCGTCGCGCCGGCCTGCGTCGGGGCGCGAAATGACTGGGCAGGGCGGAGAGGCGCCCGCGCGCCTTGGCGGTTTCGCTTCCGCCTGGCCGTTGGCCGAGCGCTTCGAAGCCATGATCCGCGTCTTCAACGCGCCGCAGGCTTACGCCAGGCGCCTCGCCCGTCGCCTCCGCGCCGATCCCGGCTGCGCCGGCCGCATCCTGCGCGCGCCGCCGACGTACGCGCACCGAGTCGACCAGGCCGAACGCCTCACAGCCGCCGCCGAAGCCGCGCTTCCCAAGGACGATTCCAGTTGAGCGCTCGAACAAGCCGCGCCGCGACGCCCGGATGCGCAGCCCGCGCTCCGGAACGCGACCCATGCCTGCGCGCCCGCGAGGCGAAGCGTCTCAGATCGTTTGACCGCCGCGCCTGCGCCCGCCACAGTCGCGCCAACGATAAGCGGGAGGACGCATGACCGACGCAGCCGCGCCGGCCTTTCAGGGCTTCGGCACCAAGAATTATCGCGCCTACGTCCTCGGCGCCCTCCTCGTCGTCTACACCTTCAACTTCATCGATCGGATTGTGGTGGGGATCCTGAGTGAGCCCATCAAAAACGAGTTTGGCCTCAGCGACACAGAATTGGGTCTGCTCGGCGGAACGGCATTCGCAATTCTCTACACCTTGCTCGGCATTCCGATCGCGCGACTGGCTGAGCGTATGAACCGCATGACGATCCTATCAGTCTGCGTCGCCATCTGGAGCGTTATGACCGCCGCCTGCGGTTTCGCCGTGAACTATGCAACACTGTTCGCCGCGCGCGTTGGTGTTTCAATCGGGGAGGCCGGCTGCACCCCGCCTGCAAACTCGATTATTTCGGACTACTTCCCTGCGGATCGCCGCGCCTCCGCCTTGTCGATCTACGCGCTCGGCATACCCATCGGCTCGATGATCGCAGCGGTCGGCGGCGGCTGGATCGCGACCAACGTGGGCTGGCGCGAAGCCTTCATCTGGCTGGGTGTTCCGGGCGTCCTGCTGGCCATCATCGTCAAACTCACAGTGAGAGAGCCGCCACGTAGCGCGCCAGCCGCCGAAGCGCCTGGCTTCGTCGCCGCCTTCACTGCGTTGGCTCGAAAATCAACATTTTGGCACATCGCACTAGGCTCAGCGCTGGCGAGCTTCGTAGGCTATGGCGTCGGTCAATATCTGACGAACTTCATGATCCGCACGCACGGATTTTCGCTTTTCGAGGGCGCAACCCTTGTCGGTGTCGTGCTTGGTCTCTGCGCCGCAATCGGCACATTCACGTCGGGATTCCTTGCCGATCGCATCTCCAAGCGCCATCCCAACGCCCTCGCTTGGCTGCCGGCGCTCGGCTTCGTCGTCGCAACGCCGATGTACGTCCTCGCCTTCAACCTAACAAATATTTGGCTCGCGATGCCCGCTCTGATGCTCGGCGCCATCACGCACTATTTCTATCTTGGCCCGATGTATGCGGTAACTCAGGGGGTTGTTGCTCCGCGCATGCGTGCAACGGCGGTCGCGGTGCTGCTCTTCATCGTCAACCTGATCGGCCTGGGGCTCGGCCCACCGGCTATCGGAGCGCTTAGCGACTTTCTCGCGAACTCCCAGCTCATACCGCTCGGCCTCAGCACTGAAATCTGTGCGGATCCGTCCCGCCTGTCCGACTCACAGTGCGCCTCTGGCAAAGAATCAGGCCTGCGCTACGCCATGATGATCGGCGTGCTCGGCTATCTCTGGGCCGGGCTCCATTTCCTCATTTCAGCTCGGACTTTGCGCCGCGATTGGGTGGCGTGACCTCGAGCGTTGTGCGGGCTAGAAGGCGCCCATGATTCCACGTTACGCGCGCCCCGAGATGGTGGCGATTTGGGAGCCTGAGAGCCGTTACGGCATTTGGCTCGAGATCGAAACTCTGGCCATGGAAGCCATGGCCGAGTTCGGCACGATTCCGAAAAGTGCGGCGGAGGAATACCGCGCCAAGGGCAAGTTCGACGTCGCCCGCATCGACGAGATCGAGCGCGAGGTGAAGCACGACGTCATCGCCTTCCTCACCAGCGTCGCCGAGCACGTTGGGCCGGAGAGCCGCTTTGCGCACCAGGGCATGACGTCGAGCGACGTGCTCGACACCTGCCTCGCAGTGCAGCTCGCGCGCGCGAGCGACCTGCTCATAGCCGGCTGCGAACGCGTGATGGCGGCGCTGAAAAAGCGCGCCATCGAACACAAGTTCACGCCCACGATTGGCCGCAGCCACGGCATCCACGCCGAGCCGACCACGTTCGGCCTGAAGCTTGCGGGCCACTACGCCGAATTCGAGCGCAACCTCTATCGGCTCATGTTTGCGCGGAAGGAAATCGCCACCTGCGCGATCTCCGGCGCGGTCGGCACGTTCGCGCAGATCGATCCGCGGGTTGAGGCGTATGTGGCGGATAGGCTCGGACTCGAAGTCGAGCCCGTCTCCACCCAAGTCATCCCGCGCGATCGCCACGCCGCTTTCTTCGCAACGCTCGGCGTCGTCGCCAGCGGCATCGAGCGCCTCGCCACCGAAGTGCGCCACCTGCAGCGCACCGAAGTGCTCGAAGCGGAGGAATTCTTCGAGCCGGGCCAGAAGGGCTCCAGCGCCATGCCGCACAAGCGCAATCCGGTGCTCACTGAAAATCTCTGCGGCCTCGCCCGTCTCGTGCGCAGCGCGGTGACGCCGGCGATGGAAAACGTCGCGCTCTGGCACGAGCGCGACATCAGCCATTCGAGCGTCGAGCGCGGCATCGGCCCCGACGCCACCATCCATCTGGATTTCGCGCTCCACCGCATGGCGATGGTGATCGAAAAACTGGTCGTCTATCCCGAAAACATGGCGCGCAACCTCGCGCTGCTCGGCGGCCTGCACAATTCGCAGCGCGTGATGCTGGCGCTGACCCAAGCGGGCGTGACGCGCGAGGACGCCTATCGCCTGGTGCAGCGCAACGCCATGGCCGTCTGGCAATCGCCGCCGCCGCGGCCGGCGACCGCTCTGATCGATCGCTTGAAGGCGGATGCGGACGTCACCGCCAAGCTCGACGCCAAAACGCTCGCGAACTGCTTCGACGACGCCCACCACTTCGCCCGCGTCGACGATATCTTCAAGCGCGTGTTCGGTTAGCTGGCGTGACGGCTCTCGGCGACACGGCGCTCCACGCGTTCGGCCAACGCATGCATGTCCGCGAGCGTCGTCCGCAGCCGCTCGCTTTGGCGGCGCACGCGCTCGGCGGCGCGCGCGCCTTCGTCGGCGCGCGCCATCAGCCGCTCGAGCCGTTGGCGTTCGATTGCGTAGCGCGAGGCGGTCTGCTGCAATTCCACCAGCTCGGCGCAGGCGACGCGCGCGGCGCGATGGAAGTCGCGCACCTGCGGAAAGTTGGCGACCATCAGTCCGCCCGCGAGCGCGCGTGCGCGGCCGTCGAGATCGGACGGCTCCACGAACCCGGAAACCAGCGCCATCACCACGGTGACGTCGACCGCCTTGAGCGCGCCTTCGTCCGGCAGCGTCGGCCAAGCGACGCCGGCCGCCTCCATCTCGGCGCTGTAGGACCGCACCGCCCCGCGCAGCGTCGCGCGTCCCTGCGGCGAACAGACGTCGATCCCGGCTGCGCCCGCGGCGAAGCGCTCCAGCAACTCGATCGCATCGGTGGCCGGCATGCTCGGCGGCGCGGGCGCACAAGCGCTCGCGGCAAGAGCCAAGCCCAGGACAAGCTTGCGCAGCATCGAAATTCCCGCCTTACCCGGCGTGATCATCGCGCGCGCGCGGTGGACGAAGCGTTCAGAAATGCGGTGAACGCCCGTTAGCAAACCTGCGGCGGCCGACCCGGCGTCGGCGAGAGCCGCCAAGCTCCCGCCCCGGTCCGTTTTCGAAGCCCCTTGACTTCTGAGGGCTTCGGTACTTTGTGTTATAAAGTCCTTTGTCGGAGGCAAACATGCGCACTCTCTTCGCCGCTCTCCTCGCGTTCGCCGCCCTCGCCGTCCCCCAGCCGGCGCTGGGGCAATACCAAGTGGACCTTGCGCCCCACCGCGCCGCTTTGGAGCGTCTCTCAGGCCTGGTCGGCGTGTGGGAGGGCGAAGCGCGCGTGAGCGGGCCGCATCCGATGCTCGTGCATCAGCGCGAAGAGGTCCGCGCCGGGCTCGACGGCACGATTCTGATCGTCCACGGCCGCGGCTTCAGCACGCCCGAGCGGACCGGCGCCCCCGTGTTCGAGGCGTTCGCCGTGCTCTCCTACGCGCCCCGCACGCAGGCCTACGAATTCCGCACTTACGCGTTCGGCCACGCCACCACGGCGACAGCGGAATTCCTGCCCGATGGCGCTTTCCGCTGGAGCACGCCGGCCGGCCCGGTGCAGTCGCGCTACACGATCTGGCTGACTGAAAACACCTGGCGCGAGATCGGCGAAATCAGCCGCGACGGCGGCGCGACCTGGACGCAGAACATCGAACTCAATCTGCACCGCATCGAATGATCAAGCTTCATCGCGTTCCAGAGGCGGACCTAAATCTCGCGGCGCGCGCGCCAGAGCAGCGCCGCGAGCACGCCCTTCACGCGCGGCAGCAAGAAAAGCGCGGCCGCCACCGCAACCAGCAGCGACGGCGCCAGCATCAGCTCGGCGTCTGCGCCCACGTTGAGAACCAGCACCAGTGTCAGCGGCATGACCACAAGGCCCATCAGCATCACTGTGACGTAAGGGGCGACATCCGCCGTTTCCGAGCGCGAGAAGTCAGCCCTGCACGCGCGGCAGCTTTGGTTCAGCTTGAGATAGGCGCCGAAGAGTGTGCGCTCGCCGCACCTCGGGCAACACAGGCGCGCGCCCCGCCAGATGATCTGCGTCAGCCGGGCCCGCTCCGGGGTCGCTGTCACGAGCCGGCTTTGACCGACATCCGCGCCTCGGCCAGAGCCTCGTCCATCTTGGCGCGGATTTGGTGGTCCGAGAGCTGGACGGCGTGAAGGTCGAGGTCGGTCCGGATTTTGCGGAAGAGATCTTCCGTGCCGGCTTCCTCCAGGTCGGCCACGACCACGGACTTGGCGTAATCCTCGGCCGCTTGGTCCGCGAGGCCCATGAGTCCAGCCGCCCAAAGCCCGACGAGCTTGGCCCGGCGCGCCTGCGCCTTGAACTCAAGCTCTTGATCCAATTGGAACTTCTTCTCTTCGCCGCGTTGCCGGTCGTCGAAACTCATCGCCTTTCAGGCCTCCTCAGTTCCTTGTCTGAATAGGGGTGCGCCCGCCCCGGATCAACCACCGCCGGGCGCCAGACCTGCCGCCGCGCCAATTGGCGCCCTGGCCCATCTCTCCTAAGTTCATACCTTGTTGTGTAGCGGCGATTCCGCTCACGCCACGGCGCCCAACGCCGCCGCCCCCCAAGGAGGGCTCCCATGTCGCGTCGCAAGAAGATCTACGAAGGCAAGGCCAAGATCCTGTATGAGGGTCCCGAGCCCGGCACGCTGATCCAATACTTCAAGGACGACGCCACCGCCTTCAACGCGCAGAAGAAGGCGATCCTCGAAGGCAAGGGCGTGATCAACAACCAGATCTCCGGGTTCATCATGACGAACCTGAACGCGATCGGTGTGCCGACGCACTACATCAAGACGATGAACATGCGCGAACAACTTGTTCGCGAAGTCGAGATCATCCCGCTCGAAGTCGTCTGCCGCAACGTGGCCGCTGGTTCGCTGTCGACGCGGCTCGGCATCGAAGAAGGCACGCCGCTGCCGCGCTCGATCATCGAGTTCTATTACAAGAAGGACGAACTCGGCGATCCGATGGTCGCCGAAGAGCACATCACGGCGTTCAACTGGGCCTCGACGCAAGAAATCGACGACGTCATGGCGCTGACGCTGCGCGTGAACGATTATCTGTTCGGCATGTTCGGCGCGGTCGGCATCAAGCTCGTCGACTTCAAACTCGAGTTCGGCCGCCTCTACGAAGGCGACATGGTCCGCACCGTCATCGCCGACGAGATCAGCCCCGACAGCGCGCGCCTCTGGGACGTTCAGACAAACGAGAAGATGGACAAGGACCGCTTCCGCCGCGATCTCGGCAACGTCACCGAAGCCTACGTGGAAGTCGCGCGCCGCTTGGGCATCGTAAAGCAGGCCGCCGGCGGCGAAGCGGGTTAAACGAGGGAATTGGGAGTAGCGAATAGGGAATAGGGATCGGAGTGTGCAGCGCCCAGTGCGCCCTACTCCCACTCCCAACTCTCTATTTCCTCTCCCCGCAGGGGAGCACTTATGAAAGCGATCGTGACTGTCGGGCTGAAACCGGGCGTGCTGGATGTGCAAGGCAAGGCCGTCGCCGGAGCGCTGAAAGAGCTGGGCTTCGGCGGCGTACAGGACGCGCGCGTCGGCAAGCGCATCGAGATCGAACTCGACGGCGCCGTGGATCGCGCCACCGCCGAAGCGCAAGTCAAAGACATGTGCGAGAAGCTGCTCGCCAACACCGTGATCGAAAGCTACCGCGTCGAGATCGCGAGCTGATGCTGCGCGCGACGCTGCTGGTTAGCGCATTGCTGTTCGCCTCGGCCACACCCGCACTCGCCTGCCGCAGCGCAGACTACGCCCTCGGCATCGTCTTCGAAGAGCCGGCGCCGGCGCACTTGAGCCGGGAAACGTTCGTGCTCGACGTCACCTTCCCTGGGAGCGAGACGCAAGGCCCGTCGCGGCTCCGCCGCATCGTCACCGCTAATGTCCGCCGCGTCGTGCGGGGCGACTTCGCCGGCGAGGCGGTGCGCGTCGAGATCGGCGGCCGCACCTGCAGTTCGCCGTTTCGGTTCGGCACGGAAGGGCTGATCGTCGGCCACCTCCGCCCAACGCCGGACGGCGACGTGTTCATTCCGCGCCAAGAGAGCGTCATCGCGCGCCGCCGCCGGCTCGAGAGCCGCTGACGCGGCGCTTGATCCACGCTCGCGCCATGTCGCAAGCCTGATTCAAACCGAAGCGCTACGGCCTGGCTCGCTTGGCGCAACACCGAAAACCGCTGGCCGCAAGAACTAGCCGTCGCCGCCGCCCGCGTCGCCGTCGTGCGGCGTTTCGATTGGAATGATCGGCCCGCTGTCCGTGGGAACGCGTCTGCGCCGGCGGCCGACGCTGCGCAGCGAAATCGCGGCGAGCGCCAGCAGGAAGACGACGCCGACCGCGAAGGCAATTACGGCAGTGGTCATATTCAGGATGTAGGAAGCGCGCGCCGGCCTTATAAGCGCCTGACGGTCGAGCAAGGCCGGCGACGGGAGCGCCTGTGATGAAGAGACCGAGCCGCCGCGCCTTCGCCGCCGCTCTTGCCGCAGCCGCCTTGCCCGCGCGCGCCGGCGCCCAGTCCAACGCGCGCAGCGCGGCGCAGGCGTTCGCGGACTTGAAGGCGCTGGCGGGCGATTGGCAGGGCCGCACCGAAAGCGGGCGCACGTTTCTCGTCAATTATCGGCTGATCGCCAACGAGACGGTTCTGATCGAAACCTGGACGATGTCGCCGACGCGTCAGTCAATGACGGTCTATCACATGGACGGCGGAGACCTGCTGGCGACGCACTACTGCCCGATCGGCAATCAGCCGCGCCTCCGCTATCGCCCCGATCTCTCCGGCGAACGGCTCGAGTTCAGCTTCCGCGACGCTACCAATCTGCAGGACGCCAGCGCCGCGCACCAGCACGCCTTCTGGGTTCGCATCAATGCCGGCGGCGCCTTCGTGCGCAACGAAACCTACATCGAAAACGGAGAAGCCGGCAGCGAGACCGCCAGCTTCTCCCGCATCGCGCAGCCCTGAGGCTGATTATTCCGCCGCAGCAGGCGCCGCGGTGCTGAGCGGGCGCGCCAGCACCTCAGCGAGATTGACGCCGACCTCGTTCTCGCCGCCAAAGGCCGTGCCCGCCTGCCGCTCGCGCACGCGCGTCGCCAGCGTCTGATAGGCGCTCTCGCTCAGGCCCACATAGCCGACCTGCTGCGCCAGCCGACCAGCGTTCGCGACATAATATTGCGCGAACCGCTGCACTTGCGGCCGCTGCAGCGCCTCGGCGTTCACGTAGATGAAGATCGGGCGCGCCAGCGGATACGTGCCGTTGGCGATGGTCTCGGGCGAAGGCGCCACGCCGTCGACGCTCAGCGCCTTCAGCCGCTCACGATTCTGGTCGTAATAGGCGTAGCCGAAATAGCCCATCGCGCCAGGATTGGTGGTGACGCCTTGAACGATGACGTTGTCGTCTTCGCTCGGCGTGTAATCGGTCCGCGAGGCGCCCTCGTCGCCGTTCACGGCTTGCGTGAAGTAATCGAACGTGCCCGACGCCGTACCCGGGCCGAACAGCAGCAGCGGCGTCGCCGGCCAGCTCGGATTGATCTGACGCCACGTCGTCACCGTGCGCTCGGCCGCCGGCTCCCAGGCGCGGCGCAGCTCAGCCAGCGTGATTGCGGTGGCCGGGTTCGCGTTGTTGACGACGACGCTGATGCCGTCGAATGCAATCGGCAGCTCGACATAGGTGACGTTCGCCGCCGCGCACGCGGCCATCTCTTCGGCCGTGATCGGACGCGAGGCGCCCTGCACCTGCGTCTCGCCGCGGCAGAACTTGCGGAAGCCGCCGCCGGTGCCGCTTTCGCCAACCGTCACGCGCGCGCCGCCCGTGGCCGCAGCGCTGAATGCCTCCGCCACAGCTTCCGAAAGCGGAAACACGGTCGAGGAGCCGTCGATCTGGATCGCCTCGGCGCCTGCGCCGGCGCTCTGCCGCTGCGCATTGTCGCCGCACGCGGCGAGCGCGACCAGCGCCGCCGCCGCGAAGGTCGCACGCAATGAATTCTGCATCGTCATCCCTCGTCTTGTTGCGAATCCCGCCGGCCGTTTGCCACGCGATTGTGACACTTGCGTCTCAAACGTCGCCGCCGCCGGGACGCTCCCCATCGCGCGACTCCTTGTGCGCTTGTTCCGCCGGCGCATTCATCCGGTAAAGCAAGAACGCCAGCCCGCCGGTCAGCGCGATCGACGCGATCGCCACAATGAGCACCCAAGTCGCCATGCGGGCGCCTATACCGGCGCTTGCCGCCGATTGCACCCAAAACCGCTGCGGCGCCGCGCCCCGGTCAGCGCGTTCGGTCTTTGAATCCGCCCCGACGCACCCTATTGAAGGGCCATGAAATCCGCAGTCGTCGTGTTCCCCGGGTCCAATTGCGACCGTGACGCCGCACGCGCCCTCGAGCGCATCACCGGCAAGCCTGCCGCCATGGTCTGGCACAAGGACCCGACGCTGCCCGAAGGCACCGATCTGGTCGTGCTGCCGGGCGGCTTCTCCTATGGCGACTATCTCCGCTCCGGCGCGATGGCGGCGAAAAGCCCGATCGTGCGCGACGTCATCGCCCACGCCGAGCGCGGCGGCCTCGTGCTCGGCATCTGCAACGGCTTCCAGGTGCTGACCGAAACCCGGCTCCTGCCTGGGGCGCTCGCCCGCAATGCGGGCCTCAAGTTCGCCTGCAAGGAAGTCCCGCTCGCCATCGCCAACGCCAACACCTCCTTCACCAGCGCCTATCGCGACCAGCGCGAAACCGACATCCCCATCGCCCACGGCGACGGCCGCTATGTCGCCGACGAAGAGACGCTGAACCGGATCGAAGGCGAGGGTCAGGTCGTGTTCCGCTATCTCGCTAACCCGAACGGCTCGGCGCGCGACATCGCCGGCATCGTCAACGCCCGCGGCAACGTCATGGGCATGATGCCCCACCCGGAGCGCGCCAGTGATCCTGTGCTCGGCCGCACCGGCGGCGCGGCGGTGTTCCAAAGCCTGATGGACGCGGCATGAACGCGAAGAAGCCGCAAAACGCCCCGGCGTCCGATTTCGACTCGGAGGTCGACAACGCGCGCAAACGCCTCGAGGCGGCGATGAGCGACGACACCGGATTCGACGACCTCGCCGCGCTGCAGGCGCTCGCGCCGATCCTGGAAGAGAAAATCCGCTCGCGCCGGCTGAGCTTCGCGCTCGCCGACGAAGAAGACGAAGACGAGACGCAGATCGCCGTCATTCACGTCGGCACCGACGAGGAGCTCGGCTTCATCTTCGCCGAGGACGGCGAGTACGTGTTCGAGTCCAACCTAGAGGCTTATTTCGACGATTTCGTCGACGATAATCCGGAGCGTTTCGTCGAGCGCCTCTACGAGACGCTGCGCGCGGACTTGCCGAAGTACGAAGTCGAAAACAAGGGCTGACGCGAGCGGCGCGGCCAAAGAAAAAGCCCTCCGCGCGTCAGCGCGGAGGGCTCAGGCTGTGGAGTTCAACTCGATTTAGCGGATGCGGGGCGCCTCGCTTTCGGCGCGGACGCTGCCGTCCTCCTCACGCAGGGCGGCGAGCGCGCGCTGGGTGCGCGGATCGGAGAGAACCGCGTTGAGACGCACCAGCGCTTCGGCGCTCTCGCTCGATGCGCCGAACAGAGCGCCCAGCGCCTCGAACGGGTTCTCCTGCGCCGGATAGAAGCGCAGCTGCACGCGGTCGTCGGCCCCGATGCCGGCCAGTTCGCGGGCGCGGGCTACGGCGACATGGAAGCCGCCGATACGATCGACCAGACCGCGCTCCAGCGCTTGCTGGCCGGTCCAGACCCGCCCACCGGCGAGCGCGCGCACGCGGTCCGGCGCCATCTCGCGGCCTTCGGCGACCAGGCCGACGAACTGCGCGTAGGCGCGGTCGATGAAGCCGGCGAACGCCGCTTGTTCGGCCTGATTGAACGGACGCTCTGTGGTGAACATCTCCACCATCGGCGAGCCCACCGTGATCGTCTCGGTGTTGGTCGACAGATAGTGATCGAAGGCCGGGCCGATGATCAGCTTGCCGCCGATCACCCCGATCGAGCCGGTGATCGTGCCGGAATTGGCGACGATCTCGTCGGCGTAGGCGGAGACGTAGTAGCCCCCGGAAGCCGCGACATCGCCCATCGACACGACGATCTTCTTGCCGCGCTCCTGGGCCGTGCGCAGCGCCGCCAGAATCTGGTCGGACGCCACCACCGAACCGCCCGGGCTCGAGACGCGGAACACGATCGCCGCGACGTCTTCGTCCTCCGACGCTTCGAGCAGCGCTTCGGCAATGCGGTCGCTGTTCATCACCGAGTCTTCACCGAAGAAGCCGTCTTCCGGCACGCCCGAGACGATCGCGCCCTCGCCTTGCACCACGGCGATGACGCGGCCGCGATTGTGGGTCGGCGCCCGATACTCGGCGAAGTCGACGATCTCGGCGTTCTCAGCGCGCGCCAGAGCCGCACGTTCGGCTTCTTCCGGCCGGCCGATCTGGTCGACGAGGCTGAGCTCACGCGCGCGCGCCGCCGTGAACGGCGTCGATTCGATCGCCGTCCGCGCCGCCGCCGGCGTGATGCCGCGGTCCGCGGCGATATTCGCCAGCATCGTGTCGTAGAGCCCGGTCATCAGCGAGAGCATCGACTCGCGGTGCTCCGGCGTGAACGTGCGCTGCGTCAATGTGTGCGCGGCGGTCTTGTAGTCTTCGCGGCGTTCGAACTGCGCCTGCATGTGATAGCGCTGCAGCGTGCCGGCGAGGAACGTCACCTCGGCCGAGAGGCCCATCGGCATGAACTCGCTGGCGTCCTGCAGCCAAACTTCATCGGCGTCGGCGATCGCCATGTAGCCCGGCATGCCCATGCGGACGTTGTCGTTCTGCAGGTGCGCGACGACGAACTTGCCCGACTGACGGAACGCCGCCAGCGCCGCACGCAACTCTTCAGCCTGGGCCGCCGGCATGCCGCCGGTGTTGGCGCGAATGTAGAGCCCCTTGACCCGGTCGTCGGTTCGCGCGGCGTCGAGCTTGGTCAGCACCTCCAGCAGCGCGGGGCTGCCGCCCAGGGCGGCGAACGGATTGGACGGGCGCTGGTCGGTCATCTCTTCCCGAAGGTCGAGCGCCAGCACCATCTGCGAGGGCTGAGCCGGCGGGGCGGCCATGGCGGCCAGCATGGAGAACAGCAGGATCGGGCCGATGAACAGGAAGAGCACCAGGCCCACCAGCACACCGCCCACCGTGATGAGGAATTGCTTCACGAGAACTACTCCGCGCCCCGGACCTTCCGCCGGGTTTATCGATAAATGATATGAAGAGCCCGCGAAGGCAAGCACGATTTTATCGAAAAATGATAAATCGGACTGGCTACCGGCGTCTGAACCGCAGTCCCGAGGCGGCAACGGGTTGCTGCGGCTTGGGATTTCCGCGGCGGCTGGCCTCGGGCATAGTGGGCGCGGAGGACCCCGCCGCATGACCCGCAGGCCCGCCATCGCCAGCGACGACTGGATGCTCGAGCAGCAGGTCCGGGCAGAGATGGAGGCGGAAGCCTGGAAGCGGCTGCGCCACGAACTCGCAGCGCCAGCTCCGGTCGCCGTCGATGAACCGGCGCCGGATTATCACCGCAGCGGCAGCGCCATCCTCAAGGCGCTGGTCCGGTTCGCGCTCGCCGCCATCGGCGCCTATCTCGCCTGGATCGCGGCGATGGATTCGCGGCTGGGGGAATTCGAGGTCTGGCTCGCCGTCGGCGCCGGGTTCACGCTGACGCTGGCGCTCAGCCTGCTTGGCCCCGCCCGCGGGCTGGTCCACGCTCTGGCCGAGACGGCGCGCTGGGTGATCCTCGCCGGCGCCGGCTTCGCCGGGCTCTGGCTGCTGTTGCAAGGCCAAGGCTGAGCGGGCAGACCGGCGAGATGACGTCATTCCTCGCGCGGACGCTCGAGCGCCCGGAGCGCGCGCTCTGGATGCTGATCGCCGCCCAGTTCGCCTTCTGGTCGCTCGCGCCGCTGCTCTCGCACTCGGCGCCGCCGCTCGATGTCGTCGACGAATACGCGACCGGCCGCGAAGGCGTCGTCGCCATCTTCAAGCATCCGAATCTACCCGGGCTCGTGCTCGAAGGGGTGCGGCTGATCACCGGGGCGGCCGGCTGGCCGGCCTATTTCGTCTCGCAGGTTTTCATTGTCGTGACGTTCGCCGCCGTCTACGCGCTCGGCCGCGATTTGATGGATGCGCGGCGCGCGCTGATCGGCACGGCGTTGCTGACGGGGGTCTATTTCTTTTCCTGGCCCAGTCCCGAGTTCAACCACAACGTCGCGCAGATGCCGTTCTGGGCGCTGACGGCGCTGGCGCTCTGGAAGGCGACGACGCGTGGCGGGCTGGGCTGGTGGATATTGCTCGGCCTCGCCGCCGGCCTCAGCCTCTGGGCCAAATATTCGAGCGCGATCCTGTTGCTGATGGCCGGCGTATGGATGCTCCACGATCGTCAGGCGCGACGAAAATTGCTGACGCCCGGCCCCTGGATCACCGCGCTCGTGACGGCGGCGGTGTTCGCGCCGCAGGTTCTCTGGCTGTTCGAACACGATTTTCAGCCGTTCGCTTACGCCGCGCGCCGCTCGACCAGCGTCGAGTTCGTCGACACGCTCGGCTTCCTGCCGATCCAACTTGCGCACCACATTCCGATGTTCGTGCTGATGCTGTGCGCGGGTCTGTTCGGCAAACGCGCCGAGGATGCACCGCAGGTGCCGGACAAGCGCGCGCTCCGCTATTTGCTGATCATGGGCCTCGGACCGCCGGTCGTGCTCACGCTGATCGGCCTCGTCAGCGTCAGCGGCCTGCGCACCGCTTGGGGCGCGCCGATGTTCAACCTGTCGGGCCTGCTCGCGGCGGCGTTGCTCACGCAACGCATCGATGCGCGCCGCGCGCGCGGGACGCTGATCGGGGCGCTCGTGGTGATCCTGTTCACGTCAGGGCTTTATTTCGGCCATATGCGATACGGCTATCAGCTCACCGGCAAGCCGCTGCGCGGAAACTGGCCGCAGGCCGAGATCGACGCCGCGATGCAGGAGCAATGGCGCACGGCCACCGGCGGCGCGCCGCTCCGCATCGTCGCCGGCGACATTTGGAGCACCGGCCTCGTCGGCCTCAACGAGCGCAATCCGCCCAGCGTGCTCATCAACGCCGATTACGAAATCTCGCCCTGGCTCACGCCGGAGGACGTGGCGCGCGACGGGGCGCTCGTGGTCTGGAGCGGGGCCGAGCCGTGGGGACTCGATAGCCTGCTCGGCGACAGGCCGCGCAACGAAATGAGCTTCCTGCCCAATCGCCCGAACGCGAAGACGCGACCTGTGACGATGTACTACGCGATCATTCCGCCGGCCGGCGAACGCCCGCGCCAGTGAAGCCGATCGCAGCGCTCGCGTCGGTGCGCTCGATCTCGGCGACGTATTCGAGCGCCCGCTCGCGCACGCGCGGTGGCGTGTCGACGCGGCCGAGGCTGGAGACGATCAGCGTGATCATGGTGAAGAGACCGGTTTGCACGAACAGGGTCAGCGCAAAGCCCGTCACCAGCGTGACCCAGCCGGGCGTGGTCGCGCCCAACAACTTGGCGGCTAGCGCCGCGATCACCACAAGCACGACGATCGCCGCCATCGCCACCAGCGCCAGCGCCATCCGCGTCAGCACCAGATCGGCAAACACCATCACCGCGCGCATGCCGTGCAGCACGAGGCTCGGGAAGTTCATCCGCGACTGGCCGGCATAGCGCCTGCCGCGATCAGTCGGCACGTCGGCGCGGCGCAGCCGCGCCTTCACCACGGCGGCGGCGACATGGGTCGAGGTTTCGTGCATGCCCGACATGCGCTCGAGCGCGCGCGGGGTCAGCGCCATGAAATTTCCGAAGCGCAGGCGCTGGCCGGTCAGCACTTTGAACAGCCGCTTGTAGACGGCGTAGAACGTCTGGAAGGTCAGCGTCTCCGAGCGTTTCGCCCGCTGCGCGGTGGCGACATCGACCGCGCCTCCCTGCACCGCCGCGAGCAGGCGCGGGATGCTCTCGGGCGTGTCCTCGCCATCGGAATCCATGACGATGCAGGCGGTCAAGTTCGGCAGCGCGTGCGCATGGGCCAAGCCGATCGCGATCGCCATCTGGTGACCGACATTGCGGGCAAGCCGCAAGATCTCGCCCGACACGCCGGCCTCGCGCAGCGCTTCGATGCGCGGCGGCGCGCCGAGCGAGCCGTCGTCGACGGCGATGATGTGGAACCTTATCGAAGCGGCGCGGCCGATCTCCGCCAGGCGTTGGCAGAGCTCCGCGAAGCTCTGCTGATCCTCGAAGACTGGGGTGACGATGGCGACGGTCACGAGCTGAGGCCGACGCCGCCGATGGGCTCGGTTACGAAGCGCTCGCCGAAGCCTTCGATCATCGGCCGGGCCCGGCCGATAGCCTCTTGCACCGCCGGCAGTTGGAGAGAGGCGTCGTGGTCGGCCTCACGCTCCCATACCTCGGTGATCCAGATGGCGTTCGCGTCGGCTGGGTCGGCGGCGACGATGTAGGAGCGGCAGCCGGGCATCGCCCCCGTCCCGTCGAGCAGGATGGCGATCAGCGCGTCGCGCTGGCCGGGCTTGGCGATCATCTTGCCGATCAGGCCGTACATGCCGTCTTCATTACGGCAGGCGGTGGCCCCGACGCAAAGGCCAAGGCCGGCGCCCAGGATCGTGCGGCGGTCCGAAATCATCGGGAAGACGGCCGAATGAGTGGTCGGAGCAGCAAGATTCGAACTTACGACCCCCACGTCCCGAACGTGGTGCTCTACCAGGCTGAGCTATGCTCCGAGGAGGCGGGCTTATAGACCGGGCCAAATCGGGATGCAACGGACCAGCTTCGGGCGAAACTGCGGCGCAGGGTCTTCGCGTCCACGGGCGCAGTTGCATCCGAACACGGGCGCCTCTAAGTACGCGCTTCGCCGCTGTTGGGGTGTCGCCAAGCGGTAAGGCAGCGGTTTTTGGTACCGCCATTCCTAGGTTCGAATCCTAGCACCCCAGCCAGCCTACGCTACGTGGATCGGAGCGGAGGCTGTCGTCCGTAGCTTTAGCGGAGGACGGCCGGAGTCAACCCGCGCTTAGCTTCAGCTGGCTTACGCCCCTCCGACCCTGGCAAGGCTTTCGCTGACGCGAACACCTGCTAAGAGCAACGCCCTCCCAGCGTTTCAGAACGGAGCGACGATGACGCGTAAGAGCTACATCCCGGGCGATTTCGACCTGCGGGTCGGCCGGTCGGCGACAGGCCTTGGACTCTACGCCGAGAGCGAGATCCCGAAGGGCGCATGCGTCATCGAGTATGTCGGGGTCGAACTCAGCAAGGAGCAGGAAGAGAAGGCCAACTCGAAATACCTGTTCGAGATTCATTCCCGCAAGACGATCGATGGCGCGCCGCGCTGGAACACCGCGCGCTACATCAACCATTCCTGCCGGCCGAATTGCGAGCCCAACATCCACAAGGGCCGCGTCTTCATCCACGCCAAGCGCCGCATCAAGCCGGGCGAGGAGCTGAACTACGATTACGGCAAGGCCTACTTCAACGAGTACCTGAAGGACATCTGCGCCTGCCCGAAGTGCGAAGAGAAGCGCGCGGCGGCGAAGAGCGGCGTGAAGAAAACGGCCGTCAAAGCGGCTTCGAACAGGGTTACGGCGGCAAGGAAAAAGAAAGCCGCGAAGAGCAGCGCCAAGAGCGCCGGCGTCAGCAGAAAATAGCCCGGAGCCATTGGCCTCCCGCCGGCAATCAGTGTCCGAGCGCAGCGTCGACCTTCGACAAGCTCACGGTGACGCCAATCCAAGCGGCATCGCATCAGCAGCGTCCTCCTGAGCTTGTCGAAGGAGACGCGAGGGCGGCGCTTCGATCAGAGCGACTTCACCTCCGCGCCGCTCGCATTCCCCAAGATCACCGTCTGCGCGAGGCCGAGGAAAAGGCCGTGCTCCACGACGCCGGCGATGCGCGAGAGCGCCGCGCCTAGCGCGTCGGGATCGCGGATGCTCTTGGCGTGCGCGTCGATGATGTAATTGCCGCCATCGGTGATGACCGGTTCGTTGGCCTTGCCGGCGACGCGCAGGACGACCTCGTCGCCCACGCAGCCGGTCTCACGCAGCGCCGCGTGAATGCGCTGCGCCGTCAGCGCAAAACCGAAACGCGTGACTTCGATGGGCAGCGGAAAAGCGCCCAGCGTCTCGACCCATTTCGACGTATCGGCGATCACCACCATGCGCTTCGAAGCGGCCGCAACGATTTTTTCGCGCAGCAGCGCGCCGCCGCCGCCTTTGATCAAACGGAACGCGGGATCGACCTCGTCGGCGCCGTCGACGTCGACGTCGATCGACGTGATCTGGCTGATCTCCAGCAGCGGCACGCCCACCTGCTCGGCCAGGTTGCGCGTCGCTTCCGAGGTCGGCACGCCTTTGACTTTGAGCCCCTGCTTCACACGTTCGCCCAGCAGGCGCACAAAATGCGCCGACGTTGAGCCAGTGCCGAGACCGACGATCATGCCGTCCGCGATGAAATCGAGCGCGGCGCGGGCTGCGTTGTACTTCGGATCATCGCTCACGGGGCTGGCTCCACAGCGGCCGGCTGCAATCGCACATTCTTTACGTTGGCACGCAGAACGGACCGAACCTTGTGCAAAGTATCATCGGTCATGCCGCGCTTGGGGATGATGTGAATTAAATTCAGCTGATGCCGGATCACAATGAGCGAGGCTGATTCAAACGCGGCCTTCCAGGTGGCCCAAGCGGTCAATCCATGGCCGGTTGACGCCAAAACACCCAAGCCTTCCTTAGACAACGTGTAGGTGACGGGATCAGATGCCCCTGGCAGAGCCCAGGTCTTGCGAGCAGCAAGCAAGACGCAGAAGGCCAAGATGAGGGTGTACAGGGCGAGCATCGCGGCAAATGCGAGCAGCCCGATCAAAACAAGCGCTTGAGCAGACTCGTAGCGGTTCACCCAAACCGCTATTCCCGCCACGACCGCCGAACCGCCGACATACCAAGCGAGCGTTCCCGGTGAACGAAGCGTATTCGCGGCGATCCCCTTCAGGATATCGCCTCGCGTTCGAGTGACCTCGAAGCTGACAGCGCTCACGTCGCCTTATCCTTGCGCTTCTTGGCGCGGTTCTTGTCGGCCCAGCCTTCGATGTTGTGTTGGCGCGCGCGGGCGACCGCAAGCGCGCCGTCGGGCACGTCTTTAGTGATGACACTACCGGTGCCGGTGTAGGCGCCTTTGCCGACCGTGACTGGGGCGACGAGCGCGGTGTCGGAGCCGATGAAGGCGTCTTCGCCGATCGTGGTGCGATATTTGTCGAAGCCGTCGTAATTACAGGTGATCGCGCCGCAGCCGAGATTGGCGCGTGCGCCGATGTCGGCGTCGCCGATGTAAGCGAGGTGGCTCGCTTGCGCCTTCTCGCCGAAGCTCGCGTTCTTGATCTCGACGAAATTGCCGATTTTCACCTTCGGTCCAAGTTTCGTGCCCGGACGCAGGCGCGCCGACGGCCCCACGTTCGCGCCCTCGCCGATCTCCGCGCCTTCGATGTGGCAGAACGCCTTGATCCGCGCGCCCTTGGCGATCTTCACGCCCTTGCCGAAGAACACGTTGGGTTCAATGACCACGTCCGGCGCGATCTGGGTGTCGTAGGAGAAGAAGACGCTTCCCGGATCGATCAGCGTCACGCCCGCCTCCATTGCGGCGATGCGCATGCGCTGCTGGAACGCCGCCTCGGCGGCGGCCAGTTCCACCTTCGAGTTGACGCCGAGCGTGTCGGACTCTACGCCTATGACTACGTACGTCGGCACGCCGCCGGCGCGGGCAAGTGCGACGACATCGGTGAGATAGTATTCGCCCTTGGCGTTCTCGTTCTTCACCTGCGCCAGCAGCTCGAACAATGTCCGCGCATCGGCGCAGAGCACGCCGGAATTGCACATGCGCACGGCGCGCTCTTCGCCGGTCGCGTCCTTGTGCTCGACGATACGCTCGACCGTGCCGTCCGCGGCCAGCAGCAGGCGCCCGTAGCCGGTCGGATCGCGCGCTTCGAAGCCGAGCACGACCAAGCCGCCTTTCTCGGTCCGCAACGCGAACATCTGCTCGATGCGTTCCGGCGGCACGAATGGAGCGTCGCCGTAGAGGATCGCGACGTCGCCTTCGAAGTTCTGCATCGCCGGCTCGGCGGCCCTCACGGCGTGCGCAGTGCCGAGCGGGGGATCCTGGATCGCCGAAGCGCCAGGGCCGAACAGCCTCGCCACATGCTCGCCCACGGCAGGAGAGTGTGCGCCCGTGACGACGATAGTGCGCGCCGCGCCGGTGCTCGCGGCGGCGGCGATCGCCCAATCCAGCATCGCGCGGCCGCCGACTTCGTGCAGCACCTTCGGCAACTCGGACTTCATCCGCGTGCCTTGCCCGGCGGCCAGGATGATCGCTGCTCGCGCACGGCTCATGTGCTTTCGTCCGCCTTGTCCGAATCCGAGCGCCGTTCTAGCTCAAATGCGGCGCAAGGGGCATCCCATGACAACGGGCGAATTGGCGGACGCCACGATCGTCTTCGACCTCGACGGCACGCTGGTGGACACCGCGCCCGATATCGTGCGCGCGCTCAACGAGACCTTGGCGCTGGAGGGCCTGCCGAGGGTCAAGCTGGAGGCGGCGCGGACCATGGTTGGCCAGGGCGCGCGGGCGCTGATCGAACGGGCCGCAGCGCGGGCCGGCGTCAGCTTTCGCGACGAGCGCCTGGATCAGCTCACGGAGACGTTCGTTTCGTTCTACCGAACCGACATCGCGCGCGACTCGAGAGCGTTTCCAGGCGTAGCAGCCGCCTTGGAAGACCTCGCCGCATCTGGCGCGAAGTTCGCGGTTTGCACCAACAAGCGCACCGACCTGTCGCACGCCTTGCTGCAGGCGCTCGGCATGAGCGATTGGTTCGCTACGATCGTGGGCGCCGACGCCGTCGCAGACCGAAAGCCGCATCCGGATCACTATCGCGCCGCCGTTGCGCGCGCGGGCGGCACGGTGCGCCGTTCGGTGATGATCGGCGACACCATCGCCGACATCGCCGCCGCGCGCGGCGCTGGCGCGCCGGTCGCGGCGGTCGCGTTCGGCTATTGTGACGACGGCGCCGAGAAACTCGGCGCCGACGTCGTTCTTCGCAGCTTTTCGGAAGTTGCGCCGGCGTGCCGCCGCCTTCTGGCGGCGCGGGCCTAGCGTTTACGCGATCTCGAGCGGACCGCGCGTCACCGGCGGCGCGGAGCGCTGCTCGCGCTCGTTGCTCGCCCGTTTGGTCGGGAAACCGTTGACCATATCGCTGCGGACATCGGTGCGCGCCGAGCGCATCGCCGCAACGAAGCCCGCTTCGACCAGCTTCACATCGACCTGGTAGCCGCGTTCCCGCCAATACTCCTCGATCCGCTGCTTCAGGCGGCGTGCGCCGTCATTGTTGCAGAAATCGTGATCCATACCGCTTCACCACTACATTCTGTTGGGCGCCGGGTTGGGCTCGTGGCCCGGAGCCGTGCGCGCGGGATATCGCTCCGCGCTTTGCGTCAGCCCCCTGATCGCTTCGCAGCGATGGCGATCATCACTGTTAACGGAGGCAGGGATGTGGCGAGGAAACGACATCCCCAAAAGACGAAATCACGAACAGCTGATCGCCGGACGCGGCATTTATCGCCGCATGCGCAAGGATGTGCCCCCAAATCAGGCCGCGGCGCAATGAACGTGACCATCCGTGCCCTGGCGCGGACGAGTCGTGGCAAGCGCCATCGAGCTCGTGCGGAGGGCCTAGGCCGTGAGGCGCCGGTATGACGTTAACGATGGAGGCCCCGCGAAGGGATCGGCGCGGCCGTTGGGCGATACAAAGCTGAGCGAGTTTCTATTACCGCTCGCGCGCCGAGATGCGCTCGGCCGCTCGAAGCGCTCGCAACAGATTGCCGCCGGCCAATAGGCTGAGATCGGCGTCGCTCCAGCCGCGGCGCATCAGTTCGGCGAAAATCTCTGGATAGGCGTCGACCCCCTCTAGATCGGCCGGAAGGTAAGGAACGCCGTCGAAATCGCCGCCGATGCCGACATTCTCGACACCGGCGACATCGCGAATGTGTTCGATGTGATCCGCAATTTGCGCGACGCTGGCGGCGGGACGCGGATGCGCGGTCGCCCAGGCCTCCAATGCGGCGCTTGCGGCGGCGGGATCGTCGGGATGAAGCGCCTTTTGGCGCGCCGCCTCTCCAGCCTGCGCTGCCGCCCACTGGCGAACGCCTTCGGAAATGAAGCCGGGATAGAAATTGACCATCACGACGCCGCCATTCTCATGAACGAGGCGCAGCACGTCGTCGGGAACATTGCGCGGATGCGGCACGAGCGCGAACGCGGACGAATGTGAGAAAATCACGGGCGCACGGGAGACGGAAAGCGCGTCACGCATTGCGTCGGCCGACACGTGGGAAAGGTCGACGAGCATGCCGATGCGATTCATCTCGCGCACGACCTCCTCGCCGAAGGGACTCAAACCGCCATGACGCGGCGCGTCGGTTGCGCTGTCGACCCACGATGTCGTCCGTCCGTGGCAGAGCGTCATATAAAGAACGCCCTGCCTGCGGAATGAGCGCAGGATCGCCAGATTGTCGTTGATCGCCTCGCCGCCCTCCATGCCGAGCATTGAAGCGATCCGCCCACGGCGATGGATGCGGACGATGTCGTCGGCGCTGTTCGCAAACTCGAACACGGTCGGGTGGCGGGCGATGATCTGGCGCACGAGGTCGATCTGCACGCTCACCGCTTCGGCCGACGCTGCGCCTTGCAGATCGGCGGGGACATACACGGACCAGAACTGTGCGCCGACACGACCTTGGCGCAGCCGCGGAATGTCCGTGTGGAGCGGTGTGGGCAAGAGGCGCGTGTCCGTGGTCAGGTCGACGCGGTCGAGGTCGCCGCCATAATGCTCGCGGATTTGGTCTGGCAGATCATTGTGGCCGTCGATGAGCGGCGTGCGCGTGAGGATGCGTTCGATACGCGCACGCTGTTGCGGCGTCGGCGCGGTCTGCGCGGCGGCGATCGGCGCATAGGCCAGCGCGAGCGCGGCCAACGCGAACGCAAAACGCAACCTCACGAAGCCGCCCTCTCGTAGCTGCTCTCGGCCGTGAGGCAGGCGTCGACCAGCGCCTCGAACACGGGCCCGCCGCGGATCGGATCCGCGACCGGAAGACCGAGTGTCGCGGACACGCGCGCGATCGCGCGGGCCGCCTCCGCTTCGGAGAGTTGCGAGGTGTTCAAGCTGACGCCGGCGCAGCGAATGGCGGCGTTGGTGCGCGCGCCGAGTCGCAGCGTGAGGTCGATGGCTTCATGCAGGTCCGGCAGAGGATAGCCGGGAAAGCCCAGCGTCACAGCGCGCGAAGGATCGTGACAGAGAACGATCACGTCCGGCTGACTGCCGTGCAGCAACGCGAGCGAGACGCCGGCGTACGCGGGGTGAAACAACGAACCCTGACCTTCGATGACGTCCCAATGATCGGGATCGTTGTCTGGGCTGAGCATCTCGGCGGCGCCGGCGGCGAAGTCGGCGACGACTGCGTCCATCGGCATGCCGCCGCCGGCGATCATGATGCCGGTCTGGCCGCTGGCGCGGAACGTCGCGTCGACGCCGCGCGCTGCGAACGCACGGACGAGCGCCAGCGCCGTATACTTCTTGCCGAGAGCGCAATCGGTGCCGACGGTGAGCAAACGCTTGCCAGCGCGCTTCTTTCCTGACGCGATTGGAATGTCCGGCGGCGGCGTGCGGACGTCGATCAGGCGCCGGCCAAGCCTTGCCGCGGCGGCGGCGAGATCGGGAATCTCGTTCAGCTTGGCGTGCATGCCGCCGATGAGGTCGAGCCCCGCTTCGAGCGCGTCGAGCAAGGCGGGCAGCCACGCAGGAGAAATAACGCCGCCGGGATTGGCGACGCCGATGACGAGCGCGCGCGCGCCGGCCGCGTAGGCTTCACGCGGGCTGAAGCGCGGCAAGTCGAGGCTCAGGCCGCCGGGCAGCGCATATTCGCCAATACAGCGTTCCGCCGCCCAGTCGCGAAGACCAAAGGCGGTCTTGGCGTAACCGCGCTCGGCGACGTCCGCTAAGAAAAGAAGATAGGGCTGGGGAAGATCGAGCATTCCTCAGCCGGCCCCGGCGCGACGCGGGCCAACCATGATCGGCTCAGCGACTTCAGCTTTCTCGCTCCGACCTTCAGTGGCGGCGACAAGCTGCGCTTCGGCGCCGGTGCAGATGGAGAGCACACGGCAAACGCCCTCGCTGACGGCGATGTAGGCGTGGCCCATGCCGCTGTCGAAATAGATCGAGTCTCCCGGGTTCAGCCGAACCGGCGCATAAAGCGCAGTATGGAGGTCGACCGTTCCTTCGAGCACGTAGGCGAACTCCTCGCCCGGATGAGCAACGAGTTCGCCAAACTCCGCGAGGCTACGGGCGCGGATCTCCGCCACGACCGGGATGAAGGCCTTGCTCAGCAGATCGGCGGCGACGTAGCGGTGGTTGTAGTTCGGCGTTTCGATCGACCGGCCTTCGTGCTGGCGGGTCACGCTGCGGCGGCCGATGACGCTGCGCTGTTGGGGAGCGTCGCCGCCGCCGAACAGGCGCGAGATGTCGATCTCGAGCCCTTGGCTCAGCCTGACCAGTTTGTCATAACTCAATGATATTTTGTCGTTTTCCACTTTGGACAGGGTAGAGATCGGCAGCCCGGTGCGCGCGCTGGCGTCAGCAAGGGTCCAGCCGCGGCGCAACCGCTCTTCCCTGACCACCGCGCCTGGGCGCGCCTGCATGATCCCGCCGCTTTCGGCCATGTTCCCCTCGAGAGACCTCAGCCTACTCGGCCCTGGGCAAAAAGACCACGGCGTTTCGCAACTTTTCGCCGCCGCCGCAAGTCTCTTGCGTAATCGGAATTTAGAGTATCAGATGCGGCAAAATGGCGGGAGGCGTCGCCTTCGCGCCAAAATGAGGGGGAAGGTTCATGTTCCGGTTTGCGCTCGCACTGTTGGCGTCGGCGTCGGCTTTGCCGCTTACAGCTCACGCCCAGGAGGTTGCCGACTCCGAAGAGATCGTCGTCACCGCACAGAAGCGCGAGGAGCGGCTGCGCGATGTCCCGCAATCCGTAACCGCGATCACCGACGAAACCTTAGAGCGGCTTCAGGCCAACGACTTCAGCGATTATGCGGGTCATGTCCCAGGTCTTGCCGTGACGGGGGGGCAGCCGGGCAACTCGCGCGTCACCTTGCGCGGCCTCAACACCGGCGGCGTCGCCTCCACTGTCGGCATCTATGTCGATGAAACGCCATTCGGATCGAGCACCTCGCTGGTCAACGCCGCCGCTCTGGCGCTCGACCTCGATCCCTTCGACGTACAGCGCATCGAAGTTCTGCGCGGCCCGCAAGGCACGCTTTACGGCGCCAACACGCTGGGCGGTCTCATCAAGTTCGTCACCACAGCGCCGGCGCCGGGCGAGTTCTTCGGACGCGCCAGCGGCGCCGTTGAAACGACCGAAGGCGGCGAATCAAGCTGGTCGACGCGGGCGATGGTGAATGTGCCGCTCGGCGATCAGGCGGCGCTGCGCGTCAGCGGGCTGCGGCGATCGGAGGGCGGCTATATCGACGATCCGTCGCGCGGCGTCGAAGACGTCAACGGCGTCGAGACGACGGGCTGGCGCGCGGCGTTCCTACTCAATGCGACGGACAACCTCACCATTCGCTTGTCGGCTCAATCTCAGGATATCGACAGCGACGCCACCGAGGCGGTCGCCTATTTCCAAGATCCGCTCGAACCCGTCGCCGGCGAGACGGATCAGTTCAGCCCATTCGCGGTGTCGTCGGACGTGAGCTACCGCATTCTGAACGGCACGATCGATTGGGACCTCGGCTGGGCGTCGCTGATCTCATCGACGAGCTACAGCGAACTCGAGCAGCATCACCTCGAAGACGGCACGCTTGCGTTCGGCCTGCCCTCCTTCCTGGTCGAAGACATTCCGCAAGATAAGACCACGCAGGAAGTGCGGCTCGCCTCGAACGGCGATGGACCGCTGGAATGGTTGGTCGGCGCGTTCTATACGCGCGAGAACGGCCTGCTCGATCAGGAAATCTTCTTCGGCACGCCGCCCGGCGCCGTGAGCGGTCTCACCGCCAGCATCGACTCCGAGTATGAAGAGCGGGCGATTTTCGGCGGCGTCACCTATCACTTCTCGCCGCAGTTCGATGTCGCCGTCGGCGCACGCTACGCCGAGAACGAGCAAAGCATGAACCAGGGCGGCACGGCCGTCTCCACCGGCAGCGAAGAATCCAGCGACGACGCGATCACCTATTCGGTCGCGCCGCGTTGGCGGCTGAACGATCGCACCATGCTCTATGCGCGCGTCGCGACGGGCTATCGTCCCGGCGGTCCGAACATTTTGGGCGCGCCGAGCGTCATTCCGACGACGTTCGATCCCGATCAGACGATCAATTACGAGATCGGCGTGAAAACCGATCTGGTCGACGGCCTGCTGCGCGTGGACGCCGCTGCGTTCCACATCGAATGGAGCGACATCCAGCTGCTCGTGTTCGACGGCGCGGTGTCAGGCAACGCCAATGGCGGCGGCGCCGAAAGCCAAGGCGTCGAGTGGACCACAACGCTGACGCCATCGGACGCGCTGACCGTCGTGTGGTCCGGCGCTTATACGAACACGCAGCTCACCGACGACACCGACCCGATCGTCGTCGGCGGCCAGGACGGCGATCCGCTGCCCTACGCTCCGGAATGGGCCAGCACGGTTGACGTTTCCTACGAGTGGACCGTGTTCGGCAACGCTGATGCTCATCTCGGCGGCGCGTGGCGCTATGTCGGCGAACAATCGACCGGCTTCCCGGGCGTTGGCGGCTTCCTCTATGGCGCCGAACAGATCGAACTGCCAAGCTACAATCTCCTCGATCTCCGGGCTGGCGTCGATTTCGAGACCTTCTCGCTCGAACTGTTCGCCAAGAACGTCACCGACGAACGCGCGGTGACGCAGTTCGGCGGCTTCGGCGAAACGCTGCCGGACAATGTTGGTCTGCCCAACGGCGCCGCCGTCTTGGTGCGGCCGCGCACGATCGGCGTCTCGCTGACGGCAAATTTCTAGCTGGGGCGGCTAGGCAGACGGGGCGATCAGCTCACGCGTCGTCCCGTCTGCACCTTCAACGCAGAACCCCCACATGCAAATGGAGCGGCCTCTCAGCCGCTCCATTCTTTTTCGTCCATCGTTCGGGAGCCTCATTGCGCCGGCGCTGGCCGGAAGTTGAGGTCCTGGTAATCGAAGCTAAAATCCGCCAGCGGCGACACCGGCCGCATGCTGATGCGGTCGATCTGGCCGTCGGCGTTGAGCGCGAACGTCACATAAGCCGGCTCGATCAGCCGATCGCGCCAGGCGACGCGGAACGTATCGTACTGGAAGTGCGTGAGCTCGCCTGTCATGCCCGGCGTCAGCGTGAAATCCATCACGAGCTTGCCGTCGGCGGCTTGTGTGATGGTCATCGGCCCGTACCAGGCGTCTTGATAGCGCCCGGCATAGCGTGCGAGCGGCAAGGAAGGCTGCGAGGGCGCCGGCGTCGACGCTTGCTGCTGCAGAGCCGCCACAGCACGCTGATCGCGCTGCTGCACGAAGGTCTGCCAGGCTGCGCCCCAGTCGTAGTACGGCCGGCCGAGATAGTGATCGAGCAGCTCGTAGGCGACGCCGAGCGCCGCCTCACCGTCTTCGCTATTGATCGAGATGGCAAACCCGACATTGCGCTCCGGAATCAGCATCAGCACCGACTGCGCGCCGAAAACCGCGCCCGTGTGCATGATCAGCCGATGGCCCTGATAGTCGCGCTCCATCCAGCCGAGCGCATAGCTGTTGAACTGCGGCGTCGACGCGGCGACCGGCTCCGGCGCCTGCCCGAAGGGCACATGGATTTGCGGGCGCCACATTTCGCGCGATTGCGCTTCGCTGAACAGGCGCCCGCCTTCCGGCAGCGCGCCGCGCGCAAGCTGGATGCGAATCCAGCGGCCCATATCATTGGCGCTGGCGGCGACGCCGCCGGCCGGCGCGGCGTTCGCGCCCAATTCCGGATCAAACTCGGCGCGGCCGCTGTCGTCGAGCATTTCCTGCGTGCCCATGCCGTGCATCGGCCCGTCGCGACGCCCGTGCGGCCAGGCGCGATTGCGCGTGCGGCGCCGCTCGACACGATCGGAGGTAGCTGTGCGCATGCCGGCGGGGACGAGCACGTCCTCGCGCATGAAACGCTCCCACGTCTTGCCGGTGACTTCCTCGATCAGTTGCCCCGCCACCGCGTAGAGGACGTTGTCATAGGCATAGCCGCTGCGAAAGCTGGTCGCTGGCGGGATGTGCCGCAGCGCGCGCACTGTGTCTTCGCGCGAGCGCGAAGAGCGCGGCACGAACATCAGATCGCCGGCGCCGAGACCAAGACCGCTGCGATGTACCAGCAGATCGCGCACCGTCATCTCGCGCGTAACCCAGGGATCGTGCATCTGGAAATACGGAATGTGGTCGGTGACGGGATCGTCCCACGCGATCTCGCCGCGATCGACCAGCACCGCGAGCGCGGCGGCCGTGAAGGCTTTGCCGACCGAGCCGAGCTGAAAGAGCGTGTCGGCGTCGACGCGCTCGTTCGTGCCGAGCCGGCGCACGCCGTAGCCGCGGGCGAGCGTGACTTCGCCGTTCTCGACGATGGTCACCGACATGCCCGGCACGCCGACCTGCGTGCGGATCTCTTCGATGCGCGCGTCGATATTGGCGGGCGGATCGGCCCAGGCCGCGCTCGATACGCAAAGCGCCAGCGCCGCGAGCGCGCTTGCTTTCATACACCGGCTCATCGTCTCCCCTTCATGCTTGTTGTGTGATGGGCGCGCGCCGCGCGCTCAGCCGCCAGACGCCGATGGTCAGCAACGGCGCGACGAACAGGACGAGCAGCATCAAGGCCAAGGCGCGGTAGCCGTCCGCAATCAGACGCACGAGGCCGATGCGATCGGCGATGAACACCGAGCAGAGCAGCACGACAGCGCCGATGATCAGACGCGCGCGGGGCGAAAGCTCCTTGCCCCGCCGCGCCTGATACGCGCCCGCGATGCGCTCGTTCAGTCCATGGACGACGCCCACGCCGCTCTCGAGCAACGCGACAAGGATCATCAGCTGAAACAGCACGTGGAACAGCGGCAGATCGAGTTCGCGCAGCAGGAATTCCGACGGCAGCGTTTCAGCGCCGATCGCCGGATAGAACGCGACCATGCAGAAGAAAAACACGAACGCTGGCCAAATCGCGAGCGGCCCAGCCAGCGCGCCCGCGACGACTGCGTCTTTCGCGCTCGTCAGGTGACGCAACATCGGCAGAATGGCGATCGCGCCGACCAGATTGTAACCGCCATAGGTCACCCCGCTCAGAACCCAGCCGCCGCCCGGCGCACTGGCGCCTACAGCTGCGACGGCTTCGCCGCCGAACCGGCTCAACGCCAAAACTGCGAACAGCACATAGACGCCGTAGAGGAACGGCGTCATCCATTTGAAAAGGCGTTCAACGGAGGCGTCACCGAACGTCGTCACCGCCGCCACGGCCGCCACGAACGCAAGGGCGCCCATCGCCATCGGCAATCCGAACGTTGCCGCGCCAATCTCTCCCGCCGCCGCGCCGAACACGGCGAGCAGCAGAACAAGAAACGGCAGATAGGCAATCTCGAACAAGAACCAGAGCGGGCCGAGCAGGCCTCGGAAGAAGCTGCGATAGTCGAACGCACGCAGCGCTCGCGCCAACAAGAATGTGAGCACGCAGATGATGCTCCAGACGATCATCGCCACAAGGATCGCGAGCAGACCACCGGCGGGGCCGTGCGGCAGGAAGAACTCAGCGAGTTCGCGGCCCGTAGCATAGCCGCCGCCGATCACGACGCCTTTGAAGGCGAAACCCGGCAACAGGAAGCGTTGGAACCACGACGGCCGTTGCTCCTCCGCCATTGCCCCGCTCCTAGCTAGCAGCCACGACGGTGCGCTGACGGCCCATCCAGAAAAGGATCAGCGCGGCAAGGAAGGTCGCGCCGGCGCCGATGGCGAAGAAGAGTTCTGTCGGGATGACCTGCCACAACGTGCCGATAAAGCCGGCCGACAAGCTGCCGGCGAACTTGGCGATGTACCACGCGCCCATCATCATCGAGGCGACCTGCACCGGCGACAGCGTGCCGAACAGCGCAAGTCCGACCGGCAGCACCAGCAACTCGCCCACGGTCAGCAACACGAAGTAGAAGATCACCCACAGCGCACTCACGGGCGCGCCGCTCGCTGCATACGCATACGCCGCCGCCACCATCACCAGGCACGCCATCCCCGCGAGCGCGCATCCGAGCGCCATGCGGCGAAACAGGTTGGGTTCGCGCCCCGACTCCTTGCGCTTGCGCCAGTACGCCATCAGGAACGGCGTCAGCACGATGATCAGCAACGGGTTGAGCGAGGTGAACCACGGCGCCGGGATTTCGAAGCCGCTGAGCGAACGCTCTGTGCGTTCGCTCAGCCATAGCGTGATCGTGTTGCCGCTCTGCTCGTAGGCGATGCGGAAAAGAATGACCACGGCGACGACGCCGACCAGCGTGCTCAGCGCCTTCCAGTCCGCTTTCGAGAGCGGCGCGCGTTGCCGCGCCTCGACGCTGGCGCGGCTCGGCTCCGATGGCAGATGCTTCCTGAAGCAGAGATAGAGAATGAGCCCCAACGCCATGCCGAAGCCGGCCGCGGCGAAGCCCCAGTGCCAGCCGTAGAGCTGCGCGAGGAGCGGACACAGGATGATCGCGGTGAAGGCGCCGAGATTAATGCCCATGTAGTAGGCGCTGAATGCCTGGTCGCGGCGCGCGTCGCCTTCGTGATAAAGCCCGCCGACCTGCACAGCGAGCGGGGGAATGAAAAGGCCATTGCCGATCGCCACCAGCGCCAACGCCGGAAACAACAATGTCTCGAACGCCATTGCGAAATGGCCGAGCATCATCAGGCTGCCGCCGATGACGACGCTTGTCGTCTTGCCCAGCCATCGATCGGCGATGATGCCGCCGATGAACGGGCTGAAGAAGGCGCAGCCCGTGTAGAGCCCGTAGATGACCGAGGATTGCGCCTGCGGCAGCGCGAGCTGCTGGGTCATGTAGAGAACCAGCATCGCCTGCAAGCCGAAATACGAAAATTCGGCCCAGGTCTGCGTCAGGAAGAGGACGGTGAGTCCGGGCGGATGGCCGAACAGGCCCTTGCCCGAACTCACCGGTACGCTGGCGCTTTGGCTGACTGACACTGTCCGCGCGCCTAGTAATTGTACTCGAAGCTGAAGAAGTTCATCGCCACGGCGAACCAGACGATCACGATCAGCGACAGCAGCACGAGCAGGCCCCAGATCTTCGCGAACCAGGCCGAAGGCGCACGCCACAGCGAGAAGTTCGCGAAGGCGCCGCCGGCCAGCGCAGCCACCGGCAGCAGGCCTGCGACGTAGAGCACAGTCAGCAAGGTCGGCGCCGTTCTCCCGCTATTGCTGGTGAGCGATTCCATCAGCCACAGCACGAAGCCCACCCAACCGGCGATGTATGCCACCACCATGAGCGAGGCGGCGGGCGCCAAGCGGTGCGCCAAGGCGCGTGCGCCTTCGTACGGGAACGGCTTCTTGTGCGCCCAGCGCGCCAGTGCGCGCACCGGCCAACTCAGCAGCGTGAGCACCAGAATGCCCATCGCGGCGCCAAACAGCGGCAGCAGCAGCGACTTGGAGCGATACCAGGGCGCGCGCGTCGACGGGATCGCGAACGAGAGCGGCTCGAACGCGATCGCCGTCACGCGGCCGCTTTCATCGACGCGTGCGGAAAGACGCTCTTCACCGCCAACGGCTTGCCAAATCCACGGCTCGACTTCGCGCCAATGCTTAGGCTGGCCGTTGATGTCCGGCAGGCCGGGGCCGACAAGGTCGCCGTTCGGAAGCATCGACACCGTGGTCTGGCCGAGGAAGTAAGCCACCAGCAGCGGGCTCGTCGCCGCGCGGCGCGCGCTCTCGTAATCGCCCGCGATCGCGGCGCCATGTTCACGCGCTGTCGGCTGCGCGACTTGCTCGCCCGCGTCCGCGCGCGGGAAGTAGCGATTGACGAACTGCTCCATGAAGCTCCAGCGCAGCAGCGACGCCGCCGGCGTGCCGGCGCCGCCGGAGTTCAGCGAGATGTAGACGCCGACATTCTGATCCATCAACAGCGAGAGATTGGAGTGGAAGAACGTCGTATCGCCGCCGTGCGCGATGATGCGCTGGCCGCCATAATTCTCCTGATAGAAGCCGAGCAGCATGCTGTTGACGCCCGGAAACTGTTGATCGGCCGTCTCATGCATCTGCCGCGCCGTTTCGGGGCGCATCAGACCGGCGCCATCGTTGAGATGCGCATTCATGAAGAGCGCCATGTCCGCGGCAGTCGTCGTCATCGAGCCTGCGGGCGCGGCGGGAATGATCTCGAAGAAGCCAGGTTCGCCGTCGGCGATGCTCTTGTAGCCGCCGGACATGGCCGCGCTCATCGCCTCGGGCAGCGGCTGAGCGAAGGTCGAATTGCGCATGCCGAGCGGCTCGAAAATGTGCGCCCGGACGTAGTCGGCGAATGGCTCGCCCGAGACGCGCTCGACGACGTAGCCGGCCAGCGCGGTGGCGTAGTTCGAATAGGCCGGCATCGTGCCCGGCGGATAGATGCGGGCGGGAATGTGCGTCTTCAGATAGTCGCCAAGGCTCGTCTCGCCCGACGCCGGATCCGAGGAGATGAGGTCGCGGATGACCTCCTGAAAGCCAGTCGTATGCGTCATGATGTGACGCATGGTGATCGGCTGGCCTTCGTAATCCGGAATTTCGAAATCAATATAAGTGTTGATGTCGGCGTCGAGATCGATCTTGCCAGCCTCGACCTGCTGCATCACCGCGGTCCAGGTGAACAGCTTCGAGATCGAGCCCGGACGGAACAACGTCGTCTCCGCATCGACCGGCGTGCGCTCTTCGAGATTGGCGAAGCCGTAGCCGCGGTTGGCGATCACCTCGCCATCCTTCACGACCGTGACGACAGCGCCGACGATATCGGCGTTGGAAAGCGCGTACGGCATGAAGCCGTCGAGCCAGGCGTTGACGTCGGCGCTGGTCAGCTGCGGGGCGGGGGTCGGGCTTGTCGAAGCCGCCGCTTCCTGCACCTGCTCGGGCGTGACTTGACCGCTCGCCTGCAAAGCGCTCGCGCTCAACAGCGTCAGCGCCAGGATGGGCGCCGCCCAACTCTTCACCTTGTCCCACATATCGGCCGCCTCCCCGCGGTCCTTGCCGGACCGAGCCGGCACGATTGCCTAGGATTTCAGATTTTGCAAGCGCCCTTGCATATTTGCACAACTCCCACCAAGCCACTTATTACTCGCTATTTTCAACCGCTTGACTGAATTCAGGAGCCGGCAGGCCTCTACTTGGAACGGCTGCCCCTGTGGCGCAGTCCCGTTTTTCGTGTAGAGTTGCATTTGCGCAAATCAGAATTGGTGCTCGCAGTTGGAGAATGGGCGGTTGGCTGAGAAACGACGGATCTCGCTCCACCTCGAGCACTGGCCGATGCACGCCCCCTTCCGCATCACGGGCCATGTTTTCACGGCGCTCGACTGCGTGATGGTGGAAATCGCCGAGCGCGGCGTGGTGGGCCGCGGCGAGGCGGCAGGCGTCTATTATCTCGGCGACACCGCCGCGAAAGCGTTCGAGCAGATCATGGCGATCGTTCCCGAGCTCGAGCGCGGACTCGATCGCACGGCCTTGCAACAGCTGCTGCCGCCCGGCGGGGCGCGTAATGCGGTCGACTGCGCGCTCTGGGACCTCGAATGCAAGCTGTCGGGCCAAACGATCTGGGCCAAGGCCGGCGTCGCCAATCGGGCGCTGACGACGTGCCAAACCATTGGCGTGCTCGAGTCGCCCGAGCACACCGGCCGGGCCGCCGCAGCCCTTGCCGGCTACAAACTCCTCAAGCTGAAGCTCGATGGCGACCGCCCTATCGACCGCGTTCGCGCTGTGCGGGCTGCGCGCCCGGACGCGCGCATCGTGGTCGACGCCAACCAGGGTTTGACGCTGCCGCTCCTACAAGAGTGCCTGCCGGAGTTTGCCAAGTGCGAGGTCGAACTTATTGAACAGCCCTTGCCCCGTGGCGGCGACGCCGGTCTCGAAGCCATGCCGCGCGAAGTGCCGATCTGCGCCGACGAAAGCTGCCTGCACCGCGGCGAGTTCGAGCAGGCCGCCAAGCGCTACGACGTCATCAACATCAAGCTCGACAAGACCGGCGGGCTCACCGAAGCATTGCTGCTGGCGGACGCCATCCTGGAGCGGGGTCTCGACGTTATGGTCGGCAACATGTTGGGCACTTCGCTGGCCATGGCGCCGGCCTTCGTCGTATCCCAGAAGGCGCGCATCGCCGACCTCGACGGGCCGGTGGCGCTCAGAATGGATCGGATCGGCGCCTTGTCATATGACAAAGGCGTGGTCGCGCCGTTCACGACCGAGCTTTGGGGTTGATCGCATGGACGTGCGCGAACTGAGAAATCACCTGACTTTGAGCGCGCCCGGCGCGGAGCCTCGCCCCGAGGCACGCGAGCCGGCGGCCGAGGACGCGCCGTTCGATCAAGCGTCGTTCGGATCGGCCGTGCGCCGCCTGCGCACCGAACGTGGGTGGACGCTCAAGGATCTGAGCGAGCGCTCGAAGATTTCGCAGTCGGCGCTGTCACGGGTCGAGACGGGGCAAATTACGCTTTCGTTCGATCGCGCCCATGCGCTCGCCCGCGCCCTCGACACCGACTTCAGTCAGATCGTCGACCGCATGGTGACGACGGACTCCCCGCGCCTGCATCCGCCGATCAACGCCACCGGCTGGCGCAGCGTGACCCGGCGCGGCGAAGGCCATCGAGTCGCTCAGAACAACGGCAAGTACGAGTATCTCTGCACCGAGTTTCTCTATCGCAAGATGGTCACCGGTTTTGCGATCGTGACGGCGCAGACGCTGGATGAGCACGGTCCGTTCGTCACCCATCCGGGTGAGGAGTTCATCCATGTGATGGAAGGCGCGGTCATCGTCGAGACGGAATACTACGCTCCTCTGACGCTGGAGGCCGGCGACAGCCTCCAGTTCGATTCGATGACCCCGCACGCGATCCTCACCGCCAGCCGCGAACCGGCTCGCGTGCTCTTCAGCATCACCGATCCGCGCTGGGAGTAGCGCCGCTTCGGCATGGCCAGGCGATTGGAGCGGAAGAGTGGCCCGACGATGGAGCCCACCTGCCCGCTCACCGTCGCCTCCTTGAGCTGCTGTTGCACATATGGGACACACCCGCCGCCAATCGGGGCGTGGGCAGCGTCTGTCGCCATTTCACGATTTCAAACGCCAGCTAACGACGTTCGTCGCACCCACACATCCAACTGCTTTTAAATATATTCTTCCCCACAGCTCCGCCGTGCGCACCCTAAGTTGCGCCCCACTCCCACCAGCCGCAATTTTGTTGCGTTTTCGGGATTGCGAGCGCAGGGTGTCGCCAAGCGCGGCGGGCAACAGCCGACGCAAATGGGGAGAGAAGGATGTTTGGTCGGTTCACCCTGGCGCTGCTGGCGTCCGCTTCGATGCTGCCCGTCGCCGCGCACGCTCAAGAAGAGCAGAGCACGAGCGACGAGATCGTCATCACTGTGCAGAAGCGCGAAGAATTGCTGCGGGAAGTGCCGCAATCGGTGACGGCGATCACAGCCGAAACTTTTGCGCGCACCCAAGCCAGCGATCTGCAGGACTATGTCGGCCGCATTCCCGGCATGGCGGCCGTGGGCAGCATCGGCGAGCCCGGCACGACGACGGTCGTGCTGCGGGGCATCTCCGCGGGCGGGGGCACCTCGTCGACCGCGACCTATGTCGACGAGACGCCCTACGGCTTCAGCATCGGCCTCGTCGGACGCGGCGCGCAGATGACGCCGGACCTGGATCCGTTCGATCTCGCGCGACTTGAAGTGTTGCGCGGTCCTCAAGGCACGCTCTACGGCGCAAGCGCCATGGGCGGCGTCGTCCGATTTGTCACGCAAGACCCGATCCCCGGCGAATTCTCGGGCGTGGCGCGCGCTAGCGCGGAAAGCACCGAGGACGGCGACCCGAGCTACACGGCCAGAGTTGGGCTCAACATCCCGCTCGGCGATCAAGCGGGCCTGCGCCTTAGCGGGTTCCAACGCGAAGAAGGCGGCTACATCGACGACGTGACCGGCCCTTACACGCAAGACAACGCGAATGCGAACGAGAGCGACGGCTTTCGGGCGAAGTTCATCCTGCGCGCGACCGACGATCTGACCTTCCGCATCTCGACCGCGCAGCAAGAGTTCGCGGCGGATACCGATAGCGGCGTGGATTACAATTTCCCGCCCACTATCGCTTCCCTCGGAATTCCGCTTCCTGAATCCGTCCCCGCGCCCGCGCCGATCGCGGGAGCGCTCGAACACGATCGCAACCTCGCCGTGCCGGCCGAAGTCGTTTATCGCGTCCACAACGGCACGGTCGATTGGGACCTGGGCTGGGCGTCCTTGCTGTCATCGACGAGCTACACCGAGTACGAAAACGACTCGCTCAAGGACGCCACGGGATTTGTGGGCGGCTTGCTCGAGGATGATTTCAACTCGGACAAGGCGACACAAGAATTGCGCCTCGTCTCTCCGAGCGTCGACCAGGGCTTCGATTGGATCGCCGGCGTCTTTTATACCGATGAGAGCGGCGCCTTGAGCCAAACGGTCGCGACTGGTCCGCTTGTGGGCTCCAGCGTCAGCGTCCTTGTCGATTACGAAGAAATCGCCGGGTTCGGCACGCTGACTTATCATTTTTCGCCGCAGTTCGATGTCTCCGCCGGCGTCCGCTATGCGAGCAGCGATTCAAGCGCATCGGTGGTGGGGACGGGCGTCTTCGCCGGCGCTTCGGGCGAGGATCAAAGCACCGACAGCGTCACCACGTGGTCGGCCTCGGCGCGGTGGCGTCCGTCGGAGCGGACGATGCTGTATGGACGCGTCGCCACCGGATGGCGCGCGGGCGGGCCCAACCTGCCGTTCCCGCCCTTTCCGGCGACATACGAAGCCGACACGCTCATCAATTACGAAATCGGTTTGAAGTCCGACATCATCGAGAACCTGCTCCGGCTCGACGTCTCGCTCTTCCGCATCGACTGGGAAGACATGCACTCCTTCATCACCAATGGCGCGTTTGGCGGCAACGGCAACGCCGACACCGCGACCAGCCAGGGTGTGGAATGGGACGCGACGCTGACGCCGCTCGATGGTCTGACGGTGCGCTGGAGCGGCGCCTACACCAATGCGGAGCTGACTGCGGACGCACCCTTGGTCAACGGGCTGGAAACGCTCGGACCGCAGGGCGTCGACGGCGCGCCGCTGCCGTACGCGCCGGAATGGGCCAGCACGCTGGCGGTCGACTATGAGTGGACCACGTTCGGCGGCGCCGAGGCCTATGTCGGCGGAGACGTGCGCTATACGGGCGAACGTGTGGGCAGCTTCACGACAGTGACTCCGTTCGGGCTTTTCTCGCGCGTCGAACTGCCGGAATATACGATCGTCGATCTGCGCGCGGGGCTCGACTTCGAGCGGTTCGGCGTCGGCCTGTTTGCGAGAAACGTGACCAATGACGACAGCCCGATCTCGTTCGGCGGCTCCTTCTCGCTGCCGCAAGCGAGCGTGCCGCGCCCGCGCACGATCGGCCTCGAACTTTCGGCGCGATTCTGACGTGCTTGGTTATGCGACAATTCATTGGAGGTGATTGACGTGGATATACGTAAGCTGCGCGATCACCTGACCGAGAGCATGGCGGCCGACGGGCAAGTGAGTCAGCCCGCTCGTCCGGAAACCGTGTTCGATCAACAGAGCTTCGGCGCTGCGGTGCGGAGCTTGCGGACGGAGCGTGGTTGGACGCTGCGCGAACTCAGCAAGCGATCGAACATTTCTCAGTCGGCCTTGTCGCGGGTCGAGACGGGTCAGAATGCTCTATCATTCGATCGCGCGCATGCTCTTGCGCACGCGCTCGGCGCCGACTTCTTTCAGTTCCTCCGTCACATGGGATGGCCGGAGCCCGGCAAAGGCGCGCCTTCTCAGTTCAGGGGCTGGCGCAGCTACACCCCTCTGGGGGAAGGCAAGCACGTGAACCAGGAGAACGCCGACTACGAATACGTCTGCGCCGATTTTCTCTATCGCAAGATGGTCGCCGGAGTCGCCATCGTCACCGCGCGCTCGCTTGCCGAACACGGCCCGATGGTCTCGCATCAGGGTGAAGAGTTCACGTACGTCATTGACGGCCCGGTGACCTTCGCTTCCGCGGGGTTTGCCGAATTGACTCTGAAGACCGGCGACTGCTTCCAGTTCGATTCATCGACGCCGCACGCGTGGTACAGCCCCGCCGACAAAGACGCGCGCGTCCTCTTCAACATCACCGATCCGCGCTGGGAGTGAGCCGGTCGCCGGATTGACGTTTCCCGCCTTTGCGATACGACCCGCGCCCCCGCCCAAGCACGGCTCGCGACCCCGCTTGCCATCAAGCGCGGTCGGCCTCTTGCCGCCGACCGCGCGTTCCCTAATCCTCATTGCGGGTCTGCAGCCGAGCCGTTGTCAGCGCTTTGTCCTGGATCGTCGCCCGCCCGTGTCTCGCCGTTGGTCGCCGGCGCTGCGCGGCACGCGGCCGAGGTGCGCCGGGACGAGAGCCGGCTTTCGCTCCGCCTCGGCGCGCGGCAGCGCGTTTGCTGCTCTTGCGGCGCCGCTTCCGGCTCTTCCTCAGCGGCGGGCGCTTGCGCGCCCGCGCCGGCCGACGTCTGTTCGGTTGCTTGAGGCGCCGGCGGCGTTTGCGCTGACGCCGCGCCGGCCAGCGCTATAGCGGCGCTCAAGGTCATTGCGATGAGTGACATCTTCATTTCGTTCCCCTTGCTCGAATTCACTGGGCGACGTTTTCAGCGATCCGCCGCGCGATATCAGCGCGATGGCGGGTCGCGTTCGCGGCTTCACGCGTCGCGCTGTACAGGCCTTGCAGATAGGCGCGGTCCCACTCCGTCAGTCCCGGAGGCGCGGTTTCCGGGGACTGGAAGAGGTTCAGAATCGACGGAAAGGCCGAGAGATCGGCGTCTGGATTGAGCTGCACCAGAGCGGCCATGGCGAGATAGTCGGCGACTTGCGCCGGCGCAAAGCGCGAGACGCTCGGCGCGTCGACGATAACCAGCGCAAAGCTGAAGTCCTGACGCGTCGCACGCCGCGTGCGCGTGCCTTGGGAGCGCGTGGCTTCGACGCCCCTTAGACCGTTGCCCAGACCGGCAGCTTCATTAGGCCGCCCTTGCGCCGCGGCGAGCGCATCTGCCGTGCCGCGTCCTACGCGCGAATCCGTATCGGCGAGCTGGCGTCCGTCCGCGGTGACGGTGCGCGAGACGTGCCACCAGCGGACCGGACGCGCGCTCGTGGCGAATTCCTCCAGCGCCTCGCGGCCCGCGGTCACAACATCATCGGCGGTGTAATAACCCATCAGATCACGCCGAGTGTCGACGATCTCCCGCGCGAGACGATTAGCATCGGGCGCGAAGATGATGATGAGATTCGGCGAGCACCCGCTGCGCTCGGCTTCGACCCCGACTTCGCGCGCACGCAGAGCCATATGATCGATCAGGGTCTGCGCTTCGCTGGGCGCGAGACCGGCGATGCTCGGACACAGGCGCGCGCTCCAGCGTGCATACTGGTCCGCGCGCGCCGGCGCCAAGGCGATAGTCTCGGCATACTGATGCGCCGCTTCGCGGAGGCGCTGACCGGTAACGACAATCTCTTCGTCGGCTTGCTGCGCCGACGCTGACGCGCCGATCACAAGCGAAAGCCCCGCGACCGCAGCGAATACATGCAAGAATCTCATCGCGAACCTCCCTCTTGAGTGAGTTGCCGCGTCATCACGTCGGCAATTTGCCGGGCGTGCATGCGCGATGTCGCCGCCTCTGCGGGCGCGCTGTAGAGCCCGCGCAGATAGGCGAGGTCCCAGCTGGTGAGCCGCAGCGGCGCTTCTCCGGGCGCTGCGAACAAATTCAGGATCGTCGCGAAGCGGGCCATGTCCGCGTCCGCGCTCACCGGCGCCAGCGCCGCCATCGCTAGGAAGTCGGCGACGGCGATAGGATCGGCCCCTGCCGTTCTACGCGTATCCACGACGATCAGCGCGAACGCCAGCTCTTGGCGCGTCGCGCCGCGCAGGCGCGTGCCCAACGAACGCACTGTCGCCGCATCTGCGATCGCGTCGCTCAGGACGGCATCTCTCGCCGGAGGGGTGTTGGGCGCCGGCGCAGGGCGGGCGTTTCCTTCGACCAGACGTGCGCCGTCGGCGCCGCGGCGCTCCTGGGTCCGCCACCAGCGCACCGGCTGTCCGGGCGCCGTGAACGAACGGTAGCCGCGCCGCCAGGCCTCGGCGCCGCCCGTATCGAGAAGGCCGCGCTGACGGCGGGCGACTTCGGCCGCGATGCGGTCGGAGTCCTCGGCGAACACGATAACGACGTTCGGCGCACACCCTTCCCGGTCGATCTCAGCGCCCGCCTCGAGCCCCCGGCGAGCGATATGATCGACGACGAGCTGCCCATCGCCCGCTGGAAGCCCGACCACGCTCAAACACACTGGCGCGTGCCAGCGCGCAAAGCTGGAGGATGAAGCCGATGCGATTGTGCGGGCGAACAAGCGCGCCGTGCGTTCGACATTGCCTTGAACAATGATCTCTTCGCTCCGAACGCTCGCGGGCGCCAGCGATCCGCGCGCACGATGCTGTTCGATGACATAGGTCTCGCCGTCGACGACTCGGAAACTGAGCGAAGTGCCAGCGAGCAGGCTGCGAAGCGCTTCATCAGCCGTGAGCCTGCCGCCCACCCCGCCGGACTGACGTCCCACACTGAGGTGGGTCGCGAACAGGATGTCTCGACCGCTCTGGCGTCCAAACTCGTCGAGTGCGCTTGCGAGGGGCTGGGGAGCAATGCTGTAGGCACGCAACTCATCTTGCGCCACCGCGAGCGTGCTCGAGGCCGCCAGCACGAGAGCGCCCGAGGCAATCAGCAGTGCTCGCAATCCAACTTGCATTTTCACCTCGCGCAGGTGGCTTTTGCTAAGACGGGAAAAGCCGGCGAACCCGTAATTACTCGGCGGCGTTTCGATCGGCGCGCCACACCAGCAGCAGGTCGCCGCCCGGCTCTTCGCGCACTTCAATCGGATAATAGCTCTCCAGCACGCGAACGAAGGTCGCTTGCTGCCCGGTGCGAAACACGCCGTTGACGCGCAACTGCGCCATGGACGGATCTGCAAGCACGATCTGCGCCGCCGAATACCGGTTCATCTCCGCGATCGCTTCGGGCAACGGTGTATCGGCGAACGAGACGCGCCCGTGGCGCCAGAGCGTCATCCGCTCCACATCGGCCTGTAGCACCCGTATATCCCCGCCAGGGGAAACAGTCAGCGCCTGCCCGGCGCTGATTTCCGTGCGTCGACCTCCGAGGTCGAACAATCCGCCATGCGCGGCCACGGCGACGCGCCCTTCGACCAGAACGACGCGAAGCGCGCCTCTTTCAATACTGAGATCGAACTCGGTGCCCAGCGCCGTGACGGTGCGGCCGAGCGCTTCAACGACAAAGGGACGGCTCTCGTCGTGCGCGACCGCGACATAGGCTTGCCCGGCGATGAGGCGCAGCTGGCGCTCGCGTCCGGCCAACGAGGCTTCGACGATCGAGTTCGTGTTCAGCGTAAGAATGCTGCCGTCCTCGAGCGTGAACTCTCTTCGCTCACCGAGTTGCGTCGCGTATTGGCGCACTTCGCCCGGCGCCCGCGCCATTTGGGTCCACGGGGTGAGAAAATAGGAAGTCGCCAGCAATCCGGCCAGCGCCGCGATGACAGCGGCGACCAGCGCGTAGACCGGCGCTGACCGCTTCAAAGCGCGATCCCTGTGCGCGCGCAGCTGCGGGCGCGCCGCATTCTCGCGCAGCGCGATCAGAATCGCCTGCAGGCGCTCGAACGACCTGGCGTGCTCCGCGTCGGCCGCCAGCCAGGCGGCAAATTGTGCGCGGTCGTCGCTCGAGCAATCCGGGCGACGCAGACGCGCGTCCCAGGCGGCGGCGTCGAGCGGTTCGGGTCCGCTGGCGTGCGTCATAGTTCGCTCCGAAGGGCTGAGAGCAGATGGCGGTTCACTTTCGCCATTTCCTTCTCGATGGTGCTGACAGACACGCCGAGTCGCGAAGCGATATCGCGGTGCGTCATGTCTTCGAAATGATAGAGCGAGAAGATCGCGCGGCTGCGTTCCGGAAGACCATCGAGCGCCACGATAAGCTGCTCGAGCGCCTCCTTGCCGATGAGCGCGCCTTCTGGAGAGACGCCCTCATCTGCATGATCGTCGGCAAGCAATTCGGTGGAGACGCTCAGCCGGCGCTTGCGCAGGAAGTCCGCCAAAACGCTCGAAGCCGTTTGAAAAAGATAAGGCTCGACGGCTTGCACGGAATGCAGGTCGCCCCGCCGGGCCAAGCGCTGGAACACCTCCTGAACCAAATCTTCGTGGTCGACGCCCGCTGGGGTCCGCCGACGGAAATAGGCCAGCAGCGCCGGCCGATGGCGGCGGCTCCAATCCTCCAGGAGCGCGCGCGCTTGTTCGGGTTCACCCTCCGGCAAAGCGCCCTCCAAACGTCGTTAGGGTTCCTATCCCAAGACGATCAGGGAGCGCGAACCCGTAACGCGTGGCGGCCCTGCGTCTCGCCTATGTCTCAGCGCCGATTTCTTGGATCGCGTCAGGAAATGGTGGGCGCGACAGGGATTGAACCTGTGACCCCTCCCGTGTGAAGGGAGTGCTCTCCCGCTGAGCTACGCGCCCGAAGCCAGCGGCTCCGAAGGGCGCGGACCATGATGCGGAGCCCCGCCTGCGTCAAGCGGCGCACGGCGCCGGACTTGACGTTCCCGGCCATTGCTGCGCATTTGCGAACCATTCGCAAGATTTGACGCGGGAGACCACCCTGTCCTTCATTCTGAACCGCCGGGCCTTGGGCCTGGGCGCCGCCGCCGCCGCCCTCGCGGCCTGCGCACCGCGCGGGAGCGCCGAGAACGTGGTCAACGTCTATTCGGCCCGCCATTACGACGCCGACCGGCAGCTCTATGCGGCGTTCGAACAGGCGAGCGGCATCACCGTGCGCGTGCTGCCGGCGAACGCCGAGCAATTGCTCGAGCGGCTACGCGCCGAGGGCGAGGCGACCGAAGCCGACCTCGTCGTCGCCGCCGACGCCGGCAATCTCTGGCGCATCAAGGACGCCGGCCTCCTGCAGAACGTCACCACGCCTGCGCTCGAAGCGGGCGTGCCGCAGCGCCTGCGCGATCCTGACGGCGCCTATTGGGGCTTCACCAAGCGCGCGCGCGTCATCATCTATCGCAAGGATGCGGTGCAGCCCGAGGAGGTCGCCTCGTACGACGATCTCGCCGATCCGCGCTTCCGCGGCCAGATCGTCGCTCGCAGCTCCACCAATGTCTACATGCTGTCGACGCTCGCTTCGCGCATCGAACGGCTCGGCGCGGAGAATGCGCGCGCCTGGGCCGCGGGCGTGCGCGCCAATTTCGCGCGCGATCCCCAAGGCAGCGACACCGATCAAATCAAGGCGGTCGCCGCCGGCGAGGCGCAGGCGACGCTCTGCAACCATTATTACTATTTCCGCTTGATGCGCTCGGACGATCCCGCCGACCGCGACATCGTCGCGCGCACCGGCATCATCTTTCCCGATCAGGCGGGCGCCGGCACGCACGTGAACATTTCCGGCGGCGGCGTCACCGCCCACGCAAAGCGCCGCGACAACGCCGTGCGTCTGCTCGAATATCTCGTCAGCGACGAAGCGCAGACCATGCTGGCGCCGCTGAACGTCGAATATCCGATCCGTCCGGAAATCGCGCCGGCGCCCGATCTCGCCGCGCTCGGGACATTCAAGGAAGAAGAGATTCCGCTCGACGCGCTCGGCCGTCACCAGGCGGAAGCGGCGCGGATCTTCGAAGAGGTGGGCTGGCGCTGATGCGCAAGCGGGGCTGCGGACGATGAGCGAAGCCGGCGTTCTCGCGCCCTCCAAGCTTGGCCTGCGCATCGACGGCGTCGCGCTGGTCGCGACACTGGCGACGTTGATCTGCGCGGCGCCGGCGCTCGCCGTGTTCGGCTTGGCGCTGACGCGCGCGGACGCCGGCGCCGCGTTCGGCGGCGATTTGTTGCGCGACGGCGCGATCGGCACCGCCGCACTGATGCTGGCGGGCGGCGGCGGCGCCATTGTGTTCGGCGCGGCGGCGGCGTGGCTGGTGAGCCTCTGCCGTTTTCCGGGCCGGCAGGTGTTCGAATGGCTGCTGGTCGTGCCGCTCGCTGCGCCGAGCTACATCCTCGCCTACGCCTATGCGAGCCTCACCTGGGCCGGCGGCGTCAGCCCAATTCCGGTCGAAGGCTTTTGGGGCGCGGCCTTCGTCTACGCGATCGGACTCTATCCTTATGTCTATCTCGCCGCGCGCGCGGCGTTCGCGAGCCAATCCTCGTGCGCGCTCGAAGCGGCGCGCACCTTAGGCGCCAAGCCGGCGACGGTGCTGTGGCGTGTTGCACTGCCCCTGGCGCGGCCGGGCATCGCCGCGGGCGGCGCGTTGGCGATGATGGAGATCGCCGCCGATTACGGCGCGGCCCATCATTTCGGGCTGACGACGCTCTCAACGGCGATCTTCCGCGCCTGGTACGCGCACGGCGCCCCGAGCGTGGCGCTGCAGATCTCCGCCGTGCTGCTGCTCGGCGCGCTCGTCTTTCTGGTGCTGGAGCGGTGGGCGCGCGGGCGTGCGTCCTATGCGGGCGCGTCCTCGCGCTGGCGGCCGCTGCCGCGCTACGGGCTCGGGCCGCTCGGTTCGACATTGGCGATCGTCTTCTGCGGTGCGTTGATCGGCTTCGGCGCGCTGGCGCCGTTAGCTTGGCTCACGCGTCTTGCGCTGCTGCATGCCAATGTCGAGGATGTCGCCGGGCCTTTTCTCAACTCGATTCTTCTGTCGGGCGGCGGCGCCTTGGCGACGCTTGTGTTGGCATCTGCGATCGCCGTCGCCGCGCGGCGCGCCAGCGGCATAGGCAAGGTCTCGCTCTACGCCGCGGCCATGGGCTATGCGGCGCCCGGCGCGGTGATCGCGATGGGCGCTCTCGCCTTGTTCGGCGTGGCCAGAGAAGCCGGCTGGATCGGCGGGCTCGGCGCGGGCCTTGCCATGTTCGCGCTGATCTGGAGCTACGCCGCCCGCTTCGCCTCGGCCGGCGTGCAGCCGATCGATGCAGGTCTCGCACGCCTGTCGAAGGGCTTGGACGCCTCCGCCCGCACGCTGGGCGCGGGGCCTTGGCGGCGGTTCGCGCAGATCGATCTCCCCATCGCCGCGCCGAGCCTTGCAGCCGCCGCGCTGATCCTGTTCGTTGAGATTCTGAAGGAGCTTCCGGCGACCTTGATCCTGCGCCCGTTCGATTTCGACACTCTCGCCGTCAAGGCCTACGCCTATGCTAGCGACGAGCGTCTGCTCGAAGCGGCCACGCCGGCGCTGCTGATTTTCCTGGCGGGGCTCGCGCCTATCCTGCTGCTGTCGCGCGGCATCGGCCGCTCGCGTCCAGGCCAGCGGCCGGCGCTGGAGCACGCTGCACAGCGATGAGCCTGGTCACGCTCTCTCGAGTGCGCCGCAGCTACGGCGGCGTGCGCGCGCTCGACGATGTCTCGCTCACTGCGCCGGAGGCGCAAGTGCTGGCCCTGCTCGGGCCATCTGGCTCGGGCAAGTCGACGATCCTACGCTTGATCGCCGGCCTCGAGCCGGTCGATGCGGGCGAGATCCGCATCGGCGACGAGGTGATGTCGTCGTCGGCCCGCGCGGTCGCTACCGAAGAGCGGCGCGTGGGCATGGTGTTCCAGGACTATTCGCTGTTTCCGCACCTCACCGCCGGCGCCAACGTCGCCTTCGGCTTGAACAAGCTCGGCCGCGCCGAGCGCGAGACCACCGCTCTGAAATGGTTGGATCGTGTCGGCCTGAAACACCGCGCCGGGTCCTATCCGCACGAACTCTCCGGCGGCGAGCAGCAAAGAGTGGCGTTGGCGCGGGCGCTGGCGCCGGCGCCGCGCGCGGTGCTGCTCGACGAGCCGTTCTCAGGGCTCGACCCGGTGCTGCGCGCAGAATTGCGGGACGCGACGCTCGCCACGCTGATGGAGGCGCGGACGACGACCCTGTTCGTCACGCACGACGCCGAGGACGCGCTGCAGGTGGCGGACCGGCTCGCGATCATGAAGGCGGGCAAGCTGCTGCAGGAAAGCGCGCCGCGCCAAGCGTACGATGCGCCGACCTCGATCGATGCGGCGGCGGCGCTCGGGCCGATCAACGTATTCGAAGGCCGCGTCGAGCACGGCGCGATGGCGACGCCATTCGGCGCGATCAAGGCCGCGCATTTGCCGGAGGGGGCGTGCGCACGCGCCGCCGTGCGGGCCGAGGCGCTGCGGCTTATCCCCGGCGACGGCGCGCGCGTGCTTAGCGTGCGGCCGCACGGGGCTCATGATGTGGTGCGGATCGGATCCGGCGGCGTCGTCTGGCGGGCGCTCGCGCCGCCGCGCTCGGCGCTGGGTGAAACGGTGTCGGTCGAGATTCAGCCGGCCGGCGCGTTCGCGTTTTCCGTCTCGTCCTGAGCTGGCTCATCCTCGCGCGGCTTGCGCAGGATGAACCGGCGCCGCTCGAGCCGGCGCTGCGTGAGAAGGCGCAGGCGCATCCGCCAAGCCTCCGCTTCCCAGGCCAACTCCTGCGCCGCCATCACGCCGAAATCCGTGGCGCTCGAAAGCTTCTCGCCCAGCTGGCTGAAGCTCTGACGCGCGGTCGCCAGGAATTCCTCGGTGACGTCCTCGTCGGCTTCGAGCCTCAGGCCCGTATCGGTGAAGAATTGCAACAGATCGCCATGGGCGCGGATGTGCGGCTCGGCGAACGAGGTCGCGAACGCGGTCGGCAGTTCGGCGATACGCAGGCCGACATAACATTCGACCACGGCGCTGGCGCCCGGCTTCAGGCACTTCATAATCTGCTGCGCCAGATGAGGCGGATAGCTGCAATAGGCGAAGTCGTCAGTGCTCAGGAGGCCGTCGAAATGGTTCGGCGTGAACACATGCGCTTCGAGGTCGATGCGGCTTGCGGCGATGCGGCCGCCAAGCTCCGCCTTGGCGATGGCGTGCTTCAGCGCTTCGAACGTCTCCTCGCGCCACTCGAACACTTCGATCTGGCCGGGATGGGCGGCGGCGACCGCGGCGAGCGGGCCGATATGGCCAGGCCCCAGCACCGCCAGCACGCCTTCGGGCGCGAGACCGATGCGAGCAGGCTCGAGCTTGTCTGCGGTGGAGTCGCCCGGGCGAATGCGCCCTTCGCCCCACAACAGCGACAGCGCCACCAAGCGCGGCGGCGGCTCGTAGGCGGGCGCGTCGAACAATTCGTCGTCGAAGTCCGCCGCTTCGTCATTGGCGGCGGCGAGGCCGGCCTCGATCTCGGCGACGGCGGCCCCTTCGTCGAACGCTTCGCCCTCCCACCAGGCGCGGAAGCGCGCGCGCGTCAGCGCGAGCCGGCGTTTGTCGAACAAGGCCTTCAGAGCGACCGCCATGGTGCGGTCAGCTTAGGCCAATCCCGTTAACGATTTGCTTGAACCTGGGGCAAAAGCGGCGGCGCCTGCGACGGCAACGACGCGTCGGCGTCTTCGATGAAGGCTAGGATGTCGGCATAGACGACCTCCCGCTGCAGGTCGCGCAAGAGCCAGTGCCAGCCGTTCTCGTAATAGGCGGTGCGGGCGCTGCGCGGCAGCCGCCGGGCGGCCGCGATGGCGGATTGGCGCGGGATGATCTGATCGTTCGCGCCGTAAAGGAAAAGCACCTCGCCATCGAGACGGGCGGCGCGCTCGTGGGCCGTCTCCATGAGGCTGACGAGGCCATAGAGCGCGTCGATGCGCGTCGACCAGATCATGTGCGGCGCGCGACCCGCCTGGAGCAGCGCTTCGCGGTTGTCGGAAGCGGAGATGCGGCGCGTCACGTTGCGCGGCGGCTCTACCGCACGCCAGGGAAAGGTGTGGGCGCCGAGCCAGAGGGTCAGCGCGTAATGATCCGGCAGCGTCGACCAGCCCCAGACGGCGGGCGCGACCAGGATCAGACGATCGACGTTGGGCGCGCCTTCGGCGCCGAACGTCGCGATCGCCGCGGCGCCGCCCATCGAATCGCCGACGACGGCGACGGTTGCGCCGGGATGGGCGCGCCGCGCCACGCGCACGGCGGTGCGCAGATCCTCCGTCATGAGCCGCTCGCCCGCCCAGATGCCGCGGTTCGGAGAGCGGCCGAACCCGCGCGCGTCATAGGCGTAAAGCGCGACGCCGCGCTCTGCGAACCAAGGGCCAGCGAGATAGAACGTATTGGCGTAATCGTTCATGCCATGCAGGCCGATGATCACGGCGCGCGGTTCTGCGCCGTCGGGCGGCAGCCACGCCGTGAGGCCAAGCTCGGCGCCATCGAAGGAGACGAAGCGTTCGTTTGCGACCGCGAAGCGCGGCCCCCCAAAGCCGGTGACCGGTGAGCCCGCCTGCTGTACCGTCGGCGCGCAGGCGGCGAGCAGCATCAGCGCAAGGCCGATGACACTCTGCGCCGCAATTCCGGCAGCACGTCCTCTTCGAACCAGGGATTGCGTTTGAGCCATGCGCTGTTCCGCCACGATGGGTGCGGCAGAGGCATGACGTCGGCCGGATAGTCGCGCCAGGCGCGCACCGTTTCCCCCAGCGTCGGCTTCACCGCTCGCCCGAGATGATAGCGTTGCGCATAGCCGCCGACCAGCAGCGTGAGACGCACATTCTTCAGCAGCGGCAGCAGGCGCGGACGCCACAGCGGCGCGCACTCGCGGCGCGGCGGCAGATCGGCGCCATTCACCGTGCCAGGATAGCAGAAGCCCATCGCGGCGACGGCGATAGCGCGCTTGTCGTAGAATTGTCGTCGATCCATCTGCAGCCAGTCGCGTAGACGGTCGCCGCTCGGATCGTTCCACGGAACGCCGCTCTCGTGGACGCGGCGGCCGGGCGCCTGGCCCGCGATCAGGATGCGCGCGGCGGGATGGACCCACACGACGGGGCGCGGCTCGTGCGGCAGCGCGCAAGCGCGGCAGGCGGCGATTTCCGCCGTCAGCCGATCCAATCGTGACGCCCTCGCCGCCATGAACCGGTGCTAGCCAACGCGGACGCGGAGTGTCCACCTCGGGCTGCAGCGGCGGCTCGGCGGATGCAGTGTTGGCGGAGGCCGCCTCCTTCCTCTACCAACACCGTGATGCATCATACTCCGCTCATCGCCACCATCGCTGCAAGTTTCGTCTTCGCCTTCATCCTGGGCATGATCGCCAATCGGCTGCGGTTTCCGCCGATCGTGGGCTATCTCGTCGCCGGCGTCATTGTCGGACCGTTCACGCCGGGCTTTGTCGCCGACGCCGATCTCGCCGCCGAACTCGCCGAGATCGGCGTCATCCTGCTGATGTTCGGCGTGGGACTGCACTTTTCGTACAAGGATTTGTTCGCGGTCAGGAACATCGCCATTCCCGGCGCCGTGGCGCAGATCACCGTCGCGACGATGATGGGCATGGCGCTGGCTTACTTCCTCGGCTGGCCATTGGCGGGAGGCCTCGTCTTCGGCCTGGCGCTCTCGGTCGCCAGCACGGTCGTGTTGCTGCGCGCGCTAGAAGAGCGCCAGCTGGTCGACACGCGCAGCGGCCATGTGGCCGTGGGTTGGCTGATCGTGGAGGACATCGCCACGATCTTCGCGCTGGTGCTGCTGCCTGTGCTGGCGCAAGTCCTACCTGGCGTCGCGCCCTCCGACCCAGCGGCCCAAGCAGCCGACGCGGCCCCCGGCGGCGGTTCCATCGCAATTTCGCTCGCGCTCACGTTCGGCAAGCTGGCCGTGTTCACGGCGCTCACCTTTATCGTGGGCCGGCGGGTCATTCCTTGGGCGCTTGCGCGCGTGGCGGGCACGGGATCACGCGAACTATTCACGTTGTCGGTGTTGGCGATTGGAATCGGCGTCGCCTACGGCGCGGCGGTCCTGTTCGATGTCTCGTTCGCGCTGGGCGCCTTCTTCGCTGGCATGATCCTCAAGGAATCGGAACTCAGCCATCAAGCCGCGGACAACACCTTGCCGCTCCGTGACGCATTCGCGGTGCTGTTCTTCGTTTCGGTCGGCATGTTGTTCAATCCCATGGTCGTGCTCGAACACCCGCTCGCGGTGCTGGCGACACTGTTCATCATCGTCGTCGGCAAGTCGGTGGCCGCGTTCGTGATCGTCCGGGCGTTCCGCTATCCCACCGACACGGCGCTGCTGATCAGCGCGAGCCTGGCGCAAATCGGCGAATTCTCCTTCATCCTGATCACGCTGGGACTCAGCCTCAACTTGATCCCCGAAACGGCGCGCGACCTGGTTTTGGCGGGCGCGATCCTGTCGATCATGCTCAATCCTGCTGCGTTCGCGCTCGCCGCCCACCTGCGCGCACGCCGGCTGGCGCGCGAGGCGGCGGCGCAGCGGACAGACACGGCGGCGGAACCCGTTCCCCCCGAAGCGATCGCCGCCGCGACCCCGTATCGCGTCAGCGAGAAGGATCACGTCATTGTCGTCGGCTATGGCCGCGTCGGCCGCCGCGTCGCGGATGCGCTCCAGGCACAAGGCGCGCCTGCGGTCGTGATCGAAGCCGATCTCGAACGGGTCGAGGCGATCCGCACTGCGGGCGGCGCCGCCATCCTCGGCAACGCCGTACGCGACGAAGTGCTGCGCGCCGCCGGGATCGAAGACGCTCGACACATCCTGGTGGCGGTGCCGAACGGGCTGGAAGCGGGCGAGATTGTCGCGCACGCGCGCAAGCTGAACCCCAGATTGCGCATCGTCGCGCGCGCGCACCTGGATGCGGAAGTCGAGCACATCAAAGCCAGCGGCGCGGACCGCGTGATCATGGGCGAACGCGAGATCGCCCGGCAGATGCTCGCCGACCTCGCGCCCGCCGACTGAGCGACGGCTAGGCCGGCTGCATCGTTGCAGTCGTCTCGCGGGCCGCCTCCTGCGCCTCAGGCGCGGAACGGATCGTCAGCGTGAAGGTCGATCCCTCGCCGGGCGCGCTCTCGGCGGTGACGTCGCCGCCCATCAGACGCGCGATCTCACGGGTGATGGCGAGGCCGAGGCCGGTGCCGCCGTAATTGCGCGTCGTGGAGGAATCCGCCTGAACGAACGGTTCAAACAAGCCAGCGAGCTTTTCGGGCGCGATACCTATGCCGCTGTCGGCCACAGCGAAGGTCACGCGATCGCCATCGACGCGGACGCGCAGCGAAATCTCCCCATCGCTGGTGAACTTCACCGCGTTGGACAGAAGGTTCAACAGACACTGGCCAAGCTTGAAGCCGTCCGCGCGCACCAGCGGCAAACCTTCCGGGCAATCCAGAACGAGCCTGTCGCCGTTGCGTTCGGCTTGCGGCCGCACCGCTTCGACGGCTTCGCGCGCAAGCCGGGCGACGTCCGTCGGCTGCACCTCGAGCTGCATGTGGCCGGCTTCGATTTTCGACAGATCGAGAATCTCGTTGATCAAGTGCAGCAGGCGGCGCGCCGCGATCAGGATGCGATCGTGGTCGGCGATGTCGCCGCCGCGCCCGTCGAGCTCGGCGTCCTCGCGCATCATTTCGCTGTAGCCGATGATGGCGTTGAGCGGCGTGCGCAGTTCGTGGCTCATCGTCGCCAAGAACTGTGACTTGGCGACGCTTGCCGCCTCCGCTTTCGACGAGGCGTCGGCGAGCTGCTCGATGCGTTCGTGATCGCGCTTGTCGCGGGCGGCCAGTGCGCGCGCGAGTTCGCCGATCTCGTCTTCGCGAGTGGCGAGGCTTTCGATGCAAAGCCCCTCGCTCGAGCGCGCTGCGATCGTCAGCCGCCGCGCCGGTTCGACCACCCATCTGTACATGAGGAATGCGAGCAGCAGAACCTGCGCCAGCACCGCGCCGGCGCCGATCAGCAGCACGACGCCCGCGCCTTGGCTGGCGCGTCGTGCGGCCGCCTCTTCAGGCACGAGCGAGAGGAACATCCACTCCGGGCCAGCGATGCGCGCGAACACGACGTAATTGCCGTTGATTACGCCAGGGATGATGCCGCTCTCGGCGCCGGAGGCGCGAATGTAGGCGTTGATGCGGTCTACGCCCAAGCGGTCCGAGAGCGCTTCGGTCTGCTCGCTCACGTCGCCATGCAGCAAGCCGGCATGTGCGGTGAGCGCGCCGTGCCGGTCGAGGATCACGTTACTGGTGCCGGGGAGCGCATTCTGCACGGACGCGCGAAGGCCCTCCGCTAGGGTGATGCTCGATCCCCAGGCGCCGAGCCGGCGCCCATCGACATCGAGCGGCGTGGAGCAACCCGATGAGCGCCGCTCGCCGGTCGGGTCCGACATCAGCCGGCGCAGGCCGGTGCAACGCGTGATCCCGGTCGGGTTCGCGGCCGGCGTCGAGATGACGGCGAACTCCTCGTGTTGAAAGCTGAACGAAGCCGGCGCGTCGCGCCGATAGTAGAGCAGCCGGTCTTCCCGGCTAGGCGCGAACACCACGGCCCTGTCGGTGGGCGTGAAAAAGTAGACGTTGTCGACGCGCGACAGCACCGGGCCGATATCGCGCAGCACAGTGTAGGCGACGTAGAGCTCCATCTTCTCCTGCGGGGTCAGACCGCGCGCGTTCGCGATGAACGCCCCGACGCCGCGCACCGCTTCGCCATCGGCGGCGCGGCCGCCGTCGAACAACAGATCGGCGCTGCGGCGCGTGCCGTCAGCGTGTATCGGAAACAGGCGGTCGAAATAGGAAACTGCGCGATAATCGGCTTCGGCCATGCGCTCGCGGAAGAGCCGCGTCGCCACGCCATGGGCGTCGCTGATGCGATCGTAGACGCCTTCTTCGACCTTCCGCCGCTCCTGCAAATAGGCGAGCGTCGTCTCCAACGCCCCATGCAGCGCGGCGTTGCGGTAGGCGATGAAGGCTGCAACCGAACTCGCCGCCGTCACCAGCGTGGTCGAGATCAGCACCGCCGCGGCGATGCGGCCGGCGAGCGAGCCCCTGAAAACGCGGTCCAGCACAGACGGATGTCCACCCTTGCCCTGGTTATTCCCGAGCAGGGTTTGACAAAAAGGAAACACGACTGCGCTTGCCGAGAGCGCCGGACTGCGGTGTTCATCGGGAGTTAAGGCAGTCAGCCGCCCTGCTTCATCATCTCGCGAGCGATGATGATGCGCTGGATCTCGCTCGTGCCTTCGTAGAGGCGGAAGATGCGGACGTCGCGGTAGAAGCGCTCGATGCCGAAATCCGCGACATAGCCAGAGCCGCCGAAGATCTGCACCGCGCGGTCGGCGACACGCCCGACCATCTCCGAGCAGAACAGCTTCGCCGCCGCCGCATCCATCGTGACATCACCGCCGGCGTCGCGCTTACGGGCCGCCTCCAGCACCATGGCACGGCCGGCGTTCGCCTCAGCGCGGCAATCGGCGAGCATAGCCTGGATCATCTGGAAGCTGGCGATCGGCTGGCCGAACTGCTTACGCTCGGCGGCGTAGCGCACGCTCTCCTCGATCAGCCGCTCGGCGACGCCGACGCACACCGAAGAGATGTGCAGCCGGCCGCGGTCGAGCACTTGCATGGCGACGCGGAAGCCTTGGCCCTCTTCGCCGAGCCGGTTCTCGACCGGCACTTTGACGTTGTCGAAGTTCACATCGTGGATGTGCGCGCCCTGCTGGCCCATCTTCTTCTCGGGCTTGCCGACGGACACGCCCTCGAGATCGCGCGGCACGAGGAACGCGGAAACGCCGCCGCCGCCTTTCACCTCCGGATTGGTGCGCGCCATCACGGTGAACAGCGAGGCGCGCGCAGCGTTGGTGATGTAGCGCTTGGAGCCGTTGAGGACGTAGTGATCGCCCTTGAACTCGGCGCGCGTGCGCACCGAGGCGGAGTCAGATCCCGCTTCAGGCTCGGTCAGCGCGAACGAGGTGACGATCTCGCCCGCGGCGATGCCGGGGAGATATTTCTGCTTCTGCGCCTCGCTGCCGAACATGACGAGGCCCTGGCTGCCGATGCCGACATTGGTGCCGAACGCCGAACGAAAGGCGGGCGATGCGCGGCAGAACTCGAACATGGCGCGGCATTCCGCTTCCATCGAGAGGCCGAGACCGCCGTATTCTTCCGGGATCGACAGCCCGAACAGTCCAAGCTCGCGCATCTCGCGCAGCACGTCTTCGGGGATCGCGTCCTCCTCCGCCACTTTTGCCTCAAGCGGGATCAGCCGCTCATTGACGAAACGGCGGAGTGCGGCGAGCAGTTCGGAGAGGGTTTCGGTATCCATGGCGCCACTTCATTCCGTAAGATCGATTTCGACAACCCTGCCGTCGAGGCAGCCAAGTGGGGTGACCGACATGGCGCCGCCATTGGCCCGCAAATACGACAGCATCTCTCGAAACTGCCGCAGCGCGACGGGATCATCGCGATCGCCGGAGACGTAGCCGTTGCGCTCCACCACCAGAAAAGCGAAACGCTCCGCGCCATTGGAACAGACGCCGCCGTTCAAGAGCGAACTGGGCGCAAGGCCATTGCCGCCGGTGATGTAGATGAGCCGATCGGAGCCGCCCACGGCCCCACCCTCCAGCGTACCGATGCGCGCGCGAGTGTTCGCATCAGTCAAAGCCCAGGCCTGGTCGGGTGTAAGGCCGATCTCGGCGAGCGAGCTTGTCATGGCGTATTGAACGGCCTCCTCGCTGTCGAATACCAGGACTTCAACGAGATCGCCGTCGAACGGGCGCCAAATCGGTCCGTCCGGCTCGTGACCGTTGGCGGCGCGTTCGCGTCTGGATTCTGCCTCGAGTTGTTCGACCATGGCGCGCGGCCGAACCAGCGCCACTACGCGGTCCGCCGATCGAGCGTCGCCCGGCGGGCTGATCGCGAAGCGCACCCAGCGCTCCAGGATGCGGTCGCGTGAGGCTGGATTGGCGCGGTACTCCGCATACGCCTGATCGAAGTTCATGTAGAACTCCGGCAACTCGGCCTCGGTTTCGCGGCGTACGTTGATGCTCAACTCGTCGCGCACTGCAATCTCGGCCTGCGGGTCGATGCGCCGCAACATTTCAATAGCGGCGTCCCGGAACTGCGCCGGCGTCAACAGCGCTTGGGCGAAAGCGGCCGGCGCCGCGGCGAGCGCCAGAGCCAGGGCGATGATGAGCGTGCGAAACATGCGGCCTCAGCAAATCTCTCGAAGCGATCGTGTGTTCAGCCGGTGCGGCGCGCAAGGCGCCACGCGCGTTTGTGCTTGCCGTGGCGTGACGGGCCCGACCGCCGCGTTGGACCGCCGCATGGCCGCGTCGACGTCGGCCTGTTCGAGCCGCCAGAGCCGCGCCACCGGCGTCACGTCCTGCAGGTTGAGCTCCCAAATGCCGAGATAGACGGCTTCGCCTGCGCGCACCTCGAAGCTCGGCCGCTCGGGGCCCTCTATGACGCCGTTGGCCGAATAATCCACGCGCCGGTCACGGATGAGGGCGAACACGCTGTCGAGCGCATAAACGCCCGGCTCGACCTCCGCCATCGTAAACTCGCCCGGCACGCCCCGTACGCGGACGGACTTGCGCATGTGTGTGCGCGCTTCGAACGCGGTGTCGTCGTCGAACGCGGCAAACCCGCCGTCGGCTTCGAGCCTGCGCCACAGCATCGCGTAGCGCGGCTGGGTGTTCGTCGGCGCCTCGGCGACGCCGATGATGACTAAGGCGCGCGGCGACTCGCCGACGCGGAAGCGCTCGTCCTCCGGCGTGGCGCACTGCGCCAACGCCAGCATCGCCAGCATCGCGAACATAAGACGCATCGGCCCCTGCCTTGCCGCCAGGCGCCTAACATGCCAGCACGCCGGGCCGGAGGGAAACCCATGAACGACGGCTTGGGGGCATATGAGGGACCGGTCGAGCTTAAAGACGGCCCGTTCGCCGGTTGGCTCACCTGGAGCGCAGGCGCCGATCCTTACGAAACCGCCATCGGGCCGTTCTGCTTCAAGCTCGAAGACGGCCGCGCGCGCTCGGCCTTCCAGCCGCGCCGCGAACACTTGAACGGCGGCGGCACGATTCACGGCGGCGCCTTGATGAGCTTCGCCGACTTTTCGCTTTTCTCCATCGCTCACAACGTGTTGCGCGGCGCAAAGGCGGTCACGCTGACTTGTAATTGCGAATTCCTATCCGCCGGCGGGCTCGATGGCGCCGTGGAATCCGAAGGCGAAGTGCTGCGCGAGACGCGCTCGCTGATTTTCGTGCGCGGCATTGTCACACAACTTGGCCAGCCGCTGCTTGCATTTTCCGGCGCGCTCAAGAAGATCAGTGCGGCGCCGCGGGGCTGACGCGGACGCTGACGGGGGTCATTCATGCGAACGCCGGAAGCGGCTTTCGACTTGCGCGCCGCGATGTCCGAGGAACTGCGCGCTGCGATCACTGAACTCGACTCTTGTGCGCAGAGCGAAGGCGCCCTGCATCGATGCCGCGTTCATGTGAAACGCGCGCGGGCGCTGGCGCGGGTCGGCCGCGCCTGTGCGCCTGGACTTTCGACTGTGTTCAACGACACCGCGCGCGGCGTCATGCGCACGTTGGGGCACGCGCGCGACATGGGCGCGCTGGCGGAGACGGCGAACAAGATCAGCATGACGGCGCGGGGCAAGACCGCGGCCGCCTTGAAGGCGCTGGCGGACGGGCTCGAAGCGGAGCGCGCGGCCTCCGAAGCGCTCAATGCGGACAGCGCGCGAGCTGGTTTGAAAGACCTGTTGGCGCTGGCGCAAGTCTGGCCGGAAGCGTCGTTGCGGCAGATCCGGCGCGGCGGCGAGCGCATCGCGCGGCGGGCGCGGCGCGCCTATAAAGGCGCGCAATCCGACGCGGAGACGGCGCGCCGCCATGTCTGGCGCAAGCGTGAGAAGGACCGACTTTACGCCGCGGTGCTGCTCGAAGGCGTCTGGCCGGCGCCAGTTAGGCGGAAAGCGGGAGCGAAACTAGGTGACCTGCTCGGACGCGAGCGCAATGCAGCGCTGCTGCTCGAGCGTATCGAAGCCGCCCCGGCCCTGGTCGGCGAGGGCAAGGCGCCGCAACGGGCGGCGAAGGCGCTACGGAAAGCGCATCGCAAGCTGGCGCGGCGCGCCGACGCGCTGGGCGCCGAACTCCACGCCGGCGGCGCCTGATCGCTACTGGAAAAGCTGCGCAGGCAACGCAACCATGATCGCCGCAGGCTAACGTCGGAGAACAGGCGCGCGACCAGCAGCGCGACAGCGGCGAGCCTTCGCGCATTATCCGACGTATATGTCACGCCCGCCCCGCTCTTCCTCCGTGGCGCTGTTTGCGCCGCGCCCTTGGCGCCAGGGCATTCTTGACCCTGGCGGCTGCAAACTTCATCAAACCTTCAGCGTGGCTTGGAGCAGGAAATAATGGGCGCGGACATTCGCTTCGACGGGCAGGTCGTCATCGTCACCGGCGCTGGCGGCGGCCTCGGCCGCAGCCACGCGCTCGAGTTCGCGCGCCGCGGCGCGAAGGTGGTGGTCAACGACCTGGGCGCTGCGGTCGATGGTTCGGGCGGTTCGTCCGCGGCGGCGGAAGCGGTCGTCGCTGAAATCGCAGCGGCGGGCGGCGAAGCCATCGCCGACGGCGCATCGGTCACGAACGATGCAGGCGTTGCCGCAATGGTCGAACGGGCGGTGGCGAAGTGGGGCCGCATCGACGTGCTAATCGCGAATGCCGGCATCCTCCGCGACAAGAGCTTCGCCAAGATGGAGGTGGCGGACTTCGCGTCCGTCGTCGACGTGCACCTGATGGGCACGGTTAAGCCGGTGAAGGCGGTCTGGGAAATCATGCGCAGCCAGAATTACGGGCGCATCGTCGTCACGACGTCGTCGACCGGACTCTACGGCAATTTCGGCCAGAGCAATTACGGCGCGGCCAAGCTGGCGCTGGTCGGCTTCATGAATACGCTGAAGCTCGAAGGCGGCAAGAACGACATCCGCGTCAACGCGATCTCGCCAGTGGCGGCCACGCGGATGACGGACTCGCTGATGCCGCCCGAGATGTTGACTAAGCTCGCCCCCGAGCACGTGACGCCGGGCGTCGTTTATCTCGCGTCGCAAGAAGCTCCCACCGGCGCAATACTGACGGCGGGCGCGGGCGTCTTCGCCTTGGCTCAAATCGTGGAAACCGATGGCGCCTATCTGGGGACCGGCGCGAGCGCCGAGGCCGTGCGCGACAACTGGCGCGAAATCACGGACCCGGCCGGTGGCGAGGCGTACCAGAGCGGCGCCGGTCAGACGCAGAAATTCCTCCGCAAATCAGCAGAATAGGCGCCGCCGGGGACTAATCGTCACTGCCGCTTGCGGGCAACAGGTTGCCGGTTCCGCGCACCAGGCTAGCTGTTTTGGTGTGCCATACCGGCGCTGTTCGTCTAGGAAGCGCGCCTCATGGGGCTCTGGATCCTCTTCGCGCTGCAGCTGGCGGCGACTGGACTCGGCTTCGTCTATCTCTTGCGGCGGCAACGTCAGCTCGAGGGCGACGTCGAGCGGCTGCGGGCCGAGCTCGCCGCCGCCGACAGTCGCGCCGCCGCACCGCGCCGCCGGGCGCAGGGCGCTGTCACCCCGGTCGACGCCGATGTCGTAACGCTGACGCCGCCGCCGTCGGCCCGCGCGGCGCAGGCTTGGCGCTCGCCCGGCGCGCCGCTCCAAGTCGATGCGCCGCAAGCCCTGCCCAGCAAACTGCGCGGCGTGATCCTAGGCGTGGTGGCCGCCGCGCCCGCGCTCGCTTTTCTGTTCGGCGTCACCCAGTCCGCCATCATCGCCAGCGGCCTCGCTGTCGCATTGGCGATGATCCTGCTCGCGCTGCGGTCAGATTGGAGCGCGTCGGCTTGGGCCGGTGTCATCACCGGCGCGGGCTGGGCGCTGGCGGGCTTCGTGCTCGGCGTGGCGCACGCATCACCGGTGGTCTATTCCGTTTTCGTCGCGTTCTGCGGCGTCGCCGGCTTGGCGCACGCACAGCTGCGCCGAGCCGCACCCGGCTCGGCGATGGCTTTGGTCATGGCCAGCATGTCGCTGGCGCTCGCCAGCCAGATCGGAATCATCGGCGCGGCGGGCGCGGCGTTCGGCCTGATCGTCACGGCCGCGGCGATCACGGGCGCGCTGAGCCTGCGGCTCGAGACCTTGCACCTTGCCGCCTTCGGCGCGGCGCTGATCGGGCTCTTTGTCCTGAGCGGCCAGACCGCCGCCGCGATCTGGTTCACGCCGGCGGCGGCGTGGGCGGGGGCGATTTTCCTGGCCATCGCATTCGTGCGCGCGCCCCAACTCGGCCCGCGCGGCGTCGCTATCGCTGGCACCGGCGCGCTTGCGCCGCTTCTCGCGATCGGCGCCCTCCACTATGCCGGCCATGGCCTCGCCGACCGCTTCGCGGCGGCAGGCGCGCTTGTGGCGCTTGCGGCGACGCTGGGCGGGCTGATCGCGCTCGCGGCGCTGCGCCGGCGCGGCGGGCTCGCCGCGCTCAGGGTGACCCTGTGGGTTCTCGCGATCGCCGCCTTCGCCGCGCTCAGCGGCGCAATCCTGCTCGCGCTGCCCGCGCCCTTTGCCGCGCTCGCGTTCGCGGCCGCGGCTCTTGGGCTTTCGCTGCTCAATGCGCGCCTTCCTGACGCCGCGTGGCGGAGCTTCGCCTGCATCGCCGCGCTCGCCGCCGCTGTCTTATCAATCGACGCGGCGCAGCTCCTGCTGAACGAAAGCCCGATTTGGCCGGCTTGGGCTTTGCTCGTCGCCGGCATCGGCGTCCCGGGCCTGCTGCTCGCTTTCGGCGCCGCCTTCGCCGATCGCGCACACGCCCCGTTTACGGCGGGTCTGTTCGAGACGATTGCGTTCGTCGCCGGCGTCTGCGCCGCCAGCCTCGTGCTGCGGCTTTACTTCTCGGCCGGCGCGACGCTGCTTTCGCCGATTGGCTTCGTCGAGGCCGGCGCGCACATCGCCGTGTGGCTGGCCGCCTCGCTCGTGATCGCATCCCGCTCGCGCCGTGGCTCGGCGCATGCGCGTATGGGCGTCGCCACCCTGCTCGGGCTGATGGCGCTCGGCGCGTTGCTGTTCATCGGCGCACTGTGGCTGACGCCGTACTGGAGCGTGCGGGAGGCGGCCGCGGCGAGCGCGCACCACGCGCCGCTTGGATTTCTGGCGCCGGCGATCGTCGCGTTCGCGCACTGGGTGTTCTGGCGCGCGCGGGGGGCGGAGACGCGCACGCGGCTCGCCTTCGGCGCCGGCGCGGCGGGGATCGCCGCTTTCATCGCGCTCGAAGTGCTGCGCGGCGGCGCGCTGCCGGACTGGGCGAGCGCGCTGATCGCGGCGGTTTCGTTCGCGCTTGCGATCGTCGTCAACTTCGCCCCAGGCGTCGTCGGCCACGGGCCCCGCGGCTCATACGGCGAGAAATATCTCCATCGAAATCGGCGCCGCCAGCAACGCGCTTAGGCGCGGCATTGCTTTGGCCATGTGCAGCGTGTCGGCGTGGCGCTCGAACGCTTCCATGCTGGTGAATTGCGCGTGCATCGCGAAGTGATTGCGCGAGCCGATCATGCGGGTGACGACGTAGGAGTCGCAGCCGACTTCGACGTCGCGGACCTGATACGCGAAGTCGCGCATCAGCGTCTCGAACTCTTCATCCGATCCCGGACGCGTCTCGGCCTTCAACACGGCGCAGATGCTGCGCGCATCCGAGCGCGAGAGACGATAACTGCTTGGGTCAGCCCAATCCATGCGAACACGCGCACCGCCCCCCGGCGGCTCCCTCAACCCCACCTTCATGATGTTAGGCGCCAAGCCGGGCGCTCCGCAACAGAAGGACTCAGCTGCCCCAGCAGGCGAAGGCGACTTCGCGCATCTTCTGCGCGCTGCCGGCGAGATAAGTGTTGGTGCGGCCGTTGACGGTGACCGAGAGACGATCGTTCGGCTGCACGCCGGCGAGGATCGGCGGGCGCTGGGGCAGATTGATGGTGACGGCCTGGTTGCGCCCGCGGCCGCTGGTTGCGGCGGGAACGTTGACCGTGAGCTGGCCGATGCCGACAGCAGCAGTGCTGGCGCGGCGGCCCTGGCGGCCGAATGTGAAGTCGCTGATGACGATATCGCCTTCGGGCGGACGGCAGGTGATGGTGGCGGTGACGCGGCCGCGTTCATCGCGCTGGGTCGCGGTGGCGACGCCATCGGCGGTGAACTCGTAGCGCCAGCCTTCTTCGCTTTGCGCCGAGCTGACGCCTGGCGCACCGAGCGCCAATGCGCACACACAGGCCGCGAACAGTTTCCGCATCAGGTGGTCTCCCGTCCCGCTGGTTCGTCCAAGGAGCGGCTCTTTAGCACGCCCTTTGCGGCCTCCGCGACGGCATAACGCCGTTGATGTTCGGTAATCATCAGCGGAGCAGCGGCTGACCTTGTTCCAGTTCCAGCAGGAGCTGCTTGCGCTCCATGCCGCCGCCATAGCCGGTGAGGCTGCCATTGGCGCCGATGACGCGATGGCAGGGGATGACGATGGCGATCGGGTTCCTGCCGTTGGCGAGGCCGACGGCGCGCGAAGCCTGTGGAGAACCGATCGCCGCCGCCTGCTGGCCGTAGCTGCGCGTCGCCCCATACGGGATGGCGAGCAACGCCTGCCAGACGCGCTGCTGGAACGGCGTGCCCTTGGGCGCGAGCGGCAGATCGAACGCGCGCAGCTTGCCGGCGAAGTAAGCGTCGAGCTGGCGGCGAGTTTTGTCGAGGACGGCGTCGGCGCCTGCGGGCGCAGGCGCGTACGGATAGCGCGGGTTCTCGAACTGCAAGTCAGTGAGCGCCGCGCCGTTCGAAATCAACGTGAGCGGGCCGCAGGGGCTTTCGTACACGGTGCTAATGCTCATGGCCGCAGTCCTTTCTTGGCGGCGCGACGCCAGAGCCGGATCGCGGCGTAGGCGCGCCAGGGTTTCAGATGCTCGAGCGTCTCGCCTTTGCGGCCGAGCGCGTTGATGAGGGCGATGTCGCTCGCGGGATAGGCGTCAGGATCGCCGAGCGCGCGCAGCGCGATGTATTCAACGGTCCAGGGGCCGATGCCGGGAATGGTCGAAAGCGCCGCTCTGCCCGCTGCGATGGCGCCGCGCGCGAGCGGGAGCCTGCCTTCGCTGGAAGCGACGGCGAGATGATGCAACGTCTCCGCGCGCTTCTTCGGCAATCCGATCTTGGCGATTGCGTCTGCGCCCGCGTTCGCGAGCGCGCTCGCATCCGGAAAAGCGTGCGTGAGTTCGCCGCCATTTGCGGGCTGGAAACCGGGGGTGCGCGCGCCGAACCGCTCGACGAGCCGTTCCGTGAGCGTGCGCGCGCCGATGACGGTGACTTGCTGGCCGAGCACGGCGCGGATCGCGGTTTCAAAGCCGTCGAGCGCGCCGGGGACGCGCACGCCGGGCTCGCGTTTCACATCGCCGGCGAATTCGGGATCAGCCGCCAAGTGCGCATCGACGGCGGTCATTTCCGCATCGAGATCGAAGGCGCCGCGCACGTTGGCGACGAGCGGGCGCAAGTGCGGCGCGAGGTTTTCCGAAAGCGTCAGTGCGAGGCCCTTCGGGCCCATGCCGATTTCGAGCCAGCCCAGCGCATCGCCCCATTTCAGCGCGCGCGCATAGGTTTTCGCGCCGCCGATCTCGACGCCGGGCAGCGCACGCAGACTCAAGAATTGCAGGATCGGCGCGATGTTGTAGTCGCCGCGCGGCGAGAGGCTGACGGTGAAGGTCTCGCCGCGTTCGATGCTCTTGCGGCCGCGCATCTTCGAGGGCGGCGCTCCGTAGCGGTCCTTCATCGTCGCGTTGAAGCGGCGCAAGGAACGGAAGCCGGAGGCGAAGGCGATCTCGGTGATCGGCAACGCAGTTTCGTTGAGCAGGCGCCGCGCGGCGAGCAGACGGCCGGTTTGCGCAATGTCGATCGGGCTTGCGCCGAACTGCGCGTTCATCACCCGGCGCAGATGGCGCGAGGTGACGCCGAGCTCTTCGGCCAGGGCTTCGAGCCCCTGCTCTTCGAGCGCACCGGCTTCAATGCGGGCGTACGCGGCGGCGGCGAGGCGCGCGGGCGCGTCGATCGGCGCAAGACCGGGCGCGCGCTCGGGGCGGCAGAGCAGACATGGGCGAAAGCCAGCGGCTTCGGCGGCGGCGGCGCTCGGCCAAAAAGTGCGGTTCTGCTTTTTCGGCGTGCGCGCCGGGCAGATGCAGCGGCAATAGATGCCCGTCGAGGTGACGCCGATATAGAACCGGCCGTCGAAGCGGCGGTCCTTGGCGTCGCACGCGGCGTGGCAGGTGTCTGCGTCGAGCATGAGGGCAATATGGGCCTTTCGGTGGTTAGCGTCTCGCCGGATTCGGACATGTTTAGGCAGTAGGCAGTCGGCAGTAGGCAATAGGCGCGTTGGCGCGCCGGCAGACGCCGGTGCTCAAAATTCCTACTGCCTACTGCCCACTGCCTACTGCCCCTAATGAGAGGCGGGGCGCGTCGGACGCGCTGGGGTAGTGCCTAGTGTGCGCTGCTCGATCGCTCGAGCAACGCTGCGCGTCGAACGCGCCCCGTTACGGTCTGTGCTCGCCGGCGCCGTCGCGGGAGGTGTATTCACTCCTGGAGGCGGCTCGGCCGGCGGCGTGTGTCGCCTTCTCCGAAGAAGACGCAGGCCCCGGCGGTTATGACCCCGCCGGCTTCAGGCTTCGCTTTCGCAAAGCCTCACGCTCGACCGCAGCCCTCACATTTCAAAGCTTCGGAGCTCTTCGAAATCCTCTCGTGTGAAAGCGAGGGCATTATAGCTCCGTTTCGGCGCGGTCGGATTGATTTTGGCGCGAGCGTTGGTTGCATTGGAATTTTGCGCGAAAACATGGGGGATAGAGCGCGCCTCTATCCCCGTCATCCTGGGGCTCAGCGAAGCTGAGAGCCCAGGATCCAGGGGCCAACACCGCAGCGGTCGCCCCTGGATCCTGGGCTCGCGCTACGCGCGCCCCAGGATGACGGATGAGGCTGCGGCTACTGCGGTACGCTGAGGCAGATGATCAAGCCGCCGCGCTCAACGCCGTGTAGCGCTTCAGGTGCGAGTCGACGTTGCCGAAGGTGGCGTCGAGTGGCGTTTCGCCGTCCGAGGAAAATGCCGGGTCCTCACCGGCGGCTTGACAGGCGGCGCCAACGAAGTAGATAATTAGGCAATTAGTTAAATGCTCAGATGACCGACACCATTTTCGACGCGCTTGCCTCCACGCCGAGGCGGAAGATCCTGGCCTATTTGGCTGAGGCAGAACTTACTGCGGGCGAGATCGCGGCGCGCTTCTCCATGAGCAAGCCGGCCATATCCAAGCACCTGTCGGTGCTGGAAAACGCTGGGCTGATCCGCGGCGAGAAGCGCGGTCAGTTCGTGCACTACGCGCTCGTGCGCGAAAGCTTAGTCAACACGCTGAACGGCTTCGTGCAGGAAGTCTGCCCGGTGTCACGACCGCTGAAGCGCGAAAGCAAGAAGCTCAAGGGCGCGCGCGGCTGAAGGAAGACGGCGATGGATTGGCGGCTGGGATCTGAGCGCATCATCGCCGATGAAAAGACGGACGCCAGCCTCGGGCAGGTGAGGTGGAGCCCGGTCAAATCGATCTGGATCGGTTCGATGACGACGGCCGCCCTTCTCATTGGGCCGTTCGTTTTCAGCTGGAGCGCGCTTGCAGTGTTTGTCCTGCTGAGCGCCGTTACGCTCTGCACTGGACACTCCGTCGGCATGCACCGGCGCCTGATCCACAACAGTTTCGAATGTCCGCTGTGGTTCGAATACGCGCTTGTCTATTCGGGCGTGCTCGTCGGCATGGCTGGGCCATTCGGCCTGATGCGCCAGCACGATCTGCGCGATTGGGCGCAGCGTCAGTCCCGTTGCCACGATTATCTCAAACACGGCCGCGGCATTGTCACGGACGGATGGTGGCAGCTTCACTGCGATTTGAAACTCGATCATCCGCCGCGCTTTCAGCCCGAGCGGCGCATCGCCGAAGATTCCGTCTACCGGTGGATGGAGCGAACTTGGATGTGGCAGCAATTGCCGATCGCCCTCGTTCTGTTCGCCTTCGGCGGCTGGAGTTGGGTGGTTTGGGGCGTTGCGGCGCGCGTGGCTGCGTGCGTGACCGGACATTGGTTGATCGGCTATTTCGCCCACAATGAAGGGCCGATGCGCTGGCGCGTGAACGGCGCCGGCGTTCAAGGCCGCGATGTGCCGATCGCTGCGCTGCTTTCAATGGGCGAAAGCTGGCACAACAATCACCACGCCTTCCCGGGCTCAGCGCGCATAGGCTTATCGGAAGATCAACCTGATCCGGGTTGGTGGTTCATCCTGTTGCTGCAGAGGCTCGGCCTCGCATGGGATATCAAGACCCCGGCGAGCCTGGCGCATCGTGAAGCGCTTGTGCGTTTGCCAAACGATGAAGGCGGTTGCCCGGCGTGCCGCGTGGCGATGCGCGCGTGGCGGCGATGGAAGGCTGCGGCCGCGCGCGCCGATTATCGGTTCGCGGGGGCGCGGGCGAGTGTGCGGGCAGCGGAGCGGGTGAGCTTTTGAATGGCGGCCCGCAGTGCTGGTCCTGCTGCACCGCGGCGGCTGAACGCCCCTCACCTCCTGCCCCCTCTCCGCAAGGGAGAGGGGGAAACGCGCCAAGGGTTAGGCGGCGGCGCTCAACGCCGTGTAGCGCTTCAGGTGCGAGTCGACGTTGCCGAAGGTGGCGTCGAGCATGGTGACGCGCTTGAAATAGTGGCCGACGCGCATTTCGTCGGTGACGCCCATGCCGCCGTGGATTTGGACAGCGGCTTGGCCGACGAAGCGGGAATGCTTGCCGATCGAGACTTTGGCGGCGGAGACGGCGCGGGCGCGTTCTTCGTTGCTTTCGCCGAGCTTGATGGTGGCCCGCAGCGCCATCGAGTAGCTCTCTTCAGTCGCCATGAACATGTCGACCATGCGGTGCTGCAACACTTGGAAGTCGGCGATGGCTTTGCCGAATTGCTTGCGCGTCTTGGCGTATTCGCGCGTCAGGTCCGACATCATGCGCATGCAGCCGACAGCTTCGCTGCAATACGCGGCGTTGGCTTCATCGACGATGCGTTCGATCAGCGAGAGCGCGTTGTCGACCTCGCCGATCAGGTTGGCTGCGCCGACGCTGACGTTTTCGAGATAGACTTCCGCTGCACGTGTGCCGTCCATGGTCGGATAATCGCGGGTGGAGACGCCGTTCGCGCTTTTCGGCACGAGGAAGAGCGAAATACCCTTCTCGTCGCGCTGGGCGCCGGCGGTGCGAGCGCTGATCAGGAGATGATCGGCTTGCGGCGCGCCGAGGACGACGGCCTTGTGGCCGTTGAGGACCCAGCCCGCGCCGTCCTTCTTGGCGCTGGTCGCGACATCGTGCAGCGTCCAGCGGCTTTTCGGTTCGGCTTGGGCGAAGGCGATGACGCGCTCGCCGGAGGCAATGGCGGTGAGGTGTTCGTCCTTCTGTGCGGCATTGCCGGCGTATTTGAGCGCGCCGGCGCCGAGGACGACGGTGGGCACGTAAGGCTCGACGATCAGCGCCTTGCCGAACTCTTCGGTGACGACGCTGATGTCGATGGCGCCGCCGCCGAGGCCGCCGAAATCTTCCGGCAAGGGCGCTGCGAGCAGGCCGAGTTCAGCGAACGCGGCCCAATTGGTTTTCCAGGCGTCTTCGTGCGACAGCGCTTCGCGGCGCTTGTCGAAATCGTACTGCCCAGCCGCCCACTTCGCGATCGAGTCGCGGAGCATGTTTTGTTCGTCGGTGTAATCGAAGTTCATTGGAGATCTTCCTAGGATTTTCGGGCGCTTCGCAGTTGCATCGCCAATATCTCCGCCAACGCAAGCGACAGCAGAGCCAGCCCAGCGGCAGGAACAACCTGCAACGCGATGTCTGCGGGAGTGGGCACGTAGGCCAACTCGCCAGGTTCAAGCGAGGCGCTTGCGTTGTCGTAAATCACGACGGCGCGGACGGCGCTGAACGCCGCGAGCGCCAAGACGATCGCAGCGGCAGCGCGCAATGCCCATACAAGGGTAGCGCGATAGATCGCCATCAAAGCCCCAGCACCATCTTGGCGATGATGTTGCGTTGGATTTCGTTGGAGCCGCCGTAGATCGAGGCTTTGCGCCAGTTGAAATAGATCGGCGCGGCGTGGCTCGAATAGTCCGGGCCAACCGGGAATTCGTTCGAGCCGAGGCCGCGCGGGAAAGGCTGCGCGTAATTGCCGACGGCTTCGAGCGTAAGTTCGGTCAAGCGCTGCTGGATTTCGGTGCCTTTGATCTTGAGCAGCGAGCTTTCCGGACCGGGGCCCTTGCCGGCTTGCTCACGCGCGAGCGTCCGGAGTTCGGTCATCTCAAGTGCGGAGAGATCGATCTCGAGTTCGCTGAGCTTGCGCTGGAAGTCTTCGTCTTCGATCAGCGGTTTGCCGTCGTCGCCGATCTCGGCTTTGGCGATAGCTTTGAGGCGCTCGACATTGCGCTTGGAGCGGGCGACGCCGGCGATGCCGGCGCGTTCGTGCGCGAGCAGGAATTTGGCGCAGGTCCAGCCCTTGTTTTCCTCGTAGATGCGCTGATCGACCGGCACCTTCACGTTTTCGAGGAAAACGTCGTTCACTTCATAGCCGCCATCGAGCAACTTGATCGGGCGCACGGTGACGCCGGGCGACTTCATGTCGATCAAGAGAAAGCTGATGCCCTCTTGCGGCTTGGCGCTCGGATCGGTGCGGACGAGGAAGAAGCCCCAATCGGCGTGCTGGCCGAGCGTGGTCCAGGTTTTCTGGCCGTTGACGATGTAATGATCGCCTTCGCGCACGGCGCGGGTTTTGAGCGAGGCGAGATCGGAGCCGGCGCCGGGTTCGCTGTAGCCTTGCGCCCACCAGACTTCGCCCGAGAGAATGCCAGGCAGATAACGTTGCTTCTGCTCAGGCGTGCCGAACGTGTAGATGACGGGGCCGACCATGGAGACGCCGAACGGGAGCGGCGGAATGGTTTCGGCGCGCGCGTTTTCTTCGAGCCAAATGTAACGCTGCGTCGCGGTCCAGCCGGTGCCGCCGTATTCCTTGGGCCAAGCAGGCGCGGACCAGCCTTTCTTGCCAAGGATCTTGTGCCAAGCGAGGAAGTCCTCCTTCGAGAGGTCTTCGCGCAGCACCTTGCCCTTCAAGTGCTTCGGATAATTCTGTTCGATGAAAGCGCGGACTTCGTCGCGAAACGCGAGCTCTTCCGCGGAGAAATTGAGATCCATATGGCCGGCCCGTTGACGCGCGCGGAAAGCGCGCGCGTTGCGCGCCGACTATAGAGCGCCGCGTGGGCCTATCAACTCGGCGTCGGGAATGCGCTTGCCGCTGCGGCGCCGTTCGGCGAACGAACGCGCGGCTTCGGCGGCTTGACGCTCGGCGGCCTGCGTCTCCGTCGTCGGCGCGCGCGCGGCGGGACGGTTGGTCGGCGTCGCTTGCGGCGCGGAGCCGCCGGGCGCGCCGGAATCGATGCGCACCTGCGGCACGCGCCGATCCTCGACCTGGCACGGCAGGTCGGTCTCAGTGGCGAAGGCGAACGGCGCGGACATGGCCGTAAAGGCGCTCGCTAGGATCAGGACCTTCATCTCACTCCCCTCCGCGCGCGCCTCACAGAAGGCGACGCGCTCAAGCATCCCTTCTTACGCCGCGTCAGCCGCAGCTTCGGCCGCGAATTGCGGACCGGCGCACGCCGCTGACGCTAGCATAGACCCATCCGCGCCAGATTCGCTGATCACAGCTTGGCGAGCGATGGCGCGGGCCTCGGCTTGGGCCTGGGCGGCAGTCTCGGCCGGTTGGCGGCGGGCTTCGGCGTTGAGCTGCATCTTGACCGCGCCGAGTTCGGCGCCGGGCTGCGCGGCGGCTTCATAGGCGGTGCAGCGCACGGCGCTCAGAAACTGATCGCCCGACATTTGCGGGCCAGTCGCGCTCAGGGCCATGGGGACGGCCACGATCGCGGCGGCGCCGGTGGCGAATACAGCGAAACGCATGGGACTTTCCCTCCAAGTCAGCACCTTTGCCTGACCCGTGTTGGAGATGCCGCGCCCCGCTGAGGCGGATGCATCCTTGCCGCGAATTCAGACTGATATCGATATACGATAAGGCGTATCGAGAGTCAATGTGAATTTATCGAAATTCGATACAGGCGCGGTGGCGGGCGATTGCGGGCCGGATTTCAGGGCCTTAGCTGAGGGGCCATGAGCCAGCCGATCTCCACGCCCTGCATCAAGGTCTGCGCCGTGAGCGGCGAGACGGGTCTGTGCATCGGCTGCGGGCGGACGCTGAACGAGATCGCGCGCTGGGGCGCCCTCTCGGAAGACGAGCGGCGCGCGATCATGGCGGCGCTGCCGGAGCGGCTGGCGGCGAAGGCGCGCTAGAACGCGGCTTCGCGCAGCATGTTGAGCGCGACCAGCGCCAGGAAGACGGCGAAGGCGCGCTTCAAGGCCAGTTGCGGCAAGCGGTGCGCGAGCCGGGCGCCGAGCGGGGCGGTGAGCGCGGTAAGCGCGGCCAGCACGACAAAGCCCGGCAGGCTGACGAAGCCGAGCGACCAGGGCGGCAGCCCTTCCCTGCCCCAGCCCATGGCGACGTAGCCGAGCGCGGCCGGCAGCGCGATGGCGGCGCCGAAGCCGGAGGCGGTCGCCACCGCCTGGTGAATCGGGCGCCCGCCGAGCGTCATCACCGTGACACCGAAGGCGCCGCCGCCGATGCCCATCATCGCCGACAAGAGCCCGATGCCGCCGGCGGTCAGCGCGCGCCACAGCCCGTGCGGCAAGTCGCGGAAGACGCGCCAGTTGGGCGAAGAGAACGCCATCTGCAGCGCGATCAGCAAGAGCCCGGCGCCGAAGACGATCAGCAGCACTTCGTTGTCGACCAATCCGGCGACGCCGGCGCCGATGAGCGCGCCGAGCGTGATCCACGGGCCCCATTTGCGCAGCACGTCATAGTCGACCGCGCCCGCCTTGGTGTGCGCGGCGAGCGAGCGCCAGGAGGTGGAGACGATGGTCGAGAGCGAGGTGCCGACGGCGACGTGCATGCGCACGGCTTCGTCGACGCCGAGCGCGGTGAAGACGAAATAGAGCGCCGGCACGACGACGGCGCCGCCGCCGATGCCGAACAGGCCGCCGGCGAAGCCCGCGGCGAGGCCGGCGCCGGTCAAAGCTGCAATGAACCAGAGAATCTCGCCGCTCATGCCGCATCTGCGGCGGGTCGCGCGATCTCGGCAAGAGCAGCGCGAACGACGCTCGCATCGGCCCCGGAGCGGACGGCTTGGGTCGACAGCACGCGGCGCCAGGCGCGCCCGCCCGGCACGCCGTTGAAGAGGCCCAGCATGTGCCGCGTCATGGCGTGGAGCGGGACGCCCTCGCCGAGCCGCGCTTCGATGTAGGGGATGTGCGCTTCGACGGCGGCGATCGCGTTCGGGGCCGGGTTGGGCGCGGCGAAGATGCGGGCGTCGACGTCGAGAAGAATGGCGGGCGATTGGTAGGCGGCGCGGCCGAGCATGACGCCGTCGAGCCCTGCGCTTTCCGCCATGGCGTGATCGAGGTCGCGCAGGCCGCCATTGAGGACGATCTCGAGTTCGCGGCGCTCGCGCTTCAGCGTGCGCACGAGCTCGTAGTCGAGCGGCGGCACGTCACGGTTCTCCTTCGGCGAGAGGCCTTTCAGCCACGCTTTGCGCGCATGCACGGTGAAGCTGCGGCAGCCGGCGGCTGCGCAGGCGTCGACCAGCGCGAACAGCGCCGCGCGCGGCTCCTGCTCGTCGACGCCGATGCGGGATTTTATCGTCACTTCGACGTCGGGCGCGGCGGTCTGCGCCGCTGACCAGAGTTCGGCCACCAGCGCCGGCTCCTGCATCAGGCAAGCGCCGAAGCGGCCTGACTGCACCCGGTCGGACGGGCAGCCGATGTTCAGGTTGATCTCGTCGTAGCCGAAGCTGGCGCCGATGCGCGCGGCTTCGGCGATCTTGGCCGGATCGCTGCCGCCGAGCTGCAAAGCGACGGGGTGTTCGGTTTCCGAGAAGCCGAGCAGACGCGCGCGGTCGCCGTGGATGATGGCGTCGGCGGTGATCATCTCGGTGTAGAGCAGCGCCCGCTTCGTCAGCGCGCGATGGAAGGCGCGGCAGTGGCGGTCCGTCCAATCCATCATCGGGGCAATCGAAAACTTGCGGGAGAGACCTTGCGGCATTGGTGCTTCATCTCGCTGCGGGCGGCGGGGCCCGCGCATCTGCTCTATCGCTGGCGTTCCTGTCCCGCCCCATTGCACGGATCGGGCGATCGCGAAAGGGATGAGACGAAGCGCCTGCAGCAAAGCCGCACCACCACTCACCAGCGCCGCTTGACTCTCGGACGCTCGTCCTACATCATTTGGACACCCGTCCTAGGCCACGACCTATGCGGCCGAGCGGCGGCGAGGAGAGCCGAGGTGAACGCCAGCACGACACGTGAGGAGATCGTCGCGGCCGCCGACGATCTCTTTTATCGCCAAGGATTCGAGCACACCTCGTTTCAGGACATCGCCGAAGCGGTCGCCATCTCGCGCGGAAATTTCTATTATCACTTCAAAACAAAAGACGAGATTCTCGACGCGGTGATCGAGCGCCGACTCGCCGGCACGCGGGCGATGCTGGAACGATGGGAGCTCGCCGGCGCAGACCCGATCGCCCGCATCCGCCGCTTCGTCGAGATTCTTCTCGTCAATCGCGCCAAGATCAAGCGCCACGGCTGCCCGGTCGGCACGCTCTGCACCGAACTCGCAAAGCTTGCTCATCCCTCGCAAGCCGGGGCCAACGCGCTTTTCACGCTCTTCCGCACTTGGCTGCGCCGGCAGTTCGTGCTGCTCGGGCGCAAAGCGGATGCGGACGAACTCGCTTTGCATATCCTCGCCCGCAGCCAGGGCGTGGCCGTGCTCGCCAACGCCTTTCGGGACGAGAAATTCCTCCGCCACGAGGTGCGGCTAATGAGCGAATGGCTCGCAGGCGTAGCTGCGGGCGCCGATCCCCACAAGGAGAGCTGAACCCATGTTCGTCGTCTTGCTTCGCTTCGCCGACAAAAGCCGCGCCGCCGCGCTCATGGAGGCGCACAAGGAGTGGATCGCGGACGGCTTCGCCGATCAGGTCTTTGTGTTGCTCGGCAATCTGGAGACTGGGCTCGGCGGCGCGATTCTCGCGGCTGGCGCTTCCCGAACGGATATCGAGGCCCGGGTGAATGAGGATCCATTCGTCAAAGAGGGCGTCGTGCGTGCGGAGGTCATCGAGATCACGCCGTCCCGCGCCGATCCTCGCCTCGCTTTCCTGGTCGAGCCTCGAGCGCGGTAGTCCAAGGCGTTCACTCGAGGGCGAAGCGCACGGGCACGCGGACCGGCACGCCATCGACAGGTTGGCCGCCCAAGCGGGCGGGCGTTACCGTTGCGCTCGCCATGACGCGGAGCGCCACCTCGCCGCGGCCGCCATTGAGCGGCGTCTCTTCGACGATTTGGCAGTCCGTCACGGCGCCGGTCGTGCGAGCGAGGCACTGCACAACGACCGAGCCGTCGCCGAAGTGATCGGCGATGCCGAAATGCGCGTAGGCCTGGTCGAACACGCTTCGGCCCTCGACGCCGATGTCGCTCGGCGGCGTGTCGAAGCGGGGCATTTGCGTCTCCGGGAAAGTCACGGCGGACTCCGCCGGCGCGAGCACCGTTCCCGACACGACGCCGTATTGCGCGAAATAAATGCTGACGGCGTCATCGACGGCGAGCGCTTGGCGCATCAGCCCAAGGCCAAGCTCCTGATCTGACGGGTCGGCGCTACGGCTCAAGGCGAGGCCGTAGCCGTACCGCGCCGCCGCGTCCACCGGGCTCGCGCGCAGGATCAGCTCGAAATGAGCGGCGGCATCTGCGGCGCGGTCCTCGCGCAATGCGATGATGCCGGCGTACTGGCGCATCAGCAGCGATTCCGGCGCGCGTTCGAGGAAGCTCGCGCAGGCGGCGCCGTTCGCCGCCGGCTGTTCAACCGACTGGGCGCAGGCGCGGCGGACCTCGAACATGTTCGCACTGTTCGCGTCCGGCGCGCTCGGCGGCGCAAGCACCACGAATAGCGCAATGACGCCGACCACCACACCGATCTGCATCAGCCAAGTCAGGATCGAGAGCGGGCGGCGCCAAAAGGCGGCGCGCCGCCGCCACCAATCGCCCGCCTCGTAATCGAGCTCGTCCTCCGCGTATGGGATCTTGTCGTCGATATAATCGTAGAAGCGGCGCATCAGGCCGATGCGCGGAAACGAGACGAGCCGCGACAGCCAGGAGCGCTCGCTCAGCGGACGCGTCGCCTCCTTGTAGGCGGCGTGAAATTCGTGGCGGCGATCGCGCACGCGGGCGATGAAGGCGCGCGTTTTCGCGTCCTCGGCCAAGCCTTCGCGGAAGGCCAGCATGCCCGCGCCGATGCGGTCGCCGACGGCGTGCGAACGGTCTTCCCACTTGAAGTGCGCGACGGCCGCCTCGAGCACCGGCCCGCCATGGCCGTAGCGGCGAAGCACATCCGCGAGCCACCTCTCGGTCTCGACATAGACGCCGAGGCGCTCCATCGCCGCGCCTGAGACGAGCGCCTGAAATGCAGCCTGCATTTCCCAGGGCGAAGCGCCGTCGCGGATCGCCGCTTCCAGGCGCCGGCACGCCGCATCATGCGCTTCGAGAACTTCGTCGCGTGGCGGCGGCTCGCGGGTCTCGGCCGCGGCTGACTCAGCTTGCGCCGGCGCGGCGCCGTCGACAGCGACTGGCCCTGCCGCTTCGAGCACGGACTCGCCGCTGTCCTCTACCGGCTCGATCGCCGCATAACGAACGCGCCAGCGGATGATCTGCAGCGCCCGTTCGTAGGCGTTGCGCAGGCGCTTGAAGCCCTCGGGATCGTCTTCCGGATTGGTGCGCTTGAGGCGCTCGGCGTAGGCGCGGCGCACCTCGGCTTCGTCGGCCGTTTCGGCGATGCCGAGATGGCGCCAGATCTCGGCGCTCATAGAAAGGTTTCGCCCTCAAGGCGATCGAGAATCTGGCTGAGCTCGACACGCGCTTCCTCGCACATGCGCGGGTCCTGGCGCGCCAGCACTTCTTCGAACTGGCTGATGAGGCGGCCGACATAGTCGCGCTCAGCGCCGACGCGGTTTTCGTAGCAGCGCCCGGCGCGCGCGAGCGTGGCGCGCACCGCGTCGGTGTCGCGCGGATGCACTTTGAGCTTGGCCAGCGCCTTGCGGCGCTCCTCCAACTCGGCCTCGCTCATGCCTTCGCGGTCGACGATGACCAATTGCTGGCGCGCGCCGGTTTCCGGGACGTGGAGGTCGACTTCGAGCAAGCCGTTGATGTCGTAGCTGAAGCGGCAGGTGATTGGCGTATGACCGGCCTTCGCACGCGGCACCGGGATCGTCACCTCGCCGAGATAGACGTTGTCCTTCACCCAGCGGGACTCGCCCTGGTAGATCGGGAATTTTACTGCCGGCTGGTTATCGATCAGAGTCGAGAAGATCTCCTCGCGGCTCGCCGGCACGACGCAATTGCGCTCGAGGATCGGCGTGAACAGCCCCTCGACGATGCGCCCGCCCGCCTGTTTCTCCGCCGACGCGACGCCCAGCGTATAAGGACAAACGTCGGTCAACACGACCTCGCGCAAATCGACCTGGCGCGCCTTCAGCGCCGCCTGCACCGCAGCGCCCCGCGCGACCGCCTCGTCCGGATTGACCGAGGCCGAAGGGAAGCGCCCGAACATGCGCGTCACCGCCTTGCGCACAAGCGGCATCCGCGTGGCGCCGCCGACGAGAACGATCTCATCGAGCGCTTCAAAGGCGATATCGCTGTCGCGAAGCGAGCGGAGCACAGGATCGCGCAGACGCGCCAGCAGCGGTTCGCATTGGGTTTCGAAGGTTTCAGCCGATACTTCGAAGCGGCGCTCCTTGCCCTTCCAGACGAAGGCGAACTCGGCTGCCGCGGACTCGCTGAGCGCGCGGCGCGTGCGCTCCGCGGATTCGCGCAATCGCTGATAGAGCGCGTTGTCATCCTTGACCGAGCGGCCGAGATCGGATTCGAAGCGCTTGCGGGCGAGTTCAATCAGCACTTCGTTGAAGTCTTCGCCGCCGAGGCGATTATCCCCGGCGGTGGCGCGCACTTCGATGACGCCTTCGAAGATTTCGAGGATCGAGACGTCGAAAGTGCCGCCGCCTAGATCGAACACCAGGAACTTGGTCTGCTTGTCGCGCTGGTGGAGGCCGTAGGCGAGCGCCGCGGCGGTCGGTTCGTTGATGAGGCGTTCGACCTTGAGACCGGCCAGTTCGCCGGCGCGGCGTGTGGCTTTGCGCTGCTTGTCGTTGAAATAGGCCGGCACCGTGACGACGGCTTCTTCGACCGATTGGCCGAGATAGGCTTCGGCGTCCGCTTTGAGGCTCTTCAGCATCAGCGCCGACAATTCCTCGGGGCTGAAGGCGAGCTTGCCGAGCTGCGTCCGGTGGCGCGTGCCCATATAGCGTTTGAACGCGGTGGCGGTGAGCTGCGCGTGGGTCGATTGGCGCTCGCGCGCCGCTAGACCGGTCAGAACCTTGTCGTCGTCGATGCTGACGGCGGACGGGGTCAGCACCTGGCCGAGACTGTTGGGGACCATCTCGACGGCGCCGTCACGAAAGATCGCGCAGGCGCAGTTGGTGGTGCCCAGATCGATGCCGATAATCACGCCCGCCCCCGCAGCGCAAACGCCCGCTCCGTTGCCATGGGCGCGCGGCGCGCTAGAACGGGGGCGGGCAAGCCGAGGCCGGAGCATGGCGGGGAAGCCGCGACTAGACAAGCAGGCGCGAGCGCCGGCGGACACGGCATAGGGCGCGCCGATGTCCGCAATCGTCGCGATCTGGATTTTCATCATCGTCGCGCGGCTAGTGCTGCCGGCGATCTGGAATGCGGTGACCAATGCGGGGCCGCTGCGGGACGAATGGCAGCGGCGCGGCAAAGTCGCCGGCCATCGCGGGCCCGGACCGCGTTCGTTCAAGGGCCGCGCCGGGCGGCGGGAGTGGTGGCTGTCGACGCTCGGCAACGCTGTGGTCAGCGTCATCGTCGGCGCAGTCCCGGCGATCGGGACGCTGCTGACCCTGCCGTGGGTGGTGGCGACGTTGGCCGTCAACGCGCGCCGGTTGCATGATCTATCGTTGTCGGCGTGGCTGCAACTCGTGCCGATGGCGTTCGGGTTTGCGGCTGCGTTCTTCTACTTCCAGCTTGGCGGCCCCGACAATCCGCCCACGACGAGTTGGACGTTCGCCACGCCCGAAGGGCAATTCACCCTGCTCGCCGCCGCGACTGCGCTCGTCTATCTCGGCTTCTACGGTCTCGTCGGCTTCGCGCCAGGGCGGGGCGGCCCGAACGCTTACGGCGAAGCGGACGCGGCATAAGCGCGGTACACGCACGTGGATCGGCCTTCCGGCGATGTCGGCCGCGCATTCGAAGCGCGGATCCTCATTGGGCCAGCGCAAGCCTGCCGCTTATTGCTGTTCCGAGCGCCAGCTAACAGCGCTGGTTCCGCAAGAGGTCACGTCCTTCGGCGGGGTTCACGGTCCTGTCACAGCTTGAACAAAGCTGAGTCCGGGCGGAAACAAACGCGCGCTGTCGACGTTGGGGAGCGTCGAGGTACCACATGATTGTAACGTCAATCGGACGCCGGGCCGAGCGCGAGGCGCGCGAGGTTTCGCTGCGTCCGATTCACTTGGTCCACCGGCGCTGCAGCTATGATTACAAGCTCGCATTCGAACCGATCGGCGGCGCGGCAAAGCGGGCTTTCGACATCGGCGCCGCCTCGGCGGCTTTGCTGGTCCTCTCAGGCCCTTTGCTCCTGATCGCTCTGGTGATCCGACTGACGTCGCCGGGGCCGGCGCTGTTCCGCCAAGCCCGAAGCGGTTTTCGCGGCCGGGTGTTCGAAATCTACAAATTTCGCACCATGGTCGAGGCGCCCGCCCCGGACCGCCAAGTGGTCCAAACCCGCGAGGACGATCCGCGCGTCACCTGGTTCGGGAGGTTCCTGCGCCGCACCAGCATCGACGAGCTGCCGCAGCTGTTGAACGTGTTGCGCGGCGACATGTCCCTGGTTGGTCCGCGCCCGCACGCGCTGGCGCACGACCGCGTCTTCTACGGCGTCAACTTGTTCTATCCGCGCCGCTTCCATGCGCGCCCGGGCATCACCGGCCTCGCCCAGGTGGCCGGCGCGCGCGGACGCACCGATACGACCGAAAAGGTCGAGGCGCGGCTCGAACTCGACCTCGACTACATCGAGAATTGGTCGTTCGGGCGAGACTTGCTCATCCTGCTCAAGACCGTGCGGCTACTGTTCAGCGACAGGAACGCGTTTTGATTGCGGCGGCGGAGCGGCGGTTGGGGCCCCTCACGGTGCGCGCGAGCACGTGCGAGGCCATGGTGAAAGACATCGTGGCGGCGGTGCGGGAACATCGGGCGATGCGCGTCGCCTTCGCCAACACGCACCTGCTCTATTGCGCCGCGCGCGATCCAGGTCTGGCGCGGGAGCTCAAGGCGTTCTGCATCGTCAATGACGGCGTGGGCGTCGACCTTCTGTCGCGGATCGCGACGGGCGAGCGTTTCCCTGAGAACCTCAACGGCACGGACTTAACGCCTCGGGTCCTCGACGCGCTGCCTGATGGTTCTCGCATCTTCCTGCTCGGCGCCACGCCTGATGTGGCCGTCGCCGCCGCGCGCAGGATCGCCGAGCGATGGCCGGGTCTGCTCGTTTGCGGCGTGCGCGATGGTTACGCAGGCCTAGCGGAGGCAATCGAGGAGGTGGCGCGCGCCAGTCCCGATCTTGTGCTGGTCGCGATGGGAAATCCGCTACAGGAGCGTCTAATCGCCGACTGCAGCCGCCGGCGGGAGAGCGTGTTCATCGGCGTCGGCGCGCTGTTCGACTTTATCGCCGGCGCCGCTCCACGCGCGCCGGCTGCGTGGCGCCGGCTCCGATTGGAATGGCTGTTCCGCCTGCTGCGGGAGCCGAAGCGGTTGTGGCGGCGCTACACGATCGAAGTGCTGGTGCTGGCGGCCTTGATCTGCAGAGAGCGGTTTATGCGGAGGGCGTGATGCGCGTCTGCCACATCGTCCGCCAGTTCCATCCAAGCGTTGGCGGACTCGAGAGCTTCGTGATGGAGCTGGCGCGCGAACAGACTTCGCTCGGCGTCGAGTGCGAAGTTCTGACCCTCGATCGGGTGTTCAACGCCGAGTACAGCACGCTGGCGCCAACCGATACGGCGCATGGGCTGCCGATCCGGCGCGTGCCGATGATCGGGCACCCGCGCTTCTTCGTGCCGCTGGTGCGGCGCGAGACGCTGGAGCCGTTCGACGTGCTGCACGTGCACGGCATCGACGGCATGTTCGACCGCGTAGCTCGCCAACCGCGCCGCAAGGGTCAAGCGCTGGTGGCGACGACGCACGGCGCCTTCTTCCACACGCCGTTCATGCGCACCGCGAAGCAGGTCTATTTCCATACAGTGACGCGACTGGCGGCGCGCCAATACGACATCTGCCTCGCCAACAGCGAGTTCGACCGGCGCCGGCTGGCGATGATCGCCGACGACGTGGCGCTGCTGCCGAACGGCATCCGGCCGATCGGCGACTTTGTCGCGGAAGGCGCCGATCTGCTCTGCCTCGGCCGGCTCGCCAGCCACAAGCGCATCGACCGGCTGCTGACGGTCATGGCGGAGCCGAAACTGGCCGACGCCACGCTGCACGTCGTCGGCGCGCCCTGGGACGTCCGCATCTCCGATCTTCTGCAGCGCGCGGCGGAACTCGGCGTGGCCGACCGGGTGAACTTTCACGGCGGCCTGAACCAAGCGGCGCTGCAGCGTATCGCCCGCTCGTGCGGGCTGTTCGTCTCCGCCTCGCAGTACGAAGGGTTCGGCATGGCGCTGATCGAGGCGATGTCGATCGGTCTCGTGCCGGTGGTGGAAGGCAACGGCTCGTTCCGCGAGCTGATCGGCAAATCGCGGGTTGGGCAGATCACCCGCTACGCCGAACCCGCCACGGCCGCGCACGCTATCCGGGCCGAGCTCGACGCGCTCTCGCCCGAGCGCCGCAAGCAGGCCGTGCGCTTCGCCGGCGGCTATTCCTGGCGCGCGCACGCCGAGCAGACGCTGTCGCACTATCAGGCCGCGCTCGCGAAAGCGGCCTGATCTCTAGAGCGTGTACATTCCCGCTTCGGCGTGGCTGAAATAGAGCGGGTCTGCGTACGAGGAACGGCCCGGCGCGCGCATGTTCACGCCGTTCAGCGCAACGCCCAGCACCGGCGCGCGGACGGCGCGCAATTCGTTCAGCGCGGTCTGCAACGCCAGCGCATCGGTCTGGCCCCGCCGCGCGACGACAACCACGCCGTCCGCCAAAGCGGCGATGTCGCGGACTTCCGCGAGCGCCAGCACGGGTGCGCAATCGAGAATGACGATGTCGTAACTCTCGCCGAAATTGCGCAACATCGTCTTCATCGAATCCGAGCCGAACACGTCCTCGGCGGTGTAGCAATCGCCCGCGGCCGGCAGCACGTGCGCGCCGCTGGCTTCGTCCACGCCCACCGCGGACGCCCATTGCGCTTCGCCGCGCAGGACCTGCATGATGCCGACCTGCGGGTCGATGCTGAGCAGATGATTGAGCGAGCGCCGCCGCAGATCGCAATCGATCAGCAGCGCCTTTTGCCCGGAGAAGGCGCACACGCGGGCGAGGCAGAGCGCGGTGCTGCTCTTGCCCTCGCCGGGCAGCGCCGAGGTCACGGCGACAACGCGCACCTTCTGCGACCATCCCGCATGCAGGATGCGCAGCCGCAGCACTCGGATCGCCTCGGCGAAGGCCGACAACGGCTTGGCGGCGACGAAGCCGGCCGGGTGGCGGTCGATGCGCGGCAGCGCGGTGAGATCCTGGCGGCCGAGCAGCGGGATCGACGTCAGCATGTCGGCGCCGGCCTTCTCTTCGATGTCTTCCGCCGCGTGAATGCGGGTGTCGAACTGATCAACCAGGAATGCCGCCAGCGCGCCAGCTAACGCGCCCAGCGCCGCGGCCAGGAACGCGAACGTCAGCAGCGGCCGCGAGGCGGGATTGCTCGGCGGCGTGGCGGCCGCGACCACCTGCGCGTCGCCGCCCAGACCGGCGAAGCCCTCGGCGACCTCGTGATAACGCTGCAGGAACGCCTCGTAGACGCTGCGCGCGGCCGCGGCGTTGCGCTCGAGCTCCCGCAGCCGCACTTGTTCTGCATTGTTGCCAACGAGCTGGCTGCGCACGCCGGAGAGGTGCGCCTGCAAAGTGCCGACGCGTGTGCGCGCGATTGCCGCCTCGTTGCTGAGGTTCTGCGCCTGGCGCTGCACTTCCGCCTGGATCTGCGCTTCGATGTCCGCGCGCTCGGCGCGCACCGCCTGCATGGCCGGGTGGCGATCGCCGTAGCGGCCGCTGTATTCGGCCAGGCGGCGCATCACATCGGCTTGGCGCGCACGCAGCTGCACCATCACTTCGGAGTTCAGCACGCCCGCCAGGGTTTCGGCCGAGCCGCCGCCGTTCACCAGGCTCTGCACCTGACGATAGCGCGCCTCGCGCTCGGCGAGATCGGTGCGCGCGGCGACGACGGACGATTCCGCGTCCCGCATCTGCTGCTCTGTCAGCATCGAGCCTTCCACCGTCAGCAGCCCATGTTCGGCGCGATAAGCTTCGACCTCGGCTTCCCGCAGCTGCACCTCGTTGCGCAATTCTGCGAGACGGCCGCTGATCCAGTCGCCGGTGCGCGCCGCGTTCTGGTGGCGCGCCAAAGCGCGGGACGAGAAGTAGAGTTCCACCAAGGTATTGGCCATTTGCGCGGCCTTGACCGGATCGCGCGACTTCACCGAGACGTCGACGACATAGGTGCCGTTGCGGCGTTCGACTTCGGTCGCCGCCTGCACCGCGCGCGCGGCGGCCATCCGGCCGTTGTCGCCGCCCGGCGACCATTCGCGGTCGTTCTCCAGGCCCATTCGATCGACCAGCTGCAGCGCCAAGGCCGGCGAGCGGAGGATCTCCACTTGGCTCTCGACGAAATTGGCGTCGGGACGTTCGGTCGGATCCTGGCTGCCCGCGACGCCGCCGGGCTCATTCGGTGCGATCAGCAGCTCGGCATGCGCCACATAGACCGCCGGACGCAAAACGGCGTATCCGATGCCCAGCAGCGTAATGGCGGCAGCGATGGCGATGACTATGTTGCGCCGGCGGCGCAGGACGCGGAACGCGCGCTGCAGCCCGAACGAATCGGCGGGCGGATAGGAAGTCGCGTCCTCCAGGGGCCGAGCCACTTCCGTACGCGTCGTCAAGCCGTCCATTCTTTGCTCCTGCCACCCGCCCGTTTCGAACTCTCACTGCTCAGAAGAACCGCTCGCCGATGCGGATCGTGTCTCCTGGATAGACGCGCGTCTCACCGTTAAGTTCGAGCGCGCGCTCCTCCGTTTCGCCGGCGCGCCGGATGAAGACGCGCCGCCGATTGGCGCGATAGGTGAAGCCGCCGGCCGTCGCGACCGCGCTCACGACGGTGAGATCGGCCGAAAACGGATACGTTCCAGGGTTCTGCACCTCGCCGAGGATGAAGAACGGCCGGTATTGCGAAATCGACACGCTGACTCGCGGGGCGCGGACGTATCCTTCGCGAAGCCGCTGTTCGAGCACACCCCCAAGCTGCTGGGCCGTCAGGCCGCTCGCATCCACTTCGCCAATCAGGGGAAACGGCAGATTGCCGCTCGGGCCAATCCTGAAATCACCGGTGAGGTCGGCTTCGCCGAAAACGATGATATGCAACTGGTCGCCGGGACCCAACGTGTAGGCCTCCGGCGTTCGACTCGCGGCCGGGGCGGCTTGCGCGAACGCATCAAATGATAGGCACAACGCGAAGAGCGAAATCAAAAGCGCCCGCAACGCCATGAGCTGACCCCGATGCAGCATGGAGGGAACGTGCGCAAACGTGCGCGCGGTGCTTTTGTTTCCTGAGCCAGGAAACGAAAACCACTACGCCGCGTTCACGGGCCGACGCGAACAGGGCGGCGCCGGGAATGTTGCGTTTTTCTCATCCGATCAATCTGCCGGCCATCGCCCTTGTGATCGCGGCGCTCACCTACACGGCGGCGTTGTGCTTCGTGAACACGCACGCATCGCGGGTTTCGAATGATCTCATCGCCATCGTCGATGGCGCCATCGTGCTCTCTGCGCTTGGGATGGCGATGCTTGCACCGCGGCGCGGGCTTTGGATCATGCTGCTGGCGCTCGCGGTGAATTTCCTGCTGATCGCCTTGCTTGCAAACGAGTTCAATCTCAAGGCGGTGCGCGATCCGCTGGTGCTGATCGCGTTCGTCGCGCTCGGGCAGCGCTTCGGCGGCGCCCGCATGGCGCAGACGGCCTTTCTTGTAGCGTCTGCTATCGTTGTCCCGATCGCGCTGCTCGAACTGCTCGCGCCGGCGCTCTACACGCAGATATTCGACGTGCTGCGCTATTACATGGGACGCGGCCTGGTGAGCGCCGAAGAGGCCCAGTACCAGACCTCCGCCTTCTTCATCAGCGGCGAGCGCGGCGATGGGCGCTTCCTGACCTCGTTTTTCGGCGCTCACCGCGCGTCGTCGGTTTTTCTCGAGCCGGTTTCGATGGGCAATTTCGGCGCGCTCGCGGCCGCGTTCGCGTTGTCGCTCGAGCCGCGCCGCTGGCGACTGGCTGCGGCCCTCGGGGCAGTCGCGGCATTCTCGATCATCGCCTCGGACGCGCGCTTCGCGGCCACCGTCGTCGTCCTGTTCGCGCTGTCGCGCTTCCTGCCTACGAAGTGGACGGTGCTGGCGCTCGCGCCGCTGCCGCTGGTCGCTGTCGCAATCCTCATCGGCGTCAGCTACGCGGCGCCCGAGGTCGGCGACAATTTCCTATCGCGGCTGTCACTTTCCGGGCGGCTGTTGACCGAGTTCGACCTCGACCAATTATTCGGGCTCGCGCCGAACAGCCTGACCACCGTGGACAGCGGTTATGCGTACGCGCTGGCGTCGCTGGGGCTGCCGATGTGCGTGCTGCTCTGGGGCGCGTTCGTCGGCATTCCCACGCCATCCAGGGAAGCGGCGCGATACAAGCTAATGCTGGGCGTCTACGCCTGCGCGCTCCTCTGCATTAGCGGATCTTCGCTGTTCGCCTTGAAAACGGCAGGGCTGGGCTGGTTTGCGCTCGGTGCGCTCGCGGGGCTGCAGACGGAGAGCAGACGCGTCATGGGACGTGCGGTGACGCGCACAGCGCCGGCGTGATGCGGCTCTCCCGCCGAGCTCTCCTCCTCGCTGCCGCCGCGCTGCCGAGCGCCGCCGCCGCGCAGCCGCAACCGCCCATGATCACCGGCGTCAATCTGGCAGGCCTTGAATTCAACAGCGGCCGCCTACCCGGGCGGCTGGATCACGACTTCGTCTCGCCCAGCGCGGCCGAACTCGATTATTACCGCGACGCAGGCGCCAACGCGGTGCGCATCCCTTTCCGTTGGGAGCGGGCGCAGCCGGAACTCGGCGGCGAACTCAACGAAGACTATCTCGGGCTGCTGGATCGGCTGGTCGAAGAGAGCGGACGGCGCCAGATGCGCGTCGTCCTCGATCCGCATCAATACGGGCGCAGGATCATTCGCGGCGAAGCGGTGATTATCGGCGAGAGCGCGGTGACGGCGGCGCACTTCGCCGGCTTCTGGGGCGCGCTAGCACAGCGATATCGCCGTGCGTCCCATGTCATCTTCGGCCTGCAGAACGAACCGCACGACCAGGACACGAATGTGCTCCTCGGCGTACTGAACGCGGCGATGACAGCGATCCGCGCCGCCGGCGCGCGCCAGCTCATCCTGGCGCCCGGCAACGGCTGGTCCGGCGCGCATGCATGGCTGCGCCGCGGCAATCAGGCGATGCTCGGCCTGCGCGATCCGATCGGCAACATGGCCCTCGACGTGCATCAGTTTCTGGACGCAGACTCTAGCGGCACCCATGCGGCCTGCCCCGCGAGGGCGGGCAATCGGCTCGAGCGATTCACAGCGTGGGCGCGCGAGAACCGTCAAAAGGCGTTCCTGAGCGAGTTCGGCGCGGGGGCCGACGAGAGCTGTGCGCGCGAACTGACGGCGCTGCTCGATCACATGGCGGCGAACCGGGACGTCTGGATCGGCTGGACCTATTGGGCGGGAGGGCCGTGGTGGGACGAGGACTATCCGCTCAGTATAGCGCCGCTCTCCATACGCAATCCGGAGCACCGGCCGCAGATGCGCATCCTGCAGCGCTACTTCCAATAGCTCAGCCAAACATCTCGGCCGCTATCGCGGTGTCCGGAAAACGGGTTGGTTCGAGCATGCGGTCGACCGCGTCGCTCCAGCTCAGCGTGTCGGCAGGGACAGTGAACTCGTCCGCCAGTGCGGCGGAAACGGCCGCGCCGATCTCCTCGGAATCGCCCGGCGCGTAGCCGAAGCGATGCGAAAAGCCGCCGACGGCGAAGTGCGGGCACACCGCGGGCTTCCGCAGGTGCGCGTACTGAGTGAGCTTCAGGCTCGACTCAGCCAGGTAAGATGCGTTCGCCACGTCGCGATACGGAGCAAGCCCTATCGTGGCATTGGTGATGAACCGTATCGTGTCGCGGAACTTCATCTCCGGGAGAACGGTCAAATTCGGCAGAGGCGTCAGCGCCTGCCCGCAGCCGATGACGACGAAATGCACGTGCGGAAACATCGGCGCTGCAATGGCGAAGAACTCCGCGTCGAACAGCATCGAGCCGACGGAAACCGCCACCGGTTCCAGACCGTCGTAAGGGCTTTTATTGTCCGCTTCGAACTCGTGCGGGTCGAGCGCTTGGCCGACGTAATAGGTGCGCTCGCGGGCCCAGGCAAATTGCGGGGCCATTTTTCGGCCGAGCAGACAGAAATAATCGAACGCGCCGCTGTAGCGTTGCAGCAACGCTTGCAGGTGCGGATGCGCGCCGATCGTGTCCAGCGTGTCGGCGCCGCGATAAATCAATCGCGCCGTCGGGTTGAGATCACGGATGCGCGGCGCCAGCGCCACCCCCAGTCCGGACTCGACGATGATGATGTGCGCCTGGGCGATCATCCGGTCCACCTGGCGGTCCGGCCAACGCCCGTAGAGATCGTGGAGCGGGATCATGGCCTCGCGGGTAAGGCGGGAGGCACTTGTGAACGGATGGAAAGGTGTCCGCCACAAATAACATTGGAGCTCGCCGGTTCGCTCGAGCCGGTTCGCCTTCGGCCAGAGCGAGGACCGCAAGTCGCGCTTCAACAAGGAGAACGGGCTGAAGCGGATCGAGAGAAACGAGGTGTCGTAGCCCTTGCGGCAGAGTTCGTCGGCGATGGCCTGGATGCTGCCGCGCCGTTTCATCCGCGGGTCATGCACGGACGAAATGACGAGCGCCTTCGGCCGCTCACGGCTTGCTGCGCTATCGGCCACGCCTCCGCTCCCCTTTACGACACCACCGGCGGAGCTAGGGCCGTCGCTCCGTCCGGCAAGTGGGAACGCACAAAGCGCCAATGCGTTCAAAGGGTTTTCCGGGGGTCCGTGCTTCATGCCCTCAAGGGGGACCTTGTATCGCGCACTTCGACGGCGGCTGCGGCCGCTGCGCGCGTTCGCGCGCGACGTCGGCGGACTGACGCGAGCGGCGCAGACCCAGGCGCGCTGGCTTGCGCCGCCAAAGCCGCGGCCCCATGGCCTGCCGGCGCGGCTCTACGTTTCGCTGACCTCGTTCCCGCCGCGCTTTGCGACTCTGACGCTGACGCTGAAATGCCTGCTGAAGCAGACGATCCAGCCGGACGCGGTGATCCTCTGGCTCACCGAAGCCGAAGCGGAGCAGCTGCCCGAGTCGATCCGCCGCCTGCCTGGTCTCCGGATCGAGCGGGCGCCCGACATCCGGTCGTTCAAGAAGATCATCCCTGCGCTCGCCCGACATCGCGACGCCTTCATCGCCACCGCCGATGACGATGTGTTCTATCCTCGCACTTGGCTCGAAGAACTGGTCCGCGCCTATCGGCCCGAGGACCGGATCATTCCGTGTCACCGCGCCCATCGCCTCCGGCTCACCAATCAAGGAAAGCCGCGCCCGTACGCCGATTGGCGCTTGCTCCGCGAGCCCGAGATGTCGGAGCTCGTCTTTCCCACCGGCGTAGGCGGCGTTCTTTTTCCGCCACTCAGCCTCGACGCCGAGGCCCGTGACGCCGCGCAGTTCACGAAACTCTGCCCGACGAGCGATGACGCGTGGCTCTATTGGATGGCCCGTCGCGCCGGCTGGCGATTCAAAAAGATCGGACGCCGACGCCACTTCACGTGCTGGCCCGGTTCGCAGCGTGTCGCGTTGCAGCACGAGAACACGGCGCGCGGCGGCGGCAACGATCGCCAAATCGCTGCGCTGACGAGCCATTACGGTTTCCCGCCGCCTGCCCACGATAGGCCCGCGGCGACAAGGAGGGCGGCGTCATGGTGAGCGCGGCGGTCTACGAGACGCCGGCGGCGGCGTCTGGGAAACGTATCTGGGCGATCGAGGGCCTGCGCGCTTGGCTGGCCTGGGCCGTGGTGCTGGCGCATGTGATCCAGATCTGCGGACTCGACAGAACCGTGAACGGTCTTTGGGTCACGCAGTTTCTCGCCACCGAGGCGGTGAACGTCTTCATCATCATCAGCGGCTTCGTCATCACGAGCGTGGTCATCCAGAGGCAGGAGAGCTGGCGACGCTACATCGTCCGGCGCGCCTTCCGTATTTTTCCGGTCTATCTGCTGCTGCTGCCGATCGGCGCGATCACGATGCTGCTCACGATTCCCACGCTGGAGCACATGAGTTGGGCCGCCGACGCGCGATTCAGGTACGACGACACGGCGATCGGCACCCTCGAAAGCGTCAACGCCGCGCAAATGGCGCACTGGATTCCGCATCTTCTGCTGTTCCAGGGCGCCATTCCCGATTCCACGCTCCCCTTCTCGCAGACGAGCTTTCTTGGCCCGGCCTGGAGCCTTTCGCTCGAGTGGCAATTCTACTTGATTGCGCCGGCGCTGATCTGGATGCTGCGGCGACGGTTCAGCAGCATCGTCGCAGTCGGGACGATCGCGGTCCTGGCGGTGCTTTCGCGACTCGAGGTGTTCGGCCACTTCAATCTGCCGAGTTTCTTCCCGGCGATCGGCTACCTCTTCCTTGTCGGCATCGCCTCGCGCCTAGTGTTCGAGGACCTCAAGCGCGCGCGCGTCTACGCGGTCGCGGTCGCTGTCGGATGCCTGGCCAGCGCAGCGCTGATTCAGCCCATATTCGCCATTGCGCTTTGGTTTGCGTTTCTCTCGCTGCTGATCATCGCCGACCGCACGCAGGGCCGCATCGAGCAGACGGTTGTCCGGACTTGGAGCCTGGCATTCTGCTCGAAGCCCGCCACGGCGCTCGGCGCTCGGTCTTATGCGGTCTATCTCGTCCATTGGCCGGTGATCCAGGCGGCGGCCTATTTGCTGCTGCCGCTGGGCGCGTTCTCCCAGTGGGAAGCGTTCGCGCTGATCGGGGCGTCGGCTCTCGGGTCGACGCTGATCCTGTCCGAGGTGCTGCACCGCTTCGTCGAGCGGCCGATGATTCAACTAGGCGCATCCCTGGCGGCCAGAGCGCCGCGGCGGCGGGCGATGCAGGACCGGCTCGCGGAGGCGCCATGAGCAAGGCGGCGCCCGCTCGCGCACGCTGCGTGCGCGTGTGCTCTCGGCTGAACGAATTCGGCGATATCTGGCCGAGTATCGCCGCGCCGCTTCCGGGCGCGCACGTCTTCCAGACGCGCGAATTTCTTGACATCTGGCTGCAGACCATCGGCGCCGCGCGAAAAGTCCGGCCCTGTTTCGTCTCGATCACGGATGACGCCGGTCTGCACATCCTCGCGCCGCTTGGTATCGAGGTCCGCCGCGGCGCGCGCGTGCTGACGTTCCTCGACGGCGGCGTCAGCGATTACAACGCTCCTATCGTTCTTGCCGCACCGCACGGCGTTCCGCCGGCGCAGACGCTTTGGCAGGACATCATCGCCGCCGTCGCCCCGGTCGACACTGTGGTGTTGGAGAAGATGCCGTTCATCTTGGGCGATCGGTCCAATCCTCTATGCGCAGGATCGGGCAAAGCAGCGCCGCCCTCGGCCTATGCGCTACAGCTCACGGGCGATTGGCGGAGCTACGAGAAATCGCGCTTGCACCGGCCGAAAGACAGCCGCCGCAAGCGCCGCCGGCTCGCCGAGGCGGGCCCAGTTCGTCTGTTGATCGCCGAGACCAGGAGCCAGGTCGGCCGGCTGTATGCGGCCTTCGTGCAGCAGAAGACGCGCCGCTACATCGAAAAGAACGGCGCCGACGGTTTCGACCGACCTGGTTATCGGCGCTATTTCGAGATGATGACCGAGCGTCTGCATCCAGGGCACGTGCATCTTTCGGCGCTCGAAGTGAACGGCGAATTATTGGCGACCCATTGGGGGCTGGTCTACGGCAGGCGCTTCTATTGCCTGATGCTGGCTTACGCAGATTCGCCGCTGGCGCAGTATTCGCCCGCGCGCCTGCTGGTCGAAGACTTGATCGCGTGGTGCTACGCGCATGGCCTGGAGACCTTCGACTTCGGCGTCGGCGATGCGGCGTGGAAGACACTGATGGGCGCGGACGCGGCGCCGCTTTCGCATAGCGTGCTGCCGTTGACCGCATTCGGCTGGGCCTATGACAGCGCCGCCCGCCTGAAGAGACACATGCTGGCGCCGCATCCCAAACCCCTTCCAGTCAGTCGCGATGGAGTGAGCGCATGAGCGAGGCGTCAGAAGAATATGCGACCCCGCCGCGCCCCTTGTTCGTCGATCGCGTGCACAGGGTGCCGCGGCTGTGGTCGAACGCCGAGCTCGCGCGCGTGGGCGGATTGTTCGAAGGCGACGTCGTCAATGTCAGCGCCTGGCGCGACCAGGACAAGGCTGGAAAGAGCTATCGCGATTACTTTCCCCGCGCGCGCTCCTATACGCTGACAAACTTCCGCGCCGACATGCGCGGCTTCCAGGGCGCCGACGGCGAGATTTTCCTTGACCTGGAGCAGCCGCTTCCGGAGGCGCTGCGCGCGCGATTCGATGTCGTGTTCAATCACACGACGCTCGAACACATCTACGATTTCCGCACGGCGTTTGAGAACATGGCGGCGATGACGCGCGACGTGCTGATCGTCGTCGCGCCATGGCTGCAGCCCTTTCACAGCCAATACGGAGATTACTGGCGCTTCTCGCCGCTGGCGATGTCACGCCTTATGATTGACGCAGGCCTCACGCCTGCGCGCATTACCTGGAACAGCGACAAGCTCGCGTCCGTCTACGTGTTCGCGGTCGGCGTGCGCCAGCCGGAAAAATGGCGCGGCATGTTCGAGTTCGACTGTCTGCCCGACGCCGAGCGGCTCCTGCACCCGGGCAAACACTTCGCCGGGCGCGAAGCCTTGGTGGTGCCGTGGATGGACGCCGCACGCGGACTGGCGCGCCGGACCGGGCTGCTGCGCTCCGAGAAATGAGGGTTGTCTACATCCATAACATCGCCATGCCAGGGCGCGAGGCGAACACGGTCAACGTCGCCAAAATGTGCAATGCGCTGAGTGGGCTTGGCGTAGAGGTGTCGCTGATCGCGGCCAATGGCGCGGGCGCGGCCCCGCTCGCTCCGGCGCTGCGGGCGCACTACGGTCTGGAGCACGACTTCGACGTCCATGCGCTGCCGGCGTTCGCAACCCGCCCGACCGCCGCCGCGATCGCGGGCGCCCTTCACGCGCAGCGGCTCGGCGCCGATCTCGTCTGGACACGCGCGCCGCACGCCGCGCTGGCCGCATGCGCCGCAGGCGCGCCGACCCTGCTCGAAGTCCATACCGACATCTCAGCCTTCAGCGGTCTCGGCCAACAAGCTTTTCGCCGCGTCGTCCGCCACCGGATGCTCGTCGGACTTATCGTTATCTCGGACGCGTTGGCGCGGCACATGGAGGCGATGTTTCCTAACTTGCAGGGACGCATCTTGGTTGCGCACGATGGGGCGGACGACAGAGACGCTGACCCGGCGCCGCCCAAGCCGCCTGGTGCGCCGCTCAGCGTGGGCTATGTCGGCAGTTTGTACCCCGGCAAGGGTGTGGAGTTGATCGAGGCGCTCGCGCGGGAATGCGGCCACGCCTTCACTGTGGTCGGCGCCGGCGCCGAGCAGCGGCAAACACCGAACCCGCCGCCGAACCTTCGCTACGAAGCGGCCGTCGCACATGCGGACGTGCCTGCGCTCCTCGCGCGCTTCGATGTCCTGATGGCGCCTTACCAACGATCGGTGATGGCTGCCGATGGGCGCACCGACACGGCGCGCTGGATGTCGCCGCTGAAACTGTTCGAATACATGGCGGCGCGACGCGCGGTGGTGGCGTCTGACCTGCCGGTCATCCGCGAAGTGCTGCAGGATGGGCAAACAGCGTTGCTGTGCGATCCGGACGATCTCTCGGCGTGGGCGACCGCGCTGGCGCGGCTGCACGCCGACGCGGCGTTGCGCAACGCCATCGCCGAGCAGGGTTACCAGCGTTTCCGGAGCTATCACACGTGGCGTCGTCGGGCCGAGGCGATTCTGCGTGCGGTCGAGCCCTGGTTGCGAGATCAGCGCCACATGCCGCGGCGCTCCCGGACTGACCCGCAGCCCTCGGGCGAGGCGCCGCCGCCGCTTCAGTGAAACCGATTGCCGGCTATGCATCGCGCCTATAGGCGACGGCGGATTTTCTCTAAGCGGCTTTCGGCCGAGGACGGTTTAACTGCCCTGCCGAGCGGGGTAAGCCATGAAGCGAAACGGACTGACAATCGACGACGACTTGGCCGCTTTCGTCGAAACGGAGGCGCTGCCCGGCACGGCGGTCAGCCCCGAACGCTTCTGGAACGGCCTCGCCACGATCGTAGCGGAGTTCGGCCCCCGTAATCGCGCCTTGCTAGCGAAACGCGACCAGCTACAGGCGGAGATCGACGCCTGGCACGCGGCGTCCGGTGGCAACGGTTTCGACACGGAGGCCCACGAGAGCTTTCTGCGCGAGATTGGGTATCTCGTCGGAACGCCAGCGCCGTTCGAGATCGAGACGGCGAACGTCGACGCCGAACTTGCACGCATCGCGGGCCCGCAGTTGGTCGTGCCGGCGAGCAACGCGCGCTATGCGCTGAACGCCGCCAACGCGCGCTGGGGCAGCCTCTACGATGCGTTTTACGGCACGGACGCGATTGACGAGCGGGAAGGCGCCGAACGTGGCGGCGGCTACAACCCGGTTCGGGGCGAAAAGGTCATCGCCGCCGCGCGCGCGTTTCTGGACAAGGCCGCGCCGCTCGCGGAGGGCAGCCACCTGCACGCCCGCGGCTACGCCGTCGATGGCGAAGGGCTCGCCGTCAGCCTGGGCGGACGCACGACGCGCTTGGCCCATCCGGGTCGGTTCGTCGGTTATCGCGGGCCGATTGAGAACCCCGAAGCGATCCTGCTGCGCAACAATGGGCTGCACATCGAGATCGCGATCGACCGCCGGCGCCCGATCGGCGCGCGTGATCCGGCCGGCGTCGCCGATATCGTGCTGGAATCAGCGATCAGCACCATCGTGGATTTGGAAGACTCCGTCGCCGCCGTGGACGCGGCCGACAAAGTCGCCGCCTATCGCACTTGGCTCGGGCTGATGCGCGGCGATCTCGCGGCGCACTTCGACAAGGGCGGATCGACCATTGCCCGCCGCCTGAACGGCGATCGCATCTACACCCGCCCCGACGGCGACACGCTGGCGCTGCCCGGCCGCGCCATGCTGCTGGTGCGGAACGTCGGTCTGCATATGCACACGGACGCGATCCTCGACGCGGACGGCGAAGAAATACCGGAGGGTTTGCTTGACGCGGTAGTCACCGCGCTCTGCGCGATCCATGATCTGAAAGGCCTCGGCGGCGTCTGCAACTCGCGTGCGGGTTCGATCTATGTGGTGAAGCCGAAGCTGCACGGACCTGAGGAAGTCGCATTCGCGGTCGACGTGTTCGCGGGGGTGGAGGCCATGCTGGGGCTCGCGCCCGACACGATCAAGATCGGCGTCATGGACGAGGAACGGCGCACCAGCGTCAATCTGGCCGCCTGCATCCACGCGGCGCGCAAGCGCCTCGTCTTCATCAACACCGGCTTCCTCGACCGCACTGGCGACGAGATCCACACCGCGATGCGCGGCGGCGCCGTGATCCGCAAGGCGGCGATGAAGGACGCTGCCTGGATCAAGGCGTACGAAGCGCGCAATGTCGGTATCGGCCTCGCCTGCGGCCTCTCCGGACGCGCGCAGATCGGCAAGGGGATGTGGGCTGCGCCCGACCGGATGGCCGACATGCTGGCGCAGAAGGGCGCGCATCCGAAGAGCGGCGCCAACACCGCCTGGGTCCCTTCGCCGACTGCAGCGACGCTCCACGCGATGCATTATCACGAGACGGACGTGTTCGCGCTTCAAACCGAGATGCGCAAGCATCCCTTCCAAGGCGGCTTGACCGCGTTGCTCACCGCGCCATTCGCAAGCGGGCCGCCCAGCGCGACGGAGCGCCTGGAGGAGTTGGACAACAACGTGCAAAGCGTCCTGGGTTACGTGGTTCGCTGGATCGACCAAGGCATCGGCTGCTCGAAGGTGGCGGACATCCACAATGTCGCCCTGATGGAGGACCGGGCCACTTTGCGCATCTCATCGCAGCACGTCGCCAACTGGCTGCGCCACAGCATCGTCACGCGCGACGAAGTGGAAGCTTCCTTGCGGCGGATGGCGGGCGTCGTGGACCGCCAGAACGCCGGCGATCCGTTCTACAAGCCGATGGCGCCCGGCTTCGACGGCGCCGCGTTCCAAGCTGCGCGGACACTGCTGTTCGAAGGCGAAGCGCAGCCGAACGGCTACACCGAGTTCATCCTCAACGCCTGGCGCCGTAAAGCCAAGCAAGCCGCGCATTGATCGTCGCCGCGGCGCGGCCGAGAATGGGCGCGGAGGAAACGCCCATGAGCATCCGCACCGAGCGCGACGGCCCCGTTGTCATCGTCACCATCGACCGGCCGGAGCGGCGCAACGCCGTCGATCTCGCCACGGCGCGGGCGCTCTACGAGGCGTTCAGAGCGTTCGACGCCGACGACACAGTGTCCGTCGCCATCCTCACCGGCGCCGAAGGGACCTTCTGCGCCGGCGCAGATCTCAAAGCATTGGCGGAGGGCGAGAGCGGCAAACGCGTCCAGCCCGGCGGGATGGATTCATTCGGCCCGATGGGACCGACGCGCCTGCGCCTCGGCAAACCGGTGATCGCCGCGATTGAAGGCCACGCTGTCGCCGGCGGCGCCGAACTTGCGCTCTGGTGCGATCTTCGCGTGATGGCCGAAACCGCGGTCTTCGGAATCTATTGCAGACGTTTCGGCGTGCCGCTGGTCGATCTCGGCACGATCAGGCTGCCGCGCCTGATCGGGCACTCACGTGCGATGGACCTGCTGCTGACGGGCCGCGCCGTCGAGGCCGGCGAAGCGCACGCCATTGGCATCGCCAATCGCATCGCGCCACACGGAAAGGCGCTTGAATGCGCCGTAGCGCTGGCGGAGGAGCTCGCGGCGTTTCCGCAGACCTGTCTACGCCATGACCGCCTCTCCGCGCTCGAACAATGGGATCTCGACGAGAGCGCCGCCACCGACAACGAAATCGCCCACGGCATCATCACCTTGCGCTCCGGCGAAACCGCCTCCGGCGCACAACGCTTCAGCGCCGGCGAAGGCCGGCACGGCCGGTTCGATTAGACGCGGCCCATCACCGGGATCAGCGCGCCGGTGACGGCGCTGGCCTCGTCGGAAGCCAGGAAGAGCATCACCCGCGCCAGCTCCTCGGGCTGAACCCAAATCTTGGGATCGGTCTTCGGCATGTCTTTGCGGTTCTGCGGCGTGTCGAGCGTCGAGGGCAGCACCGCGTTCACACGCACTTTGCCTTTCAGCTCTTGCGCCATGCTCTCGGTCAGCTTGTGCACGCCGGCCTTCGACGCCGCGTACGGGCCGAAGCCGGCGCCCGCTTTCAGCGCGCCTGCGGCGCCGACATTCACGATCGCGCCTTTGCTTTCGAGGAGGCGCGGAAGCGCCGCGCGTGACGCATTGACGGCCGTCTTCAGGTTGAGCGCATGCATGCGGTCCCACATAGCCACGTCTGCATCGGCTGCTTGGCTCCAAGCAAAGCCGCCGGCGATGTTCAGCAAGGCGTCGATGCGGCCTGCCTGTTCGGCGATCCGCCGCATGGCGTCCGAGGCGGAGTCGGCCTCGGTCAAATCCGCGCCGCCGATCGTCAGCGGATCGGCCCCGGTGGGCGCAGCCGCGTAGTCGATCGCCGCTGTCGTCCAGCCGCGCTCGCGCGCGTGCGCCGCGACAATCTTGCCCAGAGCGCCAAACGCGCCCGTTATGACGATGACTTTGCCTTGCATGCCGCGAGCCTCTCCTCGCGACGCTTCTAGCGCTCCGCCGGCGCATCCGAAAGCGCTGGTGAAAGCATCTTCAAAGCGGGGCGAGAATTCCCTCGCCTCATGCCTTCCTTGGCGTGGCGGCTTCGGCCGCCCGCCCTTTTCAGCTCCGCGCTTTCATCTCCGCCATGACGCGCTGCGCGTAGGCCCGGCTCACGGGCACTTCATCGCCGCTCTGCAGCACCGCCATCAACCGGCCGTTGGCGTCTCGGCGCACTGCTTTGAGGCGTTTCCAGTTCACGAACGCCGAGCGGTGCACGCGCAGCATGACGTTGGGATCGAGCTTTTCTTCGAGGTGCGACATGGTTTCGCGATGCAGCAGCGTGCGGCCTTCCCAATAGAGGCGCACATAGTCGCGTTCCGCCTCGATCCGCTCGACGTCGTCGACCGGCACGCGCAGGAAGCGGCCGCGGTCGCGAATCCAGAACTCCTTCTCGTAGCGGGGCCCTTCGCGCTCGTCGGCCTCCTTCTTCAGCGCATCGAGCACCGCCGCCAGCTCTTCGGCGCGCTTGCCGGCGCTTTGCGCCGCCCGGCGTTCACGCGCACGGTCGATTGCCGAGGCCAGCCGCTCGAACTCGACCGGCTTCACCAGGTAATCGACCGCCGAGGTCTCGAACGCGCGCACGGCATAGGAGTCGAACGCAGAGACGAAGATCACCGCCGGCCCGCCGCTGTCCTCGACCGCGTTCGCGACTTCGAAGCCATCCGCCAACGGCATCTTGATGTCGAGCAGCACGACATCCGGCCTCAAATCGCGCATGGCGTTGATCGCCTGCGCGCCATCGCTGGCGGCGCCGACGATCTCGACATCGGGGATGTCTTCGAGCGCCAGCTTCATGCGGCGCAAAGCCAACGGCTCGTCGTCAGCTAAGAGCAGGCGCAGGGGTTCGGCCAACACGTTCTTCCTCCACAGGCAACCAGATTTCAACGCGACACCCTTGCGGTTCGCGATTGCGCGCCGTCAGGCCGGCGCGTCCGCCATAAATCAATTCGAGCCGCTCGCGCGCGTTGGCGAGGCCGACGCCGCGCCGGCGGCGCGGATCGCCATCCGGCGGCAAGCCTGGGCCATCGTCCTCGATCGTGATGCGCAGAAGATCGCCATCACGCGTCGCGCTCACGTCGATGCTGCCGCCCTCGACGCGCGGCGTGATCGCATACTTGATCGCGTTCTCGAGGATGGGCTGCAAGATGAGACTGGGCAGACGCGCATTCTCCAGCCCCGGCTCGATCGAGAACTTGACTTTGAGCTTGTCGTCGAAGCGCGTCTGCTCGATCTCGAGATACTTGCGCTGCGCTTCCATCTCCGCGGTCAACGCCGCCATCTCGGTCGGTTGACGGTCGAGCGAGTAGCGCAGGAAGCCGGCGAGCTTCAGGATCATGCTCTCGGCCTGCGCGTTGCGCTTTTCCAGCACCAGAGTCGAAATCGCGTTCAGCGTGTTGAAGAGGAAATGCGGGTTGATCTGGTAGTGCAGCATTTTGAGCTGCGCGTCGTAGGCGAGCGCCTGCGCCCGCGAGACGGCGCGCGCCTGCGCCATCGTTTCGAAGTGATAGCCGAGCAGCGCCTGTGTGAGCCCCCAGAGCGGCAGCGCCCAGCCGAACTGGAAGAGATAGATGATGAACGGGTACGGGTCGGGCGTGAATTTCGCGAGCCATAGCGGCCAGACCTGCTCGCTGTATTGCGTCAGCGGCGCCAACGCCAAGGCGCCGAGCACCAGCGCCAGGTTCCGCGCCCAGTTCGAACGGCTGGCGCGCGGGCCGGCGACGACCGCCAGCAGCGCGCCGGTGAGCACGGCGTAGCTGGCGACGACCATCACCCGGTTCAGAAGGTAGGGAAAGTCGCTGGGGTCGTGAGGCGGATCGGCGGCGGCGGCGGCCGTCCGGAAGGCGAAGTACATGAGCCAAAAGGCGACGTGCGCGCCCCAGCGCGTCCAGCCGGGGTGATCGAGCAGGCCTTTGGCCCCGCCGACTGCAGTCCCTGTTTCGACCTGCCGCAACACCATCGCGCCAGCCTAGCGAACTCGGCGGCGCAAGGGGTATCTCCCACTGCAGCAGAGCCGCCCGTTCGTCGCAGTTTCCCGTCAACTCGTCGCGGCTTCACCAGGCGGGCGATGAATTCACTTCGCTTGCGCCGCTTCCGCGTCGAGGCGGGCAGCCGAACGCGTCTCGGCCGGCATCGCAAGCTCAAAAGCGTACTCGACGAACACGTCTTCGAGAGCGGCGAAAGAAAGCAGCAGCTTCTTGCTGAAGATGGCCCAGTCGCGGGCGAGGCCCTGCTTCGGCTTTTTCATCAGCGGCCAGTGCAGCGCGACCATCTCCAGGTCGGCGCGCCAGACGATCTCGTGCATGTTCGAGATGGAGACCCAGCGCGTGTGCTCGAGGTTCGCCATCACGTAGCGTGTCCCACGCTGGCGGCGGTGCTGGCGGAAGCGCGGCGCGAACGGATTGGGCGTCGTCACCAGGATGCGTCCGCTGGGCCGCAGATGACGCTTGGCGAAATTCAGGAGCGCGACCGGATCGTTCACGTGCTCGATCACATCGCCGATGAAGACGCGGTCGAAGCGGTCGCCGAGATCAACGTCGCTGGTGGCGTCGACTTGGCGGAAGTCGAAGCCCTTGGCGTTGTAGTGCTCGCACAGCTCCGGCATCAGTTCGGCCGCGACGACGCGCTTCGCCACTTTGGCGATGCGGCCGTGCTCCCAACCCTCCTCGGAGAAGAACGAGACGTCGTGCTCGCCGGCGCCGATATCGAGCACCTCTTGGCCGCGGCAGAAATCGAGCACCATGTCGAGGCGCGAGGTTTCTTCGATCCGCGTGATCGAACGGAGGAACGCATCCAGGCCCAGCGTCGCCTGCCGATTGGTCGGATCCGATGAGACTTTGCGCCAATCAAACATGCGAACGCTCGCCCACCTGCTGCAATTCCGCGGACAAGGCGCGCCAGAACGCCTCGGCCCCGTACCGCTCCCGGAGCGCGGCGCGGCCCTTCTCCGCTCTGTCCCGGAGAGCGTCAAGGTTCGCCAGCGCCTCGGCGGCAGTGCGGGCAAGGAGCGCGTCATCGCCCAGCGGGAACAGCGCGCCGTAGGCGCCGTCGCCAAGCGCAGTGCGGCTGCCGGGAATGTCGCTGGCGATGGTGGGGACGCCGTGATCCAGCGCCTCCTGCAGCAGATACGGCAGCCCCTCCCAGTGCGACGGCAGAACGAGAATATCGTTGCGGTGAAAGTCCGCGAACGGCGCGGAGCGCCAACCGGCGAACTCGACGGCGAGCCCCGCCGACTGCGCGGCGGCGCGCAAGTCGCCGGCGAGCTCTCCGTCGCCGAAAAAGCGAAGCGGCGGCGGCGGACTCATGAGCGCCGCGGCGCGCAGCAACGCCTGCGGGTCCTTGGTCGGGATGAAGCGGGCGACGAAGTTGAGTCGCGGCGCTCCATCCTCACGCAGCGGCGGCGGCGGCGCGGCGACATAAGGATTGCCGAGCTGCGCGATGCGAGGGCGCGTCAGCGCCGCGCGCGCGGCCTCGTGCTGCGCCGCGTTCAGCGTGACCACGAGATCTGCGGCCTTCTTGTGCTTGAACTTGTCCGAGTGACACGGCGTGACGAAACGCGCCTCGGGGAACAGCCGCTGCAACGCCGGGAGCGTCAGATCGCTATGCACGATAGCGACGATGGGCGCCCCGGCCGCACGCGCCAGCACCTCTCGACGAAGCGAAGGCAACAGCGGCAGCGCAGCGGCGATCGGCGACGTCAGCAGTTTCGACGCGGCGATCACGTCGACGCCCTGCTCGCGCAGCGCATCGATCGAGGGCCCGCTGAACAGGACCGCCGAGCGCACGCCGACGGCGCGAAACATGCGCTCGTAGTGCGCCACCGCCGTCGCGATGCCGCCGCGTCCCTTCACCACCGCAGACTGAAGCACGAACATGCGGGCGGCTCCTTAGCATGCGTCCGCTCCAATCTCGACCGCGCTTGCGCGCGGCCGGAACCGAACTCCGCGCCCGGATTTTCGCCTTCTGAACGGCGAGGTCCGCCATGCCCAAGAAGAGCACCGTCGAGAAGGTCAAGAAAGCCAAGCGTGAGCACAAGGCGCCCACCACCCAGGCGGGCGAATTCGTGCGCGAGGAGATCGAAAACATCCGCCACGGCAAACACGGCGCCCGATCGGCCAAGCAGGCGATCGCGATCGGACTCTCCAAGGCGCGTCGCGCCGGGGTCGATTTGCCGCCGCCGGCCAAGGGCAAGGCCAAGGCGAGCACGCGCAAGAGCGCACGTTATGCCTACGAAGCAGGCCAAGGCCGACGCAAGACCACGCGCCGCCCGCGTGTCTCGCGCGCCGTTACGAAGGCGCTGAAGCGCGAGCCGAAGAGCACGGTGTCGAAATCGGCGTTGTCGAAGCAAGCCAAGCGCGCCGCGGCGCGGCGCAGCCCGTCCGAACGCTCCGCCGCGGCGAAGAAGGCGGCGCGCACCAAGGGACCGGCCAAGCGTTCGAACGCGGCTGACGTGACCCCCGTTTCTCATCCAGCCGCCACTGGAGTCCGATCCTCATCAAACGCCCCCAATGGGCGTCCTTCAAGCTCTTCGTTCCTTGCCCAACGGGCGGCGTAGGCGGCTGGCGTGAGCCAGTCGAGCTTCCCGT
>NZ_DASPLU010000003.1:0-128423 GCF_035627415.1 Vitreimonas sp. | reverse complement strand
ACCGTCTCGATTGCATCGACTAGGGCGATCGCCGCCGTGACAACCGCTGGTCAGCCAATCATCTTCAGCACTGCATCGGCGCCGACGATGAGCCCCGCGGCGATAAACGCGCCAAGCATGGTCAAACCCATTCGGGCATCGGTGCGCTCTCCGAGAGTGAGCCCGTTGGCGAGTGAGAAACAGCCCAACTGACGTGACCCCCGCAAACTCCTCCATTTGACGCTAGAGTCCGGCCCACGAGGAGCCGGAAGATGAAGCGGAAGCGGTTCAGCGAAGAGCAGATCATAGCGATCCTGCGAGAGCACGAGGCGGGCGTGGCGACGGCCGATCTCTGCCGCAAGCACGGCATGTCGAGTGCGAGCTTTTATGCCTGGAAGGCCAAGTACGGCGGCATGGACGTGGCCGACGCCCAGAAGCTCAAGGGCCTGGAGGCGGAAAACGCCAAGCTGAAGCGTTTGTTGGCGGACGCGATGCTCGACAACGCGGCGCTGAAAGATCTGCTCGGAAAAAAATGGTGACGCCCGCACATCGGCGAGAAGCCGTCGCTCATCTCGAAACGGCGCACGAGATGAGCGAGCGGCGGGCGTGCCGGGTCATCGGCGTCGATCGGACCAGCGTGCGTTACCAGCGCACGACGCCTGACGACGCCGACCTGCGCGCCCGCATCAAGGCGCTGGCGCACGAGCGGCGGCGCTTCGGCTATCGCCGCCTCTACATCCTGCTGCGCCGGGAGGGACGGCTGGTGAACAGAAAGCGCGTGCAACGCATCTACCAGGAAGAGCGGCTGATGGTGCGCCGCCGCGGCGGCAGAAAGCGCGCTTTGGGCCTACGCGCGCCGATAGCAGCGCCGGATCGGCCGAACGCCTGCTGGTCGCTCGACTTTGTGCACGACCAGATGACAGATGGCCGCCGCTTCCGCGTGCTGGCGATCGTCGATAATTGCACGCGCGAATGTCTCGCGCTGATCGCCGACACCTCGATCTCCGGCGTGCGGGTCGCGCGCGAACTGGATCGCATCATCGCCTGGCGCGGACGCCCAGCCGCGGTGACCTCCGATAACGGGACCGAGCTGACCTCGAACGCGATCCTGAAATGGGCGGATGAGCGCGGCGTCGGCTGGCAATACATCCAGCCCGGCAAGCCGCAGCAGAACGCCTTCAGCGAAAGCTTCAATGGCCGTTTGCGGGACGAGCTTCTCAATGAGACGCTCTTCCGCTCGCTGCCGCACGCGCGCCTCGCCCTGGCGGCCTGGCGCGACGACTACAACCACCACCGCCCGCACGGGAAGCTCGACTGGCTCACGCCAGCCGCCTACGCCGCCCGTTGGGCAAGGAACGAAGAGCTTGAAGGACGCCCATTGGGGGCGTTTGATGAGGATCGGACTCCAGTGGCGGCTGGATGAGAAACGGGGGTCACGTCACCGGAATACAAATCGGCCCTTTCGGTTACATACGCCGTTGGCGACTGGACGTTGTTCGGACGCTGGAGCTACGTGCCGGAAGTCGTGTCCTCCAATGGCTTTGGCGTCATCGGCGATGCATTCCCGGCAGATCCAACCGTTTCGCCCGCGGCGAGCTATGTGGATCTGTCAGCCCGTTGGAGCATCACGGACAACTTCACGATCACTGCCAATGTCGACAACATCTTTGATGAGTTCCCGCCGCAGACCGCCGACGGTTACACCGCGCAGGCCAACACGGACCCGCAGGTCTATAGACCGCTCGGGCGCTTGTTTCAGCTCTCGGGTCGCTACAGGTTCTGAACTGCCCGGCTGAAACCGAGAGGGCAGCGGCCGTCCATCGGACGGCCGCTGCTTCGGCTCGGTCACCGTGTTCTGCCACGACGGAGGAGCAATCCTTGTAGGGGCGCTTGCGGGCCGCCACGGGCTAGTTCTTCATCGCCGTTCAATGTCTCCTTCCGGCAATGGGCCATCCGCCCCGGGCGGAGAAGAGGGGGCGAAGCGGAAAGGCTCTGCGGCTCGGCGAACTGGCCAAGACCAAGACTGGCCCAAACCGGAACGCGCGCCGATGAATTGATGGCGCTGTCAGAACGATGCTACCCAAACCGAGCTTACGCCAAAGGGCATAGGCCTCCAGCGAGGCTTGTTTGTGCAGCGGCGATAATCGGGCGTAAGCCATGTCGCCCGTATGTGGCCGGGCATGAAGGCGCTAAAAATGTCAGCTGGCGCGCGCGCTTGGTTCGCCGCGGGCGCGCCCACTCTGGCGCTTGTCGTTGTCTGCATGGCCATGGCGCTCGCCATGCTGTGGGGATCTGCCCGCGAGCGCGATCAGGCGTTCGCCGACACATCCTCGCGTCTGGTGGAAAGCGCCTGGGGCGCCCGCGTCAACGCGACGGCGGGCTTGGCGCTCGACTACGCCATCTGGAACGACGCCTATCTCGCGACTACCGTTGAATGGGACGGCGAATGGATCGACAATAATCTCTATTCGAACCTCGTCGACGCCATCCTTGTCGTTCGCGCCGACGGTGCGGTTCGCCACGCATGGTTTGCAGATGCGGTCGGCGCTGAGGCTCCGGCGATTACGGCTGGCGTCGTGGAGGCCGTCCGGCGCGATCTCAATCTCGGCGCCCTCGTGTCCGCTCCGCTCAAGGAGGACATGAAGGCGACCACCGTTCTGGCGGTCGAAGGCGACCCGGTGCTGGTCGCGATCGCCCCGCTCAGTCCGGAAGAACAGACCGTTCGCCAGGTGCGCGATCCCGACTTGCAGGTCGATTTTCTCGTCGCCGTCGATCGCGTCTCGTCACAGGAATTGAACGAAAGCGGCGCAAGCGTCGAGGCGGTGGGCCTCAATTACACCGTCGGCGGGCCTTCCGGCGGCGATGATCAGATCCTTATGCCGCTCCTTGACGCGTCCGGTCAGAACGTCGGCGCTCTTGCCTGGACCCGGCAACGCCCCGGCAGCGCGGCGTTCGCGGCAAACGCCGGCTTGATCGTCATCTGTCTTTTGCTGGTGGGCGCGCTAGCGCTCATGCTCGCTCGCAAGCTCGTCGATGATCATGTTCGCGCCGCCGCCGAAATCTCGAGCGCCCAGGAGGCGAGCCGCATCAAGTCAGAATTCATCGGCGCCATGAGCCACGAACTGCGCACGCCCCTAAACGCGATCATCGGCTATGCCGAACTCATAAAGGAGGAGGTTGAGGACAAGGAGGCGGAAGCCGGGGTCATCGCCGATGCAGATCGGATTCTGTCGGCGGCGAGCCATCTCGCCCGGCTCATCAGCGACGTGCTCGATCAGTCACGCATCGAAGCGGGCAAGCTGAACGTCGTCATCGAGCCCGTCGCTGTCGCCGGCGCGCTCGAGGATCTTGAGGAGTTGATGCGCCCGCTGGCTCAGGCGAACGCCAATAGATTGACGATCTCGGCCGAGGCGGACGCGGGCCTCGTCATGGCCGATCCAATGCGTTTGCAGCAATGTCTGATCAACTTGACCGGCAATGCGCTCAAATTCACGCGTGGAGGCGATGTCGCCGTGCGCGTCCGCCGCCTGCACGATGGCTCTCAGCTCAGCTTCGATGTGTCCGACACCGGCATCGGCATGGACAAGCGCGAGCTCGAGCGGTTGTTCAAGCCTTTCGCGCAGGCCAACTCGGGAGTGTCGATAAAGTACGGCGGGACGGGACTCGGCCTTTCCATCACCCGAAGCCTTGCGCGCGCAATGGGCGGAGATGTCAGCGTGCAAAGCGCGCTCGGCAAAGGCTCAGTGTTCTCGCTGCGCTTGCCTGCCGGCGCCGTTGAAGTCACCGCCAAGCCGGTCCTCATCGCCGCGGCCTGACGCGTCGAGTGGGGACGGCCGCGGCCGATCGGGCGTCCGTTCTCGGCGCCCGCGTCCGTGGTGTGCAGCTTCGTAAAGAGTTCAGCCCGGCCGCGGGCTCCAGGTTCTCATTTCGAGGCGCCGTCGCGCGCCCACGCCCAAGAGCGCTCACGCTCTCAAATGGCGCCAGACCAGATCGCAATGACAGCGATACCGATGGCCCCGGCGAGCATCGCCGCGAGCACCCCCGTCACCAGCCGTTCGAATTTGTCGCCGTCGTCCACGTCGCCGCAGTGTAGCGGGAATTTCGTTAACCGTGGCCTACGCTGGCGAAAAAAAAGCGCGCATGCGGGGGGCCCCGACACGCGCGCTAGAGAGCCGGCGGGATGGCTTTGCTCGGTCCATGCGGTCAGCTCTCGCTGAAAGCTTGGCTGACGGCTGTGGATAACGGAAGCAACGTCCGGTAGTTCGAGGCGCGAGCGGCGACCGATCCGGCCGCGGTGTCGTCTGCCGGACCGTCCGGTGCGGCGGCGAAAGGCGCCATCGTCGGGTCGCGCAGGGATGCTGGGAGGGCCCTCCGAAACTAAGGACGGCAATGTCGCGGGGGCGGCTCACTCAGCCATCGCCGTTGCGCAACTTGACAACGCACAGGCGAGGCGCCCGCTCAGGCGTCGGTGCGCGCCAGCAAGCTTCGCAGCGCCGCAGCCAGTGTCGCACGGCGATATGGCTTCAACAGAAGCGGCATGTCCGGTCCCAATCGCTCCTTGCGCAGGCTGGCGTTCTCCGGATCGCCTGAAGCCAACAAAATCTTGATCGAAGGGAAGCGTTTGCGCGCCTCGAGCGCGACTTCGACGCCGCTGACGCCATGTGGCATGAACATATCGGTGAAGATCAAGTCGAACGAGGCGCACGCCTCGAGCTTGCGCAGCGCCTCATGCCCATCCGCTGCGGACGTCACCTCGTAGCCGAGTTGCTCGAGCATGGAAGCGACATGGGCGCGCACGAGGTCATTGTCTTCCACAAGCAATATGCGCTCGGAGCCCGATTCGATGTGTGCGCCGTCGTTGGCGGCTGTCCGGCGCGAGGGCGCGCTGCAGGCCTTGTCGGCGCTGGGCAACCACAGCTTTACGCTTGTCCCGCGTCCCAACGAAGAGGTGATTTCGACCTTGCCCTTCGACTGTTTGGCGAAGCCATAAACCATGCTGAGGCCGAGGCCCGAGCCTTTGCCGGCAGCTTTGGTGGTGAAGAACGGCTCGAACGCACGCGCCAGCGTCGCCGCGTCCATCCCCGCACCGGTGTCGGCGACGCAAAGCCAGACGTATGCTCCTCGATCGAGGTCGCTGACTTGCGCGTCAACGCCCACCGAACCCATGTCGATCCCGATTGCTCCCCCTTCCGGCATCGCATCGCGGGCGTTGATGCAAAGATTGAGAATAGCGTTCTCGAGCTGGGCCGCGTCAGCGAGCGCGGCCGGAGCGGCGGGGTCTGCTCGCAGCACAATCTGGATCTCATCGCCCAGAGCCCTTCGCAGCAGCGGCGCCATGGATGTGATGAGATCGCCGACGTCGATCGGCTCCGGCGTCAGCGGCTGACGGCGCGAGAACGCCAATAGACGGCTGGTCAATTCACCCCCGCGCTCGGCGGCATGGCGTGACAATTGCGCGATGCGCAAGAGGGTCGGGCGGTCGTGCAGAGCATCTTCCAGCAGCTCGGCGTTCGAGAGGATGACGGTCAGAAGATTGTTGAAATCATGCGCCACCCCGCCCGTCAGCTGACCTATCGCCTCGAGCCGTTGCGCCTGGCGCAGCTCGCCCTCCAAACGTCTTGTCTCCGTCACGTCGATCATGCTGCCGACCATTCGGGTGGGCTCGCCGCCTTCAGCCCGGATGATCACGCCGCGATCGAGGACGGTCGCCACCGAATCGTCGGCGCGAAGGAAGCGATATTCCGCCGACCATTCTTCCGCTCCGCCAGCGATCGCTTCATCGATGCTCTGCAGCACCCGATCGTGATCGTCGGCGTGAATGCGTGCGGTCCAGCTTTCAAGGCCTGCTGGCAATTGCCCTTGCGCGTACCCCATGACGGTCTGCATGCCGTCGTTCCACCACAGGCGATTGTTCGCAAGATCCCAATCGTAGACGACGTCCGAGGTGGTGCGGGCGACGATCTCGAATCTTTGTTGGCTGAGTTTTCGGTCCTCTTCACGGGCCCGCTCCTCGCTCACGTCCCTGAAATAGACAGAAAGTCCTTCTGAGGACGGGTAGGCGCTGACCTGAAACCATTTGCCGAGCGGGCCGAAGTATTCGGTGAATCGCACCGTGCATTGCTGCTCGAGAGCGTGCTCATAATGGGTTCGGAAGGCCGTTGCGGTTGGAAACGCCTCCCAGGCGTCCCGGCCGATCAGTTCAGATCTCGAACGCTGCAACAGCGCTTCTGCTTCGGCATTGAGGAACGTAAAACGCCAATTGAGATCGAGCGCGACGAACGCATCGCCGATGCTTTCGAGAACCGTCTCCAGCCGCTGCGCCAGCTGTTGCGCCTCCGCTTTAGCGGCCACGAGCGCGGTGACATCCTGAATGGCGCCTTGGACCTTGTGCGCATCCTCGCTTGGACTGAAAACGCGCTTGCCGATCACACGCACCCAGAGCGAGCGGCCGCCGGCGCTGATTAAGGGCAGGATGAGGTCGAATGCGTCGCCCGTGCGGCTGCAATTGCGAAACGCGCGTTCCAATTGTTCGCGCGCATCCGCGGGATAGAAGCCGAGCGCCGCCTCGAACGTGGGGCGCCACGCCTGATCGATCTCATGAATGGCGTAGGTCTCAGGCGACCAGGTGATCGATAGGTCGGAAAGATCGACAGTCCAGGCGCCGACTTGCGCCGCCTGCTGAGCGATGCGCAGCAAATCATGCGTGTCTTTGGGCAATCGCACGCCTGCGCCCTCGCTCACCTGGCGGAAGTCGAATGAGAAGGTTAGCGGAAAGGCTGGCGCAATGGGCAGTAGTGCGGACGCACTAGCCAAAAGGAAGCGCCAGCGCCTGCGAGGCGGTAATGTGGCGCCCGGCGCCGACGATGTTCGCCGGCAAGGCTCACGAGCGCCACCTGACGCGCGCACGGCCTTTCGCGTTCGGGCCGACCAGCCAATCCTTCGCTCGCCACCGGCGCTTCACGTGGGACCTCCGCCGTGTGACAGGCGCTCGCTCTTCGCGTCAGTCGCCGCGGCTCCGAACTCATCTCACGCCCGCCCCACAATGCGTAGAGATGACGCCGAGCAGCGCGCGGCGCGGGCGAGCCAAAGGTTGCGCCCGCCAAGTCAGTGAATTGAGTTCACGTATACGCCGGGTGCGTGGGCTCGCTTGAAACTAGTGGCGAGGGACTTTGGCGGCGTATGATTCCAGCCAGCCGCACGCTGTGCACCGATGCGTCGAAATGGGAAGCGGCTTTTTCACCCGGATAATGGTCCAAAAGCTCGGTTTTGGCTGTCCCTTCTGCCACGCCGTTGAGGCGTATGATCCAAAATTGTGGTCGACGGTGAAGCCGCGCTCCATCGGCGAACTGCAGCGAAGGCAAGTAAGCTGGGTCATTTTTGTCTCTGCCGGCCTTGGGGTTGAAAAAAGAGACTAAGCTAAGCAAGAACGCCGCTGAGCGCCCCGCAATGGAAAGCGATCATTCAGAGAAGGGGGCGCCTTTTTTACGCTTGAACGCGACGAGCGCTGACATCGCGGCCCCGATTGCAATCATCGCGGCCGCGACCCGCGCCGATCCACGCGCCCGTGAGGCCGAGCTCTCTCTGCCCATCGTGTGAGCGGCGCCTCACGGCGCTCAACGACGCGATCGATCCACGCAGCACAACAAGAGATCCGTACGTAAAGACCGGTGTCGCCGTATTTCTGTTCGACACCGTCATCGTTGATGTCCAAGTTCCGGGAGCCAACGCCAAGGCCGCAACAAACAGAAATGCGATCCGGCCCATAGTGATACCCAAAATGAACGCTGGCTCTCGGCGCTTGCCGCGATCTAGAACTGGAGGCGCCCGCACCTGTCACGCTCTGCGCACACTTCGGCGCAAAGGCTTAGCGTAAGTCGTTGCAACGGCAGCGCGGGTCTGTTCTGCGGCGTCGCCGTCGAACCAACGCAGCCACTCGGATGCGAGCGAAAGCATGGTCCGATCAATGCGGTAGAGCCGCCGGCGCCCGTCATGCGAGCGAGAAAGAAGCCCTGCCTCCACCAATGCGTTGAGGTGGCCTGTGGTCGTCGCCCAGGTGTGGCCAAATCGGGCGGCGATATCGCCCGCAGAGAGCTCGCCGCCGCGAAAATGAATGGTCATAAGCATCTGCCGGCGGGCGGCGTGCGCCAGCGCTTGAAACACACGCTCGACCGCCTCGGCTTTGCGCTTGGCGCTTTGTTCAGGCAAGGCGCGGCTCGATCGCTTCGACTTGCGCGAGCGTCATGGTGTCGAGGTGCGCGCCCATCGGCTCCCAGAGCGCCATCACCTCCGGGGTGCGATGGGCGATATCTGACGCCTCTTGGCTCACCCACTCGAACATCTCGATGAAGTATGCCGCGCCGGTGCGCTTATCGACGGCCCGCCAAATCTGGGGCGGACGCTCCGTTGCAAGACCCGCAGCGTAGAGCGCCGGGTAGTGCGCCAGCACGAGCCGAAGCAAAGCATCCTCGTGTCCCGGCTTAGGGAAGTACGAAACCGACATTGAGACCGCGCTCATCTGCGCCTCCGATATTTAGGAGAAAGCCTAAATATCATCCCGATCGAGGCGGGGCAACGGCTTTCGTGCTTGACGTCGCTGGCGGCGCGTCCGGCCTGTGTTCGTCCACGGCGCTTTGGAGCGCGCGCCGGTCTCGCATCGAGCCTCGCCAGGGCCGCTGCGCGCGTCAGCGGCGAAGCATTTCCGTGCGCCAGCGCAAGGCGCGCTCTTCTTGGCCGACTAAGACCAAGCGGCTCGTGCGGTCTCGGCGCTGGCGGCGAGCGCTTCTGAAAGGACGGAGGCCGCCTCGGCGCGCGCGCCGTGATGGCGTTTGAGCTCGGCGCGCAAGCTGTCTTGCTCGCCGCTGACCCAGGCCGCCTCCAGTGACTGCAGCTCTTTGAGCGCTCCAGCGAAGAAGGAAGGCTCGATCAAGCGCGCTTGATAAAGGCGCTCTCCGGTTCGCCGCGTTTGCGCCAGAAGCTCAGCGTTGTCGGCGCTGGCGGCGATGGCGCACAAAAGCGCGCTGAGGCCCTCCGCATAGGTCTCGGGCGCCGTAAGGTTGCCGCGCGAAGGGGCCGTCGACGGTTGCGGGCAAAGTGAGGGACCCGATAAGGCGAGGTCCGCGAGCTCGCCGCTCCAATCGTAGAGCTGGCGGAGCTGGCGCGCCGTCGGCAACACCACGGCGTAGCCATAGCCGGGCGAGGCGTCCACTAAGCGCTCGGCGGCCAAGCGCGCGAGCGCCTCTCGGACCGGCGTCTGGCTCATGCGCAAAGCGTCGGCAAGACGCTGCAAATCAATTCGCCCCGCGCCTAGCCGCCCCGCGATCACCCGCCGCTTGATCTCCTCATAGGCGCGTTCGGCGGCGGACTGGAGTTGGCGCATGCGACACCTTCTGCTCCCCGGCGACCACACCTGCACTGCGCCAGCGCAAGGCTTCTTCGTCAGAACGATGGGGCGCTGAGCCAGAGCGGTAGGAAAGGGCGGTCCCAAACGTCTTTCCAGCAGCGGCCAATCCCGTCGACGCGTGGCGCGGCCGCGCCGGTTTGGATGAACGACCTGTCATGGCGCGCTCAGCACGCATTCGCTCGAGATCCGACGCTGGCGCCAAGCGCGCAAGACGCACCGCTGCGCCGAGTGAGTTCGAAAGAGGCGCGTACGCCCCTCGGTTTGCGCCGCCGCCGCAACCGGGCCGATCATTGCTGCGCCAACGCCTGCTTGAAGCGGCGAACAAGCCTGTGCTCCTCGTTCAGGCGCCCGCGGGCTATGGCAAGACCGTCCTGCTCACACATTTGTTCAAGGCCGCGACGGGCGCGCGCGCTTGGCTTTCCATCACTGCCGCCAACGCCTCTTTCGAGCGCCTGCGCGATGACGTCGCCGCTGTCCTCGGCGGCGTTTGCGCGTTCGCGCCGGACCTTCTTGCTCCGCCCGCCGCCGAAGGGGCGCGCCTTGGCGAGGCGCTGGCGCGCGCCGGCGAGCCGGTGCTGCTCGCCATAGACGACTATCATTTGGCCGCGTCGCGGGACGCAAACGCCTTCATGCGCGCTCTGCTCGCGGGCGCGCGCGCGCCGGCGCGCATCGCGCTCGCCATGCGCACAGCGCCCCGCATCGGCGCGACCGCCTTGGCCGCCAAAGGCCTCGTGCGAACGCTTCATGCTGACGTCTTGGCGTTCACCGAAGCCGAAACGCTCGACTTTCTAGCTGGAGGCGAGGAGGCGGCGACGGCGGCGTGGCGCGCCAGCGAAGGCTGGCCCGCTGCGCTTGCGCTTGCGCGGTCTTTGATCGCGGCGGGCGCTTCGCCACAGCACGCGATCGCTGGCGCAAGCGGCCCAGTGGGCGCATTTGTCGCCGAGGAGACGTTCGACCCGCTCGAGGAGGATCTGAAACGTTTCCTGGTCGACACCGCGCTTTTGAGCCGGCTCGACGCGCAGAGCGCCGACGCCGTGCGCGAGGCCGGCGCCAGCGCCCTTTGTCTCGACCGGCTCGAACGCAGCGGTGCGCTCGTATTCGCCGACGCGAACGCCTGGCGTCGCCATGTTCTACTCGATCAGTTCTTGGCGCCGCGCTTTGCCGCCCTGCCGGCGCCCGAGCAGCGCAAGAGACGCGAGCGCGCAGCCCGCGTTGCGGCTGAGCGGGAGGACTGGGACCAGGCCTTCGCCATCGCCGCCTCGGCAGGTGGGAGCGCGCTGGCGCAGCTTGAGCTCAGAGCCCCAAGGCTGTGGAGCTTATCTGCGCTCGGCGCCGCGCAGTCTCGCCTCTCGGCACAGGACAACCCAGCGCTCGCCAAAGCGCCGACCTTGGCCGCGCTGCGCGCTGCGGCCTTGTTCGACGCCGGGGCGCCGCGCGAACACATCGAGGCCGCGTTCGATTGCGCGCGCGCCGCCTTTGCGTCCTCGTCAGAGCGGGCCGAAGCGAGCACGGCATTGGTCTGGCGCGCGTTGGAGCGCGCGCTCCGCGCAAGCCCGCTCGGGCCGGAGGAACGCGCATCGCTGCTCGCTGCAGAGGTCGGCGAGAAGGCGCTGCTCTGGCACATTCGCGCAGCCCACGCGCTGCTCGACGCGGCGTTTGAAGAGGCGCTCGATTGTGCAAAGCAAGGCCTTGAGGCGGCGCAAGTGGAAGGCGCCCTCGCGCGTGAATTGGCCTTGGCGACGCTCGCATTTGTCGCCTTCGCCGATGGAAGGCTAGGCGCGGCAAGCGAGGCGCTTGAAGCGGCGCAGGCTCTGGGCGGCGCGCAGAGGCGCTATCGGCCGGCGAGACGGGCGATCGCAGCGCTCATCGCCGCCGAACGCGGCGAGGCGCCGGTGTCCTACGACTTGGCGGGCGAAGACGCGCCCCGCTTGCTGGCGATGTCTGCGCCGCTCGCCTGCGAGAGCACGCGCCTGGCGGCGCGCGCTGCGTGCGAGGCGTCGGGATTCGGCCAAGCGCGCACCGTGCTGCAGAGCGCTCGCGCCGAAGCCGAGGCGCAAGGCTGGGCGCATGCGCGCGACATGTTTGACGCAGAGGAACTCACGCTCGCGCTGCGTGCGCGTCAAACCGCTCCCGCCGGCTCGCTCGCGCGTCGCCTGCAACGGCGCGTCGGCAGCGATGCTTGCCCGCGCTTTGCCTGGGCTGCGCTCGCGCTTGCGCGGCGGCGCCTTGCTTGCGGCGCGCCACGCGAGGCGCGGGCGTTGCTGGGACCCTTGCTGGCGGTCGGGCGCCCTTCGCGGCGCGTCCGCGCGCGCGCGCTCGTGCTCGACGCCGCGGCGGCGCAGGCGCTCGGCCAAGCGGGCGAGACCGCGTCCGCCTTGGCGCGCTTCCTGACCGAATACGGAGCGGATGTAGGCGCAGCGCCATTCTTCGAGGACGGCGCGGGCTTGCTCGAAGAGACCTGCGCGCTCGCCGCACGTCTTGCGCCAATGCAATCGGGAGCCGATGCGCTCGAAGCTGCAGCCGCGCTCGCCGTCGCCCGCCCGCGCTTCACCGGCGAAGACGCCCTGGCTGCGCCCGATCAGCGTGAGCGCGCCATGTTCGAGGCGCTGCGCAAGCACGGCTCGCGCGTTGAGGCCGCGCGCGCGCTAGAGCTTTCGGAGAACACGCTCAAATTCTATCTCAAGCGCGCCTTCCAGAAGTGGCGCGTCAACGATTGGCGCCTCGCAGCGGCCGTCGCCCGGCGCCTGAGCGCGGGGGCCTGACGGCGCTCCTTTGCGCAAGACGCGGATCTTAAAGACGTCATCCGGCCAAAGGCTGCGCGCCCCGCGTCCGCCTCGGCTTTCCGCCCGCGCCGCGCAGTGACCGATCTCCCCATCATGGCCTCGTTCGCGGGGATCGACCCCTAGCGTGTCCGAGCTTTCACTTGGCCGCGCAAGGCCGGTCTGCTACCCAAGGTAGATTGGCGAGCTACCCACGAGCTACCTCAGATGGCGAAGGCGGGCGGGAGCGGACGCGATCGGAAAGCGGCTGATGCGCCGCGGCCGGCGCATGTGCTGGTCGGTTTGTTCATCGGCGCCGCCGATCGCGCCGTATGGCTGCGCCTTGGAGCGGCGGTTGCGGCCGCGGCGACCGCCGCCGCGCTCGCCGTCGCCGCGCCCGTCGCGCTCAAATTCCTGCTGGATACGTTCTCTGGACAAGGTGCGGCGGGCGCCGGCCCGCTCGCCTTGGTTGTTCTTTATGTCGGCGCGTTGGGCGGGGCGCGCTTGGCCGAACAGGCGCAGGCCTATTGCTTTGGCACCGGCGAACAGCGGCTGCAACAGCGGCTCAATTCCCGCATGTTCGCCCATGTCCTCGCCTTGCCGATGGGCTTTCATCTTGACCGCCCCACCGGCGGCCTCGCGCAGAGCCTGACTTTGGGCCTTCAGGGCGCGCGCATCATCATGACGCACGCAACGTTCTCGGTGCTGCCGGTTGTCGTGCAAGCGGTGCTGATCACCGTCGTCGTGATAGAGGTGTTCGACCTTGCAGTCTGGCTCGTCGTCACAGGCGCGATCTTCGCGTACGCCATCGTATTCGCCTGGGGCGTCAGACGCCTTGCCGGACCCACCCGCGAAGTGTCGGCGGCGCAGATCGAGGCCGGCGGCCAATTCAACGACGGGCTGGTCAATGTCGAACCGGTCAAGGCGTTTGGCGCCGAAGACTTTATCGGCCAGCGCTATCACGATCTCTTAGGCGAAGCCGAGCGGCGCTGGCGGGTGTTTCATGCGCGCCGATGTGAGAACGGTCTCCTCGCCGCCATTGTGTTCGCGATCTCCTTCGCTCTGGTGCTGGCGCTCGGCGCGCGGGCGTTTTTGCTTGGCGAGATCACGATCGGCGACTTTGCGCTGCTCAACGCTTACATGCTGCAATTGGTGCGCCCGATCGAGATGATGGGGTTTGCCTTGCGCGACATGGCGCAGGGGGCGGTCTATCTTGAGCGGTGGGCGGAGTTCTTGCGCCTTGCGCCGGAGACGGAAGTTGAATCGCAGACCGCTCCATCCCGCGCCCGCCCGGCGCCAGGGAAAGACGCGCCAAGCGCGCGATCGCTTTCGGCGCCGGAGCACAGGGAAGACAAGCTCGCGCCGGAGATCCGCTTTGAGGCGGTTCGCTTCCGCTATGGCGAGAAGCGCCAGATCCTGTCGGACGTGAGCTTCACCGTTGCGGCCGGAACCGTCGCCGCGGTCGTCGGTCCGTCGGGCGCCGGCAAGTCGTCCCTGGTGCGGCTCCTGCTGCGCTATTATGCGCCCGAAGCGGGACGCATCCTGATCGGCGGGCTCGACGTCGAGAGCGCGCCGATCAAGCGCGTGCGCGCAATGATTGCGCTCGTGTCGCAAGACACCGTGCTCTTCAATGCAACGCTCCGGCGCAACATCGCCTTCGCCCGGCCCGACGCAAGCGCCGAGGAGATCGAAGAGGCGGTTCGCCGCGCGCGCCTTGGCGCGACGTTGGCGCGCCTGCCGGAAGGGCTCGACACGCTCGTGGGCGAGCGCGGCCTCAAGCTCTCGGGCGGCGAGCGCCAGCGCGTCGCGATCGCGCGCGCGGCGCTGAAGCGCGCCCCCATCCTCGTGCTCGACGAAGCCACCTCGGCGCTCGATGCCATCACCGAGAACGAAGTCTGGGCCGACATGCTCGAAGCGGCGAGCGGGCGGACTGCGCTCATCGTCACCCACCGGCTTTCGCTGGCGGCGCACGCCGACAAGATCATCGTGCTCGACGCAGGGCAGGTGGTCGAAGAGGGCGCGCATGCGCCGCTCTTGGCCGCCGAAGGCGCCTACGCCCGGATGTGGCGGCGCAATCAGGAGAGGAGCAATGAGCCGGAGACAATTTAATGTTGCATCGTGGGTAGAGTGATCGTTAGATGCGGGTAGTAGCGGAGCTCACCTGATGCGCGGCGGCGTCCTCTCGAAGCTGTCCTTGGCTGATGGAGACGCAGGCCAGGCCGGCGCATGCGCCGAGCAGGCGGCCGATCAAGCGAGCGCCGAGGCCGCCTCGCCCGATGCGGGCTTTGCGCCGCCCTCGCTGTTCGACAGTTTCGCCGATGAATGCGACCGCGCGCGCACGCCTGCCGCAACCGGGCGTCTCTTCGTTCAGGCCATGCGCCGCCTCGGGTTCGAGCACGTGGCGCTGGTGACGCACGGCGCGCCCAAGCAATGGGCCAGCTTGAGCGTTTTTGCGCACAATTGGGGCGAGGCGCGCGCCGAGCTTCTGGCGCCGCAGCGCGAGGGGGCCTTCAATCCGATCTTTCAAGGCGCGGAGGCGATCGCGGAGGCGTTCGCCTGGTCCGACCCCGCCTTCCGCGGCGCGCTCGACGCACGCGGGCGCAGCTGGCTCGAGGAGATCGAGAGGGCGGGGCTCATGAGCGGCGTCACCCAGCGCGTGCGCGGGGCGATCGTGCCGGCGTCCTGCTCGCTTGCGCCCGCGCGCGAGGCGCCCATTGCGATCGCGCGCGCCATGCGAATGGCGGCCTACGCCTTTCATCACATCATCGCTCTGCAGCGGCCCAAGCTCGCTCAGACCGATCTTTTGACCCAGCGCGAGCATGATTGTCTGTCGCTTGCAACGCTGGAGGGCTTGCGTCCGCGCGAAGTGGCGGCAGCCTTGGGCGTGCGGATCACCACGGTGCGCAGCATGCGCCAAAGCGCATGCCTGCGGCTCGGCGCGCGAAGCCAGGAGGAGGCGGTCTGGCGCATGCTGGAAACCGGGCAATTGTTCTCTCGCGGCCGCTCGGGCCGTCCGCGCAGTTGGTGAAGGCCGATGCAACAGCCGAACATCATCCGCCTCGACCCAGCAAGGCCGCAGAACGCAGCCGCCGCACAGGCGGCGCGTAGCGGGCGCGGAGCGGCCGCGCAGGCGCAAGCGGAGGCGGACCTCGGCAACGGTTTTGTCCGCTTCTTCGAACGTGAATGGCCCAATCTCAGAGCCTATCTGCATCGCCTCGGCGCCGCCGCCGAGGCCGAGGACCTCGCCCAGGAGGCGTTTGCGCGCATCTACGAGGCCCGCGCGCGGGTGCGCTCGCCGGCGGGCGCGCTTTATCGAACGGCGCGCAACCTCGCCGTCGACCGCAAGCGCGCCGAGAGCCGCTGGCGCGCCAGCGATACAAATGTCGACGGGCTTGAAGACCCGCGTCCATCGCCGGAGGATGAAGTGCACTGGCGCCTCAAGCTCGAGCGGACCGCGCACATGCTTGCGCGCATGAGCCCAAAATGCAGGCGCGTGTTCCTGCTGCGGGTGAGCGAAGGATGCTCATACGCCGAGATCGCCGATCGCTGCGGCATGACGCATACGGCGGTGGAGAAACAATTGCTGCGGGCGTTCGAGACGTGCGCGCAGTGGGCCGAGCGCGAAGGCCAAACGCGCACCGGCTTGCGGCGCGCCCGCTCGCCTTGACAGCGCGCGATCGGCGGGGAGGAAGCAGCAATGGCCAATTCCGTGCGCCGCAGCGCCGCGATGTGGCTGGTGAGGCTGCAGGGCGATGCGGTCAGCGAGGCTGACCGGGCGGCCTTCAGAGCCTGGGTCGAAGCCGATCCGCGCCATCGCGCCGAGTTCGAGCGCGTCGCGAGCGCAGTCGAGGCCGTACGCCAGGCCGCGCCGGCGCTTGCGGGCTTGCGCCGAGCGGCCGATGAGAACGGCGGGCGCGCCGGCCGCGCCTGGGCTGCGCCGGCGCCGACGTTCGCCGCCGCGCTCGCGGCCTGCGCAGTGCTCGCCGCCGGGCTCGGCTGGTGGGGCTTTGCGCCGACCTCGGTGTCGAGCGCTGTGGGCGAGCAGCGCACGCTCGAACTCTGGGACGGCAGCCATGTCGAGCTCAATACCGACAGCGCCATCGTCTATCGCCGCGCCGACATGGTTTTGGGCTCGTCCCGCTCAGTGAGGCTCGATCGCGGAGAGGCGTTCTTCGAGGTCGTCCACGACGCGCAACGTCCGTTCGAGGTCGAAGCAGGCGATGCGCGCGTGCGGGTGCTCGGCACCCGTTTTGCGGTGAGCCTCGCCGAAGACGGCGCCGTCGCCGTTCTGGTCAGCGAAGGACTCGTCGCCATGGCGCCGACCCATGCCGGCGAAGACGCGAGCGAGATCGTCAATGCGGGCGAGCTCTTGCGCCTGACCCAGCGCAGCGCCGAGCGCGCAAGCCTCGACGGCGCCGAGATCGAGCGAAGGCTCGCCTGGCGTTCGGGCATGCTTCAATTCAACGGCCAGCCGCTGGCGGTGGTGACGGCGGAGGTGACGCGCCATACCGGCGCGGTGTTCGCGTTCGCTGACCCAGACATCGCCCGCGAGCCGTTCGTGGCGTATTTCCGCGCAAACGATCTTGACGGCTTTCTCGCCCAGCTTGCGCCCAACCTGCGGGTCGAACGCGCGCGCGAGCGCATCGTGATCTCGCGCCGGGAGAGCCCATGAGCCGGCGCGCGCGCGCTTTTGCGCTTCTGAGCGCGTTTGCCGCCTGCGCGGGGCCGATCGGATTTGCGCTCGCGCCCGCCGAGGCTTCAGCTCAGGAGGAGGAGCGCGCGTTTGCCATTCCGGCGCAGCCGCTTGCAGGCGCCTTGATCGAGTTTGCCCGCCAAGCCGGCGTGCAGCTCGTTGCGCCATCGGCGCCGCTGGAGGGCCTCGCCTCGCGCCCGGTTGAAGGCGCGCTCGCGCCGTCGCGGGCGCTCGCGCAAATGCTCGAGGGCACCGGCTTTAGCGGCCGCATCGAAGGCGGGGCGCTCAGACTGGAGCCGATCGCGCCCGCCGCCTCCAACGCGCGCGGGGCCTCGGTCGCACAGATGCGCCGGCGCTGGATGAGCGCGCCGGCAGCGGGCGAGGACATCGTCGTCGTCGGCACCAGACTCCATGGCTATTATCCGCTGGGCTATCCGATCACGCTCTACGACAGCGAGGCGATTGAACGCACTGGCGCGCTCACGACCGAGAGCTTTGTCGCGACGCTCACGCAAAACCTCGCCACGCGCTCCCAGTACGGGCCAGGTTCGGCCCACGCCGTCAACCAGGAGGGCGTCAACGGCATCGACTTAAGAGGGCTCGGCGTCGGCACAAGCCTTGTGCTGCTCGACGGCCGGCGCCTGCCGCTCGCGGCGGAGGGGCGCATGGCCGACCTTTCGTTCCTGCCCTTGAGCGCGATCGAACGCATCGAGGTGCTGACCGACGGCGCCTCGGCGATCTACGGCTCGGACGCGGTCGGCGGCGTCGTCAACATCGTGCTCCGCCGAAACCTCGACGGCGCCGAAGCGCGCGCCGATTTTGGCGCGGTCACGCAAGGGGGCTTGCGCGAGGGGGGCGCGCTTTTGGCGCTGGGGCGGCAATGGCGCGGCGGCGACGGCTTGCTGTCGCTTTCGGCCCGCTCGGCGTCGGCGCTCGAGCGCAGCGATCGCGGCTTCGCCCAGGCGGGCGGCGAGGGCGATGTGTCGCCGGAGGATCAGCGCATCAGCCTGATCGGGCGTTTCTCTCAGGATCTAGGCGATGACCTCACGCTGTCGGGCCTTGCAGCGCTAGGGCAAAGGCGCATCAATTCAGAATACGAGCTCATCGATCTCAATGCGCGCCAGTTCAACCGCACTGAAGCGGACAATCATCTCCTCGCCTTCGAAGCCGATTATCGGATGGCGCCCGCTTGGCGCATTTCGGGCTCGCTGAGCTATGGCGCCAACGAAAGCGACAATCGCCAGATCGTCGCGATCGAGCTGCCAGCGGGGACATCGGTGCAGACACTTCGCCCGGACACAGAATACGCGGCGCTCGATGCGAGTTTTCAGGTTGAAGGCGTGTGGGGAGAATTGCCGGGCGGGCGCGCGCGCGTCAGCCTCGGCGCCGGACGCATGGAGGAAGATTACGCAAGCGCGCTCACCCAATCTGAAATGGGCCGCGCCGTCGATTACATGTTCGGCGAGGCGGCCTTGCCGCTCTTGGCCGGGGACCAGCAGCTCGAACTCACCTTGGCTGGGCGCTACAGCGCCTATCAGCATGAGGACGCCTCGGCGGGCCACGATTTCGGCGACCGCTTCAGCCCCAAAGCTGGACTGGCTTGGGCGCCTGCGCCTTGGATCGGACTGCGCGCGTCCTACAGCGAGTCATTTCGCGCGCCGTCATTTTCATGGACCGAACTCGATCCGGCCGGGCGCTTCACCCAGATCCTCCCGCTTTCGGTCTCGGGCGCTCCAGCCATGGTGCTCACCGTGTTCGGTCCAGGCGATGTCGGCCCCGAGACCTCCGCCACGACGACGTTCGGTGTGGACTTCGCGCCTTCGCAGACGCCGGGCTTGTCGCTCAGCGCCACCTATTTCAGCATCGACTACGACGACAGGGTGAGTTCGCCCGACCTCTTGGCGGTGCTGGCCGATCCGCAGAGCTATCCCGACATCCTATATGCGCCCCAGAGCGCTGGCGAGATCGAGGCGCTGCTGCGCACCGGGCCCAACATCTTCAACGCTTCGCCGGTCGATCTTAGCGATCCCGCCACCGCGGCCGCGGCGCTCGCGGGACTTGCAAACTTCCGCGTGCTCGACAACCGCGCGCGCAATTTGGGGCGCGCGCATGTCGAAGGGCTCGATCTCGAATTCGCCTATGACGCCGAGCTGCGCTGGGGAGAGCTGAGCGCCGGCGCGCGGCTGACTTACCTCACCGCTTACGACGAACAGCGCACGCCGGGCGGGCCGACTTACGATGTGCTGGACACTGCGCTCCGGCCGGTGGATCTGCGCGCGCACGCCTTCGTGAGTTTCGAGCGAGGCCGCACTGAGACCGTGCTGGGCTTCAACTATGTCGACGACTACGCCAATCCCTATGCGCTTGGCGGCGAGGCGCGGATCGACAGCTGGATGAGCTGGGACGCCCGTTTCTCGATCGATCTGGGCGCACACACGGGCGAGGCGCTGGCGCCGGCGACGCTCTCGCTCAATGTGCGCAACCTGTTCGACGAAGACGTCCCGTTCGCCGCCACGAGCGGTCCCCAGGGCGAGGGGCTGCGCGCGCGCAACGGATTTGATCCCGCCAACTTCGACCCGCTTGGACGGTTCGTCTCGCTCGAACTGGTGCGGCGCTGGTGAGCGCATGCGCGCTTAAGGCGGGAAGACAAACGCCCAAGGCTCGCGCTCGAACCGCTTGGGGCGCCGAACGCGAGCGATCGAGCGGGCCTTAAGTCGGATAAGTCAGATGCGGAAAGAGGCCGTTTTCCAGGAAGATGTAGAAGATCGTGCCGCGCGTTTTCTTCGACACTGCGCCAAGCGAAAGCAGCATAATACACCTCAAATTTGATAGATTACGGACAGCCGCGAGCACTCTCCGCCCGAGCGAGCGGCGAGCAAAGAAGTGCGAAGGCGAGCGTTTGCGCCGCTTGCGTTCGCGCAAGTCTCTTCAGGAGGCGGGTTAGGTCGGGAAGGTGAGAAGCGGGAAGAGCCCGTTCTCGAGGAAGATGAAGAAGATCGTGCCTTTGGTCTTCGCCGATACCGCGCCGAGCTCAACCACCATGGTTTTCCTCCATCCAAACGGAGCCTTTGACGTATGGCGGAGCAAGATCGTCCGAGCGCGCCGCGAGAGGCTGCTTCAGTGCGCGGCGTCACGCGCGCCTTCATGCGCGCGCCGCAAGTCGAACCTGACCCGCCTATCGGGCATACACCAAGAGGTTGCAATAGGGTAGGAAACTATCGTGACATTATATTCACGGGGGCGTCTGGCCGGACGGGCAGTGGGCGCGCTCAGGCGGCCACGCGGACGCCGCCCCGCCGCCAGGTTGAGAGCCAGGCTTCCGCCGCCGCCATCAGGTAGATGAAAAGCGCGCCGGCGCCTTGGACGGCGAAGCCCGGCTGCAGCATGGCCTCGAGCTTGTCGCGCGCAATCCAGCTCTGGCGCGCGAGTTCGCCATCGAGGATGAGTTCGCGGAAGAAGCCAAAGTGATGCTCGAGCACCTGCAACAGATAATGATCTGCGCCGCCCTTGCCGGTGCGTTGCACGATCTCCGCCGGGATGAGGTCGCCGAACGCGGCGCGTTCGATCGCGCGGTCGAGACCCCCGTGCGCCAGCACATAGGTCGGCGTCTTCAGCGCAAACTCGACCAGCGGCTGGGATAAGAAGGGATAGACGACGTCGCGCTCGATGCCGCGGCCATGATGCAAGTGATAATTGTAGAGCGCGACGATGGCGCTCAAGTGCTCGCCTTTGCCAGGGGGCAAGCGGGCGGCCTCGGCGAACCAAGGATGCAGCTTGTAACTCTGCGGCAGCGCCGCCGCCGCTTCACTGGTCAGCGGACGGTGCGCCGCCCAGTCGCCGCGTTCGAGCATCGCGTAGGGCGCCCAGCGCCGCGTCGGCCAGGCGCCGACGGCGGCGTCGCCAAGAACGCCCCAGACCGATTGCTGCTTTAGCACTGCGCTTTCGTAGGCGATCTGCCAAACGCGCGACCCGAGGCCCTCGAGGCGAAGATAATCGCTGAGCGTATGCAGCGCCGCTCCCCGCTGCAGGAAGAGATTGTCGCCGCCATGTCCAATCATGAACGCATCGGCGCCGACGCGCTCGGCAAGTTCGACCGAGAGATCGTCGATCAGAACCGCGAGCGACTGCGCCTTGGGGCGGGCCAGCAGCGGCGCCTTGAGCACGCGCGCGACGTCGTCGCGTTCTGGGTGCTGTTCGACGGCGATGAACTCAACGCCCGCGCGTTCTGCGGCAAGGCGGGCAAGCTTCAGCTCGTAGCTTTCATAGCCCGCGCCGACGAAGTGAAGCGCGGTCAAGCGCGCGCTCGATACGCGCGACATGAGGTTGATGAGAATAGAGGAATCAAGCCCGCCCGAGAGCGAGGCGACGATCGAAGCGTATTCGCGCCCCCAGGCGCGGAAGCAGGTTTCGCCGAGCGCGCGCGCCTCTTCGCTTGCCGCCGCCGCGCTTTGCCGCTTGGGCGCGGCGGCGATCGCAGCGCCGTTCCAGACAAAAGCGCGCGCCGCGCCGCCGCGCCGCTCAAAAGTGAGCCGCTCGCCAGGCAGCACCTCTGTCACGCCCTCAAGCCCGGTCGCGGACGTCACGAAGTAATTGAACAGCAGAAAGGCCTGCACATAGGTCCAGTCGATCGACCAGCAAATTCCGGGCAGGCGGGCGACATCGTCGGGATGGGAAAAGACGAGTTCAACGCCCTGCGCGTGCGCGGCGAAGCAGGGGACCGCGCCGCACGGGTCTCGCACCACAGCGACGCGGCCACCTTCGGGCTCTGACCAGATGGCGACGTAATTGCCCCAATATCGGCGCACCAGCGCATCGCCGCCGCTTTCGAGGATCGCCGCGCTCGCAGCGTCTGAAAGCGCGCGCACCCGCCCGCCCGCCTCGTTTCCGCGTTCGAACATGGGGCCGATGACGACGCCCGCCGCCTCTGGCCGAGCAGAGGCGCCGCCAGCTCCGATGTTTGCGGCGATCGGGGCCGGTCCTCGATGGGCGAGCGCGAGCACCCGCAAACCCGGCCGCTCGAGCACGCAGCGCCAGCGCGAGGACGCGCGCCGCAGCCGTTCGCTCCAGCGCTCGGCCTGGTGCGTTCGCGTCTGGACGACCGGATCCCAGATCATAGCGACAAAACGGTCCATTGGCCTGTCCTGACGCAGTCCTCGATCGGCGGTCGCCGCATTGGCGCGCGCTTTGCGCGCGCTTCAGCTTCTTGTGGATATTCGCCTCGCGCGCTTCGTCGTTTCGACGAGCTTGAAAAGCTTACCGCGGGCACAAGGCAAGAACGCCGCGTTCGCCGCTGGTTCGGACGCGACGTCGCGCGCTTGGTTTTGTCGCTGTCGGCCGCGTTCGCCGGGGGTCAACGGACCCGCTGCTTGATATGGCTTCGGTGTCGACCGCGGCCGCAGAGAACCTGAGGCCCTTCGCATGCGTGAAATCCCAGCCTGCTGCTTTTAGTCCGCTTCTCGGGCCCCACATCGCGCGCTTGTCATATCGTCGCCGACGGGGCGGTTGGCTCCCGGCCTGGGCGCTTGTGCGGCCCTCGCCGGCGAGCGCTTCAACTGCGAGGGTGAGCGCCGGCGCGGAGGCGTTCGTCCCGGGCGCGAGGTTCAAGCTCGGCCGCGAAACTCGCCGCTGGACGTCCCAGATGGTAGCCTTGGCCGCGCTCGCAGCCCAGCGCTTCCAATTCCGCGGCCTGGCGCTCGGTCTCGATGCCCTCGGCGGTGACGCCCAGTCCCAACGACTTGGCCATCTGAACGATGGTTTTCACGATGGCGAGGGCCTCTTCGTCATCGGACATATTGCGAATGAACGAGCGGTCGATCTTCAGGCTGTCGAACGGCAGTTCGCGAAGGTGACGTAAGCTCGAATAGCCGGTGCCGAAATCGTCGAGCGAGATGCGAACGTCCATGTTCTTGAGCGAGGCGAGCAGGGTGCGCGCGGCGTCAAGATCAGCCACGAGCGCATCTTCGGTAAGTTCGATCTCGAGACGAGCGGGCGGAAATCCGCACTCCGACAAAACCTGGAGCAATTTCTGCGGCAGGGCCCGATCATGCAATTGGACCGGGGCGATGTTGAGCGAAATGCGCGGCGCGCCCGGCCAGTTCAGCGTCTCCCGGCAGGCCCGGCGCAAAACATTGAACGTCATCTCGTTGATGAGCCCGGTTTCTACCGCGATGGGAATGAAACAGTCTGGCTGAATGAGGCCCCGTTCTGTGTGCGGCCAGCGCACGAGCACCTCATAGCCGCCGATAGAGCCCGAGGCGAGTTGAACCAGCGGCTGGTAGTAGGGGATGATCTCGTCCTCGGCGATGGCGACGCGCAGATCGCGTTCCAGCGCTGCGCGCTCCATCACCCGCGCGTCCATGCCATGCTCGAAGAACGAAAACCGGCCGCGGCCCTCGCCTTTGGCCCGGTAGAGCGCAACGTCGGCGCGACGCAGCAGCGTGTCCGCGTCATCGCCGTCCGCAGGCGCGATGGCGACGCCGAACGTCGCCCCAACGCGAACTTCATTCTTCCCCAATCGAAGCGGATGCGCGAATTGGGCGATCAGGCTCGAGAGTTGGTGGATGAGGCCGTCTTCGCTTTCGAACGGCAGCACCAGCACGAATTCGTCACCGCCGAGGCGCGCTGCAAAGCCGTCGGGCGCGGCCGCCTCAGCGAGATGGCGCGCCGCCTTGACCAGGACTTCGTCGCCCACGGCGTGCCCATAGAGGTCGTTCACGGGTTTGAAGCGGTCGAGGTCAACGGCCACAACCGCAAAGCACGGACGGGAATTGGCGAGGAAACGTTCGAGCGTCTCGCGCAAGTTGCGCCGGTTCGGCAAACCGGTCAGCGCATCGTGCAGCGCCATCGCCGCCGCGCGCTGTGCGGAGGCGAGCTCCGTCGCCGTGATGCGCCTGTCGGCGAGCGCCATAAGCACGCCCATGAAGAGCGCCGCGGCCGCCCCGGAAGCGACGGTGATGCCCAACATGTTGCGGTCGAGCGCTTGGCTCGGCATCGCCAGACGCGGGTCGGGCGCCAAAGTGAGCGCACCCATCGCGGTAAAGTGAAGCGAGACGATCGAGAGCAGCAGAAGGCCAGCGCCTGCGAAAATCCGATAGCGCCTGGGCGCGAGGCGATAGGCGTGGAGCGCACCCACCGCAAAGCCCGCGCACAGCAGGAAGGATGGGATGACAAGATCAAGCGCCCATTGTTGCGAGGCGGCCGCCTGAACGCCCGCCATGCCGACATAGTGAAGAGCGACGATGGAGCCGCCGAGCACGAGGCCAGCCGCAATCTGACCGACGCCATGCTCAAAACGGTCGAAGATCTCGAGCGCCGCCCAGGCCCCCATAACCCCGATCAGCGCAGAAGCGACCGTCCAGCCAAGATGATAGCCGATCGGCAGGCCAGGCTCGTAGCCGAGCATGGCGACAAAGTGCGTCGCCCAAGTGCCGCCGCCGCACAACAAGCCGGCAAGGAAGAGCCAGCGCCGGCGTGTCCTGCCACCGCCGGTCAGACCGTCGAGCACGAAGAACACGCCCGCGCATGCAGACACGCAGATGAGCGCCGCAAGAGCGACAAGCCAGAGATTGTGCTGCTCGAAAACGCAGGCGATGACGCGGACCATGACGCGAAAGTCTCTGAACAGAGCCGGGCGCTCTCGCGAGCGGTAACAGAACAAGGCTTACGGAGCCTTATCGCGGCTGCCTTGATCGTGGTGAACGGCGTCTTGCTGAACTGCGCTAATTTATAGGTCCTCAAGGCGCGAGCTCCGCCCAGCCACGCCGGCGAACGAGAACGCCTGCAAGGCGAGGTTGTGTTGCGCCTCGGTTGTCCACTCCAAACGTGGCGCGGCGGAGCGAACGCTTGGCGGCGCCATTGCAGCGGCTGACGTCAGGCAGGTCGTCTCGAGATGTGCACCGTCCCGGCTTCGCGGCGGATCTCGAGCGAGGGATTGTTCAATTCGAGATTGGTGAGAAAGCCGTCGAGATCGGACGCGCGGAAGTAAGCCCAGACACGAAGCTCGCGCACGTCGGAATCGGTCAGTGTGAAACGCGCGCCGGTGTAGCGAGACACTTCCTCGACCGCATCGGCGAGGCTCTGGCCATCGAACTGGAGCATGCCGGAACGCCAGGTCAAATTGCGTTCGATCTCCGCCACGGGCAGCACCGCGACCGCCGCCGCGCCGTCGGCCACATCAAGGCGCTGTCCCGCCACGAGACGGGTCGCCGCATTCTCGCGCGCGGACGCGACAGCGGCGCTTTCAATTTCTCCAGCCACCGAAACGACGCCCTCCGTGACGAGGACGCTCATCTCCTCGCCGGCCAAACGGACCGCAAACTGAGTGCCGACCGCGCGCACGCGGTTGTCGCCGGCCTCAACAATGAAGGGACGCGTTGGATCGTGAGCGACATCGAACACCGCCTCACCCCGGGTGAGCTCGAGATAGCGGACGTCTTCTTCGAAGCGTACGACGATGCGGGAGTTGGTGTTGAGCTCGATGGTGCTACCGTCGGCAAGCTCGATGGCGCGCTGCTCGCCGATCGCTGTGGCGTATACGGGCGGTGAGAGTGTGCGGACGCTGAACCAGCCGATCGCGATCAGCGCGGCCGCGGCGAGGGAAACGCTAGCGATCGTGCGGCGATTGCGCGAATGCGGGCGGGCGGGCCGCTCTGAGAGATAGGCGTGCAAGGCAGGTCCCAGCGCGCCGATGTCGGACACCTGCTCCGTTACGCGCGCAAAGGCTGCCCCGTGACAGGGGTCTGTGTTGAGCCAGGCGTCGAACGCCGCGTGATCGTCGCCAGTCACGTTCTCGTCGCGCAGCCGGACGAGCCATTCGTTGGCGGCGCGGATCACGGTGGGAGAGATGGGTCCGCTCATGGCTTCTTGCTCGCATCACGTTTGCCGTGACGGCCGTGCTGCATCCCTTCGGAATCGGCATGAGCGGCGCAGATCTCGAAAGCGCGCACCAAGTGCATTTTCACGGTGGCGACGGAGATTCCCATCTGCGCGGCGATCTCGGCGTAGCTTGCCCCATCAATCACTTGCATCAGGAAGACTTGCCGGCACTTGGGCGGCATGCGTTCGATCATCTTGGCGGCGCGCTCGAGCCGCTGGCGAAATAGAACTTGGTCCTCGGGCGAGGGGGTTTCGTCCGGCACCGACTCTGTTGGGGCGCCGTCCTCCAACACTATTCCGGCGGTGCGTTCACGCCGCTTTCGATCGATCAGGAGATTGCGCGCAGTTTGGTAGAGCAGCCCGCTCGGCGAACGGACTTCGCCTTGTGAGGAGAAGACGCGCGCGAACGCCTCTTGAGCGAGTTCTTCGGCCGTGTCGGGCGCTACGAAGCGGCGCAGATAATTGACGAGGCGGGGCGTCTCGGTGCGGAAGAAGCGCGAAAAACTGCTTTCTTCGCGCACCTCCTCGGACGTCGCACTCTCGCCGGCGCTCTGCGCCTTCGCCTGCGGGTATACATAATCGGTCGTCACTTCACCCCAAGCCCGAAGCAGCGGCGAGAATTCCCCGCTCAGCAAACGCCCTGTTCGGCGTAATGGCAAGCGACGGAGCGTCAGCGTCGCTTACGCTGCCGCGCATCGTGCAACGAGGGAAACGCGACATTTCGCAACCCTGGCGCGCGCTACCCAACCAAAGCTGGTGGCCGGGTGGCGAAAGCGTGCTCGCAACCATCGCGCCGTGTCCATCTTCGATCCTGCAGTCATCGCGCGAGCTTTCGGGCTGGGGTCGCAGCCAGATGACATCGCCCTCGATGCGTCCTTCAAGCCCGGTGCACCGCAGGAGGATCTCGAGCGCATCCGCAGGCTTGTAGGCGCCCCGCAGCTCGCTTGAACGCAAGCGCGCGAGCGCGCGTGACGGTGCGACGAACTGAAGGCGACCTTGTTGGGCGAACTCGATCAGAGCAATCGATAACGGACCGGCAGCAATTTCGAATTGTGGTGTTCTCGAGAATTCTACTGCCGCTGCCTGGGAAGCAGCACATAGGAGCGCGCCCAAAAGGATTCTGCGCGCTGCCCTCAATCGCGTGATGATGCCACCACTACGAGCGCTGGCGGAGTCCGCGGCCTCCTTTGCTGCAGCAGGTCTTGCGATCCGACATTTGATTGGAGCAACCAACATGGTCGAGTTCACTCGAGGCCCAGAACCTATGCGTGCATAATGTCACTTATAGTCGGTCGACGCAAAGTCATCATTGCGGCGTCTTATCGGCGTGGCCCGCGGTCGAACCTCATCAATTGCGCTCCTCTCGCGCCAGGTCGTGCGCCTAAGGCGAAGAACTGGCTGGACGCAGGAAGAGTTGGCGCACCAAGCGGGTATGAGTCGCAGTTATGTGACTGACATCGAGGGAAGAAAGAGAAACATAACACTCAAGACGCTGGATAAGCTGGCAATCGCGCTTGGAGTGTCATGCGCCGAACTGCTGGGTGACTAGTCGATTATTGTCACTCATAGTCGGTCGACTGATAGTCATCAGTCAAAGACTTTGGTTCGGTGTCGAAGAGGCCGCAGAGTGCCCGCCAAACCTTGGCGCTTAACATCATTCGTCTCCGGAAGGAGCGGGGGTGGACGCAGGAGGTTTTGGCCGATGAGTGTGGCCTTCATCGCACATATGTCGGCGACATCGAGCGCTGCGCGCGCAACGTTTCGATCGACAATATCGAACGGTTTGCCAACGCCTTAAGTGTCGAGATTTGGATATTGCTTAAACCTCACCGTGCCTGATCCCGAGCAGGACCCCGCCCTAAAGTGGCGAACAGGAATTGGGGCCGAGCGGATAGCCGCCCTTCAACGCCAGCCAGTCTGAAGCCAATGCCTTCCGAAGAATAGGTTCGGCAAGCCGCATCTGTATGTCTCGGATTGCGAGCGCGAAGTCCGCCGGACTGGCTGTTTGAATCCCGCGCCGTCTCCAGAGCTCTCAAGCGTGCAACGGTTGAGCTGCCTGAGGGGATCGTCGAAGGGCTTCCAAGCAGCGTCTCGATCTAGGCCGGCCGATTCCAAGACGCCTTGAGAAGCGTCGACCTTCGATTCGAACGCAGGCACACCTACCCAACCCGTCCTGTCGAGCGTCACCGTATTGTCACGTGCGATTGTCCGATCGCCCGCGCACAGGGGAGGGCGTTTCGATGGGCAAAGGACCGGGTTCGGTAAAGAAACGGGGCGTCGCATCACGGCGCGCCGCGGCGACGCTTGTGGCGTTGCTCGCCGGCGTTTCTCCAATCGCGATATCAACGCCGGCGAGCGCGCAAGCGCAACGCGAAACCGTCGAGTTCGACATTCCGGCGCAGCCGGTGGGGTCCGCGCTCGTGGCGTACGCGCGTCAGGCCGGCGTTCAGCTCGTCATGACTGAGGAGCCTTCAAGTTCAGCGAGGTCAAATCCCGTCCATGGCCCAATGCGACCTGAGCAGGCTCTTTCGCAACTGCTGCAAGGCACAGGATATAACGGGCGTTTCGAGAACGGCGCCGTGCGCTTGCGCCGAACCTCGTCGGCTCGTGACGTCGATCAACGCCGAAGCGCGGGGGACGAGGTCTTTCGGCTCGCCAGTCCGGCGGAAGCGGACCGGCAAAGTGACGGGGGGCAGGATGAAGACGAACCAATTGTCGTACTGGGCACCAACATTCGTGGCATCTATCCGTCTTCATCTCCGGTCGACATTTATACAGCCGAGGAAATTGCGCGGACAGGCGCTACCACGACCGAGCAGTTCATCCGTAAACTGCCCCAGAACTTTGGGGGACGATCGCAGAATACTCCGCTTGCCACCTCGCAGAACCGAGAGGCCGTGAACGCCGTCGATCTTCGTGGCTTGGGCGTGGGGACCACACTCACTCTACTGAACGGCCGCCGTCTTGGGATGAGTTCAAACGGCCAAACCTCCGATGTCTCGCTAATCCCCGTGAGCGCAGTAGCTCGCGTCGAGGTTCTGACTGATGGGGCATCGGCCATATATGGGTCCGATGCAGTCGGCGGCGTAGTCAACTTTGTACTGCGCGACGATTTTGACGGAGCGGAGACGCGCCTAACCTATGGCGGGGCGACGAATGGCGGGATGCGCCAGGGCAATTTTTCGCAGACCGTTGGCCGGCAGTGGAACTCCGGGAATGGTCTCATTTCCGTAGACGCATCATCGGCGTCTCCACTCGAAAGTGAGGATCGTGATTATGCTGCCCCGGCAGGGCCGGCATATTTGACGCCTGTAGATCAACGCTATAGCGGGCTGGCGACACTCTCGCAGGAACTTGGCGAGCGGACGCGCATCAGCGCAGACCTGGCGTTCTCCGTGAGGGAGTCAAAACTCTTCGGCACCAATCAGACGGCTGCGTCGCCCGCAAGCAGGTTCACTTTCCTAATCGACAACGAAACCGAGCAGGCGTTTGCAAATGTGGAGGCCGAATACCAGTTTGACGATTCGATAACCGGATCATTCATCGTATCCTATGCGAACGTTGACACGGACACGCTTCAGTCAACGAGGGGGTTTCTCGCGCCGGCGCCAACGATCAGGATTCTGGACAAAAACCACCAATCTCTCGAAGCTACGCTGATGCTCGACGGAACGCTGCTGGCGTTGCCCGGCGGTGACGTACGTTTCTCTGCGGGCGGCGGCTTTCAAGACGAGTCATATCTATCAACTACAGTTTTTGACAGCGCCACTGCGCTCAGCGACCGAGAGCTGGGGAGGCGGACGACCTACGCCTTCGGCGAGTTGTACGTCCCTATTGTCGGGGAAGGGCGTGGCCTTAGCCTCGTCGAATCTCTCGAACTCAGTCTAGCGGCTCGATACACGAACTACGAGGATACAAGTTCACCCACATTGGGCCGCGATTTCGGCGACAGCATTAGCCCCAAAGTCGGTGTGCATTGGAGACTGACGGACTCAGTCGCCCTCCGGGCAACCTACGGTGAGTCGTTCCGCGCGCCGTCGTTATCACAACTGGATCCCGGAACAGCGCGGACGAACATCGTCCAAGGCGTGTTTTCGATAGGCGGCGTGGTGTCACCCGTCATTCAGTTACTCGCCAGCCCAGCGCCAGATCTCGAGCCAGAAACCGCCGAAACTTACACAATCGGCGCTGATTATCGTTCGCATCGCGGGGATTTTCGGGCGACCGCAACCTACTTCAATATCGACTATCACGATCGTATCGGCCAAGCCAATGTCGCCGCTGGGCAGGTGGACCCGGCCGCCGCACCTGAGGCGGTGTATCGACCGTTATCGGCGGCGCAACTCGAGGAGTTTCTTCGAACTACGACAAACGCGTTCAATAACACTGGGATCGACCTTTCTGACCCTCACGCCGCATCGTTGGCGCTCTTTGCCCTTCCCAATCTCTGGATATCAGATGCGCGCTACAGAAACTTGGCGGTCTCAAGGCTAGAGGGAATTGATGTCGCATTCAGCGACAGTTTTGACTTCGATATAGGTACGATCGCGCTCGGCGGACAGCTGACGCAGATCCTTGCGTACGATCAGCAGGACGCCGCCGGCTCTCCCGTCAACTCGGTCGTTGATACACCTGGTCGTCCGGTGAGCCTTCGGGCACGGCTTTTCGGCACGCTTACGCGCGAGCGCTGGGACAGCACGCTCAATCTCAACTATGTCGACGACTACGTGAATCCTCGGCCGACGGGCGCGGATGAGGTGGAGAGTTGGACAACTGTTGACTGGACATTGTCATATCGCGTCCGAGAGGGGACGAGGTTCTCGCTAAGCGTGCAGAATCTTTTTGATGAAGACCCACCTTTCGTGGGCAACAATGCCGCCGTCGGTTTGAACAATACCGCGGGCTTTGATCCCGCGAACGCTGATCCCCTCGGAAGGTTCGTGGTGTTTGGCGTGGCACAAACATGGTAAGCGCGCATCGCCGCCGCGCGCGATGGTGGATTTGCCTGTTGTTCATCGCGTTGTTTGTCCCACGCGTCGCTGCGGCGCAGGAGGGGCGGCGGGTGGCCGCGCTTGATATTGCGACCCTGCGCGACATTGAGGCTCTCAGCGTGTCTCCAAACGGAGAGTGGGCGGCTTTCCAGTTGCGGCAGGCGCAGCCGAACGCCAATCGTTACAACGCAGAATGGCACATCGTTAGTACGGCGGGCGGATCTGCGACGCAGCGACTCGCCGACGCTGGGCCCCCAATATTGGGACACTTTCAGGGTCGGGTGAACGGGGCTATCTATCCGACGCCGCCTGTCTGGTCGCCAAATAGCGAGTGGATTGCGTACCTGCGAGATCACGACGGCGTTGTGCAAATTTGGCGGAGCGCCAGAGATGGTCGCACTGAGCAATTGACTCGTGGTGATGCGAGTGTGCGCGCGCTCGCGTACAGTGCCGACGGCAATCGCTTGATTTTTGAGACGGAGCCCAGTGCGGCGCACCGACGGGCCGCCTTGCTTGAAGAAGGTTTGAGTGGGCTGCTTTATGATGCGAGGTTTTTCCCTGCACGAAGTCCGCATCCAGTTTTCCCTCATGATGTGAGGCTGGGCGGGGGAGCGCCAGAGCGTTCGCCAAGTCAGGTTAGCGCTGGGCGAATTCGCGTCTATGACTTGGTGACGAGGCGAGAGCGATCCGCCACAAGCCGAGAGGCGGATGCGTTTATGCGCGGCCAAGCTGGCGCGCGGCCGCTCAATCGCCCAACGGTGCGCGGCGAAGCTGCGACGTCTGCGGGAGGTTCACTCGCCTGGACCGAGGCGCGCGACCCGGAGCAACAAGGCTTCATGCCGCCGCTGACGCTGGTCGCGCAGCTGGGCGGCGGCGACGTTGTTGTGTGTGAGCATGCTGCGTGCACAGGGCGAAGCTTGCCTGGCCTGTGGTGGCGCGACGACCGTGAGTTGGTATTTGCTCGCCGAGAGGGCGAGTACTATTCCAGCACCGCTCTCTATTCGTGGCGCCCCGGCGACCGCGCTCCGCGTTTCATCATGCGGACGGACGGAAAGCTTGTCCCCTCCGCCACGGTCGAGTGGCGTTGTTCTGTAGCGGACGATAGATTGATCTGCCTTTTTGAAGAGTCAGATGTGCCCCGTCGACTCGTTGCAGTGGATTTGGACACAGGCGAAATAGCCACATTGTTTGACGCTAATCCTGAGTGGCGCGAGTTCGACCTCGGCGCACGTCCTCAGCGTATCGAGTTCACGACACGCGCTGGCGTGGGAGCGGACGGGTATGTCGTCTACCCACCGGAAAGCGATCAAGATGAGCGGTTACCCTTGGTAGTCGTGACTTATCGCTGCGAAGGGTTCTTGAGGGGGGGCACGGGGGACGAGTACCCGATCTATGCGCTAGCGGCACAGGGCTTTGCGGTGTTGTGCTTTAATGCGCCGCTCGGCGATGAAGAGCGGCAAGCTCGACAGGATGCTCAGAGCTATGTCAGGTGGGCTCGCGGACCTGGCGAACCGGAAAAACGCTGGGTTCAGGAATGTCTTGACGCCGCCGTGGACGTGCTTGCCGCGACCGGCCGAATAGACCCAGATCGGGTAGCGGTGACGGGACTAAGCTTTGGTGCGGAAATTGTTCAGTTTGCTTTGTTTAATATGCCGCGCCTTAGCGTCGCGATCGCAAGCGGTGTTGGATATGAACCGACGGACTATTACTTGTACGGTCCCGCCGCCCGAAGATCTTTTCGCGCACGCGGTTTGGGAGCGCCAGACGCAACTCCGGACCGGTGGCGAGCTCTGGCGGTGACGCCGAATGCGGACCGAGTTACGGCACCCCTTCTACTACATATCTCCGACCACGAGATGGTCTCTGCAGTTGCCCCGGTGACTGCTCTGGAGGACGCGTCACGTGCGGTCGAGATGTATGTTTTCCCTAACGAGTATCACGTGAAATGGCAGCCGCGCCACCGATTGGCCATCTACGAACGGAATATCGACTGGTTGAACTTTTGGCTCAGAGACGTTGAAGACGATGACCCTGCAAAAACGCTTCAGTACGAACGATGGCGAGGGTTGCGCGCATTGATACGGCCTCTGAGTTCAGCTGAAGCGCGTCGCCACGTGCATCAAGTCGCGACCGATCAAGGCCATGGCGCGCGATGAGGGCTAGAACGAGCAGAGGGGATATGCGGCCCGGGTTCCGCATATCCCGCAAGACGCTCGCCGACGAGGTCGGCACGCGTCTTGTTACGCGAAGAGACGCGGATCTTCCGGCGCTTCGTCGATTTGGCCGGCGGGGACGCCCAGGGTTTCTTCGGAGATCGTGCCGAGGTCGATCATGGCTTTGCTCTCTAGTTGCACGTCGCAAAATCGCGACATCAAGCCTTTACAACATCGCCACTCTCGCCGCCCCAGATGTTAAGTGAATATATTTTGAGCAGCCTCTGTTGTGGGCGGCGGCGTCATTGAGCGCCACGACTTGAGCCAGGCTTCAGCGACGGCGAGGAGTCCAACGAAGGTGCCCCCACGGCCGTCGGCGGCGTACTCAGCGCTTAGCATGCGTTCGATCTTCTGTCGTTGCAGCCAACCTTGCTTCATCAACTCGCCATCAAGGATGAGTTCGCGATAGAAGTTTTGGTTGCGTCGCCAGACATCGCGCACGTAATGGCTGATGCCTCCTTTTCCCGTCCGCCTCGCGATCGCCTGAGGTATGAGATCGGAGAACGCATGTCTCTCGAGCGCGCGGTCGATGCCGTTATGGGCCAACAGAAACGTTGGCGTACGTAGAACGAGTTCAACGATCGGCTGCGAGAAGTAAGGAAGGATCACATCGCGATCGATGCCGCGACCGTAGTCCGAATGGTAGTTGTATAGCGCTACTATGCTGGTGAGCTGGTCCGCTTTACATGGTGGCAAGCGCTTGGCTTCTTCATACCATGGGTGGTATTTGTAATCGTCGGAGATTGCGTCTATGGCGGTCGAGGTTAGGGGAGTGTGCCGGTTGCGGTCGGGATCATAGACATACTCCAGTGGTCGCCATCTCGGCTGCACGAGCACGTCTCGTAACACATGCCAGACAGAAGAGCGTTGCAACATCGCGGTGGTATAGGCGATGCGCGTGACGTCTGGCCCCAATCCTCGCAGGCGAACATAGTCTGCAAGGATGCGTTGCGCGCCGCCATATTGAAGGAAGACACTGTCTCCGCCCTGACCGGTCATGAAGCAATCGGCGCCTATGCTGTCGGCGAGTTCTCTTGAAACATCATCGATGAGCACTGCGCGGGTCTGCAGTTTCGGGCGCGCGCGGCGTCGCATGCTCAGGATGCGTCGGGCGTCATCCTTTGCGGGATCCATAGGGCTTTCAAAAAGTGTGACGCCGGCATACGCCGCGGCCGAACGCGCCATCACGGATTCGTATTGCTCGTACCCGCCGAAGAGCCAGTGTTGTGCGCAAATGTCGGCGCTGCCTTCTCGCTGAAGCAGATTGACCAGAATTGACGAGTCAAGGCCCCCGGAGAGCGATACAATTATGCTCCGATACTCGCTGCCCCAGGCGGAGAAGCACGATTCTGCAGTTGCCCGCAGTTCCGCACTGGCATCCTCAAAGCTTCGCGGCTCGGCCGCTGCGGCGATCGCTGCGCCGTTCCACGCCCATGAAAGCAGGGGCTCGCCGCTTCGTCGCAGCTCCAAACGCTGTCCGCCTAGCAGTTCCTTCGCTTCTGCCAGGCCAGTGTGCCTGGTGACGAAGTAGTTGAACAGGATGAACGCTTGCAGGTAGTTCCAGTCGACGCTGAAGCGTAAGCCTCGGAAGACGGTGACATCCTCTATATCCGCGAAGGCAAGGGTGATGCCGTCGATGTGGCGGGTATAGCACGGCGTCGCGCCACACGGATCACGCAATACCATTACGGATTCCGTACTGGGGTTGTGCCAGATGGCCACGTAGTTCCCCCAGTATGCCTTTGCCAGCAGATCGCCGTTGGTGGCGCTCACGCGTTCGCTATCGGCGTGTTCGAGGGTTCTGACGCGTCCTTCTGTTTCGCGGCCTCGTCGAAACAGCACGCCGAGGACTACACCCTCGCCATTGGACCAGCGCGTCACTACTGGACCGTTGTCGCGATGCTCAAAGGAGAAAACGCGGAGTCCAGGCAAGTCTAGCACACGATTCCAACGTGGCGACTGATACTGCAGCGCCTGGCTCCATGCGGCAACCTGCAGATGCCGCGACTGATCCTCCGGATTCCATATCATCGCGACAAAACGGTCCATCGTGTCTCTCTCGTTCAAATGGACATTATGGGTGTGAACTGCCCCGCGTATTCAGTGCCTTCGTTCAGCAGCAGCCCTTCATGCTGCACCCAACAGTGCGCGCCAAAGGGCTGGGCCTGCACCGCGAACACCCATACTGGATAGACTTTGCGTCTCGCCAGAAACTCCACGAGCGCTAACGAGTCATAGAGGCAGAGGTATTTGCGCGGATACCAAGGCCTAAGGCGCCGGTAGATTGCAGTGCGCCTGCGCAGCTGTTCGATGTCTGTGTCCGGATCGCGGGCAGCTCGTTTGCGCCGACGAGCCCGTTCCACAACTTGCGAGATGTGCTTGGTCTTGAGTTCGCGAGACGCCTTCCATGATGCCGCAAAGAAGTCCCAGAGGTCACGCAAAGTGATCTCGAGTTCTGCGGCCGCAGGTCCAGTGAGGCCAAAGGCCCGCTGATCATCAAGCCCGAAAATGTGCCCGTGGGGGCGCTCAATCGGAGTTGCTTCGATTGATTTACCTTTGGCCTTGTCGGTGGTGAGCAGCCCCGCCGCGAGCAACGCTTTGCTTTGTTGCGCGAGCTTCTCGGCGAGAGCGGATGCGCTGTCGTAGTCTGCGGCGTCGTCGCCCCCAGAGGCGGCAGGAGCGCCGACAAACATCACGGCGCTGTACTTGTCCTGCTTCAAGTCGAGAAAGACACCGTGGCCCTCGGTCACGCACACATAAACATCTTCGGCAAGATAGAGCCGCTCGGTCATGTAACACTCGCATTGTCAAGGCGGCGTGCTTTGTAAGTGGTAAGGCCGGGCCGCTGGGAGGCAACGCAGGGGTCCCATACGCCTGGGAAGGTGAGCTGAATCGCAGGCGTTATCTCTGATGCGCGCCCAGCCCTCGCCGTGCCGCGTTTGACTTCGCCGGGAGTTGCGTCGGCGCCTGCGTCTGGCGTCGCTGGGGCAGCGGAGAGTGGCGACAGCGCAAGCGGGCGGCCACGCGTAGCGTTGGGCGCGCATTCGAGAACAGGTATCATCGCTGTGCGCCTCCTGCCGCGGCAAAGGCAGGATTGGAGCGCTAGGTCAGGCCGCTCTTCGTCATTTCGACGGCGCGCCACCTTCGCTTGGGTGAATATTTTACAAGAAATAAGCGCCGAGGCTTGTCGTACGCTTCAGCGTCCGCTGCCGCGGCGGCGGACATGCACGACTTCGCGGCACATCAAATCCTCGCTCTTGCCGCCGTTTGCGCCTTAAGAGTGAGTAAGACGCATTGCGCCGCGGAATCCGTAACGGTCGTGAGCGAAATCGTGCATTGCTGCTTCCGAGCCTCAATTCAATGGCTTGAGGGCGCTGTTCTCTCTATCCTCTTGGATGGAGGTAGGAAGACGATGGGCCAAGAAGCGGCGAAGGGGCGCGAGGGTCTGCTCGCCATCCTCGACGCGCGCTATCGCGGCCCACTCATGAGCTTTTTCTTGCGCCGCACAGGCAGTCGCGAGGATGCCGAGGATCTCACCCAGGAAACCTTCGTGCGGTTGCTTGCGTCGTCGGAGGCCGGCCGCCTTGAGAACGCAGAGGCCTTCGTATTCAAGGTCGCGGCCAACCTGTTGACCGACCGGGCCCGGCGCGGGGCCGTTCGCGGAAAGCGCCTTTCTATCTCCGAAGACGAGGCCGCGGCTGAACAGATCGCCGATCTGGTGGAGGAACGCGCGCCCGAGCGCGTCTTACTCGGGCGAGAGGAGCTGGCCAGGGCGTTATCCGCGCTCGATGAACTCGGCGAGCGCACACGCGACATTTTCATCCTCGCACGGATGGAGCACATGAAGCAGCGCGACATCGCCCAATTGTTCGGAATTGCAGTTTCAACGGTGGAAAAGCATCTGATGCGCGCCATGCTTCACCTCGCCAAACGGTGCTCTGACAAATGAGCGAACGGGCAGGCCCCACGCCCGAAGCGCAACGACCGCTCGCCGAAGCGGCTGCTTGGCGCATTCGGCTCGCCGATGCGGGCGTTGAGAGCTCGCCCGAGTTTGAGGGCTGGCTTGCCGCCGATGAGAGCCACCTCGACGCTTGGCGCCAGGTGGAGGCTCCCTGGACGCTGCTCGGAGAGCAGGCCAACTCGCCCGCACTGGTTGCGCGCCGCCGCGCGGCGTTGGCTCGTGCAGAGAAAGCGTCGAGGCGCTGGCAGCTAAGGCAGCCCACGTGGCGGCGACTGGCCGCCGCGGCGATCCTGCTTTTGGCCCTCGGCGCCGGCGGCCTTGGCGGCATGTTCTGGTACGAGACGCAGCCGCAGCGCTTTGCCACAGAACTTGGCGAGCGGCGTTCGGTGGTGCTGACCGATGGATCCCGGATTTCGCTCGACAGCGGCACCGACCTGCGCGTGCGCTACACGGACAGCGCGCGCCAGCTCGAACTGCGCCGCGGCCAGGCGCGCTTTGATGTGGCGCATGATCCGATGCGGCCGTTCTCGGTGAGGGCCGGCGCTCAGACCGTCATCGCCGTGGGCACAGCCTTTAACGTGGACTTGTTGGGGGAGGACCTGCGCGTCACGTTGATCGAGGGAAGAGTGCGCGTCGTGGAGCACGCGCCCAGGAGCGGCGTCAATGCGCGGAGATCCCTCTCGCGAGAATACACGCTCGAGGCGGGCCAGCAATTGGTGGCGAAGAACGCGGCAGCGCCGGTGGTCGCGCCCGCCAATGTCACTCGCGCCGTGGCGTGGGAGCGAGGACAGATCGACTTCGCTGACGAAAGCCTCGCAAGCGTCGCCGAACGCGTTGCACGCTATAGCGACCGGCGCATCGTCATTGCCGATGAGGACGTAGGCGAGATGCGACTGAGCGGAGTGGTAAACACGGGCGATGTCGCCGACTTCGTCGATCTGGTGACGTCCTATTTGCCTGTCGAAGCCGTGACTCGAGAGAACGGCGACATAGAGCTTCGCGAGCGCGCAATCTGAAGAATGCGCCCTGGCATATGGAGGATTTCTGAACCTGGCGCGTCATGCTCTCCCGGGAAGAGCTGGAGTGGAAGCAAAGCCGGCTCTCCGGGGAGAGGTGCAATGGGGAAGACAAGAAGCCTCGGCTGGCTGAAGCACACTGCGCTCGCCGGCATTCTGTTGGCCGCGCCGATCGCAATCGACCACGCGCACGCCCAGGAGCGCCAGTACACGCTCAATATTCCGGCGCAGCCGCTGTCTGCGGCCTTGCGAGCGTACGCTCAGGCGACCGGCGAACAGATCGTCTTCTCCGAAGAGATCGTAGCGGACCTGCACGCGCCGGCATTGCACGGGGATTATACCTCGGAAGCTGCGCTGGAACGGCTGTTGGCCGGTTCAGGACTAGTCGCGAGGCGCACGCCGCGCGGCTCGCTCATGGTGATCGCGGCGACCGATCCGCGGGCTGACGCTTCATCGCCCACACAGCTCACCGATGTCCGGCGAGTCTCGCCGGGGAACGAGGTCGTGGAGGAAGAAGACCCGATCATCGTTGTCGGTACAAATATTCGCGGCGTGCAGCCGAGTTTTGCACCCGTGGATGTGTTTACGGTGGAGGATGTTCGTCGCACCGGCGCCACCACGACCGAACAGTTCATGGAAAGGCTGCCTCAGAACTTAGGCACGCGAACTGAGTATGCGCCGACGTCTGGATCGTCGTCGAACTTCAACCGAGAAGCGGTGACAACACCTACATTGCGGGGTCTCGGAGTCGGCACCACGCTCACTCTCGTAAATGGGCGGCGGATGGCTCTTTCAAGTGGTGGTCAGGCAGCTGACGTCAGCGCCATTCCATTGGTGGCGATTTCTCGCGTGGAGGTTCTAAGCGATGGCGCGTCGGCCATCTATGGTTCTGACGCGATCGGGGGCGTGGTCAATTTTGTGCTCAGAGATGATTTCGACGGCGGCGAAACCCGCTTCAGTTATGGCGCCGTGACGGAAGGCGGTCTGCGTCAGGGCGAGTTTTCCCAGGCTCTCGGGCGCACCTGGAGCGATGGTCATGCCTTAGCGTCCTATAGCTTTGCCTCCGCGTCAGCGCTCGCCGCTGAAGACCGCTCCTACACGTTCGAGACACTGGTCAACGGGCAGGGCAATTTGACGCCCGACCACACAGCTCACAGGGCGTTCATCACGGCATCGCAGAATCTGAATGACCGTTGGCGCGTTTCGGGAGACCTCGGATATTCAATCAAAGACGTAAAGTTGAGGAGCGTGACGAGCGTTACAACGGGGGCGGCAAACGCCAACTGGAGCGACACTAATCAATACTTCGCCAATGCTGCATTGACCTATGAAGTCTCTGCGGACATCGATGTCGCGCTGCTGACAACGTATTCCGGCGTCGACGTCGATACGTTCTTCGGCGCGACCCAATCTCTGCCGGGGCAAGTATTCGACACAAACTACGCGGCCTTGCAAACGACGTTGATGGCGAGTGGCGATCTTCCGATCGAGGACCTGCGGTTCGCTGCTGGGGTCGAGTATCTGCAAGAGAGCTATGAGTCTTCTCGGGACGCTTTTGGAAGCACATTGAGCGGACGCGAGCTTGGACGAGATACATTTGCGGCATTCGCGGAATTGTTGGCGATGCCTGTCGCGCCGGAAGATGGGCTGCCCTTCGCACACCGAGTCGAAATTAGCCTCGCTGCACGCTACACGACCTATGATGATACGAGCGAACCCAGGTTGGATCAGGACTTTGGATCGAGGGTCAGTCCAAAGCTGGGTTTGTCGTGGATGCCAACGCCGTCCATCAACCTCCGGGCCACCTATGGCGAGTCGTTTCGCGCGCCTGCGCTGACGCAGCTCGATCCGAGTTCAGTTCAGATCGGCCTTCTTGCGAACCAGTTGATTGGCGGCGCGAGTTCAACGGTCATTCAGTTGGCAGGACCGTCAGACGACCTCAACGCCGAAACGGCGCAGACCTACACGTTTGGCTTTGATTATCGTCCCCGGTGGCGACCTACGTTTCGCGCGAGCGCGACTTACTACAACATCGACTACGTCGACAGGATCGGCACTGTAAGCACTGTGCCGGCGCGGGCAAACCCTAGCGCCTGGCCCGAGGTGATTAGCCAGCCAGGCGCGGTGGAGGACGTCCAAGCTCTACTCGATTCCGCGCACATCGGCTTTAATAATACGGGCATTAATCTTCTGGCTCCCGACGCCGCAGCGCAATTGTTTGCGCGTATGCCAAATCTCTGGGTGCTCGAGACACGAACACGTAACCTCGCATCGTCCGAGCAAGACGGGATGGATTTCACTATCAGCGACCGCTTTCAAACACCGTTCGGCGACCTCGCGGTCGGCGCGGGTGCAACAAGAATTTTTGCTTTTGACGAGCAGGCGTCAGCAAATTCGCCGGTTGTTTCCGTCGTGGACACCGTGCAACGGCCGGCGGATTTGAGAGGCCACGTGTACTTCGGCTTGGAGACCGAACGGTTCGATACAACCTTTTTCGTTCGCTATGTTGACGAGTACTCCAATCCGTTGGCAACGCTGGCTGCAGGCGGTCCGCACACCGTGGACGCCTGGACCACCGTCGACTGGACGACCAACTACCTTTGGGGTTCATCTGATAGAAGTCTCAGATTGAATCTGACGATTCAGAATTTATTTGATGAAGATCCCCCTTTCGTGCAGCCCGCGGCCACGCTCGGATTATCTCCTGGCTTCGACCCAGCAAACGCTAATCCGCTAGGGCGACTGGTCGTCCTCAGCATTGCCAAGACTTGGTGACGCTGCATGGCAAGGATTCTCACACATGCTCTGACGCTGACTCTGACAAGTCTGTGGCTTGCCTTTTCCTCCATGGCGCAAGCGCGTCCGCTTTCGCTACTAGATTTGGTGACGCTCCGCGATCTCGATGGCTTGGCGGTTTCTCCCGATGGTCGATGGGCAACGTTCATGGTGCGGCAAGCAGATCCCGTCGCGAACGCTTACGATCAAGCCTGGTACGTTGTTTCCACCGCGGGCGGCGGGGCGCACAGAATCGCAGATGGCGGCGACGTTCGATTCATGGAAATCGGCGTCGAGGGTCGGCGGAACGGAACGATTATCACCACGCCACCCATATGGTCGTACGACAGCGAATGGCTCTTCTACCTTCGAAGAAATTCGGGACAGACCCAGATTTGGCGTAGCCGGCGCGACGGGCGCCGATCGGAGCAGCTGAGCAACGTGATTGGCGACGTCAGAAATCTCATGCTGGCTGCTGATGGTAGGTCGATATTGTTTGAGGTTGAACCGAGTCTCGCGGAACGCGAAGCGGCGTTGGCGCACGAAGGCCGGCGGGGCTTCCTGTTCGACGAAAGGTTTTGGCCCACTTACAGTCAGAGGCCGGTTCGCCCCGTTCTGCGCGCCGCAGAACGAAGACAAACTTGGGTCCATTTCTTGGAGAACGGAGAGGAACGAGAGGCGACAACCGAGGAGCGCGCCGAGTTTCAAAGGCTCTCAGAGCAGGCCAGTCCCCGCCATGCAACCGGCGCTTCCGGCGCTGTCGCGCGCGTGACGCCTCCGGCTGTGCCCTCGCAATCAGCCACGCTTACGGTTCAGTTTCACAACGAACCTGCCGTCATTCAATGCCAAGCAGCGGCTTGCGCTTCGGCGACCGATGTCTGGTGGACTGATGGCGACGAAGTCATCTTTGCGCGTTGGAGGCGTCCGGACCTGCAATTGTACTCGTGGCGACCTCGTCAGGGGACGGAGCCGCGGCTTATCGTAGAGCTACCAAATCAAGGAAGTCGACCATACTACTGGGATTGCGACACTGGGCCTTCGCAGCTCATCTGTCTCATCGAGTCTGTCACTGATCCTAGGCGCGTTGTTTCAGTGGACATCGAAACGGGCGCGTCGAGGACGCTCTTCGATCCCAATCCCAGCTTTCAAGAATTCGACCTTGGCCCTCCTCCCCGGCGCCTTGAGTTTCGAACCGCGTCCTCCTCGGCTTACGGCTATCTCGTGATGCCACCGGACCGGCGTTCTCAGGCCCGGTTGCCGCTCATCATCGTGACCTACCGTTGTTACGGATATCTCCGCGGTGGAGTGGGGGACGAGTACCCCATTTATCCATTTGCAGCCCAAGGTTTTGCGGTACTCTGCCTCGACCTGCCGTCAGGAGATCGTGGTCCCGGCGACGCCGGGAAGCGTTCTGTACAAGAGACGATCAGTGCTGCGGTCTCTCAGCTCGACTCCATGGGCCTCATCGATCCACATCGAGTTGGCATCACTGGACTCAGCTATGGCGCGGAGGCCGTGATGTTCGCGCTGTTCAACGCACCAAATATCGCCGCGGCAATTGCGAGCGGTACGGAGATGGGGCCCGCGAGTGCCTTTCTGTATGGTCCGTCTTGGCGCGACCACTTCGTCGATTGGGAGCTTGATTGGCGTTCAGATGAACGTTGGCGAGCGATCTCGATCACGGAAAACGCAAGTCGGGTTCGCGCGCCATTGTTGCTGAATGTCCCGGACCGTGAATTGATAAGCGCGCTGCATCCGTTCGACGCGCTCAGACAGGCTGGTCGGCCCGTCGAAATGCATGTCCTACCAGACGAATATCATATCAAGTGGCAGCCCGCGCACAGACTGGCGATTTATTCGCGGAATCTCGATTGGATGAACTTCTGGCTGCGATCCTTTGAGGATCCAGATCCGGCGAAAGCCGCGCAATATGCAAGGTGGCGGCTGCTGCGGGAGAATGCCATGACGCCGAACTGAAATCGTTTCTCGGGTCCATGGAGCGCGACGCCTGGTCCCGGTGCGCCTCGCCGCGACGAGCAGCAAGGGCGAGCAAAAGGACCGCCTTTCTTCGTCGATTCGATGGGCCACCAGCTTCGCATGAGTGAGTATTTTCAAGAATGCGGGCGCATCTCGCTCATCTAGGAGCGTTATCGCTCCGGCGGATGTGCACGACCTCGCCGCGCTGCTCGACCGTGACCTCCTCGAAGCCCTCGGAGAGTGTCGTGCGCAGCGCCTGCACCGCGCCATCTGGGTCATCGGTGCGGATCATGCCCACCACTGGGAGCGCGCCTGCGTCCGCGTCCATGACAAAGCGGAGCCCGGTATAGCGTGAGAGTTCAGCGGCGACGTCGGCCAGGGGCTCGCGCTCGAAGATGAGTTCGCCCTCACGCCAGGATGTGGCGCGATCGAGCTGCGCAGCGGTTAGGGCCGTGCGCGTGAAAGCGGCGGGCTTGAGCGAGAGCCGCTCGCCTTCGCCGACCGTCGCAATATCGCCGCCGCTGGCGTTGGCGCCGATCCGCTCTGCTGCTGCGAATGTCACAACGCCGTCGAGCACGGTGACAAAGACGCCGCTCTCGTCGCTGCGGACGAGGAAACGGGCGCCCACCGTCCGTACGCGATATCGGCCGGTCTCCACCACGAACGGACGATCGAGATCGCGGAGAACGTCGAAATAGGCTTCGCCGCGCTCGAGCCGCACCAGCCGTTCGGTGGCGCTGTAGCGGGGCGCAAGGCGGGTGTTGGTGTTGAGATGGGCCCCGCTGCCGTCGGCGAGGGCGACCTCGCGCGCCTCACCGATCGCGGTCTCGTGCGGTCTGCGCTCAAGCCAGCCGGGCGCGACAAGAACCGCCGCGAGAAGTCCCGCCGCGAGCGCGCCCGCCGTGAGCGCGCGCCGATTGCGACGGCGCGCTTCGATATGGACGGGCAAACGCGCGCCAAGCGCCTCGACCCGGCGCAAACGCTCAAGGCTCTGCTCAAAGGCGCGTCTGTGATCGGGACTGAGCGCCAGCCAAGCGTCGCACTCGGCGTGGTCGGCGCCCGTGACCTCTTCGCTGGCGAGACGCGCAAGCCACCGCCCCGCCTCTCGCTCGAGCCGGCGTGACCTTGGCTCCAGCGCCATCTGCGGCTCCCCCGCATGGCCGATCGGCATTTTACCCACCGGCCTTTTGAGGCTACACGCTCTGGTTGGGGAACGCCAGCCGCGCCCCAGCAAATTCGCAGGCCCTGGAGCCCAGACGGCGCTGATCGAACCGTCGCCCGGATTTGCGGCCAGAGCGCCTGCCGCTGGCAGCTAGCGCTAAACGCTCGGCCAGGGGCCAGCCGTCGCCCGACATGAGACCTCTGCTTGCAGAGGAGGGGGCCCGGCCTCACGATTGCGGACTCTGACGCTGGGGCGGGAGATGGGCGTGAGCGACGAACGGTCAGCCAACGCGATCGACAAGAGGATTGGCGAACGGGTCAAGGCGCGCCGGCTCGAGATCGGCATGAGCCAGGAACGCCTCGCCGATCTGCTCGGCATCACCTTCCAGCAGGTGCAGAAATACGAGCGAGGCGTAAACCGTATCGCCGCGAGCCGACTTTTTGCCATCGCGCGAGCTCTCGAGCTGCCCGTGGCCATGTTTTTCGAGGGGCTGAACGGCAAGGCCGACAGAGCGTCCGCGCGCGATGACTTCGCTTCAGCGCTGATCACGCCCGGCGCGCACGATCTTGTTCGCACCTACGCCGCGATTAGAAGCCCAAAGCTGCGTCGCCGGGTGCTCGACCTCATCAAGGCGGTCGATGACGACGACGCCTAACCCATATTGGGCGTCAGTTCGTGATCAGCCGCATCGTCGCGAACTGCTCGATCGTCGGCAGCGCTCTTAGTCTTTCGAGCAGATCGTCGGTGCGGCCGTGGTCGCTGGCGTCGACGGACGACATGAGATCTTCCACGAGCGCCTCGTAATCGGCCCGCAAGCGCAGCAGGTCGAGCAGCTCGTCCATGCGCTCGATGTCAGAAGCTTCCGCGGCCGCGACGAGCGCGTCGACCAAGGCGTCGAGCGAGGCTGCGCCGGGGCGAGGATTGTCATTCATGCCGCCGCCTCCTGCGCCGCGAGACGCCAGCGAATGAGCGCCTGCTGCGCTTCGGTCAGATTGTCGTCCGCCGGCGCAAGATCGCGCACCTCGCCATTGAGCCAGCGGATCGGGTCCTGCTCCTCGATCCAGCCGAGATTGGGTTTATGCAGTTGATAGCCGATCAGCCGCTGCACCGGCTCGGGCAGCCGGCGCGCGACATCTGGCGGGGTGGAGAGCAACAACTTCTCGGCTTGGGCGAGCCAGCCCAGGCTGTAGCTGAAGGCGAGCCCTCGCCGGATCGCGCCGCTCGCGTTCATGCCGCCGCCATGAATGGTCGAACCGAGCCAGATGATGGCGGCGTTCGCGGGCGCGAGCGCCGCAATGACCTCGCCCTTTTGCGCAAGCCGCGTCCGCGGCCATGAACCGCTGCCGGGGACAATGCGCGTCGCGCCATTCTCGGCCGTCCAGGGATCCAGCGTCCACATCACATTGGCCATGACCTCGAAGTCATGCGCGAACGGAAACATCACCTCGTCGCGGTGAAGCACCTGCGCGCCTTGGCCTGGCAGGATGCCGATCGCTTGGGTCAGGTTGAGCTGGATCTTGTCGCAGCGCGGCGGCTCTTCTTGTGGGCCGATGAGCACGCGCTCGACAATTTCCAGTATGAAGCCGTCGCCGGCCAGATGCGCCGTGACCGGCGCCTTCGCAAAGACGCCGCTGAAGCGCTTGGTCTGCTTGCCGAAGAAATCGCCTGTTCCGGTGAAGGCGCGCTCGAACCAGGGCGAGAGCTCGCTTTTGACCGCCTCCATGAGGTCGCTTTCAGCGGCGTCCTCGACGATGAGGGCGCCGTAGCGGCGAAGCATCGCAATCGCCGCTTCAACGCCGTCCGCACGCCTCACGCGCGGCAGCGCGGCGCGTTCGCTGTCGAACATCACGCCGCCTCCGCGCTCGATGGGAGACCAAGTCCGGAACGCTCCCGCGCCTCGCGCAAGTCGCCGCGCGCAGCCGCAGCGAGCCTTGCAGCGACGATGGGATCAGGGTCGCGCGCCCGCAAAGGCGAGGGATGGTCGTAGAGCTGCTCGCCCAACACCGCGCCGGCGGCGCGCATCGCCGCCAGCGCGTCCGCATCCGGAAAGAGCTCGAGGGCGATCACCTCGCCCTCGTCATAAGGTTGGGGCAGGCCCAACGGCCGGACTTTCGAACCCCAGGCCTTGCGCGTCATCGGCAGCAGGAAAGTGTCGCCCGTGGCGATGAGGCGCGACACGCCCCGAGAGAGACAAAACTCGATCAGCGCGCAATTCATCGCATAGCGGACCGCGCCGTCGCGCGAGCGGTTGAGCGGGGCGCGAAGAAGCCGCGTCAGCTCCCAAACATCGGGTCCGAAGAGGGGCGGGGTTTTGCTCTCCAATAGGTGAGCGAAGTGATCGGCGAGCAATGACCGGTCGTCGGCGGGGCGCATGCGCATGGCGCCCAGCACGGCGCCGGCGTCGTCTATCGCCAGAAGATAGTGCGCCCGCTCGTCGTCATACTCGTCCCGCTCATAGCCGGCCTCGGGCTGCTTTTCGCGCAGCGCGCGCCAGCCGCGCTCTTCGATATAGATGCGCCAGCGCAGGCGATGCATCTGCTCGAGCTGAGACCCATAGAGCTGGCGATTGGCCGCGGTGACGATGTGGATAAGCATGGAGCGCCTCGTTAGGACGCCATGCGTGCACGGGCGCGCGGCCTGCCGCGACCCGATAGCTATAGGGTTGACTAGGGGACGATCCAGCCCTTGCGCACGGCATGGGCGACGGCCTGCGTCTTGGTCCGCACGCCAAGCGCCTCGCGGATCTTGCTCATGTGCTCGCGCACGGTCGCGGCGGCGATACTGAGGATGTCGCCGGTGTCTGCTTCTGATTTGCCCATCGCCGCATAGGCGAGAATCTCGCGCTGGCGCAGCGAGAGTGGGCAGGGGCTCGGACTGGCGAGCGGCTCGCACGCGGCCATGTGGAGCTCCTTGGCGCGCTCGATCGCATAGATGCTGATGAGCTTGATCGCCTGCACGGCCTTGGCTGTGAGGCGCCGGTCCTCGTGATGGAGCGCAACGATGCCGGAAAATCCGGTTTCGTCGTGCACCGGCACGACGTACCCGCCCTTGATCTCCATCGCGTCGCGGATTTCGTCAAACAAGCGAGCGCTGGTCTTAGGCAGACGCCGGCTCTCCAATTCCGCCCATGAGAAGCCGGAGATTTGCTGCAGCGCCAAATGCACAGCAGCATCCACGTTGAAGTACTTTTCCTCCCAATAGTGCTGTGACCAGCCTGCCGTGACGCCGCGCAGCAAGGTGGCGAACGCAGGCGAAGCCTCTTCGCTTTCGCGCAGCATGGCGCCGACAGTGTAATGGGGCACCCCGAACTGGCTCAGGCTGGCGGATAGGCTCTTTTGCAGCTCGGCCTTGTCCGCGGCGCGCTCTGCCGCCTCGATGAAGTCCAGCGCCCTTTGGAGTTCGCTCGCCATGTCCTTCGCCTGGCTTCAGCATGTGCCGGAACCTCGCGGCAGGCAAGGCTCGGCGAACCCTCCTTGGGCGTTCAATGTTCGCGGGGTGTGCTGGGCTCTTCTTCGCCGACTGGCGCATAGGATCGTCCAGACGCGAAGCAGCCAAGACGCGAGCGATCAGATCCTGCTCGCGGCCGCCGCTTTGAACGGGGCCAGCGCATCGTCAGGCCCAAGCGCAGTTTAACCGAATGTTCGCGGATGGCTTCTCGTGCTCAGTTCATGCGCGCCCGGCGCCCGTTCCGCTCAGCTCGGCCGGGATGAAAGGTCTGTTCAGCATGGGAAGAAGAATGGTGGGGATCGCCAGAAGACGGCGTCGAAGTGTTCGCCAATGCGCTCTCGCCTCAATCTTTTCGACAGGGCGACTGCATTTCGCGTGCGCTTGAAGAGCGGTTTTTGTGCGAGGCGGCGGCGGTGTGGGCTCGCGGCCTCGCTCACCCCTCGTCAAGGAGCTTTGGCAAGGCGCTCGCCTGGTCGTCTGCTTCACTGCCGCAGGCGAAACCTCGAGGCCCCCGGCGATCGAATTGCAGATTGCTGAGCGAACACGAGAGCCGCAGAGGCTCGGTCACGAAGCCCCTCCGGCGCAGAGCGCAGACGTATGCATTCCAGTCGGCGGTAGGCGCTCCTGCCGAATGAGGCGGGAGGGGAGTGTCCCGGCGAGGGCGGCCCCGTGAGTTCGGGACTTGTGTCGGCGCTCGCCCCAACATGTCGCGCCGGTGAAGCTACATGCTCAAGCTGTGTCCTGGGCCTCCCCCAGTGCGCGCAGAAGCGCCCGCTCGACGTCTCTTTGCTGATAGGGCTTCTGGATCAACTCCGAGGCGCCCGGAACGGCAATTGCGGCGGTGTAGCCGCTGGCGAACACGACCGGTACGCCGCGCGCGCAGAGCCGCTCCGCGACGCCGAAGCTCAAAGCGCCCCCGATATTGATGTCCAGAAATGCGGCGTCGAGCGCGTTAGCTTCGATCGCAGCGAGCGCACTCTCGATCGTTGCAACCGGTCCGATGACCACGGCGCCCAAATCAAGCAGCATGTCTTCAGCCAAAAGGGCGACGAGCGGTTCATCCTCCAAAAGAAGGATGCGCTTGTCGCTCAGCCCCGCCACGGCTCGTTCTCGCTCGCCACGGCTATCCGTGGCAACGGCGCGTCGATCTCGGCAACGAGCCCCTCTCTCGGAAACTCCAGTTTGGCTGTTCCGTGAAGTTCGGCTGCGAGCGCGCGCTCGATCATACGCGAGCCGAATCCGCGGCGTGAGGGCGCCGTCACGGGAGGTCCGTTAGTCTCGCGCCAGACCAGCTTCAGACGGGGCTCATGCTCACCGCCGATAATCCAGCGGATCGTCACGCGGCCGCCGCTGACAGAAAGCGCGCCGTACTTCGTCGCATTGGCGCACAATTCGTGAAGCGCGATCGCGAGCGTGACGCCTGCCTTCGGCTCGATCGCAATGTCCGGACCTTCGATTGTAAATCGCTTCGCATTTCCGTTATGCGCGTGCACGGCCTCTTTGACCACTCTCAAGAGCGAGGTCGGCTCCCAGCTCTCTTGCGTCAGCAGATTGTGCGCTGAGGCAAGCGCGGCCAGCCGCCCTTCGAACGCGTCGCGGGCCGCCGGATCAGCCGTATCGCGGCCGAACGTTTGTTGGGCGATGGCCTGAACGACGGCCAGCGTATTCTTCACCCGGTGATTGAGCTCATTGACCATCAGCTGCAAGTGACGCTGATGGCGCTGTTGTTCGGCGATATCGAAGTTGGTGCCGATCCAGCGAACGATGGCGCCGGCCTCGTCGCGAACGGGCGCGACACGGGTGAGAAACGGCCGATATTGCCCGTCCGCTCCCATCAACGGGAATGTCATCTCGAACGGCTGGCCCGTCCGGATGGAAACGTTCCAGCGCTCCAGCACAATCGGAAGCACTTCCGGGTGATGCGCGATCTGCCAGCCCCAGCCCTTCATCGCCTCTGGCGTCGTGCCTGTATATTCGTACCAACGATTGTTGTACCAAACGATCGCGCCGTCCGCTTCAGCAATCCAGCAAAGGGCGGGGAGGTTCTCGGCAAGGGTCCGAAAACGCGCCTCGCTCTCACGCAGGCGGTCCTCCCAGCGGCGCCTGTCGGTCACATCGCTCGCCGCGCTGATCTGAAGTCGTCGGCCGTCCGGCAGGCGTCCCACCCGCACATTGTGAAAATCCCAAATGCGGCGCGTGCCGTCCTTCGCCCTGATCTCGACCTCGCCAATGGCCAGTTCGCCCTCTTGGGCGAATTCTCTTTCCATCAGCGCGGCGACTTCCTCAAAGCGATCGGGATAGGCCAAGCGGAACCAGTCGAAATGCGTCCTGATCTCGCTTCGCGCGTATCCGCTGAGCTCACTCCACTTTCGGCTCAGCTCCAACACCTCGCCATCCTCAGCGTGGAGCATGGTTGGAAATGGCGAGGCTTGAACCGCCAGCCGCAGCCGGGCCTCGCTGTCGCGAATCTGGGCCTCAGCCCGCCTTCGCTGCTCGATCTCGTGTTGGGCTGCTTGAAAAAGTTGAGCGTTGTCGATCGCAATAGCGGCTTGCGCGGCGATCCCGGCGATCAGTCGCTCGTGCCGGGCAGAGAAGCGATCGGTCTCAGGATGGCCAAAGAAAAGACCGCCTAGCACCTGACCCGATCGGGATGTGACGGGCACCGCGAGATAGCTTCTGACAGGGAGGTGTCCCTCGGGCATGCCATGATAGGGGGCGCTGCGGCCGTACCGCTCGTCTTTCGATATGTCGCCCGAGCGGACAATGCGCTCGCCGCGAAAGGTCGGTCCGAACACTTCGGTGTTCCGCGGCATCGGAAAGTCGGCGAATGCTGATCGCTCAACGCCTGAGAGCGTGTAGAGCATGAAGCTCTCGCCCGCTTCATCGGTCACGTTGTAGAAGAAAGCGCCGAACTTCGCACCTGTGAGCTCAACGCTCGCGTCCGTCACGTTCTGGACAAGCCGTTCGAGATCGAGTTCGCCTGCAAGTGCAGCGGCGATGCTGTTGATCGTCTCGAGCGTCCGCGTCTGCTCGCGAAGAACCTCCTGGGCCTGGAGCGCCTCCGTCAAATCGACATTGACGCCGACAAAGCCGAGAAACGCGCCATCGCCGCCGTGATGGGGATTGGCGGCGCAGTTCAGCAAACGCTCGCCCATGACCGGATGTTTGATCCGAACGTTGCGGGTGAAGGAGCGGGCGGCGGCAAATGCTTCGTTGAACGCCCGCGTGAATTCCTCGGCATCGTCCGGGTGAATGAGCTCGAGCCAGCGTTCGGCCGCATTAGCCGATGACGCTGCGCCGAAGAACAAGTTGTAGCGACGGTTCGTAAATACGACGGTCTTAGTCGAATCCATCATCCAGATGAGGGCGGGCGAGCTGTCGGCGGCCGCGCGAAAAGCGGCATCGGTGCCAAGCAGCGCGGCGCCGCTTGCGGCGGCGACGCGCGACGGCCGCTTTCCCCTTGCAGGCGCGCCACGCCGCCAATCCTTTTGCTCGGACATGCAAACCCCCGGGCCGCCACTCGCGCCCTCAAGCGCGCGCGACACTGACCGGACCTACTCCGACCCGCGTAGCCCACTAAGGGCTGAGAGCGAGAACGTGCCGCCTCGAAAAAAGTTCCGGTGGCACGTCGAAGGCGCTGATGCGCCGCGCGAGACCCTCTGACGCCAATCAGATGCCGGAACGCGTTTCCTGCGTGCCCTAAGGGTCGATCGAGAGCGATACACATGCGCGAAAAACATCAGACGATGATAACCCGTCGACGCGCGTTCAGATCGGGCGTCGGCGAAGACGGCAGCGGCTTTGCGGCGACCTTGTGTTGAGGCGCGCCACATGCCTGTGTTCATGAAAAGCTACGAGGCGGCGGCGGACGTTGCTAGCGGCATCGTCTCCGAGAGCCGCAACCCGACCTTCAGGCTGGGCGCCTATTTCGAACCTTGGCTCTTCCCTTGGCCGCGCCTCGCCACGCGCTTGCGGTAAAACCGCGCGTGCGATCGGACTGCCGAGGCGTCCTTCATTCGAAAGGAATTGGCCGCCGCCCGCTCACCCTCGCGCGGCGACGGATACTACGTCTTGGTCTTGGCGATCTCAGGCGCATGGGCGCCGCCTTGCTGAAGTTCGGCAACGGTCAGACTTTCGCCCGTGCTCGTCTCCACTACGCTCACTCTCCAGCCTTCAGCCACCAGCTGTTCGGCCTTTTCAGCGACGATGCCAGCGTCGTCCGTGCGGATTGTCATCTCCGCCGCCTCGTTCCAGGCCGTCAGGATGTAGCTCACGCTACCTTTCCTCCAGAACGGCATCATAGCACCACGCTTGTCCCTGGCGCTCACAAATTTTTGGAGACGCGGGGCGCGGTGCGTAGCCAATCATCGCGCTGGAGACCGCTCGCGCGCAGAGCATGCCCGCCGGCCCGAAAGCGCCTTCAGAGACGCTTCTGCGATTGAGGGTTCGTAAAGCAGTTGCGCCCCGCCATGGCTGAGGGCTTCACGTCGTCCGCGGCTGAACCGACTCGGCGCTGACCTTGGGCTGCATCCGATGCGGAGTCGGCGTATGCGCGGCGACCGTTGCTTGTGCGGCGGCCTGCAGCATCGTGCGAAATGCGTCTGCGGGGCGCAAAATCCGATGCTCGCGCTTGCGCAGAGGCGCGAGCGAGGCCGCTCGATCTGGAGACCGCCCCCCGCGGGCTCAAAGAGGCTGGCGCAGCGAACGTGCAGCGGTGCTGACGGTGGGGGCTTTATGTCCTGATCTCGCGCCCCAGCGCCGGAAGCGAAAGCTCGCGCGGGCGAAGTTTGCCTCGGTCGAGGGCGAGCACGCGATCGGCCCGCTCGATCAGAGCCGGGCGGTGGGCGACCACGATCCGCGTGATCGTCATGGCGGCGATGAGATCGGCGACGACAGCTTCGTTGGCTTCGTCGAGATTGGCGGTGCCCTCGTCGAGGAACAGAATCTGCGGCTGGCGATAAAGCGCGCGCGCCAGCAGAATCCGCTGCTTCTGCCCGCCCGAAAGCGACGAGCCCATGTCGCCGACGAGCGTCCGGTATTGCATCGGCATGGCCGCGATCTCTCGATGCACATGCGCTGCGGTGGCCGCCGCGACGACGCGGGTCATGTCGAGATCTGGATCGAAGAAGGCGATGTTCTCGGCGAGCGTGCCCGAAAGCAGACGATCTTCCTGGCTGACGACGCCGGCGCGGGCGCGCCATAGCCGCATGAGTTCGGGGCTGGCGGGCCGCCCCTCGATCTCGAGCGTTCCCGATGTCGGCGGATAGAGTCCCAGCAACAATTTCAGCAAGGTCGACTTGCCCCCGCCCGAAGGTCCGACGATCGCGACGTACTCGCCCGCCGCTATGGTGAGATCGACGCCGTTCAGAACGAGCGGATCGGCAACGCCGTAGCGAAACGAAGCGTTGCGCAAAGAGATCTCGCCGCGGACCGCGAGCGCAGCGCCTTCGGTGCGCCACCCCTCGGGCTCGGCGTTGATGATGTCGCCGAGCCGCTCAAGATGAAGCCCGAGCAGACGAAACTGCAGTGTCTGATTGATGAGGGCGAGCGAACGGTCGGTGAAGGTCTGGCGGAAAGAGAGGAATGCGAACAGCATGCCGACGGAGAAGCCCTCTCCAGCGAGGATCAGGCGGGCGGCGAGAAAGACGACGAGCACGGTCTGCAGTCCGCTCGCCAGCACTTGCGTTGCAGCGAGCGCGATCTGGTACTTGCCGACGGAGAACGAGTTGTTGACGACCTCGGCATAGAGATTGCGCCAAGCCGCCTCGCGATCGGCCTCGCGTCCCATGAGCTTGATCGTGGTCGAGGCGCGGATCGTCTCCATCACATGACTGCGTTCCTTGGCGGACGCCTGGATTTCCTCTTGCATCCGCCCACGCATGATCGGGTAAACCACCCAGGCGACAGCCAGATTGACGAGAACGCCGGCGACGACGACCGCGGCGAGCAGGGGCGAGTAGGCGACGATGATGGCGCCGGCGATCAGCGCCATCACCCCGTCGATCAGGGCGGCGGCGACGCCCTTGGTGACGGCCTCTTGTATCGGCGTCGCCGAATTGATGCGGGACATGATGTCGCCGACATGGCGCTTGTGAAAAAAGTCGGCGGGCAGACGCAACAAATGCCGAAACAGATTGCCCACGAGTTGAAACGACAGCAGCGCGCCCACATAACGCAGCGTCCAGCCGCGCAGCGCCTCGAGGGCGGCCTGCATGACGACAAGGGCGCCAAAGCCCAGCGCCAGCACGTTCAGCAGGGCTGCGTCGGCGCGAAATATCGCCTCGTCGACGACGAGCTGGAGCTGGAAGGGCGCGGCGAAGACGGCAAGCTGAAGCATCGCCGAGAGGAGCAGGATCTGCGCGCCGGCGCTCCAGAGGCCGCGGGCGCTCGAGAACAGCGATCTTAGCTTCGTCGGCTCGGCCGCCGTCTTCTTGGCGAAGCCCTCGCCCGGAGCAAGCTCGAGCGCGACGCCGGTGAAGTGCCTCGACACCTCCGCCGGCGTCAGCCGGCGTTCGCCGAACGCGGGATCGTGGATGAGGATCGTTGTCTTCGACACCGATTTCAGCACGACGAAATGGCTGAAATCCCAGTGTAGAATCGCCGGCATGCGCAGCTTGGTGAGTGCGCTCATCTCGACCCGCAGCGCCCGCGCGGACAGATCGAGAGCCGCGGCGATGTCCATCAGCGAGCGAAGCGTCGCGCCGGAAATCGAAAACGAGAAGCGCTGGCGCATGCCGTTGAGGTCGACATCGTGGCCCCAATAGCGGGCGATCATCGTCATGCAGCAAAGGCCGCATTCGGCGGCTTCGGCGCCCAGCACGACCGGCAAGCGCCGCCGGCGTGACAGGTTGAGCTCGCTTAAGAGGCCGGGGGCACCCTCGCGTTGGACGAAGCTGGCGGACACTAGCGGCGCCCGGCGGCGTAGATGGGATCGAGCAACCATTCCATCAGACTGCGGCGATCGACGACGATGTCGGCGCTGAGCAGCATCCCCGCCTGCAGCGGCGCACGTTCGCCGTAAGCTTCGACATAGTCCTGGCTGAGGCGCACGCGCACGCGAAACACCGGTTCGCCGACGTCGACCCCGGGTATGGCGACTTCGTTCGGCGCGAGCACGGTCGGCGAGACCGCGAGCACCTCGCCTCGGCCCGCGCCGAAGCGCTGATGCGGAAACGCTTGGTAGAGCAGGCGCACCTCTTGGCCGGTGCGAATAAAGCCGATGGCGCGCGAGGGGGCGTAAAGCTCGGCTTCGAGGCGGCTGCCGTGCGGCACCACGGTCGCGACCGCCGCGCCCGAGGCGAGGGTTTGGCCCTGTCTTGCCGCAATCGCGGCGACACGGCCTGCGACCGGGGCGCGCACGAGATAATGCGAGCGCGACTGCGCGTCGGTGCGCCGCTGCGCCAACTGAGCTGCCGTGACCGCGATCGCCGCTTCCGCCGCGGCGGTCTCGATCGGCAAAGCCTCGAGCCGCGCGCGCATGGCGATGATGTCGCGGTCGAGCGAAAGCGCGCGCTGGCGCAAGGCGGCGAGCTCCTGTTCCTGCGCCAGCGCGGCGGCATGGCGCGCCTCGAGCTGCGAGCGGGGAAAGAAGCCGCGGTCGGCGAGCGACTGCAGCCGCTCGAGATCGGTTTCCGCAAGGCGGATGCGCTCGCCCTGGAGGACGATCTGGCGCTCGACCTGGCCGCGTTCGGCGGCCAGGCTGTCGCGGCTGCGCCGCAGCTGCTGGTGCTCGCTTTGCAGCTGGGCGAGATCGGCGCCGGCGCCGGCGCGGGCCGCATCCGCTTCCGCCGCGAGACTGGCGGACAAGGCCTGGCCGGCGTCGCCCGACTCGATCTCAGGCGAGAGCTGGATGCGCGCCAGCGCCTGTCCGGCTGCGACGATATCGCCCTCCCGCACGTCGAGCGCCTCGACCAATCCGCCCTGCACGGCGACCGCGCGCAGCAAACCGCTGTCAGGCGTGATCCAGCCGGTCACCGTTTCCTTGCGCGCGTAACTTGCCGAGCACGCAAAGCAGAGGCCAGCGACGACAGCGGTCAAGAAAAAGCCCGCGAGCAGCCTCGTCGAGGGCGGCGTCGCCATGATCACCGCGCCCTCAAGGCGCCGCGCGCTGTGCTGCAGCGGCTCGCTGCGGAAGAGTTCGCTCAAACTTCGCCTCCGGCTTTTGCGCAGCGTTCCAGTTGGCGCACGCTTTGCGGCGACGGGCGAGCGGTCGAAGAGCGCGCCAGGAGCATGGTTCAGATCACAAAGCGGCGCGGGTTGCGAAATTCTATAGCCAAGCGCCGCGCGTCGTCGGCGCCCGCGAACCATGGCAGGCGCTCTGCAAAGCGGCGCCTGATCAGCGCCTCGACCTCGTCTCGTCTGGCCGGAAAAGCGTGCTGCGGATACTTGAGCTCGACGCTGAGGACGAGCGGGCCAGAGCCTTCATTCTTCAGTTCGAACAGCGGCCAATGCTTGAAATCGCGCAGCGGCTCGTCATAGCCGACATTGTGCTTCAGCACCGGCCGGTTGATGTCGGGCAGATCGTCGAGAAGGTCGATGACCTCGCAGATGCCTAGAAAATCAGCTTCGCTCTGGTCGGGCCGCAACTTGACCGAGCCTTTATAGCGGCCAAGGAAGCGATAGCCCTCGAGGCCGTTGACGCAGCGCACCTCGCGCCGCTCGACATAATCGCCGACTTCGTAGCGCATGAGATGCGTGGAGGAGACGGTCGGATAAAGCGCGGTGAGCGCGAGCCGCCCGCGCCCTTCGGCGAGCGGCCGGCCGGCAGAATCGACCACCTCGACCGTGCAGAACGGGTGGAAGTGGTGATGGCCGCAGTGCAGACAGCTGTTGGCGAACACCGGCAGCTCGGAGAACGAGATCGCGTCGATGAGATCGGCCCGCCAGGTGTCTTCAAGCCAGCCTCGCAGATGTCGGGAGACATAAGTGCCGGTCGTATGCAGTTCGCGAACGCTCTCGCGCAGGGCGGCGAAGCGATCGCCGAACCTCGCCATGGCGCAGAGGCTGAGGTCGACGATGTCGAACGGATTGCCCGAAATCGTGTGGATCCGCATTTCGGCGGACGCGGCGGCGGAGTGATCGAGCAGGTCGAGCGCCTTTTCCATGCCGGCATTGAGCTTGGATATGACCGGCAGCACGCCGCCGCGCCCCGGCGGCTCGTTGCCCAGCGCCTGGAACGCGAGCTTCAACAAAAAGCCGGGCTGGGCTTGCCCGCGCGCGCGCGCGGCGCGCCCGTAGAACCCGCTCAGCGCCTTGCGTAGAACTTCGCGCGCCTGCGAGGAGTGCAGCAGCATGAGCGATTTTCCGCTCGTGGTGCCGGAGGTGTAGGAAGGAAAGTGACCCTGCCCGGGCACGAAGATGGACGCGCCCGCTTTTTCGACATCGGTCCGGTTGAGCAAGGGCAGCTGATCGAGTTCGAAGGGTTGGCCGCCCTCGATCATGTCGCGGTAGGGGTGAAGGCGCTCGCGCCAGAACGGAGCGTGCCGATAAGCGTGCAGCGCCGTCGCCGCGGCCAAGTATCGATAGAGCTCCCGGCGATAGAGCGTGAAGCTGGGGTTCAGGAAAGCGACCAGCACCGATTTCAGCAGCCAGTCGGCGTCGAGCTGATCGAAATCCGACGCTGCGGGAATGAACGCAAGCGCTTGCTGTTCTGTCAGGCGATGACGCGAGCTCATGTCAACCCCACCTTGTTGGACCGGGCGAACGCGTTCGCGTCCGCCCGATCCGTGCTCTGTCAGAGTCCCGTGCTCTCGCTTAGACCGAATACTCCATGGCGGAGCTCAGGCGGGCGGCGAATTCGAGCGAGGAGCCGGCGCCGTGAACGAGCGAGATGTCTTGCTCGGAGAGCTCGACGATATCGTCGATGCTGAAGTCGGTGAGTTTCTCAGTCATGTGACTGCTCCTGTTGTTAAGCCAGCCTTCGCTGGCTTCTCTTGCTGGCACAGCTCAGATTGATGCGCAACCAGAAGTTGTAATTCTTGCGCGCTTGGTCACGATTCGAGCGGCGGCTCGCATGGACGCGCCAACAAAAGTCCAGCCATGGTGTTGCGCGCAATGAAGTCGGCGATCGGCTCGGCGAAGCTCTCGCCGACGCTCTTTGCGCAATGATGCAGTATGGGCGTTGACCCCTCGATCGCGATCAAGCCGCAATGAAACACGTCGAGGTCCTCGCGGGTGGAGCCGAAGGCGACGAGATCGCCCGATCGCAATATCGGAGGCCGCCGCGTGACGAGTTCGATCGGCGCAAAGCCCAATTGTTTTGTGCGGACAGGATAGGAGACAAGCGCCGACAGATGACGCACGCGCGCGCGCTGAAACGGCGCGAACGGCGCACATGTGAAAAAACCCTCGCCCGCCGCCGCGTCGATCCAGTCCGCGAAATAGTGATGGCGGCTGATCCAGCGCACCTCGCCGGCGGCGTAGCGCAACCGCCGCAAAACCTGGAGAAAGCCCGCAGCAGAGGACGAGAAGGCGAGGGCGTAGACCGTCTCGCAATAGGTCACGCAATCGAAGCCGCGCACAGAAGCGTTCAGCGTTTCGGAGCTCTGGGGTCCGCCGCCGAGCGGATCGCTCACATAGGGCCTGCCGAGCAGGCCTGCGCTCGCTTTCTCCACCCGCGCGCCCAGTGTTCGCTCGCTTGCGAGCGAACGTAGCAGGTTTTCGACTTCCGCGCATTCGGCTGTCTCGATCACGGACATTGCAGCACCAGGCATGAGGCGTCGTCGGCGGATTTCAGCATGCGCCCCTCGCGATGGGCGTAGACGGCGCTTTCGTATGCGCGCATCTCGGCCAGAACCGCGCGCGCGCCCGCGTCCGACAAGCAGCGGCGTAACGCCTCGTTCCGTTCGGCGAGCCCGTACTCGTCGAAGCATCGCGCCAAGCCGTCGGATAGGAGCACGACGTGCCCCCCGGCCGGGATGAGCATGGCGCTTTCGCGGGCGGCGTCGGCGGCGCTCGGGTCGAACCCTGCGATGGAACGGCTGGCGGCGCCGTGTTGGTGTTCGCGCGCGCGTTGCAGGCGCGCGATCGCTTCTTCGCGCGAGGCGAGGCAAACGTTCTGCAGCCTGATTTCGCCCGAGGGCCGGTGCTCCCAGACCGGAGCGACGCTTTCACGGACGGCGTAAACCGGACAGTCGCCAAGATGAACGCCGTCGAGGCGCCAGGCGCCGGCCTCGCCTCGCCGCAGGCGCACCAAAGATATCGCCGCAAGCGGCCAGGCCCAGCGCGGGGCGCACGCCCTTGTCGCGCGTGTGCTCGCTTCGAGGTCAAGCAGCGCGCGCTTCAGCGCCTCGCGCGGCGTCGCAATCTCCGCGGCGAGATGTCGAGCAATCAACGCGTCCAGGCGCCCGGCGTACCAGGCGCCGTCCGTGGCGCCGTCCGTGGCGTCGTCGGCGAAGAAGCGGCGCTCGGTGACCGTTGCGGCGGCGTCGATCATCCAGGCGAAGAGGCCCGCCGGGCCCTGCCAGGCCCCGAACCGATCCTCATTCGTCGCCTCGGGCGCAGCTTCGCTCATGCTCACCGTGACGAACGGCCAGCGTTCCGTGGAGCTTGCGTCCTGGCGCATGTCCTGCGGCCTCATGCGAGCGCCTCGGCTTGCGACAACACGACAGGATCGCCCGCCTGCCGCGCCGCGATCGTGCGCACATTGCCCGGCGGGTCGCGCAAATGTTCGTAGGAAGGCTGCCATTGCAGCGCGGGATCGCACTCGCGGTACTTGGCAAAGCGCGCCTCTCTGCGATCTTCGGTAAGGCCGGCCCGGTGCAGCACGCGCAGGCTCGTGAGCGCGCGCTGGTGCGGCCCGAACTCCAACGGCACGAGATCGAAGTGGAGCTTGTTCGGCGAGAGGGTGTAGCCCGGCGCGTAAGAGTAGAGCCGATAGACCCACAGCTTTCGTTTGTCGAAATGGGCCATGTCGCCGATCAAGCGATAAACTTCGACCGCGTAAGCGACGTTGGTGAGCGCCTCGTTCTCGAGAAATTCGCGAAGCACGGCGGCGTCGCTCGCCTCCAGCACCTCGTCGGCGTCCAGCCAGAAGATCCAATCCGGCGCGAACGGCGCGGCGGCGGCGAGGAGGCGCCGGCGGTTCAGCGAATCGTCCCAGCCTTCGTAGCTTTCACGCCGCGGATTGGAGAGCACCTGCTTGACCAGCGGATGCCTCGCTAGCAGCTGCGGGGTCTCGTCTGTGCTGCCGTCGTCGAGCGCGACGACGCCGTCTGCGAAGGTGCTGACCGAGTTGAAATACGCATCGAGGTCAGCGGCGCCGTTGCGGACTGGAAGCAGGCAAAGCAGCTTCATCTTGACGCCTCCGAAATGGGGTCGTGCGATAAGAGGAGATCGAACAGCGATCTTGCGCAGCGCCCGATGTCGAGCGCTGTCTGTTCGAGGTCCGCCTCGCGTTCGGTGAGAAAGGCCGCCCAGAAGCGCCGCTCGCCGGATGAGATCATGCCGACATCGTTGGCGACGCCGTCGAGCGTGCCGGTCTTGTGCGCCGCTCGCGCGCCCGGCGGAAGGAAGGCGGGTATTCGCGTGTTTCGGGTGCTGTTCTGCATGGCGCGCACAAGGTCGGCATAGTCTTGCCTTGCGGTGATCGCCTGAAGCAGCGTGAGCGCGTCGTCCGAGTTCAACGCGTTCGCCCGATTGGCTGCGCCGAGTTCGGGGTCCGTGTAGCCGGCGCAGAGTTCGAAGCGATCGCGGGATATGCCGATCTGCTCTAGCGTCTCGGCGACGATCGAGCGGGGACAGAGCGCGTCCAGGAAAACCGCGAGCGGATTATCGCTTGTCTGCAGCGCCAGCCTGCAGATCTCGCGCAACGAGATTTCGTGATCGGGGTCGAAGGCGGTGAGAAGCGAGGGAAAGGCGGTCGGAGGAAACAACCCGATCCTGTAGCGCGCCGCAGCGTCGAGGACGCCGCGCTCGCACTGACGCAATACGGCGAGCACGAGCGCCAGCTTGAAGACGCTCGCCGCCGGCCTCGCAACGGCGCCGCGCACCGCGACCCGTCCTATGTCGTCGTGGTCGACGGTGACGCTCCGGCCGGGATGGTCCTGGGCGAAGTCTGCTATGATGTCTTCGGCGCGGGCGCGCAGCCGCCGCGAGCTTGAGCCTGCTTGCGCATCCGCTGCGGCGAGGGTCGAGGCGCGAACCGGGTTCATGCCGCGCGCGCCTCTTCTTCTGGGCGAGGTCCGGGCGCGCTGCTGAAGGCCGAGGACATGAAGAGATCGCGCCAGCCGCGGCCGGAGAGCCGGCGCATCAGTTCGGCCGCCTCGCGAATTTGGCCGGTGAGCATGGCGCGATAGAGCGCCTCCATCAAAGCGGGGCTGTCATAGCGCTCGAGAAACTCAAGTGTCGGGTTCGTGACGGATTGATGGAAACTCCAGCTGGGGCATTGAGGGCCGATCTCTTCCAGCTCGGCCCGAACGTCGGCGACGAGCATGCGCTCCGCCGGCGTGCGCGCGCGCGCGAAGGCGGCGATGGAGCGGTGGGACAGCAATTCGGCTGTCTTCAGGACGACGATCCCGTCCATGAGCAGATTGAGGTTGATCGAGCCGCACGCTGTCTGCCGCGCCGGCGAATAGGAGAGCCCGTTCCACCTGCGGAAGTTGAAGCCGTACTGCTCGCGAAAGATGCGCCCGTCGGGTCCGCGCCGAAACGTTCGATAGGTCGCGTTGTGAATGCAATCGTGCACATAGGCGCGCAGCGCGTCCAGGGCGCGGACAGAGGCGCCGATCTCGGCGTCGGTAATCGCAACGGCGTAGCCGACGAGATCGAGATAGCGGAAGCCGTGTGCATGGCGGCTGTGAAATCCGCCGTGATCGGCGTCCGTCGGCCGGTAAAGATAGTATCGCGAGAGCGGCAGCGGCTCGAGCCGATGGCGTCGCAGAAGAGCGAGCACCGCCAGAAGACCGCGCGCAAGCGCGCGCTCCTGGCCGAGCAAGTGCTCGAACGAGCAATACGCCCCGCCGCGAAACACCTCTCGCACGTCGAAGAAGGCGCGCCTGCGGCGCACTTCCTCGCGCACGCACACAGCGTCCGGTCCGAGGAAAGACTCGTTGGCGGTAATGAGCATCGCGTCCTCGAGAGGAGGGCGCGCGGGCTCGCCGTCGCATTGTCACCAGACGCTGACGCTTGCCGTCTCAGATCGGACCTCCTCGAGCCGCCGTTTGGTCGCCGGAGAGACGCCTGCGGGCAGAGCTTCGAGCGGGAAAAAACCGGCTTCCCTGATCTCGACGGCGTCGGTCGCCGTCACATCGCCTGAACTAACCTGGACCACGAAGACGGCGATGTGATCGTCCTTGTGCTCGCGCCTATTGTGATAGACGCCGAGCACGCGAACCAATCTGAAGTCGACGACGCCTATCTCTTCTGCAAGTTCGCGACGAAGAGCTGCCTCGAAAGACTCCCCCTTTTCGACACCACCGCCTGGCAGATACCAGAACTTGTCATACGTGTGACGCACGAGCGCGACTTTGCCGTGATCGTCGAGCACGACAGCGCGCACGCCCAATGTGCGAGGCTTGACCACGCGCCAGTACAACCTGCGGACCGGGCCAAGTATCCGGGCTGCGAGCATGACGATCCCCGCTTGGATGATCTTCGAACAATCACCGGCTGGGATGGGCGTCAACGGCGACCGTGTCGGTCTGCCGCCGCGCAGCGCGGACAAGCAGAACTCTGGAGAGCGCGAGGATGCTACTAAAGGTTGCGTCATTGCGCAAGCGGTTTGGATGTGCCGGGATCGCCGGCGACTTCGGCTCGACGCGAGCTCGATCCGGATACGCGCGCCGACCGCGCGCCGGAGCTAGACCGCTCAAGACCCGTTGACCTCGGGGCGGGCGGGCAGCACGCGGGGAGCGGCTCGCGAGGCGGCTTCCGATCGCGAGCGCTCGGTTGCGAGGACCGGTTAAGTCGTGGCGCTGAGCCGCTCATGAGTGAGCGCGGCCGCGCGATTATGAGCCGATGCAAATGGCGTCATCGGGAAGAGGAGAAGTCGCCGCCCCGGGCGGCCGCCCCGCCTCCGCACAGCCGGCGGCGCTGGGCCAATGGTTCCATTTACGTTGCTTTAGTTCCACGTCATGATATATAGCAACCATGTCAACCGAGGATGAGTCGCCTGATCCGGACAATGGCGGGCGAAGGTCCCGTCGGCGCCCTCGAACCAGACAATCGGCCGAGCCAGGCTCTGCGACCCCGCCGGAGTCTCCGCGCGAGCGGGACGACGAAGCGAGGCGCGGCGGCTGGTTTGGAGCTTCCGACAATCAACGCGACCGGAGCTACCAAGGGCCGTCATGGCGCGAAGATGATGACGATTATCGCCGCAGCTATGGTCAGGGCGGGGCAGTTTACGACGATCGCAGTCGCGATGACTGGGGGCGCTCATTGGGTTCGGACTACGGCAAAGGCCAGAGCGGATATGGCGGCGGCTATGGGCAGGGCTATGGCGGCGGCTTGAGCTATGGCGGCCCGCAATTCGGCCAAGGCCAGGGCTATGGCGGCGCCCAATATGGTCGAGGCGGCTATTCGTCCCAAGGGGGGGGGGGTGAGCGCCGCGGCGCGAGCCAAGGTTTCGGTCAGAGCCAAAGCTTTGGCGGCTACGCTGCCGTTTCGGGCGACGACTTCTGGGTGGACCAAGCGCGCGCGATGGCCGGCGGCCGACAGGGGCGCGGGCACAGCGGCCGGGGGCCCAAGAATTACAAGCGGTCTGACGACCGCATCCGCGAAGACCTCAACGAGCGTTTGACCGACGATCCCGACATCGACGCGTCGGAAATCGAAGTGAAGGTGACAAATTGCGACGTCACTCTGAGCGGTGTTGTCGACACACGCGGAGCCAAACGTCATGCCGAGGATCTGGCCGAGTCCGTGTCAGGCGTGAGATCGGTGCGAAATGACCTGCGGGTGGAGCGGCGCGCCGCCAGCAACGCCGACCTCGTCCCGAGCGAAAATCCTCTCGACGCGTCGGCGATGCGCCTAGGCGGGGTGCGATACGCGTGGTTCGCTAGAGCGGCGGGCGTGCTCACCGCGATCGCCGAGCGCGCGTCCGAGGCGACCTTGGCTAAAGCGCTCGCAGAACATCAGGGCGCCGCCTCGCTGCTGACGGTCGTCGCCGCCGACGACCAATTTGCCGCGACAGAGCCGAGAGCGTGGGAAGCCGCGGAATTTGCATTACACCGGGATGTCCTGATCAAATCGGCCGGCGGCACGCTAACGAGTGGCGAAGTGGCGGAGATGTTCGGCATTTCGCGTCAAGCGGTCGATAAGCAGCGTCGGCAAAACAAGCTGCTCGCCATTCGATTGGCGGGCGACTGGAAGTATCCAGCGGTTCAGTTCGCCGATGGGCGCACCGTGGGGGGCTTGGACGCAGTCCTGGAAGCGCAACGGGGCGTCAATCCTCTGGTTACGCTCGAGCTGCTCGTCGCCAAGGACTCGGCGCTCGGCGGCGTCAGCGTCATCGAGGCGCTGAAGGCTGGAGGGGAGTTGGCAAAGACCGCGATTGAGCTAGTCATAGGAGGACGGAGCGATGACTACCTGTGATGGCTGTGGCGACTGCCCCGGGACCACCCCTTCCTTCTGACTGGCTCGCTCGAGAAAGCCTGCCCGTCATAGAAGTCTCCGCTCTGTTTCGGGTTCATCGATCCGAGCACCATCCGATTTTCTTCGGGCCGCCGAAGAACGCGGCCCCCGCTGGCCGGTTCAATTGTGTGTGCAATTGCTTTCGCGCTTTGTACGCCGCGGAAAATTTCAATGGGGCGCTGGTCGAAGGCCTCATAAGAAACCCCGGGCGTCGCTACGTGGATCCGCGCGAGATACGGATGCGCTCGTATTCTTCGCTCGCCTGTTCAAGGCCGTTGCGCCTCATCCGCCTGTTCGGCGGCGGGCTTCAACAGGTCGGTTCGGACGCGACGGTTGTCAGCGGGCCCCACGAACACAGCCGAATCTGGTCGAAAGCGCTCTGGGCGCATGGCGAGGAGGCTGACGGCATCGCCTATCACGCCCGTCATGACGATGAGCTGCTTTGCTATGCGATTTGGTGCCGCGCTGAGCGCTTCATCGAAGTCGAGAACACACGTCCGCTAAGTCCGGCGGATTGCGAAGTGACGGATGCGCTCATTCGCTACAATAAAATTCTCACTCCCGAGCGTCATTCGTGACTTGCGAGCACCGCGCCGGTGCGCCCCCGATGCGCACGCGAACTCAGTGTGAACATGCGCCCTTCAAGCTGTCGTGTTGATCTTCTCCGCGGCGGTGACGTTGAGCGCGTTCATGCCGACACGCAAAGAGCGATGCTTGAGGCGTCAATTCGCAAACTCGCTCGCGCGTATGGCGCACTTTCGCGTGTCGCTCAGGCAGTGGGAGCGGTTCGGCCTGGCAGGCGCGCCGCCGCCGGCAGCCGGCCGGCGCAACCCGGCGTTCGCCGCTGGCAATAGATGCTGAGCCGATCGCCGCGCAGGCGCACCAGCATGTGGCCGTTGTCGTGCGTTGTGAGAATGCGGTCGCGGGTTTGGTGCGCCTCCTCGCCGTCGCAGGTCACTTCGTGCGGCGCAAGCCGCTGGTTCATGGCGGCGTCAAATCGCCTGACCACCTCGCAGGTCGGATGCTGATAGCTCGTCGGCCGCATGCTGAAAATGGCGCCCTGCAGACGCCAGGCGCCGATCCATTCCTGACTGTTGCTGCCTTCTGTGCCCGCGCCGTGATGCGATCCGATCAGCACCGTCTGATTGCTGGAGAGGTGGGGAAGGCTGCTCATCGCAGCGATGGCGGCCCGCTCCGTCGCTCCGTGCGCATCGCCCGGCAAAACCACACTCGTATCTCCAAAGCTGAGCGCGACGACGGCGCTGTGCGGGTTGGTTTGAGCGCTGCCAGCCAAGTTGGCGATCAGCGCGTCGGCGCGCGCGTTTCCGCATTGGAGATCGGAATCCGCGGGGCTGAAAGCGTTCGCCGTAAATTCGAGCACGGCGTCTTCGCCGCCGCGAAGGTTCGATGTCCATTCCACGAACGCCGCGCCGTGCATATGCAGCGGATCGGCAAGCAGCACCCGGTCCGTCAACTCCGCGGGCGCCGCTTCGGCAATGAGATTGTAATGGTCCGCGTCGGCGTGAGAGACGAGCACGGTGAGCGCGCCCGCGGCGCGCGCGCGCTCGCGCACCCAAGCTGTGGCGGCTTCGGTGTTGTTGCGCGTCAGTTCGTTGGAGCTTCCTCCACTGCTGCCGCAATCGAAAACGATGAGGCGCCCGGGACAGTCGACGACGACGCACGAGCCCTGGCCGATATCCAGCATCCAGACGTCGACGGAGGTCTGCTCGACTGCGCCGATCGCGTTCGCCTGCGGCGAGGTCGATCGCGCCGGCGCGCCGGCGCCGGCGCAGCCCGCGAGCGCGAGGGCCACAAGAGTGCGCGCGGCCGTTGTGGCGATGCGCTTCATGACTTTCCCCGTTTGGGTCAAACCGCATGCGCGGGCCCCGTGGGCACACTAGACCAGCGCCCGGCGCAACACCAGGTTGTAGCAACGAGCGCTTGGGCGCGCGGCCGACTGCGCCCCGCATTCGGCTTCGGACCGGCCCTCGCAGGCGACCTTCGTCGCGCCTTGATTGATGAGGCGGCGCTGGCGCAAATTGTGGCGGATGTCTTGCGGGGGTTGCATTGACTGATGAGCGGGCGGCCAACGCCATGGACAAGAAGATCGGCGAGCGCGTGCGCGCGCGCCGGCTCGAGATCGGCATGAGCCAGGAGCGGCTGGCCGAACTCCTCGGCGTCACTTTCCAGCAGGTGCAGAAATACGAAAAAGGCGCCAATCGCATCGCCGCGAGCCGTCTGTTCGACATCTCGTGCGCGCTCGACCTGCCGATCACCGATTTCTTTGCCGGGTTCAAAGGCGCCGTCAAAAGCGCTTCGGGCGCCGTGTTCAGCGAGGCGCTCTCGACACCCGGCGCGCGCGAGCTCGTGCGCCGTTACGCGGGGCTGCGCACGGCCAAGCTGCGCCGCCAAGTGCTGGAAATCGTGCGCGTCATCGACGAGGGCGCGGACTAAGACGCACACGAAGCGCCGGCTCGCGCATCAGGCGGCCGATCGCCTCCGCTCGCCCGGCAGGATCTTGACCTCCACGGCGAGCGGCCCTTCCGGGCGCAGTGCGAGGCGCAGCTTCGGACGCACCAAGTCCGGCGCAATCGCCGTAAACTGCGCGCGGCGCACAAGCGCAGCCAATAGAATGGTCGCTTCGAGCATGGCGAACGCCGCGCCGATACATACCCGTTGGCCCGCGCCGAACGGCATATAGTGATAGCGCCGGCCGCCGGCGCCGCCGGCGAAGCGCGAAGGATCAAAGGCGTCTGGATTGTCCCAGTAGAGCCGGTGGCGATGCAGCGCATAGATCGGGACGATGACGACGTCGCCGCGCCGCACCTCCTCGCCGGCGAGCGCGCCCGCGCGTTTGGCGACGCGCGACAGCGCCGGGAGCGGGGGATAGAGCCGCATCGTCTCTTGAATGACCTGGCGGGTGAAGCGAAGCTCGCCCGCTGTGTTGGCGCAAATGGCCTTCTCGCCCGCGACGGCGTCGACTTCCGCACGTATGCGCGCCTGAACCTCCGGGTAGATCGCAACTAGGAAAATTGACCAGGTGAGCGCAAGCGCCGTCGTCTCGTGTCCGCCGGCCAGGAACGTCAGCAGGTTGTCGCAAAGTTCGCCATCGCTCATCGCGCGCCCGGTCTTGGCGTCGCGAGCTTCGGCGAGGGCGTCATAAAGATCGCCGCGCCGAGGCGAGCGGCGTCGGCATTCGATCATCTCGCCGACCGATCGGCGCAAGTACGCCGCCGCCTCGTGCGCGGCTGGCGCGGTGAAGCGCTTCAGCCATTGCGGCGCGCCGAATAGATCGAAGAGACTGGGGCGGCCGAGGGCCTCGAGATAGGCGCTGAAGGCTTGGCTCATGCCGGCAGAATCGACTTCGCCGCGCCCGCCGAACATGGCGTCGAGAATGACCTCGAAGGTGATGGTATTGAGTTCGGCGCCGATGTCGCGAACAGCGCTCGCTGCTTCGCTCTCCCATCGCGAAACCGCGCGGTCGGCCGCCGCGCCGATTGCCTCGGCGCACGCCTCGACGCGCCGCGGCTGGAACGCAGGCGCCGCCGCCTGACGCTGCCAGCGCCAGCTCTCGGCTTCCGCCGTGAGCAGGCCTTCGCCGAGCAGCGGCTTCAGCAGCCCCATCCAGACCGGGGATTTCGTGAAGTCGGCGGCGTTGTCCACCAAAACCGTGCGCAACGCCGTCGGCTCGCACAGGTAAAGCAGACGAAAGTCGCGCCGCGGCGGGAGGTAGACCGGCTGCTCGTAGATCGCCTGCGGCCAGCCGGCGATCGGATTGTCGCGCATCGCTGCAAGAGCGCGCCAGAACGGCAGCTGCCGCGCGGGCGGGGCGATGAAGGGCGGAATAGGCGCAGCGGGCGTGTCCATCGTCGTCGGCGCCGAGATCAGATCGAGGCTTCGCGCCGAGCAGCCGCGTCCGCATCGTCCGCCGCGCCGACAAGTGCTGTTGAAATGCGGTGCGCGCTCTCGACGGCGGCGCTGAGTTCAGGCTGGCTTGCGCGCAGATCGGCGAGTTCGCGGGCAGCGTAAGCCAGAATCTCGCTGACGACCGTCAGGATCTTGCGGTCATTTTGATGGATGAAGGGGATCGTACTCATTCTCGCGTCTCCTTGCTTGCGACAATCGCTTCCAAGGCCGGATGGGCCTGCATGGGCGCGGTCTCGGCCGCGCTGACGGAAAAGCCGAGGAAGCGCGCGATATCGCGCGCCACCGCTTCGTGCGCCGGCGCGCCCGCCTCGATTCCGGACGGTCCCGCGAGCGCCTCGCCCGGAAGGATGAGGCGATGGCCGCGCTCGAATGCGTCAATCGAGGTCGCGAGCAGGGAAAGCGAAGTGCTGAGGCCGGTCACCATCGCGCCCGCGTCGGCGCTCGCCATCAGGCGGTCGAATTCCTCGTGGCCGTAGGCCGAAAGGCTTTCGCGCTCGAACACCATCTCGCGCGTCAGCGGCTCGAAGCCATGCACCGGCCGCGCCGACTGCACCGTCATCGACACGGGCGCAGCGAACGGGCGCAGCAGGCAATGGGCGATGCGCCAGCGCCGTTCGCGGGCGTAGGCGAGCAGGCGCCGGCCGTGCATCAGCGCGCGCGTCCCACTCGCGGCGTGGAAACGCCCCGGCTCGACGAAAGCGCGCTGCACGTCGAGGCAAACGAGGAGCGGCGCGGTCAGCACGGATTGGTCGCCGGCCGTGCAGAGGATCGATCGAGCGGGCCGGGCGCATCCCAGCGTCCTTCAGGACGCAGCAGCACGAGCGGGGTCGTGTCGGCCGAGAGCGCCTCCGGGTGGGGATCCATGCGGCCTTCAACTTCGATATATTCGTGGTCAGAGAAATAAAACCGCTCGCGTCCCGGGCGGGGGGCGAAGCCAAGGCGCAGCCAGAATGGGGCGAGCCGCGCCTGGATGTGCCCGATCGCGCGTTTGTAGCCGCGCCGGCTCGCAAGTCGCACCGCCTCGCCGAACAGGGAGCGCACCACCGCGCCGCCGCGGTGCTCGGACTTGACCGCGACGCGTTCGATCTTGACGAAGTCGGCGAACCAGCGAAGGCGCAACGTCCCGACCGGCTCGCCGTCGATCCTGGCGATGAGATGGGTCGAAGCGGCAAGATCGTTGCCGTCGAACTCTTCGTCGAACGGGCAGCGCTGTTCGCCCATATAGATGAGGGCGCGCAACGCGAAGACGCGCACCAGCCCGTCGAGATCGCGGACAATGTCGATCTCGACATGATTTGCGGGCGGGCCGCTATAGAGAAGCGGCAGCGCGGCGTCGCAATGAGTCATGACGCGGCCGCCAGCGCCTTCAGTGGCGGCGCATAATAAAGGCCAGTGGCGGCGTCGATGGGAGTGGCGTAGCCAAAACCCTTCATGGCGCGCTCGCCCCCGCTCGACGTCGCGCGCGCGTAGAGTCCAACATGGGCAAAGAAGCGCTTGCGCATGCCGGCAAGCGCGCGCAGCACCGCAAATTGCGCGCGCCTGGTGTCTCCGCCGAGGCCCCAGACATAACCGCTCCGGCTCGCCGCGCCGAACGGCTCGGCCCAGTCGGGCTCGAGCGGGGCGCGAGCGACCAGCGCCCGCTCGCCGCGCGGCGACAGCGCAAAGAAGGCGATGAACCCTGCGGCGTCATCGGTCTCGCGAAGAAAGAGGCTGTGGCCGGTGCGCGCCTGCACGGCTTTGAGCGTGGCGAGCGGCGCCACCTCGACCGGAAGCAGCCGCTGGGCGAGCGCTCGGAAGGCGGCGATGTCGCCGTCGCTGTCGCAGGCGCCAAAGCCCTGGCCGACGAGAAAGGCGCGTATTTGCAGAGCGCTCGCGCACCCTCGCTCCGATTGAGCTTGCATGCGAGGCCCCCCTTGCTGAAAACTCTGGCGCGAGCTTGGGAGAAGAGGACGCCTCGCGCTTCGGCGGTTTTGGAAGAATGGCTATTCCGGAAAACAAGAAGCCGATTGCCGCCAGCCAGCAGCTCGATTGGGCGGACCTTCATTTCTTCCTCGCGGTCGCCGAGGAGCGCAGCCTCAACAAGGCGGCCCAGCGGCTGCAGACGACGCAGCCGACCGTGTCGAAGCGGCTGGCCGAACTCGAGCGGCGCCTCGGCGCGACGCTGGCGCTGCGGTCGAACAGCGGGATCGAACTCACCGAGGAAGGCCGCTTCGTCGCTTCACAGGCTGCGGCGATGGCCCGTTCGGTCCAGCACATCACCCAGGAAGTGGCGATGCGCGACCGCGAGCCCGCGGGCGAGGTCTCGATCAGCTGCCCGGATGCGATGCTCTCCTATTTCATCGCCCCGAGCGTGCCGCAGCTCCACCGGGTCTTTCCCAGCATTCAATTGCTGTTGCGGTCGAAACAGCAGGAGAGCGAGGCGCCGGCCGATATCGCGATTCAGTTTCACGAGACCAAGCGCATGGAGGATGTCGCCATCCCGCTCGGCTGGCTCCATCACGCCGCGTTTGCCGCCCAGACCTATCTCGACCTCTATGGCGGCCCCAAAGACATAGGCGAAGCGTTCCAGCACCGGATGCTGATGCATACGGGCTATATCTCCCAGCCCGAACGCTGGCGCCCAAAGCAGAGCGCGCTGCAGGACATTCTGGACTTTTCCGTGCGCACCGATTGCGGCACCGCCCTGGTCGCGCTGACGGCGTGCGGCGGCGGAGTCGCCTCGATGCCGACCTATGTCGCCAGAATCGAGCCCCGCCTCGTCATGCTCGATGTCGGCGAGCTCGCCCGCATCCGCTTCTGGCTCGTCTTCGACCGCGAGCGCGGCCAGCTGCCGCGCGTGCGCGAGACCATCGACTGGCTGAAGCGGGTGTTCGATCCCGCTGTCAATCCCTGGTTCAGGGAGGAATTCATCCCGCCGAGCGAGTTCGACGAGGCCATGCGCGAGGCGGGAAGGAAGAAGTGGCGCTAACTTGGGAGAATTGCGCTTCCGCCAGTGCGCTGCATGAAGCTTGGGCCCTGCCGATCGGTCGGACGCGAGCGTCGACGAACGGCGGGACTGTAATCATCGCGACATGATAATAGGGCGAGGCCGGAGCCGCTTCGCTGTTTGTTCGTCCGCCCCGACTGTCGCCGCGGGATGGCTCAGCCGACGTTCGCACAGCCAAGGCCTTGCCTCTCGGCGCAGAGCGCGCGCACCGATCAGTCTACGCTCGCAGCGACCGAATGAAGAATTTTTTTCGGTTCTGACCTAAACAATCTGCGTGATCCGCCGACTAGAGCCTCATGAAGGGTGAGCGGCGCCTCGTTCACCCGAGCGGGGATGTCCAGGTGGCGGCTTTCTTCACAGGGCTGGGAACGGGCTTCGAGCGGGGCTCTGCGGCGGCGCTTGGGCGTCAGGGGCTGTTGGGTTCATCGAGCCTCGGCCGCGGCGGCGAGAACGTCTTCGTCAACGCCGCGACCGGCAATCTCGTCCTGCAGCGCCAGGACGAGTTTCTGGCCGGTCTCGGCCCGGACGCTGCGGTGGCGCGGACGTATAATAGCCTTGGCCACACCGATCATGACGACAATGGCGATCTGTGGCGCCAATCGAGCGACCGGCGCATCGTCGAGCATGTCGCCGGCGTGTCGGTGAAGCGGCTCTCGGCAGACGGGTCCCTCGTCACCTATCTTTGGGACGGGGCGGTCTATGTCGCCAAGGACGGGGCGGGCGCGCACGAGCGGCTGAGCTACGCCAACGGCGTCTGGACCTGGCGCGAGGGCGGCGGGCGGATCAGCGAAACCTATCACGCCGCCGAGACCGGCGTCTGGCGCATCAAGACCCAGAGCGACGACGACGGCAACACGCTCACATTCCAGTACGATCCGAACGACGCGACCAAACTGACGCGTGTGACCACGCACGACGGCGCCTATGTCGAGTACTCCTGGAGCGGCGCGAATATCGTCGCCATCGTCACCGGCTATGACGATCTCGAGACCACGGCGGTGGAGGCGTTCACGCCCACCCGCACCCGCTATCTCTATGACAGCTCCGATCGGCTGGAGCAGGTCATCGTCGATTTCTCGCCGCATGACGACGCGGTCAGCGACCAAGACACCTACTGGATCAAGTACGCCTATGACGGCGCCTCGAGCCGCATCGCCTCAGTGGAGCAGAAGGACGGCGCCAAACTGCTCGTCGGCTACGACAGCTCCGGCCGCGTGATCAGTCTCCAACAGACGGTTTCAGCGACCGAGTCCCGCGTCACCACGATCGCCTATCACAGCGAAGCCGGCGGCGTTACCCGCACCGAGATCACCGATGCGCGGCTGCAGGTGACGAAAATCCGCTCCAACGCCGACGGGCAGATTATCGAGATCATCGAGCCGCCGCGGGTCGAGGGGGCAACTTCGATCTCGCGATATTTCGCCTATGACGCCGGCGACAAGGATGCGGTGACAAGCGTGACCGACGGGGCCGGCGCCGTGACCGGCTATCTCTATGACCCGCGCGGCAATCTCATTCGCGTCACCGATCCGACCGGGGTCACAACTTATCGCGTCTACGACATCGGCGCCGATTATGCCGCCTATGTCCAGCATCCGAGCAATGGCGATCTGCTCGCCTATTATCAGCAGAACATCGCCTCGACAGGACGCTCGATGGCCGATTGGGGCGAGGAGCACTGGACGTTCGCGGGGGCGGGGGAGGGACGCACGCTGCCGCTCAGCGCCTCGGCCGTTTACAGCAACCGGCTGCTGCGGGAGACCACGATCGGCGGCGGCCCTGGAACGGCTTACTGGCAGGCGCCGCAGCACACGCGCTATGTCTATGACGGTGAAGGCCACCTTCGCTATGTGATCAACGCCGAAGGCGAGGTCACCGAGCACACTTACACGACTCAGGCTTCGTTCGGCTCGGAAGGGCTGCTGGCGCGCACCACCGTCTACACGGCGCCCGCGCACGTCTACGCAATCGGATCCGAGCTGCCGACGCTCGCGGCCATGGACGATTGGCGGAACAATCTGGTCGACCGCTCGAGCGCGGCGGTCACCCGCTTCGAGTATGACGCCCGCGGCAATCTCCGGCACACCTACGCCTATGACGCGGCCAGCGCATCCACGGGGCTCGGAATCGGCGACGGCGATGCGGGCGCCGGCGCGGCCGAAGGTTTCTCGCACCGGCAATACGTCTACGATCAGCACGGTCGCTTGCTGCTCAGCAAGACCGGGGCGCAGCAGGGGCAAGCTTTCCTCTATGACGCGCTCGGGCGCCAGACCCTCGCAACCGATCTCAACGGCGCGGTCACCGCGATCACGTTCACGGACGGCAATGGAACGGCGAGCGCCGAGATCTCGACCAAGGCGGTCGTCACGCTCGCCACCGGCGTGAGCTACACCAGCGTCTCTGTGTTCAACAAGGCGGGCGAGCTCATCTCTCGCTCCGACGTCGACGCCAGCAACACGTTGGTGCAAGGGGGCGCGGCGCACTATCTCTACGACAAGAACGGCCAGCTCCGCCGCGTCACCGACGCCTCCGGGCTCAAGAGCTATTTCATCTACGACAAGGCCGGCTTCAAGGTCGCCGAGATCGGCCATCTGGGCGAGATGGTCGAGTACCGGTACGACGCCGCCGGGCGCGTCACGGCGACGGTGCGACGCGGCAATCTGGTGAGCGGGACCCATCTCGCTTTGCTCGACAATCCGTTCAGCGAAGTGGAGGTGACGGCCAATCCGCAGAACGGGGCCGTCTCGGTGCTCCCGGCCGCGAGTGCTCAAGGCGACATCTGGCAATTCTCGGTCTATGACGCCGCAGGACGCGTGATCGAGACCATCCAGGGCGACGGCTCGGTCGTGAGCTACGCCTATGACCAGTCCGGCCGTCTGGTTTCGACCTACGGCTATGTCAACAAGCTTTCCGCGAGCCAGGTCAACGGCTTCAAGACCGCCCCGCCGACAACACTCATCCTGCCGACCGCGGACGCGGCCAAGGACGCGCTGACGCGCACGTTCTACGACCGCGCCGGACGTATCGTCGGCGCGCTCAACGGCGAAGGCTATCTCAGCGAAATCGTCTACGACGGGGCCGGGCGCAAGATCCAGGAGATCGCCTATGCCGGCGAAACTACGGCGGGCCTGCGCGCCGCCGGCAGTTTCGAAGCGCTGAAATCCGGGCTCGCTGACGCGCAGAAGGACGTCTCCAAACGCTGGGTCTATGACGGGCAGGGCCTGCTGCGCTACAGCATCGACGCACTCAATCACGTGACGGAATACGTCTACTGGGACGGGCTGACGGCCGGACTGGCGACCGGGCTCGTGCGCAAGACGATCGTCTACGCCGCCCCGCTTGCGTCCGCGCTGACGAGTTCGGACTATGCCGGCGCCAAGGCCGCGGTCGCGCTGCTGAGCGGCGAGACCCGGATTGGCTACAACGTTTATAACGACCGCGCGCAGCTCCGCTACAGCATCGACGCGGCCGGTGCGGTGACGCGTCTGGGTTATGACGCCGCCGGCCGCGTCGTCAGCACGACGCGCTACGCCGTCATCAAGTCGACGTCCATGCCGGCGGACGCCGCTCAATGGGAGTCGCATCTTGACGCTTGGAGCAGCGCCAACGGCGCGGGCGCGCGCACCACGCGCAACTACTTTAACAGCCGCGGCGACCTGCGCTTCGTCGTCGACGGCGAAGGCTATGTCACTCAGTTCGATCACGACGGCGAAGGCCGCGTCATCGGCGAGCGCCGCTGGGAAGAACATGTCACGGCTGGCGACGCGACCACGCTGCTCGACGTTCACTACGCCAACAAGGGCGCCTCGCGGCTGACGCAGACCCATTACGATTATATGGGCCGGGTCGATTATATCATCGATCCGACCGGAAGCTTCCAGCTCTGGGGTTATCTCGCCAACGGCCTCCTAGGCTGGGAGATCACCGGCAGCTGGGCCGACAACAGCCGCACCGTCTTCAGCCAGTACGATCTCGCCGGGCGCAAGACCAAGGAAGTGCGCTACACCAGCGCTGCGAGCTATATGCAGTCGCTGGGCGAGACCGCGACCCAGCTCAACGCCGGACAGCGCATCACCTCCCAGAACGGCGAATACGCGGCTTTGGTGACGAATTTCGGCGAGTTCGAAATCTATCACAAGGGCGAACGGATCTGGACCACCGACACGCGCGAAGTGGTCGCCGGCGCGAGCTATCGCCTGACGGCGCAGAGCGACGGCGATCTCGTGCTCTATCGCGACGTCCAGGGCCAACCCAGCGTCGCGCTCTGGTCCTCCGGCACCGAGGGCGAGCACGTCGGGGCGAGCTTCATCAGGATCGACAATGAGGGCGCCTTTACGCTGGAGAAGGGGCAAGCGCCCGCCAGCGCGGGCCTCATCTGGTCCGCAGGCACCGATGAGGTGACGGCGATCGGCGAAGCCGGTCCGGCCGCGGAGACGCTCTACAGCTATGACGGGCTCGGCAATCTGGCGACCGTCACCGATCCGAACGGCAATGTGAAAACCTTCGGCTACGACAAGCTGGGACGCCTGGAGAGCACCTCGATAACGGTCGACGGCGAAGCGGTCGTGACGACGATCGCCTATGACGCCTTTCACGCCGTCAAGACGACCGACGCCCGCGGCCATGAGAGTTTTGCCTATTTCGATCAGTTGGGCCGCCTGACGCTGGCCGTCGACGCGAAAAACTACGCAACAGCGACGCTCTACAACGCCTTCGGCGAGGCGGCCTCGGTCACGCGCCACTACGCCGAGACGAGCGCGCCCACGACAGCGGCCAAGCCCACGTTGACGCCGCACGATCTCGACGCCGTCACCCACTATGTCTACGACAAGCTTGGCCGCGTGACGCTCACGGTTGACGCCGAGCGCCACGCCACGGCGAGCGCCTACAACGCCTTCGGCGAACTCGCCGAGATCGTCCGTTACAGCGCCAAGGCCGCCGCGCCCGCGCCCGGAGGCGAGTACGCGCCGCCGAGCGCCGACGCGCTGCATGACGCCAAAACCACCTTCGCCTACGACCTGCTCGGGCGTGTGACGGCGACGACCGACGCCGAGAACAAGACCGAAAGCTATGCGCTGAACGCCCACGGCGAACGCCTCAGCGTCGTCAACAAGGCGCAGGGCGAGACGGCCTATGTCTATAACGGGCGCGGCCTCGTGGTCAAAGAGACGAAGACGGTCGAGCTTGCCGGCGCCGCAACAGAGACCATCGTCAACACGTTCGAGTACGACGATCGCGGCAATCTCCTGAAGAAAATCGAGGGTTACGACGCGCTGACGCAGACGGCGCTGCGCACGACGCGCTACGAGTACGACAAGCTCGACCGCCTGATCCGCATCGTCCACGACGCCCAGAGCGTGGCCGCCTCCTCGACCGCGGCGCTCACGAGCGCGACGCCGACCGAGACGTTCCACTACGACAAGAACGGCAATCTCATAGAAAAGCGCGACGCCGCCGGCGCGCGCACGCTCTATTGGTACGACGCGCTCAACCGGCTGACGCATCAGCTTAGCGCATCCGGAACGCTGACGCGGCGCTTCTACGACAAGAACGGCAATGTGACCCAGACCCGGGTCTATGCGAACCAGCTCGTCTTGCCGGCGAACGCCACCGGCGAACCGCCCGGCGAGCCGAGCGGCGCCTATAGACGCGAACTCTTGGTTTACGACGCGCTCAATCGCATGGTGTCGCGCACCGTTCCCGATGTGAAGACCGCGGAAATGGACGCCGGATTCGCGATTGGCGCGCAGGACCTCACGACCAGCTACGATTACGACGCGCGCGGCAATGTCGTGCGCACGATCGACGCCCGGGGCGGGGAGAGCTACGCCTGGTTCGACCGGCTGAACCGCAAGACGACGCAGATCGACGCCGCGCTCTATCGCAGCGACTGGAGCTATGACGCCGACGGCAACGTGCTTATGGAAACGCGCCACGCGCTGCAATCGGCTGCGCCGACGTTCGGGTCCGCGGCGCCCGCAGCGCCCGCGCCGTCGAGCGATGACCGCATCACCGCGTTCAGCTACGACCGGATGGGCCGCAGGCTGACCGAACGGCGCTTGAACGTTGCCGTTCACGCCTCCTTCAACCGGCTGCAGAATCCGGGCGGTTATCCCAAACAGGCTTTTTCCAGCACCGCCGCTTATGAATCGGGCGGCGTGCCTGGCTGGTATTTCTGGACCGATGACGCAAACGGCGCGCATATCCATGGCGCCAACGCGATCGCCGGCGCCCAATGGCTCGCAAGCGGCGATCAGAGCACGTTCGTGGTCCAGCAATCGGATGCTGAGGCGGGCTCGGTCTACGATCTCGGACAGATGGTGTCGGTGACGCCAGGCGAGACCTATACGTTCTCGGCTTATACGGGCGCCCATCGCGCCCATGTCGAAATCTGCATCGCCTGGCGCGACGCCTCGGGCCAGGTCATCTCGACGGCGCACGGCGCTGGGCCAGAGGCCTGGAACGAAGCCGAGGCCGCGGGCGGGCAATCGCTTTCGGGCTACAAGCGCATCTGGGTCGAGGGTGAGGCGCCGGCGAGCGCGGTGAGCGCTTCCCTCATCGTCCGCAAGCACGCGACGATCAGCGGCGCGGACAGCTGGATGTTCGTCACCCGGCCGCAGTTCGAGCTCTCCGCCGCCGGCCCCTCGACATGGGCCGAAACCGGGCTCGGCACGGTTCTGGTCGATTCGGTCATTACGTATGAATACAACGCGCTCGGCCAGGTCCTGGCGAAGGTCGAGGCGAGCGGCGAGCGGACCGATTACACCTATGACGACGCCGGCAGGCTGCGGAAGGAAGAACGCGCCGCGTTCGTCGATCATCTCGGCGCGGCGGTGCGGCCCACGCTCGATTACGCTTACGACGCGCTCGGCAACCTGACCGAACTGCGTCAGCTCGGCGCCGGGAGCCTTGCCGACCGCGTCACTACTTATGAGTACGGCATAGGCGGCCGGCTGCTGCGCATGCAGGACGCGGGCGATTTCACGCGTCACTACTTTTACGACGTCGCCGGACGGGTAACGCGCGAGGAATATAATCGCCTCGACTTGAGCTCGGGCGCAGTGCGCAACGAAGCGATCGGCTCGGACTACGATCTTGAAGGCCGCGTCGTCGCGCAGGGCATGCTGCTGCGCCCGAGCGGCAGTACGACGAGCTGGACGCGCAATGCGGCGGTCACCGGCGGCGAGGCGATCGATACGACCCATACGCAGTACAACGCCTTCGGCGAGGTGTCCGCGCGCGGGACCAACGGCGTTTACGCCGAGAGCTTCGAATACGACGCGGCCGGCCGATTGCAGCGGACCAACGCCGGCGACGGCGTCTGGAAATACTTCATGTACGACGCGGCGGGCAATCAGACGCTCGCGCTCGCCTCGGCCGGCGCCGATTTCGCCGCTGCCGGCCTCGACACGCTGGACGAGGTGTTGGCGCTCTGGTCGGCGCCCGCCGATATCGCGACAACGAATGTGAGCGGCGTCGTCGCCACCATTACGAAGTACGATGCGCGCAACCAGGCGACCGAAGTGCTGGAGCCCAAGCGCCAGCGCAACGCGACCACGTCTGACGACCTCGTCACCACCCGCGCCTACAACGCCTTCGGCGAAGTGGCGTACGAGATCAATGCCGCCGGCGCGCGGTTCGACTACAGCTACAACACCATGGGCCGGGTGATCAAAACCGAGAGCCCGACGGTTTCGATCACGGGCGCCACCGGCGTCGTCACCAGCAATTATCGCCCGACCGAACATCGCTACTATGACGCCAGCGGCCGCCTCGTCGCGCACCGCGACGCCAACGGCAACCTGACGCAGATGAGGTTGCTCGCCGGCTCTGGCTATGGCGGCGCTGAAGCGCTCGTCACCTATACGCTCGCCCCTGACGGGGGCGAAAGCCACATCGGCTATGACGTTCATGGCGATGCGCGAAAACTCACTGATCAACTCGACCGTGTCACGCTGCAGAATTTCGACGCGATGGGCCGGCTTGTCGAAATCGTCCGGCCGTGGACGCTGACCGGCGGCGCGACGAACTATACCGAATCATATGCCTTTGACGGACTCGGCCAGCGGACCGCCCACTGGAATAACTTCCTCGGCCTCGCAAATGCGCAGACTACCCAATACGACCATCAGGGCCGCATCGTCGCGCAGGTCGCGATGGGCGGCGATCAAACCACGTACGCCTACGCCTGGTCAGGAACGACCTCGACCGCAGGCATGGGCGTGTTCGGCGGCTGGACGCAGACCACCACCTACGCCAACGGCAAGAGCGTCACCGATAAGACCGACGCCTTCGGCCGCACGGTGCAGCACGTCAACATGGCGAGCCTCGGCAGCGATTTCAGCTACGACAAGGCAGGGCGGCTGACCCAGCGGTCGGGCGGAGACGCCATCAGCTACAGCTATTTCAACACCGGCCGCGCGGCGAGCTCTTCTTCGACTACAGCGGGCGTCACGCGCACGGCGAGCTACGGGTACGACAAGCTCGGCAACGTCACTGTCCAGCAACTGACCGCGGGCGCCGAACAATGGCAAAACGCGACCGCGTCCTATGATGCGCTCGGGCGGCTGGTCTCGTGGAGCGAAGCCGGCAGCGCCTATACGCCCGCGGCCTCCCTCAACTACGAGTATGACGCCAACGGCAATATCCGCCGTTCGCTCGCATCCTATCGCGTTGTGGATTCCCATGGCGCGTTCGCTGCGAACGCTTCGACACAGGATTACTGGTACCGCTATGACGCGATGAACCGCGTCGTGACGCAGAAGGGAGAGCTCGTCGGAACGACTATCGTGCGCGGGGAGCATGGCGCCGACTTCACTTACGACGCGGCCGGGCAGCGCGTGTCGATGTATCGCACTTTTGAAGACCAATACATGTACAACGACCCGGAGGTCCCGGGCGACCACTACCAGGTGCCGTTCACCAACGAACACGTCGAGTACTACATTTACGACAATGGCGGCCGGCTCACCCAAGTGAAGGTGAGCGAAGGCTATTACGAGATCGACCACCCCTATTACACATATTACGGGCCGAGCGGGGTGTCGGGCGCAACCGTGCGCGGCGCATTCGTCTATGACGCCATGGGCCGGATGACGAGCCAGACCGATTACGGCGGCATGTCCGGGACGCAGGTGTTCTATAGCCGCGAGCTCACCTATAACGCCAAAAGCCAGGTGATCAGCGACGAGGGCAGCACGCGCCAGGGCTCCGACGTTTTCACATCCGAGTCGACGTACGATTACGGAACCGGATCCAGCTACGCGCTGGGCGCCGCTCTGTCGATCGAAACCGACAATTGGAAGAACGGTAGCCCCGAAAAGACGACGCTCACGACCAACACCTATGTCTGGGCCGACGGCGCTGTGCAGAGCGCTGTCGCCTACGATTCCGACACTGGCGATGGCGGAAACCAGATCAACACTTCGACCTACAGCTACGCCACCGTCGGGGGCCAGCTGCAGATGACGCAGGCGGCGATCATCGATGGGCGCACATTGTTCGGCGGCCGCCGCTTCAGCCTGTTCAGCATGATGGCGGGCGGGCCGCGCACCGCAACGTTCAAGAGCGATCTCAACGGTCAGGTGATCCGGCGCGATGAGAGCGATTCCCACACCACCGGCGATCCGCACGAATTCTGGTATCGCTTCGCCGGCAAGCAGCTCGGCTATGTCGGCAATAACGGCACCAGCGACATCGACTATCGCGCCTCGACCACAGAGCGAGCCGCCGGTACAGGCTCCGGTCCTTTCCGCAACGGCTCGAGCGCCAGCGTTGCCCACGCCGACTTCGACCAATCGCTGTCGCCGATCAATTCATACTACCAAGGCTCATCGACCGGCGTTTACACCGTGCGCGGCGGCGACACCCTGCAATCGATCGCCGCCACTCTCTGGGGCGATTCATCGCTCTGGTACAAGATCGCCGACGCGAACGGCCTCTCCGGCCAGTCGGCGCTGATCGAAGGCCAGACGCTCATCGTGCCGCAAGGCGTGATGAAGAACACTCACAGCGCCTCGACCTTCAGCCCCTACGATCCGACCGAGGTCTTGGGCGACACCGCGCCAACAAGGCCCAAGCCGCCGAAGAAGAACAACTGCGGCGTGTTCGGACAGGTGCTATTGGTCATCATCGCGATTGCTGTGACCGCGATGACAAAAGGCGCAACGGCGAAATTCTTCGCGGGTATTTTTGGCAAGGGCACGGCGGCGGCGGCTGTCGCAGGAGGCGCGGCTGCAGGGGCGGCTGGCTCGATCGCAAGTCAGATGGTCGGCGTCGCGACGGGAATTCAGGACCAGTTCTCCTGGAACGCTGTGGCGATGGCCGCCATCGGCGGCGGCGTCGGGGCGAGCGGGATCGGCGAGTCGATCGCCTCCAAATTCCCCGGCTGGTCGCAGACGTTCGTGGCGGGCGCAGCCAACAACGCGGTCACGCAGGGCATCGGCCGCATAATCGGCGCTCAGGACAAGTTCTCGTGGGCAGGCGTCGCCGCCGCCGGCGTCGGTGCTGTGGCGTTCGACTTTGCATCTCGACATTTACCCGGCGCCGCCCACAGAGCCGTGATCGATGGCGTCAAAGGGCCGGTCGAGATCAATGTACCAGCCACCCAGACCAATCTGCGCATGGCGAGCATGGCGCAGCTCGTCGCCGATGCGGGCGCACGTTCGCTGATCGAAGGCAGCGACTTCGGTGACAACGTTCTGGCGGCGCTGCCGAACTTGATAGGACAGACAATTGGGGAAGCGATAGCCGGGGGAATAAACCGCAGCGCCGACCGCAGACGCGAAGCGCGTGTGGCTGAAGAGGGTCAATACGCAGGACTTGAATATGGCTTGCCGACTGCCGGCGAAGTGCTGGCTGGCGATCCTACGACGCGTCAACCGATCCTCGATTCGTTCACCGCCATGACGGGGCATGTCGTGGATTCGGATGGGCGGATCGTCATGGATCCGTCCTTCGAGCAATACCTTGAGGCGAACCCCGCGACGGCTGCCGAAATAGCGCAGTCGCGCGCAGGCATCGTGGCGGCGGTGCAATCGGGCGACCTGAACGTGTCCTACGATTTCGGCTACTACAACGACGCAATCAGAGATGCGTATTCCGCCGATCGCAACAATCCAGCGCTCACCCAACTCGCCACAGATCGGGCCGTCAAGTCGGTAGTGGGGCTGGGCGATACCCGGGGAGCCGCTCTGCTCGCGCTCAACCATTATGGCGCGACATCACCCGACGCGGCGCTTGTCAACCTCGTAGTTGCCAGGGCGTCGGGCAACAGATCAGTGAATTACTCATCTGCCGACAGGTCGATAGCGCGCAGGGCGGAGCGGGATGTGCGGCAGATGTTCCGCTATCGCGAGCGGTTCTATGATGGGATGGCCAGGACCGCAATCGCGCTGTCGCGTTTTGAGTCCTATGCCAACGCCAATGGCTCTGTCCGCATGCAAGGCGCGGCGTCCGACATGAGGACCGCTTTCAATTCCGGCCGTATAATCATCATGCCGAGGACGAACTTGGTAACAGCAGATGGCGCGGTGGCGTCGATGGAGCAGCTTGGAGTGGGCGCCCAATCCGTCATTCACGTCTACCGGGCGGGCGTTAACAATAGAGCAAGCGCCTACGGCTTCAATCTATTCCATGAGTATTTTCACACCACGGCGGAAAATTCCAACGTCATTGGAATCGAGAGGGGAATAAGGATTCCGACGGACGCGACCCCGAGGCCAGACGACTACAGCTTCTACGATAATCCAGCCGATGTAACCGCCAATGCGCGTCAGCAGCGGGTGGGATGGGAGCTGGGGCGCCGCCTCGCCGGGACCGCGACCACTACACGCGCGCCCGTTTCCGGCGGTGGCGTTGTCGCCCATACCCTGGCAGACTGGGGACCGTTCAATTCGGTTGTTAGAAACATATGGAAGCCTTTGGGCCTCTAGCGGAGCGTCCCCGGATGCGAGTGAGAACCTGGCATGGATGGCTTGCCTGCGCGACGTTGCTGGTGCTTTCGGCCTGCGTATCTGCCGATCGCCGCGAGCCGCAGGTCGTTATCGGCCGCATTTTCCGGTTGATTCCCGAGGGGGCCAGCGAGTCCGCTTATGGGGCGCAGTGGACCCGTTTCGTTTACGAAGTGCGCCCTCAAGACAGGCTGGAAGCGCCGATATTTCTCATCGTGCTGTCGTCGTGCCCGTTCGATCATGGCCACCCGGAGAGCATCGATCCGACTCAGCTCTATAGGATAGAATACGTGAGTTCTCCCGATTTTCGGCAAAACGATCCCCCGCATTCCGAGCTCGTCACGACCAAATGCGAGAGAGTCTAGAGTCTCGTTCGAAAACTCTCGGGCAGACTATCGGCGAGGCTATAGCTGGCAGTATGACGGGCCGAGGCGCCAGTAGGACGGCCCCACCTAACACAGGCAAAACCCAACAAGCTGAGCCCACGCCCAAGGGTGTGACCTCTGGTGTTGTGGATTTGCCCCAGAGTACAGGAGCAGACTTGGGGGCACCGCCGCCCATTGATGGGGCCCTGGAGGGATCGCCGGGCTACAACGCTCTTAGGCAAATTCCAACTGCAGCAGAGCGTTTGGAGGCGGCAATTCCGGACGCCATCGCTCAAATCGAGCGAGCAGCGCTCAATCCAACCTTGAACCCGGCAGAACTCGCCGACCTTCAGGCGTCGATCGACACCCTCCGCAGTGGGGGTATCCAGTATCGATTCGAAGCGATACGAAACCAGCCTACCGCCGCAGGTGGCGCGAAGACGGAGAACGGGAGAAGTACAATTACGATCAACCCGTCGGCACCCACGCTCTTCTACTCGGATGGTTCGGTGAACATCGAGTCCTTGGCCCGGTTCCTCGTCCACGAAGGACGTCACGTGTACGACAATCAAGTCTATTCCCTGCAAAATGGACCATCGAATATTGACGAGGTGCGTCGTACGGAGCGGAATGCATATCGGACGCAGGCCGCCTACGAAAGAGCGGTTGGCATGGTCTCGTATACGGTGAATCCAATGACTGGCGCGACCGTGCCGTTTTCGAGCGCTACTTCAAATTTCGCGGCTGAACGATCGGTCGTGTCGTGGGTAAATGCGGCGGCGATCTCAGCGACTGAAGCAAACTCTCGCATTGACCGAAATTATCAGGATTACCTAAATCGACTTTCGGCGCATGATGCTAGGTATGGGACCCATACTACGCCACTTCCCAGGCAACCTTACGTTCCAGTGCCGACTTATAGCCCGCCAAGCAGTTATTGAGGGTCGCGATGCAACGCACAATCAGTGTGCTAGCCATGTCAGCTATTAGCCTCGCCACGGCATCGTGCGCTAATGTCAACGGATTAGGGAGCGCGCAGCAGATGAACGAGAGCAGTTCTCAATTGTTCTTAGCGTTTTTCAGTATGGACGCTGGCTATACGCTGTCTCCCGTCAACGACATGAACGAAGTGATTGTTGCTGAATTTGAGGATGAAAACGTCCTCCGAGAATTCAATGAATTTTTCTCGAATGAGAATCTCGGGCGAAATGTGGGGAAGAGAGTCTACTGCGAGTGCGCGGGGAATCTTTCCGAACGGGCAGGCGGCCGATTTTTCACGGTGCGAGAGGCGCGTCTCTTCGCTGAATAGGAACGATGATACTCGCTCCTCGACGTGATCGGGCAAACTATTGGCGAGGCGATTGCCGGGGGAATAGCCGGTGAGATGCGTGAAGCGCGTGAGGCGCGAGAGCGAAGGGCGATTGCTGAGCGATTGTCTGCGGCCCCGCACGCAGGGGATTTCTCGCCGGAGCAACTGTATGGTGCTGCTGGAGTCATCCAGCAGGCCAACTTCATAGCGGAGGACTTGGAACTCGATCAGACGCCGGAAGCATTGGCTCTCTCAGAAGCTTCGGCCCTAGCGGCGTTCGTGCAAGCCGGCGACGTCCAAAGGAATCCTCAGAGCACGGTTCTTGAGGCCAATGCGGCCGCTGTCGGGGTGACCCGCGTACTGGCCGGCGATGAAACGGCGGCTCAAATCGCCGTGGCGTTGCAACAAATGCCGACAGACGAGCAGATTCCGATAATCGTGACGGCGAGTCGGCAGGCGCGGGCATCTGGAGGACGGAGCGTTGCATCGGGCTTAGTCAGGGACGTTTACGAAATCTTACAGGGTGTAGGACGCACGGGCGCCGCGATCGACCAAGCCATACAGAGCAATCCGCTCGCACGCTTTGGTTTGCTCGCACTCGATATCGCTTCCGGCCCTGTTGCTTTCGCGGCCAGCAGCTTCATCATGGCGAGTCCGCTCGGCAACATCATCAATACTGGCGTCAACCGAGCGACCGATTGGATGGTAGGCCAGTTGCGGCGGGCCGGCATGCAGGACCCGCAAGGTCTGTTCTATGCGGCCAGCGGCGCTGTTCTAGTCGGCGGACTTGTTCTCGGGGCGCGGAGAGGATTCCAACTTTTCCAACGCGCGATGCGTCGACTCGACGACACGCTCGATGGGCTGAACTTCCGGCGAATAGGGGCCGGCTTCTTGGACGTGCCCGGTGCAAAGTAGGATCAACCTACGGAACGGTTCGCATGCTGAGCGCAGTGGTTGGAACCATCTCGTCAATGAACATTTCAATCCGAATAAGAACAAGAGTCAGTTCGGAATCACGCAAGACGAACTCCGTGATGTCTTGACTTCAAGGGAGGTAGTTGGGGCGCAAGTATCCAGGATACTTGAGACCCCGCGCGGACCACGGTATGTGCGTGAGGTATCCCTCGGGAGGCAGATTGGCACTGACATGTCGACGGGCCGATCTACTTCGACCCTCACCGTGCTGACGGATCGCTACGGCAATTTGGTCACGGCGTTCCCTGGGTTTTTGGATTAATGAAATGACCTTGGATGAAACGGAAGCGTTGCGTGAGGAGCTCAGGGGCAGCCGCCTTCAGCCAAACGCTCGCCCCTCGGATGGACGCATTCTTGACGCGCTTCGAACTTTCTACGAGGGAGGGTCTGTGTTCCTCGTTCTGACCGCCACCCCAGAGCAGTTCGAGGACGTGTATCGTATACTGGTTGATGATCTGGCCGTTCTCGGATTCGAGTTATCGCGTCGGGATGAGTCTCCCACTCCTCAAAATGTCGAAGTGTTCAGTGTCGCTGAGTACGAGGCGCTGGTGAGTAGTGATCACCGGGAGGAGATCAAGATCGCCTTGGAAGTCGCGAGGTCGCTTCTCGCAGGTGAGGGCGCCGGCTCCGCTGAACGCGCAAGCTAGCAACACAGGTTCGCACGCAGCAAAAAAGAAGAAGCAGGGTGTAGTTCAAGATAAAGCGCAGCGTGCGAGGGGCGCGAAGTGATTGCCCTGCTTCGCAAAATTCACGGTGTGGGCAGATGCACGCACCTCGTGTGCAAGGTGTGAACGGGCCGCGCTCGCTGGCGAAGATCAGAACGATGGATGCGCGCGCGACGTGCGAACGGAACGCGCGCTGTCGTAGCATGCGTGAACGCGCTCGCGATGCATGCTTAAGGGCGCTCTTGCTGTTGGGCGCCGCTGCGGATCGCCGCGACGCAAGCGCGCAGCAGCGCCGAACACGTGGCGTCCCGTTCGATCAGGTCGCCGACTTGGTCGACCAGCTCCTGGAACTTGCTCTCGTTGACGAGGCCAGCGCCGAAATCCTCGGCGAGCAGGGCCGTCACCAGCGCGCGCGGCAGATCTTCGTCGGAGAGCGCCCCTTCGCCGACTAAGGCCTGCAGGCGCCGCAGCGGTCCGGCGCCTGCGGTTCGGCCTGCGCTCGCCGATCCCGCTTCGCGACGGCGCTGGCGTTCAGCGCGCTGAAGCTGCGCCCGCAACAGGATCAAGACCTGATCGGTGTTCGAGACGCGTGTCATGAGGAGGCGTTCTTCCGCGCCATCGTTCAGAGCTCACGCGGCGAAAACTGGCGCAGGATGAAGGCGGTCTCCGACACCGGCTCGCCGTCGTCTTCGCCGCCTGCTTTCAGCAGCGGCTCGCATTGGTTGATGATGAGCTCCATGTCCCGGTTGAGCGGCGGGTTTTCCTGATTGAGGGCGATGCCGGCGCGCAGCGCCTCGATGGCGCCCTGAAAATCGTCGCGGATGAGGCAGCGCAGACCATCGACGAATTTGCGCAGATAGTGAGCGTCCGGAAGCGCATCGAGCCGGCCCCAGGTTTCGAGCGCGTCCTGCGCCTCGCCCGACGTGAGCTGAAAGAAGCCAAGCTGGAAACGAGCGATCGCGAAGTCGGGCGCGAGCGCGACGGCGCGCGTCAGCGACTGATGCGCTTCGATCGGCCGGCCTTCGCCGATCAGGATCGACCCGCGCAGGAAATGAAGCCTGGCGTCCTCGGGGTAGGTCCGCAACAATTCGTCGAGCCGCGGCAGCTGCGCGGCCGGTTCGGCGCCGACCTCGCGCGCCAGCGCTTCCAGAACATCGGTGTCGGCCGTTCGAGACATGATCGTTCGCTCCTATTCCTTGTAGCGCAGCCGTTCGCGCAGCGCCATCAGCCCGGCGCGATGCAGTTGCGAGATACGGCCGCGGCTCACGTTCATGAGTTCGGCGATCGCGGCGAACTCGACGCCATCCAGATAATGCTTCTGCAGCACCGTGCGTTGCGCCGCCGGCAGCTGCTCCATCTCGGACAGCATGTTGAGTTGAAGCTCGCGCCAAGCAAGGCTCTCATAGGCGTCAAGCTCACGCGCCGGCTGCTGCTCCAGCAAGCGGGCGGCGCTCTCGGCCAAAAGACCCAGCGCGAGACCCGATGCGATCTCCGCGAGTTGAGTCATGGCGTCGCCGCTTCGCTCGCTCGGCGTGAGCGAGCGAAGCCGCTCTGCCTCGGTGCGCTTGCGCCAGCTGAAGTGGGCGGCGGCTTCGCTCGAGCGCGCGAGCCCGTCCGAGATCGCCCCGCGAATGCGCGGCCGCGCGAAAGCCTCGAACGGCGGGCCCAGCATCGGGTCGAAGCGGTCGATCGATTCGAGCAGTCCGCCAATGGCGAGCTGTTCGAAATCGCGGCGCTCCAGGCCATAGGCGGGCCGGCGGCGGAATTCGCCGTTCGCGATCTTGCGGGCGAAGGACAGATGGCGATCGAACAGGAGTTCGCGGCAGCTCCTGTCGTGTTCGAGCCGCAATCGGCGCCAGAGCGAGGCTTCCGCCAGCGCCTCGCGCCGCAGAAGCGCCAGCCCCGCGCCCGGCGCGACGGCGCTCACCGGAAGCTGCCGACGACGCCCTGAATGATGAGCGCCCAGCCATCGATGAGGACGAACATTAGAAGCTTGATCGGCAAGGAAATCGTCGCCGGCGGCACCATCATCATGCCGAGCGCCAGGAGAATCGAGGCGACCACCAGTTCGATCAAAAGAAACGGCAGCAGAATGACGAAGCCGATCGTGAACGAAACGCGCAGCTCGTTGAGGATGAAGGCGGGCGCGAGCTTAATGAGATCGACCTCCTCGGCCGTTTGCGGCAGCGGCGCGCCGGCGATGGCGTAGATCGAGGCGATGTCATTTTCGCGAACCTGGGCCAGCATGAAGGCCTTGAGCGGCCGGGCGCCAGCTTCGATCGCCTGTTCTGCGCCGATCTCACCCGCCATGAGCGGCCGTATCGCTTCGCTGTTCACCGCAGCGAAGGTCGGCGCCATGACGAAGCTCGTCAGCAGCACCGCAAGGCTCACCAGCACGATATTGGGCGGCGTCTCAGGCATGCCGAACGCATGGCGCACCATGGCGAGCACGACGGCGATGCGGACAAAGCTCGTCATCGAGACGAACACCGCAGGAATGAAGGCAAGGGCGGTCAGAAGTACGCCGGTGCGCACGACAGAGGTGTCTGATCCAGTCGCGCCCGCAGCCCAGGCTTCGCCGCAGGCGAGCGAAAGTGCGGCCAATCCGGCGAGCGGCCAAACCGCGGCCGCATAGATGCGCGCATTAGCCGTCATCGGAGTTCGCCGCCGCCGCTCTGCTGTCCAGCACCGATACCGCGCCATGGGTGACGACGATGAGAAATTCACGCTCGCCCCAGCCGATCCGGCTTACTTCGGAAGCCGCGCCGATGCGGTGGGTTTCGTGCACGCGCACCTCGCGATCCGCTCTCCCGAGCAGGCCGCCCGCGAGCGGTCGCGGCAGCTTGAAGCCGCCATTCATGAAGCGCCTGAGCGCAAGCGCCGCAATCAGCGCCAGCATGGCGCAAAGGCTGAAGCCGAGCACGAGGCGTATCACGGGGACCTCGACCTCGCCGCCGAGCGAAAGCGCGTGGGCGCAATCGCCGGCGCCCACCGCGATCGCGGCCGCGCCGGCAGCGAAGGCATTCACTTGGAGCGTCGAACCTGTCACGGCGCGAGCATCGTGATGCGCACGCCGAACTTGTCGCCGACGGCGACCAGTTCGCCGCAGCCGATCGGGACGCCGTTGACGCGAAGCTCCACAAGGGCGTTGAGCGGGCAGTCGAGCGTGACGACGTCGTCGGCGTTGAGCGCGTTGAGTTCGCCGATGGTCATGTTGGCGCCGCCGAGGAAGGTCTCGATGACGACATCGACATTGTCCGCGAGTTTGGCGCGCGACAAAGCCGGGCGCGCGCTCTGCTCGGCCGGGCGTGCCGGATTGATCGTGCCGGTCGTCATGTTCAAATGCTCATCTGTTGGGGCGCCAAGCGCAGCGCGAGACGCGAGCCGTCCTGGCGCAGTTCGCATCCGGGATCGTCCTTGACCTCGCCATTGAGGGTGAGCGCCAGCACGTCGTCCTGCCCTTTGTCGAGGAGGACGACGTCGCCGACGCCGAGCGAGCAGAGCTCGGAAAGGGCCATCCGGCCTCTGCCGATCATGACGCCGAGGCGAATGGGCTGATTGAGCAGCGCTTCCGCCCGGGGCCGCGGCGAGCGCGGCGCGACGCGGGGCCCGATGGCGTGGAGCCGTGTGCGCAAGGCGCATGCGCGGGTGAGATAAAGCTGGAGCAGGTTGGTTGCGGCGCCGATGCTGAGAACGAAGCCGAGATCGTCCGCGTCCGGGCGATAGCCCTCTCGCTTGCGCAGATCGGGAGCAACGGCGAAGACCCGGGCCGCCTCAGCGGCGAAGTCGTGCGCCGCGGCGAGAGCCAGGTTTTCGAAAAGTTGCTGGTCGGCGGGCCTGTGCGTGCGTCCGCCTGTTTCCAATCCGAGCATCCAGCCGGCGAGAGTTGCGTGCGCCCGCGGGTCGAGGGCGAGCACGACGCCGGGCTCTTTGGTCTCCCACACGGCCGCGCCGATCGGCGGGCCTGCCGCCCGTCCCGCCTCGCAGCGGCGCACATCCACCGGACGCTCGCCGCCGAACCAACGCTGCGCCCAGGCGCGGGCGCCGCTGCTTGCGATAGCCGCGAGCGTGTCGTCGAACAGCGCTTGCGCAGGCGCCCAGATTTGGGCGTGTGAGTTCATCACTGGCCTCGGATGCCGAACAATTGCTGGATCATATCGTTCGAAACCGAGATGACTTGCGATGACGCCTGGTAGCCGCGCTGGACCAGGATGAGCTCGCCAAATTCGCGTGAGAGATCGACATTGGACGATTCAAGCCGTCCCGAGACGACTTTGCCGACGCTCGCATTCGCGCTGGTCAGAAACTGGCGTCCATTGGCGCCATCGTAGCTGAACAGCCCGCGGCTTTGCGCCTGCAGAGCCTGAGGATCGGTGAAGCTCGCGATCGTGACCGCGCCCAGCGTCACCTTCTCCTCGTTCGAATAGACAATCTCGAACTCTCCGTCGTCATTGACGCCCATCGCCGCGATCTCGCCGCCGCCATAGCCGTTCGCGTCCGAAACCCGCAGCGTCGAGACCTCGCCGGAGGAGAACGATGTCGCGGCGGAGAAGTCGAGTTCGATCGTTTCATCGCCTTCGCCGAATGTGAGCTTGGAGGCGGCGGGATCGGCGATGCTGCCGATGAAGCGAAGCGTCCGGCTGCCGACCTCGGCGCCAGCGCCGTTCACGACCTTCACCGTCCATTCGCCGGCCGGCGAGGTCTCGCTGCGGGCGAACTTGATCTGCCAGGTGTCGGACTGACCGTCCGCCGAGAACACCTTCACGTTCGAGAGATTGAACGAAGTGGCCGAGGACGACAGGTTGTCTGAAAACGTGATCTGGCTCGTCGCTTGTGGGGGCGAGGTCCTGTGGCCGGCGATCGAAAGCGTCGTCGGCGCCCCGGAGCTGTCCAGCACCGTGAGCTTGTAGTCGGTGCCCGCCAGCACGATGTCGCCATCGGCGTTGACCTCGAAACTGCCCGTGCGCGTGAAAACGTGCTCGGCGTCCTTCAGCAGCACCAGGAAACCGCCGCCGTCGATGGCGAGATCGAGGTCGCGATCGGTCTGACGGAGTTCGCCCTGGGTGAAGTCGATCCGCCCTTCGCTCATGGCGACGCCTTGGCCGCCGCCGCCGCCGAACAGATTGACGAAACCGAGATCGCTCGCCTTGTAGCCGGTCGAATTGATGTTGGTGATGTTGTTGCTGATCTGGCGCAGGCCTCTGGAGAACGCGTTCATGCCGCTGAGGCCGATGAAGATTGAACCGAGCATGCTTTAATCCTCCACTGCAATGCGGGTGACGCTGGAAAGCGCGACGCCGGAGATGGTGCGTCCGTCTGAGGTCTCGATCGTCAGTCTGGGATCGCCGGTCAGGAATGAGATCGCCTGCACCCGGCCCGAGATCGTCGCCGATCCGGCTGGAATATCGACAATGCGCCCGAGCACGCCGGTCGCCTGGTTCGCGGCTTGCGCCTGCAGCAGACCCAGGATCCGTTCACTCATGGTCTGGGTCTGCTGGATTTGCGAGAATTGCGCGAGCTGAGAGACGAACTCGAAATTCTCCATCGGCTTCAAAGGGTCCTGATAGGTGAGCTGGGTGAGGACGATCTGCAGCAAGTCTTCGAAGTTCATGCCGAAGGCGTCGGCCGCGCTGGTCGCGGTTGAGCCCGCGCCATCGGGCGGATCGCCGAGCGCGCGCACAGCGGCAATGGAGTCGATCTCAGCCATGTCTTTGCGCTCCCGTCGCATCCAAGATTTCGCCGTTCAAACTGAGTTCGCCGCTGCGGCCGTGGCTGGAGATCAGAGCCGACACGGCGCTGCGGAGCCGCGCGCGCTCAAGCGCGTCGAGGGCCGGCGCGCGTACGCTGACGCGCAGGCCGGTCTCGGCGGCCGCGACGGCCACGAAAACGGCGCTCGCCTGCTGATTTTGGCGCAGGAATTCTGTTCGCGCCGCGCTCCGTGGCCGGACCTCGGAAGAACTGGCGTTGCTTGGCGGACGGCGCATGGCCGCGGGGCGCTCGGCCGGCGCCGGCGGCGCTTCGGGCGCGGGGCTCCGGCTCTGCTCGACGATCTTGCGTGGGGCGCTGACGTTCGGCGCAACCCGGCGGATGGGCGGGGAGAAGGCGGAGGCGCTCGCTTCCATCCGATTGGAATGAGCTGTCGTGGACGTGGCGGGATCGGGAGGCGCCGGCGGCAGTTGGCTGAGGCGCGCGAGCGGGGACGCCGGCGCCTCTGCGCAGCGCGCGGCTTCGCCGCGGCCGAACAGCCCCGTTGCGTCGAATTGAACTGCGCCCGCCGCCGCCGCGGCAAGAGCCGCTTGAAACGGAAGGCCCGCGAACGCCGCGTTTGGCGACGTTGGCTCATCCGCCATCCGCGGCGCATGCGAGGGCGGGAGCGAAGCATCGCCAACCCTCATGGCCGCGGCGTCCGATTGGCGAACAGGAGTTCGAGTTCCGACAGCTCGCGCTCCTCGGCGCGGCGCGCGAGCTTGCGCTTGAGCCTACGGGCGGCCCGCTGATTGCCATTAAGCCTAGCGCCGCTGAGGGCGAGCGCATCGCGCGCGCGTTCGGCGCCAAGCTCCGCCTCCGACAGCGCGCTCTCGGCCGCGGCCCTTTCGCGCTCACGCCGGTCGAAGGCTTGCGCGTAGAGGCGCACGCGCATCGGATCGATACCCAACCTCATGTCGGCGCGCCAATCGGCGAGCAGAGTTTGCCCCGCCTGTGCTGCCGCCTCCGCGTCGCGGCGCCGGGCGGCGGCGCTTTCGCGCGCCTGCGCGAAGCTGCGCTCGCCCACGCGCCGCTCGGCCTCCTGAACCCGCAAGAGATGGCGCATCTGAGCAAGGCGCGCCCGTTCACGCATGGCGGCCCCCCGCGCTTGCTTGGACGAGCTGAGCGATCGTGTCGGCAAGCGGGCTGCGTTCGCCGCCGCGTTGGCGGAGGAAGCGCATGATGGCGTCGCGCGCGGCGACGGCCTCATCGATGCGCGCGCTCGCGCCGGGTTTATGAATGCCGCTTTCGACCAGCACGCGCGCTTCTTCGTAGGCGGAAAGCAGGTGCAGGAGCCGCCCTGCCGCCGCGCCGTGCTCATGCGACATAAGCGCGTGCGAGTGGCGCGATACGCTGCGCAACACGTCGATGGCTGGATAGTGACTTTGCTCGGCGAGCTGGCGCGAGAGCACGATATGGCCATCGAGCAGAGATTTCATCAATTCCGTTATGGGGTCGTCGACGTCATCGGTTTCGGACAAAACGGTCATGACGGCGGTGATCGCTCCGCCGGCGGCCGCTGCGCCGCAGCGCTCGACGATGCGCGGCAGCGCCGCGAACACGTTGGGCGTATAGGCGCGCAATGTCGGCGGGGCGCCCGCGGCCAGGCCGATTTCCCGCAGCGCCATCGCAAAGCGCGTCGCGCTGTCGACGATGAGAAGGACGTGCTCACCGCGGTCGCGCCAATATTCGGCGAGCGCCAGGGCCTGATGAACCGCGCGGGCGCGGAGCGGGGCGCTTTTGTCCGAGGTGGCGGCGACGCAGGCGTAGCGGGCCTTGTCGGTGCGCGCGGCGACGGTGCGCCAGATCGACTCCACTTCGCGTCCGCGTTCGCCGACGAGGCAGAGCACGCAGCGGTCGCAATCGACGCCGAACGCCAGTTCGCTCATCAATGTCGTCTTGCCGACGCCGGCGGCGGCGAAGAGGCCGACGCGTTGGCCCCGTCCGAGCGTCAGCAGCGCGTCGATCGCCCGCACCCCGGTCTCGATCGCGCGGACCGGCGCCGTCCGTTCGAGCGGCGCCAGAACGCGTCCCTGCAGCGGCGCCCAAGTGTGGGCGAGAATGGGCGGACCGTGATCGATCGGCGTTCCCATCGCGTCCACCGCGCGGCCGGCGAACTCCTCGCCAACTGGCGCTTTCGCCTGAATGGGACGGGCGAGCACGCGCGCGTTGGGAGCGATCGCCCGCGCCTGCTCCAGCGGTACGAGCACGACGCGGTCGCGACCGATCGCTGCGACTTCGGCGAGCAGGGGGCCGTCCGCGCTTTCGATCTCGCAGGTGTCGCCGACACAGCTGAGCGGGCCGCGCGACTCGACATGGCCGGGAGCGACGGCCTCGACAAAACCGACGCGCTTGGCCGCGCGTAGCTGACCGAGAGCGCGCACGTAACGGTGGGGTTCGCCGTTCATGCCTGTCGCGCCATTTCATGAAGCTGGCGCTGGAGCGCGCTCCAGTAGGCCGGCAGGTCGATTTCGATTTCGCCCAGGCAGAGCTCGATACGGCAATGCCCGGACGCCAGCACCTTATCGCGGACGATCGACACCGAAGGATGCCGCGCGGCGATGGCGGCGAGCGCTTCATCGTCGTCGAAGTCGGCGCCGCTGACGACGGCTCTCACGACAGAGCCGGACCGCAGGGCGGCGAGTTCTCGCGCCAAGGCGCTCTCAATCAACCGCCTATAATGCCCAGTGGGCGAGAGGATCGGGGCGAGCGCGGCCTCGCAGAGCGCCGGCGCCAATCTTTCGAGTCCATCGATCGCAGCGGTGAGCGAAAGCGCGGCTTGCTCCAGGGCCCGTTCCAGGGTCGCGAGCGCCTCGCTCTGATCGCGTACGTACGCGGCTTCGGCCTCCCGCCGGGCGTGCTCTCGCGCGGCGGCGATCTCCTCGCCATGACGCCGCCGCAGATCTGCGACCGTTTGCTCGAGCGCTTCGATCCGCTCTTGCTCGAGCGAGCGGATCGGCTCGGCCGTCTCATGCTCCACCTCCGTGAGCGAGCGCCATCGCGGGGTCTGAACATTTGAATCGCTCAAGCCCTCGCCGCGGCGTATGAGGGCGCTCATGGCCTGCGCTCCGCCAGGATGAGCGTGCGCAAGGTCTCGCGCACGCGTGGCGCGGCGGACTGGGCGCCGCGGTCGCTCATGAGATATTCGAGCCGCTTGCGCAAAGACGGCGAGTAGGGCGAAAGGTCGGCGCGCGGCGCGGGCGCCAGCCGGGGCTCACGCGCCTTTTCGTCCAGCCTTCTGAGCTGAACCTTCAGCGCCGCGCGCGCGGCCTGCGGCAGTCTCGTCTCGATCGCGCGCCGGTCGGCGGCGGCGAGGGCGAGATAGGCGCGGAGCGCTTCAGCGTCCATCGAGCGCTCCGGCGGTGTCGAGCGAAGCGGCGAGGCGCTCAGCGATCTGGCGGTGCTCTTCGAACGTGAGCCGGGGCCTCGACATGCGCCGCCAGATCAGCAAGCCGGCGACGCAGGCGGCGAGCGCGAGCGCCGCTGCGATCATCGCCACGAGCGACGGCCATGCGGGCGCGGGCGCGCGCGCTTGAACGCTTTCCCCGGCGCCGGCGACCGTTTGCCCGGCCGGCGCCGGCGCATAGGCGTCTGGCGCGAGCGGCTCGACCCTGAACGCCAGCAGCTGACGCGACGAGCCATCGATCAGACCGGCGCCTTCAAAGCGGGCGCGCACGCGCGCGCGTTCTTCGACGGTCAGTGAGCTTTCCGTGGCGATCGTGATCAGGCGCGATCCGGCGCCGGCGGCGTCCGCCTCGACGCCGCCTTCCAGAGCCGGCGGCAAGTCCTCGATGCGGACGTCGAAACGTCGATTGGGAATCGCAATCCGGATGAGCTCGCTCACATGATCGGGCGAAAGCCCGGCGGACGCTGGATTTGCGCCCTGCGCCTGAACGAGAGCGATGCGCGCGCTTATGAGTTCGCCGCGCGCGTTGAGCACGACGACATCGCTCGCGGCGAGGTCGGGCACGGCGGCGGCCACCAGCCGCTGCACGCCCTCGACTCGCTCGCCGCTCGCCGGTTCGCCCGCTTGCATGACCAGGGTGACGGCGGCTTCGGCGTTGCGCCGTTCGCCGCGGAAGAGCGTGCGCTCGGGCATCGAAATATGAACGCGCGCCTCGGCGACGCCTTGCATCATCATGATGGTGCGGGCGAGTTCGCCCTGCATGGCGCGCTGATAGCGGATCTTCTGGGCGAAATCGGTGAGACCCATGTCGCTCTGGTTGAAGATCTCGAAGCCGTCCGGACCGCCTGCCGGACCTGCCGATCCGGAGAGACGAAGGCGCAGCGCGTCCGTTTCGCCCGCCGGCGTCAGGATGTCCGCGCCTCCCGCGGCGAGGCGATAGCTTACCCCTTCCGCCTCCAGCGCCGTGACGATCGCGGCCGCCTGAGCTGGCCTTAAGCCGCTATAGAGCACGGCATAGTCCTGGCGCAGCGCCAGCACGTACCAGCCGATCAGCGCCGCCAGCAGGACCGAAAAAACAAGCGCGATCGTGCGCGGCGAAATCCTGGGCGGATTTTCAGAGGGTGCGTCGTCACTCATCGCCTAGAGCTGCATGTTCATGATTTCACGATAGGACTCGATCACGCGCGTGCGCACTTCGAGCGCCAGCTCGACGGCGATGCGCGCTTGCTCGAGCGCGATCGTCACTTCGTGAATGGGAATCGTGTCGTCGACGACGAAAGCGCGCACCATCGCGTCGGCATGGGCCACGCGCGCGTCGAGCTGCGCCGTCGCCGCTTGCAGCACGTCGGCGAAGCTTTCGCCGTCCACGGCCGTCGGGCCTGGCATCGGGGGCAGCGCGTGCGAGGTTTCGCCCGCCGGCTGGCCCGCGCCGGCCGCGCTTGCGGTTTCGATCGGGTTCATGATTGGCGTCCGATATCGAGCGCGCGGGCGTACATGTCCTGCGCGATCGAGATCGCCGCGAGATTGGCCTCATAAGCGCGCGAGGCGCGGATCATCAGCGTCATCTCGGCGCTGTGGTCGATAGCGGGATAGCTGACGAAGCCGTGCTCGTCGGCGTGCGGGTGTCCGGGTTCGAAGCTCCGCCGCGCCGGTTCGCCGATCGCCTCGACGCCCAGAACTTCGACCCCGCGCGGGGTAAGCTGGACGCCGGCTTCAAGCATGGCGCTGAAGCTGAGCGCCGGGCCGCTGAGCAGACGCTGCGGCAGGTAGACGCCGCCATCGGCTGTCCGCGTCGTATTGAGATTGGCCAGATTCTGGGCGCTGATCTCCAGCCGGCGCCATTCGACGTCGAGCGCCGATTTGCTGATCTCGACAGCGTTCATGGTCATCTTCCTCCGGTCACCACGGCGCGATGCAGCGCCATTTGCCGACCCATGATGTCGATCAGCGCCCGATAGCGCGCCGCCGTCTGAGAGGCGGTCGCGAGCTCGAGGTCGAGCCGCATGCCCTCGGGTTCCGCCGCTGCGACCGCGCGCGGCGCCACCGCGTTGATGGCATCGACGCCGCGGCCGGCCGCACGCGCGAGTTCCTGCTCGAACTCCACGCGGATCGGCGCGTAATCGGGGGTATTGGCGTTGGCGATGTTCTGCGCCGTGAACTGAAAGCGCCTGTTGAGGCCTTCGAGGGCCTTTTGGATGAGGGCGGCGGAGACGGGATCCATCTGGCGAGCGGCTCCTATTGAACGATGATGTCGGCGTGAAGAGCCCCGGCGGCGCGCACCGCCTGCAGGATCGAGATGATGCGGCGCGTGTCGACGCCGGCGCGGGAAAGGCCCTGCACCAGGTCCGCGACGCTCGAACTCGGAAAGCGGACGACGATGTCGTCGCCGCCGCGATCGACCTCGAGCGCCGTATTGGTGATGACGAGACTGCGGAGCTCGGATGCGAAGCCGTAAAGAAAGCCGGGGTGCGATGCAGTCTGCTCGGAGGTGATGGTGACGCGAATGTCGCCTTGAGAGACGACGACGCTGGAGATCATGACGTCGCCGCCGGCGACGACCGTGCCCGAGCGCTCGTTGATCACGACGCGCTGCAGGCGATCGGGTTCGATGCGCAGGTTTTCCAGCGTCGCCACGAAAGGCGCGAGTTCGCCGCTGGTCGGATCGAAGGCGATGCGGACTTCGTCGGCGTTGACAGCGCTCGCGAGCGGGCGGCCGAAATGAGCGTTGATCGCCTCGGCGATCCGCGACGACGTCGTGAAGCTGGGTTCAAACAGCAAAAAGCCGAGCCGCCCATCGGCGCCGACAAGATGTGAATTGACCGGCCGTTCTATCGTGGCGCCGCCCTCGATCCGCGCCGTGGTCGGATAATTGCGCTGGTTCAGATTGAGTTGGCTGCTGAAACTGTCGCCGCCGGCCACGAGGCTGCCCTGTGCAAGGGCGTAGGGCTGCCCGTCCGGGCCCAAGAGCGGGGTCATGAGCAGCACGCCGCCGGCGAGACTTCTTGCGTCGCCGGTGGAGCTCACCGTCACCGAGATGCGGTCGCCGACATTGGCCGAAGCGGGGAGCGCGGCCATGACGACGACGACCGCGGCGTTGCGGCTGTTAATGTCCTCTTCGCTGACGACAGCGCCCAGTCGGCCGTAGACATTGGCCAAGGCCTGGCGAGTCACAGCGCTTCGCGGTGAATCGCCCGAGCCGGACAGGCCGACGACGACGCCATAGCCGACGAGCGCGTTCTCACGCCAGCCCTCGAGCCGCCCCAGCGCCTTGAGGGCGGTTTCCTGAGCAAATGCGCAGGGCGGCGCGGCCCAAGCGGCGATGAAAAGAAGCGCGAGCCAGAGCCGTCTCATCCGCCGAGTCCCAGCAGGCTGAACAGGCGATGGATCAGGTTGGGTCTGGCGTTGCGCGAGACAAAGCCCCTGCCGCCATAAGCGATTTCCGCTTCGGCGATGCGAGTGGAGAGCACTTCGTTGCCGGCGCCGATGTCGTCGGGCCGGACCAGGCCGCGCACCCGCACAGTGGAGGTTTCGCCATTGATGGTGACGAGCTGCTCGCCTTCAATGCGCAGATCGCCGTTCTCTTCGACCGCCCGCACAACCGCGCTCATGCGAGTCACGAAACTTTCGCTGCGGCGAACTTCGCCCTCGCCCGAGTAAGCGCCGTCGAGCGAGAGCGCCCCGCGCTCGTCAAGATCGCCGCCCGCGATCCGCCCATCGAACGAGCGCCGCGTGCGCGAGCTGCTCTGCGCCGCGTTTCGCGCCTCGGCCGCCTGATAGATGACGACGGTCAAGATATCGCCGACGCGCTGGGCGCTGCGGTCGCCCGCGAGCGAAGCAAACTCGCTCCCGGCGTAGAGATCCTCCGCGCCGGCGGCGCCGCTGGCGAGGAGAGCGCAGATGAATGCGAGCGCCCGGTTGGTCATGGCGCGGGATTGGACGCTGGATAGTCGACGCTGAACACGGCCCCGTCTTCGGCGCGCACAAAAAGGCGATCGCCGGCTCGCCCGGCTTGCGCCGCGCGCACGCTGCGTTCGATCGTGACGGGCCCGGCGCGCACGATGACCGTCATCGGCGCGCCTTCGGTCGTGGCGGGGCCGGCCCCGGGCAGAAGCGGGCCGAGATAGGCGCCTTCCGAGAGCGGCGCATCGGCGCTGAGGACGCCGTTCACCCGGTCATAGCGGACCGGCGCCGGCGCGACAGTTTCGCATATCGCGGACGAAGTGTCGGCGGCCGTGATCGGCTCGCCAGCCGCGATGGCGCGGCTTGCCCGCAGGCAATGTCGCTCAAGCTCCGATCGTCGCGGCGGGACATGAAACGCGATGGTGCGGCCCATATCCCCTTCAATCACTCCGATGGCGGGGACGCGCCGGCGCACGAGCGCCGCCACCGTCTCGCCGCTGAGCGCGATGCGTTGCCGGCCCGCGCGCGGCGCGGCGAGCACGAGAGCGCCAACCTCCTCGCGGCGCTCCTCCGGGACGCATTCGAGCGAAGCCGCGTCGCGAAGGCGTATCGCCCGCTCATCCAGCGTGACCTCGTCAGCGGCCGTCAGCGCACACGCGCCGGCTGCGACAGCGAAGAGGAATGACGCGCCGCCCATTGCTCGCCTACTTCCGCAGACCGTTGGCGATCGCCATGAGCTGATCTGCGGCTTGCACCACCTGGGCGTTGGCGGCATAGGCGCGCTGGACGATCATGAGGCGCACCATTTCCTGGTTAAGATCGACATTGGAGCGTTCGACCGCGCCTTGCATGAACACGGCGTTTGCCCCTTCGCCCGGTACGATATCCTCTGTCCGCGCGTCGTCGCGCATTCGATAGACGCCGCCATCGAGACGCTCGAGGCCCGCGGCAGGGGCGTCCACCAGCGGAATGCGCCCGAGTTCGACTTCCGCGCCGTCCTCGCCGACGATGGCCCGGACGACGCCCTCGGCGCTGATCGAGAGCGCTGTCGCGGTCTCGGGAATTTCGATCGAAGCGCGCAGCGCAAGACCGCCTGCAGTCGCCAACAGACCGTCTTCCTGAACTGAGAGCGCGCCGCCGCGCCAGAGCATGGATTGGCCGCGTGGGCCCATGAGTTCGATGAACCCGCGGCCCGATAACGCGATGTCGAGCGGCCGGCCGGTCGTCTCGATCTCTCCCTGTTCGTCGAGCGCGAGCGAAACCGAGGCGACGATCCCCGACAAAGGCGGGGACGCGCCGAGATCGGCGCGCGGCGCGGCGGCGAGGGCGCTGCTCGACAGAACTTCCGAAAAGCGCACCTCCGAGCGCTTGAAGCCCGGCGTATGGATATTGGCGATGTTGCTCGCTCCGGCGTCGAGCGCGCGCTGCTGTGCGAGGAGCGCCATGCCTGAGATCTCGTAGGCGCCGTTCATCGCGACCCTCGTCCAAAGGTTGAAATGGATTGTCCTATCAACGTGTCGTAGGCTTGAACTATGCGCGCTCCCGCTTCGGCCGCTCGCACCGCGCTCATCATGTCAAGCATCTCCTTGGCCATATCGACGTTGGCGCTCTCCAGCATGCCCTGGCGCAGCTCTTCGGCGTCGCTCAGCCGCATCGCGCCGTCGGGCGACTCAAACAGGGCGCCGCTCGATCTGCGCAGCAGCGTTGGCTCGCCGGGCTCGAAAAGCGCGATACGGTCGATCGGGCGGCCGGCCTCAAGCACGACGCCATCGGCGAGAATCTCGATCGGCCCGGCGCCGATGACGATATCGCGCCCGCTGACGGATTGGAGCGCCAAACCCTGGGCGTCGACGATGCGGCCGTCGGCGTCGCGCTCGAACGCGCCGGAACGGGTGAAGTAAATCCGCTCGCCTACGCGAACTTGAAAAAAGGCGCCGCCGGTCAAGGCGAGGTCGAGCGGGCGTCCGGTGAGGCGCAGAGCCCCTTGCGCGAAGTCTGTCGCCGCGTAAGTCGACGCTGCGGCGCCGCCAGCGGCGTCGGCGAGGCGCACATCGAACGCCGCGCTTCTCTTGAAGCCCGGAGTGGAAACGTTTGCGACGTTTCGGGAGACGGCGTCGAGACGCCGTTGCGACGCCGACAACATAATCTCGCCAAGTTCGAGCAGCCCCTGCATCGATCGTCCCCCGCATTAACGCTAGTTGCGTCGGCGAACGCTCGCGAAGGCTTTCTCTCAGCGCGTGAAGCATGGAACTCTTTTCTCACGCGAAGAGTCCTTGCTTGGCGAGAGATTGTGCGATGGTCTTTCCGCTCGCGTCGATAGGGGTGTGCAGCGCCCGTTCTATGATGGCTTGTGCGACATCGGCATTGCCGCGCGCCTGCTGCAGAAGGGCGCGCGCGAGCGCGCCGGAAAAGCAATGACGGTCGAGCCTCAACGAGATGTCGGTGCGCCGCTTGGCCTCTTCGACGTCGCCTTCGATCGCCGCCACAACGCCCAGGGAGCCGTGACTCTCCGCAAACGTGTCATCGATCGAGAGCGCATGTTCGAAATGGCGCCGCGCGTTCGCGTATTCGCCGGCGATCAGCCTCGCCCAGCCGGCGGCGAGCCAGCTGCCGAGATGATCCTCGAACAGAGTCGCGCCCCGTTCGATCTGCCGCGCCGCTTCGAGCGGGGCGCCGGAGAGGAGCGCGGTCAAACCTATGCCGATGAGCGCTCGCGGCGCATTGGGATTGCCCGAAAGCGCCTTTTCGAAATGGGCGCGGGCGAGGTCGGCGCGATCTTCGCCAAGCGCGATCGTGCCGAGCGTTGTCTGGGCGTCGGAGAGTTCGCCGCCCTGGGCCGCGCAAGCGGCGGCGAGCTCCAAGTCCTCGACGTCGACGGCGAGGACTGAAACCGAGGCCATCAACCCAGGATGTCCAGGATGGGTCTCGATGTGGACCTTCGCTCGCGCCAGCGCCGCGTCGAACTGGCGCAATTCATGCAGCAATTGCACCTCGAGCATGGCCGCTTGCGGCAACGCGGCGGCGAGATCGGGGCTGATGAGGCCCAGCGCCTCTTCGAACCTTTTCGTCATCGCCAGCGACCAGGCGAGATTGAACCGGATGGCCGGTTCGTCCGGTCGCTCGCGCGCCAATTCGCCGAACGCTTCAGCGGCCGACGCGAAATCGCCCATTCCCATCGCCGCCAGGCCTTCGAGCGAGCGTGCGCGCGCGTCGAGCGGTCCGGCTTGACGCAGCCGCGTCAGCAGATCGGCCGCAACGGGGAATGCCCGCGCCGCCAGCGCCGCCTCGGTCGTTTCCAGCACGAGCGCCGTATTGGCGGGGTCGGCTGTGAGATAGGATTGGAGCCTTGCGAGCCGTGCCGTCGGATCATCGGAAGGCGGCATCATCATACTCCTTGGCGGTTTGGCGCGGCGCCGGCGTCTGCATTTCCCGGCCCGGCTCCGCATCGTCCAGCCGGATGACGGCATGTGAACGCAGATCGATGCTGGCCGGTATCTCGCCGGTGCCCAGCACCGAAAGCTTCGGGATCGTTCTGCGGGTCATCGCCCTCAGCTGACGGCGAATTTCGCCGCCGCAAAGCAGCACCGGCTCGCGTCCCTGACGCATCATTTCATTGGCCCCGCCAGCGAGCTTGCGCAGCAGGCGTTCGGCGAGGCGCGGATCGAGCGCGAGCGCATCGCGCCTGGCGCTTGCCGCGACAGCGGCGGTGATCTGATTTTCCAGTCGCGGATCGAGGCTGAGAACGGCGAGATCGCGATGGCGGTCGCGCAGCGTGTTGCAGATCGAATGGCTAAGGCGCTGGCGCAGCAGTTCGGTCAGCTGACCGGGATCGCGTTCGGCGCGGGCGAGATCGACCAGGTGCTCGATGATGAGATCGATCGAGCCGATCGAAACCGATTCGCCGATCAGATTTTGCAGCACGCGCTGGAGATCGGAGAGCGCCAGCGGCTGGGGAATGAGCTCCTCAACCAGTCCGGGTTGACGCTGGCGCACGTCCTCGATCAGTCTCACCACCGCCGCGCGCGTCAACAGAGCCGGCGCCTCGCTGCGCACCACTTCGCCCAGATGGGTGATGAAGACGGTGGTGGGATCGACGAGGGTGTAGCCCGCTTCCCGCGCTTCTTCGCAGCGTGCTTGCTCGATCCAGAGCGCCGGCAAGCCGAAGGCGGGGTCGAAGGTCTCGGCGCCTTCCAGCTTTCGCCGGCTCGCGTCGCTGCGTATGGCGAGCATCTGCGAGGGGCGGGTCTCTCCGCCTGCGAAGCGCGCGCCGAACAATCGGATCTCGTATTCGAATGGGCCGATCCGGCTGTCATCTATGAGCGAGAGGGCTGGGAATGCGACCCCAAGGAGCCGTTCCTGCGCCTCGCGGAGCGCGTTGATCCGGTCCATGATCATGGCTTTCGCGCCGGACCATTCGTTCGCGAGCTTGGGACCGAGCGCGACCACAAGAACATTGGGCGCGCTCGTTCCGGCCCCGCCAGAGCTGGTCTCAGCGTTCTCGTCCGGAGCGTCCTTTTTGCGCCTCCGCGCCTGCCGCCAGGTCAAGTAAGCAAGCGCGGTCACAAGCAGGATCGGCCATTTCGGCATGCCCGGAAGCAGCATCAGCAGGACGAGCAGTCCAGCGACGATGATCGGAATGCGCGGCGCCGAAGACAGCTGTTGAAACACTTCGGTGCTCAACTGGCGGTCGGCCGACGATCGCGTGACGATGATGCCGGTCGCGGTGGAGATGATCAGCGCGGGCAGCTGCGTAGCGATCCCGTCGCCGATCGTCAGCAGCGTGAAGTGCGCCAGCGCTTCGTCCCACGCCATTCCCATCTGGGCCATGCCGATGATCCAGCCGGCGATGATGTCTATGAGCAGGATGATGACGCCGGCAATGGCGTCGCCTTTGACGAACTTGCTGGCGCCGTCCATGGCCCCGTAGAATGCGGCTTCCTTCTCAAGTGCGGCGCGCCGGCGCACGGCCTCTTTCTGATCGATGAGGCCCATATTGAGGTCGGCGTCGATCGACATCTGCTGGCCGGGCATCGAATCCAGCGTAAACCGCGCCGCGACCTCGGAGACGCGCTGCGCGCCCGAGGTGACGACGACGTATTGCACCACAACGAGGATGAAGAACACGACCAGACCGACGACGAAATTGCCCCCGACCGCGTAACTGCCGATCGAGCCAATCACCTCGCCCGCTTCGGCATTGGTCAGGATGAGACGGGTCGCGGCAATGTTGAGCGCCAGCCGCAGCAGCGTGGAGATTAGCAGCAAGGACGGGAAGGTCGAAAACTCGACCGGTTTGGCCACGTGCAGCGTCAGCAGCAGGATGGTGAGGCTGAGACCGAAATTGATCAGAAGCGCAAGGTCGAGCAGCAGCGGCGGGATCGGAGAAAACAGCACGATCAAAATGAGCACGACCCCGCCGATCAGGGCGAACTCACGACCGTCGCGGATGAGAAGCGCGTTAAGCTTGCCCATGCGCGCCGGCCTCCATGCCTTGGCGGCGCGCGAGCTCAAGATAGAGTTCGGCAATGTCGCGATAGAGATGGGCGGGGGCCTCATCGCCCGCCCCGCAGCTCTTGAACAAAGCGCGCGCGAGCGTCGGGACCCTAAACACGGGCAGGGATAACTCACGCGCCCGCTGCTTCAGCATTTGCGCGAAATGATTGCGGCCCTTTGCGACAATGTGCGGCGCGGCCATCTTGCTGGCGTCATAAGCGAGCGCGACGGCGTAGTGATCGGGATTGACGATGACGAGATCGGCGCCCGGAAGATCGCCAAAGCCGCGGGTTTGGCGGGCGAACTCGGCGTGGAGTTGCTTGCGCCGCTGCTTGAGGCGTGGCTCGCCTTCGCGTTCCTTGTGTTCGCGCGTCAGTTCGCTGCGGCTCATGCGCATCTGTTTGCGAAATTCGCCGCGCGCAAGAACCTGGTCGAGCGCGGCAAAGACCAAAGCCAAAAGCGTGAAGGCGAAGACGAGCCGTCCCCCGTATTCCTCGAGCGCCTGCGCGAGCGAGGGCGCTCCTGTCACGGATAGCGCGCGCGCGTCGAAGGCCTGGGCAATGAGAAAGAGCGCGGCGCCGCCATAGAGCGTGAGTTTGACGACATTCTTGAGCGTCTCTTTCAGCATGCGCAGCGAAAAAAGCCGCTTTATGCCCTTGGCGGGATTGAGCCGAGCAAAATCGGGCTTGAGCGGATGGGCTGTGAAGACGATGCCGCCAACTTGGACGATCTCCATCAGCGCAACCAGCACGACGAGAGTGGCGCCGAGAATGGCGAGCGGCTGTAGCACGGGCGCGGCCATCGCCGCCGCCATGGCCAGAGCGTCGGCGGGGCTCGCGGCGGCTGCGTTCAGCAGGGTTCGACGCATGGCGGCGGCGAGGCCGCCGATCAGCGGCTCGCCCAAGAAGCTGACGTAAAGGGCAAAGGCCGCGATGGCGGAAAAGAACCCAAGATCTGCGCCGCGGGCGACGGCGCCTTTGCGGCGGGCGCGGTTGAGCTTGAACGGCGTCGCTTCTTCCGTCTTGTTCTGCTCGGCCCCGTCCTGCACCTCAGAGCAGCTCCGGAACGGCGTCGATCGCAAGGCGTACGATGCGCAGGAAAAGCGCGCCCGAGAACGCGAACACGAACGGCAGCGTCGCCAAGAGGGCGATCGTCTTCACTTGGAAGCCCAGCACGAGCATGTTCATTTGCGGCAGCGTCCGCGACATGAACGCGATGGTGAGATCGACCAGGAAGAGCGTCAAAAACACTGCGCCTGCGAGCCCCATCGCCAGCACGAAAATGGATTTGACGTAGCCGAGCAATCCGCCAAGACTGGTCGGGCCGGTCAAGCTGCCCGGAGGGGCCGCCTCGATCGACTGCGACCAGATGGCGACGAGATCGGCGGGACCGTCTGTTGCGAAGAAAACCGCTCCGGCGGCGTAGATGAATAAGCTCCCGACCAACGGCATTTGCGTGCGAAAAGTAGGGTCTGCGACTTGGGCGAGTCCAAAGCCCACCTGAATGTCGAGGGCTCGTCCTGCGGTCAGCAGAGCCGCGAACGCGAGCTGAAGGGCCAGCGCCGTGGACAGGCCGAACATAAGCTCGCCTGCAGCGACTGAGACAAGCGCTTCGTCCGTGACGACGCCGATCCTGTCAGCGTGTGCGACGGCCATCCAAAATCCGAGCGCCAGAGCCAAGAGCAGGCGAACGACGGCGGGCGTTTTTGTCAGCGTGATTGGCGGTGCGAACGCGAACACAGGCGCGATACGCAGGCTGATCAGCAGCGTGGCGATGAGTTGATCGGCGAATCCGGACGCGATCGTCATTCGGCGAGCGTCGGTATGGTTTGATAGAGCGTGGTCGCAAACTGGGTCATCTTTCCCAGCATCCAGCCGCCCAGCACCATGATTAAGACGGCCGCGGCCACAAGCTTCGGCACGTAGCTCAGCGTGATCTCTTGAATCTGAGTCGCCACCTGCAGGACGCTGATGATGAGCCCGACGAGCAAGGTCGCGCCGAGTATGGGCGCGCCTATGATCAAAGCGGTCCACACCATCTCATTCAGAAAGAAGAGCGCCCGGTCGGCCCCCATCCGTCCCCCACCAGCAAGTTCCCGTCCGAAGTGCATGCGAGGGGAAACCCACGGTCAATGCGACTCGCTTTTGGGGACGGGCCGGTAAGCTCGATGCGTTTGTCAGGAGGAGGGGTTTCGCGTCTGACGCGCGAAGAGCGCCGCGATGCGCCTCACACGTAAGCTGCGCCGAAGCGGCCGATGCGGCGTCGATCAGGATGGGCGCGAACACGTGGAGGCCAAGGCGCCGGCAAGTTCTTCGCCAAAACAAAGCAAGAGTGTAGGGCGAGGGTGTGGGACAAGCTAACGCAACGCATGCCGGCGCACGGCGCCAAAATTCGAAACCGAAGCGCAAAGAGGCGCCCCGAGTGCACGCTGGCCAACTCGCACGACAATTTGCAGTCGCGCTCAGCGAGCGCCGGACGGAAGGAGCCTCTCATCTGGTATGAAGGCGCGAACACGTCAGCTCCAAACTGGCTGATTGTCGATCGTCAGGGCCCGATCATAGCAAGACGGACGCAACCGGCGCCGCGACCACCCACACCTACGACACATATGGGCGCCCGCGCGAAATGGGCCGGCCCGCGCCTCCGCTGAACGGGCCAGACCGCTCGGATTAGCCCGGTCGGGACGTGACGTCGAACCCATACACGCCTGCGCCGTTGACGCCGCGGGCGGAAGCGACCAGCCGCTCATCTGACGCGCCGGAAGCGTGAGGAGCCAGAGCGCCGCCGTGAACGCACGTCTCAGAACAATTGATCTTTGTCGCACGTGTAATCCACGCTACGAATTAATGTAAGCGCGGCTAAAACGAATTCTTGAATGCGGCAGATTTCATGATAGTGATGGTGTCATGAAATCCAGCGCCGCCCCTAAGCGCGCCTATCGTCTCGGCGCCCGCGCCCGCGCCGCCGAACAGACGGCAGAGCGGATCATCGCCGCGTTTCGCCGCCGCATCGCGCTCGATTGGTATGACGTGATCACGCTGGAGGAGATCGCGCTCGAAGCGGGCGTTACGGTGGCGACCATCATCCGCCGCTTTGGCGGCAAGGAGCGCCTGCTGGAGACGGCGTGGGACCGCTTCAACCAGGAAATCACCGCCCGGCGCACGGTTGCGCCTGGCGACCTCGACGGCGCGGTGCGCGTCATCGTCGACGACTACGAAGCCGTGGGCGATGTCATCATGCGCGCGCTGATGCAGGAAGAGCGCATCGCGGCGTTGAAGCGCGTCAATGACCGCGGCCGCGCCTTCCACCGCGCCTGGATTGAACAAAGCTTTGCCCCATGGCTCGGCGAGCTGAGCGCGGCCGCGCGCCGCCAGCGCGTCGACGCGCTTGTCGCCGCCACTGACCTCTACACCTGGAAACTCGTGCGCCGTGACATGGGCCGCTCGCCGCAGCACGTGCGCACCCTCATGCGCCAATTGTTGAACGGCGCGCTCGGCCTCGCCGGCGCGCGCAGCGGAGAGACGCCATGAACGCGCCCAGATCTTTTTTGCTCGCCACTTGGGAAGGCGGGGGATCGGTCCCGCCAGTGCTCGACCTCGCGCGGCGCCTGGCCGAGCGCGGTCACCATGTGCGCGTCATGAGCGATGCGTGCAATCGTCCGGAAAGCGAAGCCGCGGGCGCGCGTTTCATTGCTTGGACGCGCGCGCCAAGCAAGCCGCAGCGTTCGCGCGAGTTCGACACCTGGGACGACTGGAGTCAAGCCAATCCCGCCGAAGGCTTCGCCAACCTGATGCAAAATGTGCTCGTCGGCCCCGCGCTGGCGTTCGCCCAGGATCTCAGCGAGGAGTTGCGGCGCGAGCCGGCCGACCTCGTCGTCTCCTCCGAAATGCTGTTCGGCGTGCATATGGGCTGCGAAGCGCTGGGCCAGCGCCACGTGCTGCTCGGCGTCAACATTCCGCTCTTTCCGCTGCCCGGCTTCATTCCGCTGGGGCCGGGGTTGAAACCGGCGCGCACGGTTGCGGAGCGCGCTCTTCACGCCGAGGCGGCGGCGATGAACGAGGCCATGCTCGCGGCGAGCCTTCCTGAGCTCAATGCCGCACGCGCGGCTTTGAACCTCGCGCCGATCGCGCGCATGCTCGATCAGCATGGCGCCGCCGACGCCCAATTCATCGCGACCGCCCGCGCCTTTGATTTTGCCCCGGCGACGCTCCCGGCGAAGATCTGTTATGTCGGGCCGCTCCTCGGCGAACCCGCTTGGGCCGGCGTCTGGCGCTCGCCCTACGCCGCCGGCGATCGCCGCCCCCTCGCGCTCGTTTCCTTCAGCACGACGTTTCAGAACCATGCCGGCGTATTGCAGAGGGTGATCGATGCAATCGCGACGCTGCCGATGAAGGCGGTGGTGACGCTTGGCGGTTCGATCGGGGCGGAGGAATTGCGCGTCGCTGATAACGTTCAGCTGCTGGCGAGCGCCCCGCACAGCGCCGTGCTCAGCGACGCTGCTATCGCAGTGACGCATGGCGGGCATGGCACCGTGATGAAGGCGCTGGCCGCGGGCAAGCCGCTGATCATCCTGCCGCACGGGCGCGATCAGGAGGATAACGCCGTGCGCGTCACCGAGCGCGGCGCCGGACTGCGCCTCGATCGGGACGCCGATACTGAAGCAATCCGCGCCGCGCTCTCGAAGCTCCTGCTCGAGCCCGCCTACGCTCACGCGGCTGAGGCCCTCGGCGCGGCGATCCGGCGCGAGATCGAGACCTCGCCCTTGCTGGCAAAGCTCGAGGCGCTTGCCTCGACGGGCGAGCGCGTCCTCTGCCGCTAGCGCGGTCTTGCTAGGCCGCCAGCTGAGCCGAGCGCCGACCCAGTTTCTCCACGATGGCGAGGGGCTCGTCGCGGAGTGGGACGGACGTGGTGCGGCCGCCGTGCGCACGGCCTTGCAATCCAAGGCTCTCAGCTGGGCGAAAGTTCAACGCGCCTGGCTCAGCGCCGATCAATAGCGCTCGGTTATTAGGCGACGAATTAGCTCAGCCGCAGTCGCAGCGTACTTTTGCGAAGCTCCTCGCGCCGCTTGGGATTTGCAAAGGCTCAACTCGCACCTAGGTTGTAAACCTGCCGAAGGCGCAATAATCTCGCGCAGCGGCCTGGGGGCGGGCGATTTTGGCGGACCTGTTCAGCACCGTTCTGTTGGGCGCATCGGCCGCTGTGGCGCAGGGCATTATCGGCAATCGTGCGGACGGCGTCTTCTGCGCGTTCTCGCGCGAGGTCGGCCGCCGGATCGCCGGGCGCAGCGGCTTGCCGGCCAATCACGATGCGGTGCGCGCGATCCGAAGCGCCCAGCTGCAGGCGTTGGACCATGTCCTGTCGGCCTATGCCGGCGGCGCCGATCCCGAATGGGCGGACTACGAGCCCCCACGCGCTCAGATTTTCTTGGAACGCGGCAGGGCGTGGGTGAGCGCCGAACTATCCGCAGCGCAGAGCGCTGCTGCGGATCAGCGATTGATGAGCGAGCTGACGACGGCGATGGAAAAGCTGCTGTCAGCTCCGAGAGACGGCGACAGTCAGGAGCGTCGCAACGAAATTAAGCGCAGGACCGAAGCGGCAGCGCTGTCGGAGTTCGAGGCGGCGCTCGAGGGCGTAGCCACACCGGTCCAATTCCGAACCATGTTCGCGCACGGCGGGGAGGGTGCGTTGTCCTGGTACGACGCCTTCGCCGCTTATCTCTTGGATGCGGTGAAAACCGATGAGCGTTTCCGCTCGGTGTTCGTGGTCTCGAAAATCTCCGAAATCGCGCAGACGACGAGCAGCACGCAGGCGATCGTGGAGCGCCTGGAAATGGCGACGCTCGGGCTCGATGCGGTCGTTCGAGAAACCTTGTCGAAGAAGGCGAGGCGCGCCAAGGCGCGCACGGACGAGGGCAGGCCCAGCCGTGAACAGATCATCCGCCGCACCATCGCCGCCTACGAAGCGTTGGGATTCCAGGTCGCGCGTAATGTCTCCATGCATGGGCTGTCGCTCGATCTGGTGGCGAACAAGCATGTGAGCGGCCATGGGCTGCTCACCACCGTCATCGTCGTCCATACAAGCTCAAAGCGCGTCAGACAGGCCGACGTCGCCGCCTTCATCGCATCCGCCCGAAACCTGATCGGCGCGTCCGCCGCGAGCGGCGCGGTGATGATCGCGCTCGAGGATTTTTCCGCCGAAGCCAAAGCCGCGGCGCGCGAGCAGAGCGGGGTGAGACTGCTCACGCTGGAGCAGCTCGAGAGTGAGCTTTTCAATCCGGCCGACGCTCTGGCGCGCGTGCTTGCGGACTACCAGAACTCGGAGATCGCGCGCGAGTACATCGCTGTGCCGGGACGCACGCCGGCGCCGCATCCGGACGTCGCCCAGTATGTGCTCGATTGGCTCGACGCCGATCAGCGCTTGCTGGTCGTGGCCGGCGATTTCGGCGCCGGCAAAACGACCGTTCTCGAACGCGTGCGCTATGAATTGACGAGGCGCTTTCTAGCTGATGAGGGCCAGCGCTACCCGATCATGCTCCAGCTGCGCGCGCTGCGTCACTACCAGGATCTGTGGCAGTTCATCTCCGCTTCGCTTCGCGATCGCCATTACATAGCGCCTTCCCGAGGCGTGTTCGAGCAGCAGCTGAGGGCGGGCCGGCTCGTGCTGCTTCTCGACGGCTTCGATGAAATCGACGCCTCGGCGACGGCGACGGATCGGGCCAGGTACCTGCAGCTTCTGGCGCCGCTGCTGGAAAGCCGCTCGCCCTGCATTTTGGCGACACGTCCGACCTATTTCGAATCGTTCGACGAAATGGCGGACGCGTTCGGGGAAATGAGCCATGGACCGCGCGCGTACCAGCGCATCGACGCCGCGACGGTCCCGGTCGAGCGCATAGCGCGCGCGATGAAGATTGGCTCTCATTCCAACGTGAGCCGGGCCGATCTCGGCAACATCATTTGGATCGACAGCCTGACGGATCAGAAGGTGCGCGAATATCTGGAGCGGCACGGCGAGGCGCTCCACGCCGCCACCGGAAAGACACCTGCCGAAATCCAGCAGGGGCTCGCCAAGATCTACGACCTAGAAGACCTCAGCAGGCGCCCGCTCCTGCTCAAGATGGTCGTCGCGACGATCACCGGCGGGCGGGTCGACATAACCGGCGGCAATCGCTCGGTGGGGCCTTCAACACTCTATGAGATTTACACCCAGTTGAGTGTGCAGAGAGACCGGGAGTCCCGCGACGATCAGGTGCTGACGGGCGAGGAGCGTTTGCAGGTATGCCGGGTCCTCGCCAGGGCGATGGCGCGCGAGGGGGTGCTGCAGCTTGGCCAGGCGCAGGTCCGTGAGGCGATCGCGACGATAGATCTGGATGTCATGCGCGCCGCAACGGACGAGACCCGAGAAGAACTGCTGGAACGGATCATGAGCGACATAAGAGTGTGCTCATTCCTGTCCATGAGCGAGGACCGATCGCTGAGATTTGCCCACAAATCCTTCTGCGAATTCTTCGTGGCGCAGTCCTGCTACATAGATTGCCTGCGGGACCTTGGCGCCTTCGTGGATTACGCAAGGCGGCCGAACAGCCGCGAAGTCGTATACTTCCTTGGAAGCTATGCGCGCGATCATGAGCCTTTTTTCTGGCAATCGCAGCTCGCGCTCAGCGGATCGAAGGAAGTGCGCGCTCTCGCGGCCCGGATCATGTTCGCCTCGGGCGCACGCCTGGATGGCGAGACGCTGTCCGCCATCGAGATCGCCGACGTCGATATGCGGCGGGCGCGCATTGCGGGACTTGCGCTAAAGAAGCTGCGCTGTGAGCGGGTGACGCTCCGCGACATCGAGGCCCACGCCTGGCGGGTCGAGGACACGATCGTCAGCTCAAGTCTCGTCGAACGGGTCTCCTTCTTCCAAAACGAGGGCGCCTTTTCCGCACAGCTCGAGGAGAGCGTCTTCGAAGGCGTGAGCTGGCGGGGCGGCGTCGTGCGGTTGCAAGGGCGCGACTGGCAGCTCGCCGATTGCCGTTTCGAGCGCGCGAGCGTCGCCCTGGCGGGGCCGGGACGATTGCGAGCGGTGACGTTCGAGGACTGCCCGGCCGTCGCGTTCGCGCCCAGTTTCGCGTTTCTCGCGGGCTCGCAGCTGCACATCTCGCGCAGCGCCGTCGCGACCGACGCCTGGCATTGGAGCTCCGCGGGAGATGAGACGCTGCTGGAGGATTGTCTTTTGGCGGGGGTTTGGATGTCGGCCGGCGACCTTGTGGCGAGCGTGCGCACAAGGGGCGCCGTCGCGCGCCGCACCCTGCGCAACTGCCGCGGCCTCGTCTTCTGCGCGCTCGCCGAACTCGATCCTAGCGAGCGCGGCAGATTGCGCGGAGCGTTTGGCGACGTCTTGGTCGTCGATAACAGCGCCATTCGGGGCGACGGTGCGAGCGAGGACGAGACTCCATCGGGCGATGGCGAAGCGTTCGGCTCGCTTCTTGCCGGTCAGGAGGATGCGGCGCGGGCGCGGGCCATTCTCGAGAGGCTGAGAAACGAGGCGTCAGCGCAATACTGTGACGTTCTGCTTGATCGCCCAGAGGTGAGATTCGTTTTCCGCCGCTTCGGCCTAGACTTGGCCTCACCCAGGCCGCACTAGGCTTGAGCCCGCTCAACTGTGATGCCGCCGAGAACCATTGGGGCTGCTCAATGTGGCGCATGGCCCAACGCGGGCTTCAGCTGGATGGTCGATCATGAACGCGCTCCAGCGCGCAAGGAGCAGCGCATGGGTGGAGGTGACGGCCTCGCCTCGCCGTTAAAAAATGTTGTCGAGCGCTCGCATCGCCCGCGATTGCATTTGGAGTATCCGTGCGGCCTCAGCTCCCGTGCCTCGGCGCCGCCAAGTCAAAATGCACGCGGCTGAAGCCGCCATTGTCGGCGTGGATCGGTCGGCCGAGAATACGCGTCAGCATATGGTTGAGGGTCGCCGGATCGTTATCGAAGCCGCCATGGTCGGCGCTGTCCGTCTCGGTGACGTGTTCGCCGGTAATGTAGGCTTTCACGCGTCCGGATTTGGCCGCGCCGCGCGCATGCGCCTCTAGGCCGAGGATCGGGACCTTGCGTCTTTCCTCCAGCGCGCGCGAGACGAGATAAAGAATGGAATTTCCATATGGGCCCGTTGCATCGGCCTGCTCACGCTTGTCGTCGAGCGCATAGATGGCGACATCGCAAGTGCTGGCGGCGATGACTGGCGAGAAGGCGCGGTCGAACAGCTCCACCGTGCAAGCGGGAGCAAGAAGGCTGGCGCTCGCAAGCGTGGTCGGCTCGAGCCGCCCGTCTACCCGCCAGCGCTGCAGCAGATAACAAAGGAGAATGGCGCCCGCGCTGTGTCCGGCGATGTGAAGCTCGGGCGGGCTTTGCCCGTCCGCTCGAATCTGCGCCAGCGCGTCGAGGAATGCGAGCGAAGCGGCGCCGGCGTCGCCGACGAGCCCCGCTACGCGCGGGATGCCTGGCGCTGGCGCGACGAATGCGCTGCGCGCCGCGTCGTTCTTCATCTCCCCCCAGATTGGCCGGACCAATTGCCGGGCGAGACTTTCCCAGACCCAATCCGCCACGCCGCCTGGCGCGCCCGCCCGTTCGGCGACCCGGTTTGACTGTCCGAACAGCAAATCGCAGATCGCGCCCAGTGCACCGGTGCGCCAGAAGAAGAAGAGGGGATAGATTCGTAGCGCTTTCAGCACGGGCAGCATGAGCGCTGCGTGTGTCGCCGCGGCATCGAGCTCGGTCAGCCCGCCATGGGCGTAGAGCAGGACATGGTCATAGCGCACGTCCGGCGCTTCGCCGGCGAGCTGGCGAACCAAGTTCGCGCTCTCGGCGAAAGTGCGCCGGTCATTGACATAGGCGCCCGAGGAGACAAAGCGCCCGTCCTCGACATGGCAGTAATACCCAAGCAGATCGCTGCGCGCCGGCGCGCGGGCGGATGCAGCGGCGTGACGGCGATCGAACCCGCCGACCTTGTGGAAGGTCTTTGCAGAAGGCACCGCAAGGCGCAGCACCCAGGCGTCGAGCACGTGCGCTTGCCAGTCTTCATAGCTCCAGTGGGCAAGGCCCGGCGCGCCTTTATAGCCGCCCCAGCCTTCTCCCCATGAATTGAGAATGAGAAAGCCGTCCCGATCGTATCCGACGATCGCGAAGGCGTGCGCGCCGTCAGGCTTTGTGATCCGTGGATCCTTGAATCCGATTCTGCCGCCGGCGGCGGCGACCGCGTCGGTCTCCCAGCCCGCATGAACCATCGAGGTCACGACAACCGCGCCCGCTTCGCAGATCGCCGCGTGGTAGTCGTAGAGCACATGGCGGAGTCTCAGATAGGCGCCGAGGCTGAGATTGCGCGCCGCCTTGGCGTGCGCGACGGTAAGGCGCCAGCCCGGCTCGTAGGGAGAATAGGGCGCTTCGGCTTCAGTGCAGACCCCATTGTGGAAGAAGCCCTTGAGCGCCCCGCGTGCGGACGAACCTTCAAGGCCGTCGTCGGGGTACTCATCGTGCGCCCGCGCCATTTCATAGATCATGCGGGCGCTCGCGCGGGCTTTCGACGTCAACTTGGCCCCGCGCATCGCATTTTGAATATCGATGACGGCGGCAAGCGCCTGGCCTGTGCAGGTGCCTTCATCGCCCTGGTCGCGCAGGGCGATCGGGGTCCAGGGCGGCGGTTCCTTCTCTAGCTCGATTTTAACGAGACCGGGTTCATAGAAGCGATCGCGAAAATCGGGCGGGTCCGGGCGGATATTCAGAATGCGTCCGGCGTCGAACCGCTTCGCCTGCGCGCTCTTCATGGCGGCGGCGAAGGTTCTTGGCGCACTGAATTCGAGCGTCTCTGTCATGGCGCGCCCCCGCAGCCTATCTGCTTCAACGTGGCCAGGAATTTCCCCGCCACCAGCGCAAATCCATTATTCGTCGGATGAATTTCGTCGGCCCACATCGTGTGCGGCGTCACCACCCCGCGCAGATCGATGTAGTGGGTGTTGGAGAATGCGCTCGCGATTTGCTTCAGCATCGCGTTGTGCCTATCGATCAACTCGCGCACGATTTCGCTCTGCAGCTTATGGTCGACAATCCTGCGTTTGGTCATTGGACCCGCGAGCCAGGCGTCGATCTTGGTCCATTGAGGATTGCGCCAGTCGCCCTGCTTCATGGCCGGAATCGGATAATCGTAGCCGTGCAGAACGACAGGAAGGCCTGGAAATTCCTGGCGCACCGTCTGAAGGAACGATCGCAGCGCCGCATCGATAAAGGCGACCTTGGCGTCAAACGCGGCGTTGCGCAGATACCACGACGCTGGCTTGCCCGCGCTGAAGAGGTTGACGATGGGAAGTTCAGCGCCTTTTCCGGCCAGAACATCGATGAAGTCGTTGCCTGCGCCGGAGAACAACAAAGCGCAAACCTTCTTCCCATCCGCCCGCAGCCGCCGCAGCGAGCGAAGATAGTCGGGCGCGGGACCCAGCATGCGTTTGACAGTGTCCCCCGCAGCGCAGGTGGACAGCACGTTGTAGCTCGATCCGAGCTGATCGATCACGTCATCAAGAAAGAAGGGGAATTGGAACCAGGAATCACCCTCCGACACGAGGATGGGATCGTTGCTCTGAAGGCGCGCATTGAAGCGCTGTTCGCGCCGCCAGCGGGCAACACCGTTTGCCCAATTCATCGCCATGGCGCCGCGTACGCGCCGCTCCTCCGCTTCGCTCATCGTCACGGTGCGGCTGTTTGGGATAATGGCCGGGCGCATAGGCGCCGAGCGGGTGCGGTAGGCGGTGAGATAGGGAATGAAGGCGCTATCGGGAATGCTGACGTCGCGCATCATCTCGTTGAGTTCGATCAGCGAGACTTTCTTGGTCTTCGGCTTGGCGAGTTTCGGCGCGGCGAGCGATTGGGTCATCAGCTTCTGCCTCCCGCGCCAATGACTCGCGCCATGTGCTCGCCGCGTCAACCAAAAGTTGTCACGGCGAGACAAAGCGACCATTACGCAAACGGCTGGCCAGACCCATCCGTGGGCGCGTCTATCCAGGGTGAGGCATCGCCTCAGGTTTGATGGCGATTGAACGGACGAAATGGACGAAACGCTAATGCGTCGAACGCTCGCGCCATCGCGTCCCCCGGAGGCGCACGCGAGGCATGCGGACGGATTGGCGCGATGGCGCCGTCGAGCGCGATCGCGTCAGTCACGCGAAGCGATGCCTACACATAAAGCGCTGAGTATCGCTATTTGTGGTTGAGTCGCCCCTTCGCGGCTCGTAATCATGAGCGCGCCATCGCATCGGGGGGCTCATGCGAGCCGGAGCGGCGTTCGCCAAACATCTTGTCGTCTCGCTCGCGCTATTGCTAGCCGGCGCGTGCGCGACGACGAGCGTCACCGTGGGGGAGCAGGCGGGCGCGTTGCGCGCCGGCGCGGGCGCTGCGCGCGCGCACGCCGCCAACGCCTTCAGCGCCGCGAACCAGATTGCGCGAGAGAATGCGATAGAGCGTAAGCTCGATCTGGCGGAGCCGCCGACACGTCAGCGCTCGCTCAGTGAGGATGACTTTCCGCGCGCCGTTGCTATCGACGACGCCGCCAAGTGGGATCGGGCGTTCGCCGAACTCGACGCCTATTTCGTCGCCCTGCAGTCCCTCGTCGATCCAGAGCGCGCGCGCATGACCGGCGATGGGGTGACCACACTCCTCAATCAACTTCGAGGCGAACCTGTCCAAGCGGAAATGCCGGCGGGCGTGGGCGCCGCGTTCGCGACGCTTGCCCAGGCCTTAGTGCAAGCGCGGGCCGAGCGCGAAGCCACGGCGGTGTTGCGGCGCGTAGATCCGGCATTCAATGAACTCATGACCGCGATGGCGGACGCCATCGGCGAAGACGATGTGAGCGATCTGCGCGGCACGGTTTCGGTCAATTGGAGCAACCGTCTCTCAGAGCTTCGATCCGATTACGCAAGCGCCGCGAACCGGAGCGCCCGTCAAACCGTGATCGCGCGCTTCTTGGCCGCGGCGGACGCGCGTGACGCCCAGCTCGCCCAGCTCGCGCAGCTCCGGGCCGCGCTGCTGGCGCTTGGAGAGGCGCACTCGGCGGCGGCGCGGGGCTCGCGCGGGGACATGATGTTCTGGATGAACCGGGTGGACGCTTGGGTGAGCGATTTCGAACGCCGCCGCCAAACCCTCGCGGCAGGCGCGGGAGGTTGAGATGGCGAGGAATGCTGAACTCGCCGCCCTGCAGCGGGAACTGATCGGGTTGGTCAACAAGCTCTCGAGCGAGCAAGAACGCGCGCAGGACCCTGAAGTCATAATCGCGCTTGCGCGTGAGATCACCGAGGTGACTCACCGGGCCACCTTGGTTGGGCAATTGCTCTTCAAGCAAAGGACGGCGGCGTTGTCCGGCGCGCTTCAGAAGGTCGATGAGGGGCGCGCGGCGCTACGAGAAGCCATTGAGGAGATTGACCGCCTCAATGGATTTTTGCGAGCGATATCGCGGTTTTTGACGCTGGTCGACCGCGTCATTGACGCGGCGAAGTTGATCTGATCCCGCTCATGATTTTTGCGGTGTCTCTTGCCCTGGTGGGCGCTGGCGCCTCCGTGTGCGTTGGTCTTGCTTTAACAGCGATCGCCAAACTTCGTCGAGCACCAGGAACATGGCCAGCATGAATCCAAGCCCTGTTATGCGGTAGAGCCAGCTGACGATGTTTTCAGAGGCGCGAAGCGCCTCCGCATCGAAGAGCAGTGTAGACGGCCTTTCGTGGTCGTGTCGCGCGAGCGTCTCGGCGCACGCTAGCGACACACGCCGCGCGGTCCTGTCGATCGCCTCGCCGGGGCAGAGGCCCAGACGCGTCACCCGCGTAAAACCCGCCTCGGAAAGTTTGGTGGCGAGCACTCTTACGCGCAGGCTTTGGCCGACTTCGAATGTGATTATCCGGCTCGTGCGGGCATTCTCGTAGGCAAACCAGCCCACCGAACCGATCAGCGTCGCGGCGGCGATAGCGATATAGAGATGGCGCTTTCTGAAGCGGCGGCTCCGTCGCCAGAAGATCATCGCGCCGCCGAAAATCACCGCAAGGCTGAGGCACAGAACGCGGAAGAACTCCACGCTTGTCGCAAATGGCGGCGCAACGTGCTCGGACCATCCAAACCAAAGCGTCATCACCGCGACGAAGGCCGCGCCGAGGCTGCCCAGAACGTCAGTGAGGCTCGGACTTTCTTGGAGCCCCAAACTGTCCTTGAGCGTCGTCATCGGCAGGCGCGCGAAATCGGCAAAGGCACGATCACAGGGCGTTGGGCGATGACTTGCGCTTCCGGCACGCCGACCGGCGCCGCGTCGGAGAGGCGCCGGCCGTCCGCTGTCTCGAGCCAGACGACGAGGTCATCCAAGTTGACCGCAATGTCACGCGACAGCGGGAAAACTTCGCGGTCGGGCGTGTCGCCATAATCCGCATAATCGGCCAGCGCCCAACGCAAAACGCAAGTGCCCTGCACCAACGAGGACGGTTGCGCGCTGGCGTTGAGTAGACCGTCCCGGGCGCCCGCGCGCTGAGCCCGAATAAGTGTCACGATGTCATGAGTGCTTCGGACAACGTCACGCTGTTGCTGTTCGCTTGGATTGGAGATCGCGCTGAATTGGGCCAGCTGCTGGCGATATCGCATCACCTCGCCGACCGTCTGCGGATCGATCGGCGTTTCGGCCAAGTATGCGTTTAGGCGGGCGAGATCGCGTGTGAAGGCCGCACGCGCGTCCGGGGCTAACTCGGCTGCGGCGTGCTCGCCGAGAGCGTCGATCTCGAGCGCGACAGTGTCGAGTTTGATGCGTTGATCGACCTGCTGCGTCAGCGTAAAGCGCGCGCCGCCCGGCGCGCCGTAGATCGAAAAGAGCCTGAGCTCTTGCCCTTCAAGGCCGAGGGTTTCGTCATCGAGCTGGGGATTGAGACGCCGCACCAGGGAGAGCGTTTGCGCATCGTAACTCAGACCTCGGCTGGTCAGCGCATGTTCGAGGGTCTGATCAGATGTGATGCGGACCGAGTCGGACTTTATGGATAGGCCGGCCTCCGAGAGCGAGGACCAGTGTGCGGCCTCGCCGTCACCGCGTTCGACGCCAATCTGCAATTGCTGCAACTCGCCATATGCGCCGGCGCCCAATTGCTCGCCATGGCAAGGCGCGATTGCGAGAAAAGAGGCGAGCGCGGCTGCGGTCGATCGAACGGGCCAGGCGCCACATGCGGCCGGCATCCGGCGCCTCGCGTGTTTGGCCATGGGAGCCCCCTTAAGCCAACTCAATGCGGGTTCAGGTTTCCTCCTCTGGTTGCAAGCCGTCAAGTCGGAACGGAAGCGATATATCGAGCCGCTTCAAGTCCCGCGAAGGCGTGCAGAAATTTAAGCCCGGCTGCACTCTGACGCGACATGAAGTCGGCGATCGTGATCGCGCGCCTATGGGATTGCCTGCGCAACGCTGAGTTCGCGATCGGCGAGTTCAACTCGTCCGGTTTGGCGGGGGACTTCGGCTATGAAGGGGAGGGCGGTGCGCCGCGTACTGCGCGTTACGCGAACGGAGCGGGCGGGGAGCACCGAGAGCTTGGCGCCTCCGCGCGCCACAAAGCGCTGGTCGTCGCGCCGGGACAATCTGCGATTGCAAGCCTTCCGCGCCCTGGTAAACAGGGGAGCGCTGCAGTGGAGGGCGCCATGGAAGAGGAATACGCCGTCGACAAGCTCGGCGCGGCCGCTCTGAACGCCGAGTTCGAAGCTGTCTTTGCGCAGACCAATGGATGGGCGCTGATCAAGTCGCGCCTTCCGGAAGGCGAGGCGCTGCCAGCGGACGCGCCCTTCCCCATTGAAATCAGGGAAGGCGCGGCCGGCATTGAGCCGGGCACGGCGACGATCATTGTGGGCGCCATCGTTGCGGTGTCGCCCATCGTTCAGAAGGTCGCGCTCGATCTGTGGAACGAAGTCTGGCTGCCAAAGATCAAAGGCCGCAAAGGCGACAACGCCGTCGGTAAGCGCAAGAGATGACACTCGTTCAGGTATGCCTGCGGGTCCGCAAGGCCGCTGCCGCAAGCATACCGATCGCCCGTTTGGCCGAGAGCAAGCGCCTTTCAAGGCTGAGCCCGACAGACAAACAGCAGCTTTCAGGCCTTGCGGCGCAGGCCCACACCCACCTGCAGAGCGCGCTCAACGCACCCGCCGATCTCGACGGCCTGTGCGCTGGAGAAGCAGGCGCGCTGGGCGCTTTCGCAAACCTCTTCGTGCCTGCGCTGAGCGCTGGCGCGAAGGCGGAAGCGCACCGTTGCGAAGCGGCGCTGCGCGCGCCGAAGTGCGCCAATTGCGTAGGTCGCAGCGCGACCGGCAATCCGACCTGCAATGACGGTCTCAAAGATGACGAGACGGTCGCGGCGGGTCCAACATGTCTTGCTGAACTCGTCGAGGCGATGAAATTCGCCAAGACGGTCTCCGAAGCGCTGATCGAGGATGCTCTCAGTCAGGAGATCGCGCTCGAACTGCGCCTGCACACGAAGTTCAACGCTGGCGTCTATACGGTGGCGGGGGCTTGCGTGCATACCGATGCAGCCACGGCGAGCGACAATATTGAGTTCTTCCTGCCTGAACTCGGCTTCGACTATGTCGAGCTCTCCAAGGCGCCATACATGTTCGCGCACGAGATCATCTGTCACGCCGCACAAGCGCTGCACAATTTCAGCGGCGCGCCCAGGCCACAGGGACCTGTCTATTGTCCCTGGAGCGAGGGCTGGATGGATTGCGTCGCCGCCCAAGCGCTGAGCGATGCCTTGTTGCAGCGCGCACTGACGGCGCCGGCTTGGATGGATGAGGAAGCGTCCGGGTGCATTGACGGGACCGATGCGGCTCACATGGCCCGCTCGCCGCGTCAGGCGCCGAATAATCCGCTCTACGTCTCGCAGCAGAACGAAGCGCGCATAGCGTTCACGATGTTCGAGCGCGTCGCCGCCATTGCGGGTCTCACTGCGCTCGCCGCCGACGATCTAAGGCGCCGTTTTTCGATCCTCTACAATACGCTGCCGCGGCCGCATTCCGAGCGGGCTGCGCTCGCCATCAATCTGACCGCGCGCGTCAATGAGACCGATCTGACACGGGCGGAAGATCTAGTGAAGGCCTGCGAGACCTTCCTCAAGGACAGGGATGCTGTAAGTTTTGTCAATAAAATCTAAGTCTTACGTAAACCTGTTGAATTTTCACTCATCTGCGTATAAATAGACGCCGTGAGAAGGCGCCATGACAGGAAACGAAACTCAGAAAGTGCTTCGGGCGCTCTTGGACGGGGGCTGGTGGACGATCGAGGCTCTCGCCCTCGAAACCGGCGTGAACAACAGCACAGTGCGCACTGTCCTGCAGCGCAATGACCGTGCGTTCGAAAAGCGTCCCGACGATAGGCCTGCCGGTCACCCAGGGCGTCGAAAGGACCATCATCGTCTTATCGCCGCGTTTCGACCGGAGATCGAACGCCGCGCCGCTGTGCAGGACTTCGGCGATCCCATCGAGCGCTCGATTAAGATCGTCGAGCAGGCCGCCGAGGCTTGGCGTCGAGCGGAGTCCGACGACGAGCGCAAGCAGGTGCTTGAGCTTGCGGCACTGCAATCGAACGCTGCGCGTCGGTTGATCGAGACGAGCAAGGAGCAGCGCGAGCCGCGCGAACTGCGTCTGCTGACAGCGCAGGCGCGGCTCGCGGATCTCGTCAAGGGCGAGCACAGGCCACAAGAAGAGCACGCTTGGGCGATTGCCGCGCATTACTCGGGCATGAAAGCGGCAATGCATCGCCCTCCGCGCGCCGCATGGCAGCGTTATCGCGAAATGCTGCGGCGGCTGATCGAAGACTTCGCTGGCAGCTGGGATGAAGCGCCGGCAGCGGCCGCAGCATACGATCCGGGGCTTGCGATCGTGATCGACGCCATCACTGCGAGTTCCGATCCGGTTAGTCCCCGGCTCATTCGCGCGCTGCAGGATAGTGGCATGCACGCGGCGCGATTCACCGTGCGCACCGACTGGGACGCACGCAAACGCGACGCTTTCCTCAAATCCGTTGCCTCGCTCAATGAGGAGCCGGTGGCGTGCCTTGCGCCGGTATTCTTGACACTCGACAGCGATGACGCCGTCAGCAAAGCATCGCTGACAACATTGGCGACCTTGAACGAGGGGACGCGGCTGCAGAAGGCGGTGCGCGCAGCTCGGAGCGCCATAAGCGACGCGGTAAAATCCAAAGATTTGCCCGACGTCGACCATGCTGCTGCGTTCTACGGGGCGTTTATCGCCAACGCCGCAATCCATCACGCAGGAAACAGCAGCGTTTGGGAAGTCGTGCGCGGTCCTGTGATTTTTGATAGGTCCGTAGATCAGGGCCTCGAAGCGAAAATCCTTGGCACGAACGGCATGTATGTCGGTGACGCCGGCAGTGCGGACATGAACTCTGTTGTCGCGCACTGGGCGCAATCTGCGGCGCTGCCAGGCATCGCAGATCCGCTTCGATGGTAGCTTCAGCGCCGCGGCGCAAGGACGCGCAAGCGAGTCGACGGAACTGCGCTGGCGCCAACGCGCGAGAGGAACACTTATGCCGTCGACGTGCTCGCGTGTTTCAATGCGCTCCAGAACCACGATCAAGGGGCTTGATAAGAGAGCTCACTATGTCGTTTTCCAGGCCGCGTATCCGAGCAACCGCATTTAGGCTGGGCGGCAAGAAGCCCATCGCACGCGTGGAAACCTCAACTCTCCATAGATACGATTTCGGGGCCGACGTTCTAGCGTGCGAAAGCTGCGCGAGGAGGGTGTTGGCCGCGGGGAGATAGCTCGGAAGCGGGCAAATAGAGTTGCGAACGTCTATCGTACGCTTGCGGGATTTGCCCTAATCGATCTCCGTTCTGGGGCAATTTCAGAAGCAAGCGGTTAGTTTACGCGGGTAGATAGCGGACACTCGTAGAGTGCACCGTAGGGCAAGATCGCTAGGTGTCGCGGCTACGGGGGAGAAGAGGCGCTGGGCCAAAAAGCGAGGCGCACAGGCGCCTAGTGTGTTTCGGGCGATTGTCAGTGTCGGAGCCATGATTTTGGATCCTCTCCGCCCACTTTTTGCAGCCATGAGGACTGCAGGCGTGCGAGTGCGAGTAAGGCCGCTATGGTGCCGAAGAATGTGGTGAGCAGTGGGATTTGCCAATTGGGGGCGCGCTCCCAACGGGTAGGGATCAGGCGCTCCCCATTTTTCCACGCCGCCCACGCGGTGCCGTTTACCGCGATTTGCGCATTGTCACCATGAGCGCCTAATAGGTCTCCGAAGACCCACAGGTTGTCGTAAGACCCCATAGAAACCGATCGGCCATCTACCTCGAGCGATGATACGTTTTGCTCCGCAGAGATAGCCCTGAACTCGCCGCCACCGCTTCGTTCAATCTCGTCGAGACTAAGATCGTCGATCCAAGTCCAACCGTCGACGTTAGTGAACGTGAAGGTCGCATCCGTGGAATATGTAGGGCTATCGGCATCACTGGTGGGTATGAGGGAGATCAAGGCCGTCAGAGCCACCTCGTCGACGACCAAGTCGCTACCAAGCCCTCGGGGCGCAATTGGGCGACATCGTACACGTTGATCTTGATCCGCGTTTCCTGACGGCACAAAGCGCCATTGTTGGACCGTGTCGTTGAGCTGGAGTGTGAGTGTGCGAGGAGCCGTGACCATGCCATCGCCACGGCGGCGCATCAGCGGTGCCGTGAACAGCATATCAACACGTCCCCTTGAGGCCAGCGCACGCCGCGCCAGCGTGATCAAGCTCCACCAGAACGCACAGCGGCTGCTGAAACCCCTCAAAGTGGTCAATCCATTCGCGGAGCGGCTGACGTTCCTCGACGACAAGACCCGGACCCGGCGGAATCACCGCAAGTACCTCATGCTCATCCGCGTTATTGCGCTGCTGCATCAGCACCAGCGCGAGATACGCCGCCATAGGCTGCCGGATGGTTCGGAGCTCGACTACATTGAGGCCACGGCAGACGACGTGCTCATGGCCAACAAGCTGGCGCATGCGATCATGGGCGCCACATTGGACGATCTGCCGCCGCAAACACGAAATCTGCTCGTCCAGATCGACGCAATGGTGCGCGAGCGTTGTGCGTTGGAACACACCGCGCGCGCTGAGTTGCGGTTCACGCGCCGCGACGTTCGGGCGGCCACGGGCTTGGCCTAACCCAGCTCAAGGTGCATTTGAAGCGCCTGGAGGAGCATGAGTTTCTGATCGCACGACGCCGCGATGGCCGCTTCGTCTATGAGCTGCTCTACAATGGCGAGGGTCAGGATGGCGCAGCCTTCGTCATGGGGCTCATCGATCCTGCTGCGCTGGTCGCGACGTATGATGGCACGCGGTCGGGGCTGGAGGCCGCAGAGTCGGGTGGGAGCGAAGCGCGGGCGGGTCAGTGTCGCCCCGATGGCGGCGCGGATGCGGGCCGGACGCGGACTGGCGAGACCGAGAATTCTGCTTCTCTATCAATGGTGCGCGCAGCACTGCCGCAAAATGGCGCGCAAACGCGTATCACCGCAGCTGCGCATCTCGTCACATCGTACGTCGAACCAATGGTGCGTGGGCGGTGAGTGCGGAGCCATCACCGGCGCCGGGCTCGCTGTCGGCGGAGTTGGCCCGCTTTTGCCAGTATCTGGCGGCGCGCAATTATTCGCCCTTCACCATCGAGCAGCGCGAACGGGCGATCAGCGCCTTCATCAGCTGGGCGGCGGTCCGCGGCGTTGAGCGCCCACAGGATGTGACATTGCCTATCCTGGAGCGCTATCAGCGCCATCTTTTCCATCATCGGAAGGCCGATGGCGAGCCGCTGACGTTTCGCACCCAGATCGTGCGGCTTGTGCCGCTTCGCGCTTTCTTCAAATGGCTGGCGCGTGAGCGCGTGATCCTCTTCAACCCTGCCGCTGATCTCGAGTTGCCGCGCGGCGAAAAGCGGCTGCCAGCGACAATCCTCGCGCCGGAGGAGGTCGAGGCGGTGATGGCCTTGCCGGACATCGCCACGCCGCAGGGCCTGCGCGATCGCGCCATCTTGGAGGTTCTCTACGCCACCGGCGCGCGCCGGCTCGAAATTACGAGGATGCGGGTGTTTGATGTCGACTACGCGCGCAAACTGATCGTGATCCGCAAAGGTAAGGGCGGTAAGGATCGCATCGTGCCGACAGGGGAGCGGGCGCTCTCCTGGCTCGCGGCCTATCGCGACCAGGCGCGTCCGCAGCTGGTGAGCGGCGCTGACGACGGGGCGCTCTTCCTCACGGCCAAAGGTGCGGCGCTCAATCCTAAGAAGCTTTCCGATCGTGTGAGCGCGTATGTCACCGCTGCTGGTCTGAACAAAAGCGGCTCGTGTCATCTGTTTCGCCACACGGCGGCGACACTGATGCTGGAAAACGGCGCCGACATCCGTTTCATCCAGGCGATGCTCGGCCACGAGAGTCTCGACACCACCCAAATCTATACCCAGGTCGGGATCGCCAAGTTGGCAGCCGTCCAAGCTGCGACCCATCCTGGCGCGGCGCTCAAGCGTGAGCATCTCGCTGCCGCGTTGGCCGGCGAATGCGGTGAGGAAGACGCCGGCCTTGACTGAACGTACCATATAAGGTACATAAGCCGGAGCGATGGTCGATGGCGAAGCCGCCAATCATCCCTGCGCATTTCTACGCCACATCCAGCGGTGCAGAGCCGGTGCGCGAGTGGCTGAAGGAGATGGGCCGTGAGGACCGCCGTGTCATCGGCGCAGATATCTCCACGGTGGAGTTTGGTTGGCCGATCGGCATGCCGACCTGCCGTCCGCTTGGAGAAGGTTTGTGGGAGGTGCGGAGCAGCCTGTCGGGCGGCCGCATCGCCCGGGTGATCTTCGCGATCCACAGCGGGCGGATGGTTTTGCTGCATGGGTTCATCAAGACCACGCAGAAGACGCCGAAGGCGGATTTGGATTTGGCGCATAAGCGCAAGAAGGAACTGGACCGATGAGCGCGAAGAAAGTTGTCAATAGGGCTCGCGCAGCAGCGCCTGCGAAGCGCGTGCGTCGCGTGGTGGCGGCGCGAGCGCGCGGCCGCGTGGGGTCGAGCTTTGATGATTTTCTTCACGAGACCGGCGACTACGAGGCGGTGAAGTCGAAAGCGATCAAGCGCGTCCTCGCTTGGCAGATCAGCGAGGCCATGCGCGAGGGTGGACTTACCAAGGCCGAGATGGCCAAGCGCATGAGCACGAGCCGCAGCCAGCTCGACCGGCTGCTTGACCCCGCCAACGACGATGTGACGCTTTCCACGTTGGCGCGCGCGGCCGAAGCACTTGGCCGAGAGATCAGACTAGAACTCGCCTAACCGCGATCGCTTTACTCCGAGGCCGAGTAGAAAAGCTCGGATGCAATCGTCGTCACCGCGTTGATAGGATTTGGCGTAGTCGGCGCCAACGCGGCCTGCGACGTCATGAGACGGCCTGCCGACTCGGTCCATCCCTCGTAGCTGTTCGCCGCCATCTGCCGCGCCGCGCTTTGCGTGCGGCGCAGCGCACGCCATAGTCGCGTCCGTGAGCACTGCCGCCGCTCCCCGAAACGCGCCTCAAGCGCGCGCCCTGCGCGGGCCGAAAAGTGCTTCTAAGGAAATTTTCTCAAATCGCGGCTGGGCAGGGCGGCGCCATCGCGCTTACGCCCCTGGCGCGTATAGAGAAAATGCCTGCATCTATAAAAATGTGCGTCGGGACCGACAGTCCCTGCAAACTGACCCCGTCGGGTACGAGGATGATCTGAACCTCTATGCTTATGTCAGGAACGATCCGTTGAATTTGAGCGATCCGACGGGTCGTCAGGTGTTCAATGAGGACGGCGAGCTGAATCTTACGTTTAGTGTCGGAGCGTCAGCGACTGGCGTCTTGGGAAACAACGTTCCTGAAGGTGCGAATCTGGAAGGAGATATCGTTGTCCAGGTCTCAATCAACATTCCCGCACTGTTGAGCAGCGTCGTGGGTGATTTTTCCAATGCGACCCCCGCGGTATCAATTGATCGCGTGGGCGCACAAGGAACAGATTTTTCAGAGGCGCCCGACGTGCGGGGCGCGATGGTCGATGTTGATGTCGGCGAAGTTGGCGTCTCGCTGGGAACGATCGCAGATCGTGAGGGGCGGACAACCACGTATCAAGCGGACGTAGGCCCCGCAGGTGGAGAAGTGTTCAGACCTGAGAATGGCCAAGCAGCCGGCTCTGGCATCCGCGTCAGTGGATACGGGCCAGGAGTTGGAGCCGCTCGAACCGAAGGAAACACCGTGACGGCCACAAGTACGCCGGAGGTCAGGCGGACGGACGAAGAGAGGCCGCGATGACTAGGTGGTCCTTTGGAAAGAGGGCATCAGTGGCGGCTGTACTTCTGCTGCTATGTGTTCTCCTCGCCGTTCTTGATCAGTGCACGGGCGGTTTTCCTTGATCGGAAATTCGACGCTGCGGCGTTCGCGCCTCCTCAGTCACATCGCGTGTTGGGAGTCAGAGTCAAGTTGTGCGCGTACCTCGAAAACCGCTTCCAGAAAAATTTTTCGGAATCGAAGGGCCTCCAGGGGCCGGAGCGCCGCGTATCGATTTGGCGCGTATAGAGATTTTACCTACGCCTACGAAAAATCGCGTCAGGACCGACAGTTCCTGCAAACTGATCCCGTCGGGTACGAGGACGATCTAAACCTCTACGCGTACGTGCGGAATGATCCGCTGAACATGACGGACCCGGAGGGCAAACAGTCATGTCCTGCCAACACAAGCTGCCCGCTGACGTGACCCCCGTTTCTCATCCAGCCGCCACTGGAGTCCGATCCTCATCAAACGCCCCCAATGGGCGTCCTTCAAGCTCTTCGTTCCTTGCCCAACGGGCGGCGTAGGCGGCTGGCGTGAGCCAGTCGAGCTT
>NZ_DASPLU010000002.1:0-4666 GCF_035627415.1 Vitreimonas sp. | reverse complement strand
GTCGGCAAAGGCGTGACGTTCGATACGGGCGGCATTTCGCTGAAGCCGGGCGCCGGCATGGACGAGATGAAGGGCGACATGGGCGGCGCGGCCGCCGTCGCCGGCGTCATGAAAGCCGTCGCGCTGCGCAAAGCGAAGGCGAACGTCGTCGGCGTCGTCGCGCTGGTGGAGAACATGCCGGGCCCGCACGCGCAGCGCCCGGGCGACATCGTCAACACCATGTCGGGCCAGACCATCGAGGTGCTCAACACCGACGCCGAAGGGCGCCTCATCCTCGCCGACGCGGTCTGGTACGCGCAGGACAAGTTCGACCCCTGCGCCGTGATCGATCTCGCCACCCTGACCGGCGCCGTGATCGTCGCGCTCGGGCACGAGCACGCCGGCTTGTTCGCCAACGACGAAGATCTGGCGCACGCAATCACGGTAGCCGCGCAAGCCGAGGGCGAAGCGGTGTGGCGTCTGCCGCTCGGTCCTGCGTATGACAAACTGATCGACACGCCGAACGCCGACATGAAGAACATCGCCGGCAAGCCGATGGCCGGCTCGATTATCGGCGCCCAGTTCGTGAAGCGCTTCATCAAGGACGGCACGCCTTGGGCGCACCTCGATATCGCCGGCACGGCCTGGAAGCCGGGCCCGTATGAGGATCCGATCTCGCCGACTTGGGCGACGGGATACGGCGTGCGCCTGCTCAACCGCTTGATCGCGAGCCGGTACGAGGATTGATGGCTGAACTCTGGTTCTACCATTTGGAGCGGAGCGAACTGGAGCGGGCGCTGCCGCCCCTGTTGGAGAAGTGCTTGCAGCGCGGCTGGCGGGCTTTGGTGCGCGCCGGCTCACCGGAGCGGATCGAGCAGCTCGACGCGGCGATCTGGACGTTTCGTGAAGACAGTTTCGTGCCGCATGGGCGCGAGGGCGATCCGATGCGCCAGCCGGTGTGGTTGACGACGGAGGGCGGCAACCCGAACCAGGCGCAGGCGCTGTTTCTGGTCGACGACGCCGAACCCGGCGATCTCGGCGGATTCGAGCGCGCGTGCCTCCTGTTCGACGGCAACGATCCGGCCGCCTTGGAATCGGCCCGATCGCGCTGGAAACAGGCGAAAGAGGCCGGCGTCACGGCGTCGTACTGGAAGGAAAGCGCCTCCGGGCGATGGGAGAAGCAGCAGTGAAGCGTTCGCTCGTCCTGGTTCTCGGCGCCGCCCTCGTCGCGGCGGCCTGCACCTACCAGGCGCCGACCTATCGCGATCTCGACCGCATCGCGCAGCAGCAGCAGCGCGAGGCGATTCTGAACCGGCCGCCGCCGGACACCTGCCAGCTGGCGGCGCACCGTCATCTGCTCGGCGCAGACGGCGGCGCGATCCAGCAATCCAGCCTGCCCGCGGGCGCGCGCATCATCTGTCATGGCTGCGCCGTGACCCTGGACTATCGCGCCGAGCGACTGAACCTTGAACTTGGACCTGACGGCAAGGTCGCGAACTTGCGCTGCGGCTGAGAAGGAGACTGACAATGCGTGCTCTCATGTTCACCGTTGCGGCGCTGGCGCTCGCAGCCTGCGGCCCAACCACGACGCCGACCGAAGCGCCCGAGGCCGAAACCCCAGCGGCTGAACAAGCGGCGCCGACGACGCGTGAAGCGGCGACGGCGCAGGATACATGCGGCGCCTCGCAATATCGCGCCATGGTCGGTTCCCAGCTGGCCGCGGTGACGTTCCCGAGCGACGCCGGCATCCGCATCATCCAGCCCGACACTGTCGTGACACAGGATTTCCGCGCCGATCGCTTGAACGTGATCGTCGATGCGAACGGTGTGATAACCGGGTTGGAGTGCTACTGATGCGCGCCGTCCTTGTCGCGGCGATGCTGGCGGCGGCCGCTTGCACGACGGCGCCTGCGCCGCAGAACGCGCAAGAAGCGACGGCGCAGGATGCGTGCGGCGCGGCGCGCTTTGCGCACCTGATTGGAACCCCGGCCGCCCAGATCGACCGTTCCACGCTGCCGCCGCGGACCCGCATCATCACGCCGGACATGATGATCACGCAGGATTTCTCCGCGGAGCGGCTCAACATCACAGTTGGCGCGGACGGGCGCGTTGGTTCGCTCCGCTGCTTCTGATAAGATCGCGGCGGAGGTGTTCCGATGTTGCGATCGTCGATTGTGGCTGTCGCGCTTGCGCTCTCCGCGACGGGCGCGGCCGCCGAGGAACGAACCGAGGAGCCTGCGCCGCAGCCGCCCGTCCGTGACCGTTTCGTCGTCTCCGACGACACGTGCGGCGCAAGCCGCTACGCGCACCTGCTGGGCGAAGAATTCGCCGAACTGCATCAGGCCTCGCTCGTGCCGGCTAACGCCAACGTCGTCGACCGCGGCAGGCTGACGACGCTCGAATACGAGCCGCATCGGCTGAATGTCGTGGTCAACGGCGCTGGGCGGATCATCGCCGTCGGGTGTTTCTGACGCACTTGGCCTTGGCCCAGGGCGCGGCTATAGACCCGGCTCCAAATCAAGCCGGAGCCCGGAACACCATGGCCGTCGAACGCACCCTGTCGATCATCAAGCCGGACGCGACCAAGCGTAACCTGACCGGCGCGGTCAACGCCGTGATCGAGAAGGCGGGCCTGCGCATCGTCGGCCAAAAGCGGATCTGGCTGTCGGAAGGCCAGGCCGAAGGCTTCTACGCGGTCCACAAGGAGCGCCCGTTCTTCCGCGATCTCGTCACCTTCATGATTTCCGGTCCTGTGGTCGTCCAAGTGCTCGAAGGCGAGAATGCCGTCGCCAAGTATCGCGACGTGATGGGCGCGACCAATCCCGCCAACGCCGCCGAAGGCACCATCCGCAAGCTGTTCGCGGAATCGATCGAAGCGAACACGGTGCACGGGTCGGACAGCCTCGAAAACGCGGAACGCGAGATCGCGTTCTTTTTCAACGACCAGGAAATCGTCGGATAAGGCAGTGGGCAATGGGCAGTAGGCAGTAGGCGAACGCCATGCTGACCCAAAAGGGCGTCCGTAGAGGTGGCGCCCTTTCTTTTATCGCGCTTCCTTCAGTTTTCTGATCAGTCCGCGAAGGATCTTGCCGAGGCGCTCAGCAGATTCGAGTAGAGGCGCCGCCTCAACGTCCCTCGCGATCTCTACACGGCACGCGATTAGAAGATGCGTTTCAAGCTCTTTGAGCGAGCCCTGCGCGGCCCGAAGAAACTGGATGTAGTAGCCGAGATTGTCGCGACCATAGCCCTCCGCGATGTTGGCGGCGATTGAGACTGATGCTCGTCGCGCTTGGGACGTCAAACCATAGAGTTCTTCCTTTGGCCATTGGCGAGAGTGTCTGTAGACCTCAGTAGCTAAATCCATGGCCTGCTGCCACGCCGTCAAATCCCTGTACGAATTAATTGCACTCACGCCACTCTCCCACTACCCACTGCCCACTGCCCACTGCCCACTGCCTCACTTCCGCGCGATGATTTCGAGCACGAGCGGCGTCACCATCAGTGTGCCCGGTTGTTGACTGACGCGGGCGAACTCGTCGCGCATGTCTTTGGCGATTTGCGCCGTGATGCGGTTGAGTTCGAGCAGGCGGTCGATGTGGATGTCGAAGAAGCCGATCGGCCAGCGCCAGACATTGTCGTCCTTGGAGACGACGTCGACATAGGGTTTGAGGCTCTCGATCTTGAGGCCCATTTCGGTGAGCCAAGCCGGCAGATGGCGGGCGATGTCGGGTTCGCCGCCGGACGCGCGCCAGTTGGCCGAAACCTCATCAACGAACTTCTCGAAATTCGGCGCCGGCGGCGCGAGCTTCCAGGTTTCGTAATCGATGTATTCGTGGAAAACGAGCGCGCCGCCGGGGCGCAGCGCGTCGACCAGTTTCTTCAGCGCGTCCTTTGGCTTGGGCAAGAAGGCAAAGATCCAGCGCGCCCAGGCGGCGTCGGCGTTTTGCACCGGGATGGCATCGGCGACGACGTCGATCTCGTGCGCCTTCACCTGGGAGAAGCCGCGCGCTTTGGCTTGCGCTTCGAGCGTATCGAGAAAACGCCGCGAGCGTTCGAGCGCATGCACCTGGCCGTTGGGGCCGACCATTTCCGCCAAGTCCATGGTCGCGAAGCCCGGCCCGGCGCCGAAGTCGATCACCTTGCAGCCGTCGCCGATGCGGGCGCGGGCCCAGGCGTCGAGCGCGCGCGGGCGCCAGACGCGATGCTGGAAGCCGAGCCGGTAGATTTCGTCGTCATGCGTGCCGAGCACGTAGTCGCGTTCCGCCATGAAGCTCTCCTTGCCGTTGATATAGGCGTGCGTGTGGGCGCCGTCCCGTTGTTCGGGGATCGGTTGGCGGGACTCGGTTATCGGGGATCGGTTGTCGGGGATCGGGAAACGGGGCGCGCGCCATCGTCGGCGCGCATCCCTGGCGACGCACCGATAACCGAGTCCCGGTAACCGAATCCCGAGTGGGAGGCGGGGCGCGCAATCCGCGCTGAGTAGTCTCTAGGGGTGCGCTGGTTGTCTCCAACCTGCGCCGCGCGCTTCGCGCGCCCCGGTTTTCGGTCGTTTTTCCCGGCTTGGGAGGAGGAGTTGTAGAACGCCGCGTCGCCGCGGCTCGCCTCCTGCACGATGGAATGCGGACGCGCCTCTTCACACCAGGCCGTATCCGCTCCGACGCAACCCGCCATCGACGGATGGCGTCTC
>NZ_DASPLU010000001.1:0-99187 GCF_035627415.1 Vitreimonas sp. | reverse complement strand
CAACCCGCCATCGACGGATGGCGTCTCGGGGCTTAGCTCCATTCCCAATTCGCCGGTGCTGTGGGCAGGCGTTCCGTTCACCTGGACCCGACGGTTTCACTCCCCGCCGGCAACTCCCACCGACCGTGTCTCGCACCTCTCGTAGGTTTCGGACGTCTTCGAAAGCTCCCGTGTGCGAGACGGGGAGCATTGTACCGCCGGTTGAGACGGGTCGGATAAGTTTTGCGAAATTCGCCGAATTGGAGCGCGGGCCTTCAGGCCCGCACTGGCGCTTGTGCTTGATAGATAAGCGCAAAGCCGGCCGGAAGGCCCGCGGTCTAACCTCCAGGCGCCTGCGCGAAATCGGGGGATAGAGCGTCGCTCTATCCCGCGCGGTCGAGGAAAATCGCGCGCTTACAGCGCGTGGTCGGCGGGCAGCGGCGGCGCTTCTCGGAGGAGCGTGATGGCGATGCGGCGGTTGCCGGGAAGCGAGGGATCGTCGGCGAACAGGGGCTCGCTGTCGGCCCGGCCGGCGACCTCGTAGATGCGTTCGGTAGGGATGCCCTGGGCCTGGAGCAGCCGCCGCGCCTCGTTGGCTCGGGCGGCTGAAAGCTCGAAATTCGTGCTGTAGCGGCCGCCGGGGCGCGTGCCGTCGGTGTGGCCGGAAATGGTGATCCGGTTCGGCAGCTGCGCGATCGCGCCCGACACCGCCACCATGAGCCGGCGCGCACGCTCATTCAGCGAAGCGTCGCCGGGGTTGAACATGGATCGCCCTTCCTGGTCGACGATCTGGATCCGCAGGCCCTCCGGCGTCTGCTCGACGATCAGGTTGCGCGAGAGTTCCGCCACGTCCGGCATGTCCTGCATTGCTTGGCGTATGGCTATTTCGGCGCGCGAGAATTCGGCGTTCTCGCGCAGCGTCCGCGCGCGCGTGAGGCTGTCTTCGTTCGGCGCCTGCTGGCCGCCGGACTGGGTGTCGCTTTGAGCGCGGTTTTCGTCGGAGGCGTTCGAGGTGTATTGCGGCTCGGAGGCTGGCGCGACGGGCGCGGAATGGCCATGTCGGACGCCTTCTTCGGCGAAGCTCGTGCCTTCGAGCAGGCCGCCTGCGCCGGAGGAGACGCGGCTGACGCTGGCGGGGGCGAAGAATTCGGCGATGCCGCGGCGCTGCTCCGGGCTGGTCGTGTTGATCAGCCACATGAGCAGAAAGAACGCCATCATGGCCGTCACGAAGTCGGCGTACGCGACCTTCCACGCGCCGCCGTGATGGCCGCCCGCGATCTTCTTGATCTTTTTGACGATGATGGGGCGTTGATTGGTCGCAGAGGCCATTGTCCGTCCGTTCTGGCGGAGAGGGCGCGACATTGGCGGAACAGCGTTAAGATCGCGTTGAGGAAGTGATTTGGAGTGAGAATGGACGATCAGCCCGAACAGGCGTTTCGACGCGCGATGAGCGCCTTCGCCACCGGCGTCACGGTGGTGTCGGCGGCGCGCGCCGACGGACGCATGTCGGGCATCACCGTAAATTCGCTGACGTCCGTTTCGCTGCAGCCGAGGCTGCTGCTCTGGTGCCTCGGCGATCAGTCGGAACGATACGATCTCTTCGCCGCCGCCGAGACCTGGGGCGTGACCGTGCTCAGCGCGGGCGAGCAGGACCTGGCCTTGCGATTTGCGCGCGCCGAGCGCGAGGGTATCGACGATGGCGAGGCTGAGATATTTTTCGGCGCGCCTGTGCTGCGCGCAGGTCTGGCGCACCTTGCCTGCCGCACCCATGATAGACGTCTCGCAGGCGACCATCTCATTATCATCGGCGAAGTGACCGGGTTCCGCGCGAAGCCGGGCGATGCGCTGACTTTCTATCGCGGCCTTTACGGCCGCGCCGACGATCCGAGGAGCACGTAAATGGCGAAGACGGCGTTCATTGGTCTTGGCGTAATGGGCGCGCCGATGGCTGGCCATCTCTCCAGGGCCGGTCACGACGTTGCTGTCTACAACCGCAGCGAGGACAAGGCGCGCGATTGGGCGCAGAAGCACCAGGGGCGCACCTACACATCCGTCGCCAACGCGGTGGAGGGCGCCGATATTGTCTTCTCGTGCGTGGGCAATGACCGCGACTTGCGCGAGGTGTTCGAAGCGGCGGCGGCGAGCATGCGCAAGGGCGCCATTTTCGTCGATCACACGACGGCGTCCGCCGAGATTGCGCGCGAACTCGCGGTGAAAGCGGAAGAGCGCAGTTTGGGTTTTCTCGATGCGCCGGTGTCCGGCGGGCAAGCCGGCGCCGAGGCCGGCAAACTCACCGTCATGGCGGGCGGCGAGCCGAGCGTGTTCGCCGAAGCGCAGCCGATCATGGCGGCCTATGCGGCGAACATGACGCTCATTGGCCCAGCCGGTTCGGGCCAGTTGGCGAAGATGGTGAACCAGATCTGTATCGCCGGCGTGCTGCAGGGGCTGTCGGAAGGCCTGCACTTCGCCAAACGCGCCGATCTCGACGTGGAGAAGGTGATCGCCGCGATCTCCAAGGGCGCGGCGCAGAGCTGGCAGATGGAGAACCGCTGGAAGACCATGGCCGAAGGCCAGTTCAATTTCGGCTTCGCCGTCGACTGGATGCGCAAGGATTTGGGACTTGTGCTCGAAGAGGCCGAGCGCAACGGCGCCAAGCTCGATCTTGTGAAGCTGGTCGACGACTATTACGCCGACGTGCAGGCCATGGGCGGCAAGCGCTGGGATACGTCCAGCCTGATCGCCCGCCTCGAGCGGCCGCAGCGTTAGCGCGCGTCAACCATTACGCGCGCCTTACCTTACCGTCGACTTCAAGCTCTTTTAAGCGGCTTGGGTTAGCTTACGGCCCTTCGTTGGGCGCCGGAGCGCGGCATGAACGTCAAGACTTGGACCGTCTGTCTGATCGAACCGAACAAGTTCGAGGGGCAGATCATTCTCGATCTGCTGCGCAATGCCGGCGTCGATCGCGTCCGCGTCTTCACCAATCCCGACGAAGCGATGGATGCGCTGAAGATCTACAAAGCGAACATCATCATCTCTTCGTTCGAGCTGCCGGTCGGCGACGGCGCGATTTGGACGCGCCTGTTCCGCCGGGATCGAGGCTTGGCGAACCGCCAGGCCGCGGTCTTCATCACCTCGGGCGCATTCTCGCGCGCGATGGCGGAAGAGTGCCGCCACGCCGGCTGCAACGCGCTGATCGGCAAACCGATCTCCGGCAAGGTGCTGCTCGCGACGATCAACAAAGTGCTGGGCAGCCCGCGTCCGTTCATCGACGCCGAAGGCTATGTCGGCCCCTGCCGACGCGCCGGTATCGTCACCGCGGGCGCGCCCAAGCGCCGGCGCAAGGCCGACGGGACGGCTGGCGAAACCAAGGCGCCGTCTGCCGACATGCTGCAGCTCGCCATTCAGGCGCTGAACGCCGCCGCGGCGCAGTTCTTGACCGACCCCAAACAGCCGCGCGATTGCGAAACCGCGCTGCGCGCCGTGCAAGCGTACGCGGTGAGCGCCGGCGATGGCCCGCTCATGCGCGCCTGCGCCGCGTTCGCGCTGCAGATCAGCTCCGCGCGGACGCAGCCGGCCGAGGTCGCGAAAGCCGCGCTCGAGGCGTGCGTGAACGGGGTGACGAGCCTCGCGTCGGCCCAACGCAGCGACATCCGCGAACGCGAAGCGATGGCCGAAGCCGTCCGCCAAGCCGTCGCCAAAGCCGCAATGCAGCGCGCTGCTTAGGCCTATCCCAGCAGCTCGGCAGCCTTTGCGGCGAAGTACGTCACCACGCCGTCGGCGCCGGCGCGTTTGAAGGCGGTCAGTGTTTCGAGGACGATGCGGTCGTCGTCGATCCAGCCTTGCGCGGCCGCCGCCTTGATCATCGCGTATTCGCCCGAGACCTGGAACGCGTAGGTCGGCAGGCCGAACTCGGCCTTCACGCGCGCGACGATGTCGAGATAGGCGATGCCGGGCTTGACCAGCAGCATGTCGGCGCCTTCGGCGACATCGAGCGCGACTTCGCGCATGGCTTCATCGCTGTTGCCGTAATCCATCTGATAGGTGCGCTTGTCGCCTTTCAGCGCCTTGGCCGAGCCGATCGCTTCGCGATAGGGGCCGTAGAAGGCCGACGCGTACTTGGCGGCGTAGGACATGATCAGCGTGTCCTGATGGCCTTCGGCGTCAAGCGCGCTGCGGATGGCGCCGACGCGCCCGTCCATCATGTCGGACGGCGCAACGATGTCGGCGCCCGCCTTGACTTGGATCAAGGCCTGCTCGGTCAGCAGTTCTACGGTCTCGTCGTTGAGGATGCGCCCGTCGCGCAGGAGACCGTCATGGCCGTGGTCAGTGAAGGGATCGAGCGCGACGTCGACCATGATTCCGACCTCGGGCGCGGCGTCCTTCATCGCCCGCACGACGCTGCAGATGAGGCCGTCCGGATTGAGCGCTTCGCGTCCGGTCGAATCTTTTTTCGCGCCGTCGATGTGCGGAAAGATCGCCATCGCCGGGATGCCCAGTTTGGCCGCGCGTTTCGCCGCTTGCGCCGCCGCGCGCACCGACAGACGCGAGACGCCGGGCATCGCGGCGACAGGAACTTCGTCCTCGGCGCCATCGTGCACGACAACCGACCAGATCAGATCGTCGGCGCCGAGGCGATGCTCGCGCGTGAGGCGGCGAACCCACTCGCTCTGGCGCAGGCGACGCGGCCGGGCCGCGGGGAAGCGTGCCGTGTAGTTCATGCGAGTCGTTCGCAACTCTCTGGTCCCATGCGATCTAGCGCCCCAGTTACCTTGAGGCGCGCTTATATTCTATAACACTGAGCGCGCGTCCTGAGCGCGGCGAAAGGCGAACACGGGTGAGAGACGAAGATAAGCAGGTGTTCGAGAGCGCCGTCGCGGCGATCCGCGACGAGGGCCGCTACCGCGTGTTCGCCGACATCATGCGCGAGCGCGGCCGCTTTCCGCATGCCCGGCTGCGGCGCGAGGACGGCAGCTATCGCGACATCGTCGTCTGGTGCTCCAACGATTATTTGGGACAAGGCCAGAGCCCGGAAGTGCTCGACGCTGCGCACGCGGCGCTCGACAAGGTGGGCGCCGGCGCCGGCGGGACGCGCAACATCTCCGGCACAACGAGCTATCACGTCGATCTCGAGCGCGAGCTGGCGACGCTGCACGGCAAGGAAGCGGCGCTCTTGTTCACGTCCGGCTATGTGTCGAACGACGCGACCCTGTCGACCTTGGCCAAGCTCTTCCCGGACCTCTGGATTTTCTCCGACGAGCAGAACCACGCCTCGATGATCGAAGGCATCCGCCGCGCCAAGTGCGAGCGCCGGATCTTCCGTCATAACGACATCCAGCACCTCGAGGCTTTGATCAACGAAGCGCCGGCGCACGCGCCGAAGCTGATCGCGTTCGAGAGCGTCTATTCGATGGACGGCGACACCGCCCCGATCGAAGCGATCTGCGACATTGCGCGGGCTTACGGCGCGATGACTTATCTCGACGAAGTGCATGGCGTGGGCCTCTATGGGCCGACAGGCGGCGGCGTCGCCGAGCGCGACGGGGTGATGCACCGCGTCGATTTCATCGAAGGCACGCTGGCGAAAGCATTCGGCACGATGGGCGGTTACGTCACCGGTCCGGCGGCGGCCATCGATGCGATCCGCTCGACCGCTTCAGGCTTCATCTTCACGACCTCGCTTGCGCCTTCGATCGCCGCGGCCGCGCTGGAAAGCGTGCGCATCGTGCGCGAATGCCCGCATTTGCGCGATCGGCTGCAGGAGCGCTCCGAGCGCTTAAAGGCGCTGCTGCGCGAGGCGGGCATCCCGGTGATGTCGGAATCGACGACGCACATCGTGCCGGTGCTGGTCGGCGATGCGGCGCGCTGCAAGAAGATTTCCGACATCCTGCTTAACGAGCACGGCATCTACGTGCAGCCGATCAATTATCCGACGGTGCCGCGCGGCACCGAGCGGCTGCGCATCACGCCAAGTCCGTTTCACGACGATGAATTGATGGATCAGTTGATCGCGTCGCTGAAGGCGGTCTGGGCGATGTGCCCGGTTCACACCCCGGCGTGAGCGACGAGCGCGAAGTTATTTTCGAGATCGCGCGGATCGGCGACATCCAGCGCGTGGCGGCCATAGACACAGCGACAGGCGTCGAGGTGGTGGTGCAGGCGCCGGCGAGCGCTGCGCTCGCCGATGTGCGCGCCCTAGCGCTGAGGAAGCTGGAGCGGGCGCTGAAGGATGCGGGCGAGGGCGATCCGCCGCCGGAGCGGCCGGGCAAGCTGGTCTGAGCTAATCCTTGCGGCGGACGCCTTTGCCGAGGCCGATCTTCTTGGCGAACTCGGACCGGCGCGCGGCGTAGGCGGGGGCGACCATCGGATAGTCGGCCGGCAGGCCCCAGCGCTTGCGGTACTCGTCGGGCGACATGTTGTACGTCGAGCGCAAGTAGCGCTTGAGCATTTTGAGCTTTTTGCCGTCTTCCAGGCAGACGATGTAATCGTTCTGAACCGACTTGCCGATCGGCGCGGCGGGCTTGGGCCGTTCCGCCGGGCGCTCGCCGTCGGCGCCGGTCAATCCGCACAAGGTGCGATGCACCGATCGGATCAGGTCGGCCAGTTCTTCGGACGAGACTTTGTTGTTCGCGACAAATGATGCGACAATGTCCGTGGTCATGCGCAATGCTTCGGCGTCGCCGCCGCCTACCACGACTTCGTCTTCATCCCGCATGGACCGCGTCCGTTTCGCAGCGAATACAACGCATTCTGCTTCGTATAGGGCGGATATCCTAGCAACGGCAAGTATTACTCTCGACCTAGCTATGCTCAGCTTGATTTTTTACAGTCGTCACGCCTTTCGGGCGAACTGAAAAGCCGGCTTTGCTTACGTCGTACGGGCGAACTATGGTCGCTGAGATTCCAACACCACCTGTTGTGGGCGAGGTTCGTACATGACCCAAGCTGCCGGACGCGCTGCCGAGCGCGACCGTTTTTTCGAGGCTTCACTGGAGCGCGCTGACCCGGACATTCAGAGCGCCGTCAAGGCGGAGCTCGGCCGGCAGCAACGCCAGATCGAGCTGATCGCCTCGGAGAACATCGTCTCGCGCGCGGTGCTGGAAGCGCAGGGCTCGGTGCTGACGAACAAGTACGCCGAAGGCTATCCGGGCCGGCGCTATTACGGCGGCTGTGAATTTGTCGATGAAGTCGAGCGCCTCGCCATCGACCGCGCCAAGCGCCTGTTCGACTGCAAGTACGCGAATGTCCAGCCGCATTCCGGGGCCAACGCCAATCAGGCCGTGTTCTTCGCGCTGCTCAATCCGGGCGACAAGTTCCTCGGCATGGACTTGGCCTGCGGCGGCCACCTTACGCACGGCTCGCCGGTCAACATCTCCGGCAAGTGGTTTCAGCCTGTCGCCTACGGGGTGCGCGAAGACGATCACCTGATCGACTACGACCAAGTCGCGGAGATCGCGCGCCGCGAGCGGCCGAAGCTGATCCTCGCCGGCGCCTCCGCCTATTCGCGCCAGATTGATTTTAAGCGCTTCCGCGAGATCGCCGACGAAGTGGGCGCCATTCTGATGGTGGACATGGCCCACTATGCCGGCCTCGTCGCCGGCGGCGTCTATTCGTCGCCGCTGCCGCACGCGCATGTCGTCACGACGACGACGCACAAGACGCTGCGCGGTCCGCGCGGCGGCATGATCCTCTCGAACGACGAGGATCTCGGCAAGAAGATCAACTCGGCGGTCTTCCCTGGTCTGCAGGGCGGGCCGCTGATGCATGTGATCGCCGCGAAAGCCGTGTCATTCGGCGAAGCGCTGCAGCCGGAGTTCAAGCTCTACGCGCAGCGGACGCTCGAGAACGCGCGCGCGCTCGCTGCACGGCTGATCGAGAATGGCTTGGCCGTCGTTTCGGGCGGAACCGACAGCCATTTGATGCTGGTCGATCTCAGGCCGAAGCGCGTCACCGGCAAAGCCGGCGAGCAGAGCCTCGAGCGTGCGCTCATCACCTGCAACAAGAACGGCATACCGTTCGACCCGGAAAAGCCGATGGTCACCTCGGGGGTGCGGCTCGGCTCGCCGGCCTGCACCACGCGCGGCTTTGGGCCGCCGGAATTCCGGCAAGTGGCTGATTTGATCTGCGAAGTGCTGGACGGCTTGTCGAAATCGAACGGGGACAATTCCGCGACCGAAGCGGCGGTTGCTGCGAAGGTAGAGCAGCTGACGGCCCGGTTTCCAATCTACTGACGGGATTGGGGATTGGGGATTAGGGATTGGGGGCCGACTCCACGTACCTATTCACCACTCCCAATTCCCAATTCCCTGCGAGCGATAGCGAGCGCCCATGCGTTGCCCGTTTTGTCAGAATGAAGACAGCCAGGTGAAGGACAGCCGTCCGACCGAGGACGGCGCCGCCATTCGCCGCCGCCGCCAATGCGACAAGTGCGGCTCGCGCTTCACCACGTTCGAGCGCGTGCAGCTGCGCGATCTGGTCGTGCTGAAGCGCTCCGGACGGCGCGTGCCGTTTGATCGCGACAAGCTCGCGCGCTCGCTCTCGATCGCACTACGCAAGCGGCCGATCGAGCAAGATCAAATCGAGCAGATGATTTCCGGCATCGTCCGCAAGCTGGAGAGCCAGGGCGAAAACGAAGTGCCGTCCGAAACCATCGGCGAGATGGTGATGGAGGCATTGAACCACCTCGATCCGGTAGCCTACGTCCGCTACGCCTCGGTCTATCGCGACTTCCGCGAAGCCAGCGATTTCGCCGACTTCATCGAAGAAGCGGCGAAGACCAAGCGCTAGCGCACTAGCAAACCGGCGCCCGAGCGCGCATGAATGCGCCTTGCATGTCTCGCCCGCACGTCACCCTGAAACTGGCGACTTCGCTCGACGGGCGCATCGCGACCGCGTCCGGCGAAAGCCGCTGGATCACGGGCGAAGAGTCACGCGCCGAAGTGCAGCGCCTGCGCGCCGCTGCGCAGGCCGTGATGATCGGCGCCGGGACCGCCCGCGCCGACGATCCGGAGCTGCTGGCGCGCACCGAGCCGCCGCCGCGGCGTCAGCCTTTGCGCGTCGTGCTCGATACGGAATTCAGCCTGCCGCCGCGCGGGCGTCTCTTCGCCAGCTTCGACCGCGGACCGGTGCTGATCATCGGCGCGGCCGATGGCGACGCCGCCGCGCGCGGGAAGCTTGAAGCCGCCGGCGCGCAGACGGCGGCGGTCGCGCGCGGGCCGGTGGGCGTTGACGCCGAGGCGGCGCTGGATTTGCTGGCTTCCGAGGGCATCGAGCGCGTGCTGGTGGAGGGCGGCGGCGTGCTGGCCGCCTCGCTGCTCGGCGCCGATGCTGTCGACCGGCTGGAGTGGTTCCGCGCGCCGATCGTGCTCGGCGGCGACGGCCGTCCTTCCGTAGCGGCGCTCGAACTCGCCCGCCTCGCCGAGGCGCCGGCTTGGCGGCGAGTTGCATTGCGCGAGCTTGGCCCCGATCTCTGGGAAAGCTACGAGCGTGGATAGGTGTTGGGTTCTAGGTGTTGGGTTCTAGGCGCGCGAAAAGCGAGCGATCCCTAGTCCTAGAATCCACACTTCGCCTGAGTCACCTAACACCCAGAACCCAACACCTTAGAACCTGTTCATGTTTACCGGCATTGTCAGCGCGATGGGGGAGGTGAAGGCGGTCGAGCGCCTGCCGGGCCTCGCGCGGCTCACGATCGAGAGTTCGTACGATCCAGCCAGCGTCGAGATCGGCGCCTCGATCGCGCATGACGGGGTGTGCCTGACCGTCGTCGAGGCGACGTCACGCCCGGGCGGCATGGCTCACATCGTCGAGGTGGCGGCCGAAAGTCTCGCACTCACCACCATGGGCGAGCTGAGAGTGGGAGATCGGGTGAACCTGGAGCGTTCGCTTCGCGTCGGCGACGAACTTGGCGGCCATATCGTGCAGGGGCATATCGACGGCCTCGGCGAGGTGCTCTCGGTGCGTCAGGACGGCGAAGGCTGGCGGCTCAAAATCACGCCGCCGCCGGAGATCGAACATCTGATCGCGCAGAAGGGCTCAATTGCGGTGTCGGGCGTCTCTCTCACCGTCAATGAAGTGGACGCGGAAGGCTTTGGCGTCCTCATCATTCCGCACACTTGGGCGGTTACGACTTTGTCCGCGCTTCGGGCAGGCGATAAGGTCAATCTGGAAGCCGACATGATGGCGCGCTATGCCGCGCGCCTCGTCGAAGCGCGGAGAAATGCATAATGGCGGCCAAGCCGTCCCCGATCGCTGAACTCAAGCGCGCCATTTCGCCGATCCCCGAGATCATCGAGGAAGCGCGCGAGGGCCGCATGTTCATCCTCGTCGATGCGGAGGACCGCGAGAACGAGGGCGACCTCATCATTCCCGCACAATTCGCCACCCCCGCCGCGGTCAACTTCATGGCCAAGCACGGCCGTGGCCTCATCTGTCTCGCGCTCACCGCCGAGCGCACGCGAGCGCTCGGCCTCGAGCCCATGGCGCCGCGCAATCAAGCGCGGCTCGGCACCGCGTTCACCGTGTCGATCGAAGCTAAGGAGGGCATTTCCACCGGCATCTCGGCCGCCGACCGTGCGCTCACCATCGCCACGGCGATCGACGCGAGCAAGGGCGCGAACGACATTGTCTCGCCAGGCCACGTCTTTCCTCTGATGGCGCGGGACGGCGGCGTGCTCGTGCGCGCGGGCCATACCGAGGCGAGCGTCGACATCGCGCGCGCGGCGGGGCTCAATGCGTCCGCGGTGATTTGCGAGATCATGAACGACGACGGCACCATGGCGCGTCTGCCGGAGTTGGTCGCGTTCGCGCAATTCCACAACCTGAAGATCGGCGCGATCGACGAATTGATCGCTTATCGCCGCGCCAACGACCGCTTCATCGAAAAGCTGCACGAAAGCGCGTTCGAGACACGTGTGGGCGAGGGTTTCCGTCTCGCAGTGTTTCGCAACCGGCTCGACGGCGTCGAGCATGCTGCGTTGGTGAAAGGCGAGATCAGCGCGACGACCCCGACGCTCGTCCGCGTGCACCGGATCGACTTCGCCGCGGACGTCATGGGCGGCTACGGCGCACGCGCGGGCATGATCGACAAAGCACTTGCGGAGATCGAAGCCGAAGGGGCGGGCGTTCTCGTCCTGCTGCGCGATCTGGTGCCGGATGCGCTTTCGCGCCGGCTGAAGGGCGAGCCGCCAGAGCAGGAAGCGGACGACGAATTGCGCGTCATCGGCATCGGCTCGCAGATTCTGCGCGAGCTTGGCGTGACGCGCATGATCGCGCTGTCGGACAACCCGCAGAAGCTGGTCGGGCTCGAAGGCTATGGCCTCTCCATCGATGGCTGGCGCGGGTTCAAGTCGTGAAGCAGGACGCCGACAAGTTTCCGATCGCCGATGTCGCGGGCGCCCGGGTGCTGATGGTGCTGGCGCCGTACTACCGCGCCATTGCCGACCAGCTGCAACACGGGGCCGAGGCGACGGCAGCCGAAGCAGGCGTGACGCTCGACAGCGTCGCCGTGCCGGGCGCATTCGAAATCCCGGCCGCAATCGCCCACGCTGCGCGCACCGGCGAGTATGACGGGTTCCTTGCGCTCGGCTGCGTCGTTCGCGGCGAGACCAGCCATTACGACTATGTCTGCGGCGAGAGCGCGCGGGCGCTGATGGATCTTTCTGTTCGCGGCGGACTTGCCATCGGCTATGGCATTCTCACCGTGGAGAATATTGAACAGGCTCAAGCGCGCGCCGATCCAACGCGCGGCGACAAAGGCGGCGAAGCGATGCGCGCGTGCCTCGCCATGATCGCGATGAAGCGCCGCTTCCCGGACCGCGCATCATGAATGCGGCGCCGAACGCCGCGCGCAGCGCTGCGCGCTTGGGCGCCGTGCAGGCGCTTTATCAAATGGAAGTTTCCGGCGCGTCCACCGCGGATGTGATCGCAGACTTCTCCGCCGGCAAGCTGCCGCGCGAAACCGAAGCGACCTACACCGACTCCGAAGGCGATCTCGATCTCTTCAAGGTGCTGGTGGAGAAGGCGGTCGATCGCCAGCGCACGCTCGATCGCGCTATCGCCCGTCATCTGAGCAAAGGCTGGCGGCTCGAGCGGCTCGATGCCGTCGCGCGCGCCATTCTGCGCGCCGGCGCGGCGGAGCTCGAACAGCGGCCCGACATCCCGGTGCCGGTCGTCATCGATGAATATGTCGAAATAGCTAAGTCGTTTTTCGACGGGCCTGAGCCGGGCTTCGTGAACGCTACCTTGGACGCGTGCGCCCGTGACTTGCGTTCGGGCGATCAGGGCGCGTAAGCGCTTCGCCCATGTCCTCCGACTCGGCAGACGAATTCGAGACCATCAAGCGCCTGTTCGCGCCGCTGGCGACGTCCGCGGATGCACGGGGCCTCGCCGATGACGCCGCCCTGATCGACGGCCGCCATGTCGTAACCACCGACGCGATCGTTGAGGGCGTGCATTTTCTGAGCGACGATCCGATCGCCACCGTGGCGATGAAAGCGCTGCGCGTGAACGTGTCGGATCTGATTGCAAAGGGCGCGCAGCCGCGCGCGGCGCTGCTGACGCTGATCTGGCCGAACGCGCGGCCCGCCGAACAAATTGAATTGTTCGCGGAATCGTTCGGCGGCGATCTCGCCTATTTCGGAATGACCTTGCTCGGCGGCGATACGACGTCGACTGCGGGGCCGTTGACGATCTCCGTCACCGCCTTCGGCGAGCCGCTTTCCGAGCGCACGCCGTCGCGCGCGGACGCGAAGATCGGCGACGATGTCTGGCTCGTCGGCGGGGAGATCGGTTCGGCTTGGCTCGGACTGCAGCTGCGCACCGGCGCCATGGCGTTGGAAGAGGTGACGCGCGGGCGCGACGAGCAAGAAGCGCGCGTCAACACCGCAGCGCTGGCCGGGCAGACTCCGGATTATCTCACGTTGCCGGGCAAGCCGTTCGACGCCGAGGCGGCATGGCTCATGTCGACTTACCTCGCGCCCTTCGTCAGGCCCGAGTGCGCCGACATCGTCTCGCGTTACGCCAATGCGTCGATGGATGTGTCCGATGGTCTGGTCGGCGACGCGGGCAAGCTTGCGGCGGCTTCCGGGGCGGCGCTCAAGATCGAAGCGAATGCGATCCCGTTTTCGATCCCGGCGGAACGCTGGGCTTTCAGCGGCGGCGATTTCCGCAAGCTGATCACCGCCGGCGACGACTACGTCGTCCTGTTCACCGCGCCTGCCGCCGCCCGCGCCGAGCTGGAATCTCTGCCCGGCGCCGGCGCATTGCGGCTGACGCGGATCGGGGCGGTCGAGGCCGGCGAGGGCGTGCAGGTGGTCAATCGCCAAGGCGACGTGATCCCGATCCCGGCGCCCAGCTACGCCCACAAGCTCGGCCGGTAACGCGCCGATAACCGGCGCAGGCGAGTCTGGCGTCATGAAGAGCGTCTTCGCCGCCGTTCTGCTCGCCGTCTCGCTTTCTGCGGTCGGGCTCGCCTACGCGTCCGGTGCGCCTGCGAAGCAAAAGGCAGCCGCCGAAGAGGGCGAACCGGCTGCTTCGTCGCGCTCCATGGACGCGCCGTATTTGGCCGTGCCGGTGGTCCGCGACGGCGTGCTGGTGAACTACCTGTTCGTTTCGGTTCGCGTCGAAATCGCCCAGAGCGTGGATCTCTGGCGCACGCGCGAACGGGCGCAGTTCCTGCGCGACGCTCTGGTCCGCGCAAGTCACGCCAACGACCTCGCCGCCGCCAATGACGACAATGCCCTCAACGAGCCGCTCGCCATCCGGGTTTACACCGCCGCGGCCGCTCAAGCGTTGGGCGAACGGGCCGTGGCGGGGGTCTCCATCGTCGCGACCTATTCGAGCCAGGGCTCGGGCATCTGACACCGGGTCACGCCGCCCGTTGCGGAATGTGGCGGTTTTTGGCAGTAGAGCGCCACCTTTGGGGGAAGCGTCGCCGCAGACGGACTGTCGCGGGGCGGCCAACCCATTTCCCCAACCGGCGCGGGACCCGCGCCCAGGACAGGTGCAATGAGCCAAGAACTGATCCTTTGGCTGGTCGTAGCCAGCGGCGTCATCGCCGCGCTCTACGGCTGGCTCGAAACCCAAGCCATCACCAAGGCGCCGGCCGGCAGCGACCGGATGAAGGAAATCGCTGCGGCGATCCAAGAGGGCGCCAAGGCCTATCTGAATCGCCAGTACTCGACCATCGCTATGGTCGGCGTCGGCGTCGTCATCGTGCTGGCGGTCGCGTTCTGGCCGACGTGGCAGATCCCGGTCGGCTTCATCATCGGCGCCGTGCTCTCGGGCGCGGCCGGCTTCATCGGAATGAACGTCTCGGTGCAGGCGAACGTGCGGACGGCGGAAGCCTCGCGCACCTCGCTCGCCGGCGGCCTCAAGATGGCGTTCAAGGCCGGCGCGGTGACGGGCATGCTCGTCGCCGGCGGCGCGCTGTTCGGCGTTGCGGCTTACTATCTCATCCTGACCCAGTTCATGGGTCTCGAGCCGACCAGCCGCACGGTTGTCGACTCGCTCGTGGGCCTCGGCTTCGGCGCGTCGCTGATTTCGATCTTCGCCCGTCTCGGCGGCGGCATCTTCACCAAAGGCGCCGACGTTGGCGGCGACATGGTCGGCAAGGTCGAAGCCGGCATCCCGGAAGACGATCCGCGCAATCCGGCCACGATCGCCGATAACGTCGGCGACAATGTCGGCGATTGCGCCGGCATGGCCGCGGACCTGTTCGAAACCTATGCGGTGACGGCGGTCGCGACCATGGTGCTGGGCTCGATCCTCTTCCGCGCTGCGCCGGAAGTTTCAGCAATCATGCTGCTGCCGCTGGCGATCGGCGGCGTGGCGATCATCGCTTCGATCATCGGCACGTTCTTCGTTCGTCTGGGCCCGTCCAACAACATCATGGGCGCGCTCTATAAGGGCCTGGTCGCGGCGGGCATTCTCTCCGCTGGCGGCCTCGCGCTAGCGATCCAAGTCACGACCGGGTTCGACTCGATTGCGCCGAGCCTCGGGCCGACGAACGAACTCGCCGGCATCACCGGCCAGGACCTCTTCATCTGCGGTCTGGTCGGTCTGCTCGTGACGGGCGCGATCGTGTGGATCACGGAATACTACACCGGCACCGGCTTCCGTCCGGTGAAGAGCGTCGCGCAAGCGTCGGTCTCCGGCCACGGCACCAACGTGATCCAAGGCCTCGCCGTTTCGATGGAATCGACGGCGCTGCCGGCGATCACCATCGTCGCGGGCATCATCGCCTGCTACACGCTGGCGGGTCTGTTTGGCATCGCCATCGCTGTCACGACCATGCTCTCGGTCGCGGGCATCATCGTCGCCCTCGACGCCTTCGGTCCGGTCACCGACAACGCCGGCGGCATCGCCGAAATGGCGGAGCTGCCGAAGGAAGTGCGCGTCACCACTGATGCGCTCGACGCGGTCGGCAACACGACGAAGGCGGTCACCAAAGGCTACGCGATCGGCTCGGCCGGTCTCGGCGCGCTCGTGCTGTTTGCGGCGTACTTCGAGGACCTGCGTTTCTATGCGTCGAACCCGGAGGAGTTCCGCTTCTTCGACGGCGTGACGCCGGACTTCGCGCTCAACAATCCGTACGTGATCGTTGGCCTGTTTATCGGCGGCCTGCTGCCATACCTGTTCGGCGGCTGGTCGATGACGGCGGTCGGCCGCGCCGCGCAGGCGGTGGTCGAGGAAGTCCGCCGCCAGTTCAAGGAAATCCCCGGCATCATGGAGCGCACGGCGAAGCCGAACTATGGCCGCGCCGTCGACATCCTCACTCGCGCCGCGATCAAGGAGATGATCGTGCCGTCGATGCTGCCGGTGCTCGCGCCGATCGCCTTGTTCATCGTGGTCTATGCGATCTCGGGCCCGTCGAACGCGCTCGCTTCGCTCGGCGCGCTGCTGGTCGGCGTGATCGTGACGGGTCTGTTCGTGGCCATCTCGATGACGTCGGGCGGCGGCGCTTGGGACAACGCCAAGAAGCTGATCGAGGAAGGCCATCACGGCGGCAAGGGCTCGGACGCCCACAAGGCCGCGGTTACGGGCGACACCGTCGGCGATCCCTACAAGGATACGGCCGGTCCGGCCGTGAACCCGATGATCAAGATCACCAACATCGTCGCGCTGCTGATGCTCGCGGTGCTGGCGCACTGGCAGGGCTGAGGCGAAGCGACATCGCCAAAAGCAAACGCCCCGGCTTCAGGCCGGGGCGTTTTTTTTCGACTTGTCTTGCGGGATCAGTCGCGGTTCGGACGCCCGCCGCGTTCTTCTTCGCGGATCGGCGGAGCGCGGCCGACATTGCCGAGCAGCTGTTCGAGCACGCCCAGCTCGCGCCCGCGCGTCGGCGTCACGTCATCGTTGTAGGCGACGATGCGGCCGCGCTCGAGGCCGTACTTCTCGACGCCGGAAACCGTCTCACCGTCGAAGCGCACCACCATGACGCGGCGGTCGATCGTGCGCGGCTCATAGAACGCCACACGCTCCTGCACCGAGCTCACATAATACCACGCGGTCTGATCGAAAATGGCCGTCGTGGAGGGCGAGCCGAAGCGCTGCATGACCGTGTCGCGCGTGTCGACGCCGACTTGCGGATCGGGGATTTCCTCGTTGTTGCGGTCGGAGCGAAAGCCATTGTAGGTCTGCACCGGCGCGCACGCCGCCGTGGCGGCGGCGACGGCCAGAGCTGCTGCTGCCGAAAGACGCAAGAAGCCGCGATTCATGAGTTCACCTCGCGGGCGTGTCCGCCCAAACAGGGGTTCACGGGTAAGGCGGACCGCGCGGACGGGCAAGAGGGGAGCACAGGTTCGGGGCATGCCGATTTGGCCATTTCGCCGGTCACGCGCGGAGACGGACGCCGAGCAGCTGCTCGAGATCGTCACCGCCGTTAGCCGCAATCCTGCCTTCTTTGGCCCGGGGCGCGCGCCGGACACGCTCGAAGGTCGTTTCGAGATGATGACGCTCATCGCGTCTTTGGCGCTGATGCGCCTGCAGCGGGAGGGCGAATTGGCGCCGTTGGCGCAAGCCTTCACCGATCAGCTCTTTCGCCAGTTCGACGCTGGGCTCCGCGAAACCGGCGTAAGCGACACCGCTGTGCCCAAGCGGATGCATAAGCTGGCGGGGGATTTCTACGGCCGGCTGGGCGCCTATGCCGCCGCGGTCGAGGCCGGCGACGGCGCCGCCCTCGGGGAGGCGATCGCCCGTAACACCCTTGTCGCCGAAGCGGGTCCGTTGACGGATTTCGTGCTGAACGCCGCCGCCGCGCAGGCTGAGCGGCCCGCCTCCGCCCTACTGCAACCGGATGGCTGGCCCTCGCCCCCGCGCTGAAACCAAGTTTGGCAATCGAGGCCTTGGGGACTATGGTCCGCGCCCTGCGGCGCCCCAGGCCGTTGGGAAATCAGGACAATCGCACTTTATGGCCGACGGTCTCGTTCTCTCCATTGACGGGATGGGTGGCGATCACGCGCCCGACATTGTGGTGGAAGGTGTGGACATCGCCGCGCGCGCCAATAGCGGGGCGCGATACCTGATCCACGGCGATCCGAGCCGGTTGGCGGCTCTGCTGGAGAAGCACCCGAACGCGAAGGCCGTCTCCCAGATCGTGCCGGCCGAGAAGGCCATCGGGATGGAGATCAAGCCCAGCCAAGCGCTGCGCCAGGGCAAGGGCTCCAGCCTTTGGAACGCCATCGCCGCGGTGGAGACCGGAGAGGCCAACGCCGTCGTTTCCGCCGGCAACACCGGGGCCTTCATGGCCATCTCGATGTTCCGCCTGCGCACGATGGAGGGCGTGCATCGCCCGGCGCTGGCGGCGCGCTGGCCGGCGGCGAGCGGGGGGTACGTCGTCATCCTCGACGTCGGCGCCAATGTTCAAGCCGACAGCGAGCAATTGGTCGAGTTCGCCATCATGGGCGAGGCGCTGCAGCGCGCGGTCTCCGGCGCCGAGCGCCCGTCCGTCGCGTTGCTCAATGTCGGTTCTGAAGATCAAAAGGGCCACGAGGAGATCCGCGCCGCAGCCAAGCTCATTCGCGAAGCCGGCGTCGATCTGAACTTCCGCGGCTTCGTCGAAGGCGACGATATCTCCAAGGGCACGGTCGATGTCGTCGTCACCGACGGCTTCACGGGCAATATCGCCTTGAAGACCGGAGAAGGCGCCGCGCGCCTCGTCGGGCAGCTGCTCCGTGAAGCGCTGACCAGCGGACCTTTGGCGAAGCTCGGCGCGTTGATCGCGTATCCGGCTCTCAAGAAGCTGAGTGCGCGCATGGATCCAGGCACCTTCAACGGCGCGCTCTTCCTCGGCCTCAACGGCCTTGTGGTGAAGAGTCATGGCGGCGCTAACGCCCGCGGCTTCGCGGCGGCGATCGGCGTCGCCGAGAAGATGGCGCGCAGCCACTACCGCGAAGAGATCGCCAGCAACTTGAAGCGGCTTGCGCGCGCCTCTCATCCCGCAGCCTCGGAAGAGGAAGCAGGCTGATGCGCTCTGTCCTGCTGGGCGTCGGCAGCTATTTGCCGAAGCGCGTGCTCACGAACGCAGAGCTGTCGCAGCGCGTCGACACCAGTGACGAATGGATTATCGAACGCACCGGCATCCGTGAGCGCCGCATCGCAGCGGATGACGAAAAGACGTCCGATCTCGCCTGCATCGCCTCCCTGAACGCGCTTAAAATGGCGGAACGGGAGGCGAAGGACATCGATCTCGTCATCGTCGCGACGACGACGCCCGATCTCACCTTTCCCGCCACCGCCGCACGCGTGCAGGCCGAGCTCGGCATTAGCGAGGGCGCCGCATTCGATCTCCAAGCCGTCTGCTCCGGTTTCGTGTTCGCGTTGGCGACTGCTGACAACTTTCTCGCTCGCAATCAGGCCAAGCGCGCGCTGGTGATCGGGTCGGAGACGTTCTCGCGCATCGTCGATTGGGAGGATCGCGGCACCTGCATTCTCTTCGGCGACGGCGCCGGCGCCGTGGTGCTCGAGGCGCAGGAGAACGCCGGCGAACGCGGCGTCATCTCGACATTCCTGCGCACCGACGGACGTATGCACGACCTGCTCTATGTCGACGGCGGCGTCTCCGAGACGAAGACGATCGGCAAAGTGCGCATGGTCGGCAACGCCGTGTTCCGGCACGCGGTGGAGCATATCTCCGGAGCGATGCTGGAGGCCTGCGCGCGCGCCGGAATTTTGATCGACACGGTCGACTGGTTCGTGCCGCACCAAGCCAACCAGCGCATTCTCGACGGCGTCGCGCGCCGGCTCGGCATCGACCCCGAAAAGGTGGTGTCCACCGTCGCTGTTCACGGCAACACGTCCGCCGCTTCGGTGCCGCTGGCGCTCGACGTTGCGGTGCGCGACGGGCGCATCAAACCCGGCGATTTGGTGCTGATGGAGGCGCTCGGCGGCGGCCTCACCTGGGGCGCGGCCCTGGTGCGCATGTGAACGCGCCGCAAGATTTGACCTAAGCTACCGAGACGACTAGCTTTTCCGGACGCGCTTTGCGAGCGTGCAGCGGAGGGGGCTCCGGTGTCGGAAAAGACTGTCACGCGCGCCGATCTGGTCGAGGCGCTGGCCCGGCGCGCTAATATGCAGCGCGCAGACGCCAACCGGCTGCTGAGCCGCATGCTCGAAATGATGCAGGACGCTCTGATCGAGGGCGAGACGGTGAAGCTCTCGCGCTTTGGCAATTTCAACGTCCGCGCCAAGCGCCAGCGCATCGGCCGCAATCCGAAGACCGGCGAGGAAGTGCCGATCACGCCGCGCCGGGTGGTGACATTCCGGCCGTCGCAGATGCTGCGCGAGTTCGTGGAGAAGGGCGGCAGCAGCGGACGCGCCAAAGGCTAATCGCTTTCGGGGGAGAGCTCATGTTGAGACCATTGATCCTGGCGTGCGCTTCCGCCGCCCTGCTTTCGGCCTGCGCGGCGACGCAAGAAGCCGCGGCGCCGTTCGACCCGGCCAATTGTTACCAGCGCGACTTCAACATCTATTTCGTCGGACAAGGCGCCGAGCTCAGCGAGGAGGCGCGCCAGGTGATGGACGGGATGGGCGAGGCCGTGCGCGGCTGCCAGATCCGCGAAGTCCGTGTTATCGGTGAGACCGATGCGCGGGGCGGGGCCGTCAGCAACGACGAAGTTTCCGAGCAGCGCGCGCAGGTGATCGCCGAATATCTCTCGCAGCGCGTCGGCTGGCCGCGTTCGCGCATGACGGTCGCCGCCGCCGGCGAGCGTGGGGCGGTGACGGAAGACGGGCTCAACGTCCCTGTCCGCCGCCGCGCTCGGGTCATCGTCGAAGCCGAACCGCCGCAATAAGCGAAAGATGGTCGGAGCGGGGAGATTCGAACTCCCGACCCCCAGTCCCCCAGACTGGTGCGCTAACCGGGCTGCGCTACGCTCCGTGCCGGCCGCGACGCCACTGGGCACCGCGGGAGCGACCTCTTAGCCTTCCCGGCGCGGGGCCGCAATGCGGGCGGGCTTCGGCGGCTTGGCGGTGCGCTCGCGCGCGGCTTCGAGGCTGGCGACGAAGCTGTCGCGCCAGGCGAGGATGTCTTCGCGCTCGACCCCGTCCATCAGCGCGCGCCAGCGATTGCGCCGCTCTTCGACCGGCATGGCGAGGGCCTTACGGATGGCGTCGGCCACGTCTTCGACGCTGAACGGGTTGACGATCAGCGCCTCCTTCATTTGCTGGGCGGCGCCGGCGAAGCGCGAGAGCACCAGCACGCCGGGATCCTCTTCGTCCTGGGCGGCGACGAATTCCTTGGCGACCAGATTCATGCCGTCGCGCAGCGGCGTCACCAGCGCGACATCGGCGGCGCGGTAGATGCCGGCGAGTTCTTCGCGCGAATGCACCCGGTGGACGTTGCGGATCGGAATCCAATCCATCTCGGCGAAGGCGCCGTTGATGCGACCGGAATGCGCATCGAGGCGCGTGACCATGTCCTGGTAGGCGTCGACTTCGCTGCGCGTGGGCGTCGAAATCTGCAGGAGAAAGATCTCCTGCTTCATCTCCGGGTGCTCGCTCAGCAGCCGTTCGAAGGCGAGGAAGCGTTCCTCGATGCCTTTCGAATAATCGAGCCTGTCGACCCCTAGCAGCATCTTACGCCCGAGTTTGCTCTCCTGCACGCGGGAATAGCTTTCAACGCCGGCGTCCGACTGCTTGAGCGCAACGAAGCCTTGCGCATCGATGCCGATGGGGAAGGCTTGCGGCAGCGTCGTGCGGCCGAAGGCGCGGAGGCTCCCATCGGACACCTGCATGCCGCCGGCTTCATAGAGCACGTAGCTGATGAAAGCGTTCTTCCATTCCTCGGTGTGGAAGCCGATCACGTCGTAGTGGAACATCGCTTCGACGAGTTGGCGGTGCCGCGGCAACGTCGCCATCAGTTCGCGCGCCGGCCAGGGAATGTGTAGGAAGAAGCCGATCGCGTTCTTGGCGCCGCGTTCGCGCAATTCGCGGCCGAGCGGAATCAGGTGATAGTCCTGCACCCAGATCAGATCGTCCGGCGCGATCAGCGGCATCAGCATTTCGGCGAAACGCGCATTCACGCGCGCATAACCAGAGCCGTACGAACGCTCGTACTGAGTGAGGTCGATGCGATAATGGAAGAGCGGCCAGAGCGTCCTATTGGCGTAGCCGTTGTAGTATTCCTGGATGTCCTGTTCTTCGAGATCCATCGTTGCGACGGTGACGCCGCCGGCGCGCTGCACCGAAATCTGGCCGGTGTATTGCGGCGTCGACTGGCCGCTCCAGCCGAACCAGATGCCGCTATATTCGCGGAGCGCGGCGCTGATCGCCATGGCGAGGCCGCCCTGGCTCGAAGCGCCTTCGGGGCCGGGCGGGCTCACCCGGTTGGAGACGACGATGAGACGGCTCATCGCACCGTGCTCCAGCCGTCGCTGAGCAACACGGCGCAATTGATCATGCCGGCAAGCGAATAGGTCTGCGGATAATTGCCCCAGGCTTCTCCGGTGACGAGATCGCAGTCCTCGGACAGCAGTCCCGCATTGGTGCGGCGCGCGAGCATGTGTTCGTAGAGGTCGCGCGCCTCGTCGCGGCGGCCGACCAGGTAGAGCGCTTCGATCAGCCAGAACGTGCAGAAATTGAACGCCGTTTCCGGTTTGCCGAAATCGTCTTCGTCGGCATAGCGCATCACGTAATTGCCGCGCCGCAGATCGCGTTCGAGATGGTCGAGCGTCGCAAGAAAGCGCGGATCGTCAGCGGCGAGGAATCGGGTGTCCAGCGCCTGCAAGAGGCTCGCGTCCATCTCCGCGCCGCCAAGCGTCGCGGCGAAGCGGCCGAGCTTTTCATTCCAGGCTTCGCGTTCGATTTTGGCGCGCATTTCGTCGGCGCGCTTGCGCCAGTGGGCGGCGCGCTCTTCGGCGCCGAGCTTGTGGGCGGCGTTGGCGAGTCGGTCGCAGGCCGCCCAGCACATGATCGCCGAATAGGTGTGCGGCGCGGCCCGGCCGCGGAATTCCCAGAGACCGGCGTCGGGCTTGTCGTAGACGTCGTAGGCGCGGTCGCCGACGCTTTCGAGCGAAAGGAAGTCGTCCATGCCCGCGGGGCGGAAAAGGCGGGTGTCGTAGAAGGCCTGCACGGTGGAGAGCACGATCTGGCCATAGACATCGTGCTGGTGGTGCTCGTGCGCCTGATTGCCGATGCGCACCGGCCCCATGCCGCGATAGCCGGCGAGCGTGGTCATCTCCGCTTCCTGCAGGATCGGCTCCATGCCGACGCCGTAGACCGGCTGGATGCGTCCGCTCGGCGTCGCATCGATGATGTTGCGCAAATAGACGAGATAGCCTTCGAGGATGTCGGCGGCGCCGAGACGGTTCAACGCCTGGACCGTGTAATAGGCGTCGCGCAACCAGCAGAAGCGATAATCCCAGTTGCGGCCGCTGTTCGGCGCTTCGGGCAATGAGGTGGTCAGCGCCGCGACGATGGCGCCGGTCTCTTCGTAGACGCAGAGTTTCAGCGTGATCGCGGCGCGAATGACATCGGCCTGCCATTCCAGCGGCGTCGCCAGCATGCGCACCCAATTGCGCCAATAGAAACGCGTGTTCTCGCGCATGGCGCGGGTGGTGGCGATCAGGTCTTCGCCGAAATCCTCGTCCGGTCCGAGGAAGAACACGGTTTCGGTTTCGAGGCGGAAGACGCGTTCTTCCAGGATGTTCGACACCGGCGCATTGGTGGTGAGGCGCAGCGTGCCGGGCACGAGGTAGCGGATGTGGTTCGTGCCCGACGTGCGGGCCGCGGCGCGGGCGCCATACTCGACGGCGGGATTGAGGCGCACGCGGATGCGGGGCGCGCCTTTGACCGGGCGGACGATGCGGACGAAGGCGAGCGGCCGATAGGTGCGGTTGCGCCGGCGATAGCGCGGGCAGAAGTCGACGATCTCGACGACGTTGCCGCGCGCGTCTTCCAGAGTGGTGACAAGGATCGGCGTGTTGCGTTCGTACGATTGCTCCGCCTTGATCTGGTCGACGAGGTCGATGGCCCAGATGCCGAATTGCTGCTCGTCAGGATCGCGGCCGGAGAGCAGGGCGCAGAACATCGGATCGCCATCGACGCGCGGCGTGCAGGCCCACACGAAGCGGCCTTGGCGATCGACCAGCGCGCTCGCCGCGCAATTGCCGATCGGCGAAAGATCGAGATCGCAGCTCATGCCGCACGCAGACCGGAGTCGAGCCACGCAGCGACCGCGGCTGGTCCCGCGAGGACGAAATCGGCGTGGCTGGGGCGCGGCTCGCCCACGAGAACGCCGAAGCCGCCCATGCGCTTGACGGCTGAGAACGCGTCCTCGTCGGTGCGGTCGTCGCCGAGCGCGATAGGCGTGCGGCCGGTGAAGGGCGGCGCCGCCATCAGCACGGTGACGGCATAGCCTTTGGTGCGTGCGGTGGCGATGAGCTCGACCACCATCTTGCCTTGCAACACGCGGAGCCCGCACTTGGCGGCGATCTCGCGGACAATGCGCTGCACCGTTTCCTCCGCGTCGGGGATATGGCGATAGTGCAGCGCAAGGCTGGCGTGCTTGTCTTCGACCAGCGCCGGCAGTTCGTGCTGCTGCAGCAGGTGGCGCACGTCGGTGCGTGCGGCGGCGAGTTGCGACAGTTCGATCTGATCGCGGGTGATGCGTGAGCCGCGCTGGATCTCGAAGCCGTGCACGCCGGCGGCGTGATCCACCGCGCCTTCAAGAATCTCGTCGAGATCGCCGAGCGAGCGGCCGGTGACGACGGCAATGGCGCCGGACATGATGTCGCTCACGCGCCGCAGCAACGCTTTGAGCGTGGGCGATGCGTGCACGGCGTGCGGACGCTCCTGAATGTCGACCAAGGTGCCGTCGAGATCGAGAAACAGGGCGTTCTCGCGGACGTGCAAGCGAGGCGGAGCGGCGAATGGTGTGGACAATTCAGCGGTATTGTGCGTCGCGCGCATAGCCATCCTTTAACCGCCTCGCTGCGCGATCGCACCCCTTGAAATTCGATAACGCCATGCAGCGGGGACCGAACGTGCGGCCTCCGGAAAAGTTCCCTCTGCTGCGCGGCGGTTTTGTTGTGACAAATCGTGTCGAAGCGCTGGTTCGGCACAGATTGGCGCCTCTCTGGGCGCGCTCTGACACAGGCCCTCAGAGGCGGTTCAGCGCAGCGGGCTATCTTCGCGCCCAACGAGATACGAGGTCTCGTCGACTTGAGGAGCACCCAATGAAACGCTTTATGACAACCGCTCTCGCGGCTTTGGTGATCGCCGGCCCGCTGAGCGTCGGCGCGGCGAGCGCGCAATCGTGGCGCGGCGACAGCGTCCGCGAAGAACGCCGCGACGTGCGCGATGCGCGCCGCGATCTGCGCGAAGAGCGCCGCGAGCTGCGTCGCGCCCAACGCTGGAATCGCCAGCAACACAACGGCTACTATCTCGGCGGCCGTTTCTATTATGGCGAGCCGTCCTACCAGCACCTGCACCGGGGCGACTATCGCCCGGCATGGCAGCAATGGCGTCGCGGCGATCGGCTGCCGTACTATGCGCGGGAGCACTATCGTGAAGTCGATTGGCGCCGGCACGGCTATCGCCAGCCGCCGCGCGGCTACCACTACGTGCGTGACGACCGCGGCGAGGTTCTGCTCGTCGGCATCGCCACGGGCGTGATCCTGGGCCTCATCCTCGGCAACTAAGCCGGCGTGTGACGTCACAGAATGAAGCCGCTCCGGAGCCTCGCTCCGGGGCGGTTTTGCTATGTGCGATTGATCCAGGCGAACAGCGGTTTCAGCGGGAAGATCCAGACGATACCGGCCGCCGCGTAGAAGATGAGCTCGGCCCAGAACGGCAGGATCGGCAGGAGATAAGCGCCGAGCGTGGCCGCCAGCACGGCATAGACCGCCAGATAGGCCAGAAGGCCGGCGCAGCCGATGGCCTTGCGCGTGCGGATGTCCATAGGCCGTTCCTACGCGGCGGCTCGCCGCCTTTCCGTCAAGCTTCGCCGGTTCTATGGGTGCGGGAAGAGGAACCCGCAAGGCATGAGCAGCGACGACATTTGGCCCCCGCGCGAGGTGTGGGTCGGCAGATGGCTTTTGGTCGTCTGCGCGCTGGTAATCGCCATGATTCTCGTCGGCGGCGCGACGCGGCTGACCGACAGCGGGCTCTCGATCACCGAGTGGGATTTGACCAAGGGGCTCACGCCGCCGCTGACCGATGCGCGCTGGGCTGAAGAGTTTGGGCTCTATCAGCGCACGGTCGAGTTCCAGGAACAGAATAGCGAGATGACGCTCGCCGAGTTCAAGTACATCTATTGGTGGGAATGGGGGCACCGTTTCCTCGGCAAGCTGCTCGGCGCCGTGTTCGTGCTGCCGGCTTTGTTCTTCTTCTTCACCGGCCGCTTGCGCGGGCGATTTCGCGTGACGTTTGCACTGTTCGCGCTCGGCGCGCTGCAGGGCGCGATCGGTTGGTGGATGGTGACGAGCGGGCTCTTCTCCGGTCTCGACGTGAGTCCGGTGCGGCTCGCGATCCATCTCGGCATGGCGCTCGTCATTCTGGCGCTGGGGCTCTGGGTGGCGCTCGGCGCATTCGCTTGGCCGCGGGAGAAGGCAAAGCTCGGCCTGCCGCGCTGGGCGCCGTTCGCGCTCATGGGCCTGATCTTCGTGCAGGTGATGCTCGGCGCCTTGCTCGCGGGCTCGCGCGGCGGGGCGGCGTACGCGGACTGGCCGTGGATCGGCGGCGAGTGGATTCCGTCGAGCGCGTTCATGCTGGAGCCGTTCTGGGCGAACTTCACCGAAGATCACGCGACCCAGCATCTGTTGCACCGGACGACGGGGTATGCGGTCGCTCTCGTAGCGTTGGCCGTGGCGCTGGCGGGGCTGATCCGCGGGCAGGGGGCCGCGCGCTGGGCGGCGCTGGCGGTCGGGGCCATGGCGCTGCTGCAGGCGGGGCTCGGCGTGCTGACCGTTATTTGGGCCTCGCCGCTTTGGCTGAGCCTGATTCACCAGATGGGCGCGGTGGTTCTGTGGATGGCGGCGCTGGTCTCGGCGCGGGCGGCGTGGCGGTAATCTATCGGCGTAGTAAAATACCACACAACTAATAGTCTGATCTGAAACGTAAAAACATCTCCGCTTGACGCGATTTCTGCGCTGCAATAAACGCGCGCCTTCGTTTCTTCAGGACCCATACCCATGCGCACTACTTCGACGCGCTCGGCCAAGGCCTCGGAAGTCACCCACGGCTGGATCGTGGTGGACGCCGAAGGCGCGGTGGTCGGCCGTCTCGCCTCGTTCATCGCGCTGCGCCTTCGCGGCAAGCATCGCGCGGACTTCACCCCGCACGTCGACACCGGCGACCATGTCGTCGTGATCAACGCGGAGAAGGTGGCGTTCACCGGCAAGAAGCTGACCGACAAGGTCTATTATCGCCACACCGGCCACCCGGGCGGCATCAAGGAGCGCGTCGCCGGCAAGGTGCTGAGCGGCAAGCATCCCGAGCGCGTCGTCGAGAAAGCCGTCGAACGGATGATGCCGAAGGAAAGCCCGCTGGCGCGCAAGCAGCTCGCGAAGCTGCGCGTCTATGCCGGCGCCGAGCATCCGCACGCGGCGCAGAACCCCGTTACGATCGACTTCAAGTCGAAGAACCGCAAAAATTCGAGGATCGGCTAAACCATGACTGACATCAGCCAAGGCCTCGAGTCGCTCGGCGAACTCACCGGCCGTCAGCCCGGCACGGGCACGGAGCACATCGCTCAGCCGCGCGAGCGCAAGGTCGACCAGTTCGGCCGCGCTTACGCGACCGGCAAGCGCAAGAACGCCGTCGCCCGCGTTTGGGTGAAGCCGGGCAAGGGCAACATCACCATCAACGGCAAGCCGAGCGATGCGTACTTCGCGCGCCCGGTGCTGCGGATGATGATCAATCAGCCGTTCAAGGTCACCGAGCGCGAAGGCGAGTTCGACGTGATCTGCACGGTGGTCGGTTCGGGCCTTTCGGGCCAAGCCGGCGCGGTGCGGCACGGCATCTCCAAGGCGCTCGCCGATTACGAGCCGGCGCTGCGTCCCGCATTGAAGCACGCCGGCTTCATCACCCGCGATCCGCGCGTGGTCGAGCGTAAGAAGTACGGCCGCGCCAAGGCGCGCCGGAGCTTCCAGTTCTCGAAGCGCTAATCGCTTTCTGCATCTGGTCTCGACGGGCGCTTCTCGAAGGGGAAGCGCCCGTTTTGTTTTTTGGAGTCGCCATGATCGCTGATTGGCCCAAGTACGCCGGGATCGCTGCTCTGGGACTTGGAGCGATTGTGATCCAATTGGTGATGATCTGGCGCTACATTTCCTCCGGACGGGTTCTGCACCAGCGAACGTATAGCGGCGCCCCTGTAACGCGCGAGGAAACGCCGATCTTCTTTTGGCTGCATGTCGCGCTACTGGTGGTGATGATCGCTGGTTTTGCGTGGTTTGTAGTGCATGTGACTGGGTACATGCTCGGTTGGTGGGGATGGGCGATTGGCTCCTAAAGTTTTCATCGATGGCGAAGCCGGCACGACCGGATTGCAAATTCGCGAGCGGCTGGAGGGGCGGCGCGATATCGAGCTGGTTTCGATCGATGCGGGCAAGCGCAAGGATGCGGACGAGCGTAAGCGACTCCTCAACGCCGTCGATGCGGTGATCCTGTGTCTGCCGGATGAGGCGGCGCGCGAGGCGGTGGCGCTGATCGAGAACGATGCGGTGAAGGTGATCGATGCGTCGACGGCGCATCGGGTTGCTGAAGGCTGGACGTACGGCTTCGCCGAGATGGCGAAGGAGCAGCGGGGGAAGATCGCGGCGGCGAAGCGGATTTCCAATCCGGGCTGCTATCCGACCGGGTTCATCGCTTTGGTGCGGCCGCTGGTGGAAGCGGGAATTGCGCCGCGCGATTGGCCGCTGAGCGTCAATGCCGTTTCCGGCTATTCGGGCGGCGGCAAGGCGATGATCGCGGAGTTCGAGGACGAAGCGTCGCCGAACTTCACCCGCGTTCCGTATCGCATTTACGCGATGGCGCAGCAGCACAAGCACGTGCCGGAGATGAAGGCGTACGCTGGGCTCGCGCGCGGGCCGATCTTTCAGCCGAGCGTCGGGCGCTATTACAAAGGCATGATTGTCGAAGTGCCGCTGCCGCTCTGGGCGCTGCCCCGCAAGCCGAGGCCGGCCGACGTGCACGCAGAGCTCACGCAATTCTACGAGGGGGAACGCTTCGTCACGGTGGCTTCGCTCGAGGAAGCTGCCGCATTGAAGACGCTCGATCCCGAGCGGCTGAACGACACCAACGAGATGAAGCTCTACGTGTTCGGGCATGAGGCGGAGGCGCGGCTGGTGGCGGTGCTGGACAATCTCGGCAAAGGCGCGAGCGGCGCGGCGGTGCAGAATCTGAACATCGCGCTGGGGCTGGAGGAGACGGCGGGGCTTTAACTCCCCTCGTCCCGCGAAGCGGCGGAGGGGTTGGGGGAGGGGGACATACGTTCTCCGCGCATCTTCACTGTCCCCCTCCCTGCGGCTTCGCCGCTGTCCCTCCCCCGCTTTGCGGGGCGAGGGACGTGCGCGGGCGCCCGCGGCGAACGGTGTTCGCGCGGCGGAGAAAGTTTGTACGGGCGAACCTTCAATTATGAGGAATCGGCGGCGCGCGGCGTGTGCGCCGCGAGATTGCGCACGCGCGCGGCCGGCGGGCGGACGGGGATCAGCGGATGCAGGCGCATGAAGCGCGTGCTGCGTGCGGCCACGGCGCGGGCGTAGTCGTCGATGCGGCTGAGCACGCCGATGAGATGAAGGATGCGGCCGACGCCGCGATGCTGGCGCAGCCGCGTGCGCAGCCAGGCGCCGGCGATGCGGCGCAGCGTCAGCGGGACGCCGGTGCGGCGCCTGAAGCCGGCGCGAGCGAACTGGCGGTTGGACGGAACGACCCTTGGGCGGCGCATGAAGTCGGCGGCGCGCAGCAGGATCAGATCGCGCACGGCGCGGGTGAGCCGCGCGACGGAGTAGGAGCCGTAGCGCGCCCGGTGACGGCGATCGGCGCGCGGATCGAGCGAACCGCACGCAGCCCAGAACAGCACGCCGATCAGCCAGGCGAAGAACCTGGCGTAGCGGGGATGTTGGCGGGGTCGGCGGCTGATGTGCATTTGCCGCGCATCATAACCGCGATCGACGGCGGTCGGATTGAATCGCCCAAGCGCGCAGCTTGGCGCTTGAATGATCAAGGAAATCGCCAGCTGTTTAGGGGGATAGACGCGCCGTCTATCCTCGCATCTGCGCCGCTAAGGCTGCATAAACACGACTATCGCAGTCTTTTATCGAAACCGCGGTGTTTATGGGTCCCGGGTTCGACGCTTCGCGTCGCCCCGGGAAGGGGTGGAAGCAACGCCGTCGATTGATACTGTTTGCGACATGCCTCACGCCGCGTCCGAGCGCACTTTCACGTAATCGCCCGGCGCGTCGCCGAGCACGGGGAGGCCGCCTTCGCCCGGCGTGCGGGCGGGAACGTCGGGGCCGCTGCAGGTTCGGAGCCAGGCGTCCCAGTGCGGCCACCAGGAGCCGGGGTGCTCTTTCGCTTCGGTCTGCCATTCGGGCAGGCCGTCGCGCAGTTTCTCGCCGATCCAATACTGGTACTTCTTGGCGTCGGGGTGATTGATCACGCCGGCGATGTGGCCGGAGCCGGCGATGATGAACTCGACTGGGCCGCCGAAGGCGCGGGCGCTGTTGAAGACGCTGGCGCACGGGGCGATGTGGTCTTCCTTCGAGCTTTGCATGAAGACGGGAATCTTCACGTCCTTCAGCGAGAGCTTTTCGCCGAGCAGTTCGAGCTCGCCTTTGGTCAGCGCATTGTCGCGGTAGAATTTGCGCAGATAGAAGAGGTGTAGCGCTTTCGGCATGCGCGTCTGATCGGCGTTCCAGTAGAGCAGGTCGAACGGCGGCGGCTGTTTGCCGATGTAGTAATTGTCGACGACGTAGTTCCAGACGAGGTCGTTGGAGCGGAGCGCGTTGAAGGTGTCGGCCATGGTCTGGGCGTCCAAGACGCCGCCATGCGCTTCCATTTTGTCTTCGAGAAAGCGGATGCCTTGTTCGTCGGAGAAGACGAGCAGGTCGCCGGCGGCTTTGAAATCGGCTTGGCTGGCGAAGAAGGTCGCGCTCTGAATGCGCGTATCGCCGATCTTGGCCATGTGCGCCAGCGCCGCGGCGAGCAGCGTGCCGCCGACGCAATAGCCGACCGTGTTCATGCGATCGACGCCGGTGGCTTTCTCCACCGCATCGACGGCGGCGTAGACGCCTTCGCGCAAGTAGTCCTCGAAGCCGACATCGGCCATGTCCTCGCCCGGATTGACCCAGGAGACGAGGAAGACGGTGTGGCCCCGGTCCACCAGCCATTTGATCATCGAGTTCTTGGGCTGGAGATCGAGAATGTAGAACTTGTTGATCCAGGGCGGGAAGATCAGCAGCGGCGCTTCGTGCACCGTCTCGGTGCTCGGGCTGTACTGCAGCAGTTCGAACACGCGGTTGCGGAAGACGACTTTGCCAGGCGTGGTGGCGACGTTGACGCCAACCTTGAAGGCGTCGAGATCGGTTTGCGAAATTGCCAGCACGCCTTCGCCGCGCTTCAGATCCGCCGCGAGATTCTCGACGCCGTGCCGCAGGCTTTCGCCGTGTGTGGCGAAGAGCGCGCGCAACGCCGCGGGATTGGTCATCAGGAAGTTGGAGGGGGAAGCGGCGTCGACGGCCTGCTTGATGTAGAACGCGGCCTTGCGCTTGACGGCGTCGTCGACGCCTTCGGCGCGGTCGACGAGGTCGGTAATGAATTGCGCGGTGACGAGATAGGACTCGCGCAGCATCGAGAAGGCGGGATTGGAGCGCCATTCCGGATCACGGAAGCGCTTGTCGCGTACGGGGCCTTCGTCCGGCTGCTGGCCGGTCAACATGTAGGCGGCGTGGCGCTGCCAGATTTCGGCGTAACGCTGCCAGAGCGACGCGTGCGCCTCGCGCAATGTTTCGGGCTGCTGCGCGAGGTGCGACCAGACGTCGTTCAGCGCGGCCTGCATGCCGAGCGGGTCGGGCTGCCAGTGCGCGGCTTCCTTGGCCTGATCGATAAAGGCTGTGGAGAAAACCTGGTTGGCGCGCGTCATCGCCGAGGTGAGATTGGCCGAGAGCGCGGCGAGGCTGTCGGCGGTCTGGGCCATGATCACTTCGTTGAGCGGCGGCGGCGCGTCGGCGGGTGGTTTGGGCGCAGCTGCGGCGGCAGCAGCCGGCGCCGCCGGGGCAGCCTTCGGCTTGCGCTTACGCTTGGGTTTAGCTGGGGCCGCTGCGCTGGGCTTCGGGGCAGGCTCAACGCCATCCGTCATCAGATAATCTCCGTGAGGCGTATGTAATGCCGCTTCGCGCAGTGGCGCAAAGGCGGAGCTTGGTTTAGGAGGTTTTATCGGCCTGAATCGGGTCAGGGATGACGTTCATGCGCTTGGGTTTGCTCGCCGCCGCCTTTGGTCTTGCTCTCGCCGGCTGCGCGAGCGCGGAAACCGCGGCGAACGACCCGTCCTATCCGAGCCTCCGCGACGTGCCGACCGGGACGGACGCCAATACCGATCCGGCGCATTGGGCCGAGCTCGAGGCGGAACTGCTTGCCGCGCGCGAAGCGCTGCAGAGCCATCCGCGCGCAGCGCCCGCCAGCGCGACGGAGAGCCCGGCCGAGTTCCTCGACGAAGCGCGCGAGGACATCGAGGAAGCGCGCCAGTCGCACGAACCGAACTGACGCTTCGCCGCGCGGGGCCTCGATGGGCGATTTTCACAAGATCAAGCGGCTGCCTCCTTATGTGTTCGAGGAGGTCAACAAGCTGAAGGCGCGCCTGCGCGGGCAGGGCGTCGACATCATCGATTTCGGCATGGGCAATCCCGACCTGCCCGTGCCGGAGCACATCGTCGACAAATTGTGCGAGACGGCGCGGAAGCCGCGCACCAATCGCTACAGCGCCTCGCGCGGCATTCCGGGGCTGCGCCGGGCGATGGCCGGCTATTACGAGCGGCGCTTCGGCGTGAAGCTCAATCCGGACACGCAGATCGTCTCGACCTTGGGCTCGAAGGAAGGCTTCGCCAATCTGGCGCAAGCGATCACGGCGCCGGGCGACACGATCATCACGCCGAACCCGTCCTATCCGATCCACGCGTTCGGCTTCATCATGGCCGGCGGCGTCATCCGCCATATCGAGGCGCATTCGCCGGAGCAGTATCTGAGCGGGTTGGGGCGCGCGGTGCGCCATTCGGTGCCGCCGCCGATTGCGATGGTGACGTGCTATCCAGCCAATCCGACGGCGCAGACGGCCGATCTCGATTTCTACAAGGATGCGGTCGCGTTCGCGCGTAAGCACGAAATGTTCGTGCTCTCGGATATGGCGTATTCGGAAATCTACTTCGAGGGCGAACCGCCGCCCTCAGTGCTGCAGGTCGACGGCGCGAGCGATGTCTGCGTGGAAGTGAACACGCTGTCGAAGACCTATTCGATGGCGGGTTTCAGGGTTGGATTCGCTCTGGGCAACGAGCGGCTGATCGCGGCTTTGGCGCGAGTGAAATCGTATCTGGATTATGGCGCCTATACGCCGGTGCAGGTGGCGGCGGCGGCGGCTTTGAATGGGCCGCAGGAGTGTGTCGCCGAGATGCGCGCGATCTACAAGCACCGCCGCGACGTGCTGCTGGAAAGCTTCGCGAAAGCCGGCTGGACGTTGCCGAAGCCGAGCGCTTCGATGTTCGTGTGGGCGCCGCTGCCGGAGGGGTTCAAACATCTGGGTTCGGTCGAATTCGCCAAGCGACTGATGGAGGGCGCCGAGATCGCGGTGGCGCCGGGCGCGGGGTTCGGCGAATACGGCGACGGGTTCGTGCGCATCGCCCTGGTGGAGAACGAGCAGCGCATCCGCCAGGCGGGGCGCAATCTGAAGAAATTTCTGCAATCGAACGCGGCTGCGTCGGCGGAGTAGGCGATGGGCAAGCTGCGGGTGGGCATCGCTGGACTGGGCACTGTCGGCGGCGGCCTGCTGAGGCTTTTCGCCGATCCCAGCGCGCGGCTGAACGAGAAAATGGAGCTGGTCGCGGTTTCGGCGCGCAATCGGTCGCGCGACCGCGGCGCCGATATCAGCTCCTATCGCTGGTTCGACGATCCGGTGGAGCTGGCGGCGCAAGAGGACATCGACGTCGTCGTCGAACTGATCGGCGGCAGCGATGGGCCGGCCAAGCGCGCGGTGGAGACTGCGCTGCAGCGCGGCGCACACGTGGTCAGCGCGAACAAGGCGCTGGTGGCGATGCACGGCGTGACGCTGGCGGAGCTTTCCGAAGCGCGCGGCGGCAGGCTGTTGTTCGAAGCCGCCGTTGGCGGCGGCGTGCCGATGGTGAAGGCGCTGAAGGAAAGCGTCGCCGGCTGCCGCGCGAGCGCGGTAGCGGGAATTCTGAACGGCACCTGCAATTACATTCTCACCGAGATGGAGGCGTCCGGCCGTTCGTTCGCCGACGTGCTCGCCGATGCGCAGCGGCTTGGTTATGCGGAGGCCGATCCGACCATGGATGTCGGCGGCTTCGATGCGGCGCACAAGCTGACGATCCTGTCGGCAATCGCGTTCGGAACGCGGCCGGACTTCGAACACGTGCGGATCGAAGGCGTCGAGCGGGTGTCGCTGACCGACATCCGCATGGCTGGCAAGCTCGGCTTCCGCATCAAGCTGCTGGCGAAGGGCGCGCTGACCGAAGGCGGCGTCGAGATGCATGTGCGCCCGGCTTTGCTCGCGTTCGATCATCCGCTGGCGAACATTGGCGGCTCGCTCAATGCGTTGGTGGTGGACGCAGAGCCCGCGGGACAGCTGACGTTCATCGGCCGCGGCGCCGGCGCTGGGCCGACGGCGGCGTCGGTGGCGTCCGATCTGATCGATCTGGCGGAGGGACGCGCCGGCCATGCGTTCGGACGGCCGCTGGCGCAGCTGAGCGCGGCGCCGCGCGCGACGCCGGCTGAGCGTGGGCGCTATTATTTGCGGCTGATGGTGGCGGATCGGCCGGGCGTCGTAGCGGCGATCTCGGATCGGCTCGCGCACGAGAGCATCTCGATCGAGAGCTTCCTGCAGATGCCGGCGCCGGAAGGGCCGGTGGTGCCGATCGTGCTGACGACGCAGACCTGCGCGCGCGCTGCGGTGGAAGCGGCGGTCGACGCAATGCAGGCGCTCGATGTCGTGGTCGAGCCGCCGTACGTGATGCCGGTCGAAGTCTCCGGCGCGCGCTGGGGCCGGGCATGAGCGTCATCAGCAATGATTTGGCGATGATGCTAGCGCGGGCGCCGGTCGAGGCGGCCATCGCCGCGGCGCGTTTCATCGGCCGCGGTGACGAGCGCGCGGCGGACCAGGCCGCGGTCGATGCGATGCGCGCGGCGCTCAACGCGATGCCGATCAGGGGCCGCGTCGTCATCGGCGAGGGCGAACGCGACGATGCGCCGATGCTCTATGTCGGCGAAGAGGTCGGCGCGGGCAAAGGGCCGGAGCTCGACATCGCGCTCGATCCGCTCGAAGGCACGACGCTGACGGCGAAGGCGAAAGCCAATGCGCTTGCGGTGATGGCGATTGCGCCGAAGGGCGGGCTGTTGCACGCGCCGGACACGTACATGGACAAGATCGCGATCGGGCCGGGCTATCCGCCGGACCTGATCGATCTCGACGAAGGCGCGGCGGACACTGTGCGCAAGCTCGCCAAGGCGAAGGGCGTGGCGCCGGAGGAGATCGGCGTCTGCGTGCTGGACCGGCCGCGCCACGGCGGGATTATCGAAGCGCTGCGCGGCGTCGGCGCGCGCGTGCAGCTGATCGACGACGGCGACATCGCCGGCGTCATCAATTGCACCAAGCCCGAGACCGGCATCGATCTTTATCTCGGCCAAGGCGGCGCGCCGGAGGGCGTGCTGGCGGCTGCGGCGCTCAAATGTGTGGGCGGCCAGTTTCAGGGCCGGCTGGTGATCCGCAACGAGCAGGAGCGGATGCGCGCGGAAGCGGCGGGGATCGAGGATCTGAAGCGGCGCTATGCGCTGGACGACCTCGTTTCCAAGGATGCGATCTTCATCGCTGTCGGCGTCACCTCCGGGTCGCTGCTCCGCGGAGTGCGTTTCGATAGCGGCACGATCCGGACCAATGCCGTGGTTATGAACAGCGCCACGCACACGGTTACCGAGCTGCATATCCGCCAGCCGGCTTAATCGCCTCGTAACGGCCGCATCCTGTGCGATGCTGGGCCATGGCGGGAATCGATTCGGACCGGCAATGAGCGCGGCGCTGCAACTGGAGCGCAGTGCGGCGTTTCTTGGCGTCGAGCGGTCGCTGACCGGGCGGCGCTGGCGCACGCGCGACGCGGACCTTGCGCTTGTCGAAGCGTTCCGCCGCCGGTTTTCGCTGCCGGAGATCGCGGCGCGCCTGCTCGCTGCGCGGGGCGTTGCGCTCGAGGGCGCCGAGACCTTCCTGGAGCCGACGCTGAAGGCGCTATTTCCCGATCCGTCCAGCTTCGCCGACATGGACGAAGCGGCGCGCGTGATCGAGGACGCGATCGTCAGCGGCCGCTCGTGCGCGGTGCTGGCGGATTATGATGTCGACGGCGGCTCGTCCGGCGCGCAGCTGGTGCGCTACTTCCGCGCGCGCGGGCGCGAGTTGAAGATCTACGTGCCGGACCGGATGAAGGAGGGCTACGGGCCGTCCGTGGTCGCGTTCGAACGGCTGAAGGCGGAGGGCGTCGAACTCGTCATCACTGTCGACTGCGGCGCCGCGGCGGAGGGGCCGTTGAACGCTGCCGCCGATCTCGGCTTGGATGTGGTCGTGCTGGACCACCATTTGATGCAGCATGAGCCGCCGAAGGCGCGGGCTGTGGTCAATCCGAACCGGATGGACTGCAGATCGGGCCAGGGTCATCTCACCGCGGCGGGCGTGGTGCTGGTGACGCTGGCGGCGGTGAACCGCGAAGCGCGGCGGCGCGGCTCGATCGGTTCGAACAATCTGCCCGACTTAATCCAGATGCTCGATCTCGCGGCGATCGGCACGGTGTGCGATGTGGCGCCGCTGACGGGATTCAATCGCGCCATCGTTTCGCAAGGGCTGAAAATTCTGCGCAATGGCAAGAATATCGGCTTGGCGGCGCTGGCCGAGAATGCGGGACGGAAAGGCCAAGCCACGGTCTACGACTTCGGTTTCATCCTGGGCCCGCGCATCAATGCGGGCGGACGCGTGGGCGACGCGTCGCTGGCGACGCGGCTGCTCTCGACGGAAGATATCGACGAGGCGCGCGAGTTGGCGGCGACGCTGGAGGCGCTGAATCAGGAGCGGCGCGCGCGCGAAGCGGAGATGCTGGCGGAAGCGGAGACGGCGGCGCTGGCCGAAGCGGAGCAGCGCGCCGTCGTCATCGTCGGCTCGCATCGTTGGCATCCGGGCGTGATCGGCATTGCGGCGGGGCGGCTGAAGGATCGGCTGATGAAGCCGACGATTGTGCTGGGCGGCGTCAGCGAGCGCGAGCCGGCGAAGGGCTCCGGCCGCTCGACGCCGGGCGTGAACCTGGGCGCGGCGGTGGCGGCGGCGAAGGAGGCCGGGCTGCTGATCAATGGCGGCGGGCATGCCGCGGCGGCGGGGCTCACGGTGGAGTGGGAGCGCGTCGAGGAGCTGAAGGACTTTCTGTCCGAGCGGCTGGCGCCGGAATTGAACGCGGCAGCGGGCGAGGCGCGGGCGCTGTCGATCGACGCCGCCGGCGCCGTGGGCGCGATCGATCTTGGGCTGATCGAAGCGCTCGACCGCATCGGACCGTACGGGCAGGGGCATCCCGAGCCGGTGTTTGCGCTGCCGGACGTGCGTGTCTCGTTCGCGAAGCTGGTGAAGGAAGAACACGTGCGCTTCACGCTCGAAGACGCACGCGGGGCGCGAATCGGCGGCATCGCCTTCAGAGCGATGAAGAGCCCGCTCGGCGAGGCGCTGATGAAACGTGATGCGACGTATCACGCTGCCGTCCGCGTTAAGCGCAACGAGTGGAACGACACGGTGCGCGCGGAGGTCGAGATCGTCGATTTGGCGGCGTCGGCCGGTTAGAAGTCGTCGCGCTGCTGCGAGTAGGCGCGGACCGAGAAGAAGATCATCGCAGCGCCGCCCGCGGTGAAGAAGCCGAGCATGGGGACCGAGGCGGCGACGCCGGCGGCGGGCGTCATCCAGGCGAAGAGCGGCCCGCCCAGCTGAAGGTAAATGACGAGCGCCAGCGGGAGCAGCAGGACCCAGCCGGTCAGCAGTCCAAGAAGTCGCAACATCAGCGCCGCTCCCGCCTTGCCAGCGCCACCGCACGCCTCTATATGCCGGGCCTTCCCGCGCACCCGGGGCGACTTGGGTGGCCACGTGGGCCCTTCGTCTATCGGTTAGGACGTCAGGTTTTCAACCTGAAAAGAGGGGTTCGACTCCCCTAGGGCCTGCCACTTCCCGCCGCCGCCCCACATGCTAGAAGCGGTCCGTCAGGACAGGGTTGCTCAATGCTGCCGAAAAATATCGTGCGCGCTGTGGCGCTGACGCTCGTGCTGAGCGTAGGCGCGTGCGCCCAATCCGACACCGAGAGCAAGGCGGGAGCGACGGCGCAGGTGGAGACCGAGGAGCTCACGATCGAGACCGCCGGCGGCCCGGTTCGGGTCACGGTCGAAATCGCCGATACCGAGGAAGAGCGCGCGCGCGGATTGATGTTCCGGCCGCCGCTTCCCGACAATTATGGGATGCTGTTTCACTTTCAGCAGCCGGAGCGAGCGAGCTTCTGGATGCGTAACACGCCCTCATCGCTCGACATCATCTTCATCGGTGTCGATGGTCGTATCCTGAACATCGCCGAGCGCACGACTCCTTATTCGTTGGAGAGCGTGCCCGCGGTGGGGCTGACGCGCGGCGTGCTGGAGATACGCGGCGGGCACGCCGCCGAGCTTGGTCTCCGTGCGGGCGACCGCGTTCGGCACCGCATCTTTCCAGACTAGCGGCGTTGCCGGACGCTCTGTTGCGTGGCAACAGGTGCGCATCGGGGTGTAGCTCAGCCTGGTAGAGCGCCAGCTTTGGGAGCTGGATGTCGCGAGTTCGAATCCCGCCGCCCCGACCAGCCTTCGCTGCGCGCAGCGCAAAGCGAAAGCTGCCCTCCGAAGCCTTGGCGTGGGGGGCTCGTCAATCCCGCGCGCGCAGCTTCGGCTGGCTTACGCCATTACGCTGCTCGCCTGGAGGACCGCGCCCGTGTCAACGTGAAAACGCCGCGCTAGTGAGGCGCGGCGTTTCCTTACGCGGGGGCGGAGAGCCTTACGGATACGGCTCGCCGTTCTCGTAGAAGTAGCGGCCCGATTGCGGATCATAGAAATAATAGCGACCGCTGCGACGGTCGTAACGCTCGCGGCGGTTGTCGACGTTGCCGCAACGGCCTTCTTCGCGGCACCCCAGATACCAGCCGGCCGCACCGCCGACCACGGCGCCAGCAAGCGCCGCTTCGTCGTCGCCGAGAATGGCGCCGGCCGCGCCGCCGATGGCCGCGCCGCTGAGGGCGCCGCGTTCACTTGGGGTCATGCCCGCGCAGGCGCTCAAGCTGAGCGCGGCGGCGGACACGTAAGCAGTCAAAGCAAGGCGCATGTCGGTGTCTCCTGTCCTCGTGCGAGCCAAACGAGAGGCAACCGGCGGTGTTCCCTAACGATTTCGTGGGTCGCAAACTTGCCGCATTTGCCGCTGCTGCGCGTCAGATCACGCCACCGTCTCGCAGGCGGGCGAGCTCTGTTTGGGCCAGGCCGAGAAGTTCCGTGAGCACCGGCTGGGTGTCCTGTCCCAGGAGCGGCGGCGCGGCGCGAGTGGTGGGCGGCGTTGCGCTCATGCGCAGCGGATTGGCGGCGAGCTTGATCTCACGCCCATCGGCGCGGGTGACGCTTTCGACCGCGCCGCGCGCCGCCACGTGCGGATCGGCGTAGACGTCCTCCAGCGTGTTGATGGGGCCGCAGGGCACTTGCGCCGCTTCGAGCGCGGCGATCCATTGCGACGTGGTGCGCTGGATGGTCATGTGCGTGAGCGCTGCGGTGAGCTCCTCGCGGTGGCGGACGCGCGCTTCGTTGGTGGCGAAGCGTGCGTCGTCGGCGAGCTTCACGTTCGCGGCGGCGCAGAAATCGCGGAATTGGCCGTCATTGCCGACGGCGAGAATGATGTGACCGTCGGATGTGGCGAGCACCTGATAGGGCGCGATCGATGCGTGCTGATTGCCGAGCCGTTTGGGCTTTTCGCCGGAAACCAGATAGCTCGCGCCGAGATTGGCGAGCATCGCGATTTGCGAATCCAGCAGCGCCGCGTCGATGCGCTGGCCTTCGCCGGTGCGTTCGGCGTGGCGCAGCGCGGCGAGCATCGCCGTCACCGCATACATGCCGGTGAACAGATCGGCGACGGCGACGGCGCTTTTCATCGGCTCACCGGCGGGTTCTCCGGTGAGGCTCATGAGGCCGCCCATGCCTTGGATGATGTAATCGTACCCGGGACGCGCCGCGTACGGGCCGGTTTGGCCGAAGCCGCTGATCGAGCAATAGACGATCGCAGGATTGATCGCGGCGATGCTCTTGTAATCGAGCCCGTAGCGCGTGAGCCCGCCGGTCTTGAAGTTCTCGACGAAGATTTGGCAATGCGGGACGAGCCTGCGCACGAGCTCCGCGCCGTCGGGCTTGGCGAAATCGATCGTGACCGAGCGCTTGTTGCGGTTTGCAGCGAGGTAATAGGCTGCGTCGCCGCGGCCGCCGTCCTGTTCGGGCAAGAACGGCGGCCCCCAGCTGCGGGTGTCGTCGCCGGCGCCGGGCTTTTCGATCTTGATCACGTCGGCGCCGAGATCGCCGAGAATCTGCGTCGCCCACGGACCCGCGAGCACGCGTGAAAGATCGAGCACGCGCACGCCGGCGAGGGCGGCTTTTGTCAAAGTCGTCGTCATCGGAGATCGCGTAGACGCCTGACCGCGCCGCCGCTAGTAGCAGGGGCGGGAGGGGCCATGACGAAACGAAGGCAGTCTACTCCGCCGGCTGGGGCGCCCAGGCGCCGCCGGTTATCTGCGCGCGGCAGGCAGCGTTTCGGAGAATTCGTCGCGAACGGCCTGTTCGGCGCCGCGGCGCTGATCGGATCGGCTATTGTGCTGCCGGGATTGCTGGAGGCGGAACGCCTGCCGTCCGAATTGTTCTTTGGGGCCGCGGCCATGTTCGCCGTGTGCGTGGCGACGGCGCTCGCGGTCCGCTATATGACAGAGGAGCATGAGGGCGAACGGACATGAATTCGCTGAGCGCAGCCGAGCAAGCCGTCCTTTTCCTCTCCGTCTTTGGCGGGGTCTTCAGCGTGGGCGCCTTTGCCTTCACGTGGTGGATCTCGCGCCCGCCTCCTGCTGATCCTGAGAATCCGCACAGGACGCCCGCCGAATGAGCCGAGAAGCTATCGCCACCGGCGGCTGCCAGTGCGGCAAGGTTCGCTACGCGCTCTACGTGGCGCCGCAGAATTCGCACGTCTGCCATTGCCGCATGTGCCAGCGCGCGACCGGCGGGGTGTTCGCCGCGCTGGCGGGCGCGCCGAAGAGCGAGTTCGCGTGGACTGAGGGCGATCCGGCGTTCTTCGCCAGCTCGAATCTGGCCAAGCGCGCCTATTGCCGCGATTGCGGCACGCCGCTCTCGTTCAGCTATGACATGCCGGAAGCGCGCTTCTATGTGACGATCGGATCGATGGACGATCCGGAGGCGGCGCCGATCGTGCAGCAATACGGGATAGAAAGCCGGCTTTCGTGGGTGAAATTCTGCGAGGACGTGCCGGCCGAGAAGACCGGCGAGGATCCGAAAGCGGCCGCGTTCTTCAAGACGATGCAGAGCCACCAAGGGTGAGACGTCGTCGCCGGCTGCGTTCGCGGTTCAGAGCGTACTATTTCGGGCACACGCAATCGGCGCTGCGCTTCCAGGGCGTGCTGTTCGTTCTGGATGTCCTGATCATCGGCTTCTTCATCGGCAGCCAATTCATCCGCGAACAATCCTGGTTCTGGATGGTCGATTTGGCGATCGCCATTTTCGTCGCGCTCGATCTGCTGGCGCGGCTGTTCGCGTTTGGCACCGTGCGGCGGTGGCTCAAATATCCGAACACCTGGGTCGATCTCGTGGTGCTGGCGACGCTGGCGTTCCCGACCGTGCTTTATAATTGGGGCTTCTTGCGCATCCTGCGACTGTGGACGCTGGTGCATAGCGAGCGTTTCTGGAACGTGCTCGCGCGCGGCAAGTGGGACGACACCTATGTGGAGGACCTCGCGCGCGCGATCGTGACGATGGCGGTGTTTGTTTTCATCGCCGCAGGGCTGACGCAGGCGCTTTATCTGGGCGATCACCCGAAGCTGAACAATTTTCTCGACGCGATCTATTTCGTGGTGACCTCGCTCACGACCACGGGCTACGGCGACATCACCATCGATACGGCGTCCGGCCGGGTGTTCTCGATCGCGCTGATGATCACGGGCATCAGCCTCTTCTTCAACATCGCGCAGAAGGCGTTCGCGCCGCACCAGAAGATTCAGCGCTGCGTGCGCTGCGGGCTCGACCGGCACGGGCTCAACGCCAATTACTGCTGCAATTGCGGCGCGGAGCTCACGGCCCCCTTGCGCGGACGCGCGCGGATCGCCAGGAGAACGGCCGGCAAGGGCGGTTAGCTCAGCGGTAGAGCGTCTCGTTTACACCGAGAGGGTCGGGGGTTCGATCCCCTCACCGCCCACCAGCCTTCGCTTGACGAAGTCGAGGGAACGGCTGCCCTCCAAAGCTTCAGCGTAGGAGGGCTGAGCCGGCCGGGGCGCAGCTTCGGATGGCTGACGCCATCTTCCCATGGAACTGAGACGCGTGTGGACAACTTACTACGCCGCGCGCTGCAGGCGGTGGTAGGTTGGCGGGATGAATCACGTTCGCTCCGGTTTTGTCTTGATGGCCGCAGCCGCCGCCGCGTCCTGCGGGCCGGCCGCAGTCGGGCCGCAGCAAGCCGCCTCCGCGCCGGTCGAGCGGCTGGAGGCGACGTCCGCCCCCGACTTCCGGCCCTACGTCGGGCAGACTTACGCCGCGTTCGCGGCGGCGCCGGCGATGCGCCGGTATTCATTGCAGAGCCTCGGCGTTCCGGCGGCGGAGCAGGCCCGCTTCACCCATTCGATGTCCAACCCCGCGCCCGGCCTCGTCGCGGGAGGCGGCGGCGCCGAGGCCTTGGTCTTTTCCGGCTGCGCGCCGTCAGGGTGTCTCGAGGGTTTGTCGGTCGTGGCGATCGACATGAGCTCGGGTGACGTGTTCATCGGCGTCAGCGACGCCGCCGGGGCGGAGAAGCTGGTTCCGAACGAGCGGCTCGAAGCGCTGTTGCGCCTGACCTCACCGAGCCAGACCTGGGACGATCCGGTCCGTCCGCCTGCGACAGCTGCTCCTTAATCTTTATCTGCTAGAAGCCCCGCCTTCGCGTGCTTGACCGCCGGAACGGCTTGGCCTAACTCCGGCGCCTTCTCGCGGAAGAGACGCGGGTGTAGCTCAGTTGGTTAGAGCGCCGGCCTGTCACGCCGGAGGTCGCGGGTTCGAGCCCCGTCACTCGCGCCATTCGCATCGGCCATTGCGCGGAGAGGCGTGGCCGGCGCAAAGCTGTTCTCGTGACCGAGGCCCTTTTCACTGAAGCGCGCGCGCTGCTGCGCGACGGACAAGCCGAGCGCGCGGCGGCTCTGTTTCTGTCGGCCGCCGAAGCCGGCGATGCAGCGGCTATGCAACGCTGCGCGGCGTTCGCGGCAGGCGGCATCGGTCAGCAGCAGGATTGGCCACGCGCCCTCGACTGGCTCCGCCGCGCAGCTGACGCTGGCGATGCAACCGCGGCGCGCCAGCTCGGCGTGCTTGGCGGCGACCACATCGATATTGAATCGCTCCTCGCGCCCCCGCCGCTGCAGTCGTTGACGGATGAAGCGCGGATCGGCGTCGCTCGTGAGTTCGCGCCGCCCGGGTTCAGCGCTTGGATCATCGAGCAAGGGCGCGAGCGGCTGGCGCCCAGCACCGCCAGCAACAGCGAAACGGGTGGATATGAGGTCCGCTCGGTGCGGACGGCAACCACGAGCGGATTCGGGCCGCTCAAGCGCGATCTCGTCGTGGCGGTGCTGCAGGAGCGTGCGGCGCGCCTCACCGGGACGCCGGTGACCCACCATGAGCCGCCCATGCTGATCAGCTATGAGCCGGGCCAGAGCTATGGCGCTCATTATGACTTCATACCGCCCAAGCTGGCGGCGATGGCCGGCGAACTCGAGCGGCTGGGGCAGCGGACGTTCACGCTCGTGACCTATCTCAGCGACGATTTCAGCGGCGGCGCGACACAGTTTCCGACTCTGGGTCTCGAGCTCCGTGGCGGAGTCGGCGAGGCGCTCGTGTTCGCCAACGTGCTTCCCGACGGTGCGCCCGACCGCCGCATGCTGCATGCGGGCCTGCCGCCCACGGCGGGGCGGAAATGGGTGCTGTCGCAATGGCTGCGCAGCAAGCCGCAGCCGGTGCGATGAGGCTTGCGGGCCAGGGCGGGCGCCACTAGCGTCCGCGCCGATTTCGCGGCTGCGGCGCCTCAGACCCTGGCGTCGCGGCCCGACGCCGCTTAGGTGGGTCCCAAAGGACGTGTGATGGGCCTCGATCTGCTCGATTATCTGCCGATTGTGTTCTTCTTCGCCATCGCCCTCGTGCTGGGCGCAGGCTTCCTGATCGCCGCCTGGGTGATCGCGCCGAAGGACCCGGACAAGGAGAAGGTCTCGGCCTACGAGTGCGGGTTCAACGCCTTCGACGACGCGCGGATGAAGTTCGACGTGCGCTTCTATCTCGTGTCGATCCTGTTCATCATCTTCGACCTCGAAGTCGCGTTCCTGTTCCCGTGGGCGATCACGCTGGGCGATATGCCGGCAGAGGTCGGCCAATTCGCGTTCTGGTCGATGATGGCGTTCCTGGGCGTCCTGACGGTCGGCTTTATCTACGAATGGAAGAAAGGCGCTTTGGAATGGGAGTGATCACGCCAGCCGGCGGCGCCGCGCGCGCGGGCGTCGAGGGCGGTTATCCCGTCAAGGAAGACGATCCGTTCTATACGGGCCTTTCCAATCAGCTCGCTGACAAGGGCTTCATCACCGCCGCCGCCGATGATCTGATCACCTGGGCGCGCACCGGCTCGCTCATGTGGATGACGTTCGGGCTCGCCTGCTGCGCGGTCGAGATGATGCAGGCGTCGATGCCGCGCTACGATCTCGAGCGCTTCGGCTTCGCCCCGCGCGCTTCGCCGCGGCAGAGCGACGTGATGATCGTCGCCGGCACGCTGACCAACAAGATGGCCCCGGCGTTGCGCAAGGTCTACGACCAGATGCCCGAGCCGCGTTACGTCATCTCGATGGGTTCGTGCGCGAATGGCGGCGGCTATTATCACTATAGCTACGCCGTGGTGCGCGGCTGCGACCGTATCGTGCCGGTCGACATCTATGTGCCCGGCTGCCCGCCGACGGCGGAAGCGCTCGTCTACGGCGTGCTGCAGTTGCAGCGGAAAATCCGCCGCGAAGGGAACATTGTGCGATGACGCAGGGGCTTGAAGATCTCGGCGCACACATTGCGTCGTCGATGACGAATGCGATCGAGGGGCAGGAGATCGCCTTTGGCGAACTCACGCTGACCGCGCGGGCGGACCAGATCTATGCGGTGATCACCTTCCTGCGCGACGATCCGCGCTGCCGGTTCACGACGCTGATCGACATTTGCGGCGTCGACTATCCGCAGCGGGCCAAGAGGTTCGACGTCGTCTACCATCTCTTGTCGATGCACCTGAACCATCGTGTGCGGGTCAAGGTGGCGGCGGACGAGAACACGCCCGTGCCGAGCATCGTCGGCATCTATCCTTGCGCGGATTGGTTCGAGCGCGAGGCGTTCGACATGTACGGAATCCTGTTCTCGAACCATCCGGATTTGCGGCGCATCCTCACCGATTACGGTTTTCAGGGTTTCCCGCTGCGCAAGGACTTCCCGATGACGGGGCACGTGGAAGTCCGCTACGACGCAGAGCAGCAGCGGGTGATCTACGAGCCCGTGAAGCTCGCGCAGGCTTTCCGGAGCTTCGACTTCCTCTCGCCATGGGAAGGCATGACCTTGCCGGGCGATGAGAAAGCGAGCGAGCAGAAGCCGTGAGCGCCACGCTGCAGATCCGCGATGCGACGCCCGTCCTTCTAGTGAGAGACGTGGTGAAGGCGGCTGCCTACTACACCGACAAGCTGGGCTTTAACGTCGAACGGTTCTGGGGCGATCCGCCGATGTTCACGATCGCCCGGCGCGACGGCGTCTCCGTCATGCTGAATCAGGTCGATGCAGGCGACAGCTTCCGGCCCAACGATTACGATGGGCGCTTCAGCCTGTATCTCGATGTGAGCGACGCGGATGCGTTGCATGCGGAGTTCGCCGCACAGGGCGCCGACATCGTCTGCGCGCCGGAGGATCAGCCGTATTTCATGCGCGAGTTCCAGGTGCGCGATCTCGACGGCCATTTGCTCGGCGTTGGCCACGATATTTCAGGAAAGAACTGAATCATGGCCGAAGGCATCGCCGCCATTCCTGAGGAAAAGCGCACGTTCACGATCAATTTCGGACCGCAGCATCCGGCGGCGCACGGCGTGCTGCGCCTTGTGCTGGAGCTTGACGGCGAGGTGGTGGAGCGGGTCGATCCGCACATCGGCCTGCTGCATCGCGGCACCGAGAAGCTGATCGAGTACAAGACCTATCTGCAGGCGATCCCGTACTTCGATCGGCTTGATTACGTGGCGCCGATCAACCAGGAGCATGCGTTCTGCCTGGCGATCGAGAAGGCGGCCGCGATCGCCGTGCCGCGCCGGGCCCAGATCATCCGCGTGCTCTATTCCGAGATCGGACGGATCCTCAATCACCTGCTCAATGTCACCACGCAGGCGCTAGATGTCGGCGCGCTGACGCCGCCGCTGTGGGGCTTTGAAGAGCGCGAAAAGCTGATGGTGTTCTATGAGCGGGCCTCGGGCTCGCGCATGCATGCGAACTACATCCGCCCGGGCGGCGTGCACCAGGATCTGACGCCGCAGCTGATCGACGACATCGAGACGTGGTGCAGGCAATTTCCGGCCGCCATCGACGACATCGAGGGCCTGCTGACCGACAATCGCATCTTCAAACAGCGCAATGTCGATATCGGCGTGGTAACGCAGGAGGATGTGATCAGGTGGGGTTTCTCCGGCGTGATGGTGCGCGGTTCGGGCCTCGCCTGGGATCTGCGACGCTCGCAGCCGTACGAAATTTATAACGAACTCGAGTTCAAGATTCCGCTGGGGAAGAACGGCGACTGCTACGATCGCTATCTCTGCCGGGTCGAGGAGATGCGCGAGTCGACCAAGATCATGCTCCAGTGCGTCGACCTGCTGCGCAAGACGCCCGGGCCGGTGCTGCCGGAGAATTCGAAGTTCGCGCCGCCGCGCCGGGCCGAGATGAAGACGTCGATGGAAGCGCTCATCCATCACTTCAAGCTTTATACCGAAGGCTTCCACGTGCCGGCGGCGGAAGTGTACGCGGCAGTCGAAGCGCCGAAGGGCGAGTTCGGCGTCTATCTGGTCAGCGACGGCACCAATAAGCCCTATCGCCTCAAGATTCGCGCGCCCGGTTTTCCGCACCTCGCGGCTATGGACTACATGTGCAAGGGTCACATGTTGGCCGACGTTTCCGCCGTGCTGGGCTCGCTCGACATCGTGTTCGGCGAGATCGATCGGTGAGCGGAGAGCATGCGCCGCTGATGCTTTGGATCGAGGGCCTCGTCGCCCTCGTCATCGCATTGGCGTTCCTGCTGCATGCTTTTTTCGCGTTCAAGCCCGAGCACGTCGAGCACCATCCGGCGCGAGTGCGGATCGGCGCCTTGATCCAGGGGCTTTCCATCGGCTTGTTGATCGGCTTCGTGATCGTGCCGCTCAGAATGCAAGTGATGGACGCGCGCGGGTTCGAGACCCCGGAGCTGACGTCCCTCGCATTCGTTCCCGCCTTGCTCATGCTCATCGTCATCCGCCGCGGCGCACTGCTGAAGGCGCCGGTGCTGAAGACGTACCTTCGCGCGTATCGGCGCGCGACCCTCTTGAAAGCGCGAGACGACGCCAACAAGGCGCTGGCCAAACTCGACGAGATCGAAGGGCGGAGGGCCGCGGTATGAACATGGCCGGACCCGGCGCGCTGCTGCTCAACATGGCGATGTGGGTGGCCGTGGCGATCGCGCTCGCGGTGACGTTCACCTATCTGGTGCGCCGCTCGGCGCGCGAGCGCTTTCCAGGCGGCGCCAAGCGCTATCTGGCGGCGCTGATCGTTCAGGCGGCGGGCTTCATGATCCCGATCCCGGTGGTGCTGGTGCTGCTGCTCGGGCAGCCGATCGCGCCCGGGCTCGACGTCATCATTGCGGTCACCGTGGGTGTCGGCGTGTTGGCGCTGCTGCACTACGCGCCGGTGACGGGCCCGTTGTTGAAGGATCTGCGCCGCTCGCGCATCGAAGCGGCGATGGAACGGATATCGGGAGGCCGCAAGTGAGCGCCGCCGATATCGTTCAGCGCCAGCTCGAGGCGTACAACGCCCAGGACTTGGACGCGTTCTGCGCGACCTACGCCGAGGAATGCGTGATCGCCGACCTGAACGGCGCCGTGACGCAAGCGGGCATGGCGGAGATTCGAGCGCGCTATGCGAAGACGTTCGCCGACTTCTCGCAGAACCGCGCCTGGGTCGAGCACCGCATGGCGCTCGGCGATGTCGTTATCGATCACGAGAAGGGCGAGCGCTCGCCCGAGGGGCCGTTCTTCGAGGCGCTCGTGATCTACACCGTTAAAGACGGGCGGATCGCCCGGGTCGATTTCGTGAAGTGAGAGGGACATGAGCGTTCGCCGTCTAGCCGCAGAGCAGCCCGAGAGCTTCGCCTTCACGCCGGAGACGATGGAGCTGGCGCGCTGGTGGATCGCCAAATATCCGCCGGAGCGGAAGCAATCGGCCGTCATTCCGGTGATGTGGCTGGTGCAGAAGCAGGAAGGCTGGGTGTCCGAGCCGGCGATCAAGGCGATCGCCGAGCTGCTCGGCATGCCGGTGATCCGTGTGCTGGAAGTGGCGACGTTCTACACCATGTTCCAGCTCGCGCCGGTCGGTAAGCACCATCTGCAGGTGTGCGGCACGACGCCGTGCATGCTGCGCGGCGCCGAAGAGCTGAAGAAGGTGTGCAAGAGCCGCATCGGCGATAAGCACGCCGTGAGCGCCGACGGCATGTTCTCTTGGGAAGAGGTCGAGTGCGTCGGCGCCTGCGTGAACGCGCCTGTGGTGGCGATCGACGACTACTACCACGAAGACCTGACGCCGGACGCGCTCGAAGCGCTGATGGACAAGCTGGCGCGCGGCGAGAAGATCGCGCCGGGCTCGGCGGCGGGGCGCATCACATCGGCGCCGGAGGGCGGGCCGACGGTGTTGAAAGATCCGACGCTCTACGACGGCTCGCTTGCGAAGCCGATCAAGCTGCCGGGCTTGCCGGAGAAGGTATGAGCGACGCGGAGCCCCCGCACACGCCGGGTCCGCGCCCGCGCTATGAGCCGATCGCCATGGGCGGCGTGTTCAAGCGCAGCGCGCTCGTGCTCTACGCTTTGCTGGCCGTCGGCCTTGCCGCGCTCGCCGTCTATATGGCGACGCTCGGCCAGCGCGAGGTCATGAGCATGTATGTCGCCGCGCCGGCGATTGGCGCGGTATGGTTCGCGCTGCGCGTGTTCATGATGCTGGGGCCGCGCCGATGAACGCGCTGGCGCCGCCCGATCTGGAGACGGCCGAGGGCCGCTCCGCTTATCGGCGTGAGCTGCGCGCCGTCGCGCGCTGGCCGCGGCTGATCGGGTTCGCGATCATCATCGTCTCGGCCGTCGCCGTGCTGAGCTTGCGCAGCGACCCGAACGCCGGCGCTGCGCTCTATGCGGGGTACGCTGGCCTCGTCATCGGCTGGATCGCGCTGATCTACGCTTTCGTGCAACGGAATATCTATCATCGCCGCCGCCTGCGGCAGATCGGGAATGACCATGCTCGCGGATAAGGATCGCATCTTCCTCAATCTCTACGGAACGCACGGGGCTGACCTGGAGAGCGCCAAGAAGCGCGGCGCCTGGAACGGCACCGCCGACATGATCGGCGCGGGCCGCGACTGGATCATCCAGCAGGTGAAGGATTCCGGCCTGCGCGGCCGCGGCGGCGCCGGCTTCCCGACTGGCCTGAAGTGGAGCTTCATGCCGAAAGAGGTGAAGGACCGGCCGCACTATCTCGTCGTCAACGCCGACGAGTCCGAGCCGGGCACCTGCAAAGACCGCGACATGATGCGGCACGATCCGCATCTTTTGATCGAGGGCTGCCTGATCGCCTCGTTCGCGATGCAGGCGCACGCTTGCTACGTCTATATCCGCGGCGAGTATGTGGCCGAGCGCGAGGCGCTCGAGCGTGCGGTGAAGGAAGCTTACGAAGCCAAGCTGATCGGCAAGAACAACGTGCACGGCTGGGACTTCGATCTCTACGTCCATCACGGCGCCGGCGCTTATATTTGTGGGGAAGAGACGGCGCTACTGGAGAGTCTCGAAGGCAAAAAGGGCCAGCCGCGCTTGAAGCCGCCGTTCCCGGCGAACGTCGGCCTCTATGGCTGCCCGACGACGGTGAACAACGTCGAGTCGATCGCTGTCGTGCCGACCATTCTGCGCCGCGGCGCGAAGTGGTTTGCAGGTTTCGGCCGGCCGAACAACACCGGCACCAAGGTGTTCTGCATTTCCGGCCACGTGAACAAGCCCTGCAACATCGAAGAGGCTATGAGCATTCCGCTGAAGCAGCTCATCGAAGAGCATTGCGGCGGCGTGCGCGGCGGCTGGGGCAATCTGAAAGCGGTGATCCCGGGCGGCTCGTCGGTGCGCATGATCCCGGCGCATGAAGCCGAAACCGCGCTGATGGATTTCGACTCGCTGGTGGCGCTGAAATCCGGCCTCGGCACCGCGGCGGTGATCGTGATGGATCAGTCGACCGATCTGATCCGCGCCATCGCCCGCATCGCCTATTTCTACAAACACGAAAGCTGCGGCCAGTGCACACCGTGCCGCGAAGGCACCGGCTGGATGTGGCGGGTGCTGGAGCGGATGGCGAAGGGCGAGGCCGAGCACAGCGAAATCGATCTCCTGCTCGACGTCGCGGGGCAGGTGGAAGGCCATACCATTTGCGCGCTGGGCGACGCAGCCGCCTGGCCGATCCAGGGGCTCATCCGGCACTTCCGGGGCGAGATCGAGCAACGGATTGATCGGTATCGCGCGGCGAAGGGCGTGCACCAGGTGCGCGCGGTGGCGGCGGAGTGAGGGCCAAGCGTCGGCTGGCTGCGCTTTGGCTGGCGGCCGCCGTGTCGTTCGGTGCGGCGGCGTGGGGCGTGACCCAGCTATTAAATCTCACCCGTTTCGGCCTAGTGACCCCGTTTGAGCTTGCGGCTATCGCTCTCGCGAGTCTCGCGGCGATAGGCGGGGTCTTGTTGTTTCGGTGGTGGGGCCTGTTTGTTGGGGCGGTGCTTGCAGGTTACGTGATCACCATCGCCACTTACGCGAGCATCTATTCCTTTGTTGCTGTGTTAGCCTTCTATGTTCCGCTGGCATGCGCAGCGACGGTCAACCACAGGCACTTCAAGTGGTTCAAATGAAGCATTTCCTCCTGATCTACGACTACGCGCCCGACTATCTCGAAAAGCGCGCGACGCATCGACCGGCACACCTCGAGCTTTGCCGTGTATCCGTCGCGCGGGACGAGTTGCAGCTGGGCGGCGCGGTGCCGCAGGATGAGCCGCCGTTCGGGCTGCTGCTGTTCAAGGCGGAGACGGCGGAGGTCGCCGAGGATTTCGCGCGCGCCGATCCTTACGTGACGCAAGGCGTCGTCACGTCCTGGCGGGTGCGGGAGTGGATCACGGTGGTGGGCGCGGGCGCGCTGACGAAGGTCTGAGCGCGACGAAAACGGAGCGGCTTTCGCCGCTCCGCTGACTTCGCATCGGAACGCGCTATTGGAATGCGCTTATTGCGGACGCTCCTCGTCGCGATTCTTGTCGCGCTCGCGGTTTTGGCGTTCGCGATCGCTGCGCTCCATGTCTTCGTTGCGCCGGCCGGGCTGGGCCTGGCGTTGACGATTGTTGTTGTCGCGGTTCCGCTCTTGCGGGGGTTGCTGGTTGGCCATCGGGGAAAACTCCGTATTGCCCGCCCTTGGCGAATAAACGGCCGGCGGGCGGCTGCCGTTCCGGCAAGGCGTGGCAAAAATGACAGGCGCATCCTCGGAAACGTGAACGGTTCCGCGCAGCGCCGGCGCTGCGAGTCGCTCGCAACACCGGGGCGGCTGAAGCGGACGTTTCGCCCCCTTGCAGCGCAGCAATAAATCGGCCATGCGCGTGCGCGAAAGCGGCAGACTCATGACGAAAATTCTCGTCGACGGCGTTGAAGTCGACGTCCCCCCGGAACTCACGTTGCTGCAGGCGTGCGAAGCCGCCGGCGCCGAGATTCCGCGCTTCTGTTATCATGAGCGTCTGTCGATCGCCGGCAATTGCCGCATGTGCCTGATCGAGGTGAAGGTCGGCGGCAAATCAGGGCCGAAGCCGATCGCTTCGTGTGCGCAACAAGTGCGCGATCTGCCGCCACCGCGCGACAACATGCTCAACGAACTCGTCACCAAGAGCGACACCGTCAAAAAGGCGCGCAACGGGGTGATGGAGTTTCTGCTGATCAATCACCCGCTGGATTGCCCGATCTGCGACCAGGGCGGCGAATGCGACCTGCAGGACCAGTCAGTGGCCTATGGCCGCGGCGGTTCGCGCTTCGACGAGAACAAACGCGCGGTCGAAGAGAAGTTCATGGGCCCGCTGGTGAAGACGTGCATGACGCGCTGCATCCAGTGCACGCGCTGCATCCGCTTCGTCACTGAAGTGGCGGGCGTTCCCGAACTCGGCGCCACCGGACGCGGCGAGGACATGGAAGTCACGACCTATCTGGAAGCTGCGCTCACCAGTGAGCTTTCAGCCAACGTGATCGATCTCTGCCCGGTCGGCGCCCTCACTTCGAAGCCGTACGCTTTCAATGCGCGGCCGTGGGAGCTTTCGAAGACGCAGAGCGTCGACGTGATGGACGCGCTGGGCTCGAACATCCGCGTCGATGCGCGCGGCGATGCGGTGCTGCGCGTGCTGCCACGCGTGAATGACGAGATCAACGAAGAGTGGATCTCCGACAAGACGCGCTACGCCGAGGACGGGTTGTCGCGCCAGCGCCTGGATCGCCCTTACATCCGTGAGAACGGCGCGCTGCGCGCTGCGACCTGGGCCGAGGCGCTTGAAGCGGCGGCGAAGGCGCTTTCGGGCGACGCCAAGCGGATCGGCGCCATCGCTGGCGATCTCGCTTGCGCCGAGAGCATGAAGGCGACGCTCGATCTTTTCCGCGCGTTGGGATCGCCGAACACCGATTGCCGTCCGGACGGCGCTATGATCGGCGGCGGCGCGCGGCAAGGCTATCTCTTCAACTCCACCATCGCCGGCCTCGACGAGGCCGACGCCATTCTGCTGATCGGGACGAACCCGCGGCTCGAGGCGCCGGTGCTGAACGCGCGCATCCGCAAAGCGTGGTTGCGCGGCGCCGATGTCGCTTACATCGGCGAAGAGGTCGACCTGAGCTATCCGTACGCGCATCTCGGGACCTCGCTTGCCGACGTGAAGGACCGCGGCGCGATCACGGAGAAGCTGAAAGCGGCGCAGCGGCCGATGGTGATCGTCGGCCAGGGCGCGCTGACGCGTTCCGACTCGGCGGCGGTGCTGCATTCGATCGGCGCGCTGGCGGCGGCGGCTTCGCTCGTGCGCGAAGGCTGGAACGGCTTCAACGTGCTGCACACGGCGGCGGCGCGCGTGGCCGGGCTCGACATGGGCTTCCTGCCGGGCGCCGGCGGCAAGGGCGCGCGGGACATGCTGCAGGGCGGGTTGGATACGCTGCTGCTGCTCGGCGTCGACGAAGTCGAGCTGCCGAAGGCGGGCACGGTCATTTATCTCGGCACGCATGGCGACGCCGGCGCACATCGCGCCGACATCATTCTGCCGGGCGCCGCCTACACGGAAAAGGACGCCACCTGGGTGAACACTGAGGGCCGCGTCCAGTTTGGCCGCCGCGCGACCTTCCCGAAGGGCGATGCGAAGGAAGACTGGACCATTCTTCGCGCGTTGTCCGGCGTGATGGGTAAGACGCTGCCGTACGACTCGCTGGCGGAGCTGCGGGCCAAGATGGTCGCGGATCACCCGACGTTCGGCCAAGTGGACTATGCGCCGGGCGCGGCTGATCTGACCGGCTTCGATCCCACGGCGCTGGGCGCGGCGGGCGAGCTGTCTGGCGCGCCGTTCCGCTCGCCGATCGCTGACTTCTATCTCACCAATCCGATCGCGCGCGCTTCGAAGACGATGGCGGAGTGCTCGCGCCTCAAATCCGGCGCGATGAAAGTGGCTGCGGAATGATTGCTGGCGCCGACTACGTTCCGCTGATCACGCTGCCTGTCGAGGCGGAGTGGTCGATCATGAAGATCGGCCAGATCCTCGGCATCTCGATCCTGCTGTTGATCTCGCTCGCCTTCCTGTTGCTGTTCGACCGCAAGGTCTGGGCGGCGGTGCAGCTGCGTAAGGGGCCGAACGTCGTCGGCCCGTTCGGGCTGCTGCAGTCCTTCGCAGACTTCTTCAAGTTCGTGTTCAAGGAAATCGTCATCCCGGCGGGCGCCAACAAGACGGTGTTCATCCTTGCGCCGCTGATCACGTTCGTGCTCGCGTTCGTGGGCTGGGCGGTGGTGCCGTGGGCCCCGGACGTGGTGATCGCCGACCTGAACGTCGGCATCCTTTATCTCTTCGCGATCAGCTCGCTCGGCGTCTACGGCATCATCATGGGCGGTTGGGCGTCGAACTCGAAGTACCCGTTCCTCGGCGGCCTGCGCTCGGCCGCGCAGATGGTGAGCTACGAGGTTTCGATCGGCTTCATCATCATTACGGTGCTGCTGCTCGTCGGTTCGCTGAATCTGACGACGATCATCGACGCGCAAGCCCAGGGCATCTGGGCCTGGCACGGCTTCCGGATTTTCAATTTCGCCGAGTTTCCGGCCAACATTCTCGTCGGCGTCACTATGCTGGTCATGCTGGTGATGTTCTTCATCTCGGCCCTGGCGGAAACGAACCGCCCGCCGTTCGACTTGCCGGAAGCGGAGTCTGAACTCGTCGCCGGCTACCAGGTCGAGTATTCCTCGACGCCGTACCTGCTCTTCATGATCGGGGAATACCTCAACATCGTGCTCATGTGCGCGATGGTGAACATCCTGTTCCTCGGCGGCTGGCACTTGCCGTGGGGACCGATCGAGAGCCTCGGGCTCGATCCGTTCTGGACCTCGTTCATCGCCATGGGCGTGTTCTACGTGAAGATCTGGATCCAGTTCTTCCTGTTTGCGATGGTGAAGGCGATCGTGCCGCGCTACCGCTACGACCAGCTGATGCGGCTGGGCTGGAAGATTTTCCTGCCGACTTCGATCGTGGCGGTGGTCGCCATGGGTTATTACGTCACCTTCCTTGCGCCGACGGCGACCGCCGTGGCCGGAGCTCAATAGATGTCGCGCTTACTGCAAGCGGCGAAGGGCGCGTTGATGCTCGATATGCTGGGCGGCTTCGCGCTCGGCATGAAGTATTTCTTCCGCCGCAAGGCCACCATCAATTACCCGTACGAGCGCAATCCGCAGAGCCCGCGATTCCGCGGCGAGCATGCTCTGCGCCGTTACGCCAACGGCGAAGAGCGCTGCATCGCCTGCAAGCTCTGCGAAGCGATCTGCCCGGCGCAGGCGATCACGATCGAAGCCGAACCGCGCGAGGACGGTTCGCGCCGGACCACGCGCTACGACATCGACATGGTGAAGTGCATCTATTGCGGCTACTGCCAGGAGGCGTGCCCGGTGGATGCGATCGTCGAGGGGCCGAACCTGGAGTTCGCCACCGAGACGCGCGAAGAACTCTATTACGACAAAGAAAAACTGCTCGCGAACGGCGACCGCTGGGAGCGGGAGATCGCGAAGAACCTAGAACTCGATGCGCCCTATCGATGATTGGTCGCGACTGCTTTCATGCTCCCCCGCGTGCGGGGAAGCTGTCCGCGAAGCGGACTGAGGGGGGCGCGCAGTTGCGCGCGCAGTCCTTCCCCCTCCGGCTCGCTTCGCTCGCCACCTCCCCCGCACGCGGGGGAGGACATGTTGGGAGAGCGTAACGGATGTTGGCGTCGATCGCCTTCTACGTGCTGGCTGCGATCGCGGTGGTCTCCGCGTTCGCGGTCATTTCCGCACGCAATCCCGTGCACTCGGTACTGTTCCTGATCCTGACGTTCTTCACGGCAGCGGGTCTGTTCGTGCTGCTGGGCGCCGAGTTCCTGGCGATGCTGCTGGTGATCGTCTATGTGGGCGCCGTCGCGGTGTTGTTCCTGTTCGTCGTGATGATGCTCGATGTCGACTTCACCGAGCTGAAGCAGGGCTTCCTCTCCTATATGCCGATCGGGATCATAGTCGCGCTGGCGCTTCTGCTAGAGCTGGGGCTTGTGGCCAGTGCGGCGATGGGCGCCGACGGCGCGCCGATCGCGGTCTCGCGAACGCAGGAAGCCGAAGTCACCAACGCGCAAGCCATCGGCCAAGTGCTCTACACCGACTACCTGCTGGTCTTCCAAATGGCGGGACTGGTGTTGTTCGTAGCCATGGTCGGCGCGATTGTGCTGACGCTGCGCCACCGCCCGGGCGTCCGGAAGCAAGACATCGCCGCGCAAGTCGGGCGCCGACGCGCCGAAGCGGTCGAGCTTAAGGATATCCGGCCGGGGCAGGGGATCGGCTGATGGAAATCACCCTCGCGCATTATTTGTTCGTCGCCGCCGCTTTGTTCACGATCGGTGTGTTCGGCATTTTCGTGAACCGCAAGAACGTCATCATCATCCTGATGTCGATCGAGCTGGTGCTACTGTCGGTGAACATCAACCTGGTGGCCTTTTCCGCTTATCTGCAGAACCTCGAGGGGCAGATTTTCGCGATGCTGGTGCTGACGGTGGCGGCGGCGGAAGCCGCGGTCGGCCTCGCAATCCTCGTGACCTACTTCCGCAATCGCGGCGACATCGCCGTCGAAGACATCAATCAGATGAGGGGTTGAGCCGGTGCAGTTCTCTCCGGAAGCCCTGATCGTACTTGCGCCGCTGTTCGCCGCGGCGATCGCCGGGCTATTGCAGCGTTATCTCGGCGACAAGCTGGCCATGGCGATCACGACGGCTTCGGTGGGCCTGTCGCTGGTGCTGTCGTGGCCGATCTTCGCTGAGTTCGTCTGGGGCGAAGGGACTGAGCGGATCATCGAGCTGTTCCGGTTCGTCGATGTCGGCGGCTTCAGTTCGACCTGGAGCGTGCGCATCGACGCGCTCTCTGCGGTGATGCTGGTGGTCGTGAACACGGTCTCGTTTCTGGTTCACGTCTATTCGATCGGCTACATGGCCGAGGATCCGCACCGGGCGCGGTTCTTCTCCTATCTCTCGTTCTTCACCTTCTCGATGCTCGCGCTGGTGACGGCGAACGACTTCCTGCAGCTCTTCTTCGGCTGGGAAGGCGTCGGCGTCGCGTCCTATCTGCTGATCGGCTTCTGGTTCCACAAGCGCAGCGCCAACGATGCGGCGATCAAGGCGTTCGTCACCAACCGGGTGGGCGATTTCGGCTTCGCGCTCGGCATCATGGCCGCGTTCATGGCCTACGGCTCGATCCGGTTCGACGAGGTGTTCGCCGCCGCCGCCGCCAATCCAGGCATGGCGTTCGATTTCATCGTGCTGCAAGCGCCCGTGGTCGAGGTGGTGGCGTTTCTCCTGTTCATCGGCGCGATGGGCAAGTCGGCGCAGTTCTTCCTGCACGTCTGGCTGCCCGACGCGATGGAAGGCCCGACGCCGGTCTCGGCCCTCATCCACGCCGCGACGATGGTCACCGCCGGCGTGTTCATGGTCTGCCGCTTGGGCGAACTCTACCATTTGGCGCCGCTAGCGAGCGGGTTTGTCACCGTCATCGGCGCCACTACTGCGCTGTTCGCGGCGACGGTGGGGCTGGCGCAGAACGACATCAAACGCGTGGTGGCGTACTCAACCTGCTCGCAGCTCGGCTACATGTTCTTCGCCGCGGGCGTGGGCGCCTACAACGCGGCGATGTTCCACCTTTTCACGCACGCCTTCTTCAAGGCGCTGCTGTTCTTGGGCGCGGGTTCGGTGATCCATGGCCTGCACCATGAACAGGACATGCGCTACATGGGCGGCGTCCGCAAACCGATGACGATCACTTGGGCGATGATGCTGATCGGCACGTTCGCGCTGATCGGCTTTGGCATTCCGGGACTCGGCGGCTTTGCCGGCTTCTACTCGAAAGACGCGATCATCGAGGCGGCCTACGGCAGCCAAGCCATCGGCGCGCAGTTCGCCTTCTGGTGCGGCGTCAGCGCAGCGCTGCTGACCAGCTTTTATTCCTGGCGCCTGGCCTTCATGACTTTTGAAGGCAAATACCGCGGCAATCCGGCTCATCCGAGTCATCACGATGAGCATGGGCACACTCAAGAAGGTCACGCCGAGGGCGCCGACTCCCATGGGCACGGCCACTCCGATGAACCCGCGCGCGCCGACGGCTCGGCGCCGGCGCATGAGTCGCCGTGGATCATGCTGGCGCCGCTGTTCGTTTTGGCTGCGGGGGCCGTGGCGGCGGGCGCTATCTTTGCTCCGTACTTCCTGGGCGCGAACGCGGAAGGGTTCTGGGATCACGTCGTGCCGCTCGCGCACGGCGAGCACCATGACTTCCCGGCCTGGGTGATCTGGGCGCCGCTGACGGTGACGGTGATCGGCTTCCTGCTCGCGGTGCTGTTCTATCTATTCCAGCCGGGCGCCGCGAAGGCGATGGCGAAGGGTCCGGTCTGGGCCTTCCTCTACAACAAGTGGTTCTTCGACGAGATTTACGATTTCATCTTCGTCAAAGGCGCGCGCGCCATCGGCGACCTCTTCTGGAAGGTGGGCGACAAGCGGCTGATCGACGGGCTGGGCCCTGACGGCGTCGCGGCGAGCTCGCGCTTCTTCTCGCGCAATCTGCGTAAGGTGCAGACCGGCTTTGTCTATCACTACAGCTTCATCATGCTGATCGCGGCGGTGGCGTTCGGCGCCTATGCGATCTTCGCCGGCATCGGAGGCGCGCCGTGAGCGAGCTCGTGGCCGGCTGGCCGATCCTCTCCATCGTGACGTTCCTGCCGGCGGCAGGCGCGTTGCTCATTCTGCTGTCGCGCATGTCGGCGCGCGGCTCGAACCCGGGCTACGACAACGGCGTCCGGGTGCTGACGCTGCTGTTCACGGTCGCGACATTCATCGTGTCGCTGTTCGCGTTCGCGGCGTTCGATCCGAGCAATCCGGAGTACCAGCTCGTCGAAAGCATCCCGTGGGCGTTCGGCGCGAGCTACGCCATGGGCGTGGACACGCTGGCGATGTCGCTGGTGATGCTGACGACCTTCCTGACGCCGCTCTGCATCCTGGCGAGCTGGGCGATCGAGAAGCAGGTCTCCAGCTACATGGTTCTATTCCTGGTGCTGGAGACGCTGATGATCGGCGTCTTCTGCGCGCAGGACATCATCCTCTTCTACGTCTTCTTCGAAGGCGGCCTCATCCCGATGTTCATCCTTATCGGCGTGTGGGGCGGCGAGCGGCGCGTCTATGCGGCGTTCAAGTTCTTCCTTTACACGCTGCTGGGCTCGCTGCTGATGCTGGTGGCGATCGTCTATATGATCGCAGTCACGGGGACTTCGAACATCCCGGCGCTCACCGCGCATGCGCAGGGCGGCGGCTTCAGTCCGGACGTTCAGATCTGGCTCTGGCTCGCCTTCTTCGCTTCGTTCGCGGTGAAGATGCCGATGTGGCCGGTGCACACCTGGCTGCCGGATGCGCACGTCGAGGCGCCGACGGCGGCATCCGTGGTGCTGGCGGCGATCCTGTTGAAGATGGGCGGCTACGGCTTCCTGCGCTTCTCGCTGCCGATGTTCCCGGACGCCTCCCACTTCTTCACGCCGTTCGTGTTCGCGCTGAGCGTCGTGGCGATCGTCTGGGCTTCGCTGGTCGCGTTCCGTCAGCTCGATATGAAGAAGCTGATCGCCTACTCGTCGGTCGCGCACATGGGCTTTGTCACCATGGGCATTTTCAGCGGCAACGAGCAGGGCATCCAGGGCGCCATCTTCCAGATGCTGTCGCACGGCGTCATCTCGGGCGCGCTCTTTCTCTGCGTCGGCGTCGTCTACGACAGGATGCATACGCGCGAGATCGCCTTTTATGGCGGCCTCGTGAACCGGATGCCGGTCTATGCTGCGATCTTCCTGCTATTCACGATGGGCAATGTCGGCCTGCCCGGCACGAGCGGTTTCCCGGGCGAAATCCTCACCATGGTCGGCACGTTCCAGATCAACGCCTGGGTCGCGGCCGGCGCGGCGCTCGGCGTCATCCTGTCGGCGGCTTATGCGCTGACGCTTTATCGCAAGGTGGCGTTCGGCGTGATCGAGAACCCGAAACTCGACACCATCACCGATCTCGACGCGCGCGAGTGGGTGACGTTCATTCCGCTTGTCCTGGCCACTTTGGTGATGGGCCTCGCGCCCAGCTACGTGCTCGACTTCACCCATAATTCAGCCGAGGCGATCTCCGCGGCTTTCGCGGGAGCCCGCCCATGAACGCGATGAGCGATCTCTCGGCCAGCTTGCCGCTGGCGTATCCTGAACTGCTGCTGGCCGGCTTCGCCCTGGCCGCCGCGATCATCGGCGCCTGGCTGAAGGACAGCGCCTTCAATGCGCTCTCTATGCTAGGCATCGCCGCGATCGTCGGCGCCGGCGTGCTCGCCCTCTACGGTCCGTTCGCGCCGGTGGAGATTTTCCAGGGGGCGATGGTGGTCGATGGCGTCGCCGTGTTCGCCAAGGCGCTGATCGCCTTCTCCGGCGCCGCTACGCTGGCGCTGGGCTGGGATCACTTCGCGAAGGTGAGAGACCCGCGGTTCGAGTACCCGGTCGTGATCGCGCTCGCGGTGCTCGGCATGTTCGTGATGGTCTCGGCGCAGGACCTGATCAGCCTCTATGTAGGCGTCGAGCTGCAGAGCTTGTCGGCCTATGTGCTGGCGGCTTGGCGCAGGGACGATGCGTATTCGTCCGAAGCGGGCCTCAAATACTTCGTCCTGAGCGCGATTTCCTCAGGGCTGCTGCTGTTCGGCTCCTCGTTCGTCTACGGCTTCACCGGCTCGATCCGCTTCGACGCCATTGCGGCCGCCATCGGCGAAGGCGCGGGCGGCGTGGGACTCGTGTTCGGGCTCGTGCTGATGCTGTGCGCGCTCGGGTTCAAGATGTCGGCGGCGCCGTTCCATATGTGGACGCCAGATGTCTACGAAGGCGCGCCGACGCCGGTGACGGCGTTCTTCGCCGCGGCGCCGAAGGTCGCTGCTGTCGCGCTCATGGTGCGGGTGCTCTACGAACCGTTCGCCGAACTGCAGGGCCAGTGGCAGCAGGTGGTGGCGGCGCTGGCGGCGATCTCGATGGTGTGGGGTTCGGTCGCAGCGCTGATGCAGACCAACCTGAAACGGCTGATGGCCTATTCTTCGATCAGCAATATCGGCTTTGCGCTGATGGGCGTCGCCTCGGGCGGCGAGGCGGGCGCATCCTCGGCGCTCATCTATATGGCGCTCTATTTGCCGGCCAATGTCGGCATCTTCGCGCTGATCCTCGCCATGCGGCGCGAAGGCGCGCCGGCGGAGACGGTGGCCGATCTCGCCGGCATGGCGCAGAAGCGGCCGTGGATGGCGTCGCTGTTCACGATGCTGCTGTTCTCGATCGCCGGCATTCCGCCGTTTGCAGGCTTCATCGGCAAGCTCGTCGTGTTCAGCACCAGTGTTCAAGCGGGTCTGATCTGGCTCGCGGTGCTGGGCGCCGTCGCGGCCGTGGTGGCGGCGGCCTACTATCTGCGCCTGATCGCCTCGATCTGGTTTGCGCCGCCGGCGGCGCAGTTGCAGGCGCCGAGCGGGACAATCATGTTGACCGCGACGGCGGCCGCCGCGCTGACGTTCCCGGTCCTGGTGCTGATCCTCGGCGCCGTGCAGGGCTGGGCGCAGGATGCCGTGCGGATGAGCTTTTGAGCAGCGGGGCGCCATGATCGACGCGAGCGCGCCGGTCGAGGTCTTCGACGAGATCGACTCCACTGTGCTGGAGGCGCGCCGCCGAGCCGAGCGCGGTGCGGTCGGTCCAGTTTGGCTTGTGGCGAAGCGGCAGACGGCGGGGCGGGGACGGCGGGGCCGCGCTTGGGCGTCCATCGACGGCAACTTGCTCGCCACACACCTGTTCACGACGCAGCAGCCGCCGGCGACGATCGCGCTGCTTGGCTTCGCGACCGGTGTCGCGTTGGCGGAGACGGTCGACGCGATCCTCGGCGGCAGCCGCGCCACGCTGAAATGGCCGAATGATGTCTTCATCGATGGCGCGAAAGCCTCGGGCATCATGCTGGATTCGGGCGCGCTCGATGCGAAAACCCTGTGGGTGGCGCTCGCGTTTGGCGTCAATCTCGCCGGCGCGCCGGATGCGATCGATCAGCCCACCGTGAGCCTTCGCGACGTGCTGCCGCCGGATGCGCCGGCGCCTGAGCCGCTCGCGTTTCTGGCGGCGCTGCGCCCGCGGCTGCAGGCTTGGGCGGGGGTGCTTGAGCGGGACGGGTTCGAGCCTCTGCGGCAGGCTTGGCTGCAGCGGGCGCATGGGCTGGGTCGCGAGGCGCGGGTGCTTCTGGGCGAGCAGGCGATCGAGGGCGTGATCGCTGGTCTCTCCTCGCGCGGCGAGCTCGAGCTTGATACGGTAACAGGCCGGCGGCTGATCGCAGCGGGCGATGTCTTTCTTCCCAAAGCAGGCTGATCGCATGCTTCTCGCCATCGACGTTGGCAACACCAACACCAAGTTCGCAGTCTGGGACGGCCAGAGCTGGCGCGCGCAGTGGCGCGCCTCCACCGATACGACGCGGACCGCCGACGAGTACGCGCCGTGGCTCACGCAGATCATGGCGTTGAGCAAACTCTCGTTCGCCGACATCTCCGCCTGCATCATCTCCACCGTCGTGCCTCAGGCCCTATTCAACCTGCGCAATCTCTCGCGCCGCTACATCGGCACAGAGCCGATGGTGATCGGTGAGGATGGATTGCAACTCGGCATCGAGATCCGCATCGATAAGCCGAACGAAGCCGGCGCCGACCGGCTGGTGAACGCCGTCGGCGCCTTCATCGAGTACGGCGGACCCGCCATCGTCATCGACAGCGGCACGGCGACCACGTTCGACATCGTCGCCGCCGACGGCGCCTTCGAAGGCGGCATCATCCTGCCGGGGATCAATCTTTCGCTGCAGGCGTTGCACGATGCGGCGGCGCGGCTGCCGCGCGTGGAGATTCGCGATCCGGGCCGCGTCATCGGCAAGGATACGGTGAGCGCGATGCAGTCAGGCATCTATTGGGGGTCGATCGAAATGATCGAAGGCCTGTGCCGGCGGATCCGGGCGGAGTACGGACAGCCGATGAAGACGATCGCCACCGGTGGCGTCGCCTCGCTGTTCGAGGGCGCGTTTCCCAGCATCGATCACTTCGATCAGGACCTCACCTCGCGCGGGCTGCTCGAAGTCTTCCGGCGCAACGGCGGCAAGCTTTGAGCGCGCCTTCGCCCGACGACGAACTGGTCTTTCTCCCGCTCGGCGGCTCGGGCGAGATCGGGATGAATTTGAACGCCTACGGCTATGGCCCGCCGGACGAGCGCAAGTGGATCATCGTGGATATCGGCGTCACTTTCGGCCGCGAAGAGGCGACGCCAGGCATCGAAATCATCCTTCCGGATCCGAGCTATCTCGAAGACGAGCGCGACAACATCCTCGCCATCGTGCTGACGCACGCGCACGAGGACCATATCGGCGCGCTCGGCTGGCTGTGGCCGCGGCTCAAGGCGCCCGTCTATGCGACGCCGTTCACGGCCGCGCTCGTGCGCGAGAAGCTGCGTGAGACCGGGCTGCTCGACAAAGTCCCGCTGACGGAAATCCCGTTGAAGGGCCAACTTACGCTCGGCCCGTTCGAGATCGACTTCGTCACGCTGACGCATTCGATTCCGGAGCCGAACGGACTCGCCATCCGAACGCCGCTCGGCCTCATCTGGCATACCGGCGACTGGAAAATCGATCCGGACCCGCTGATTGGCGAAACCACCGACGAAGCCAAGGTGCGCGCCATGGCCGAAGAGGGCGTGCTGGCGATGGTCTGCGACAGCACCAATGTGTTCGTCGAAGGCACGGCGGGCTCCGAAGCGGACGTGCGCAAGAAGCTGACGGAAGTGATCCTCGGCTGCACCGGCAAAGTGGCGGTGACGGCGTTCGCCTCGAATGTCGCGCGGGTCGAGACGGCGCTGCACGCAGCGCGGGCGGCGGGGCGGACGCCATGTCTGGTCGGCCGCTCCATGCACCGCATCTACGCGGCGGCGAAGAGCGTGGGGCTGTTGCAGGACGCGCCGGAAGTGATCGACGAAGAGGACGCGAGCGATCTGCCGGACGAAAAGATTCTGTTCCTTTGCACCGGCAGCCAGGGCGAGCCGCGCGCGGCGCTCTCGCGCATCGCGCGCGGTGAGCACCGCAACGTGACGCTTCGCCAGGGCGACACCGTTATCTTTTCCTCGCGCGTGATCCCAGGCAACGAAGCGGCGATCCATGCGCTCTACGAGGAGTTCGTGCGCCGCGGCGTCAGCTTGATCACGGCGGACGACCACCACATCCACGTCTCGGGCCACCCGGCGCGCGACGAGCTGAAGCAGATGTATCAATGGGCGCGGCCCCGGATCGCGATCCCGGTGCACGGCGAGATGCGCCACATCCGCGAGCACGTGAAGCTGGCGCAATCGTTGCAGGTCCCGGAGACCATCGCGCCGAACAACGGCGACATGATCCGGCTCGCGCCGGGGCTGGCTGCGCTGATCGACGAAGTGCCGGCGGGCCGGCTCTATGTCGACGGCAATGTGATCATCGAGACTGACGATGAGGCGATACGCGACCGTAAGCGGCTCGCGGCCGAGGGGGCGATCAACATTGCGCTTGCGGTAAGCGCGAAGAACGCGGTCGTGGCAGGACCCAATGTGACGGTGCGTGGCCTCACAATGCCGGACGACGAGGATTTGGAACTGGCGCTGGAGGAGCTGGAGGGGGCCGCCCACGGGGCGTTCGCCAAGCTTTCTCATGGCGAACGGGACGATGATGACGCCATCGAGGGCGCGCTGGTCCGCGCGGTGCGCAAAAGCGCGGAAAGGCTGTGGCGAAAGCGCCCGCTGGTCGACGTCACTGTGCTGAGGCTCTAAGCTGTTTCGGCTGGGAGCGGGAGCTAGGCGACATGATCGGCAGGTTGAACCACGTGGGCGTGGCTGTGCCCTCGATTGAAGCGGCGAAAGCGACCTACCGCGATCTCTACGGCGTCGCCCCCGAGGCGATCACCGAGACGAAAGAGCTGCCGCCGCAGGGCGTGAAGTACGCTTTTGTCAACCTGCCGAACAGCCAGATCGAACTGATCGAGCCTTTGGGCGAGGATAGTCCGATCATGAAATTCCTCGACAAGAACCCCAGCGGCGGGCAGCACCACGTCTGCTTCGAAGTCGCGGACATCTACGCCGCACGCGACGAGATGGTCGTGCGCGGGGCCAAGGTGCTGAACGAGCCGCGCATCGGCGCGCATGGCACGCCGGTGATCTTCGTCCATCCAAAGAATTCCAACGGGGTTCTCGTCGAACTGATGGAGACGCCGAAAGGCGCACACGGATGAGCCCGTTTCTCGGTATCGCCATCTACCTGATCCTATGGTGGCTCGCCTTCTTCACCATGCTGCCCATCGGCGCACAAAGCCATCATGAGGCGGGCGAGGAGGTCGTGCCGGGCGCCGAGCGCGGCGCGCCCAGGGTTCATAAGCTGGGGCAAAAGGCCCTTTGGGCTGCGGGTATCGCGGCGGTTTTGTGGCTGGGAGTCGCCTGGGCGGTGTCGGTCGATCTGTTCGAGATGCGCCCGCGCTAAGTCGCGTTGCCGGAGGCGGCGGGGCAGTCTATCCAGACCCGTCGAAAGGAACCCGCTCCCCATGCATGCGCTCAAGGTCACGCGCGTCGAAGATTTCCCCGAATGGTACCAGGCCGTCGTCCGCGAAGCGGACCTGGCGGAGCTGTCGCCGACGCGCGGGTCGATGATCATCAAGCCGTGGGGCATGGGGATGTGGGAGCGCATCCGCGACGAGCTCGACCGGCAAATCCGCGAAACGGGACATGAGAACTATTATTTCCCGCTGCTGATCCCGCTTTCTTTCTTCGCCAAGGAAGCCGAGCACGTTGAAGGCTTCGCCAAGGAGATGGCGGTCGTCACCCACCACCGTTTGAAGGCGATCGACGGCGAGCTTAAGCCCGATCCGGACGCGGAGCTGGCCGAGCCGCTGATCATCCGCCCGACCTCGGAGACGATCATCGGCGATGCGTTCAGCCGCTGGATCAAATCGTACCGCGACCTGCCGCTGAAGCTGAACCAGTGGGCCAACGTGATGCGCTGGGAGATGCGCACGCGGCTCTTCCTCAGGACGGCGGAGTTTCTCTGGCAAGAGGGCCACACTGCGCACGCCGACGAGGCGGACGCGCGCGAAGAGACGATGCTGGCGCTCGAAATCTACCGCAACATCGCCGAGGACTTCCTGGCGATTCCCGTCGTTGTCGGCGAGAAGCCGGAGAACGAACGTTTCCCCGGCGCGGTCAGCACCTATTCGCTGGAAGCGATGATGCAGGACGGCAAGGCGCTGCAGGCGGCCACCTCGCATTATCTCGGCACCAATTTCGCTGAAGCGCAGAACATCCGCTTTCAGGATAAGGAAGGCGGCCAGTCGCTCGCGCACACGACGAGCTGGGGCATGACCACGCGCATGATCGGCGCCGCTGTCATGGTGCATGGCGACGACGACGGCATGCGCACGCCGCCTGCCGTCGCGCCGCGCCAGATCGTCATCGTGCCGATGCTGCGCGGCAAACCGGAAGACGCGGAGCTGAAGGACTATTGCGCCGCGCTCGCAAAGGAGCTGGGCGGCCTGGCCGTGTTCGGCTCGGCGCTGCGCGCGTACGTCGACACCAAAGACGCCAAGCCGGCGGACAAACGCTGGGATTGGGTGCGCCGCGGCGCGCCGCTGATTTGCGAGATCGGGCCGCGCGACGCCGCCAACGGGCAGGTTACATTCATTAAGCGCACCGCTCTGCGCGAGGGCGAAAAGATCAAGTCGCACACACTGGCGCGCGCTGATTTCGTCGCGCAAGCCGCTGCGCTGCTCGAAGCGACGCAGCGCGAGCTCTACAACGACGCCAAGGCGCGCCTTGAGTCCAATATTCGCAGCGATCTTGTAACCTTCGCCGATCTCGAACGGTATTATGGAACCGGGGAGAACGAGGGCGAGTTCAAGGGCTGGGCGCGCGTGCACTGGTCGCGGCCGACCGGCGCCGCACTCGAGGAGGTGGGGACTCGTCTGAAAGCGTTGAAATTGACCATCCGCAACGCGCCGCGGGCGCAGCCGCAATCGTTCGGCAAATGCATCTTCACCGGCGCGGCGGCGGTGGAGGAAATCCTGATCGCACGGGCTTATTGATGAGCGGAAACAGCGTTCCATTCGGCCTGTTCGAGCGGATGCTCGCCGGCCGCTATCTGCGCGCGCGCCGCCAGCACGGCGGCGTGGCGTTGATCTCGATCATTTCGATCCTCGCGATCGCCGCAGCGGTGATGGCGCTCATCATCATCATGTCGGTGATGAACGGCTTCCGCGAAACGCTGCTGTCGCGCATCCTCGGCGTCAACGGCCATATCTATGTCGATACGCGCGGCCTGCCCATGCCGGAGATCGAGCGCATCATGCGGGAGGCGGCGGCCGCGCCCGGCGTGCTGCACGTGACGCCGCTGATCAACGAGCAGGCGCTGGGCATGTCGGTAGAAGGGCGCGCCGCGGGACTGCTGGTTCGCGGCATCCCGCGCGAGCAGCTCGAATCATTGCCGATCGTGTCCGAAAGCATTCAGCCGGGCGGCACGCTGGCGGGCTTCGAAGGCATAGACGCGCCGACCATCCTGGTGGGCGAGCGGTTGGCCGCCAATCTCGGCGTGACCCAAGGCATGGGGATGTCGATCGTGGCGCCGCAGGGATCGAGCACGCCGTTTGGCTTCACGCCGCGGCGCAAGTCGTTCCCGATCGGCGGCGTCTTCAGCGTCGGCATGGCCGAGTTCGATTCGATGCTCGTTTATATGCCGCTGGAGCAGGCGCAGATTCTATTCGGACGCGGCGACAGCGCCGATGTCGTCGAGATCCGCATCAGCGATCCGGATCGGACAGTGCCGGCGATGATGGAGTTGCGTTCGCGGCTCGGCCCCGACCTGACGATCATGGATTGGCGCGCCAATAGCCAAGGCTTGGCCGATGCGCTGACGGTCGAACGGAACGTCATGCGGGTGATCTTCATGATCGTGGTCGGCATCGCCGCGCTGAACATTGTCACCGGCCTCGTGCTTATGGTGAAGCTCAAGAACCGTGACATCGCCATTCTGCGCACGATCGGCGCAACGCGCGGCGCCGTGCTGCGCATCTTCTTCATGGCGAGCGCGTCCGTCGGTCTGATCGGCCTCGCCCTGGGGCTCGCGCTGGGCATCAGCTTTTGCCTGTTCATCGGGCCGATCCAGGACTTCATCTCGGACGTAACCGGCTTCGACGTTTTCCCGGGCACGGTCTATTCGCTCGAGTCGCTGCCGGCGAAGGTCGAATGGGCGGAAGTCGTGATCATCTCGATCTTCACCGTGGCGCTGACGTTCGGCGCGACGGCGCTCACGGCTTGGTGGGCCTCGCGCCTCGATCCAGTGGAGGCGCTGCGCTATGAGTGAGACAGGCACGACCGCGCCGGTCCTGCGGCTCAGCGGCCTCGAACGGCGCTACAAATCCGGAGAGAGCGAACTTGTCGTTCTGAACGGCGCGGAGCTTGCGATTGCGCCCGGTGAGATTGTCGGCCTCATCGGCCAGTCCGGTTCGGGCAAATCCTCTTTGCTCCACGCGACGGGTCTGCTCGAGCGGCCGAGCGGCGGCGAAGTTCGGATCGAAGGCGTCTCGGCGTGGGCGCTGAACGAAGATCAGCGCACGCAGATCCGGCGCAACAAAATCGGTTTCGTCTATCAGTTCCACCATCTGCTGCCGGAGTTCGACGCCATTCACAACGTGGCGCTGCCGGCGCTGATCGCTGGCCGGCCGCGGCGCGAAGCGATGTCCGAAGCCGAGCGTCTGCTCGGCGTGATGGGGCTCAGCCATCGTCTGCATCACCAGCCGGCGCAGCTTTCCGGCGGCGAACAGCAGCGGGTGGCGATCGCGCGCGCCATGATCAACAAGCCCGTACTGATCCTTGCCGACGAACCGACCGGCAATCTCGATCCGGACACCTCGACGGTGGTGTTCGCGGCGCTCTCGGAACTCGTTCGCCGCGAAGGCGCGGCGGCGCTCATCGCGACGCACAACATGGAATTGGCCAAATACATGGATCGCGTGGTTTCGCTCGATCACGGCAAGCTGGTGCCGCGCTAGCTAACCTAAGGCAGGCTGAAGCTGACCGGCACGATGATGAGATGGCCGATCAGCGAACGTCCCTCGCTGCTGATCGACGGCGCGCGTGCGCGCCGCAGCAGCGCCAAGGTGGCGCCGCCGAAGCCCCACCCGAGCGGCTCCTCGCTAAGTACGGCGCACTCCTCGTAGCGCGCATTGCGCCCGACGCGGCACTGCACGTTCACGCTCGCCTCGATACGGGCGCGTCGGGCCGCATGCGGGTAGTGGCGGCTGAGATCGCCCAAGCGGGGGCCCTCGACGAGATTGGCGAGGGCGGCGTCCTCCAGTTCGATCGGCACGGCGCCGAACGGCGGGCTTTCGATGCAGGCGCCCGCGGCGCCGAAGCAGAAGTTGACGCCGATGGTGAGCGCGCCGGCTTCGCTGGGTTCGACGCGGAGCGCCGAACGGAAGCGCGATGCGATCCGCACCGCCGCAGGGCCGAAGCCCAGGTCCGCTGGCGCTTCCTCGAGAACCTCACAGGCCATGCTGGCGGCGCCCGCGGCCGGCGCGCAGCCCAGCCGCACGCTGGCGTTCACGCGTGGTAGGTTCAGATCCGCGCTGGAATTCGGCCGGATGGTCAGCGTGGGTTCGTCCGCGAAGCGCTGCGCGTGCGCGGGCGCGGCTGCGATCAGTAAGCCAGCCACGACAACAGCGCATCGAATCATGGGAATACTTCCCTAGACTTTCCCGGCTCCTTACCTTGGTCCCGATCCCATGGCGACGCCTTACATCCATCTGCGTGCACGCTCGGCCTATTCGCTCCTGCAGAGCGCGGTGCAGGTCAAAGCGCTAACCAAACTCGCGGCCAAGCACGAGATGCCGGCGCTGGCGCTGACTGACGCCAACAATCTGTTCGGCGCGCTCGAGTTCTCGGAGGCGGCGGCGGAAGCGGGGGTGCAGCCGATCGTGGGCTTGGCGCTCGATGTGCGCGACGAAAGCGGCGTCGCCGGCGTGCTCGCCTTGTTCGCGCAAAACACCGCCGGCTACGCCAATCTGATGAAGCTATCGAGTTCGGCGTTCGTCGATGCGGTCTCGCACGAGGAGCCGCACGTGCCGTTCGCGCGGGTGCTGGAGCGCGCCGAGGGGCTGATCGCGTTGACGGGCGGCGGCGAGGGGCTGTTCGCGACGCTGCTGAGCGAGGGCAAAGGCGATGTGGTGGAAGCGGCGCTCAGGCAGCTCGAAGCGGCGTTCCCGAACCGGCTCTACGTCGAGCTGCAGCGGCACGGCGAGTTCATCGAAGCGGAGACCGAAGGCGCGCTGATCGATCTGGCTTACGCGCGTGGACTGCCGATCGTCGCCACCAACGACATCCGCTTCGAAAAGCAGAGCGATCACCGCGCTCACGATGCGCTGATGTGCATCGCGGCGTCGTCCTATCTTGGCGAAGAGGATCGCCCGCGCGTCAGCGATCAGCACTACTTCAAGTCGGCGAAGCAGATGGCCGACCTGTTTTCCGATCTGCCTGAGGCGACCGCCAACACGGCGGAAGTCGCGCGCCGCTGCGCCTTCCGCGTCGAAAAGCGTAAGCCGATCCTGCCGCGGTTCGACACCAAGGCGGGCCGCGACGAAGCGGCGGAACTGAAGGCGCAAGCTGAGGCGGGCTTGAAGGCGCGGCTGAAAGCGCTCGGCGAGCGGCTGGCCGCGCCTGAAGAGGAGTACTGGAAGCGGCTCGAATACGAAGTCGGCATCATCACGCAGATGCAGTTTCCGGGCTACTTCCTGATCGTCTCGGACTTCATCAAATGGGCAAAGGCGCACGACATTCCGGTCGGCCCGGGCCGCGGATCGGGCGCGGGTTCGCTGGTGGCGTGGGCGCTGACGATCACCGATCTCGACCCGCTGCGCTTCGGCCTGCTGTTCGAGCGCTTCCTCAATCCCGAACGCGTCTCGATGCCGGACTTTGACATCGACTTCTGCCAGGAGCGGCGCGGCGAAGTCATCGACTACGTCAAGAACAAGTACGGAGAAGACCGCGTCGCCCACATCATCACCTTCGGCACACTGCAGGCGCGCGCCGTGCTGCGCGATGTCGGGCGTGTGATGCAGTTGCCGTTCGGCCAAGTCGATAAATTAGCCAAGCTCGTGCCCGCCAACCCGGCGAACCCGGTGACGCTGGCCGAGGCGATGGAGATCGAGCCGAAGCTGAAGGAAGCGCGCAAGAACGAAGCGGACGTGCGCGAGCTGATCGACACGGCGCTGCAGCTCGAAGGCCTCTACCGCAACGCTTCGACCCACGCCGCCGGCGTCGTCATCGGCGACCGGCCTTTGAGCGAACTCGTGGCGCTCTATCGCGATCCGCGCGCGCACCTGCCGGCGACCCAATTCAATATGAAATGGGTCGAAGCCGCGGGCCTGGTGAAATTCGACTTCCTGGGCCTGAAGACGCTCACCGTGATCGACCGCGCCGTGAAGTATCTGAAGAAGCGGGGCGTCGAGGTCGACCTGAGCGACACTGCGTACGACGATCCCCGGACGTACGAGCTGTTGCAGTCCGGTTTGACTTTCGGCGTGTTTCAGCTCGAAGGTCAGGGCATGCGCGACACGCTGCGCAAGGTGAAGCCGACCTGTCTCGAAGACGTCATCGCGCTGATTTCGCTCTATCGGCCTGGCCCGATGAAGAACATCGATCGCTTCGCCAACGTGAAGCACGGCCGCGAGCAGCCGGACTATCTGCACGAGACGCTGAAGCCGATTCTGGAAGAGACCTACGGCGTCATCGTTTACCAGGAACAGGTGATGCAGATCGCCCAGGTGCTCTCGGGCTATTCGCTCGGCGAGGCCGACTTGCTGCGCCGGGCGATGGGCAAGAAGCAGCCCGCGGAGATGGCGAAGCAGAAGTCTCGTTTCATCGACGGCGCGAAGGAGCGCGGGGTGAACGAGAACCTCGCCTCGCACATCTTCGATCTGGTCGAAGAGTTCGCCGGTTACGGCTTCAACAAGTCGCACGCCGCCGCCTACGCGGTGGTCGCGTATCAAACGGCCTATCTGAAAGCGCACTATCCGGTGGACTTCACCGCCGCCTCGATGAGCCTCGACATCTCGAACTCGGACAAGCTCGCTTCCTTCCACCAGGACGCGCGCCGCATCGGCGCGCCGCTGCTGCCGCCCGACCTCAACAAGTCGGAAGCTGATTTCAGCGTCGAGCCGCTGGAGGAGGGCGCCGTCGCCATTCGGTACGCGCTGGGCGCGGTGCGCAATGTTGGCCTCGCCGCGATGGAGGCGATCGTCGCCGAGCGCAGCGCCAAAGGGCCATTCAAGGCGCTCTATGATTTCGCCGAACGGATCGATCCGAGGTCGATCAACCGCCGCCAACTCGAGAACCTCGCCAAGTCCGGCGCCTTCGACTCTATCGAGCCCGATCGCGCCCGAGCGCTGGCCGCATGCGAAACCCTAGTCGCGTACGCCCAGCGCGTTGCGGAAGATCGCGCAAGCTCGCAGGCGAGCCTGTTCGGCGCGGAAGAGCCGAGCGCGCGGCCAAGCTTTCCCAAGGCGCCCGCGTGGTCGGCGCAGGATCGGCTTGACGCCGAGCGGGAAAGTGTCGGCTTCTATCTCTCTGGCCACCCGCTCTCGGACTTCTTCGCCGATGTCGGCGACCGTTACGTCACCTATCGCGACATTCTCGACGAAGGCGAAACCGAGCCGCGCTCGTATCTGATGGCGGGCGTCGTCCGCCGCGTGCAGTATCGGCCGGCGCAGTCGGGCGGGACGCTGGCGTTCGTCGGCATGTCCGATCCCACCGGCGATTTCGAACCCATGGTGATGCCGGAGCATGTCGCGCTCGCACGCGATGTGCTGCAGGTAGGCAAACCCTTTGTCTTCCGCGCCCGCGTGCGCTGGCGCGACGGCGATGCGCGGATCGCAGCGGATTCGTTCGAGCCGGTGGAGGCGGCAGAGGCGCGCACGACCGAGGACCTGCGTATCATCCTCAAGGAGGGGGCGCCGATCGATCTGCTCGCGCAAACGATTGCCGCTCTGCCCAGGGCCAATGCGGGCGAGGCGCGGCCGCTGCGGCTCATCCTTAAGCTCAAGGATGGGCGCGAAGTGGAACTCGCAGCCAGGCAGATGGTGCCGGCGAGCCCCGCCGCGCGCGCGGCGCTCAAGGCGGCGCGTGGGGTCGAGCGCGTCATCTGAAATCGCAGCGTTTCGTCGCAGGATTCTCCCGAAACGCGTGCAAGGCCTTGTCCCGACGCGCACTTTTCTCTCTGATGACGGCGCCTCAAAGGGGGAGGGCTTATGCGTTCGAGATTGCACCCTGTCATCGCGTTGGCCGCGGGGCTTGCCCTGGCCGCTTGCGCCAGCGCGCCGGAGACGGAAGAGGAGGCCGCTGACGAGCGCGCGCCGTTCGCCTCCACCTACGCGCCGCAGCAGTCCACCCCGACCCTGCTGCGCAACGCCACCGTGTTCGACGGCAACGGGGCCGAGCTCGCCAACGCCGACGTGCTGATGCGCGACGGCCGCATCGTCGCTGTCGGCGCGAATCTCTCGGCCGAAGGCGCGACCGTTGTCGATGCGACCGGGCGTTTCGTGACGCCTGGCATCATCGACGCCCATTCTCACCTCGGCGCCTATCCCTCGCCCGGCATCCAGGCGACGTCAGACGGCAACGAGGCAACGCAGCCGAACACGGCCGAAGTCTGGGTCGAGCATTCAGTTTGGCCGCAGGATCCTGGCTTTCAACGCGCTGTCGCCGGCGGCATCACGACGCTGCACGTCTTGCCGGGCTCAGCGAACCTGTTCGGCGGCCGCGGCGTGACGCTGCGCCCGGTGCTCGGCGCGCGCACAGTTCAAGAGATGAAGTTTCCGGACGCGCCGCAATCGTTGAAAATGGCGTGCGGCGAAAATCCCGCGCGCGTCTATGGCGGCCGCAACAGCTCGCCGGCGACCGGCATGGGCAATGTCGCCGGCTATCGCCAAGCCTGGGCGAACGCGCAGCGTTACGCCCGACGCCTCGAAGCTTCGGAAAACGGTGAAGGCGATCCGCCGGATCGCGATCTCGAGCTGGAGACGCTCGCCGGCGTCCTCAACGGCGACATCATTCTGCAATGGCACTGCTACCGGGCCGATGAAATGGCCAACGCGATCGAGATTTCGCGCGAGTTCGATTTCGAGATCGCGGCGTTCCATCACGCCGTCGAGGCCTACAAGATCACTGATCTTCTGGTGGAGAACGATATCTGCGCGGCCATTTGGGCCGATTGGTGGGGTTTCAAGATCGAAGCCTATGACGGCATCCGCGAGAACATTCCGTTCGTGCATGCGGGCGGCGGCTGCGCCGTCGTTCACTCCGACAGCGAAGTCGGCATCCAGCGTCTGAACCAGGAAGCGGCGAAAGCGCTTGCCGACGGCCGCCGCGCCGGATTGGAGATCACGCGCGCCGAAGCGTGGACGTGGCTCTCGCGCAATCCCGCGCGCGCGTTGCGGATCGACGATGAAACCGGAACGCTGGAGCCGGGCCGCCGCGCCGACGTCGTCGTGTGGTCGGCTGATCCGCTCTCGAGCTACGCTGTCGCCGAGCGCGTCTACATGGATGGCGCGCTCGTCTACGAGCGCGGTCAGATCAACGATCGTCCGTCTGACTTCGAACTCGGTCAGGCCTACCGGGGGAGCATGCAATGAGAATCTTGTCTGCACTCCTGATGGCCGCGGCGCTGGCGTCGCCCGCCGCCGCCGAGACTGTCCTTATCCGTGACGGCCGCGTCGTGACGAACGGTTCGGCCGGGACCATCGAGGGCGGTGACGTGCTGATCGTGGACGGCCGCGTCAGCGCGGTCGGCGCGAACATAAGCGCGCCCAACGGCGCGCGCATTGTCGAGGCGAACGGCCGTTACGTCACGCCGGGCGCGTTCGCCGCCATGAGCGAGATCGGCCTGTCGGAGATTTCGGGCTCCGGCGCACCGAACGACGCCGATCTGGACAATGAGGACATCTCCGCCGCGGCGGATGCGGCCCAAGCTTTCAATCCGGCGGTCACGGCAGTGGCGGTTACGCGCATGGAAGGCGTCACCCGCGCGGCGATCGCGCCGTCGAGCACGGACACGATCTTCGGCGGGCGCGGCGCGCTTGTTTCGATGAGCGGCGCCCCGGACAGCCTCTTCCGCCCGAACGCGTTCATGGTGGTCGAACTCGGTGAAACCGGCGCCAACCGCGTCGGCGGTTCGCGCGCGGCGCTGTGGCCGGCGTTCGAGGCGGCGCTCCGGGATGCGCGCGAATACCCGAGCCGCTATCGTAGCGGCCAGGGCGGCGCGGTGCTGAGCGAACTCGATGCTGCCGCGCTGCAGCCGTTCGCGCGCGGACAGGGGCTTTTCCTCGTCCACATCGAAAGCGCCGCCGACATCCGCCGTTTGATCCGGTTCAAGCGCGACAATCCGGGCCTTCGTTTCGCTATTCATGGCGGCGCCGAAGCCTGGCAAGTCGCGGACGAACTGGCGCGGGCCGACATCCCGGTGATCGTCGATCCGCTGTCGAACCTGCCGGACCGGTTCGAGCGGCTGTCGGCGCGTCTCGACAACGCCGCGATCCTCGATCGTGCTGGCGTCACGGTGGCGATCGCACCGGCCCCGGGAACGGTGGACGCCCATCAAGCCCGGCTTGTACTGCAGCTCGCGGGCAACGCCGTGGCCAATGGGATGGATTGGGACTCGGCGTTCGCCGCCGTCTCCCGGACCCCCGCCGAGATCTTCGGGGCCGGCTCGCAAGTGGGCCGGTTGGAGCGCAACTACCGGGCCGACGTCGTGATCTGGGACGGCGATCCGCTGCAGGTCACGAGCGCGCCCGACGCGGTGTTCATCGAAGGCGTGGAGCAGCCGCTCGTCTCCCGCCAGACGCTGCTGCGCGATCGCTATCATCCTTCGCGGCGCTGAACGCGGCCGGGACGAATTTCGTCTTGAGCGCGCGGGTTTCATGACCTTGGTCGTGGAACCCCGCGCAACAGTCGCGTCGGCGCGGCGGCCGGGATAAAAGAACGGTTCCTAGGCCAAGAGAACTAGCTCTTCGGCAGAGGCAAGCATCGCGTGCGCATGCGAAAACACGCAGGCAGGAGGCCGCCATGCGCTATCGCATCGAGTACCTGATCGAAACGACGGACGAATACTCGGTCTGTCAGTCGGGCGAGATCGAAGGCGATCTCGACCGCGTCGAGCTGCAGGCTCGTCTGAACAGCGAAAAGATGAAGCTGGCGCACCAAGCCGGCGGCTTTCAGATCCGCGACTTGATGGACGGCGGCCGCATCGTCGCGCTCGAGTCCTTCGACGATCCGCTAGCGGGCTACTGGCCGGACGCCCACGATCAAGTAATTCATTGAGATGTCGCGGCTGAGCGTCCAGCCCGCGCCCAGCGGCGCGTAACTGATCCCCACAGGCTCCTCCCAGTTCAGCGCGGGCGCGCCGGCGCGGATTTCTTCCGGGGTCACGAGCTTCTCGAAATCATGCGCGCCTTCCGGCGCCCACTTGAGGATGCGTTCTGCGCCGACGATCGCCAGCGCGCGCGCTTTCTGTGTTCTGTTGATCGTCGACAGGATGAGGGCGCCGCCGGGCTTCACGAGCGCGGCGGCGGCCGAAAGGAAGGCGCTCACGTCGGCGACATGCTCGACGATCTCAAGTGCCGTCACGAGATCGAACGTGCGGCCGCGCTTCACGAGCGCTTCGGCGGTGTTCTGCTCGAAGGCGATGTCGAGACCCGCATCCGCCGCATAGGCGCGCGCCGCGCCGATGGCGTCCGGCGCCGCGTCGATCGCCGTGAGCCTTGCGCCCATCCGGACCAGCGGCGCGCTCACCAGACCGCCGCCGCAGCCGAGATCGAGCGCGTCGAGACCGGCCAGCGGGCGCGCCGATTTGGTTCCGAAATGACGCAGCGCGAAGTCGCGGATGAACTGAAGCCGGATGGGGTTGAGCCGATGCAGCGCGCCGAACGGCCCCTTCGGATTCCACCATTCGGCCGCCAGCGCGTTGAATTTCGCGACCTCTGCGGGATCGAGCGTGGTGTCGGACATCGGCTCTGAGATCGTCAAGACAAGCTAAAGGGTCAAGCTGGTATCGCGTCGCGGCGGAGCGTGCTAAGGGCCGCCGGCGGGGCGGCGCTGCCTGCCGTTTCGCGGCTGCAGCAATCCGTTGGCGCGCATTTCATGTCTCGTTTGGTGATGAAGTTTGGTGGCACGTCCGTGGGCGACGTGGACCGCATCGCCCGCGTTGCGCGTCTGGTGGCGGCCGAGCGGAAGGCGGGACGCGGGCTCGCCGTCGTGGTCTCGGCCATGGCCGGCGAGACGGATCGGCTGGTTGGCCTTGCGCGCGGCGCCGCAGGCGAGGGCGGCAACAGCGCGCCGCTCAGCGGCCGCGAATTCGACGACGAATACGATGTCGTAGTCTCCTCCGGCGAGCAGGTGACGACCGGCCTGCTGGCGCTGGCTTTGCGCCGGCTCGGCGTGCCGGCGCGCTCTTGGCAAAATTGGCAGATTCCGATCCGGACCGACGCCGCGCACGCCAAGGCGCGCATTGGCGACATCAGCGAAGGCGACATCGGCGCTTCGATCGATTCCGGCGTGGTCGCTGTGGTTCCAGGCTTCCAGGGCGTTACGGAAGACAGCCGCATCACCACCCTCGGCCGCGGCGGTTCGGACACCTCCGCCGTGGCGCTTGCCGCCGCGCTGAAAGCAGAGCGATGCGACATCTACACGGACGTGGACGGCGTCTACACGACCGATCCGCGCATCGTCGCCAAGGCGCGCCGGCTCGAGAAAATCTCTTACGAAGAAATGCTCGAAATGGCCTCGCTCGGCGCCAAGGTGCTGCAGACGCGCTCGGTCGAACTCGCCTTCGCCAAACGCGTGCCCGTGCGCGTGCTCTCAAGTTTCGTCGAGCCGGGAACGCCGAACACCGGCACGCTCGTATGTCCCGAGGATGAGATCGTGGAAAAGCAAGTCGTTTCCGGCGTCGCCTATTCGCGCGACGAGGCGAAGGTCACGCTGCTGGGCGTCGAGGACCATCCCGGCGTCGCCGCCGACATCTTCGGCCGTCTCGCTGACGCCAACGTTAATGTCGACATGATTGTCCAGAGCGAAGCGCGCCAGGAGGGCCGCCAGAACATCGTTTTCACCTGCCCGGAACGCGACGCCCCGCGCGCCGCCGAAACGATCGAGGCCGCGCGCGAGAAAATCGGCGTGGAGGAGATCCATATCCGCCGCGATGTGGCCAAAGTTTCCGTCATAGGCATCGGCATGCGCAGCCAGGTCGGCGTGGCGCGGACGATGTTCGCAGCGCTTGCGCAAAAGGGCATCAATATCGAGGCGATCGCCACTTCGGAGATCAAAATCTCGGTGCTGATCGACGCGGCCTACACCGAGCTTGCGGTGCGGGCGCTGCACACGGCTTATGGTCTGGACGCAGCCTAAGAAGGCGCGTCGCGATGGAGGACGCTGACGGGCGATGGCAGGTCCGGCCAACATCGGCGGATCCCGGATTCTCCTGCGCAAGCTGCGGGAGATCATGGAGACGGGCGGCGAGGCGCAGCAGCGTCTGGACCGGCTCGTCGCCATGGTCGCCGCGACGATGGTGGCGGACGTCTGCTCGATTTATCTGACGCGCGGCGTCTTCCACGAATTGTTCGCGACGCAGGGCCTCGATCCCTCCGCCGTCCACCGCACCCGTTTGAGGCACGGCGAAGGTCTTGTCGGCCTCGTTGCCGAGACGGCGCAGCCGCTCAACATCGCCGACGCGCCGCACCACGAGCGCTTCGCTTACCGGCCGGAGACGGGCGAAGACCCGTACATGTCGTTCCTCGGCGTCCCAATCGTTCGCTCGGAGCGGACCTTCGGCGTGCTCGTGGTGCAAAACCGCGTCTCGCGCGTCTACGGCGAGGACGAAGTCGAGGCGCTGCAGACTATCGCCATGGTGCTGGCGGAGATGGTCGCCTCCGGCGCCTTCGGCGATCTCTCGGGGCTGGCCGAGGTCGAAGCCCGCGCCAGTCGGCCGGAACTGCTGATCGGCAAGGCTTTTTCCGACGGTCTCGCGATCGGCACCGCGGTTCTGCACGAGCCGCACGCCCCGCTCGGACGGGTGATCGCCGACGATCCGGTTCGCGAGGAGCAACGCCTAGATGCGGCTTTAGCGCAGGTGCGCCAATCTCTGTCGGAGATGATTGAGGGCGACCCCGGCCGCATCTCGGGCGTCTCGCGCGAGGTGCTCGAGACCTTTCGCATGTTGGCGGACGACCCGAGCTGGGAGATCAAGCTGAAGCATGGGGTCCGCGCCGGCCTCTCCGCCGACGCCGCCGTCGAGCGCATCCGCGGCGAACACCGGGCGAAGTTCAACGCCACACGCGATCCATACCTGCGCGAGCGGCTGCATGATCTGGAAGATCTGGACAACCGGCTGCTGCGCGCCCTCGCCGGCGTGGACGGCGGCGCCGCCAAGCAGGTCATGCCCGACGACGCGATCCTGATCGCGCGTGAACTCGGCCCGGCCGAGCTGCTCGATTATGGGGCCGAGCGGTTACGGGGCGTGGCGCTGGAGGAGGGCGCGAACACCAGCCACGCCGCAATCGTCGCGCGCGCTCTTGGCGTACCGATGGTCGGTCTGCTGCCGGGCTTGCTTTCCCGCGTCGAGGCGGGCGACGCTGTCGTGCTCGATGGCGAACGGGGCGAGCTCCGCCTGCGGCCGGAGCCGCAAGTGGTTTCGACCTACCGCCAGCGCATCAGCCTCCGTTCGGCCCGCGCCGCGGAGTTCGCGCGCCTCAGGGATACGCCGGCGGTCACGCGCGACGGCGAGCGGATGACTCTGCTCCTGAATGCCGGTCTCGCTCTCGACGTCCACCATCTCGACGAGGCCGGCGCTGAGGGCATAGGGCTCTTCCGCACCGAGTTTCAGTTCATGGTGTCGGAGACGCTGCCGCGGCTCGAAAGTCAAACGTTGCTCTACCGCGATGTGCTGGAGACGGCGGGCGAGCGGCCGGTCACGTTCCGAACGCTCGATCTCGGCGGGGATAAAGTGCTCCCTTACGTGGCGGCGGAGCGCGAAGAAAACCCGGCGCTTGGTTGGCGCGCAGTCCGGATTGGCCTCGATCGCCCTGTTCTGCTGCGCTACCAATTGCGCGCGCTGATCAGCGCCGCAGCCGGACGACAATTGCGCGTGATGTTCCCGCTGGTGACGACGGTGGCGGAGTTCGACGCGGCGCGGGCGTTGGTGGACCGCGAGCTGGAATGGTGCCGCAAGCATGGGCGAACCGCGCCCGCGCGTGTCGAGGTCGGCGTCATGGTCGAAGCGCCGGCGCTCGCCTGGTCGATCCCGGATTTGAAAGGCCGCGCCGATTTCCTCTCCGTCGGCACCAATGACCTGATGCAGTATTTTTTCGCTGCTGACCGCGGCAACCAGCGCGTCTCCGATCGCTACGACATCTTGAGCGCGCCGGCGCTGCGCTTTCTGCGGCGCATCCGCGAAGACGCTGACGCAGCAGGCCTGCAAATCTCCATCTGCGGCGAAGCGGCCGGGCGCACGCTCGAGGCGATGGCGTTCGCCGCGCTTGGTTATCGCCGGTTGTCGATGCCAGCGTCCGGCATCGGCGCGGTCAAGCGGCTGATCCTCTCGCTTCACGCCGGCGACGCGGCGCAGGCGCTGGACGGCATGCTCAAAGGAAACGGCGACTCCATCCGCGCCGAACTCACAGCTTTCGCGCACGAACGCAGTTACATGCTGTAAAGGGCGTTCGCCGTGCGTTGAGCCACATGCGATTCGAGAATAGGCTAGTTCCGTGGCTGAAAATTTGCCTTTCTTAACGAATGGTCTCTAGGAGGGACCGGCCGGCCGATGTTGCAACCCGCGCCCACCGATCCGCCGACTGAGGACGCCGCGCTCGCGCAGCGTGATCAAGCCGCGCCGCGTGCTGTCCCGGTGTTGGACCCCGCTTGGCGGGCGGGGCGGAAGCTCTCGGAAGCTCGCAGCCAGCTCGGTCTGAGCCTCGATGAGGTGGCGGAGCGCATTCGCGTGCGCAGGGAGTTCCTCGAGGCCCTCGAGGAGATGAACGTCAAGCTGCTGCCGGGGAAAGCTTACGCGCTCGCATTCTTGCGCTCGTACGCGCGCGAACTCGGCATCGACGAAAAGCAGATCGTGGAGCAGTTCCAGACCGAGTCTGCGCTGAGCCGCGAGGACGTGCAGAAGCAGATTCGCAGCCCATCTTCGAAGCCCCATCGTGAGCGTCCCTGGATGGCGGCGGCGGTTTTGGTGTTGCTGGCCGCCAGTTTTGTGGGCTGGCGGGCGCTCAGCCAAAACGAGCCGGTGCGCACCGTAGAGGCGCCGGTGGCCGGCGGAACCGCTGTGCCGGCGCCCCCGGCCATAATGAGCCCGACCGAGCAGCGCGTAGTCGAGATTCGAGCCGTCACGGATGCGTGGCTGGAGGCGCGCGGCCCGGACGGCACCGTGTTCCTTTCGCGCACGTTGCGCGCGGGCGACGTTTACCGTCCCGATCCCAGCCCAGGTTGGACGCTGCACGCGCGCGACGGCGGCGCGTTCGAGCTGTTCGTGAACGGAACTCCGGCGGGTCCGCTGGGAACGGTCGGGATGCCCGTGCTTGGCCGCTCGATCGACGAGATCCGGCCGATGGCGCAGGCGGACCTGGGCGGCCCACGCACCTAACGCCGCAGCTTGCGGCCCTGTTAGCGGCGGCGGCGACGCGCTATCTCGGGGGTCGAAAGGAACTGCCCCTATGGACGGCGCCGCAGGCGATCTTCACCACATCCGGCCCTGGCGCCGGGTCGAGCGGCGAAAGTCGCGCAAGATTCGCGTGGGCTCGGTCGAGATCGGCGGCGATGCGCCGATCGCGGTGCAATCCATGACCAATACGGTGACGGCGGACGCCGCCGCCACCATCGAGCAGATCCGCCAACTGGAAGAGGCCGGCGCCGACATCGTGCGGGTCTCGTGTCCGGACGAGGATTCGACGAAGGCGTTCGCGCAGATCGCGCGGGCGGCGAAGGTCCCGCTCGTCGCCGACATCCATTTTCACTATCGCCGCGCCATCGAAGCCGCCGCAGGGGGCGCCGCGTGCCTGCGCATCAATCCCGGCAATATCGGCAACGCGCAGCGCGTGAGGGAAGTGGTGCAGGCCGCCAAGGATCATGGCTGCTCGATCCGCATCGGCGTCAACGCCGGTTCGCTCGAACAGCATTTGTTGGAAAAATACGGCGAGCCGTGTCCTGAGGCGATGGTGGAGAGCGCGCTCTATCACGCGGCTTTGCTCGAAGACCACGACTTCCGCCACTACAAGATCAGCGTGAAGGCCTCGGACGTGTTTTTGACGGCGGCGGCGTACCACGCCCTGGCGGACGCAACCGAGGCGCCGCTCCACCTTGGCGTCACCGAGGCCGGCGCGTTGCGGACGGGCACGGTGAAGTCTTCGATCGCGATGGGTTCGCTGCTGTGGGCCGGGATCGGTGACACGATCCGCGTCTCTTTGGCCGCAGACCCCGTCGAAGAGGTCAAGGTCGGCAACGACTTGCTGAAGTCGCTCGGTCTGCGCCAACGGGGTGTGACCATCATCGCGTGTCCCTCGTGCGCGCGGCAGGGCTTCAACGTCATCCAGACGGTCGACGAACTGGAAAAGCGCGTCGCCCACATCGCCGAGCCGATCACGCTTTCGATTATCGGTTGCGTCGTGAATGGCCCCGGCGAAGCGTTGATGACCGATCTCGGCTTCACCGGCGGCGGCAAGGGCGCCGGCATGGTGTACGTAGCGGGCAAGGCTGACCACAAGGTCGACAACGCCGCCATGATCGATCATATCGTAGAACTGGTGGAAGACCGGGCGCGGACGCTTCGCGACACCCGCGAGACGGCGAAGGGCTGAGGATGCTGCAGCGGCACCTGCAGGACACGTACGAATACCTGTTCGACACCGCTCATCGGGCGCTGCTCGATGGGGCGTCGTTCGCGCCGTTCGGCGCCGGCATCCGCAAGACCGGTGAACAGATTCACACCAATGTCGATCTGCCGATCGAGCGTTCGGCGCCGACCGATCACATCTCCGGCCTCATCGCCGGTTTCCGCAAGGACGAGGAAGAGAACGGCTTGATCGCAGCGGGCCTCGTGTTCGACGGCCGCGCCCGCAGCGACGACGCGGCGGCGCTCTGCTTTCATATCGAAGCGGCCAACGGCAGCGCGGTCGAAGTCATCGTGCCGTATACGCGTCAGGCGGATTCGCAGATTGCCTTCGCCGAGCCGCAGATTTCCGCGGTGGAGTCGGAAATCTTCACCGAAGTGCAGTGAAGTAGATGTCCGATCTCGCAAGGCTCGAACGCCGCCTCTCGCAGGCGGTCGATCGTTATGAGCGCGTGGAGGCGCGCCTCGCCGCCGCCACCGACGGCGCAGAGATCGTGCGCCTCGGGCAGGAGCACGCCGAACTCAAGCCGCTGGTCGACGCCGTCGCCGCGCTTAACGTGAAGCGCGCTGAGATCGCGAGCCTTGAAGCCATGCTGCGCGATGGCGATGGCGACCGGGAGATGGCGGCGCTCGCCGAGGAAGAGCTCAAGGCCGCCAAGGACGCGCTGCCGGAGCTGGAGCGCGCCGCCCTCCTGCTGCTCGCGCCGAAGGACAAGGACGAGAGCGCCTCCGCCATTATCGAAGTGCGCGCCGGCACAGGCGGCGAGGAAGCGGCTCTGTTCGCCGGCGACCTCTTGCGCATGTATCAGCGTTACGCCAGCCGCCGCGGCTGGCGCTTTGAGCTCGAAGACATTTCCGAGACCGGCATTGGCGGCGTGAAAGAAGCCGTCGCCAGCGTCAGCGGCAAGGGCGTGTTCGGCCGCTTGCGGTTCGAGAGCGGCGTTCACCGCGTGCAGCGGGTGCCGGAAACGGAAGCGGGCGGGCGCATCCACACCTCCGCCGCCACGGTGGCCGTGCTGCCGCAACCGGAGGGCGATGTGGACGTCGTGATCGATGACAAGGACATCCGTATCGACACGATGCGCGCGTCCGGCGCGGGCGGACAACACGTCAACAAAACCGACAGCGCCGTGCGCATCACCCACGTGCCGAGCGGCATCGTCGTCGTCAGCCAGCTCAAGTCGCAACACCAGAACCGGGTGCAGGCGATGAACGTGCTGAAGGCGAAGCTTTACGATCTGGAGCGCGAAAAACGCGATGCGGCGCGCGCGGCCGAACGCAAAGGCCAGATCGGCTCGGGCGACCGCAGCGAGCGCATCCGCACCTACAACTTCCCGCAAGGCCGGGTGACCGACCACCGGATCAATCTCACCGTTTACAATCTGCCCGAAGTGATCGACGGCTCGGGCCTCGAACCAATCCTCGACGCGCTCGCCGCGGAGGATCAGGCGCGCAAGCTGGCGGCGCTGGAGGAGGAGGCGTGACGACGCTCGTCTCGCTGTGGACGGATCTGCGCAAACGGCTCGAAGCCGCCGGCGTCGATACGCCCGTGATTGACGCGCGGCTCTTGCTCGAAGCTGGCGCCGGGGTTCAGCGGCTCGACATCGTGACTGATCCGCGGCGCTCGCTGAGCGATGCGCAAGTGGCCGCCGTCGAAGCGCTCGCGCTGCGGCGCCTCGACCGCGAGCCCATCGGCCACATTCTCGGCCGCAAGGCGTTCTGGACGCTCGATCTCGAGGTCAACGCCGACGTGCTCTCGCCGCGGCCGGAAACCGAGTTGCTGGTCGAGACGGCGCTGGAGATTTTGCCGAAGGATAAACGCGCCCGCGTCCTCGATCTCGGCGTCGGTTCGGGCGCGATCCTACTCGCGATCCTGGCCGAGCGCCCGTTCGCCACCGGCGTGGGGGTCGACATCAGCGACGCCGCGCTCGCAGTGGCGAAGCGCAACGCCGAGAAATTGGGCTTCGCCGACCGCCTCGAACTGCGTTCCGCGAACTGGTGCGAAGGGCTCGCGCATACGTTCGATTTGGTGGTTTCAAATCCGCCGTACATACCGACGGCCGACATCGAAGGCCTGGAACCCGAAGTCGCTCGTTTCGAGCCGCGACCGGCGCTCGATGGCGGCGCTGACGGTCTCGACGCCTACCGCATCATCATTGCCGCGCTGCCGCGCTTGCTGGCTCCCTACGGGGCATTTGCCTTTGAAGTTGGAAGAGGACAGGCGGACGCGGTTCAGGCGCTGGCCCAGGCCGGGGGGCTCGCCACAGAGACGCCGCGGCTCGATCTCGCCGGCATCGCCCGGGTCGTCGCCGGCCGCCGTGCGGCATGAGCGCCGGCTCTGAAAAAACCCTTGGATTGGGTCGCAGGGCGCATTACGTTCTTTATCGGAATCGAAGGCCGACGGGTTCAAGGGGCTGAACCGGCATTGGTTCCATGGCAGGCGCGCTCCGAACGCCGCCGCGGCTTCCTCAGCACGAGGTCAGGACAGGAACGCGGCGCAGGCGCCGGCTCTAACGGCCCGACGAACGGGCGAGTTGGCAAAGCAACTAGGCTTTTTGAAATCAAGGCGCAGGGCGCGGGCACCTTCGGGCGCCCCCTTCAGGCGGACCTCACAGGACCACAGAATGCACGGTGGACATTCCATGAAGCGTCAACGTGGCCGCGGCCGTAGGCCGGGCGGCGGCGGTGGTGGTGGCGGCGGCCATCAGCACGGCAACAATCCGAACCGGACCATGGAGAGCAGCGGCCCGGACACCAAAGTGCGGGGCCCGGCTGCGCACATTCACGAGCGCTATCTGCAGCTCGCGCGCGACGCCGCCTCGTCAGGCGACCGGGTGCTGAGCGAGAACTATCTCCAGCACGCCGACCACTATTTCCGTCTGGTGCGGCAAATGCAGCCGGCGGCCCCGCCGCCTCAAGCAGACCGTTTCGCCGGCGAGCAGGACTTCGAGGGCGATGAGGAGGGTGCGCACGAGAGCGAAACCGCCGAGCGTGGCGAAGCCGTCGCCGCCGAAAGTGGCGAACAGCCGGACGTCGATTTCCCGCAAGGTCAACAGCAGCAATTCGATCGCGGCGAAGGCGAAGGCCGGCGCCGCCGAGGCCGCCGCAACCGCTTCCGCCCAGAGGGCGAGCGCGAAGGCGGCGAAGGACGTGAAGGCGGCGACGAGCAGCGGGCCGAGCGCCGAGAACGCGGCGAAGGCGAGTTCCGCCGCGAGCGGAGCGAAGAGCCCCGCGAACAGCGTGAACCGCGGGAAGCTCGCGAGCCGCGCCGTGAGCGTCAGCCGCGCCAAGAGCGCGAGGAATCTGGCCCGGAGGGGTTCTCCCACGGGCCAAAGCCGGCGTTCCTGCGCAGCGGCGAGTAATCAGCGCTTAGAGGTCGGCGGCCTCGGCGGCGCCGCGAGGCGCCGCTCGAGGTATTCGCGCGACAGCCGCTCCACGTCGGCGAGATGATCTTCGCCCGGATCGCGGCCGCGGAAGAAGTGATCGGCGCCTTCGATCGGGGCGCTGTCGACCTTGATGTTCTTCTGCGTGCGGATGCGGCTGATCACGCGCTCCATATCCTGCGCCGTCGTCACGCTATCGCGGGTGCCGTAAATAATGACGCCCGACGCAGGGCACGGCGCGAGGAACGAGAGGTCGTAGTGGTTCGCCGGCGGGGCGACGGCGATGAAGCCGTCGATCTCCGGGCGGCGCATCAGCAATTGCAGTCCGATCCAGGCGCCGAACGAATAGCCCCCCACCCAGCACTGCTCGGCGTTGGGATTCATGCTCTGCAGGTAATCGAGCGCCGAGGCGGCGTCCGACAATTCGCCCATGCCGTTGTCGAACACGCCTTGGCTGCGGCCAATGCCGCGGAAGTTGAAGCGCAGGACGCCGAAGCCTTTATCCGCGAACAGCTTGTAAAGCTGCACCGTCACCCGATCCTGCATCGAGCCGCCGGCGCGGGGATGGCCGTGCAGGATGAGCGCGATCGGCGCGCCTTCCCGCGACGGCTCCTGGTACCGGCCCTCGACGCGTCCCGCCGCGCCCGGGAAAATCACTTCTGCCATTCAATGCGACCCCAGCCGGCCTGATTATCGTCGGCCGCTAATTCTTGACCAAAACACTCGGGTATCCTAGCTGACAGCTAGGATCGCCTGCCCCCGAAGGGGGCGGCTTCTAGCATGATTTTGGGGGCGTGCGAGGGCGCGGGAAGGGATCGGCATGCGTTTAACCTCGAAAGGCCGTTATGCAGTCATGGCGATGGCGGATCTTGCGCTGCATGGAGGCGACGCGCGGGCCGTACCGCTGCAGGAAGTGGCGCGGCGCCAGGAGATTTCGCTCTCCTATCTGGAGCAGCTTTTTGCGCGCATGCGTCGAGCTGGTCTGGTCGCGGGCGTCCGCGGACCAGGAGGCGGCTACCGTCTCGCCCGCGGTTCCGATTCCATCACCGTGGCGGAGATCATCGCCGCCGTGAACGAGCCGATCAAAGCCACACGCTGCGAGGAAGGCTCGATGAAGAGCTGCCTCGGCCGCAGCGGCCGATGCATCGCCCACGGCCTCTGGCAGGAGATGGGCGATCGCATTCAGGTCTTTCTGGCCTCGGTCTCGTTGGCGGACGTGCTGGAGCAGCGTTTTGACGGCAGCGCGCGCGTCGCTGCGGAATAGGATTGATGACGAAGACGCCGATCTATTGCGACTACAATGCCGGCGCGCCGATCCGAGCGGAAGCGGCGGTGGCGATGTCGCGCGCGCTGGCGCTCGGCGGCAACGCCTCGTCCGTGCATGCATTCGGCCGCCGCATGCGGGCGATGATCGAGGATGCGCGGGAGAAGATCGCAGCCGCGCTGGAGGCTCAGGCCGAGAACATCGTCTTCACCGGCGGCGCCTCGGAGGCGCTGCAACTAGCGCTGACGAGCTCCGGCGCGGCGTCGTTGATCGTCTCCGCTGTCGAACATGACGCTGTGTACGAGCACGCCAAACGTGCGCTCAATGCCGACCATATCGCGCCGGCAGATGAAAACGGCGTGATCAAGCTCGATGAATTGACCGCGTTGTTGGCGGAGGCGCCCAAGCCGGCGCTGCTGGCGCTGCAGCTGGCCAACAATGAGACGGGTGTCATTCAGCCGATTGCGCGCGTCGCCGCGCTCTGCCGCGAGCACGGCGCGCTGCTGCTCGTCGATGCCGCCCAGGCGTTCGGCCGCATCCCGGTCAGCGTCGGCGATCTCGACGCCACCTATCTCGTCGTTTCCAGCCACAAGCTCGGCGGCCCGGCGGGCGCGGGCGCACTCGTTCTCGCCCCTGGCGCGCCGTTCGTGACAACCCGCTTCGGCGGCGGGCAGGAACGCGGCCGTCGGCCAGGCACCGAGAACGGCGCGGCCATCGTCGGCTTCGCCGTCGCCGTGGAATGGGCGCTGCAAGACATGGCTGCGGAAGCGGCGCGCGTGCGTGCGCTGCGCGACCGCTTCGAGGCCGGCCTGCCGGGCGAGAGCGTCGTATTCGGCGCCGGCGCACTGCGCCTGCCGAACACGTCGAACTTCGCTTTGATTGGCCTCAATGCCGAAACCGCAGTGATCGCCATGGATCTGGAGGGCGTAGCGATCAGTTCCGGCGCCGCCTGCTCTTCAGGCAAGGTGCGGTTGAGCCGCGTGCTCGCAGCCATGGGTGTCGGGCCGGATTTGGCCAAGGGCGCCCTACGCGTGAGCTTCGGTCATGAATCAAAGGAAACGGACGTCGACGAAGTGCTGCTGGCGCTGAACAAGATCGCTGCGCGCCGGTCGCTGCAAGGAGCGGCGGCATGACGAGCGCTGTGAAGGATACCATCGACAAGCAAACGGTCGCCGCTGCGCGCGCGCTGGAAGCGGAGAAGTACAAGCACGGTTTCGTCACCGAACTCGAACAGGAGCTCGCGCCGCCGGGGCTGAACGAAGAGATCGTGCGATACATCTCCGCTAAGAAGGGTGAGCCGGATTGGATGCTCACCTGGCGGCTGGAAGCGTTCCGCCGCTGGCTTACGATGGACGAGCCGACCTGGGCGCTCGTGAACTATCCGCCGATCGACTATCAGTCCGCGCGCTACTACGCGGCCCCGAAAAGCGGGGCGAAGTACAAGAGCCTCGACGACGTCGATCCCGAGATCTTGGAGACCTACAAGAAACTCGGCATCCCGCTGCGCGAGCAGGAAGTGCTGCTCGGCGTCGAAGGTGCGCCGAAAGTGGCGGTCGACGCCGTGTTCGACAGCGTCTCGGTGGTGACGACGTTCAAGGAAGAATTGGCCAAGGCCGGCGTCATCTTCTGCTCGATGAGCGAGGCGATCCGCGAGCACGGGGAGCTGGTGAAGCAGTACCTGGGTTCGGTGGTGCCGACCTCGGACAACTTCTTCGCCACTTTGAACAGCGCCGTCTTCTCGGACGGCTCGTTCGTCTACGTGCCGCCTGGCGTGCGCTGCCCGATGGAGCTGTCGACCTATTTCCGCATGAACGCGGAAGGCACGGGGCAATTCGAGCGCACTTTGATCATTGCCGACAAGGGCGCTTACGTCTCCTATCTCGAAGGCTGCACCGCGCCGATGCGGGACGAGAACCAGCTGCACGCGGCCGTCGTCGAACTGGTTGCCCTCGAAGACGCCGAGATCAAGTATTCGACGGTCCAGAATTGGTGGCCGGGCGACGCTGAAGGCAAAGGCGGCATCTACAACTTCGTGACCAAGCGCGGCGACTGCCGCGGTCCGCGCTCGAAGATCAATTGGACCCAGGTCGAAACCGGCTCGGCGATCACCTGGAAGTATCCGAGCTGCATCCTCCGCGGCGACGACAGCGTCGGCGAGTTCTACTCGATCGCAGTCACCAACGGCCGCCAGCAGGCCGACACCGGGACCAAGATGGTGCACTTGGGCAAGAACACGCGCTCGCGCATCATCTCCAAGGGCATCTCAGCGGGCCGCTCGTCGAACGCCTATCGCGGCCTCGTCTCGGCGCACGCGAAGGCCAAAGGCGCCCGCAACTTCACCCAATGCGACTCGCTGTTGATCGGCGATCAGTGCGCTGCGCACACCGTTCCGTACGTCGAAACACGCACGCCGGACGCTCAATTTGAACACGAAGCGACGACGACGAAGCTATCGGACGATCAGCTCTTCTATCTGCGCTCGCGCGGCATTCCGGAGGAGGAAGCCGTCGCGCTGCTCGTCAACGGCTTCGTTCGCGAAGTGCTGCAGAAGCTGCCGATGGAGTTCGCGGTCGAAGCGCAAAAGCTGCTGGAAGTGAGCCTCGAGGGGAGTGTGGGATGAGACTGGTGCGAAACAGCCTCGCGGCTTTGGCGATGGCGCTGACATTGGCGGCATGCGGCCAGGGCCAGCCGAGCGATCAAGACGACGGCAGCGCAATCACGGCGCCCGAGGACGAAGGCGTCCCTGGCGAAGCGCAACGCGAGGAGCTGCCGCCGGTGGACGCTTCTCTCCTGGGCGCGCCGAACGATCTCTTCACCGCGATCGAGCCCAGCGAAGTCGGTGTCTTCGGGGCGCCGAGCGTCATGGAAGCGCTCGATCCGTTGCTCGGACCGGAAGTCACCGAAGGCTCGAGCGTGCACTTAACCGTTCGCGAGGAAGGCGACGGCGCGATCGCCGACATCGTTCGCACCGGGCTGGCGGATGATTCCGTTTCCGCCGGCCACGTGCGCGTCGAATTCCGCCGCGAGCCGGACGGCTGGTATCCCACCAACGCCTATCGCCGCATGCAATGCGCGCGGGGCGCGACGCCAGGCGAATGGACGACGGGGCTCTGCCCATGATGAGCGCGCGGCCCGAATACTGGTTCGCGCGGCGCTTTCCGGTCGGCGACCGGCGCAATGCCTTTGCGCCGGTGCATTGGAAGGGCTTCGTCGCGGCCGGCGTGTTCGTCCTCACATTGCTGATCGGCGGCTTCGCGTTTGCCTGGATGGGCGCGAGCGGCGATCTGATGTGGGGATCGGTCGTGTTCGCCGTCACCGCGTTCGTGTCCGCGGGCTGGTTCATCACGGTTGCGAATGCAAAGGGCGACAAGACGCGCACGGTCGCCGATTACAAGAAAGCGAACTCGCGTGTTTGAAGTCAAAGACCTCCACGTTACGGTCGGCGAGGCCGAGATCATCAAGGGGCTTTCGCTCTCGGTCCCCGCCGGCGAAACGCACGCCATCATGGGCCCCAACGGGTCCGGCAAGTCGACGCTCGCTTACGCGCTGAGCGGCCGTGACGGCTATGAGGTGACCAGCGGTTCGGCGACGCTCGCGGGGAGCGACCTCCTTGCGCTGGCGCCGGAGCAACGCGCGGTGGCGGGCTTGTTCCTTTCGTTTCAGTATCCGGTAGAAATTCCGGGCCTGTCGGCGATCGCGTTCTTGAAAGCCGCTCTGAACGCCCAGCGCGCCGCCCGCGGCGAGCCGCCGATGCCGGCGCCGGAGTTGCTGAAGCTGCTGCGGAGCAAGGCGGACGCGCTGAAGATCGATCAGGAAATGCTGAAGCGGCCCCTGAACGTCGGCTTCTCCGGCGGCGAGAAGAAGCGATTCGAAGCGCTGCAGATGGCGGTGTTGCAGCCGCGCTTCGCCATCTTGGACGAGACGGACTCCGGTCTCGACATCGACGCGCTGCGGATCGTCGCCGAAAACGTCAACGCCTTGCGCGCGCCCGATCGCGCCATGCTGGTGATCACGCACTATCAGCGGCTGCTCGATTACATCAAGCCGGACCGTGTACACGTGCTGGCCCGCGGCCGCATCGTGGCGAGCGGCGGTCCGGACCTCGCGCTCGAACTCGAGCGTGAGGGTTATGACCGCTACCTGAGGGCGGCGTGAGCGATCTCGCCCTTATTCCGACCCGCCGTGTCGAGGCGTGGAAGTACTCCGACCTGCGCGCCGCGCTGGGCGATGAAGCGCCGTTGCTGCGCGACGGCCGCGACATCATCGAGCGCCTCGCGCCGAGCACCGAACGGGGCTTGGTGGCGGCGGGCGAACAGCGTTTTGTGGTCGAGCGCCTGGATCGCGGCGAGCCGACCCTCGCCAGTTCCAGCGAATGGGGCGTCGCCGAAGGCGGGTCGCTGACGCGGGTTGTGATGCAGAGCGCGGACGCGGTGACGCTCTCGATCTGCCGCGTGCATCTCGCGCCGCGCGCACGTTTCCGCCAGTTCGTTCTGGCCGAAGGCGGCAAGCTTGCCAGAATCGAAACCCATGTCGACGTCGCAGGCGCAGAAGCGGAGGTGGAGCTGAACGGGCTCTATCTCTGCAACGGCGGCCGTCACGCCGATCTCACCTCGGTGATCGATCACCGCGAAGTCGGCGGTCAAACGCGCCAGCTCATCAAGGGCGTCGCCCGCAAGCGCGGGCGGGGCGTGTTTCAGGGCAAAATTGTCGTCGAGCGCGGCGCGCAGAAGACGGACGCGCGCCAGTACCATCACGGCATGCTGCTGGAGGAAGGGGCCGAGATCTTCGCCAAGCCCGAACTGATGATTCATGCCGATGACGTCCAATGTGCACACGGCAACACGGCGGGCGGGCTGGACGAGCGCGCGCTCTTCTACATGCGCTCGCGCGGGGTGCCGGAGGCCGAAGCGCGCGCGCTGCTGATCGAGAGCTTCCTGGTTGAAGCGATTCCAAATTCGCTGCCTGAGGACGTGCACAGCGAACTGACGCAGCGCATCCGCGCCTGGCTGAGCGGGGGCGCCGCATGAACGCGCCCCTGATCAAGCGCCCATTCGATGTCGAGGCGATCCGGGCCGATTTCCCGATACTGCAGCGCAGCGTTCATGGCCGGCCGCTGGTCTATTTCGACAACGCCGCCAGCGCGCAGAAGCCGGACGCCGTGATCGAGGCGATGGCGGCAGCCATGCGCGGCAGCTACGCCAATGTGCATCGCGGACTGCACGCCTTGGCGAACGAGACGACGGATGCGTTCGAAGCCGCGCGGCAGACGGTGGCGCGCTATATCGGCGCAGCAAGTCCCGACAGCATCGTCTTCACCAAGGGCGGCACGCAGGCGATCAATATCGTAGCCGCCGGCCTCGACGTTCAGCCCGGTGACGAAATCGTAGTCTCCGTCATGGAACACCACGCCAACATCGTGCCCTGGCACATGCTGCGCGAACGCAAGGGCGCGGTGCTGCGTTGGCTCGACGTCGACGACGACGGCAATATCGATCTTGCCGCGCTCGATGCGCTGATCGGTCCGCGCACGAAGATGGTTGCGCTCACGCACATGTCGAACGTGCTGGCGGCGAAGACGCCGGCGGCTGAGGTCGTTCGGCTCGCACACGCCAAGGGCGTGCCGGTGCTGCTCGACGGCTGTCAGGCGGCGGTGCACATGCGCGTCGATGTCTCGGCGCTCGACGTCGATTTTTACGCTTTTACCGGCCACAAGCTCTACGGGCCTACCGGCATCGGGGTGCTGTACGGCAAGCCTGATCGTCTCGCCGCGCTGCCGCCGTTCGAAGGCGGGGGCGAGATGATCGACATCGTCGCGCAGGACCGGGTCACCTACAATGAACCGCCGCATCGGTTCGAAGCCGGCACGCCGCCGATCCTCGAAGCGATCGGCCTCAAAGCCGCGATCGACTGGTACGAGGCGCAGGACCGCGGCGCGATCGAGACGCATGAGGCGGCGCTCCGCGACTACGCCATGGACGCGCTGCGCGGCCTCAACTGGGTGCAGCTGCACGGCCAGGCGCCGGACAAGGGCGCGATCATCGCGTTTTCGGTCGCGGGGGCGCACCCGCATGATGTGGCGCAGATCCTGGACCGCCAGGGGGTCGCCGTGCGGGCGGGGCATCATTGCGCCCAGCCGCTGATGAAGCGGCTCGGCGTCACCGCCACCGCGCGCGCCAGCTTCGGCTGCTACAATCGGATCGATGAAGTCGATGTGTTTATCGAGGCCTTGCACAAGGCCAGGAAGCTTCTGAGCTAGGAACCATGGACGGCGCTGTTTCTCCCCCGCAGTCGGCGATGAGCCAATCGGAACTCGACCGCATCACCGACGATCTGGTGATGCAGTTCAAGACCGTGTTCGACCCGGAGATCCCGGTCGACATCTACGAACTGGGTCTCATCTATAAAGTCGACATCAACGATGAAGGTTTCGTCGATCTCGAGATGACGCTGACGGCGCCGGGCTGCCCGGTGGCCGGTGAGATGCCGGGCTGGGTGGAGGCTGCGGCGCGGAAGGTGAAGGGCGTTACAGGCGCCAAGGTGAACCTCGTGTTCGATCCGCCGTGGACGCCGGCGCGGATGAGCGATGAGGCCAAACTCGAACTGAATATGCTCTGACATGACCAGACGACCGAGACCAAAGATCGTGACGCTCACCGACGCCGCCGCAGCGCGCGTACAAGAGATCATGACCCAAGGCGGCAAGCCCTATTTGCGCGTGGGCGTGGTCAATGGCGGCTGCGCGGGGATGGAATACGCGTTGGACTACGCCGAGGCGCCGGAGGCGTTCGACGAACTGGTGGAAGACAAGGGCGTGCGCATTCTGGTGAAGGCGGACGCCGTGATGTTCCTGCTGGGTTCGGTGATCGACTACGAGACGACGCGGCTCGCTTCGCGGTTCGTCTTCCGCAATCCGAACCAGACCGACGCCTGCGGCTGCGGCGAGAGCGTCACCATCGAACCGGCAAAGCTGGAAAGCTGATCGATGGCCGAAAACAGCTTCCACGATTTCGTGCGCGAGCTGTTCGAGGGCGTCGCGCCGGTGCAGATCAAGCGAATGTTCGGTGGGGCGGGCGGTTACGCCGACGGCGTGATGTTCCTGCTGCTGGCCGACGACGTGATCTATCTCAAGGCCGATGACACGCTGAAGGCGGAACTGCGCGAGGCTGGCAGCGGGCCGTTCGTGTGGACGCCGGAGAACGGTCCGCGTGCGGGCGAGAAGATCGAGATGGGCTATTGGCGTTTGCCGGACTCCGCGCTCGACGACGCCGACGAAGCCGCAAGCTGGGGCCGCAAGGCGCTCGCGGTGGCGAAGGCGAAAGCCGGCGCCAAACCGAGGCGGAAGCGCAAGGCTTAGAAATCCGGCGTGCCGTCCTTGTCGAGGTCGCGCGCGTTTTCGGCCCAGCCCGTGTCCGGGTCTTCCTGCGCTACGCCGAGCCAACGAGCCAACGGCGTGCTGCGCCAATCGGACATGCCGCCGATGCCGAGCACGATCAGTGTCGACGGAAGCAGGATGGCGGCGAGCACGGCCAGCGATCGGAAGCCGTGCGACGCCTTGATCTCGGCCCACGTGCCGCCTTCCAGCCAGATGCGGATCGGCTCCAGCAGCCACGCCAACTCTTGCATGCGGAGAGGCTAGCAAGTCGCGGTTAAGTCCCTTTGAAGTTGGCCGGCCGCTTGGCGAAGAAAGCCTGCACGCCTTCGCGGAAATCTTCGGAGAGGCCGGCCTCGCGCTGCGCCTGCCGCTCGGCGCGCAATTGCTCGTCCCAGCTGTTGTCGAGCGAAGCCCACGCCAGGCGGCGGATCAAGCCGAGCGCCTTGGGGCCGTTCGCCAGCTCTGTCGCGAGCGCTTTCGCGACCGGCAACAGCTCCGCGTCGGACACGCAGCGGTTGACCAGGCCCCATTCCAGAGCGGTCTTTGCGGGGATCTTGTCGCCCAGCAGCATCATTTCCATGGCCCGGGCGCGGCCGATCATGCGCGGCAGGTGATAGGTGGCGCTGCCGTCGGGAACGAGGCCGATGCGACGGAAGGCCTGGAGGAAATAGGCGCTTTCGCCGGCGACGATCAGATCGCCGAGCAGCGCGAACGAGCAGCCGATGCCGGCGGCGACGCCGTTCACCGCGGTGACGTACGGAATCGGCAGATCGCGAAGCAGACCGACGAAAGGATTGAACGTTTGCTCCAGGCGCATGCCGAGGTCGGGCTTGCCGTCTGCATCGAGCGGGGGGGCGCCGCTAGCGAGGTTGGCGCCGGAGGAGAAGCCGCGGCCTTCGCCGGTGAGCACGACGCAGCGCGCTTCGGCGCTGGCGCGCGTGAACGCGTCCGTGAGCTCGTCGGTCATCTCGACGGAGATCGCGTTCAACGTCGCGGGATCGGCCAAAGTGATCAGTGCCACGCCGTCTGCAAGTTCGTACCTGATCTTGCCGTACGCCATCGCCCATCTCCGCTCTGCTGCGGGGACGGAGCTTAACAGCGCTCGCGGGCTGTAGGATAGATTTCCCTGGGGAGAGCGCTACGCCACGTAAAGCACGGGCGTGGCGTCGGTCGTCACCTGATTGCGGCCGTTGCGCTTGGAGGCGTAGAGGCAGGCGTCGGCGCGCTCGACGAGGCCTTGTGGCGTATCGCCGGGCTGTAGCCGCGCTATCCCTACGGACACTGTGACTTGTCCTAGGTCTTCGTTGGTCGAGCGCCGGCGCAGACGCTTGGCCTGGATCGCGGCGCGCAGCGCTTCGGCCGTCTGCGCGGCGATGCGGGCGTTCACGCGCGGCATGATCACGGCGAATTCCTCGCCGCCGTGGCGCGCCACCAGGAAGTCGGGCCGGGCGTGCGCCTGCAGCGCGCTGGCGAGGAAGCGCAGGATCTGGTCGCCGGTGTGATGGCCCCAGGTGTCGTTGAAGCGCTTGAAATGATCGATGTCGCAAAGCAGCAGGCAGATTTCGGTGCGCTGGGCCCGCGCTTCGTCGATCCGCATGCGCAGCGTCTCGTCGAACATGCGGCGATTGGCGAGACCGGTGAGGCTGTCGGTCAGCGATTCGACGCGCACCGATTCGAGGCTCGCCCGCAGCGTTTCGATTTCGCGCGAAGAGCGCTGCAGCTGCTGGTTCAGTTGCTGGTTGTGGCTGGCCATATCGAGCGTCGCCGCGGCGAGGCTGGAGACCACCTGGCGAATCTGATCGGGCCCGAGGCCGCTGTTGAGATCGGTCGCTGCGCTTTCCAGGGTCCGGCCGTAGCTGCCGCTCTTCTCTTCGGTCTGCTTCAGGAGCGAGAGCACCTGGCCCAGGTCCCGGGCGATCTGCTCGCCGGTCAGCAGAATCTGGGCCGAGGCGCCAAGCCCGGTGAAGAATCGCTCGTGAATTTGCGCATTGAACTCGGACGTGAAGCTGTCGCCGCCCGCTATACGGGAGTCGATCGCCTCCCGGAGCGCGGCGTTGCGGCCGAGGCGATAGGCCAGCCAGACCTCGTAATTGTCGCTGGTCGGCGGCACGCCATGGAGCCGCATCAAGTCCAGCGTCTCCTGCGCGACCGCTTCGCCGCCAGGGCCCTTCATCAATGTCTCTTGCTCGGTCACGCGCCGCGATTCCGTTTGAGGCCTCATCTGGACGCTACGAGCGAGGATATGGACGAGTGGTAAATTCGGCTGCCCGGTCGGAAATAATTTGGTAATTGCGCTTACGTGGGCGTCAGGGGCTAAGCTGGCGTCGCCATGCAGGGAGCGCCGCCCATGAACAAGCCCGTCGATCCTGAAATCGAGGAAGCCAAGGCCCGCATGCGGGCGATCCTCGACATCCAGAAGCGCGCCAACATCGCCAAGGGCCCGCCGGATCAGCGCCTCCGGCGCGACCGGCTCACGCGTTGCATCGATCTGCTGCTGACGCACAAGGATGATTTCGTTGAGGCAATGAACGCCGATTTCGGCGCGCGCTCGCGCGACATGACGATGCTCACGGATATCGCCGGGGCGATCAATCCGCTGAAAAGCGCACGGGCCAATCTCGAAACCTGGATGAAGCCGCAGAAGCGCAAGGTGACGCCGGCGGCTTTGGCCGTGTTCGGCGCGCGGGCCGAGGTGCGCTACCAGCCCAAGGGCGTGGTCGGGATCATCTCGCCGTGGAATTTCCCGGTGCAGCTCTCGTTCGACGCAATCGCCGGCGCGCTGGCGGCGGGCAATCGGGTGATGCTGAAGCCGTCCGAGTTCACGCCGGCGACCTCGGCGCTGATGGCGCAGACGCTCGATCTCTATTTCGACGAAGACGAGATCGCCGTCATTCTCGGCGGACCCGATGTCGGCGCCGCCTTTGCCGGGCTTCCGTTCGATCATCTCATCTTCACGGGTGCGACCAACGTCGCCCGCCATGTCATGCGCGCCGCCGCCGACAACCTGACGCCGGTGACGCTCGAACTCGGCGGCAAATCGCCGGTCGTGATAGGCCGCAGCGCCGATATGGCCAAGACCGCCGCTCGGGTGATGACCGGCAAGACCATGAACGCCGGCCAGATCTGCCTTGCGCCGGATTACGTGCTGGCGCCGAAGGAAAACGTCGACGGCTTCGTCAACGAAGCCAAGAACGCCGTCGCCAAGATGTATCCGACGATCAAAGACAACGGCGATTACACCGCGATCATCAATCAGCGTCATTACGATCGCATTCGCGGCTTGATCAGCGATGCGAAGCAGAAAGGCGCCGAGATCGTCGAGATCAATCCGGCGAACGAGGACTTCAGCCAGCAGGAGCACCGCAAGATTCCGCCCACTTTGATCGTCGGCGCGACCGACGAGATGGGCGTGATGCAGGAGGAGATTTTCGGCCCGGTGCTGCCGATCCGCACCTACACCGCGGTCGAGGAAAGCATCGCCGAGATCAATGCGCGGCCGCGTCCGCTGGCGATCTATTATTTCGGCGACGACAGCGCCGAGAGCGAAGCGCTGCTCGCGCGCACGCATTCGGGCGGCGTCACCATCAACGACGTGATCTTCCACGTGACCCAAGACGATCTGCCATTCGGCGGCGTCGGACCTTCGGGTATGGGCGCTTATCACGGGCATCGCGGCTTCCTCGAGTTCAGCCATGAGAAGGCGGTCTATCGTCAGATCAGCGGCGAACTGCTTGCGATGATGCGCCCGCCCTATGGCGAGACGTTCCGGAAGCAGGTGAATGCGCGGCTGAAGCCGTAGTCGGGATTGGGGATTGGGTGTTCGGGATTGGGGACGCGCGACAACGTTCAGCGCGCGCGTGTTCAGCGCCGCCGCTCCCAATCCCCAAAACCCAATCCCCCCAATGGGAGGCGGGGCGCGCGATCCGCGCTGAGTAGTCTCTTTAGGATGCGCCGGTTGTCTCCAACCAACGCCGCGCGCTTCGCGCGCCCCGTTCGCCGATCGTTTTTCCCGGCTTGGGAGGAGGAGTTGTAGAACGCCGCGTCGCCGCGGCTCGCCTCCTGCACGATGGAATGCGGACGCGCCTCTTCACACCAGGCCGTATCCGCTCCGACGCAACCCGCCATCGACGGATGGCGTCTC